>CAZMTK010000005.1:114181-166827 GCA_964569245.1 uncultured bacterium | reverse complement strand
CGGGTTCGATACCCGCCGCCTCCACCACGCTCGTTTCGTCTCGCGAAACGAACCCGCGGCAGCATGACTGCACTGCAATCTGCGAGAGCGGTAACAAGCGAAATGAAGCCGCGACAGCAGGTATCAAGGCTGCGCTCACCTGTGAGATATGTGCTCTCTCGTTGGATGGAAGCCATCCAGCGGCGAGGCTCGGAGTACCCGTGCCTCGGGGACTTTGGACCAGCGAGAGCGTCGCAGTCGAGATGAATCCGACGCAGCGGACGAATGAACAGGCACGCGGAGGTCGCCATCGACGGGAGGCGGCTGGAGCGTATCCTGTGCAGGATCCGGAGCGTGCCGTCCCCGGCGGGGCGAGGCAGCCTTGAGACGGAGCAGCTTCAGACACAGGCTGTCCCGACTCACGCTCACGCCGGGCTCGGCCCTCATCATGGGTGCAGCCTCCGGCCTCTCCGCAGTTGCGTTCATGCTCTGCTCCAGGCTCCTCTTCGAGAAGGGGCTCGCAGGCCTCTCCAGACTGCCCCTCTGGACTTTCGCCGCGGTCAGCCTCGCAATCGTCCTGGGGAGCAGCCTTCTGGTCGGCCTGCTGATGGGCCGCTTCAGCCCCGGCTCCGCAGGCAGCGGCATCCCCCAGCTCAAGACCGCCTTCTGGAAGGACCTCGGGTACGTCTCGCCCAGGCATGTCGTCGTGAAGTTCCTAGCCGGAGTGCTCTCGATCGGCGGGGGCACCAGCCTCGGCCGCGAGGGTCCGAGCGTCTACATAGGCGGCGGGATCGCTTCGACCGTGGCGGGTACCATGGGCATCCCCAAGCAGGGGAGGCGGAGGCCCGTCCTCATGGGTGCAGCGGCCGCACTGGCCGCCGCGTTCAACACGCCGCTCGCCGCTATGACCTTCGTGCTGGAGGAGATCCTCGACGATCTGAACAGCCGCTATCTCGGGAGCATCATCCTCTCTGCGGTGATCGGGGCGTTCGTCGCTCACGCGCTCATAGGCAGGCAGCCGGCATTCGAGATGCCCGAGATCGAGGGGATCACCTGGAGGATCTACGCCATCGTCCCGCTGGTCTCGGCCGCCTCCGCGTGCGTCGCCGGGGTGTTCCAGCGGTCGGTGCTCTCCTAGCGGAGGAGGATCAGGACGAGGAGCAGGGTGCCCGTCGTCCTCAGGGCTGCAGTCGGCGGATTGGCAACGTGGCTGGTCGGGTTCGGATTCTTCGCGGCAACGGGCAAGCTGGGCGTATTCGGCCTCGGCTACGGCGACCTCAGCGACTCCCTCACGGGGAGGTTCGGCCCCTGGGAGATCGCCGGGCTCCTCGTCGCGGCAAAGGTGTTCGTGTCGGCGGCGAGCTACGCGTGGGGTGGATGCGGGGGCATCTTCTCACCGACCCTCTTCATGGGCGGTTTCACCGGCTTGTTCCTCTCGGGCGCCGCCTCGCTGCTTCTGCCGCTGGGCTCAGGCGACCGCCTCCTCCTCTGTGCCTGCGGGATGAGCGCCTGCTTCGGTGCGGCGGTGAGAGCGCCGTTCACTGCGGTCCTGATAGTCTTCGAGATGACGCACCAGTTCTCGATTGTCCCGGCGCTCATGCTCGCCACCCTCGTGAGCCAGGCCGTCGCGGCCAGGTTCGGCAGGGTGAATCTCTACGACGCCCTCCTCGGCCAGGACGGACACGAGCTCGCTCACCCCGCCGCGACCAGGGCGCGCGCATCCTGGGCCGAGATCCCGGTCTCCTCCATCTGTTCCCGGAGAACCGTCGCGCTCGAGAGGCTAGACAGGAACTCTGCCAGGGAGCTTCTCGACTGGCATCCGTTCAAGAGGTTCCCGGTGCTTGAGGGCGGCTCGGTGATCGGGATCGCCAGAAGGGCCGGGCTCGAGGCGTTCGCCTCCGGGGGAGATCCCCTGGAGATGCTCGAGGCGGTCTTCTGCAGCCCCGGGGAGTCCGTCCAGGAGGCTGCCCGCCTGCTTGTCGAATCGCCTTCCGGCATGGTGGTGCTGGGAGATGCCTGCGGTGCGCCCCAGGGCGTCGTCACTCTCCACGATCTCATCAGGGCCCAGGTAGCTATCGACGACTGAGGCCCGGGATCGCGGGCCGGGAACTTTCCGGGGGCATGGACAATATCACACCAGGTACGTATGTATTTCCAGCCCTCGAAAGGAGGATCGATTGAGGACATCCCTGGCGGCTCTGCTGGCGCTCGCCTGCCTGGCTTCCGCGGCCGAAGTGGTCGTCGGCAATCCGGGCTTCCCGAGCATGGACCCGTTCTGCGCGTCTTGAGGCTCCGCGATACGCTATCAGGTGATGGCGCTGTCGGAGGAGATGCTGGGACCCATGGTCATAAGCAGCGTTTCGTGGCAGAGGGGCGGATCGGCCGGCTCGGCCAGCGGAACCTACAACAGCTTCAAGCTGTACATGGGCCTGAGTTCCGCGGACGAGCTCACGAACACCTTCGAGAATAACTACATCGCCGGGACGAAGACGCTGGTCTACGAGACCTCCTCGCAGGTCATGTCAGCCGGTCCGGACGAGTGGATGACGATCACCCTGGACACTCCCTTCTGGTACAACGGGGTGGACAACCTCGTCTTCGAGCTCCAGTGGCAGGGCGGAGCCAACATGTTCTACACGTACATGTGGGAGACCGGATCGAACCGCGGCCTGATGGCGGACTACCCTTACATGGAGCAGGGAACCCTCTCGACTTCGATGTCCGAACTGGGATTCGAGGGCGACCTTGGATTCGTCCCCCTGACGTTCGGCGGCATAAAGGCCTCCTTCTCGGACTGATACGAGTGCCCGCCTGCCGGGTCGCCAGACGACCCGGCAGCGGGATTTCCACATCCGTCAGAGACCTGTTCAGATGGCGCTGGCACGGAATCGGCCCGATTCGCTATCATTGCCTGGAGTGTTTCGGGGTTCGGCCCCTCCCGGATTGGAGCGTTGCAGATGGAGATACTGGACGCTCTGGCCCCTGAGAGAGTTAAGATACTCTCATCCAGGACCAAGCAGGACGCCCTCAGGGAGCTCATACGGCTCCTCGCGGACAGCGGAACGATTTCCGACAGCGACGAGCTGGAGAGGCTTATCATGGAGCGTGAAGCCCTGATGAGCACGGGCATCGGCCTGGGCATAGCAGTGCCACACGCAAGGCTTCCCGAGGTGCAGGTATCCGTGATCGCGTTCGGAACCGTCCATGAGGGCATTCCGGACTACGAGTCCATAGACGGTTCGTCGGTCAGGATAGTCTGCATGATCATCACCGGCACGCAGAGGCAGCGCGAGTACATAGAGCTGCTGTCCTCGCTGGCCCGGGTGTTCAAGGACGAGTCGGCCCGGGAGAGGGTTCTCCAGGCCAGGACCTCTTCCGAGCTGTGGGAGGCTCTCCGGCACGAGATCTCCGGAACGCTTTCCTGAGGGGGCGGCTGAGGCCGCAAGAACCCCGGGAACGGATTGAAAGGCGGCGGGATCGCTCCCGCCGCCTTCCAGTGGTGCGCGTCGCGCCCGGCCGGTCTCCCTGCCCGGCCCGGCGCTCTTCTAGTACTTCATCGAGGCCATCTGCTCATATATGCTCCATCTCCTGGAAACCTCCGCCTGGGCCATCTCCAGGAGCTCTGCGGCATGTTCCGGCATCGTATCGGCAAGGCTCCGGAACCTTATCTCCTCGTAGGCGAAATCCTTGAAGGGGATGCTAGGGGCTTTGCTGTCGAGCTGGAGGGGATTGAGACCCTCGGCCGTCCTCCTGGGATCGAAGCGCACGAGCGGCCAGTAGCCGGACTTGACGGCCAGTTTGTGATGGTCGAGCCCTGTCGTCATGTCGATCCCGTGGTTGATGCAGTGGGAGTAGGCTACGATGATGCTCGGCCCGTCGAAAGACTCGGCCTCGACGAAAGCCTTCACGGTCTGGGCGTAGTCGGCGCCGAGGGCGACCCTCGCGACATAGACGTTTCCATAGGTCATCGCCAGCATGGCCAGGTCCTTCTTGGGAAAGGGCTTGCCGGACGCCGCGAACCTGGCAACCGCTCCGAGGGGCGTGGCCTTGGAGCACTGGCCGCCGGTGTTCGAGTAGACCTCGGTGTCGAGCACCAGGATGTTCACGTTCCTGCCCTGGGCTATCACGTGGTCCAGCCCGCCATAGCCGATGTCGTACGCCCAGCCGTCTCCGCCGAGGATCCATACGCTGCGGCGGCAGAGGAAATCGGTCAGAGAGGCGAGCTGAAGCGCCTTCGATCCTTCGATGCCCGACAGGGCTCTCCTCAGCTTCTCCACCGAGACGCGCTGGGCATGCAGCTCAGATTCGGTCCTCTGCGGGTTCCCGAGGATCTCTTCGACCAGATCGGAGCCTATCTGCGCCTCCATTTCCCGGAGCAGCTCCGAAGCGTGCTGCACCTGCCTGTCTATGGTCAGCCGGAAGCCGAATCCGAACTCGGCTGCATCCTCGAAGAGGCTGTTGTTCCAGGCCGGCCCCCTTCCCTCCGCATCGGTGCAGTAGGGCGTGGTAGGCAGGTTGCCTCCGTAGATCGAGCTGCAGCCGGTGGCGTTGGCTACAAGAGCCCTGTCTCCGAACAGCTGCGTCATCAGCTTCACATAGGGCGTCTCGCCGCAGCCTGCGCAGGCTCCGGAGAACTCGAAGAGCGGGCGCATGAGCTGGGAGCCCTTCACGGTCTCCCTGTTCAGCTTCTCGCGCGGGAACTCGGGAATTGACAGGAAGTGCTCGAAGAAGACCTTCTCGCGGGAGACGACTTCCGAATGGGGCGTCATGTTGATGGCCTTGAGACCCTGCTTCTGCCTGTCCTTCCCCGGGCAGGCGTTGACGCAGGCTCCACAGCCAGTGCAGTCCTCCGGCGCAGCCTGGACGGTCCACTTCATCCCCTCGAACTCAGCGCCTCTGGCGTCCACGCTTCGGAAGCCCTCGGGAGCGTTCCCGGCCGATGCCTGGTCGAAAACCTTCACCCTTATCGCCGCGTGCGGGCATACGAGACTGCAGACGGCGCACTGGAGACACGCCCCGGGATTCCAGACGGGTACCTCGAGGGCGATGTTGCGCTTCTCCCAGCGCGTAGTGGCGCTCGGCCAGGTTCCGTCGGCGGGCATCGCCGACACTGGTACTGCGTCTCCCTTCTTCCTGATGATGGCGGCAGTCACCCGCTTCACGAAGTCAGGGGCTTCGTCCGGGACGGGGGAAGACACGTCGTGGTCGGCTGTAAGCCTGTCCGGGTAGGACACCTCGTGCAGGTTGGCGAGCGTCGAGTCCACTGCCTCGAAGTTCTTCCTCACCACGTCCTCGCCCTTGCGTCCGTAAGTCTTCCTGATGGCCTGCTTGATCTTCTCGATCGCCTCCTCGCGCGGGAGGATTCCAGATATGGCGAAGAAGCAGGTCTGCATTATGGTGTTGATCCGCACTCCCATGTCGTTCTCGCGGGCAACCTTGTAGGCGTCTATCACGAACATGCGGATCTTCTTCTCGATCATCTGCTTCTGCACGGACAGCGGAAGCCGGTCCCAGACCTCCGCCGGAGGGTGGGGAGAGTTCAGGAGAAACGTCGCCCCGGGCGCGGCGTAGGAGAGGACGTCGTACTGCTCCATGAAGATGCTCTGGTGGCACGCGACGAACCCGGCCTGCGAGACGAGGCATGTCTGTCGAATGGGCTTCGGGCCGAACCTAAGATGGCTCACCGTCAGCGAACCGGCCTTCTTCGAGTCGTAGACGAAGTAGCCCTGGGCGTAGAAGTCCGTTTCCTCGCCGATGATCTTGATGGAGTTCTTGTTGGCCCCCACAGTGCCGTCGGAGCCGAGCCCGAAGAACACCGCCTGGTGCATTCCCGGACTCTCGAGGCAGAAATCGCTCTTGACGGAGAGCGAGGTCCCCGTTACGTCGTCGTCGATGCCGACCGTGAAATGGTTGGCGGGGTTCTTCTTCGCGGCCTCCTCGAGCACCGCCGCCACCATGCCCGGAGTGAACTCCTTGCTGCCGAGGCCGAACCTGCCACCGATGACCTTCACTCCGCCCCTGCCGGCTTCCGCAAGCGCGTTTACCGCATCCAGGTAGAGGGGTTCGCCGGGGGAGCCCGGCTCCTTCGTCCGGTCGAGCACCGCCAGCGTCTTCACCGAGCCGGGCAGGGCCGCCGAGAAGGCGCGCGAGTCGAAGGGCCTGTACAGCCTGACCTTCAGCAGGCCCACCTTCTCTCCGCCGGCCGCCAGGCTCTCCACGGTCTCGTGCGCCACCTCGGCCCCCGACCCCATGAGTACGACGACGCGCTCGGCGTCCGGGGCTCCGGAATAGTCGAACAGCCCGTACTTCCTGCCCGTCAGAGAGGCGAACCTCTCCATCGAGTCCCGGACTATCGCAGGGACTGCGAGGTAGTAGGGATTCACAGTCTCCCGGCCCTGGAAGTAGACGTCAGGGTTCTGGCTCGTGCCCCTTACGAACGGTTTCGTGGGGTTCATCGCCCTGTTCCGGAACGCGATCACGAGCTCGTCGTCTATCATCGCCCTGGTGGTCTCCTCGTCCACCGCCTCGATCTTCTGGACCTCGCTGCTGGTCCTGAACCCGTCGAAGAAGTGTACGAAGGGGATTCTGGCTCGAAGGGCCGAGGCATGGGCGACGAGGGCCATGTCCATGGCCTCCTGGACCGAGTTGCTGGCGAGCAGAGCGAATCCGGTCTGTCTGACGGCCATCACGTCGCTGTGGTCTCCGAAGATCGAGAGCGCCTGGCAGGCCAGGCTTCTCGCCGACACGTGGAACACCGTCGGAGTGAGCTCGGCTGCCAGCTTGTACATGGTGGGTATCATTAGAAGCAGGCCCTGGGAGGCTGTGAAGGTGCTCGTCAGCGCCCCGGTCTGGACCGCGCCGTGCACGGCCGCCGCGGCTCCGGCTTCGCTCTGCATCTCCTGCACGAGCGGGACCGTTCCCCAGATGTTCCTCCTGCCCTTGGCAGACCACTCGTCGGCCATCTCACCCATTGTGCTGGAGGGGGTGATCGGATATATCGCGATCACTTCGCTCAGTCTGTGAGCTATCGTGGCGGCGGCCTCGTTGCCGTCGATCGTCACCATCGTCCTGCCTGGCTCTTTCATCGGTGTCCTTCCGGTGTATGGACGGCAGAAGGCCTCAGGCCATGCTGCCGAAGGTCCTCGGGTAGGGAATCACGTCCCTGATGTTCTTCATTCCGGTGAGAAACATCAGCATCCTCTCGAATCCCAGGCCGAATCCGGAGTGAGGGGCCGAGCCCCACCTCCTGATGTCGAAATACCAGGCGTAGGTCTCCATGTCGAGACCCTGCTCCCGAGCCCTCCTCATGACGACGTCCAGGCGCTCCTCCCGCTGGCTGCCTCCTACGATCTCTCCCACTCCCGGTACGAGGAGGTCGGTGCACGCGACAGTGCGCTCGTCGTCGTTCAAGCGCATGTAGAAGGGCTTGAAGGAGGCGGGGTAGTCCGTGACGAAGACCGGCCTGCCGAACGCCTCTTCGGCCAGGAACCTTTCCTGCTCCGCGGAGAACGGTCGGCCCCATTCCAGCCCGGGAACCCTGTCCTCCCCGGCGGAGCCGAGGATCCGAACCGCCTCGGTGTATTCGATCCTGGCGAAGGGCTGGTCGAGGACGGCCGAGTAGCGCTTCTCGAGGGCCGGCTCCACGAACTCGGCGAGAAAGGCCAGCTCGGCCCTGCACTTCTCCCTGACGGCAGAGGCGACATGCCGAACGAACGCCTCGATGAGAGCGATGTCGTCGTCCAGGTCGCAGAAAGCCATCTCGGGCTCTATCATCCAGAACTCGGCGGCGTGAATCCTCGTGTCGGACGGATCCGCCCTGAAGATCGGGCCGAATGTGTACACGCTGCCAAGGCCCAGAGCGAGGGGCTCGGCCTCGAGCTGGGTGCTGACGGTGAGATAGGCCTTCCTCCCGAAGAAGTCCTTCGAGTAGTCGACGGTGCCGTCTTTGAGCGGAACCCTTTCGAGGGGCAGGGTCGTTACCTGGAAGGTCTCTCCGGCACCCTCGCAGTCGCTCGATGTGAGAAGGGGGGGATGGACGTGGACGAAGCCCCTGGAGTCGAAGAAGTCGTGCACGGCCATGGCCAGCCTGTGACGCATCCTGAATACGGCGCTGAATGTGGAGGTCCGCGCTCGCAGCTGGGGCAGGGTCCTCAGGAACTCCATGGAGTGCCTCTTCGGCTGGAGAGGGTAGTCTCCGTCGCTCGGTCCCGCGACATCGAGGGAGCCGGCCATCAGCTCGCGCGCCTGCCCCGCGCCTTTCGAGCGCTCAATCCTTCCCGACACCCTGATGCACGATCCGACGGTCAGGCCGCAGAGCGCCTCGTCGGAGAACCGCGACCTGTCGAAGACGACCTGCAAAGCGGCGAAGCAGGAGCCGTCGCTGATCGATGCGAACGCAACCGAACTGGAGGTGCGGCTGTTGCGCACCCAGCCGTACACGGTCACATCCGAGCCGAGAGGAGCCTCCTCCAGCGCCTCCCTCACGGTCGTCCTCGATATCATGAGATCTCCAATCGGGTCTCCGCGGAAAAGGACAGGCACAATAATAAAGCCTCGTGCCAGTGTGGTAGTAGTGCGGGCACGAAACGGCCCGCGGAAGGGCTGGTGCCGTCGCGATGCCCCGTTCAGGCCGGGCAGGCCTTATAGTCGTCCGTCGCCCGTCTGGAGAAGACCGGATCGGCTTCTCCTGCTGGAGGCGCGAGGAGCCTCACGCACTGGAGCGAAAGGCGGTCCATCGATGCCGGGAGTCCAGCCTGGACCTGTAGAGATCCTCCGGAGACTGCTGATGTTCGACACTACGAATCCTCCCGGCAACGAGGGCGAATGCATCGCCTTCGCCTCGGGCCTCCTCGAAACGGCCGGAATCGAGCACATGATCCTCGAGAGCCCCGGCGGAAGGCCGAATCTGGTAGCGAGAGCGTCCGGTCGCGGCGAGGCTCCGCCGCTCCTGCTCTACGGGCATGCCGACGTCGTGACCGTATCTGATCAGTCCTGGAGCCGCGATCCCTTCGGAGGCGAGCTCCACGACGGGTTCGTGTGGGGTCGCGGAGCGCTCGACATGAAGGGCGGCGTCGCGATGATGCTCTCCGCGGTTCTACGTTGTGCCTCCGGGGGTTCGCGCCCCCCCGGTGACGTCCTGCTCGCGATCGTGGCGGACGAGGAATCAGGAGGAGACGAGGGCGCGGGTTTCCTGGCAGACCGTCACGGGGGCCTCTTCTCCGGTGTGAGGCACGCCATAGGGGAGTTCGGCGGGTTCTCCTTGACCGTCTGCGGAAGGAGGCTGTATCCGGTGCAGGTCGCCGAGAAGCAGGTCTGCTGGATGCGCGCCCTGTTCAGGGGGCCGGGAGGACATGGCTCCATGCCTGTCAGAAACGGTGCGATAGCCCGCCTCGCCCGGTTCCTGCGGAAGCTGGACGCCAGGCGCCTGCCGATGCACGTGACCAAGCCCGCGAGGCTGATGCTCGACGCCGTAGCCGACAGCCTGGGAGGCCTGGGAGGCCTTGCCGCAAGGCTGGTCACTCTGCCCCTCCTCTCGGACAGGCTGCTCGGGAAGGCGGGGCTCTTCGGGCGCCTGGCAGCCCCCGTCCTCAGGAATACCGCGAGCCCCACCGTCCTCAGAGGGAGCTGCAGCATGAACGTGATTCCCGGCGAGGTTTCCGCAGGCCTCGACGGGAGGCTGCTTCCCGGATTCACGCCGGAGGACCTGATGGGAGAGATATGCGCCGTCGCAGGAGCTCCCGACGCATTCGAGGTAGTCCGGTTCCATCCGGGGCCGCCGGAGCCGGACATGAGCCTCTTCGGGCTGCTGGCGGACACCCTGCGCGAGGCCGATCCCGAGGCCGAGGCCTTTCCCTTCTTCCTCGCCGGTGCGACGGACGCGCATCACTTCTCGAGGCTGGGGATACAGACATACGGATTCCTGCCGATGCGGCTGCCTGCCGGTTTCGACTTCGTCGGAACGGTACATGCCGCGGACGAGCGCGTGCCTGCCGAGGCCGTGGAGTTCGGCGCAGAGGTCATCGCCAGGGCAATCGGCAGGATGGGCCGGTGATCCCCTCCGGCGATAGGACGGCCGAGTCGTTCACAGGCGTTCCGTGGCGCCCGGCGGCCGTTTCGCGAGACGAGTACGCTTCCTCGGCGGGTCTCCTCGAGCATGTCAGAGGTCTCGCCGGAGACACGCCCTCCGGCCCCAATCCGAACCTTCCCGGCTTCACCAATCAGGGAGGCCTGCTCAACAGGGGGGTGTGCTGGTGGCATTCCAGGCTGACCCGGGCTGCCCTCTATCTCGCCTACTTCGAACCCGAGCTGCCGAGGCCGGATCGAGCTGGAGCCCGAAGGGCCGTGGCCGCACTGATGAGGTGCGACACCGTGGTGGCGATCCCGGGATACCGGTGCTTCAGGGATTTCACCCTCGACCACAGGGAAGTCGTTCAGCGCTTCCTGGAGCACATGCAGCTCAGCGACGGGCTCCTCCGCTTCGCCTGGGTGGACGGGCTCGCGGGCAGGTCCTCGCTCCCTCCCGGGAGGCTCGCCGCGCTCATGGACTCCCTCTACGAGTCGAACGAGCGCGAAGGACTCTCGTATGTGAAGCTGCAGATCCCCGGATGGGACGCTCATGCATGGATAATCACCGAGATGAGGAGGGCCGCTGACAAGGGATACCTCGTCCGGTATCTCGACAGCAACTCGACATCGGCCTCCTCCTGCAGGTTCGTTCCGGGGGATGTGCAGGTCGGGGGCAGGGGCGTGCCATGGCTGCAGAGGACCCGGGAGCTGCGGAAGATCGGGAAGGCGATCGAGGAATTCAAGTCCGGCCGCCCTGCCGCCAAGCCCTGACCCGGCCGAGCCTGCATTCAGATTGGGCGTCAGCCATACGGGACGCCCCCGGGGGCATTCAGGATGTCGGTCAGGCGGCGCTCGACAGACCTTATCACGGCCTGCTTGTCTCTCATCCATTCAGGAGCGATCAGCAGACCCGCGGGCGCATCAGCGCACAGCCTGTGGACTACCGTCCCCGGGTCCAGCCTGGAGACGAATCTGGCAGCCATGTCTGCGTAGCATTCCATGTCCGGCAGGATCACGCGGCCGGCCGCATGATCCCTTTCCAGCCGTGTGCCTCTGAGGACGTGGAGATTGTGGATCTTCACGCCCCATGCGCCGCTCTCGCGAACGTAGTCTGCTGTGCGGTCCATATCTCTCCCTGTCTCCCCCGGAAGGCCCAGGATGACGTGGAGCACGGCCGGCAGGCCCCTCGAGCGCAGCCTTCCAAGGGCATCCGTGCAGTCCCGGACGCTGTGGTTCCTGCCTGCGGCTTCCAGGGTAGAGTCGTTCGCGCTCTGCAGACCCAGCTCGACCCAGAGCAGGGCTCGCTCCGACACCTTCGCAAGCATGTCGGCCATCTCCTCCGGCAGGCAGTCAGGCCTTGTGCAGACCGCGAGCCCGACCACTCCGGGGAACCGCAGCGCTTCGGCCAGCTTCTCCTCGAGCTCGGCGGGCCTGCAGTTGGTGGGAGTGCCGTCCTGGAAGTAGGCGACGTACCTCGTGACTCCGAACCTCCTCCGGAGCGCCGCCGTGCCGGATTCGAGCTGAGCGGTCACCGTCTCCTCCGCTGTGACGCCCGTGGGAAGCGAGGCCGCAGGATCGCAGAACGAGCAGCCGTTCGAGGCCAGGGTCCCGTCGCGGTTGGGGCAGGCGAATCCCGCCAGAACGCCGACCTTCCTCACGGGTGCGCCGAAGCGCTCGATCAGCCAGTCGGAGAGCTTGCGATACGGAGCTTCCGCCATTACATCATGCCCCTGATCCCGAACCGGAGGAGACCATTGCGCCTCGGACCCGCCGCCGACGCCTTCGCCATGCATTTCGGCCTCAGCCCTGACAGGCCCTGCAGGGACCTGTTGGAAGATACCACTCGCGCGTTCTCGCGGCTTCCCTACGAGAACCTGACGAAGATCCTGGCTCTGGAGGAGCATGGAGACGGCCCCGGGAGGCTGAGGAGCCCGAAGACCGTCGTCGAGGACCATATAGGAACAGGCTCCGGCGGAACCTGCTTCTCGCTTACCAACGCCCTGGTGGACATACTGGTCTCGTTCGGGTTCCCCGCGAGACCCGTCATGGGCGACATGAAGCACGGCAGGGACATCCACTGCGCGGTCATGGTGGAGTGCTCGGCGGGCAGGTTCCTGCTGGACCCGGGCTACCTCGTGCCAGCCCCGGTGGATCTGGACTCGCAGCGGCCGGAAGTGCGGGTCGGGCCCTCCGAGCTGGTCTATGCGACTGACGAGCAGGGCCTGATAAGGGTGAGCAGCCGCTCCTCCACGGGAACGACCGAGCGATACGTGATCAAGCCCGGCTTCGTAGCCCCCGACGAGTTCGTCCGCCACTGGAACAGGTCGTTCGACGCCCCGGGGATGAACAGCCTCCATCTGTGCGCTGCGGATCGGGGCGAGAGGCTTTACGCGCACAACGACAACCTGAGGATAGAGGACGGCGGAGGAAGACGGAACGTCAAGATCGCCTCCGACTGGGCCAGGAACGTCTCCACGGCCTTCGGAATAGATCCGGTGCTTGCAGAGAGGGCCCTCGAGTGCTGGCGGAGGCGCAGGCGGCGATGAGGGCTCCCGTGCGCCCCGTTCTAAGGCTGGTAAGCGTCATTTCCCCGGAGCCCTGCCCGTCTGACGCAGCCCGCTCGGCGCTGACCTGTTCGTTCGGCCCGGTCGCGCTCGTCAGCCGGACATACCCTTTCGACATGTCCGGCTACTACGAGGCCGAAATGGGCCCCGGCCTCCTCCGTGCATGGCTGGCATTCGAGCAGCTCGCCCTGCCTGACGGAATCGCGTCTTGGAAGGAGGAGTGCGCGATTCTCGAGGACCGGTTCAGAAGAGGAGGTTCGAGGACCGTGAACCTCGATCCCGGCTACCTGGACTTCGGGAAGCTGGTGCTGGCCTCCTTCAAGGAGGCTCCGGACAAGATCTGCGTCGGTCGGGGAGTATGGGCCCATACCTGCCTGAGGTTCAGGTTCGGCCGCTTCGAGGCCCCTGACCACAGCTTCCCGGACTTCCGCGACGGGAGATTCGACCGCTTCATGCTGGAGGCGAGGGGCAAGTACGCGGCCCTGCTCAGGGCCCGTTCCAAAGGCTGCAACGATCTCATGACCCGCTGATGCGCCATGCCTATGATTGGCCGGGTGCGCTGCGCGGCCGACGCCGGACGCTTTCACAGACGGAGGGGATAAGTGAGACTGCTGCTTGTGATTGCTGCTGCCGCCGCGGCTCCGGCCTCCTGCGAAGTCCTTCTCAGCGACGACTTCGAGGACGGCAATGCCGACGGCTGGGTGGAGCTCCCGTCGTCCGGGGTCTCCTACTCCGTGGAGGACGGGATGTACAGGTTTTCCGGGACTTGGACCGACGAAATCCTGGCTGCCTCTCTCAACGGCGACGAAGCTGGATCCATGAGCACTCCCGACTACTCCACGACTGCGCGCCTGGTCTGCACCGACGGCGATTTCGGGCTCATCGCCAGGTTCTCGCCGTTCACCTTCACGGGTTATGTCGTGTACTTCAGCGTGGACTTCAACATCGTCGTGATCGCGAGGATCGAAGGACCCTCCTCGGATCCCGTTCCGATCGGGATGATGTACTACGACATCCAGCCGGGCACCGAGTACAGGGTGAGATTCGAGGCTTCGGGGCCGATGCTCGGAGCGAAGATCTGGATCGGAGACCCCGGAGACGAGCCCACGAACTGGCTCGTCTCGGTGAGCGACTCCAGCTATTCCCAGGCCGGAGCCATGGGGCTCTGCGCGCTCGCGACGAACACGGGCGGGGCTGCCTCGATCGACACGAGCTTCGATGATGTGGTCGTCGTCAGCGATGTGACACTCGGCCTGGAAGCGGAGACCTGGGGAGGGGCCAAGGCCTCCTTCCGCTAGAAAGCCCCCCGGCCCTCGAGGTCTACCGAGGCTAGACGCTCGCAGACCTTCTCGAGATCGCTGTCCGAGAGACAGCCGAAGCTCAGCCTCACATGGCACTCGCCGGCCGGACCGAACACCGAGCCGGGGATCGTCGCTATGCCGTACCGGTCGAGCAGGGCGTCGCAAGCTTCTCCCGACGACATGCCTGGCGTGGCGGCGAGAGTGAAGAACCCTCCGTCCGTCCTTCTCCACTCGAGTCCACGGGCTTCGGCGACCGAAGCCATGCACGCCTCCATCCTCGCCCTGACACCCCTGGCCGCGGCATCGGCCCATCCTGCGTCCCCTATCGCCGCCTCCATCATCACCTGCGGCGCCGTGGGCGGGCAGATGACCGAGGCATCCTGGACCTTGAGGCACTGCGCGAGGATCTCCCTGTCGCCGAACAGGTATCCCAGGCGCCATCCGGACATGCCGAGACTCTTCGAGAAGCTGCCGAAGGTGAGCACATGGGGGGGCTTGCCGCCAGCCCACGGGTGTCCTCCTGAACCGGTGAAGTCGAACCTCTCGTATGTCTCGTCGAGAAGCAGGCGGCAGCCCCAGCGATCGCAGGCGTTCGAGATCTCCTCGATCTCGCGGCCCGGGATGACGGCTCCCGTGGGATTCCCGGGGCTGACCAGCACCAGCGCCGAAGCATCGGCCACCTTCCTGAGCACCTCGTCCAGCGGAAGACGCCAGCCGTCGGCAGTCTCCCTGGCGCGGACCGTCATCACCTCGAGCGACAGGAGCCGGGCCGCGTACTCGTGGTCGAAATACCAGGGCTCGACCAGAACAACCCTGTCTCCAGGATCGGCTGTTGCCGCCAGGGCTCCCAGGAAGGCCTGGCTCGCGCCGCAAGTGAGGTGCAGCTCGGTCTCCGGATCTACCTCGATGCCGCGCCGCGAGAGCAGGTCTCCTGCCAGGGCTATCCTCGAGGACTCCAGCCCCTCGTCCGGGCCGTACCGGTGGACCTCCGGATCTCCCAGCCTCTCCTCCAGGGCCGCCAGGGCCGCGGGAGGGGGGCCGAACCATGGGGTTGCCTGAGCCATGGAGATCACGTCTCGACCTGCGGCCCTGAGATCCCTGAATCTCTTCATCACGGAGGCTACCGGCGGCTCCCCCATGGAGGACACCCTGACCGATGCAGGCGGCCGGAAAGGCATCTGCGGCTCCCTCCTGCTGCACGCCCCCGCTCTCGTCGCGGAGGAGGCGCGTTGTCGACAGGGAATATATGATCGCATGGACGGACAACGGGCCGGAGGGCTTGCGCTGAAGGTACTCGTCCTGGCCAGCTGCAGATGGTGGAACGCGTCTGCCGAGGGTGCCGTCGCACAGGCACGGGCCCTCGGAGATGCCGGGTGCGAGGTGCTGTTCGCGGGCCCCCGGCGCTCGCCCGCATTCCGGAAGGCGGTTGAAGCCGGGCTGCCGGCCGTCGGCATGGACCTGCTGGGAGCGGCCTTCCCTCTCGGAGTCGCAGCCCTCTCCCGAATCGCGAGCCGCGGGCGCTTCGACGCCGTCTGCGTACACAGGTCCGAGGACCAGGCGGCCGCGGTCATCGCTTCGCGCGTGCCCGTCGTGAGGGTGCGGTCGGACATCCGCAGGCCCTCGTCCGGCCCTCTGGCGCGGCTGATAGACGGGAGGACGGCCCTGGTGGTCTTCTCCAGCCCCTTCATGCTCCGGAAGGGATACTCCCGCGGGCGCAGGGGGCCGGTTGCATGCATACCGGCGCCCGTGGACACCGAGCGCTTCGCCCCGCCTCCCGTGCGGGAGGCCGGTACGAGAATCGCAGCGGTCGGGAGGCTGAGCGAGATCAAGGGGCACGCGGCTCTGATAAGGGCCGTTGCGAAAGTGCCGTCGGCAAGGCTCACGATAGCCGGCGCACCAGCCCAGCTTTCCGTGCGAGACCTCGAGAATCTCGCAGTGAGGCTCGGCGCCGGCGACAGGGTGGAGGTCGCCGGGCGCGTCGAGGACGTGGCGCCCCTCTACCGGGAGGCATTCCTCGGCGTGGTGCCCAGCCTTGCGAGCGAAGCGGTCTCCCGTGTCGCCGGAGAGATGATGGCCAGCGGGCTGCCTGTTCTCGCGGCGGCCACCAACAGCCTCGTGGACATGGTACTGGACGGCAGGACGGGCCTGCTCCACCCGCCCGGCGACGCAGATACGCTCGCCGGACAGATCGGGTATCTTCTGGCCAATCCCCAGGTCGCCTTCCAGATGGGCGCGGCCGCGAGGGAGCGGTGCCTGAGCCTCTATTCCCGCAGAGCGGTGGGTGAGGCCTGGCTCGGGGCCCTGCGCGGAGCGGGATTCGGCCGGCGAGGGGGTTCGCGTGCCGGGGAACACGACGACAGTGAGAGAGATATCAATCCTGGAAACGGTCTCAACCGGGAGGACGGTCGATGACGCTCGCGCTTCTCTTGGCAGCCGCTCTTGCGGGGGATGAGGGATATTCCCCGCGCTACGTCGAGAACGACGCTTTCGGCCCCGGGGAGCGCCTGGTCTTCAGCGTGGAGTACGGCATCCTCAAGGCCGGGACCGCCACGCTCTCCGTCACCGGTCCCGAGGAGTACGAGGGGCTCATGGCCTGGAGGATATCGGCGGTGGCCCGGTCGAATCCCGCCTTCAGTGCGTTCTTCCGAGTCGACGACCTCAACGAGGCCCTCCTGGACATAGTTCAACTGCATACTCTCAGATTCTACAAACGATTGCAGGAAGGCGACTTCAGATACTCGGAGGAGGTCCTCTTCGATCAGGAGGCCGGAACGGCGTACTACCCGGCGGAGGAGGATCCTGAGGACATGCTGGTCCGCATCCCGCCTCACGCACTGGACGTCCTGAGCTGCCTCTACTACGCCCGCACGCTCCCGCTGGAGGTCGGCGCCGAGTACGAGATGGACTGCCATACCGACAACGAGAACTACCCTTTGAAGGTGAAGGTGCTGGGGAGGGAGAGGATCAGGGTCCCGGCCGGCGAGTTCGACTGCGTCATGGTCCAGCCTCAGCTGAGGGGTCAGGCGATCTTCGACCAGCGCGGCGAGATCTTCGTCTGGATGACAGACGACGAGAGGCACATGCCCGTCCTGATGCGGAGCGCCATCGTGATCGGGGAGATCGCCTGTCTCCTCGAGAGCTACACCGAAGGTGAGCCGATGGAAGTGGCCGACCCCTTCGCCGAGTGACAGACCTGCATCCAACCGAGCTCTCGCACGAGGCGGCCGTCTGGATGGAGCGCCTCGCCGCGGAGGGCCTCGAAGCATCCCTGGACTCGAGGCTCCAGAACGGCCTGAGGGCTTCGGTGACGGACGGAGCGAGGTCGTGCAGGGTGAACCTCTACTTCTCAAGGGCGAGGGGATTCTCGGTCGTCTTCGCAGGCGGGGACAGGGACCTCGCCGTGAGGGTCTGCCGGCGCGGCGACGCCTCCTGCACCGGGGGCCTGTGGCCGAGGATCGGGTGTGACGAGGCCGGGAAGGGGGACTATCTCGGCCCGCTGGTCGCCGCGGCTGCGAGGCTGGACGAGGCTGCTGCCGCGGCCCTGCTGAACGCCGGGCTGGCCGATTCGAAGACTCTCTCGGACGACCGTGTGCTGCGGCTCGATGCCATGCTCTCCGGAACCAGCGGCGCATGCGTAAGCCTGGTCGTGATGGCTCCCGAGCTGTACAACCGGTGGATCGAGGAGAGGGCTCATGCCGGCCGCAACAGCCTCGACATGCTCTCCGAGGCTCACGGGAGCGCTCTGAAGGGCCTTCTGGAGCGGTGCGGCGCGGCACCGATGGCCGTGCTCGACAGGTTCGCGCCCGATTCGAGGATTCTTCCGCACATGCCGGAAGGGCAGCGAATCGAGCTGAGGACTCACGCCGAGTCCGACCCGGCGGTGGCGGCAGCCTCGATAGCTGCGCGAGCCGCGTACCTCCGATGGCTCGAAGAGGCGTCTGCCTCTCTCGGAGTGCGGCTCGTGGCCGGTTCAGCGGCGGGGGCGGACCAGGCTGCCCGCGAGGTCGTGGAAAGACACGGAGCAGCAGCTCTTGCTGGAGTAGCTAAGTTGCATTTCCGCAATACATTGAAGGTGCTGGGACACCCCGGCCCTTGACATTTCTCCGCACATTCGCGAATATTCCCTTGCGTGTTGCAATCTAGGATTCCTGTTCTACAGCTTGGCAGTGCCGAGAACGTAAGAAGGTTTCCCTGATACAGTTACACCTGAAAGGAGCATCGGTATCATGCGTCTCGTTGCCATTCTCTTCGTCGCAATGCTCGGATTCGCCTGCGGCGAGCAGCAGCCCGGCGAGCAGGCTGCCGACAGCACGGCTGTCGAGACTCCGGTAGTCGACACCACCGTCGTCGTGGACACCACCGTCGTCGTGGACACCACCGTCGTCGTGGACACCACCGTCGTGGACACCACAATCGTGGTCGACTCCGCGGCGGTCCAGCCCGTGACCACCGCCCCGGGGACCAACAGCTAGTCCTGCTGCCGACTCCAGAACCGCAGCGGCGGTGCGCCATGCGCCGCCGCTTGTTCATTCACGGCCCCGCGCCTCGGAGGCGATGATCTGAGGATCTCCTACGATCCCGATGACAGGCTGGTGCAGGCAGGCATCCGCGACCTGCTGGGAATGGGCTTCGTGCAGCCGGTGACCAGACCTCATGAGATCACGGACGTCCCGCGAAGCGCGGCGCGGCTCCACCGGACGTTCCAGGAGAGCGAGACCTCTTCAGGAAGTTCGCTGTCGGAGGTGGCGGTAGAGCTGGAATCGGTCTTCGACGGTGTCCGGATCAGAGTCAGGGGAAGGGCGGATCTTGTGCGCACATCCCCTGATGGAAGAGCCGCGCAAGTGCTGGAGGTCAAGACGGTGGCATCCTGCCCGGGCTCTCCCGCCGAGATCCTCGGAACATTTCCGGACCATGCCCTCCAGGCCTGGTTCTATGCAAGAGCACTGGGTGGCGAAGACGGCGCCCTGCCTGCATCTCTCGCCTACGTATTCCCCGAGGGGAGATCGTGGAGCTGCGTAGAGCTGCCTCTGGACGGCTTCTCGACCGATCTCGACCGGAGGCTGGACAGTCTCCTGCATTCGGCCGCTGCGTATGCGCTATCCGAACACGAGAGGCTCGCCAGGACTGCCGCGCTCGTCTCGGCCCTGGGCCTGCCGCACCCCGAGCCCAGGCCCGGGCAGGCCGGCATGATGGATCTCTCCTCCTCCGTCGTCATCCATGGCGGGCGCTGCCTTGTAGAGGCGCCTCCCGGAACGGGAAAGACCGCCGCCATGCTGGCCGGCGCCCTGCCGCCGGCGCTTTCGGAGATGCTGACGCTGTTCTACCTCACGTCCAGGAACACACAGAGGGCGACTGTGGCGAAGACCCTCGAAGCCTTTCTCGCAGCCGCTCCGGAGCTGCGATGTCTGCTTCTCGATTCCAGGGAGAGGATGTGTCCGACCTGGGAGGACGGCTGCCGCGAATGCCCTCTCGCGAGCGGCTCGGCATGGCTGGACCCTCTCGAGCCCCCTTCGCCAGGCATCCTGGACTCAGGCGGCATATCCCTGCTTGCCGCCTCAGCAGGGGTGTGCCCCTTCGAAATGGCGCTGGCCCTCTCGATGCGATGCGATGTGATAGTCTGCGACGCAAACTACGTCTTCGATCCCGGCGCGTTCCTCAGGAGGTTCTTCGCGGAGCCTTCCTCGGCTTCCCGCTGCGTCCTGCTGGTCGACGAGGCCGCCGACCTGCCGGCGCGCTCCAGAGCCTACTTCTCTCCCTCGGTGGGCCGGTCTTCAGTGGAGAGGCTCTACAGGCGCCCCCCTGGCGACGCCAGAAAGGTCAGGAAGGCGCTCAGGCCGCTTCGGAAGGCTCTCAGGGAGGCGGAGTCGTCCATGGAGGGTCCGGGCCCTGCAGAACTTCCTGCAGGGATCGCCCCGGAAATCAGGACCGACGACTGGATGGACGCATGGGGCACCGTGACGGGCGCCCGCGGGATGTTCGAAGATCTGGCACGGACTGCCATCGGGTTCGAGAGGGCCGGACGACATGCCTCCGCCGGCGGCCGCATGCACCTTCTTGGTTCACGCACGCCGTCCGGCTGCACGCTCGAATGGCTGTGCACCGATGCCTCGCGATGGCTGTCGAAGCGCTTCGAGAGCGTCCATTCGGCGATCTGCTTCTCGGCCACCCTTTCCCCGATGGAGCACTTCAGGCTGGAGCTGGGGCTCCCGGGGGAGACGACACTCTCGAGGTTCTGCTGCCCGTTCCAGGAGGAGAACCTGGGCGTCTGGGTCGACCCGACCGTGGACACGAGGCTGAAGAGCCGGAGCCGCAGCATCGGCGCCCTCTGCTCCAGGATGGCCTCCATGCTGTCGCTGCTCCCAGGGACGTATCTCGCCTTCTTCCCCTCCTTCGAGTACCTGACCCTGGCCGCTTCGCGGATGGAGTCCGCTCATGCAGCGAAGGTCCTCGCTCAGGAGCCTGGCATGCGCGAGAGCGAGCGCGGAGACTTCCTCGAAGAAGCTTCGAGTGGCGGCCTTCTCGTCATGTGCGTGGCCGGAGGCATCTTCTCGGAGGGAATCGACCTGGAAGCTCCCGACAGGAGGGGAGCCTTCGTGATCGGGCCCTGCCTGCCGACACTCGACATAAGGACCAGGCTGCTGCTGGAGCGCTACGAGGAGGACGGGATGGACGGCTTCCTGCACGCATGCGTCGTGCCCGGGATAAACCGGGTAATCCAGGCCGCCGGGAGGCTGACGAGAGGGCCCGGAGACCGCGGGGTCCTCGTGCTCTTCGACGGGAGGTTCCTCGAGAGCCCGTGGTGCGAGCTGCTGCCCGGGCACTGGAAACACCGCGGACTCATGCGTGTGCTGGATCCAGACCTGAGAGGAGTCGTGGAATTCTGGAGGACAGTCGGTCGCGGGGCTGAGGCTTGAGACTCAGCCCCGCGGATCGGCTCTCGAGAAGCTATCTGGCGAGCACCACGCTCCTGACGGCCGACCGTCCGTCAGGAGTCGTCAGTCGTGCGAAGTAGACGCCGGCGGGATGGTTCAGCGCCCCGGACCAGTCAAGCGCTCCTCCACCGGAGGGCATGCACGTCTCGATCGTATCGTAGGCCAGCCTGCCGCTCAGGTCGAAGATCTCCAGTCTCACATCGCCTCCGGAGGAGAGGGTCACAGGGAACGACACCCGTCCGCTGGACGGGTTGGGCCAAGGCTTTCCGACCGCGTCGAGCGCCGGAGCGGAGCCCTGCTCTCCGACTCCCACGCCGTTGATCTCGCCCTCCACGGGGATGGTGTTGTGCGCCGTCACCATCCAGGGCATGGGCGTGGCGGAGGCGAGGGCGGGGAAGCTCAGGGTCACGTTGCCGGCGGAACCCGTGATCCCGGTGGCGTAGATTCCCTGGTCCGGCTTGCGGAGACATACCAGGGCGCCCTGCAGTGCCGTTCCTCCCGATGTCACGGTGAACTGCGCCGATGTTGATCCCACCGGAAGGGTCGGAGGAGCGGACACCGTCATGGCCTGGGGGACGGCGGTCCTCATGTCCATCGTTGGGTCGCCGAAGACGTGGAAGAGGTCCCACTCGTCCTCGGCGTACGCCTCCCACGATCCATAAGGGTTGAACGGCGCGGCGGCCTGCATCTCCAGATGGCCGCCCATCAGGACCTGGCCCGCCAGGTAGTTCCCGGAGGGGTTCGTGTAGACGAACGGGGGCGAGACGAAGTCGTCGTTGAAGCTGTGGTACATCCCGTAGCACAGGTAGTCGTTGAAATAGCTGTAGGAAACCTCCACTGCGGCGTAGACCGCGACAGCTCCGCCCTGCATCCTGAAGAGATTCTCCGAGAAGCAGTCGGAGCTGAACTGCCCCGTAAGGCAGTTGACGCTGAAAACGACCGGTGTCTTGTCGCCGTTGGAGAGAGATGAGAGGTGGCTGGTGGTGTAGTACGGATCGGCCCAGCCGTTCACCATTCCGTGATCGCGGTGCTGGACCAGGAAGACCCCCGAGTTGATTGCAGCTGTTATCCCCGCTGCGTCGCCGTCCCATGTGATGTCCGACGGTACCTGCTGGCCGGCGGACGGCAGGTCCGGCCTGTAGTACCACGGCAGGGAGTGGGTCGAGTTCGTGCAGTACTCCCTCGCGACGCTCTTGCCGAAGATCGAGAGATACGTGTCCCTGACTGTCTCACAGGTGAAGAGGAACCACCTGTCGGCGATTCCGTTGTTGTCGTCGTCCTGGAAGTAGCCCGCGCACAGCACGGAGTTCCAGAACGAGGGGGTCGTCAGCGGGTCGAACTCCCACTTGAGTATCTTGTCGTTCACGAACTGATAGTGGCTCGTGGGGGTGGGGAATCTTCCCCTGAAGATGTCGCCCATGTAGTCGGAGCCGTCGACGCAGACGTACCGGTTGTCCGAGTTCATCCCGTTGAAGCTGTATCCGGGGAGCTGGGGATGGTCGCCGACGAAGAGGACG
The DNA here is from genome assembly GCA_964569245.1 of uncultured bacterium. Lineage (GTDB taxonomy): Bacteria > Fermentibacterota > Fermentibacteria > Fermentibacterales > Fermentibacteraceae > JAAYTY01. The sequence continues at coordinate 144,469 of CAZMTK010000005.1, read as the reverse complement.
AAGGATGGGGCGGGATTCCATGTGTCGTAGGCATTCTGGATGTAGTCCTTGATCTGCGCGGTCGTCCAGCCGCCCGCGTTGACCACGGAAGTCATGAAGCCCTGGTTGTGCTTCATCGTCGCGAATTCCGTGATCATCGTGCTGACGAAGTCGCTTCCGGCCATCACGAGCAGGTCCGCCCCGTCGGCCCTGGCGGCCTCCTCCGGGGTTCCGGCATAGAACACTCCGGCGGAGCCTTCGCACCTGGATGCGGGCGCCTGTCCCAGAACGGAGGCGTTGATGAGCGTCTGCGAGTAGATCGAGTCGAACCACGGCGATCTGAGCCTGGGATCTGTCGATACGGCGCCGTCGAAATCGACTCTCACGATCATCCGCCTGTAGGCGGTGAGCTGCCCTGTCTCGGCGTCCCACTCGAAGGGGACGATGGCGAATCTTCCAATGGCGACGCCCCTGAGCACGCCGTCAACGATGCATCCGGCCCGCTCGGCCGGGTGGAGGCCGGACGAGTAGGCGTCGGGGGAGAAGGCGAAGGCCCCTGCCGAGCGGCAGGTGTCCGGCAGGATGGGCTGCATCGGGTAGGGAAGTACGATTCCAAGGTTCACCGGCTCGACGCTCTCGACCGAGATGGAAATGCAGCCGTCTGCAGGAACCGCAGCGAGGAATCCCAGCTTCGGAAGCATCGGCCAGCCAGGCGCGGGAGCCGAGGGCGAGAGCCCCGGCCCGCCTATCGCCGTGAAGCCTGAGCCCCCGGAAGCCGCCTCGGTCAGCTCGACGCCTGGAACCACGGCCTCCAGCAGCATGCCGCCCTGGTCCGCCTCCAGGAGACGCACAGAGGCGCAGATCTCACCCTCGAGGCCGAAGTCGACCCATCCGGCACTCGTCATGGAAGCCGACATCAGCGCCGCTATCATCAGCATCCTGGTCATCCTCTGCGCCTCCAGTCTTTGACTGTCTTCCTGGATTATTTATTGTCGAGACTGCAGCCCGGGTCAAGAAACGCGCGGGCTCCGACAGGAGAGATGCACTTGCAGAAGAAGCGCGTGGTGATCGCTGCATCGGAGCGGATGAGCAAACTGCCGCCCTACCTGTTCGCAGAGATGGACAGGCTGAAGGCCGCCGCCCTGCGCAGGGGAGTGGACCTCATAGACTTCGGGATAGGCGATCCAGACGCTCCCACTCCCCCGGAGATCGTGGAGGCGGCCCGAGAGGCGGTCGGCAGACCGGAGTTCCATCGCTACCCGCGGAATGCCGGCAGCGACTTCTTCATCGATGCCGCGATGCGTTGGATGGACAGGGAGTTCGGCGTGCGCATGGGCGACGACCTTGCGATCGGCGCCGTGATCGGAACCAAGGAGGGTCTGGCCCACGTCCCCCTCGTGTTCTGCAGCAGCGGCGACGTCGTTCTGGTCCCCAACCCCGGATATCCCGTGTACCGCGCTGCCAGCATACTCGCCGACGCCGTGCCTGTGGACGTTCCACTCCGCCGGGAGAACGGCTTCCTGCCCGACCTGGAGGCCGTGGACCGTGCCGCTCTGCGCTCCGCCAGAGTGCTCTTCGTGAACTATCCGAACAACCCCACAGGAGCGGTAATGAGCCCCGATGCCATGAAGCGGGTCGTTGAATTCGCCAGGAGGGAGGACCTCCTTCTGGTGAGCGACAACTCATACAGCCACATCAGGTTCGATGGCAGTAAACCGGCATCCTTCCTGTCAGTCGAGGGCGCCTCCGGCATCTGCCTGGAGTTCCACTCGCTTTCCAAGACCTTCAACATGACCGGCTGGAGAGTGGGATTCGTCGCAGGAGGGCGCAATCTGGTGAGGGCCTTCATGTCCGCGAAGGAGAACATCGATTCGGGCGTGTTCACGGCGATCCAGGCCGCTGCTGCCCGGGCGCTGGACCTGCCCGGCGAGGGAGTGGCAGCAAGGCTCGAGATCTACCGCAGGAGGCGGGAGGTCCTCGTATCCGGTCTTGCGAGGCTGGGATGGGATGTCTTCGACTCGCAGGGAACCTTCTACGTCTGGGCCGCCGTACCCAGGGGATGGACTTCGGTGGATTTCGCTGGAAGGCTGGTCGCACAGGCGGGAATCGCGGTGACGCCGGGCGCCGGGTTCGGCAGCTGGGGAGAGGGCTATGTACGCTTCGCGCTCACCGTCTCCGAGGAGATGATCATGAAGGCCCTCGGCAGACTCGAGCAGATGGAGTTCTGCAGCATCAGGGGCAGGGCCGCCGCTCTTGCCGGGAGGAGGAGAAGCTGCCGGAGGGAATCCTGAAACTGTCCGGCCTGCAGATAGCCGCGGTGCTCGGCGTGCATCCGGAAGAGAGGCTGTCGGAGCGGCTGATCGCGCTCGACATAGAGTGGAGAGGCCGCTGCGAGCCCGGCTCACCCCCTGCGGTGGACTACGAGGAAGTCTGCGCTCTGCTTTCGCGCCTCGACGGCTCTTCCTTCCGATTCATCGAAGAGCTTGCCTCGGAGGCTCTTGCCATCCTCCGTGAAAGGTTCTCCGCGGGAAGGTGGTCCGTCACGGTTCACAAGGAGTGCCCCCCTGTCGGGCTTCCCCTGGAGAGGGCGTCCTTCACGGCGTGGGAAGGCTGACGAGGGAGTTCGCGCTGGGTCTCGGCAGCAATGTCGGGGACAGGAGGTCGTTCCTCCTGGAAGCAGCCCGTCGGCTGTCGCGCTCGGAAGGCCTCCTTGATTTCCGTCTCTCCGGCATCTATATCAGCCGGCCTTGGGGAGGCGCTCCGGGAGAGCCGTTCCTCAACGCGGTGATGACCGGGGTCACCGCCTCCGACCTGCCCGGTCTCGTGCAGGAGTGCCTCGAGGCCGAGGCGCAGGCTGGAGCTCCGGAATCCAAGAACGGCGCCGCAAGGACTCTTGACGTGGATATACTGTATCTCGAGCCGCGCGGACCGGGTGCGGAGTGGATCGTTCTTCCGCATCCGAGGATGCACCTGAGGAGATTCGTGCTGGAACCCCTGCTATCGCTGAGGCCCGAGAGCCCTGTCCCAGGCTTGGGCAGAACATGCGAGGCTCTCGTGGCGGAATGTCCTGATAGAAACCATATTACACTTCTGGAAGAAGCTCCATCAAGAGGACGGCTCTGGCCCGATGTCGTTTGAGAAGCACTACATCGTCGTCGAGGGGCCGATCGGGATCGGCAAGACCACCCTCTGCGGCCTGCTGGCCGAGGCCTGGAAGGCGCGCCTCGTTCTGGAGGAGGTCGAAGAGAACCCCTTTCTCCCGATGTTCTACAAGGACAGGCGAGCCTATGCCTTCCAGACCCAGGTGTATTTCCTGCTCAGCCGCTACAGGCAGCAGCAGAAGCTGGGGCAGCTCGACCTCTTCACGTCGAGGGTCGTGTCCGACTACATGTTCGAGAAGGACAGGGTTTTCGCCGGCATAAACCTCAGCGAGCACGAGTTCCAGCTCTACGACAAGCTGGCGGCGCTTCTGGGAAGGGATGTCGCGAGGCCGGATCTCGTGGTGTTCCTGCAGGCCTCGGTCGATACCCTTCTCGCCCGCATATCGCATCGTGGCCGCTCGTTCGAGAGGGACATGAGCCGTTCGTATCTCGAAGCCCTGGTCAATGCCTACAACCGCTTCTTCTTCGGCTCGAAGAACATGCCTGTTCTCGTGGTGAACACAGACGGGGCCGATTTCCGGAAGCGGAAGAGCGCTTTCAGGAGCCTGCTCCAGGCTGTGGAAGCTCACCGGGGCGGCATCCAGAGCTTCGTTCCGAGGCTGGGGGACTGAACGGCATGGATGTCGTGACGATGTCCGTCGCCGCGATGGAGGCTGCCGCCTCGTGGAGGGCGGAGAGGCTGGTCCAGGCCTTCGTCCCGACCATGGGTGCGCTTCACGAAGGGCATCTGAGCCTGCTCAGGATCGCGGCGACCCGCGCTGACCGGGTGTCCGTCTCCATCTTCGTGAATCCCTCCCAGTTCGGCCCCGAGGAGGACCTCGACAAGTACCCGAGGAGCCCGGAGCGTGATCTGGAGATGCTGGAGAAGGCGGGCGCCGACCTTGTCTTCATGCCTTCGGCAGCCGAGATATACCCCGATGGATTCTGCACCTGGGTAGAGGTCGAGGGCATGACCGACAGACTCTGCGGCGCATTCCGCCCCGGGCACTTCAGGGGTGTGGCGACGGTCTGCTCGATACTGTTCGGCATCCTGAGGCCTGACCTCGCAGTCTTCGGGAGGAAGGACGCCCAGCAGCTCGCCGTGATAAGGCGCATGGCGGGCGACCTCAGACTGGGTGTCGAGATCGTGGCTGCACCCATCGTCCGGGAGCCCGACGGGCTGGCGATGAGCTCTCGCAACGCCTATCTCACCGAGCAGGAGCGGGCACAGGCGCCGGCCATCCACCGGGGGCTCATGAGAGCGGCGTCCGCGGCTGCCGGAGGCCAGTCGGTCCCTGCTGCGGTGCTGATAGGATCCTTCATCGACGAGGTGGCCGGGCAGCCCCTGCTCCGCATCCAGTATGCCGAGCTCGTGGACCCGGACACCATGGAGCCGATGCAGAAGCTCGACAGGCCGGGACTGCTTGCCGTCGCGGTGCACGCCGGCTCCACCAGGCTCATAGACAACGTCCTTCTTGCCCCCGGCACAGGGGCCCTGGAGGTGGACACTTGCTGAGATGCTTCCTCGGCGCCAAGCTGCACAGGATGGTGGTGACCGACGCCGACGTGGGCTATCCCGGCTCGATCACGATCGACAGGGCGCTGCTCGACCTGTCGGGGATGGCCGCCGGCGAGAGGGTCCAGGTAGCGGACCTGGAAAACGGAGAGCGCTTCGAGACATACGTGATGGAGGCTCCTGCCGGCAGCGGCACGATATGCATAAACGGGGCCGCCGCCCTGCTGGTTAGACCCGGCCACAGGGTCATAGTGATGCAGTACGTGTGGGTCGAAGCAGCCGAGCCCCCTCCGACCCCCAGGGTGGTCCTCGCGGACGACCGGAACCTCAACCCCAGGCTGCTCGGTTGACGCTCGGGATAGTGCTCGCCGCCGGGAAGGGCAGGAGGATGTACTCCGACCTGCCGAAGGTCGCTCATCCGGTCCTCGGGCGTCCCATGATCCTCAGGGTCCTGGAGACGGCGTCTTCGTGCGGGTTCGACAGACTGGTGACGGTGACCGGCCACGGACGCTCCTTCATCGAACCGCTTCTGGCTGCCGGAGGGTACGAGTGGGTGGTCCAGGAGCCTCAGCTCGGAACTGCGCACGCCGTCGCCTGCGCTGTAAGCACTTGCGATGCAGACGAGTATTGCGTGCTCCTGGGAGACGTGCCGCTGCTCCGCAGGGAGACGATCGGCCGGCTGCTCTCCGGGAGGCGGGAGGCCGGGGCGGTCGCATCAGTCCTCACGGGCGTGCCTCCTGATCCCTCGGGGTACGGAAGGGTGGTCAGGAGCGCCGGGGATCGCATAGAGAGGATCGTCGAGGACAGGGATGCGGGGCCGGAGGAGCGGGCTCTGCGGGAGGTGAGCACGGGGCTCATGTGCTTCGACGGCGGAGTCCTGAGGAGCCTTCTGGGACGGATCGGCAGGGGAAACGCGCAGGGCGAGTTCTACCTCACCGACGCCGTGGGGCTGGCCGCCGGTGACGGGATGGCATGCACAGCCGTGACGGCAGGCGACTGGACCGAGGTGGCCGGAGTCAACGACCAGCATCAGCTCGCCGAAGCCTCTCGCACCCTCTGCGCCAGGGTCGTGGAGAGGATGATGATGAACGGGGTCTTCTTCACCGACCCCTCCTCGGTCTGGGTGGAGGACACTGTCTCGGTGGGCAGAGGGACGACCGTCGGGAGGATGGTCAGGCTCTCGGGAGGCGCGAGCGTCGGCGAAGGGTGCATGCTCGGAGACGGGTGCATCGTCTCGGACGCCGTCGTCCCGCCCGGAACCGAGCTTCCGCCCTTCTCCGTGAGGTGCGGGGGAAGATGAGCGTCGACAGGCTCTGGGCGCCCTGGCGAAGTGAATACGTGACCGGAGCAGCAGCTTCTGGCGGAGGATGTCTCTTCTGCGAGCTGTCCGTTCCAGGGGGCGATCCAGAGGGCCTGGTCCTCTGCCGCAGGAGCCGCGTCCTCGCAGTGCTCAACCGCTACCCCTACATCAACGGCCACATGATGGTCGCCCCCCTGAGGCACGCCGCCTGGCTCTCCGAGCTGGAGCCCGGAGAAACCGTCGAGCTTCTGGAGACCCTCGCCGATGCCGAGCGTGCTCTCAGGGAGGGCATGAGGTGCGCCGGAGTCAACGGGGGATGGAACATCGGAAGGTGCGCCGGTGCAGGGGTGGAGGGCCACCTCCACGTGCATATCCTGCCGAGATGGCCAGGCGACGTTAACTTCATGACTACCAACGCGGATACGAGGATCCTCTCGGAATCCCTGGAATCCACGCGCGACCGCCTCGCGCCGTATTTCGAGGGCTGATAGTTGTCGCCGCTGGAGCCCGCCGCCGCGCCCTGGAGGCTGTTCGCCGCCGTGCTCATGGCCTCCGGGATCGGACTGGCGGTGTTCGGCCGTGCGCCGGAGCGGGTCGAGAATCCCTCCATGCAGGACACCACCGTCTTCCAGCCCCCGGACACCGTCACCGTGGCCGTGCTGAACGGGTCGGGCTGCGACGGCTTCGCCGGGCAGGTGAAGCGCTTCCTCGAGAGCCAGGACGGGCCCACCGTATTCATCTCTCCAGGCCCCGAGTCGAATGCGGCCTCGGTGGACGGCGCCGCCTACACGTACGAGGAGACGATATTCGTCTCGCACGTCCCCGGCCCCGAGGCCGCCCTCGCCGTAATCGCACCGATAGCGGCGCGAACCGGTCTCGAGATCGGGGAGGAGTCGATCGTCTGGGAGATAAGGCAGCCCGCCTCCGTGGACGTCTCGATCTTCCTGGGGAAGGACCTGGGGGAGATAAGGGATTCGCTCATACCGACGCTGCCGAACTGACCGGAGGTCCGATTGCCGGAAGACATCATAGCTCCCATCGTGGAAGCCATCCGCGAGAGGCACGGGTTCGGGATCAGGGCAATGGACATGAGGGAGTTCCCTCTGACCATGGAGATGTTCCTCCTATGCTCCGCAGAGAGCAGGATCCAGGCCCAGGCCGTGGCACAGCACGTCCAGGACGTCGCCCGCGACATGGGAGTCCACCTGCACCACAGGGAGGGTTTCGAGGACGGCTCGTGGATCCTCCTCGACTTCGGCAGCCTCGTGGTTCACGTTTTCCAGCCGGAAGCCAGGGAGTACTACAGCCTCGAGATGCTCTGGAGCGACGCCCCCTTCGAGGACTTCCCCGACGAGCAGGGAGGACGCTCCGATGACGCCTGAGAGGGCCAGGAGGGCCGTGGCCGAAGCCTTGTCCGACGCCTTCGAGCGGGTGACCGGGACTCGCCGGGACGCACAGGTGGTCGAACCCCGTGACCCCTCCTTCGGCGACCTCTCCACGCAGATCGCCCTGGAGGCGGCGGGCGGCCTGGGAGTGAAACCCAGGAAGCTCGCGCAGGAGCTGGCGGCTGCTGCGGAGTTCCCGGCGGACGTCATAGGGCGGGTCTCGGTGGACGGCCCCGGCTTCCTGAACATGACCTTCAGCGACTCCTACCTCGACTCGTATGCGTTCGATCTGGGCACCGACGGGCTGCTGGGATTCCTCCCCAGGGCCTCCGGGGCAGGCAGGGCGCTCGTGGAGTATGTCAGCTCGAACCCTACAGGCCCTCTCAGCGTGGGACACTGCAGGCAGGCGGTCCTCGGAGAGGCCATCGCGAGGCTCCTGGAGGCGACGGGCTGGAGAGTCGAGCGGGAGTACTACTTCAACGACGCCGGGAGGCAGACCGCTCTGCTGGGCGAGTCGCTCGCGGCCAGATACCTCACCCTCGCCGGGACGCCGACGCCGGTGCCGGAGGGCGGCTACCAGGGCGAATACATCTCCGCCTGGGCTGGAGATCTGCTGGCATCGCGCCCGGGCCTGTCCTGGCCCGGCGATTCGGAGGTCTTCGCCGCCTACGCCAGGGACCGTGCCATGGATCTCATAGTGTCAGACCTGTCGCTCCTCGGCATAGTCTTCGACAGGTTCTTCAACGAGAGCAGCCTCGTCCCGGGAGCCGCCGCTGCGGCTCTCGAGAGGCTGGCCTCGGTGAAGACAGGGGAGGGCAGCCTGGTCTACGAGGACCCGCCGGGCTCCGGCAAGATGTGGCTGAGGCTCACGGCTCTGGGAAGGCCCGAGGACAGGGTCGTCCTTCGCGAGAACGGGATGTACACCTACAGGATGCCCGACATCGCCTACCACCTTGACAAGTTCGAGAGGGGCTACGACCTCCTCGTGGACATCTTCGGTTCGGATCATCTCGACACCAGCAGGGACGTGACGGCGGCGCTCGAGGCGATTCTCGGCAGGGAAGAGGTGTCCCGCAGGCTGAAGATAGTGCTCCACCAGTTCGTGACCCTGCTCAGGGACGGCAGAAAGGTGAAGATGTCCACTAGAGCGGCGAACTTCGTGACACTGAGGGAGCTGGTGGAGGAGGTCGGCTCGGCCGACGTCACCCGCTACCTGTTCCTCACGAGGCGCGCCGAGGCGCACATGGACTTCGACCTGGAGCTGGCGGCGAGGCAGTCCGACGAGAATCCCGTCTATTACGTGCAATACGCGCATGCGAGGATCTGCGGCATCCTGGAAACGGCTGCCGCCGGCGGAATAGAGCCTCCGGCGGCCCTGCCGGGATTTATCGGAAGGCTGTCCGACCCGGCCGAGAGGAAGCTGATCCGCCTGCTGGAGATGGTCCCCTGCAGGGTCATCTCCGCTGCAGATGCGCTTGAGCCCCACAGACTCACGGAGCTCCTCGCCGAGATAGCGACCGCCTTCCATTCCTTCTACCAGAGGATCAGGGTGGTGGATCAGGCCGACAGGGAGCTCTCGTCTGCCCGTCTGCTGCTCTGCAGAGCCTGCAGGAACGCCATACGGGACCTGCTCGGAATACTGTCCGTCGAGGCTCCCGAGAGGATGTGACAGAACCAGCAACCTGGAGTCAGACATGCCAGTACTCGTAGTCGGCTCGATCGCTCTCGACACGCTCACCACCCCCGCCGGAAAGGTGGAGGAGACGCTCGGAGGCTCGGCGATATACTTCTCGCTGGCTTCGAGAGTGTTCGACACCGTCAGGATCGTGGGCGTGGTGGGCCCCGACTTCCCGTTCTCGGAGAAGAAGTTCCTCGAGGAGAGGGGCATCGACCTCGGCGGCATGACCACCGGACAGGGTCCGACCTTCAGATGGGAGGGAGTCTACGGGCCCGACCTGGGCGATGCCAGGACGATCCGCACCGAGCTGGGAGTGTTCGCCGGCTTCTCGCCGAAGCTGCCCGAGCACTTCAGGAGCACGCCCTGCGCCTTCCTGGCCAACATCGACCCCGAGCTGCAGCTTCAGGTTCTCGAGCAGCTCCAGTCCCCCCGCTGGGTCGCGATGGACACGATGAACCTCTGGATAGACAGGCAGAGGGAGAAGCTCGTCGAGGTGTTCGGCAGGGTGGACATCGTGTTTCTCAACGCCTCGGAGGCCCGACAGCTCACCGGAGAAGACAACCTCTTCAAAGCCGGCGCATGGGTCCTCGGCAGGGGGCCACGGTACGTCGTGATCAAGAAGGGCGCGAGCGGAGTGATGGTGCTCGGCGGCCCGCACCCGTTCATCCTGCCGGCGGTGCCCCTCGAAAACGTGGTAGATCCCACTGGTGCCGGCGACTCCTTCGCTGCCGGGATGCTGGGCTATCTCTCCAGCCTGGGCGGCGGGCTTGATTTCGAGTCTGTCAAGATGGGGCTCGCCTGCGGGTCGGTGACGGCCAGCTTCGCGGTTGGCGGATTCGGGGTGGCCGGGCTCAGAGACCTGGGCCGCGAGGCCATCGCCGAGCGTCTGAAGAGCTACCTGGCTACCAACCAGCTCCAGGGTGTGCGGCAGTGAGCGGCAGAGACTACAGGAGCTGCGGCGTCGACATCGACGAGGGCGAAGCGGCCGTCGAGCGGATGAAGGCTTCTGTCCGGAGGACCTACGGGCCACGCGTGCTGTCCGATCTGGGAAGCTTCGGCGGGCTCTTCAGGGCGGATTTTCCCGGAATCGCGCGTCCAGTGCTCGTCGCCAGCACCGACGGCGTAGGGACGAAGCTACGGGTGGCCTCCATGACAGGGCGATACGGCACCGTAGGCGCAGACCTCGTCAACCACTGCGTGAACGACATCCTCGTGCAGGGAGCCGTGCCGCTCTTCTTCCTGGACTACATCGCATGCGGAAAGCTGGACGCGGGCGTCGCTGCCACCATAGTGGACGGCATGGCCTCGGCCTGCACGGCCTGCGGGTGCGCACTCCTCGGAGGAGAGACGGCGGAGATGCCCGGCTTCTACGCCCCCGGCGACTACGACGTGGCCGGCACCATTGTGGGCGTCGTGGGGGAATCGTCGATAGTGGACGGTACGGGAATCGCCCCGGGAATGCGGATAATAGGCCTCGAGTCGAGCGGGCTGCACACGAACGGCTACTCGCTGGCCAGGAAGGTGCTCTTCGAGCTGGCCGGCCTGTCCCCCGACTCCCGGCCCGGCATCCTCGGAGGAGCGACCGTCGCCGACGCGCTGCTAGAGGTGCACAGGTGCTATCTCGACGCCGTGAGGCCGGTTCTCGAGGAGGGCCTCGCCAGGGGGCTATGCCACGTCACAGGCGGCGGAGTGCCCGGCAACCTGAAGCGGATACTCCCGCGCGGATGCGGTGCGATCATCGAAGAATCCTGGCCTGTTCCGCCGCTGTTCACCCTGATCGAGGATCTCGGCGGAATAGCGAGGCGGGAGATGCGGAGGGTGTTCAACATGGGGGCGGGCTTCCTCGTAGTCGTCGACTGCGACTCGGAGGCCCGCTGCCTCGACCTGCTCGCGAACGCTGGCGGGAGGCCGTTCCCAGCCGGGTGCACAGTCGCCGGCGACGGGATCGCATACTCCGGGAAGGAGCCCTGAATGGGCAGGATGCTCGCCGAGGAGCTCGCGGAGAAGGGCGGCGCCTCGATTCTCCTCTGTGTGCTGGACGGTCTTGGCGACATTCCGGTTCCGGCTCTCGGAGGGAGGACCCCTCTCGAAGCCGCGCGCACTCCGAACCTCGACTCGCTCGCAGCCGAAGGCGCCCTCGGCCAGCACATCCCCGTTGCCCCCGGCATCACCCCCGGAAGCGGCCCTGCGCATCTCGCGCTGTTCGGCTACGATCCAGTCGAGCATTTCGTGGGCAGGGGCATCCTCTCGGCTCTCGGAATAGGCTTCCCCGTCAGGCATGGGGACCTGGCGATAAGGGCCAACTTCTGCACCATCGGCCCCGGGGGCGAGATAACCGACAGGAGGGCCGGCCGCATCCCGACGGAGAAGAACAGGGAACTCGCGGCGAAGCTCTCCGCGATCGCGGTGAAGGATGTCGAGGTGTTCGTGGAGACGGAGAAGGAGCACAGGGCGTGCGTGGTGATCAGGGGGGAGGGACTCTCGGAGAAGGTGTCCGACACCGATCCCGGTCACACCGGGGTGCCGCCGCTGGAGCCCCGGGCCCTGGAGCCGGGGGCGGAGAGGACTGCCGCCGTGCTCGCGGAGTTCCTTCGCGAGGCCCGCTCCGTGCTTGCCGGGGAGAGCCAGGCGAACGGGATCCTTCTGAGAGGCTACGCCGCATACACGGCGCTTCCCGCGATGTCGGAGAGATTCCGGGTGAATGCCGCCGCGGCCGCGCTGTACCCGATGTACAGGGGGGTCGCCTCGCTGGTCGGCATGACGGTGCTGGAGTGCGGCAGTCAGCAGGAACAGGTTCATGCCGCGAGGCGCGCCCTCGAGACCGGCTTCGATTTCGTGTTCCTGCATCACAAGCCCACCGACAGCTCCGGAGAGGACGGTGATCCATCCGCGAAGATCGCGGCCGTCGAGGAGTTCGACGCCATGCTGCCCGGCCTGGCCTCCTCAGGCTTCGGCGTCGTCTGCGTCACAGGAGACCACAGTACGCCCTGCGCCATGAAGCTCCACAGCTGGCATCCGGTGCCCCTGCTCGTCCACGGAGGCCCCCAGCGCACAGGAATCAGCAGCGCCTTCTCAGAGAGGCAGGCCTGCTCCGGCGCAATCGGCACGATCCGGGCGGTGGACCTCATGCCCATCCTGCTCGCCTCGGCGGGAAGGCTGGCCAAGTATGGGGCCTGACGCGGCCCGCCCCCTGGCGGAAGCTGCGACGATCGAGAGGATCGCCTCGCTCCGCCGCATGAGAGATGCCGTCATCCTTGCACACAGCTATCAGCCGCCCGAGATACAGGACATTGCCGACTTCGTCGGGGACTCGCTCGAGCTGAGCCGCGCTGCTGCGGCCACCCCCCACCGGACGGTGGTGTTCTGCGGGGTGCGCTTCATGGCCGAGACGGCATACATCCTCGCACCCGAGAAGACCATCCTGATGCCGGCCCCCGACGCCGGTTGTCCTCTGGCCGACTGCATGACGCCGGAGGACCTCGGGGCGATGCAGGAATCCTTCCCGTGCGCCCTCCCGGTCGTGTATGTCAATTCCAGTGTCGAGGTGAAGGCGCTCGCCTATTCCTGCTGCACCAGCGCAAACGCCTCGGCCGTGGTCGAGGGCGTACCTGCCGACGAGATCATCTTCGGCCCCGACAGGAACCTGGGCCTGTTCGTCGAGCGCCGCACCGGGAAGAAGATGAGGATCTTCCCCGGAAGCTGTCCGCCTCACGCGAGGCTTACCGCGGGCGACATCGCCCGGGCCCGGGAAGACTGGCCCGACGCAGAGGTGCTGGTTCATCCCGAGACCCCGCCGGAGTGCTGGGACGCGGCAGACCACGTCGTGGGTACGGGGGGCATGATTGCCAGGGTCGCGGCATCGGGGGCTTCCAGATTCATCGTCGGGACGGAGGAGGGAATGGCCTACCGCCTCGGCCGGCTGTTCCCGAACAGGGAATTCCGCACTTCAGGGAGCATCCGCTGCCCCAACATGAAGAAGATCACGCCTGAGAGCGTCGCATCGGCTCTCGAAACGATGGAGACCGCAGTGAGGTTCGACGAGTCGCTGAGAGCCGCCGCGCACGCCTCGGTGCTGAGAATGGCCTCGATTGGATGACAGCCCGCCCCTGGTCGGACTGACCGTCAACTGGGTCCCGGTCGCGCCCCCCGATGACGCCTGCTACGGCAGATGGGCATACCGGCTCAACGGCAGCTATGCCTCGCTGATCGAATCGGCGGGCGGCGTTCCCGTCGCCATTCTCCCCTCGGGAAGGACCTTTCCGTCGGGCAGGGAGAGGGACCTGGACATGGTAGTGCTCACCGGGGGCGGAGACCCGGACCCCGACCTCTACGGCAGGACGCCGGACGGCTGCGTAGCCCCCGAGCGCGAGAGGCCGCTGTGGGAGATGGAGGTCTGCCGTGGATGCATGTCCGAGGGGATCCCGTTGTTGGGCATCTGTCTGGGCATGCAGATCATCGGCATCGTCTCCGGCGCGGCTCTCGTGCAGGATCTGCCCCGAGGTCCGGGCGGTCGGAGCATCCATGCAGGCACCCCAGCCGAGCCGCTCTCCCATGTCGTGGAGACTTCCGAGGGCACCATCGTCGGCTCCTCGCTGGGGCGTACCTGCGTAGTCTCCAGCTTCCACCACCAGGCCCTCGAGTCCGTTCCAGCGGGCTTCGTCCTCTCTGCTTCCGCGCCTGACGGGGTCATCGAGGCGGTTGAGTCCCGCGACCCGCTCGTGCTGGGCGTTCAGTGGCACCCCGAGAGGGATTCGACCGGGATTGCCCTGGTGAGAACCATGCTGCGGAGGTCGGCGGGCGGAAGGTGATCCTGTCGGCGGTTCCAAGAAAGGTTGAGAGGGTATGGGGTTCGCTGGACTCCGGCGGGGCATGCCCTGTCGGCGAAGTCTGGTGGCTCTATGACTGCCCCGATGGCTCGAGCATGCTCCTGGATGCTGCAACTGCCAGACCTGCTGGAACCCTGGCGGAGCTTGCCGGGCGCTCCCGCGGCTCCGGACCGGCTCGATTCCCCCTCCTCGTCAAGACTCTGCACACGGCCGACCGGCTGTCGGTTCAGGTTCACCCCGGAGCGTTCGGCGGAGCCGACTGCAAGGCTGAGACATGGCTCTTCCTCGACGTCGCTCCCGGTTCCGTGGTCCACGCGGGGCTGATTCCAGGCTGCGGGAGGGAGAACCTTCGCGCGCTCTCGGAGACGGGCGGGATCGCCTGCGTCCTCAGGGAGTGGAGGGTTTCGAGGAACGACTTCATGCACCTTCCTCCCGGCACGCTGCATGCCCTGGGCGGGGGCATGGAGGTGCTGGAGATCCAGCGCAACTGCGACGTCACATACAGGCTCTTCGACTGGAACAGGAACGGCGCCGACGGGAGGCCGAGGGAGCTCCACGTGGATCAGGCCGTGGCGTGCGTCGACCCGGAGGACGGCCTGCCGAGGCTCGGCTCGTGGGGCCGCGTGCCTCGCCTCGACGGTGCTGGATACCGATTGGACTGCGTCGAGGGCGGATGCGTGCAGATGGAGCATGGCTGGATCTTCTTCGTGACCTCCGGAACGGCCTGTGGAGGGATCGCTGGTGCTCCGTCCTGCCTTGTTGCGGACGGCTCCTGCCGCCTGGAGGTGGAGGGTGCAGGTGTGCTGGCTGTATGGGAGGGACCCTGATGAGGAGCGATCTTCATGCCGTGATCATGGCAGGCGGCCGAGGGACCAGATTCTGGCCCGCCTCCACCCGGTCGAAACCCAAGCAGTTCATTGATCTCCTGGGCGGCGGGACGCTCCTCCAGAACACCGTGGCGAGGCTGGAGGGGCTGTGTCCCATGGAGAGGATCCTCGTCGTGACCGGCAGGGACTTCGGGCGCGAGGTGATCTCGCAGCTCCCGGGGCTTCCCGAAGAGAACCTCCTGCTCGAGCCCATGCCCATGAACACCTCCGCCTGCATAGGGTGGGCGGCGTCGGTTCTTGCCGGAAGAGGACTCTCCGGCGACCTGATGGCGGTCCTGCCGTCCGACCACGCGATCTCGCCTGCAGAAGGCCTCAGGGAGACGCTCCTCGATGCCGGCAGGGCGGCCGATGCCGGCTGGCTCTGCACCATAGGGGTGAAGCCCGACAGACCGGCGACGGGATACGGCTATTTGGAGATCGGAGGGACCGGAGACGGGTTCATGGTGGTATCGAGCTTCAGGGAGAAGCCTGACGCCGGGACTGCGGAAGCCTTCGTGGCCGGAGGAAGGCACTACTGGAACGCCGGCTTGTTCGTCTGGAAGGTGCGGGTGATCCTCGAGGAGATACGAAGGCATCTGCCGGAGCTGTCGGACGGCCTGGAGGGCCTGGGGCGGACGACGGAGGCTCCCGCTGCGCTCTACTCGCGGCTCCCCTCGGTCTCGATCGACTACGGCGTCATGGAGAAGGCGTCGAGGGTCGCGATGGTGCCCGCCCGATTCTCGTGGGACGACGTGGGAGACTGGCCGGCCCTCCGCAGGAGAGGGGCGTGCCGCGGAGACGCCCTCTTCTTCGATAGCGCGGATTGCACCGTATGGAACCCCGGCGGTCTTACGGTCCTGCTGGGACTGGAACGGGTGTCCGTAGTCAGCTCGAACGGCGTGCTGCTGGTGATGAGCGACGACTACGCCCAGAAGCTTAGGGACGTGGTCTCGGAGCTCGAGAGGGAAAGACCGGAGCTGGTCTGAGCCCTGGGCAGTATCAGCACCCTCGACCCCGACGTGAGCCAGCGGTAGGCCCACTGCGCCGTCTCCGTGCCGAGACGGATGCACCCGTGCGACACCGGCCTTCCCAGCATCGACAGACCCCTGCTTCCGGGAGCCTGGTGGAACCCGAGGGCTCCTGAGGAGTCGATGCAGATCCAGTAGGGCATCCTGACCATGTATATGCTGGACATGGGCGCCCTCAGCCTGTACCTGACTCTGAACTCGCCTGCGGGAGTGGCGTGCCCCGGCATTCCCGTGGATACCATCGCCAGGTTCGCCTCTCTGCCGTTCTCGGTGAAGAGCACGACCTGCCTGTCGAGCATCACCGTCGCCTGCCTGCAGGCGCGGGCTTCCTCGGCCGTCCACACCGCCCCGGGCAGCCCTGAGGAGCCCAGAAGAAGGCTCAGAGCAAGTTCCAGCAGAGCTACGCAGTGCACCTTCCTGTCACCTCCGTCCCGGGGCGCAATAGCTATTCCGAGCCGGGACAGTCGTCAAGGGCGGCTGTTGACTTGGGACTCGAAAGTCGTAGGTTTGCGAAAATCCTCAACTCGATAACGAAATGGAGGCATGGCTTTGTTCGGCAGAGTACCGGCTACTCGAATGGCGCTCCTCGCCTCAGCCTTGGTCGTCGCCGCCTGTGCGTCACCGGCAGTGACCGGCATGAGAGTCCATATCCAGAACGGCGAGTACCAGGACGCCATACACCTTGCAGACAGCGTCATCGCTGGCGGCGATTCGCTGGACCCCCAGGTCTGGCTTCTGCGCGGCAACGCCCAGGGCACCATCAGGGACTGGGAGGGCGCCTCCGAGTCGTTCCTCAGGGCATGGGAGCTCGATCCCGCCCTCGCCCCCGAGCTCGAGGACTTCTGGTTCGTCTTCTACAACACCGCCGCGATGCACTCCGAAGCCGGAGACGTGCAGTCAGCCGTGCAGGTCCTCGAGGACGGCAAGCGGGTGGTACCCACACGCCCCGAGTTCGACCAGCTGCTCGGCGACTTCGCGCTGGCGAGACAGGACTACGAGCTGGCGGTCCGGCACTTCGATACCGCTTCGGAGCTCAGCGACCGGCTCATAGCGAGCCTCGAGCAGCAGAGGGACGCTGCTCCCGAAGAGCAGAAGCAGGCCTATCAGGACATGATCGACAACGCGGTCGGAACAGCCATTCTGTCCTACTACAATGCCGCAATGCTGCACAAGTCTCTGGCCTCGACATCCGAGGAGCCGGATGCTCACCTCTCGGCCGCCGAGACCCTCCTCTCCAAGGCCCTGGCCTTCGACCCGACGAATGCCGATGTGCTGAGCCTGCTGGCCCAGGTTTTCCTCCTGAAGGGCGATTTCGACGGCGCCATGCGGGTGTTCGACGACGCCCTCGACGGCATCGAAACGGGGCTGTCCGAGGGCTGGCTGTCTCCCGAGGATGCCCAGTCCATGCGGGGCGAGATCATGCTCACGAGGGGCGTGGCTCTTCTCGAGATGGAGCAGTACGAGCAGGCAGTCGAAGCCCTCGAGAGCGCCCGCGGGTATTCCGGCGACAGCTATGTGGTCCTCGGCAGCCTCGCCCAGGCCAGGATAATGATGGAGGATTACGAGAACGCCCTGACCGTGCTCGGCACGGCTGTCGCTCTTCCGGGGCTGGCACCGGACGAGATGGGCAACCTCTACTACATGAAGTTCGCGGCCCTTACCAAGATGGAGCACGACGCCGACGCCGCCGATGCGCTCGAGATGGCCATCGAATTCGTGCCCGGCAACCCCGAGTGGTGGGAGTACCTGGCAAGCACCTACAGCCGTCTGGGGCGCCGCAACGACGCCATCGAAGCCATGGAGACCGCACAGGAGATCAGGAACTCGCTGGGCGGGGACTAGCCTTCATCTCCTGAATACGATCGGGGCCGGCGCGAGCCGGCCCCTCTCGTTTGCATGACGGAAGAGCTGCCTTCTGCCTCTGCCGGTGCGAGAATCCGCCGCGAGCGCGGACTCCGGTCGTGCCGGAACGACGGCTGGTGGCGGGGCAGACCCGGAGCGGCGTCCACCGAGAAGCGGTTCCCTGGGCAGTCCCCGGTGCCGACCTGCTGCCGAGCCGGACGAGTAGGCAGGCGCCGGGGGGTCAGGGCTACTGGCACTCCTCCAGGGAGACGAGCAACTGGTTCTTCTCGACCCTGTCGCCCGAGCTGACCCTGAGGCTGCGAACGCGCCCACCGATCTCCGAGCAGACCTCGTTGTGCATCTTCATCGCGTCGAGAAGCAGCAGCACCTGTCCCGGAGAGACCCTGTCGCCCTCCCTGACGCGCACCTCGACGACGGTGCCGGGGATGAAGGCTCTGATCTCGCGACGGTCGGGAAGGCCGGGATACGGTCGAAGGCTCCTGCGCGGGACATCGGTCTCGTAGCGCGTGAAGTCGATCTCGAGCTCCTCCCGGTCGACGAAGTCGTGCGTCGTCATACCGGGAAGTTGCCGTGCCTGCGCCGCGGCATCGAATGGGTGGCGTTGCGGCTGACCGCGAGGATCGACACGAGGACCTCGCGGGTCTGCTGGGGAAGGAGGATGGCGTCAACGTAGCCCTTCCCCGCCGCGACATAAGGATTGGCGAACTTCTCCTCGTACTCCCGTATCTTCTCGCGCCTCGTAGCCTCCGGATCCAAGCTATCCTCTATCTCTTTGCGGAATATTATGTTAGCCGCACCTTCCGACCCCATGACGGCTATCTCCGCGCTCGGCCATGCCACCACGAAGCCGGCACCCAGGTGCCTGCTGCACATGGCGATGTATGCGCCGCCGTAGGCCTTGCGCATGATGACGGTGATCTTCGGCACCGTGGCCTCGCTGTAGGCGTAGAGGAGCTTGGCTCCGTGCCTGATGACGCCCATGTGCTCCTGGTTGACGCCCGGCAGGTATCCCGGGGTGTCCACCAGCGTGAGGAGGGGGACGTTGAAGGCGTCGCAGAAGCGGATGAACCTGGCAGCCTTGTCGGATGCATCCACGTCGAGCACTCCGGCCAGCACCCTCGGCTGGTTCGCTATCACGCCCACGCTCCGCCCTCCGAGCCTGGCGAATCCGGTAACGATGTTCCGGGCGTAGTGCTCGTGCACCTCGAAGAACACCGACCCGTCAACCAGGCCCCTTATGACCTCCTTCACGCAGTAGGCCTTGCGTCTGTCGTCGGGAATGACGTCCGGAGATACCGGGTTCCTGGGAGGCCTGGGGGGCGCCTCCGGAGGAAGCTCCTGGGAGCTGGGGGGAAGGTAGGAGAGGAGGCTCCTCACCTGCTCGAAGGCCTCCGCTTCGGAGCGGGCGTAGAAGTGGGCGTTGCCCGTTATCGAGGCATGTGTCATGGCTCCGCCCAGGTCCTCCGGGGAGATCTCCTCCCCCAGCACGGCCTTGATGACCTGCGGACCTGTGATGAACATGTTCGATATCCTGTCCACCACGAACACGAAGTCCGTGAGTGCGGGCGAGTACACCGCGCCTCCCGCGCAGGGGCCCAGGATCACGGAGAGCTGGGGCACGACGCCGCTGAGCTGGGTGTTCCTGTAGAAGATCTCTCCGTATCCGCAGAGCGAGTCGACCCCCTCCTGGATGCGGGCGCCTCCCGAATCGTTTATCCCGATGAGCGGTATCAGCATGTCCCTGGCGCAGTCCATCACCTTGGTGATCTTGCCTGCGTGAGCCCTGCCGAGCGAGCCTCCGGCCACCGAGAAGTCCTGTGCGAAGACGGCGACCGGCCTCCTGTCGACCCTGCCTATGCCGGTCACCACGCCGTCGCCGGCGAGCTTCTTGCTGCTCATTCCGAAGTCCTGCGCGGAGTGCTCCACGAAGAGATCGGTCTCGATGAAGGAGCCCTGGTCGAGCAGCAGGTCCAGCCTCTCCCTGACCGTGAGCTTGCCCTTCTTCCTCTGGCTCTCCAGAGCTTCCTTGCCGCCCCCCAGGACCAGGTGCGCGGCTCTGGCGAGGAATTCGTTTATCCGGCTGACTATCGACATGAAGACCCCTTCATGTTCGCCTGCGCTGTCTGTCGCGCGGCACCGGGAGACTCGTCGGAAGCAGGATACTGCTCGGCCCCGGGGTATCTGTCAAGAAGAGGGGGCCAGGGCTCTCTCGACCGCGGCCCGGTCCGCAAGCCCCAGAACGGAGGCCCATCCGAGGCGGCTCCTCGCGGAGGCCGGCAGAGGGACTCCCGTGCCTGACGCCTCGATGTACGCCGAGGCCGAACCCCTGAGGTCGCCTGCCTTCCACCGGCAGGAGGCCAGATCGAGCCAGATCCCGCCGACCCCGGGGGACATCCTCAGCGCCCTCTCCAGGAAGGCGCAGGCCTGGCCGGGCCTCCCGGCGCATTCCTCCACAAGCCCCCTCGCCCAGAGGGTCGTGGGAGTGACGCCCTGTGACAGCGCCGAATCCGACAGGGCAGCCGCCTCGTCAACGAAGCCCCCGAATGCTAGTACCAGTGCCGATGCTGCGAGCGCCCAAGGCCTGCTGCCGGGCGTGTCGGCACAGGTTCTGGCCGCGAGGACCGCCTGATCCTCCATCCCCGAGACGTGCAGGCAGACGGCCGTCAAGCCGATCGAATCCCCTCTTCCGAGCAGCCCCGCCTCGGCATCCTGGAGGACGCCGGGGGGGATCCATGGAAGCCGGGACGACACGCCCGATGCCTGCGGCGTACCCCGGCCGACGATCGCGACGGCTGCGGCCAGGCTGCTGTCTCCCATGGACAGGGCCTGGGCCTCGGCCTCCTCGAACCTGCCCTGCCTGGCCATGATCCATACGGCAATGGCGGCTATCTGCGGAGGAGCGTCTTTTCCGGCCGGCTCGCCAGAGAGGGCCGCAGAGAGCATTCTCCGGGACTCAGGATCGCCCGAGGCTTCTGCAAGAGCCAGGGCTTCTTCAGCCCTGCCCTCCCTCGCCAGAAGGCAGCAGGCGATCCACCTCGGAGGCTCGAACACCCCCAGGCTGCAGGCTCGCAGCATCTCCCGGCCTCTGCCTGCAGGGATCGAGTAGGGAGGCTGTTCGAGCAGCTCGGCCGGGGAGAGCGGATCTGCCAGTTGGAAGGCCAGATCCTCGAGACCCAGGCGCTCGAGCAGATCCATTCTCGCGTAAGCCACCGTGAGGCGGTCCCAGTAGACCGGAACCCAGCCGGGCAGAGCGGCCAGGAGGAAGGCTGACGAGCCCGACGCCTTGGGCCAGTCGTAGAATGCGAGT
This sequence comes from uncultured bacterium, assembly GCA_964569245.1. Lineage (GTDB taxonomy): Bacteria > Fermentibacterota > Fermentibacteria > Fermentibacterales > Fermentibacteraceae > JAAYTY01. The sequence continues at coordinate 123,581 of CAZMTK010000005.1, read as the reverse complement.
TCGATGTCCCTGTCCTCGATCGTTGCGAGCTGCAGCGCCGCCAGAGACGAGTCGGGCATCTGCGCCAGCATCAGGTACTCGGCGTAGAAGTCCTGCGGATAGAGAAGGCACCGTCCATCCATGTACAGCGGCAGCCTGGTTCCGAACCGGTACTCCAGATAGCCCGAGATCTCGTTGGTGTTGAAGACCCTGCCATAGAGGGAATGCTCCTCCAGGAAGCCGGCGAGCCCGACCGGATAGATTTCCCAGGCCATTCCGGTCCCCAGCTTCCTGGGAGGGCCGAACTCCCTGGGGAGCCCCATGAAAAAGGGAATCGCCGCGGCGAGCCCCAGGAGTGCGACGGGCAGCGACTTCTTCACCGGCGGCAGATGGGCGGGGACGACAACGATCGCCGCGATGGCCAGGAGTTCTATGTTCCTGGCGGCGAATACGCTGGCCACGAAGAGCGAGGCGAGCATGGCCGCATCCGCGACCGAGGGCCTTCTGCCATGCCTTCGGGCGAGGACGATCCCCGATGCCAGCGATAGGGCCAGCAGTGCCGAGGCTGTTCCAGCCGTTCCGTACCTTGGATCGAACGGACTCCACCACTCCCGGATCGTATCCCTGAAAAGCGGCTGTGCAAGGAATGACGGCAGGTATTCCAGAGACCCGAATCCGTTGGGGTGGATGCCCGAAGCGGCAAGAGCAGCCACAGCCAGAAGGGCGCCCGGGAACGCTTTCCTCCAGCGGCCCGCCAGAGCGTCTCCGATCGGACTGATCGCCAGGAGGAAGACGCCCATCACGAAACCGGCATGGGTGTTGACCCAGAGCACCTGCAGCGGCAGGAAAAGCGCCCACCTTGCCGCTGTCCCGAGGTCGAGCGCGAGCAGGAACAGGTAAAGGGAGAAGAAGAGGTCCGTGAAGATGTGGGGCCTCTCGAACCACCTCGCCTGGCTGACCGCGAGCCACAGGACCGAGGTGAGAACGATCCCCGGAGCAGTTCCGCCCCTCCTCCTCGACGCGGCGGTGGCGAGGGCTGCCGTTCCCAGCACGACCGCCGACTTCAGAATGGTGAGACCCGCCGCCCCGCCGAGCCTCCAGGCTGCTGCGAAGGCCACCTCGGCCAGCCATTCCTGCTGGATCCAGCGGTGCCCGTGCATCGTCCAGGTGAAGGGGTCCTCGGTACGGATGCTTCCAGTGTCCAGGATGTCCTCGCCGTTGCGCAGATGCCAGAAGAGGTTCTCGCTGTATACTGGGGTCAGGCAGTAGAGGAGGCAGGCGGCGAGGAGTCCGGCAATCAGCAGGCGGTCAGCGGTCGAGTTCAAGGATGGCCTCCAGCCTGTTCCTGGCGAGATCCGAGCCGGCGGTCGCCAGAGCCAGAGCCGAGAGGCTGTCGCGCTCCGCCGGGGGGCTCTGAACCGCTCTCCTTGCAATGAGCTCGGCGAGGTAGTCCCTCGAGAAGACGTCCGGGCTGGAGAACCCGGCCGAGAAGACCTCCATCGCATCCCATCCGGGCCGTGCGCGTTCTCCCGATGTGAAGAGGAGTCCGTCGAGATGGAGGAAGGGCTCGGTCCAGCCCCTGGTCGCGACCACCGGACGGTCTCCGATTGCCGGAGGGAGAGGGCTCGCGAGTCGGAGATCGAAGTATATGCCGTACATGTCGGCTGGGATTATGTCGGGACGGAAGTCGTCGAGGTCGGTGTTGTAGGCGGCATAGAAGGCGTCGTGTCCTATCGTGCAGAAGACGGCCTCGAAAGGCGCGCCGCGCAGCATGTCCCTCGATCCCAGGCATGCCGCGACGTCCCGAGTCCTGTCCGAACGGAGAATGCCTGATGCCGCAGAAGCGGAGACCAGCAGCGCTGCCGCCCCTCCAGCCAGAGCCCCCCTTCCCGCCAACCGGTCGATGCCCCTGGCCAGCGCTGGAAGAAGAATCACGGGAAGCACCCAGAGCAGGCTTTCCTTGTCGGGCACCCTGTAGCAGGCGAGCGCCGCAACCGAGACCGCCAGAGCAGCCGCCTCGCTCCTGCGAGGCCTTCCGGAGAAGGCGAGGAAGAACGCCATCACGCAGGCGGTCACCGGGCCGAATCCTGAGAGCAGCTCCGAGGGGAAGGCCGGGTCGGGGAGTGCGAGCCTGCTGCGGTAGAGCGTGAGGTATGCCGCGAGGCCTTCCGGGGCGGCCGGTCTCCCGTAGTGCATGGGGCTCGAGCTGGCGGCGACGATCGGCGTGTAGAGAGCCAGAGTCGCAGGAAGCGCGGCGAGCAGCGCGGAGAGGGTCGTGAGCCGGACAGGGCGCGCCAGCGCGAGCGGAGCTGTAAGCAGGGCTGCCGGATGACCTCCGAAGACTGCGAGCGAGAAGCAGTACGGACGGGCAAGACCTCCCGATGCCGATACGGCGAGAAGCGTGAGGACGACAGCGAGAGGGTGGACTTCCACGCAGTTCATCTGCGAGAACACGGGCGGAGAGCAGACGAGGATCGCCGATGCCGCGAGTGAGGCTGCCTCCGACCTCCCCGAAGCCCTCGCCCATGACGAGGCGGCGAGCGCCGCCACAGAGGCGCAGATTGCCGAAAAAGCAAGGCACGAAGCATATCCGCTTCCAGGCAGGATCCTCAGCATGAAAAGAAGGAGGGGGTAGCCCGGAGGATGGGCCACGGCCATCCGCTCTGCGGCTACTGTGAACTCGCTGCCGTCTATGGAGTCGAAACCCGGGGGGCCGGTGAGCAGCGCGAGCAGCCCGACTGCAGCAGCCAGCACGGGGGCCCTCCATCCGGTCCTGCAGATGAGAAGCCTGTCCAGGCGGGCTACCTTCCCTCCTCGCGCCGGCGGATCTGCTCTTCCGCCACGGAGGACACGACCTCGTCGCCTGGGTAGAGGCTCCTCGCGTAGGCGAGGTGAGCGGCCAGCCTCTCTCGTTCTCCAGCCAGGGAAGCGGCTGCGCAGAGCATCCTCATCGTGGTCCTGCTCGGCCTCGTCTGGGCCATGGCCGACCTCTCGAGAAGCGCAAGGGCGCTGTCCGGCATTCCGCACGCGGCATACCAGGAGGCACAGGTCTCCAGCACCTCCGGAGAATCACCATGGAGAGCCAGGCATCTCCTCACGAGATCCGGCCTGTCCGGAGCCCTTCCGGCCGAGAGAGGCGCTCTGACTCTCGAGAGCATGAGTTCCAGGGGGCTCTCGAACCTCTCCGCGCCTGCCCTGTATATCGCGTCGTAGTCGCCTCCCGTTATCGAGGCGAGACCTACAGCCATCGCGAAAACCTGCGGGGATGCATCGGGTCTGCCTGCGGCGGCGCCGATGAAGGACAGAGCCGAAGCCGTGTCGCCCGCCGCCAGCTCGGCGCCAGCGAATGCTGCCAGAACTCCCGCTTCAGGTCCCGCTGCCCTCATGTAGGACTCGAGAATGTCCGTACGCCCCGCCTCGGCCGCCTGCCTGAGCACCAGCCCGTCCAGACCTGGCAGGTCTCCTCCGTCTTCAGCGAGCTTCTGCAGGAGGATCGCGAACTGCTCTCCGTCTCCTCTCGCCGCTGCGAGGTTCAGGCCTACGGCCAGCATGTCCGGGCTGCTGTCACCGGCGGCTGCCGCAAGAGCGAACGCCCATTCCGACCTCGCCATGTCCCCCGCCATGTGCGCAGCCTGAGCCAGCTCGACCAGGGAGCCCCCTGCAGCGGCCAGCCGTGTGGCGGCGACGTGCGCGAACTGCGCCTGCGAACTTCTCGAGAACTGCTCGTCGAGCGACTCGAAATGCTCGATCATGGCGCTTTCCGGCGGAATCGGCGCAAGAACCGCCACCGATGCCGCCATGGCGAGGACCGCAGCGGACGCGACGAGACTGCTGCCGCCGGCGATCGCCCAGAGCGCCGCGACGAGGCAGAGGGGCGCCAGCGGCAAGACCCCCGACATCGGGACGAACACCGCCGAGGCTCCTGCCGCGGTGGAGACGAAGGCCAGCATGGAGCGTCCTGCCGCGCCGGGTACCGCTCCGCACGCGAGAGTGCATGCGAGAATGCACAGTGCGAGCGTCGGCCAGCCGACGGCGGCGGCTGAGAGCAGAGCGAGCGCGATGACCGGGAGCCTGCGCTGAGGAGGCACCGACAGCACGAAGGCTGAAGCGGCACCAGCGAGACCGGAGCCGAGGATCGCCGCTGCGTCGGCGAAAGTCGCAGCCTGCCTGGCCGCTGCCGCCCATGCCGCAGCCGCTCCCGCTGCCGCACCCGCGATCGCCGGCATGGACAGGGAGAGCCTGCGTCCGGTCTCCCCCCATGATAGCCGGTCGAGCCTGGGCCAGAGCCAAAGCGATATCAGCGCGACCGGCCAGATGTCCACCAGGAACACCGTGTAGTGGGCGGAGCCCGTGAGCGCCGGGGCCGTGGCGACGTGCCACTGCATGAACTCCTGGGCCGTTGCAGTCCAGGGGAAGTACCTCTCCAGGAGGATCTTCACGAGCATCGGCCACGTGAAGAAAGCGAGGAAGAGCGGAACGAAGAGGACTGCGGTGGCGACGCCCCTCGCTGCGGCTCCCCTCTTCGCCGTGGAACTGACGAATACACCGGCAAGGAGGCACCCCGCGACCGCCTCGATCCTGATCCCGGCAGTGGTGCCGGGAAGGCTCACCGACGGATTCAGGAAGTTCACCGCGAAGAAGCCCGCGTTGCCCGCTTCCAGCGGGAAATATCCGATGGGGGAGGGCCTTCCGCTCAGGAGATCGAGGACCGGCGGGAGGAGCGTCATCGTCCATGCAAGGACCATGAGCCTCAGCATCCGCGGTGCCTCGACACCGGAGAGGAGGTGCATGAGCGCGGCTGTTCCCAGCATCGGGAAGACGTAGGCGACGGGGAAGTGGAACAGGAACGCCGAGGGTTCGAACACAGTCCCGCCGGCCGCACCCTCGAGCAGGTTTCTCGCGGTCACGGTGAAGAGGAACAGGGCGACGAGTGCGCCGTCCCCCGGCATCGCCCTCTCCGCGGAAGCGATCAGGCGGAGGACCAGTCTCTTCATCGCGGAGCGGTTACGCTGCGGAAGGGATCGCAGTCAAGAGCCGCCGCAGCGGGGACTCCCGCCGAAAGCCTGGTTTCCCAGGGGATGCCCGCCAGGATCCGGAGAGTGTTCAGCAGCCCGGAGGGGGTCAGGCCCTCGACGAGCCCGCGCCTTGCGTGTCTGCCGGCTATCGCGGCCCACCCCCTCGAAAGGCCCGGGAGCGGGGGAGCGTATATCACCAGGCTCGCGCCGAGAGAGTCGGCGGCCTCCAGCCAGCGGTAGGACAGTTCGAAGGCGGATTCGCGGCTGTCAGCCTCGCATCTGAAGACCAGGATGTCGGGCTTGTACTTCGCGAACATGCCCGCCACCGCAGCGCTCCTCTGGCCGAGATCGTCCCATGCGGCCCACGCCATGTCCACACCCACCCCCGGCGGGTCGGTCACCGGAATCGAGATCGAATCGGGCCCCGCCGCAGTGACGACCGTGATGTCGTCCCTCTCGCTTCCCGCCATGGGGGAGGTCTCGTCCACCGTCGCCACCAGCATGCCCTCGCGCATTGCGCTCTCGAGGAAGAGGCCCGCCACATCCGGCACCTCCCCCTGCTCGTCAGAGAGCCTGGCCCATGCGAGAGGCAGCATCGTAGCCCCGGCGAGGGATTCGGGCAGCAGAACGCTGTTCGGCAGACTGTCCAGAACAACGAGGATGACAGGCGCCTGCCACGGGCCGCCGGCTTCCACGGGCTGCCGGATTCGGCTTCCGCAGCCGCCGGACTGCAGGACGACCGCACAGGCTGTCGCCGCCGCAGCGGCCGCCCCCTTGCGCATCGGGAGGATAGTCATGTCGAGAAGATAGCAGAAGGAAGGGCGGGAGGGGGGAGCCCCGCCCCCTCCCGCCTTCTTCCGTTCTACTCCATGTAGGTGAGCCTGCTTCCGCAGACCTGTCCGGCGGCAGACAGCCTCAGGAAGTAGGTGCCGGTCGAGGGCAGTCCGGCAAGGGCCACCTCGTGCTCGCCGGCCTGGGCCTCTGCATCGTACAGGACCGAGACCAGCCTGCCGCAGATGTCGAATACGTCAAGTCTGGCCTGAGTGTCGAACGGCACCGTGAAGGAGACCGAGGAGCCGGGGCCGGCAGGATTCGCAGGAAGAAGGATGGAAGCGGGCTGCGCTCCCGGCTCGCCGCCCTCGACGCCGGTCGAGTAGGTGATGTCGAAGGTGTAGTACTTGTCCAGGCTGGTGTCGGTCAGGAGTGCCGGAACGAAGATCACATAGTCCCACCCGGTGGTGGAGACCGACACGTCCTTCACGCCTGCGGTGCTGCAGTCGTACCACTGGTACTGCCAGTCGAGCCCCTGGTCCCACATGATCACGCCGAGGTCCCAGTCGAAGTTGTCACGGCCGTCGAAGTGCATGTTGACCCAGCCGTTCTGGTAGTTGGCGAGGGCGACCTTGATCCAGTGGATGCCGTAGGTGTCGGGCGGATAGATGCCCTCGTCGCCCGAGGCGGGCAGGGTTGTGATGTTGTGGTACGAGAAGATGTACGGACCGGGGGTCCACTGGGCCGCCTCGCTGTCGTACAGGCCGCAGCCGGCGTACCAGTTGGCCGCGGTGAACCAGCGCCAGAGGGCGTACTCCATGAAGCCCTGCTCCCAGGTCATGCCGTGGGCCGAGAACATGTTCTGCTGGGCCGACAGCATGTTGTTGCCCCAGACCGCAGCGCAGTTCTGCCAGACCTCCAGGACCGCGTCCACGTCGATCCTGTATTCCATGTAGCGCGCCCAGATGCACCCCGCGTACCAGTAGAGGCTGCTGCCGCCCTCGCGGATGTCCCACCAGGGCCTCCTGAGGGGGTTGTCTCCTCCGTGCAGGTAGTTCCAGTAGTCGTTGACGTCTGGATAGACCTCGTCTTCGATCCAGGTGGAGCAGTTCTCCATGAACCAGGTGGGTTCGGCCTGGTCGCAGGCGAACTGGCAGGCATGCTGGAACTCGTGCGCGACGGTGACCTGGCAGAGGCCGACGCCGAGTCCCGGGGCGATGGCGATGTAGCTCGAGGTGTCGTTGTTGGGCGTAGTGGGGTCGGGGATGCCGTCTGGCGATGTGTAGCCGAGCGAGCTCTGCTGTTCGATGTAGATGTCGTACTTGCTGTCTCCCCCGAGCCCGAGGTCGGAGGGCGGGTCGTAATAGCCCATCTGGTCTATCTCGACCTGCCAGCTGTAGTCGGCGTAGGTCCCCACCGCCTGTGCATATTCCAGCGTCGTGGCGTCACCGCCCGAGTTGGTCCAGTGGATCTTGAAGTGCCCTCCGGCCGTGTCGAACGTGTACTCGGGCCCGCTCAGGACAGGCCTCGCGAGGAGCATCTCGACTTCGCCCGCAACAGGCGTCGAAGAGTCCTCCACAAGCCTCAGGGCCTCCACCACCGCCGGCGTTCCGCACTTCGCGGCATCTGCACCAGCGGTGAGGTCGGCGGGCAGCAGCGAGGGCTCGACCACCGCGGCGGCGAGATGCCACGCCGCCTCCTCGCCGGACAGGGTCCCGTCGTCGATGCGTGCGAAGACCCTCTCGACTGCCGAGTCTGCACCGGCGCCGGCTGCGACAAGCAGGGCCGGCAGCGCTAGCCAAGGAAATCTTCTCATGACTCCTCCGGAGGATTACGCGGGCGGCAGAGCCGCCCGCGCGCCGAGTTCGCTAGGGATGCTGAACGACGATCCTCTTGGTCGAGCCTCCCCCCGGAGCGGTGAGCCTGAGGAAATAGGCTCCGGAATCGAGGGAGGACGCGTCCCAGGACACAATGTTACCGCCCTGTTCCAGGTTCCCGGCGAAGACCGTATCCACCAGACGGCCCGAGAGGTCGTACAGGCTTATCGTAGTGAAGCCTCCCTGAGGCATTTCCAGCAGGATCTCGCCGGAGGTGAAGGGATTGCTGGAGATCTCCATCGAGGGGGCCGTGAACCCGGGCTGGCCTCCTCCCTCTACGCCTGTCTGGTAAGTCACCGAGAGATCGTAGAGCTGGTCGAGCGAAGTATCGGTTATTGACTGGACGAAGAAGACCGCGTACTCCCAGCCGGTCGTGTTGACGCCTATCGTCAGCGTCGCCGACGGATCCGTGACGGTGTAGTACCCGAACTGGTCGTCGCCGTCGGGAGCCGTGAGGATGACCCCGAAGTGGAAGTCCATGTTGTCGCGCCCGTCGAAAGCCGCGGTTATCCATCCCTGATAGCTCGTGACGTTCACCCTGATCCAGTGGTTTCCGTATGTGTCGGGAGGGTAGACCCCCTCGTCGCCGCTCCACGGGAGGGTGTTCACGTTGTGATACGAGAAGATGTATGCGCCCGGGGTCCAGAGCGACGACTCCTCGTACTCGTAGTGCTCGTCGTCCGCTCTGTTGCCTGTGAACCAGCGCCAGCAGGTGTACTCGGCCAGCCACTCCAGGAAGGTCATGCCGTGGTTCTCGGCGGTGGTCTCTATGGCGTCGAGCATGTTGGCTCCGACGACGGCTGCGCAGTTCTCCCACACCTCGCGGACGACCTCCTGCCCTCCGCAGCGCACTTCCATGTACATGGGCCACGGCGATGCGCCGTAGTGGTACATGGCGCCCGATCGTATGTCGAACCAGGGCCGGTAGAGGCAGTTCTCGCCGGTGTGAAGGTAGTCGGCGTAGTGGTTGGTGGTCCAGATCTCGTTCTGTACCCAGACGGAGCAGTTCTCCTTGAACCACGACGGCTCAGCCGCCTCGTAGCCGGCCTGGACCGCGTGCATGAACTCGTGCGAGCAGGTCTCGAGCATCTGGTCCGAGCCGTAGGACTCGTTGTTGCTTATCGCGATGTGGCTTGCGTAGTCTGCCTCCGGGGTGGACGGGTCGGGCGGCTCGCCGCTGCTGGAGCAGTAGCCCATGGTTCCCGGATTGAGGGCCATGATGTATACGTCGTACCTGTTGTCGCCGCCGAGCCCGAGGTCGGAGGGAGGCGCGTCCCAGTCCATGCCGTCAACCAGCCCGGCCCACGAGGCGTCCATGCCGTCGGCGATGTGGTAGACCCAGGCTGTGTTGGTGGCGTCCTCGCCGGAAGTCGTGTAATGGATCTTGAAATGCCCGCCCGGGGTGTTGTACGTGGATTCCGGCCCGCTGAGGGTAGGTCTTGCGAGGAACGGCATGACTCCGGCGAGCTCCGACTCAGACAGGAGCGGAAGGAGGGCCGAGGCCGCGTCGAATGCAGGAGTTCCGCATGGCTCAGCTTCGGTTCCCTCGGTCAGCTCCTTCGGCAGACTGCTCGAGTCGAAGACGCTCAACGCATAGAAGACTGCAGCCTCGCGTGCCGTGATCGCCCCCGCATCGAGCGCCTCGGCTATGCGCTCGACAGGGGTTTCTCCCCGTGGGGAGGCCGCGAGAGATGCAGCGAGAAAGATCAGAACGACACCAGTCATGTTACGGTCCTCTCTTCCAAGGCATGTGTCCGG
>CAZMTK010000005.1:0-114081 GCA_964569245.1 uncultured bacterium | reverse complement strand
AGATCAGAACGACACCAGTCATGTTACGGTCCTCTCTTCCAAGGCATGTGTCCGGTTCCTGCATTGTCCGAACCTTCTTCGAAATCTATCCCGGCCCGCCGGCAATGTCCATGAACGGGCTGCCTCCACCGAGAAGGGGGGAGTTGTCTCGCGCGGCTCCCCTGCCACAGGTTATGGCCTGTCCCGCATGCCGGTCTCTGGCGAGGAGCCTGATGCGGAGTTCGAGAACGCGGAGGTTTCGTTTGAGGATCACGTTCCACGGTGCGGCCGGATCGGTGACGGGCTCGAGGCATCTGCTGGAGGCAGGGGGGAGGAGGCTCCTCCTGGACTGCGGGCTCGTCCAGGGAAGGCGCAGCGAGAGCGACCGCATGAACCGGGATCCGGGCATCGACTTCGACTCGATAGATGCCATACTGCTGTCGCACGCCCACATCGACCATGCCGGCAGCATTCCATCCGCCGTGCGGAGAGGCTTTGCCGGCCCTGTGTACTCGACTCCCGCAACGAGGGACCTCTGCTCCATCATGCTCGCAGACAGCGCCAGGATCCAGGTGGCGGACGCCGAATTCCTGAACCGGATGGAAGGGCGGCGAGGCAGGCGGATAGAGCCGCTGTACACCCCCGACGACGCCATGGAGTCCATGGAGCTGTTCCATACGGTTCCCTGCGGAAGAGAGTTCGAGCCGTTCGAAGGCATCCGTGTGAGATTCCTCGAGGCGGGGCACATCCTTGGCTCCGCGCAGATACTCCTTTCATGCCGGGAGGGAGGCAGGGCCGTAGAGATCCTGTATTCCGGGGATCTGGGCAGATCCGGGATGCCGATAGTCATGGACCCCGACCTCTCGCCCAGGCCCGACTTCCTGGTCATGGAGAGCACGTACGGCGACAGGCTCCACGAGACGCACGAGGATTCCGCGGGAAGGCTCGCCGCAATTCTCGATTCGACCTTCTCGCGGAGAGGGCGGGTGCTCATACCCGCATTCAGCGTCGGGCGCACGCAGGACATCCTGTACTACATACGACGACTATACGAGTCCGGCATGGTAGAACCCGCGCCGGTCTTCGTGGATTCGCCACTTTCCACGGACGCTACGGAGATCTACAGGATGCATCCCGAGTGCTTCGACTCGGAGACCAGGAGGCTGGTTGACAGGGAAGAGGGCCCCTTCTCCTTCCGCCAGCTCCGCTTCATCCGCACTGTGGAGGGTTCGAAGGCGCTGAACGGGATCAGGGAGCCGATGATAGTCATCTCCGCCTCGGGGATGTGCGAGCACGGCCGCATCCTCCACCACCTCAGGAACTGCCTCGGGAACCCGTCCGACACCGTGCTGCTCGTGGGCTTCATGGCCGAGGGCACGCTGGGGCGGCGTCTTGCAGAAGGCGCGGATCGAGTCAGGATCTTCGACGAGGAGTTCGAGGTCAGGGCGGCGGTGGAGAGGATCGAAGGCTTCTCGGCCCATGCCGATTCCGCCGGTCTGTATCGGTATGCGGCCACCGCCGGCGCGGCAGCCGACCTGATAGTCCTCGTCCACGGCGAGCCCGCGCAGTCGGCCGCCCTGTGCGACCGGATCCGGGAGGGGACCGGAAGGATGTGTGCGGTTCCTTCGAGAGGAGACGTGCTGGATCTCGGTCCCTTGCCGGGGAACTCCGGGCGGGGACGGGGGTAGCTGCCCAGGAAGCAGCCGAAAGGGAGTCTTACCGATGACAGCAGGACTGCTGGCCCTGGCCCTCCTGGCGGTCGATCTGCCAGGCTTCGCTCCGCCTCCGGGAGGAATGGGCGCAGAGAGCATGCCCCTTTCCGTGAGAGCGCTCGGAATGGGCGGAGCCTCGACCGCCGTGTTCGAAACCGAGTCCGTCGTGATGAGCAATCCGGCCGCCGGGGCATGGGCGGGCAGGGCCGGGGTGACGTGGGCCTTCGGCTGCAGGTCGGGCGATGACCCTTCGAGAGATGGGAAATGCTCCTTTCCATCCGTGTCTGCTGTGGTTCCCACGCCGTTCCGTGTCGCGCTGGCGCTGGGTCTCGCCGAGCGCAGCCGTCTGAAGGATGAGGGAACCCTCTCGCTGGACGGCTGGAGGGGCTTCTACGACTGGCGCGGGAGCCTGTCCGAGGCGTATGCGGGCCTTTCGGTGATTGCAGCCGATTGGCTCTCGTTCTCCGCAGGAGCTCGCAGCTCCTTCGGCAGCATCAGGTCCGAGGCTTCGGTGAGCGGATCTCCCTCGGGACCCGAGGTTCCAACCGGGACGCAGTACGTGGACGACGCTCGCTTCCGTCCGTGCTGGGGAGCCCAGTTCGGGGCGTTCATCCACACCCGCAGGTTCGACCTTGGCGCCAGCGTGGTGACCGACAGGTCCGGCCGCCTCTCCATAGACCGGGACCTGTCGGGCACGGGCGGGTCGTCATCCTCGACGGGGTATGACATCCCTGGAGAGGTGAATCTGGGGCTCACGCTGAAGCCCTTCGACTGGCTGCTCCTCTCCTCGGACGTCCATGGTAGGAAGAGACTGTCCATACCCGGCGCCTCCGTGGAAGATGGCAGGATCTACTCCTTCGGGACCGAGGCTCTTCTCGGCGGAGGGCTTGCCGCCCGGGCCGGATGGTCTTCCATGGAGGGCCTCTGGAGGGACGGCTCGGACAGGCTGTCCGCCGGCTGCGGCTACAGGTTCGCCGGAGGCAGGGCAGGGCTCGATCTCGCCGCAGTGCGGGAGACCTGGGACGGGGGCGCGGAGAACGGGTTCTTCGTATCGCTCTGGGCTTCGGAGAGCTGGTAGGGCTTGTCCTGCCCGGTCACAGTGATCATCCCGGCCCGGTACGGCTCCACTCGTCTTCCGGGCAAGCCCCTGGCCGACATCGGCGGCAGAGCCCTCGTGGTGAGAGTGGCCGAGGGTGCGTCGGTCTCCGGCGCCCGCGTCGTAGTGGCCACGGACGACGCCAGGATAAGCGCGGTCGTCGAGCGTGCAGGGTTCGAATGCGTCATGACATCCACCGACGCACCCAGCGGCACTGCGAGAACCGCCGAGGCCTGGCGCATCCTGGGCCGCCCGCAGGGGAGGATAGTCAACCTGCAGGGCGACGAACCGATGGCTTCGGGGGCCTGGATCGAGGCTGTCACCTCCGTTCCTCCGGCCGACGACCTGGTGGTAACGCTCGCTCGCAGGGCCGACAAGGCGGAAGCGGAGGAACCGTCCTGCGTGAAGGTGGTGCTTGACGACAGAGGCCATGCCATGTACTTCTCCAGGAGGCAGATACCCTGGGGTGCGGAGGAATGGCTCCAGCACCTCGGAGTGTACTGCTTCAGCCCGACGGCGCTCGAGGCCGTCGTCGCACTCCCGGAAAGCGCGCCTGCGCGCGCTGAGAGACTGGAGCAGCTTTCCTGGATGTCGGCCGGATTCAGGATCAGGGTAGTGACGGGCGACTTCCCCGGCATCGGCGTGGACACGCCCGAGGACCTCGAGAGATGCAGGAGGGTCTTCCAGTGAGGGTCGCACCGTTCTTCGTAGCCGGGCCGTGCTCGCTCGAGTCGGACGAGGTCGCCTTCGAAGCGGCGTCGTGGCTCTCCGGGCGCTTCAGCGGCGGGAAGACGGAGTGGATCTTCAAGGGCTCCTTCCTGAAGGACAACCGGTCCAGCGCCTCCGGCTACAGGGGGCCCGGGCTGGAAGCGGGGCTTGCGATCCTGGCTGCGGTGAAGCGCGAGTTCGGAGTCCGCGTGACCACCGACGTCCACGAGCCTTCACAGGTGGAGAAGGCAGCCGAGACCGTCGATCTGCTCCAGATTCCGGCGTTCCTCTGCAGGCAGACCTCCCTGCTCGAGGCTGCGGGCTCTACCGGCAGGCCCGTGAACGTCAAGAAGGGCCAGTTCATGGCTCCGGGGCTGATGGCGGGAGCGGTGGAGAAGCTGCGCAACAGGGGATGTCCCGAGGTGTGGCTCACCGAGAGAGGGACTTTCTTCGGTTACGGGGATCTCGTCGTGGACTTCAGATCCCTCGGGATCATGGCTGGCATGGCGGACAGGGTGCTCCTGGACGTGACGCACTCCCTCCAGCTTCCCGGAGCCGCGGGCGACCGGAGCGGCGGACGCCGGGAGTTCGCCGTGCGTCTCGCCAGAGCGGGAGCCGCGTGGGGGGTGGACGGAATGTTCTTCGAGATCCATCCCGATCCTGCACGGGCTCTGAGCGACAGCGACGTCGTTCTCGACGCGGCGACGGCGGGGGACCTCGTCGAGGCGGCGCTGGAACACTGGACGGGGGTCGGCACGGAATGACCATCTTCGACCTGCTAGCCTTCGACGTGGACGGGGTCATGACCGACGGGACCCTGCTCTACGGCCCGGGAGGCGTCTCGCAGAGGTTCGGAGCCCAGGACGGCGCAGGGCTGGCGGAACTGCGGAAGGCCGGCTACAGGATCGCCCTGGTCTCATGGAGGGATCTGCCGTCCACGAGAAGGCGAGCGATGGACCTGGGCATAGGGCTGCTCGCGCTCGGCTGCAGGGACAAGGCGTCCGCGCTGGAACGGATATGCGCCCATCTCGGGACTGAGCCCGGCAGGGCCTTCTTCATGGGTGACGACGCCATGGACCTCCCGGCCCTCCGCATCGCGGGCTATTCCGCCTGCCCTGCGAATGCACGTGAAGAAGTCAGGCGCGAGTGCAGGCTGGTGACTGAGAAGCCCGGCGGGGCTGGAGCGGTGCGGGAGGTGGCGGAGCACATCCTGTCCGGGAGGATGCCGTGAGCGCTGCACTAGAGGAGGCACGTCGGGTCTTCGGGATCGAGTCCGGCTGGCTGGCTGCCACGCTGAGCCTCGTGGAGGAGACCTTCGACAGGGCGGTCGGCCTGATGGCATCCGCCGGTGGAAGGCTGGTAGTTACAGGCATGGGCAAGTCGGGTCACATAGCGGGGAAGATCGCCGCCACCCTGACCAGCACCGGCTCTCCCGCCTTCTTCCTCCACCCCTCCGAGGCCGTTCACGGTGACCTCGGGCTCGTGCAGCCCTCCGACGTGGCCCTCGTCCTGTCCAAGAGCGGTGAAACTCCCGAGATCGCGGCATTGCTGCCGTGCTTCAGGAGGCTCGAGGTTCCCGTGGTCGCAGTGACCGCGAGACCCGACTCGACGCTCGGTCGGGCCGCCGCAGTCGTCCTGCGCATCCCCGACATGGCGGAGGCCTGCCCCCACAACCTGGCCCCCACCGCCAGCACGACTGCAATGCTGGTCCTCGGTGATGCCCTCGCGATGGCTCTCCTCAGGGAGAGGAACTTCACCGAAGCCGACTTCGCCGACGTCCACCCCGGCGGCATCATCGGCCGCAGACTCCTCACGAGGGTGTCCGACCTCATGACCGGCCCGCCCCTTCCCCTCGTACGCGAGGACGCCACCCTGAGAGCCGCACTGGCCCCTATGACCTCCCACAGGGGTGTCTGTCTGTCCGCTGACGCCTCCGGCAGGCTATCGGGCATCTTCGTCTACGGTGACCTCGGCAGGCTGCTCGAAACGCGCTCGGACGCTCTCGACATGCCTGTCGGGGCGGTTCTGAACAGGTCGCCCTGCACCATCTCCGCCTCCGAGCTCGCTACGACGGCGCTAGCCCGCATGGAGAAGCGGGGGATCACCTGCCTCGTCGTGACGGATCCCGAGGGCCGGCCCGAGGGGCTTGTATATCTCCATGACATCATGCGCGCCGGCATCTACTGAGCCCGGGCTCCCGAAGGGCTGACCCTGCCGAGGAGGAGACTTCCTCTCCGTTCGCTGAGGCGCTTCGCGGAGGAGCCTGCAGCACGGCTCCTCGAGTGCTCCGCAGCCCTGCTGGGGAGGAGGACTCTGTGGCTTCTCGCCGGCCTGGCCGCGGAGATGGCTGCCGCCTGCCCGAGCCGCTCCAACCGGATCATAGACAGGCACAGGCGCAACGTGATGCGGCCCTGCGGATTCGATGTCGTGCCGCGGGAGGTCTACCGCTTCGTGTCCGGGAACCTCCTCGACTTCCTGCACCTGGCGAGGAGGGGCGACGAAGAGTTCCGAAGGGTTGTCCGCGTGCACGGCGCGAACAACATGGCCTCGGCCCTCGCGGAGGGCAGGGGCGCAGTGGCCGTTACCGCCCACTACGGAGCCTGGGAGCTCATCCCGAGAGCCGTGCGCCTTCTCGGGCACAGGGTGGGCGTGGTCGGGAGGAGGCTGTCCGGGGGAGCGGCCGATGCGATGCTGAGCAGGCTCAGGGCGGCGCCGGGCGTTCTCGTTCTCGACAGGGGCGCCGGCCCCGCTGCGCTCGTGAGGGCGTTGCGCGGGAACACGGCGGTAGGTATTCTCATCGACCAGGACACGACCGCGGTGGACTCGGAATTCGTGGAGTTCTTCGGTCTCCCGGCGAGGACTCCAGTCGGTCCTGCGAGGATCGCAGTCGCGCTCTCGGCACCGGTGGTGCCTCTGCATGCGCGTAGGAGCGAACGGGGCTGGCATGAAATCCACATCGAGGAACCCATCGATCCTCGGGCCTTCGAGAGGAAGGAGGGCGCGCTGGAGATCACGAAGCGTCTCACCGGGCGGATCGAGGCATGGATCAGGGAAGATCCTCGGCAGTGGGTCTGGTTTCACGAGCGTTGGTGCCGCAGGCCTCCTGGCTCTCCTGGCCTGCGCTGAGACAGGCCGCAGCATGTCGCCCGACTCCCAGCCGAAACAGGATCTGGGGAGCTTCACTCTGGTTGAGGCCAGGGGCGGCGAGCGATCCTGGAAGCTGGAAGGCGATAACGCCCTTTTCTACGAGGATGACTCGACCTCGATCATCTCCGGGGTGCGGCTCACTCTCTTCGAGAACGACGTACCCTCGAGCCTTCTCACCAGCGACTCGGGCGAGGTGGCGGACGCCGGCCGCACGATGAGAGCCTGGGGCGGCGTGAGGGTCGAATCGATCGAGGGCCGCATCCTGGAGACTCCCGAGCTTCTCTGGGTCGAGAGCCTGTCCGTGTTCCAGACCGACTGCACGGCCGTCCTCACGATTCCTGATTCTGCGGGATTCAGCGTGATGACCGGCAGGGGGGTCGTCATCGGTCAGGACCTGGGCGCCTCCTCCGAAGTGGAGGTGCGGGAGAGCTTCACCGCAGTGTACAGCGGAGAGGTGCCTATTGAAGAGTAGCCTTGTCCTGCCCGCTCTCGCCGCGGCTCTCGCATCCTCTCAGGGCGTGTTCACCGTCAGCGCAAGAACCGCGTCGGGCGTCGAATCCCCTGGAGGAGAGGTGGTGATAGACCTCTCGGGAGACGTGAGCGTGACTGACGGGGAGGTTTCGATCACAGCCGACTCCGGACGCGTCTGGCAGACCAGCGGGCGTGCCGTCTTCGTCGGCAGCGTGGAAGTGTCGGCCGACACGGTGAACGCCTCTGGCGACAGGCTCGAATACGACAGGGCGGGCGGCACGGCGACCCTCACCGGCAACGCCGTGCTCACCGACGGGGAGACGGACCTGAGAGCCGAACAGGTGGTCTTCTACAGGTATGCCGAAAAGGCGGTCGCCACCGGCGGCGTTCTCATGACCGGGCCGAAGCTGGGGTGCGTGACCGGCGACTATGCGCTCTACGACCTCGTCGAGAGGAGCCTCTTCGTCACGGTGTCGCCCGAGCTCAGGCGGATCGAGGGGGAGGACAGCCTGGTCATAACGGCCGACCGCCTCGTATTCCTCCCGGACTCCGAGCGCGCCGAGGCGCAGGGCAACGCCGTCATGGTGGCACCAGGACGCGACATGACCGCTGTCTCCGAGCTGCTGAGATTCCACGGCTCGGAGGACAGGATCGAGCTGCTCGGCTCTCCGGACGTGACCACCCCGGACGGAGAGATCTCGGGGAACTACATGGAAGCCAGGCTGGCCAGGGGTGAGCTCTCGTCCCTGAGGATCGAGGGCTCCGCCAGCGGGCATCTCGTTGATTCGACCGTTGACCCTCCGGGGGAGAGCTGGTTCCGCTCGGAGAGGGCCTGGTTCGAATTCTCGAACGGCTCCCCCGACTCGGTGGCCCTGGAGGGCTCCGTCACTCTCACGGTGCGCAGCGGGGGCGAAGCGGCCGAGCGTCTGGAGAGCAACGCGGTGAGCGGCGAGAGGCTTACCGTGAGCTATTCGGGGGGCTCTCCGGACGTCGTCACCGTAACCGGCGGCGTGAGGGGCACGTATACCTACCGCAGGGAGGAATGATGCCCGAGCCGTCGGTCCCACGAAGGTCTCTGCGCACGGAGGGCCTGGTGAAGGCCTACAAGGGGAGGAAGGTCGTCAACGGCGTCAGCCTGGAGGTTTCCAGCGGCGAGATCGTCGGCCTTCTGGGCCCTAACGGAGCAGGGAAGACCACCACCTTCTACATCATAGTGGGCTTCATAAGACCCGACGGCGGCAGCGTCTTCCTCGACGACCGGCCCCTGAACAGGATGCCGATGTACCGCAGGGCCAGGATCGGGATCGGATATCTCCCCCAGGAGTCCTCCGTGTTCAGGAAGATGACAGTCGGCGACAACCTCGCTGCCATCCTGGAGACACTGAGGCTGCCGAAGCACGAGCGGGACAGGATCAGGGCAGGACTGCTGCAGGAACTCGGCCTCACCCGCCTCGAGAAGCAGATGGCCTACACGCTGTCAGGCGGGGAGCGACGAAAGGTGGAGATAGCAAGGGCTCTTGTGACCCGCCCCTCCGTCCTCCTCCTCGACGAGCCCTTCTCCGGCATAGACCCCATAGCGGTCTCCGAGATCCAGAACATCGTCAGAGACCTGAGGGAGAGGGGGCTCGGAATCCTCATCACCGATCACAACGTGCGAGAGACGCTTGCGATAACCGACAGGGCCTACATAATGTACGACGGAAAGATCCTGATCTCCGGTTCGGCCGAGCAGCTGGCCAGTGATCCGGAGGCGCGGAAGATCTATCTGGGAGAGAGGTTCCGTCTCTAGATGGCGCGCATCGAGCTGAGGCAGACACCGAGGCTGTCGCAGACCCAGAGGCTGATTCTGAGCCCCACTCTGCAGCAGTCGCTGGAGCTGCTGCAGCTGCCCTCCCTCGAGCTCGACAGGCTGATCGAGGCGGAGCTCAGCGAGAACCCCCTCCTGGAGATCGAGCAGGAGGAGCCTTCTGACGACGCCCCTGCCGCAGATCAGCCGGCCGAGCAGCCCGAGGACCAGCCCAATGAGACCGATCAGCAGTCTCAGGAGGAGGATCTCGAGCCCCGCAGGGAGGACGAGAAGGAGGACCATCTCGAGTTCCTCGAAGGGCTCCTGGAAACGCGCGAGGAGCGAAGCGGCTGGGCTGGAGAGGAGCAGTGGAGGCCCGAGGTCGCGAGCGGCGAGACGCTCTCGATGCACCTTCTCGCTCAGGTGCTGGACATGCATCCTTCCCCGGAGGTGGAGGAGGCGGCCCGCTACATCGTCTATTCGCTCGACACCCACGGACTCCTCTCGATGACCGGGGAGGATCTCCGCGCGGGATGGGAAGGCTCGCCCGAATCCCTCGAACGGGCGCTCGAGCTGGTGCAGTCTCTGGAGCCGGTCGGAGTGGCCCGCTTCAGCGTCCAGGAGGCTCTCACCGCCCAGCTCCTCGAGAAGGGCCATGCCCCTGACTCGGTGGCGTGCAGGATAGTCGCCGAGTTCTTCGACGACCTGGCGTCGCACAACTGGCCGAGAATCGCGAGAGCGCTAGGAACGACGCCGCACGAGGTCCAGAAGGCGGTGGACGAGATCACCGGGCTGAACCCCTATCCCGGGTCGGACTTCGCGCCCGACCAGAACTCCACCGTCATCCCGGACGTGATCATAGAGAAGATCGAAGGCAGGTTCCTGGCCTTCCTCAACGATTCGAGGTTCCCCACGCTCGTCATCTCGGAGAGGAACAGGCGCATTCTGGAGTCGCGGACCTCTCCTCCCGAGGTGAAGGAGTACGTCAGGGAAAAGTACAGGCGGGCCAGCTTCTTTCTGAGGTCGATTGACCAGAGGCAGCAGACGGTCCGACGGATCGCGGAGTTCCTCGCAGAGTACCAGCAGCCCTTCCTGGAGCACGGAGTGGAGGCCCTCAAGCCTCTGACCCTGCAGCAGGCGGCCGAGGCCCTGGGATGCAACCAGTCCACGATCAGCAGAGCAATCAACGGGAAGTACGTGCAGTCCCCCCAGGGAGTGATGGAGATGCGCTACTTCTTCAGCAGGGGGCTGCCGGAGAGCGAGGGCGTCTCCACTCGAACCGTCAAGGAGGAGCTGCGCCGCATAGTGGATTCCGAGGACGCCGCTGCGCCCCTCTCCGACGAGGCAATCGTAAGACTCCTTCTCGCGAGGGGCTTTTCGGTCAAGAGGCGGACCGTGGCAAACTACAGGAACCAGCTGGGGATTCCCCCGGCCCGGGACAGGAAGAGGTACTGAAACCGGGGGCCGACCGTCCCCATCAACGGATCGGGCGCAGGCCGCCCGGGCTGTATTGGAGATCCCCGACATGACAGGCAACGATGCTCTGAAAGGCTACAGGGGAGAGGCGCGCGAGGTTCTGGAGAGGCTGGGCGTCGCAGTTTGGGACGACGTCGAGATCGAGGCTGACGGCAATCTCTTCAGCGGAGTCGTGCTGCCCCGCTCCGAGACCGCCGATGACAGGCACATCGTACTGAAGCTGTCCAACGGCTACAACATCGGGGTCGCCGCCGGCAAGGTGACTGCCTGCCGGAAGTCCGGCTCCAGGGAGGCCCACTACCACATTCCGGAGAAGGACTTTCCACGCAATCCGGCTCTCCCTTGCGTGAAGCTGTTCGGCACCGGCGGCACTATAGCCAGCAGGCTCGACTATAGGACGGGGGCCGTCATCCCGGCGTTCTCGCCGGGCGAGCTCTACGGGGCGGTTCCGGAGCTGGCCGACATCTGCAACCTGGAGACCGAGAAGCTCTTCGGTATCTTCAGCGAGGACATGGGGCCGCACCAGTACATCACTCTGGCCGAAGCCATAGGCAGGGAGATAGAGAAGGGCACTTCCGGCATAGTCATCGGGCACGGCACCGACACCATGCACCACACCGGCGCCATCCTGTCGTTCATGTGCCAGGACCTGCCGGTGCCGGTGGTCCTGGTGGGTTCTCAGAGGTCCAGCGACAGGCCTTCCAGCGACGCAGCGCTCAACCTGATGCACGCCACGCGCACCGCGGCGTACTGCCAGGCCGCCGAGGTGATGGTCTGCATGTTCGGCCCTACGAGCGACAAGTACGGCCTGCTCCACAGGGGCACGAGGGTGCGGAAGATGCACTCCAGCTACAGAAGCACCTTCAGAACCATCGGCGACATCCCTCTCGCGATGGTTGACAGGACCGGCTTCACATATCTGAAGAACGACTACAGGCGGCGCGACCCGTCCAGGAAGCCCAGGATCCAGCCCTTCTTCGACGAGCGGGTCGCCATCGTCTACTACTACCCGAACATGAAGCCGGACATGATCACCAGCCTGGTCGACAACGGATACAGGGGAATAATCATCGCAGGAACGGGTCTCGGCCATGTCAACAAGCCGCTCTACGAACCGCTGAGACAGGCCTGCGAAGCGGGCGTGCACGTCTTCATGACCGTCCAGACTCTCTGGGGGTACACGCAGATGTACGTGTACGACACAGGCCGGCTGCTGATGCAGAGAGGCGTGGTGCCCCTCGCGAACATGCTGCCCGAGGTGGCGTACATGAAGCTCTCCTGGGCGCTCGGCGTCACTCAGGACCACGACGAGGTCAGGCGTCTCATGCAGACCACCCTGGCAGGAGAGATGACGCCCAGCGAGCCGCCGGACGGCTACCTGATCCTGCAGGGCGGCATTCCGGAGGTCAGGGACATGCTGTCGGGGAGGATGAGATGAAGGCCGGGAGAACGGAGGAATCCGGGAGACGGGCGGCTCCCTCGCTGGAGCTGGTGGGGCTCGATTTCCCCGAGGGGTGCAACATCATCCTCGGGCAGACCCATTTCATAAAGAGCGTGGAGGACATCTACGAGGCCGTCGCAGGCTCCGTGCCCGGCGCAGCCTTCGGCATGGCCTTCTCCGAGGCTTCCGGACCGAGGCTGGTCAGGAGCGACGGGACCGACCTGGAGCTGCGCAGGCTGGCCGAAGAGAACCTGATGAGGCTCGGATGCGGGCACACCTTCATGGTCATACTGAGCGGCGCCTGGCCGATTCAGGTCCTCGGCGCGCTGAGACAGGTCCCCGAGGTGTGCGGGATATTCTGCGCCACGGCGAACCCCGTATCCGTGGTCGTAGCCAGGTCCGGGGGAGGCGGGGGGGTCCTCGGGGTCATCGACGGTGAGGCCCCTCAGGCAGTAGAGTGCGAAGCCGACATCGAGGCCCGAAGGGAGCTCCTCCGGAGATTCGGATACAAGAGGTAGCCGGGAGCCCTCCCTGAGCTTCGAGGTGAGTCTTCGCCGCCTCCTGCCGCTCTAGCCGTTCCTGCGAACCCACTCGACGGTTTCACGCAGAGCCTCTTCGAGCGGCGTGGCAGCTCTCCAGCCTGTCAGCCGCTCCACCGGGCCCGCGTCGCATGTCCATCCCGCTGCCAGGAATTCCCTGCTCTTGTGCCTGTCGAAGACCGGGCAGCGCCCCGCGAGGGCTCCGGCTGTCTCGGACAGCATGCCTGCGGCGATCACCATCGGCGCCGGCACCGCCAGGTGAAGGAGTCTCCTCCCTACGGCGGCCTCCAGCGCCTTTCGGAAATCCCTCCAGCCGATGATCCTGCCGTACGAGGGCTCGAGCGTGACCCTCCTCGCGGAGGAGCAGTCGGGCAGCCCGGCGAGGAGTGCGGAGAGATCCCCGACGTAGACGAGGGAGAATCCCGAGCCTCTGTTCGGAGGAGAGAGGAACAACCCCATGAGAGCCATCCTGAAGATCGGGGATGTGGCGTCGTCGCCCGGGCCGAGCACCGCCGGGGGGCGGACGATCACCCATTCCCCGCTGCAGCGCCTGACCACGGCCTCGGCAGCCAGCTTGCTCCTTCCGTACGGAGTCAGGGGCCCTTCACCGCAGGGTCCTGACGCCGACTGGCTCGAGACCAGCACGAACGGCGCGGACGGGGCGGCGTCGCGCCAGGCTCCAGCGACGGCGCGTGTGACGAGCGCGTTGGCCGAGTCGAAGTCCTCCTGGCATCTGGCGGAAGTAGCTCCTGCGAGGTGGAAGACGGCATCGGCGCCCTCCATCGCGGCCCTCAGAGCGGCTGGCGCATCGAATCCGGTGCGCTCCACGACGCATCCGTGGGGCACTCGTGCCAGGGATGACGAAGTCCGTACCGCTGCCTTCACCCGCCATCCCCCCGACATGAGCGCCGAGGCCAGGTGGCTGCCTACGAAACCTGTGGCTCCCGTCACGAAAGCGGTTCTCAAGGGCCCTCCGTTGACTTGTGACGAAACCCTGCTTAGTTTCCCGCGCTGCGTTTTCCCATATCCGGAGCAACAGCAAGATGAATAGGCCCGACGTCTTCCGGAAGTGCCTGGAATATACTCGCGTCGAAGACGTGAAGAAGCTCGGGCTCTATCCCTACTTCAAGCCTCTGAGCGGCCAGGTCGGCCCGGTCATGGAAATCGACGGACACAGCATCATCATGCTCGGTTCCAACAACTATCTGGGTCTGACGAACAATCCGGTCGTGATGGCCAGGGCCGCCGAGGCCATACAGCGCTACGGCACTGGATGCACTGGAAGCAGGTTCCTCAACGGCACGCTCGACCTCCACATCGAGCTCGAGGAGAGGATGGCCCGCTTTCTCGGGCGGGAGAGGGTGCTGACCTTCAGCACAGGCTTCCAGACCAACCTGGGAGTCATATCCTCGCTGGCCCAGAAGGACGACGTAATCTTCGTGGACAGGAACGACCACGCCTCGATAATCGACGGCACGCGTATGAGCTATGCGCGAGTAGTGAAATACCGGCACAACGACATGGAGCACCTGGACCATCTCCTCGAGCGCGAGCAGGGTCCCGCCCTCATAGTCACGGACGGGGTTTTCAGCATGGAGGGCGACCTTGCGAACCTGCCCGGCATAGTGGCCCTTGCGAAGAAGCACGGGGCGAGGACGATCGTGGACGACGCCCACGGCGTCGGAGTGATGGGCAGGCACGGCAGGGGAACTCCCGAGCATTTCGGCTGCGAGGGCGACATCGACATCCAGATGGGAACCTTCAGCAAGTCCTTCGCCTGCATAGGCGGCTTCGTGGGTGGATCCGCCAAGGTGATAGACTACATCCAGCACGAAGCCAGGACAGGCATCTTTTCCGCCAGCCTGCCTCCTGCCGCAGTCGCCACCGTCATGGCCGCGCTGGAGATCCTTCAGGAGCAGCCGGAGCTTATGGAGCGCATGCACAAAGCCGCCGAGAGGTCCCGTGAGGGGCTGAGGCAGCTGGGGTTCAACATCGGCAACTCAGAGGCCCCGATCGTCCCCATCATAATCGGGGACACCATCCTCACCTTCAAGGTCTGGCTGGCGCTCGATCAGGAGGGGGTCTTCACCAATCCGGTCGTGAGCCCCGCGGTCCCGCCGGACCAGGCGATGCTGCGCACGAGCTACATGGCAACCCACACTGACGAGATGATCGACCGGGCGCTCGACATCTTCGAGCGCGTCGGGCGGCGTTTCGGGCTCATATCCTGACGCCGGGCGTCGTGAATTGATCAGCGTAGCAGAGGTAGCCGGCAGGAGAGACCTCCGCGCATTCATCGACCTGCCCTACAGGCTCTACCGGTCCGATCCCCTCTGGGTTGCTCCGATCCGATCCACGCAGACGGAGCTCTTCGACAGGTCGAGCGGGCATCCGTTCCACGAGCATTCCGAAGTGGCCCACTTCCTGGCCAGGGACCCGGCGGGCTGCGTGGTCGGAAGGATCACTGCCACGGTCAACCGCAGGCACAACGAGTATCACCGGGACAGGACCGGCTTCTTCGGCTTCCTCGAAGCGACGAAGGACCAGCGCGTGTTCGATGCGCTGCTGGGCAGGGCGTCGGAATGGCTGCGCTCGCGTGGGATGGAGGCTGTCAGGGGGCCCCTGAACTATTCGACAAACGAGGAGTCCGGGCTCCTGGTGGAAGGTTTCGACAGCAGCCCGATGCTCATGATGCCTTACAATCCTTGCTACTATGCGGAGGGGATAGAAGCCGCGGGCTTCTCCAAGGCGAAGGACCTCCTGGCCTACCGTCTCGATGCCGAGGGTCTGAAGTGGGACAGGATGAGAAGGGTCGCAGAGCTGGTGTCGAGGCGCACCGGGACGGAGATCAGGGACATCCGCAAGGACAGGCTCTATGAAGAGGTGCTCATCCTGATGGATGTCTACAACGAGTGCTGGAACAGGAACTGGGGCTTCGTCCCCATGACCGACGCCGAATTCAGACAGATGGCGAAGGACCTCGGGATGCTCCTGGAGCCGGCGCTGGCCCCGATGATCTTCAAGGGGGATTCGGCAGTCGCCTTCGCCGTGGCGCTGCCGGATGCCAACCAGGCCCTTCTGAAGGCCCGGGGGAGCCTGCTCGGAGCCCTGGTCGCCCTCAAGGCGCCGCTCCTTCGAACCAGGATCGACAGGTTTCGCGTCCTGCTGCTGGGCGTCAGGGAGAAGTGGCGGGGATGCGGGCTCGAGAGTCTCCTGATCGCCCGGCTGGTCGAGAACGGGATACGCCTCGGCTACAGGTGGGCAGAGCTCTCGTGGGTGCTGGAGGACAACACTGCGCTTCGCCGGATACTCGAGAGGGAGATGGACGCCCGTCCCTACAAGACCTACAGGGTGTACGAGAAGGCCCTGCAGGCTTCATCCGGAGGGTCGGGATGACCGCGGCCGAGCTCAGGGGGATGTACATCGATTTCTTCGAGAGGAGGGGCCACGCGAGGATCGGCGGGGCATCCCTCTTCCCCGAGAACGACTCGACCGTTCTGTTCACGACCGCTGGAATGCATCCCCTCGTGCCGTTCCTCCTGGGCGAGAGGCATCCGGCGGGCAGGAGGCTGGTCGACTTCCAGAAGTGCATCCGCACTGGCGACATAGAGAGCGTGGGCGATCCCTCGCACCTCACCTTCTTCGAAATGCTGGGCAACTGGTCGCTGGGCGACTACTTCAAGCGAGAGGCCATCACCTGGAGCTACGAGTTCCTCACCGGAGGGGAGTGGCTCGGCTTCGATCCGTCGAGGCTGAGCGTCACTGTGTTCGCGGGAGGAGACGGAGTGCCGCCCGACGACGAGGCCGCCTCGATCTGGGAGGAGCTGGGGATACCTCGTGACCGGATCCACTTCCTCGGGCGGGAGGACAACTGGTGGGGCCCTGCCGGAGCCACCGGGCCGTGCGGGCCGGACACGGAGATGTTCATAGACACCGGGCGGGACGCCTGCGGCCCCTCCTGCCGTCCGGGGTGCGGCTGCGGGAAGTACTTCGAGATCTGGAACGACGTGTTCATGCAGTACAACAAGACCCGCGATGGCCTGTACATGCCGCTCGAGCAGAGGAACGTCGACACGGGGATGGGCGTCGAGCGCACGGTGGCGATGATCAACGGTGCCGCATCCGTGTTCGACATCCCCGTTTATGCTCCTCTCATGGATTTCCTCGAATCCCGCAGCGGCGGCCCTGCAGCCGATCCGTCCTCGATCCGCTCGAGGAGGATAGTTGCCGACCACGCCCGGACCTCGACCCACATCCTCGGCGACGATCTGGGCGTCCCGCCGTCCAACCTCGACCAGGGCTACGTGCTGAGGAGGCTCATCAGGCTCTCGATCAGGCACGCCAGAAAGCTGGGGATCGAGGGCCCGTTCCTCGAGGACATGGCGAGGCTGGTGATCGACGCCGAATCCGAGGTCCACCCCGAGCTGGGCAGGAACAGGGCCTTCGTGCTCGAGTGCCTGGCCCGCGAGGAGGCGCAGTTCGAGAAGACTCTCCAGAGCGGCATGAGGGAGTTCGAGAGGCTCCTTCCCAACCTGAAGAGGAACCCCCGCCGAACGGTGCCCGGCCGCGTGGCATTCACACTCTACGACACATACGGCTTCCCGGTCGAGTTCACCGCCGAGCTGGCCGCCGAGCACGGAATGGCGGTTGACATGGACGGCTACCGTGCCGCCCTCGAGAAGCACAGGGAGCTGTCCCGGGCGGGTGCGGAGAGGAAGTTCGCGGGAGGGCTGGCCGACCACAGCGACATGGTCACGAAGCTGCACACCGCCACGCATCTCCTGCACAAGGCGCTGAGGACGGTCCTCGGAGGCCACGTCGAGCAGAAGGGCAGCAACATAACCGCCGAGCGCCTCCGGTTCGACTTCAGCCATCCCGCTGCCATGACTGACACGGAGATCGCTGAAGTGGAGAGGCTGGTCAACGAGGCCATCGCCGCCGACCTGCCTGTCAGTATCGAGGAGATGGGGGTGGACGAAGCGCGGCAGAAGGGTGCGATAGGCCTGTTCAGGGAGCGCTACGGCGAGCGCGTCAAGGTGTACTTCATCGGCGACCTCTCCGCAGAGATCTGCGGAGGGCCGCATGTGACGAGGACCGGAGGGATGGGCAGGTTCAGGATCCTGTCGGAGAAGAGCTCGTCCCAGGGCGTGCGCAGGATACGGGCGGTGCTTGAATGACAGGTTCGAAACACGCTGTGCTGGCTCTGACCGTGCTCGCCGCTGGAGGGGGCTTCGGACAGGTGATCCCCGATTTTTCGGGCACCTGGGAGACCACGTACGGAACCCTGGTCCTCAATCAGGAAGGCTCCTCCGTGTCGGGTTTCTATCTGATGGGCGGGATGTGCACGGTAGCAGGAACGGTCGATTCCTCAGGCAGACTGGCATTCACCTACCAAGAGCCCTCGGCATCGGGCGAGGGCTGGTTCGAGCTCGCACCCGACGGTTCCAGCTTCTCGGGCCAGTGGCGCGCCAGGGGATCATCCGTCTGGTCGGGCTGGGATGGATACCGCTCGGGCTCCGAAGGATCGGCCTCCAGATGGCTCGTGATCCTTGAGACCGAATGGCAGGACGGGCTCGACGAGCGGGAGTACTCGTTCGGCGACATGCTGGAAGCCTGGTTCTCGAGGATCGACGGTGTCACGGTGCGGCACAGGTTCGTCCACGACACCGACGACCTGGAGCTTTTCTGCGCCCAGGCCGCGATGCTTCCCGGGGAGGTCTTCCTGCTGTTCTCCTCGCATGCCACCGAGGAGGGCATCGCGCTGCCCGGAGGGACTGCAGGCGCGCGCGACATAGTCGAAGCCATCGAGCCTTGCAGAAACCTGGCGATGATCCATTTCTCGAGCTGCCTCGTGATGGGAGGGAGCATCCCGAGACAGATCATCTCGTCCCGCAGGAGCTGGCCGGAGGGTTTCGTCGTCTCGGGCTACACGACCAGCGTGGACTGGGCGGGCAGCGCTCTCCTGGAGTTCCTTTACCTGAACCTGATCCTGGAATCTGGACTCACCCCTGCTCGTGCCGCGGAGGCCGTGCTGGAGACTCTGGACTACGCCGGGAGCTCGCCCGGCAGCTGCATGGATGCAGCGGGGTTCACGTGGATCGCCCCGCGATGAAAGGTGGCACGATGGCCGGTATCGATGTAGGTCTCCTGAAGCGCCTGTGCGAGGCTGACGGCGTCTCCGGCCGCGAGGACGCGATCGTCACGATAATGCGCGACGAGCTCGGTCCCGTAGCCGACGAAATGAGAGTGGACGCGATCAAGAACGTTACGGCGGTGAAGAAGGGCAAGGGCACCCTCAAGGTGATGCTGGCCGCCCACATCGACGAGATCGGCTTCCTGGTGTTCAACATAGACGACGACGGCTACATCTCCCTGGCCCCGATCGGAGGCTGGGCCGCCGAGAACATGATCGGACACAGGGTGAGGATCCACACGAGGAAGGGCGAAACCGTCCCCGGCGTCGTCCACAGGCGGGCCGCCTGGCTCCCCGAGCACTCGAACAGGCAGCTCAGGCTGGACGAACTCTACATAGACACGGGCATGAACAAGGACGAGGTGATCTCGAAGGTGTGCCGAGGCGACTGGGTTTCGATGGCCACGGAGTTCGGGGAGCTCGGCGGCTGTTTCCTCGCGAAGGCCTTCGACGACCGCGTGGGCGTCTTCGTCATGATGGAGGCGTTCAGGAAGTTCTCCAATCCCGAGATAGACGTATATGCCGTCGGAACCGCCCAGGAAGAGGTGGGGCTGCGCGGCTCGACCGTCGCCGCCCAGGACGTGAAGCCCGACGTCGCCATAGCCGTGGACATAACCGGGGCCGGCGACATCCCGGACTACCCTGCGAGGCTGAGGATCGCGAAGCTCGGCGACGGTGTCGCCATCAAGTTCATGGACGGCTCGGTGATCAGCTCTCCGGAACTCGTGGACTTCATTCGGGGCGTCGCCGAGGAGAAGGAGATAGACCACCAGATGGAGATACTCCTCGCAGGCGGGACCGACACGGCATCCATCCAGAAGTGGGGTTCGGGCCCGCACGCAGTCTGCCTGTCGATACCTACGAGGTACGGACACGGCCCGGGTGCGGTCATCCACAGGCATGACGTGGAGACGGCAGTGGAACTTCTGACCGCAGTACTCGACAGGATCGACACCTTCACGCCGCTCGCGAGGTAGGCGTCTGCAAGGCGCTGCAGAACGGTGGAATCAGGCTGACCCCCGAGCCCGGGATGACCGGGGCGGTCAGCACGCTTGACCGCTGCAGAGGGGATGATTATAAACAATCGTTTGATTCAGTTCTTCTTGTGTCTGCGAGACTGCCGACCCTCCGCGAGAGAGAAAGCCCTCCAAGCCCAAGAGCCCTGATCCAAACGACAGCCATTCAGGCTGGGGCGTTCCCGGATGCCGTTTTTCCGGGGGAGGGTTCCGTGAAACGGAGCCGCATGGGGCGCGAGCCCCGAGAGGGAGATAGCAAAGTGAATAACAGCAAGCTGTTCGTAGGCGGGCTGGCATGGGCGACTACCGACGAGACCCTGCAGAGGGCCTTTTCGTCACATGGCGAGGTGACCGAGTCCCGCGTGGTGATGGACAGGACCACGGGCCGTTCCCGCGGGTTCGGTTTCGTCACGTTCGCAGCCGCCGATTCAGCCAAGAAGGCAAGGGACGCGATGGACAACGCAGTGCTCGACGGCCGCAACATCCGCGTGGACTTCGCTACCGAGCGCGAGCGGAACTAGCGGCGACAGGCTGCAGAGACTGGGGCGCCCTCCGGGGCGCCCCCTCGCGTATCCCCCCGTCCGATCCGGACTGTGGGCGCTCCTCCACTCAGTTCATATTCCGCAATCCCGGCGTGCAGTGGGCTGCGGTGGAGCGCCAGGATTCAGCTCGGACGAGCAAGGGCGCGGAGAGATGGAGCGGCTCCTGCGAGGGTTCCGGGTGCGGTTCCACATCGGAGAACGGTGGTTTATGCTGATGCTCTCCTCCTTTCGCAGGCGGTCCACGCCCGGCCCGGAGCTGGAGTGCATCGGGATGAAACCCATCCGCTCGCCGGAGACGGCTGTTCGGCCGGTCATGGGGACAGGCGGAGAACCGTGAAGAAGCCGGCCTGCGGGGCATGCAGACGGGCGAGGATCTACTTCCCGCGCCCCGGAATCATCCTTCCCGCAATCCTCTCCGCCCTGGCATCGAGCCCGGTCGCTCGGTCGTCCGATGGACAGGGCTTCAGGATGAGCATGGAGGAGGTGGTCTCCTGGGGCGGCATGATCGTAGTCGCCAGGGTGGACTCGATCGGGCGGACCAGGACCTACGAGTCCGAGGTCATGACCTGTCTGGTAGATCCGTTCTCGTCGCTCCGGCCCCACGAGGAACCTTTGTCGCCGTTCGAAGGGATCTACACGAAACTTGAGCCCGCGGTCTTCTTCGACGAGGACGGCAATCAGCACACGGAATGGCCTGTCGTGACAGGCTCCGGCTACGAAGGCTCCGTCAGGGACGGGGACACGGTCATCGTGTTCCTGCTGACTCCGGAGATCGATCCGGATGTGGAGAACGGCATCCTCAGGATCGAGCCGACGGCCTCAGCACAGGCGCTGGTGGACCATCTCCTGAGCATCGCCGACTGACCCGCCGGGACTGCAGGGACATCACCTCCGCCCACCATCACCAGCCGGTGCTCACGAAGCGCATGTCCCCCGTGACCACCATGTGCCTCACGTCCGAGCCTTCGAAGCCCAGCCTGAACACGTCCAGCACGACTAACGCCAGCGTGTCGCCCAGGGTGTAGACATCGCTGATCCTGGCCCCCTGGCGGTACTCCCAGCCCGGCTCGAGCGTGCTCTCGGAGTAGATGACCCTGCTCTCTCCGGTGCGCCTGTCCGAGAGGGTGATCCGGAGGAGCACCGGGTAGAAGCCCCAGTACTCGCAGATGGAGTCCACCCGCACCTCTCTCGAAGACAGCGTGAGAACCCCCCCGCCATCGCAGAATGGTGCGTCGGCCCTCTCGACCGTGTCGAAGACAACCGTGTCCCACTGGGCGCCAAGGTCGGTCAGGGGATGGCACACGGCGTGCACGCAGCCTGTCGTTCCATCTACTCCAAGCGAGGCCAGGACCGGCGAGAGCTTTCGAATCGCCTCCTCTACGGCCGGTCCCCGTCCGTCTGCGTCCGGCTCGGGCGGCTCGTCGGATCCCGGGCGATCCAAGGGATCTATCACCACATCTGCCTCCGCGAGAACCGAGCCGCAGGCGGTATCGATCACGCGGGCGCTGCAGTATTCGAACCCGCTTCCGTCCTGCATGCCGTACTCCATCCAGGCCATCAGGCTCCCGTCCAGCGAGAATCCGAGTATTTCGAAAGAAGCCACATCTCCCGCCAGGGCTGCGGCGGCCGAAGCAGCAGCCAATGCCATGATCCTCGTCACCTGGAATCACCTCCGGTGGATCAGCCGTATCGAGTCCCGTGCGGCTCCTGCTGGGCGACTGCCCTGTTCGTGCACGAGCAGGTATAGTCGAGAGGGTTGTAGCGGGGGAGCGCCCGAGGCCGGAGGGGTATCGGCATCAGGCGGCTTCTATCCCCCTCGCTGTGTGTGAGGGGCAGGCAGGGACGCTGCCGCCCCGAGTGGAGGTTCGACATGAGGCTCATTACGCTCTTCGTACTTCTCGCTGCGATTCCTGTCTGGTCCGAGGTTATCGAGCTGGAGATCGACGGCGCATCAACTGCGGATATACCGGACGGCTCGGCGATCGTGGACGTATTCAGGGGGGGTGGCGCCATTCTGAGCATCACCTGCGAGGGCGAGAGGTTCGATTTCAACCCTGCGAGCTCTGCCATCGGATTCGAGTTCCACGGAACAGGAGCCAGCCTCTTCAGGACCCGTGGCGGAGCCGTCATACTCCAGATCGAGGTCCCCGGGCAGTCCGGCGGCGCTCCCGATGAGCTGGAAATCCCGGCTGACGGGTCGCCGCAGGTGTTCGAGACGAGGATGGCGATCGAGAGCGTGACCTGCATACCTGAATGGGCACTTCCATCCTCGCCCCTCTTCATCGAGGTCGATGGGCAGCAGTATCCGCAGAACATATTCACCCCGGCGTCCGAAGCGGAAGGATTCGTGGTCGAGCCGGGATTCGAGTACCGAATGACGTGCGAGGCGCCAGAGGGGTCATTCGTGCTCGTCAAGCTCGTGGAGTTCTGATATAGAGGCGCCTGACGGCGCGGCGAAAAGCGGTCTCAGCCGCGGTGAGCGGCTGTTCCTCGTGTGCAGCCGTCTTCGAGGCCTGCCGGGAGACTACGGGGTCCGTGGAGGAGGTTGGACGACTCTTCTCGCGGCAATCGCGAGCCTGGCGCTCCAGAGCCGTGCGGACGGACCCGCAGAGGTTCACGAATGGGGGGTTCTGCTCTGGCAGGACTCGGCCCTCGAGGCAGCAGGAGCCGGCGGCGGCCCCTGGTTCGATCCCTCGGAGCCCGTGGTGCTGGCCCCCGTGATCTACCTCTACGGCGACCCGCTCGAATGCGAGGTCACCGTGTCTTCTCACGGCAGGATCTTCGACCTGTACCCGGACCCCGACCAGTTCTGCGGGCTCGAAGGCTGCCTGAGGGGCCTGGGCTCGGCAGTCAGGTGGTGCGGCCTGAGGGCCGGACCGCTCGTGCCGGGCGTGAATGACCGCTGGAGCAGCAGCTTCGATGTCGGGATACCGGGGTTCCAGTGGGCCTTGTCGATGTGGAGGCAGCCGCAGGCGATGTTGATCGCGCGGGACTCCGACGGTTTCCTCGATCGTTTCCTCTACTACGAGGTGGATCTCACCGGAACGGGCTTCCCCGTGCCCCTGCCCCCGTTCTCGCCGGAGGGCGCACCACGGGAGGAGACGGTGTCTGGGCGCGTTCTGGTGTTCCACCGGCCGGATGGCAGCAGTGAGGTCAGCGTCAGCGTGGAACCCGTGGAAGGGCTCGCTCCCGGCGGAACCCTGGAGGCGGCCCCCGACGCTCCGGAGGGATATGACTGCATCCTGCCGCTCACGGTGATCCGCTCGTGGGCCGCGGGCATACTCACCGAGGAGGAGATCGGGGCCATGTGGGGCACCTGGGAGCCCTACGCCAGGTACGGTGACTGGGAGGGAGACCGACTTGTGGTCTTCCCGGTGCCTGCAGCGCTCCTCGACCGAATCAGCACGATCGAGATCGAAACCGGTACCGGCCTGGAAGTCGAGTACCGCCGGTTCTTCCTCGGGATGACCTCGATGTAGCGGACGCGAGGCCCCGGGCAGGCAGACTCCAAGTACCCGCCCGGGGCATTTCGGTCAGCGACCCAGCAGCACCAGTCTCGCAGCGGCGGACGAGCCTTCCAGTCGCGCCACGGCGAAGTAGCATCCCGGGGGTGCTGGACTGCCGCTCTCCTCGCATGCGTCCCAGACGACCTCGGCCGAGCCCGAGCCGCCTTCAGGGACTGCGAGGCTTCTGACCAGCCGGCCGCCGAAGTCGAAGATCTCCAGTGACGGTGCCTGGCTCGCACAGTCCGGCTGCCAGTCGATCGTGACTGTCACCGCTCCGGAGAACGGGCACCGTCCAGCCCGGATCGAGAGAGCCGGGCGAAGGTTCCCGGGGGGGCTCTCAACGCCGGCTGCATCCTCCGCCTTGAACTGGTAGCCCGCGCTTCCAGAGCTGGAGGTGTTCGCGACGGACAGGACGACCTGGTCGGCGGGATCCGAGAGGTCCGTCACCAGCAGCGAGCCGTACTGCCCGGAGGGCTCCAGCGGCATCGTCAGGACCTCCGGCGTCTCTCCGGACCGCAGGACCATGCCTCGGACCGAGTATGTAGTGTTGTCGCTGCCGTCGAACGACAGGAGAATCGAGTTCACAGCTCCGAATCCCTGGAACCTGTAATAGTCGGCAGCCCAGTGGTTGACGGTCTTGTATGTCCAGGGGAGGGGGTAGCCGGAATAGGTGCCGCTGACGGAGAAGGCCGGGAGGTCGTCGCCGAGATAGCCGAACCTGCCGTCCCCGATGGAGGTGTCGTCGAGAAAGTTCGCCACCACCCAGTCGGCGAATACGTCGGCGAAGCTCACGGAGAAGCCGAGCGCGTCCAGGACGTTCTCATACCCGGTTATCGAGTTGGCCTGCTCGTGGACCACCGCGTAAGCCGCCGGAAGCCCCCCGTATCGCTCGTAGAAGTAGAGCGACCAGAGGTATGTCTTTATGTAGTCGGCCCAGGTGCCGTCCCAGACTACTAGACTGTTGTCGGGGTTCGAGTTGAAGCTGGAGATGTTGTCGGGTGCTCCGTAGAGCCACATCGCGAGCTCGGCCATCCCCTCGTTCACCCAGCTGGCCTCGTCCTCGTCGTGCTTCCAGTGGATCATGTGCTCGAATTCGTGCGCTGCGACGGCGAGCATGTAGTTGCCGCTCGGCCCTCCGGAGCTGTAGGGATTCAGATAGAGCACCTCGCACTCGTTGCTGTGGTACTCCGGAAAGGTTCCCTCCGGGTATTCGTCGAACCAGAAGAAGAAGCCGTCGGCCGCTATGCCGAAATCGAAGTATACCAGATATATCCGAGGATCCATGTCAATCTCGTCCGGGGGCTCTCCGAACGCGAGGCTGTCGAGTTCGTAGATGCCGGTGGAAGGCCAGGGTCCGATCGAGCTGTTCTCCCAGCGTTCGAGTATCAGATCCACGTCCGACTGATCGACCGATACCAGCCACTCCTCGTCTCTCACTACGACATAGCACCTGTCGCTCTTTCCCCTGACGGTGCACACAGCCTGCTCGAAATGCGGGGGCATGGGGTCGTGAACCCAGAGCCACCAGAGCCACGAGTCGCCGACCTGAGGGTCTTCCGGGGGGGAGTCAGGCAGTCCCTGTGCGGGCCGGTGAATGTCCGGGCCGATCTCGCCGGGAAGCGGAGCCTGAAGCTCCCGAACCGTTCCTGCCTGCCTTTCCGGGGATGCCCAGGCGGGTGCAGGGAGAGCCGTCAGCAGGATGGCACCTGCAGACAGCATGGTCAGCAACAAGCGTTCTCCGATGATCCGGCGCATGATCCCGCACCGCCTTCCATGGACTGGTGTGCGTGTTCCCAGGGGCGAATGTCGAACCAGAGCGTTTGGTTCCTCCTTCATGAGCGGAGGGGCCTCGCCTGTCACGCCTCTGAATATACCGGTCGGTATAGAAATGTCAGCCCCTCCGCCATCTCCGGCCCCGCGATGCGAGCGGTGGCGGTACACGCCTCCAGTCGAAGGCCCGCACCCGCCTGAAGAGCGGCAGGGGGTCGCCCTGCCGCCTCATTTCCGTTAGAGTACAACGGCTCATGCACTGGAGGGTTCGATTGGCCGGATCGATAGCGTTGTTCGTGACCAGTCTGCTGGTGCTCTGGGGCAGCTCCGAGCTGGTCATAAGAAACATCGGGCCCCTGGCGAGAGCCTTCCATGTCAAGGAGCTGGTGATCACCATACTCGGGATCAGCGTGCTCTCGAGCCTGCCCGAGCTGACAGTGTCGGCCTTCGCCATAGCCAGGGGGGCCTCGGATATCTCGGTCGGCAACATCATCGGGTCGAACTTCGTGACGCTGACCTTCGTGACCGCGGTGTGCGTGATGTTCAGGCCCATCGACGTGCACCGGGAGGTGCAGGAGCGCGAGTCGAGCTGGATGATCCTGTCGTCCTCCCTGGTGATGCTCATGAGCCTCGACGGGGTCCTGTCGCGCTCTGACGGCATGATGCTGATCCTCGTCTATGTCCCTTACGTCATCAGCGTCCTCAGGAAGGCGCACGAGAGCGTGGAGTTCCCCGTGGCCGACTTCGCTCGGAAGCGCAGCCGCCTGGCGATTGCAGTCCTCCTGGTGCTCGTGGGGATTGTCGGCGTGGTCGGCAGTTCAAGGCTGGCGGTGGATTCGGGGACCACGCTCGGTACGGCGATGGGCATCCCCGCGATCGCGATGGGGGTTGTTCTCTTCGCCTTCGGGACGAGCCTGCCCGAGCTTGCCATAAGCCTGTCCGCCACGTTCAAGAAGAAGGCTGACGTGACCATCGGTGAAGTTTACGCGTCGAACATCTTCACCCAGCTCGTGGTGCTGGGCATCTGCTGCCTGATAAAGCCCATCGAGGTTGCAGAGGGAATGACCAGGTTCGCGATGCCGTTCCTCGTGCTCGCCGCCGTCGTGATCCAGATCTTCGTGACAAGCGATCTGAAGCTGAAGCGCCTCGAGGCCGCCGGCCTGCTGGTGTTCTACTTCGTGTTCGCGCTCAGCCAGCTGACGGAGCTTCCCTCGATCGAGAGCGTCCTCGGGTTCTAGGAGGCTGCCCGGCATCGAGCAGACCTCCCCGTGCCGCCGGCAGGTGAGCCCCGCCTTCAGTCCGATGCAGGCGCAGTCGCTCCACCGCTTCCGCCGCATCCGTCCGATGCCCTCTGATCCCCCCCGAGCACCGCGAGCAGGAAGGCGTACACATCCGCCGACCTCTCCAGCGCCTCGGCGAGCCCGACAGCCCCTCCGTGGCCGGACTCGGGGTAGACAGCTATCAGGACTGGCGCTTCGCCCGCCTGTGCCGCCTGCAGCCGCGCTGCGTACTTGAAGCTGTGCCCGGGAACGACCCTGTCGTCGTGGTCGGCCGTTGTGACCAGCACGGCCGGGTACTCGACCCCGTCCCTGATGTTGTGGTAGGGCGAGAGCCTGTACAGGAACTCGAAATCCTCCGGGTCCTCCGGGTCGCCGTACTCCGGGGTCCAAGACCAGCCGTAGGTGAAGAGGTGGAAGCGGAGCTGGTCCATCACTCCCATCTGGGGTACCGCGGCGCCGTACAGGTCGGGCCTCCTGTTGAGACAGGCGCCGATCAGCGTGCCGCCGTTCGAGGCGCCCTCGATGCCCAGCCAGGGTGTGGAGGTGTAGCCCTCGGCGATCAGGTACTCGGCGGCGGCCGCGAAGTCGTCGTAGGTGTTCTCGCGGTTCGCTCCCACTCCGGCGAGGTGCCACTCCTCGCCGTACTCCCCGCCGCCCCTGATGCAGGGCATCGCGAACACCCCGCCCTGCTCCAGCCAAAGGATCGTCGAGGGGTTGAAATACGGGCTCATAGGTATGCCGAATCCCCCGTAGCCGGTCATGAGGGCTGGGTTGGCGCCGTCGAGCGCCATGTCGCGCGGGTACACCAGGAACATCGGCACCATGGTTCCGTCGTAGCTCTCGTAGAACACCTGCCTGCTCTCGAACCTGGAGAGGTCGGCATCGATGTCCGGCCTGCGGACCTCCTCGCTCTCCCCTGTCGCGAAGTCGTACCGGTATATGACCTCCGGGTAGAGGAACGAGGTGAACTGGTAGAAGGTCTCGGTGTCCTCCTGCCTGCCGCCGAAGCCCCAGGCTGATCCGCGGTCCGGAAGCGGGATCTCCCGCTCGAAGACGCCGTCAGTGCTCCAGATCTCCACCAGCGAGCAGGCGTCCCTGGAGTACTGGAGGACGAGCGTCCTGGAGCCGTTCAGCAGCGACACGCCCTCCAGCACTTCCGTGCGTTCCGGGACCACTTCCCGCCAGCACTCCGGATCCGGGTACTCGAGGTCTATGGCCACCAGCATCCCGTTGGGCGCGCCGAGGTTCGTCCAGATGTAGAAAGTGCTGTCAGCGTTCCCGACGAAGCTGTAGGTTGCTTCGAGCCTTCCCACCAGCTCCTCGGTGACCCTCTCCGAGGGGGGCAGGGACAGGTCGATGTAGTAGATGTAGTTGTGGTCGAGCGTGCTTCCGTCGTACACGTCGATCACCAGATACCGCTCGTCATCCGTGAGGTACGCCGAGGGGAAGAGCTCGGGCCTGCCGGGGCACTCGAATACCAGGCTGTCCTCCTCCTGCGGGGTGCCCAGCAGATGGAGATAGACCTTCTCGGCCTCTGTGAGGGCTGTGTACTCCTCTCCCGGCAGGGGCGGTGGGGGGGTGCTGTAGTAGAAGCCGGTGTCGTCGGCGTTCCAGGCGACCCATCCCGCCTTGGTCCAGCGGATCGTGTCCTCGAGCATCTCACCTGTCTCTATGTCGGTCACGTACCAGTCCGACCAGTCGGAACCGCTCGAGCTGAGCCCCCACGCAAGGTATTCTCCGTCATGGCTCACGCTGGTGCCCGCAAGGGAGAGGTGCCGCTCCGGGGGGAGGAGGTTCGGGTCGATGAGCACTCTGGGCTCTCCGCCGGGGCTGTCGCTGCAGCAGAACACGTAGTGCTCCTGGAGACCGCTGTTCACGCTGAAGAAGTAGAGGTCGCCGCGCCTGTAGGGGAGCGTGAAGCTCTCGTAGTCGAAAAGCTCGCGGATCCTGGTTCTCAGCGAGCCCCTCTCCGGGATCGCCGAGAGGAAGCTCTCTGTGAGAGCGTTCTGTGCGGCGATCCACTCCCGGGTCTCGGGCGAGTCCAGATCCTCCAGCCAGCGGTACGGGTCGGGCACCGGCGTTCCGAAGAAGTCGTCAACCTGGTCGCACCGAGGAGCATCGGGGTAGTCGAGCCCGGCCTGTACCGGGATGGGCAGGCAGGCTATCAGCAGCATGATGGTCGGACGTGTCATGGTAGCCACTTGTGAACCTCCGTTGGCCGCATCGGAAGACATTGGAGAGAGACTCTAACGGCCTGCATCGCTCGCGGCCAGACGCCCGCGAAGCCATGGTCATGCATCGATCCGCAGCCGATCAAGTCCCGGACTGCCTGAATCCCCCGGCTCCGTCTCCGTGACAACCTCCGCAGCATGGCCGCTGTGACGCTCTTGCAGCATCTTCGGGCATAATCCCCAAGGGAGGCCGGAATTGCATTCTGCCGTTTTCGTTCTCGCCTGCCTCGCAGCCTCTGGTGCAGCTCGTGACGCGATTGACCTGCACGAGTGGGGCGTTGTGCTCTATTCCGGCGACTCGGTCAGGGTCCTGTGCTCGGCCGGGGCCCCCTGGCTGGCCCCGGTCACGGTCGATGCGCCGGTGCTCTACTTCCACGGGGCGCCGTTCACGGGTGAAGTGACGGTCGGCTCTCTCGGCAGGATCTCCGGTTGCTACCCGGAGCCGGATGTTCGGGGCG
The DNA here is from genome assembly GCA_964569245.1 of uncultured bacterium. GTDB lineage: Bacteria > Fermentibacterota > Fermentibacteria > Fermentibacterales > Fermentibacteraceae > JAAYTY01. The sequence goes on along the minus strand of CAZMTK010000005.1, from coordinate 84,730 downwards.
GCCCGCTCTGGAACGGGGGCGGACTGGGCTCGATGATCCGCTGGACAGGCATCGAAGTCATCGCTCCGGTCGACGACGGCCTCCCGGCGGATGACAGGACGAGCCTCGCCGACGTCACCATTCCGGGTTTCGACTGGGCGCTGGACCTCTGGAGGATCGAGGGCCCCAACCGCGTCACCAGGCCCTCCGACGGCTTCTCCGACAGTTTCCTCTACTACGAGGTGGACTTCACGGACACCGGTTTCCCGATTCCGCTTCACGGCTTCGAAGAACCGGGAATGCCGCTCGAGGAGACGGCCTTCGAGTACCTGGAGTTCCGCCGACTGGACAACGGCGTGATCACGTGCGTGGCGAAGACCTGCGGAGCGGACCAGTCTTCGTGCGACGAAAGCCTCCCGCTGCCAGAGGTGGACAAGTCCTGCGAAGCGGCCTTCGACACAGTCAGGGGCTGGGCTTCGGGCATCCTCACGGACGAAGAGGTCAGGGCCCTGTGGGCCACGTGGGAGCCGTGGATATACTACGGGGACTGGCGGGGGCGCAGTCTCCTCGTCTTCGCGGTGCTTCAGCCGGTGGTGGAGGAGATCAGCTTGATCAGGGTGGAGAGCGACCAGGGCCTTCCGGTCGAGCAGCACAGGTTCTTCCTGGGCATGATTCCGATCTGATACTGCTGGACAGGGAAGCCCCGGACATCTGCGGGAGCGGGGAGAGATGAAGAAGAAGTGGCGCGTGAAGTTGAAGGATGGCGAGTATTCGGTCGAGATACACCAGAACCAGATGAGCGGGAGCGGATCGATCCTCATCAACGGATCGACTGTTTCGGAATTCGATGAATCGGGTGAGCCGGGAAGGCATGTGGAGATCGAGTACGGCACACACAAGTTCAAGATCCACATAGTGTTCGGGCCATACCAGAACGAGTACACCCTCACCGTCGACGGTGTGTACTTCTCCTGATCATCCGCAAAGGTGGTTCCGGGGCTTCACCGGGGCGGAGAACCTGCGAATGGAGTGCAGCGCCGCCTGCAGGCATCTGCGGGTTCTGCCCCCGACGCGCTGCTGCTTTGCTGCCTGTCGCTGACCCTGGAGCTGCCACCTTCTTCCTGCTCTTCGTGCTCTTCGTGGTGAATGTGCTGCTGCTGCTGTGCTTGCAGCCAACCTTCAATCCGCCTCTTTGCGCCCTTTGCGTCTCTGCGTGAAATCCTGCCGATCCCTGCTCAGCCTCCCGGGGTCAGTCCCTCTCGCCCAGCACCTCCAGCGCCCTGTCCTCGCGCTCCCACTTCTCGAAGAACCTGAGCCCCGCCTTGCTCATCTGCTCGACGATGTCGAGGTTGTTGCAGGGCATGGCCGCGGCGGGGTAGTGGAGGCCGAACCTGCGCTGGACGGGGTTGTAGCCGCCCTGCTCCACCACCCTCTTCATGCACGCAATCGCGAAGGCGTCGTCCACCGACACCGAGCAGGAGGCCCTGAACGTCTTCTCGTTCGCTGGAGTGACCGGTGTCAGCCTGCCGCCCTCTCGCTCGAGGTAGTCCGCCCAGAGGGTTTCCCGGTCTGGCTCCCTGTACTTCTCGTCGTGCACCAGGTGCTCTCGCCTGAACTTCGGCGCAGACCTTCGCTCGACGCCTTCCTCCGGGTAGCCCATGCACACGAGCACCACGGGATAGACGCCCTCGGGCAGATCGAACATGGCCCGGACCTCGCCTGGGAACTCCATGACGGTTCCTATGTACACCGAGCCCAGCCCCAGCAGGTCCGCAGCCGTGCACATGCTCTGCGCCGCGATGACCACATCCTGGAAGGATATCCAGAAGTGCCTGAAGGAGTGCCTCGCCGTGTAAGGCGCGGCCCCCAGCCCGGCGATGGTCTCGTTCCTGTGGAGGTCGAGGCAGAACAGCAGGTGGACGGGCGCCTTCGCCATGAACTCCTGCCCGCACATCCCTGCCAGCTTCGCCCTCGCCTCGGTTTCACGGATCAGTATGGCGCTCCACGGTTGCAGGTTGCCCCCGGAAGCCGAATGGACCCCGGCGTCGAGCACCTGCTCGAGAATCTCCTTCTCGATGTACCTGTCGGCGAACTGCCTCAGGCTGGAGCGCCCGAGCAGCACCTCGATCCCCGATTCGCAGCACATGCGAGCCTCCGATCGTTGAAGCCCTGCCACAATCCCCTGGCCGTTCAGCCTCTCCACAGGCCGGGAACATCCTTCCGCGCCCCCCGCGAAGCAACAGACAGGGCGGCAGCGTCCCATCCCCCGCGTCCTCTGCCAGTTGTCGCCGGGTTCTCCATCTGGTACTTTCCTTTCTTCAAGCGAGGGGGATGTTGCCATGAAGCCGGGAATGCGCTGCCCGGAAGCTCACCGAGACCTCATGTGAGTTCCGTGCAGGAATCACACCCGAGGAGTGACAGGCATGACTGACAGCAGCGGATACCCGATCAGGTACCAGTCGGTCTGCAGGTGGTCCTTCCATCCGGGGAAGGGCGGCTTCGTCCCTTCCGGGATCAGGCCGGGCTTCGAGGGGATGACACCCGGGGGCTTCGTCGACCTTGTGCGGGAGAGGATCGCTCCCAGGGTCCCCTCGAACACCGTGCTCGGCCTCGCCGTGCACTACGAGCGCGAAGTGTGCGAGAAGACGGCGGCCGCGCTGGTCGAGGCACTGAAGGGCTCGGGGCTGTTCCTCTCGATGATCTCCCCGGGGGCGCACTACCATTTCGCCTACGGCGGCATCGGCTCGCCCGACCCGGGGGAGAGGAAGGCGGCGGGCGAGTTCGCCATGCGCGCCCTCGACCTCCTGGCCGGCCCTCTCGCCCCGGCATCCCTCGGGGACTGCCCGGCGGTCTTCGACGTGTGGAACGGCTCGCTGGGATACGAGATCCCGACCTCGCTCCTGGCGGACATGCTCAGGTGGGCCGACGAGGCGATCGCGGCACTCGTGAGAAAAGCCTGCGAGTGCAGCCCTCGCATCAGGGTGGGCGTGGAACCCAAGCCCAACGAGGGACACCCCGCCATGCTCTACCAGACCTCCTCCGACGTCCTCGCACTGCGTGGGCGGCTGAGATCGGCCGGAGTGGACGTCTCGGGCTTCGGACTCATCAACGAGTTCGGCCACACCGAGATGGCGGGCCTCGACCTGGTGCAGGACTACGCCGCGGCAATTCTGGAGGGCGCCGTAGTCCACGTCCACGCCAACAGCCAGGGCGGTGACGGTGTGCGCCTGGGCGGAGCGGGGAAGTTCGACGTCGACTTCGGTGTCGCACCCTGTTCTGCGGCGCTCGCAATCGCAGGGATGCTCTCGGAGTCCGGCTACGCCGGCTGGGTGGAGCACGACATGCAGCCAAGGCCCTACGAATCAGAACAGCAGAGCATCGACCGTGTCGTGAGGTCCGTGTGCAACTGGGAGGCTGTGATGCGGGTGGTCGAGTCGGGCTTCCTGGCCAGAGCGAAACTGCAGGATCTGGCTTCAGCCCGCCGGTCCATGGAGCTGGAGGACCTCGTACGGGACGCCGTCGCCAGGGCCCACGAGCTCTCCAAGGAGCTGTACGCCGGTCGTTCGTGACTCTTGTGCCGGAATTCCCGGAGCCCTGTCGCTGGGGATCGATCTGGGCACGCAGAGCATCAGCGCCTGCGTGATAGACGCATTCCGCCGCACGATCGTCATAGAGGATCTTTCCGTCGGCTTCGAGCCCGACGGCCCTTTGTCGGGTTTCGGGCTAGGGGAGGGCTTCATTCTTCCTCCAGCCGAGCCTGGCGACGCATGCCAGCCCGCGATGCTCTATGTCGCCGCACTCGATGCCATCCTGGACAGAGTAGGGGAGGTCCTGTCCGACGCCGGCAGGGCGATGTCGGAGATCGCCGCGGTGAACTTCTCGGTCCAGCAGCACGGACACGTGCTCCTCGGCGAGAGCGCACCCGTCCTTCTCGAGTCGCTGGCGGTGGCCGACTATCCTCGCGGACTCCGACTGCAGGACGTCCTTGCGGACCTCTTCAGCATACCGTTCGCGCGAATCTGGAGGACCGCCTGCACCGCAAAGGAGGCTGCATGGCTCAGAAGGAAGGCTGGCGGCAAGAGGGCCGCCATCCGGCTCACTGGCTCGAACGTGCCCCCGCGCTTCTCTGCCCCGTGCCTCATGAAGACGGCGAAGGCGCATCCGAGCGCCTATGCCTTCACCTCCCGTGTGCAGCTCCTGAACACCCTTCTCTCCGGCATCATGACGGGAAGCGCGGATACCGGGCTGGACTACGGCAACGCCTGCGGCACTTCGCTCATGGACTACCGCGCAAGGAGGTGGTCGAGCCTCATGCTCGCGGCAGCGGCTGACGGCCTTCCCGGCGGGGCTGCCGCCTTGCGCAGAAAGCTGCCTCCGCTGGCCTCGGCGCTCTCGATTCAGGGTCGTGCATGCCAGTTCGTATCGGCGAGGTACGGTCTCGACCGCTCCTGCGCCGTCGTGTGCGGCTCCGGGGACAACTGCCAGGCAAAGGTGATGGCCGAAGGCCCGCTGCTCAGCCTTGGGTCCAGCTTCGTCTTCATGGCGGGCTCGGACGGCAGGATCGAGGACGACAGGGGCGCGGTCAGCGCCATGTACGACGGACTGGACAGGCCTTTCGTCTTCGCCTGCCGCACCAACGGAGCGCTGAGGTGGGACGGCGTGAGGACGATGCACGGCCTCCCGAGAGACGACTATCCGGCATCCGAAGAAGCGCTTCGGACGACTCCCTGCGGCAACTCGGGAAGGATCTTCATCTGGCAGGTCGAAACCGAGTCGCTTCCTCCGTCCCCGGCCTCGGGCCCAACAAGGATCGGCTACGACACCCCGGACTTCCGAACCGACTATGCAGGAATAGTCGAGTCTTCGCTCGGGGCGGTATGGCTCCACGCAGGACATCTGTCTGGGTGCGGGCAGATCCCTCTTCTCGTGACAGGTGGAGCCTCCGTCAGCGACGGAGTCCTTAGACGCATAGCCGCCATCTGGAACCGCACTGTCGTACCTGTCGGAAGTGCGGGTGCCGCTCTCGGAGCGGCCGTTGCAGGGGCTGCAGCGATGGAGAGGTCCGGGCAAGGGGGATTCGAAGGAGGCACCTCACTGGCTTCCGTGTTGTCGAGGCCGGGGAAGCCTGTCGAGCCGGATCCCTCAGATGTGGAAGCCATGCACGGACCCGGGGGGTACCTGGAGAGGCTGGCCGCTTCGGGCCTGGGTATCCGAAGGTGAGATCCGCTCCCGTCCTCTCGGCGAGCAGCGGTGCGATCTCCTGCGTCGGCGGTGTTCGCTCGGGAGGATCCCGGAAGCTCCGGTGTCGGCGGGGGCAGTCTCGTTCGATGCAGAACGGCTGCATCGCGCACCCCATGTCCGCAGGGCCGGCGTCCGTAGCGCTGATCTCCATGCTCGTTTCGTGCTCTGCGGTGTCTGTCGGAGGAGCCGGAGCCGGCAGGGAGCAGGCATGTCCAACCCTGAGAATCTGCCCTCCCCCCGGCTACTATCTCGAAGGCGTGCAGTGGTCCGACGGCGTTCCCTTCAAGAGCCTCTTCAGGCCCGACAGCACGCCCCTGTGGGCCGAGACTCGCTCGGTCGTCGACTGCATCTCGGGCTACGACAGCCCTCTCCGCCTCGTCCCGGGCTGGGAGGACCCTTTCGAGGCGAACATGATGCCTGCAGTGTTCGATTCGCTCGATGCCTGGGGTATCGACTTCGCGGTGGAGACCACCTGTCTGCACGAGCTGTATCCGACGGGCAGGCAGGCCTTCGACCATTTCAGCCAGCACTGGAGGCTTCTGGAGAGCTGGGGTGCGGACATAGTCCAGTTCACGCTTGACGAGCCCTTCCGCAGGATGGACGAGCTGGAGGAGCCCCCCGGAACGGAGTACGCCGCCAGCGAGGTTGCGATCTACATCCAACTGGTGAGGAGCGAGTTCGGAGGACGAGTGGTTCTGCTGGAGCCCTATCCCTACTTCAGCGTGGAGGAGATCGAGGAGATCGTCCGCCTTCTGAACAGCGAGCTGGCAGAACTCGGAGAGCCTCCTCTGGACGGCTTTACGCTCGATCCCGACTGGAGGCTCTTCGACCTCGGGACGGGATCCTGGGCGGGAGTCCGCGAGATCGAGGACTTCTGCAGGGGCGAAGGAATTCCCTTCGGGCTGGTGTACTGGGCTTCGGAGGCCGGCAACTGGGATCCCCCGATCCGGGACGGCGGCAGGGACCACAGATGGCACGACGAGGTGATGGAGCAGGGCAGGCTTTACCGGAACGTCGGAGGAAGCCCCGACGAGTACGTGATCATGAGCTGGCTCTGGATACCCAGGGCGATTGCCGACGAGGACGCTGAGCACTCCTTCACGAGGACGGTGCTCGACTTCTACCGCGCCTACGTCTCGAACCGTTCCTGCGCGGCGCGGCCCGGGCGGCTCTGACCCGCTCCTGGACCACGCCGCATCTGCGTCTGTGAAAGGCCTGCTGCGAATCGCTCAGGTGGCCGCGTCCGCCGGAGCTCCTCGCTGCACTGCTTCAGACCAGCTTCACCGGCTTGCTGTCGGTAGGGTCTAGCGCGACGTTCTCGAGGTCGGCCACCGCCCTCACATGGAACTCCGACTTCTCTCCCCCCGCCAGTACGGCAGCCTTCCCCAGCGCGCCCAGGGCTCCGCCCCTGTCGGCGAGCGCCTGAGCGCTCGACTTGGCCAGGCTGAACGGCAGGACGAAATCGAACTCCCTCACCTCGGCCGCCTTGAGATCGAAGGGCTCTCCGCTGTGAAGGGCTGCTTCGCCGAGCGTGTACTCCCTTGACTTCCTATCCTCGCCGTGCCCGGTCGTATGGGTCTCCATCAGCCGGACCCTGATCGCCTTCACCTTCTGGTCGCTCTTGCCGGTGATCGTGAGCTTGCCCCTGATCTCTCCGCTCGTCCCGACCACCTGCGGAGGAACCGTGAGCTCGATTGCGGCAGTTCCGATTCCCAGCCCCTGCTTGAGCTTGCCGAAGAAAGACATCATCTCCTCCTCTGCCCTCGCCTTCCGCTCCGACAGCCCGTCGGACCCGGCGGTCTGAAGCCGAAGACACATGAGCCAGGGCCGACATGCGAGCGTCACCCCGCTTCTGGACCCCTTCTCTGCGTCTCTATCTGTCTCTCCAGCTTCTCGAGGTTTTCGAGCGTCTGCTCGTTCTCCAGACCCGACAGGGCCTTCCGGGCCATGACCACGGCTTCCGAGGCCCCGGCAATGTCGCCCCTTCCAGCCATGATTCTGCCTCTTGCGATGAGTATCTGAGCCTGGCGCATGCCGTCGCCCAGCTCGACTGCCAGCGCGAGGCTCGCAGCCAGTAGGTCCAGCGCTCCGTCCGGATCGCTCTCCGCCATGAACTCGGCCAGACAGGAAAGCGACAGAGACCGGCCCAGCCTGTCGCCCATGCCCTCTCTGATCTCGAGGGCGGCCTTCTCGTACGCCGTCGCTTCTTCGATGCGGCCCTCGAGGAACACGAGCTGGGCCGCGCTGGAGAGGATTGTCGCTTCTATGTAGGGGTCCTTCACCATCCTGATGTGCCCGAGCGCGTCGAGGTTCTTCGCCAGCGCCTCGGCGAACCTGCCCTCGCGCCTGTCTATCACTGCGAGGTTGGAGAGCATCCCGGCGATCGCCCTGTGATTGTCCATTCTCCTGGCTATCTCCAGGGTCCGACCCCATATCTCGCCCGCTGTGGCGAAATCGCCCCTCCGGCTTGCTATGCTCCCGAGGGTGGCAAGGATGTTGGCCTCGAAGAGTTCGTTTCCCATCTCCCTCGCTATGCCGAGGGCCTCGTTCAGGCTGGCCTCACCCTCGCTGCACCTCGACAGCATGGTCTGGAAGGTGCCCTTCCTGTTCAGGAGCCCCGCCAGGAGCTTCCTGTGTTCGGGGGCGCCGGCTTCGAGCTCGGAGCGCGCTCGTGCGACAGACAGCCTGGCCTCCAGTATTTCGATCGCCGAAACCAGCCTGCTGCGCATCTGGAAGTACACGCTCAGCCAGGTGTGGAAGACAGCCTGATCCTCGGGGCTCCATCGGGACACCGCCCGCTCCCATGCCTGAAGGTGGTTCGGGAGGTCCGCTTCTATCGCGTCGAGGTTCTCGGTGCTCATGCCCGTTCCGCTCACGTCGGCGCACTTTCCAAGCCTTCCCGCGAAGAACCTCGCGTGTCTCTCGAGGCACGCCTCCTCTTCCCCGGGGTTCTCGGCGAGCTTTCGCCGGGCGAACACCCTCACAAGGGGATGCATGGCGAAGCGGCCCGGGCAGCGGCTCCTGAGAAGCGAATGGTCCATGAGGTGCCTGAGGGTTGCGAGATCGCACCCGGAAACCCCGGCGGCCGCCGCAGAGTCGAATTCACCGGACATCACGGAGAGACCTGCCAGTGCGGTGCGCTCACCGGAGTCCAGCAAGCGCCAGGAGTATTGGAACACCGCCTCCATTCCCCTGTGTCTTGCCGGGATGTCGGACGGCGCCTCGTCCAGGATGCCAGGATTCCTCTCCAGCTCGCTGCAGAGCTCCGCGGGAGGGGTCGTCCTGATCCAGGATGCGGCAAGCTCTATGGCGAGAGGGTTTCCATCCAGCAGCCGGCAGAGCGAGGCGATCGCAGCGCGATCCCCGGCCGCCGGCTCGTATCCTGGAAGCGTCCTTCTCGCCGAGGCAAGGAGAAGTGCGGAAGCGTCGCGCTGCTCCAGGTCCGAGCCGTCGGGCAGCGGAAGATCGAGACCTGCGAGCTCGTACAATCTTTCCTCTCTGAGATTGAGCCTGTGCCTCGATGTGACGAGGAATCTCAGTCCAGGACTGCGGGCGAGCAGCCTCGAGAGCAGGGCCGACTCTCCCGAGAGGTGCTCGAAGTTGTCCGCGACGATCAGCGTCTCGCGGTCGCACAGGAACCTGGAGAGCTGAGCCTCCTCCTCCTCGGCGCCCGAGAACATGAAGGACATCGAGGAGGCGATCCTGCCGGGGATCATCGAGCCCGATCCGATGTCCTCCAGAGGAACGAAGTATGCTCCATGCCTGAAGCGCGAGATGGCGTTGGCGGCGGCCTGTACCGCGAGGCGGCTCTTGCCCGTTCCCCCCGGTGCCAGGATGGTCAACAGCCTGCAGTCCCGGTCGGAGAGCATCGAGGCAAGATCGGCTAGTTCACGGTCGCGACCGAGGAACGGGGTGGGCTGAACTGGCAGATTCTGCGGCCGGCTCGACACAGTCCTGAGCGCTGGAAACTCCGCCTGCAGGCGAGGGTGTCTCAGGATGTAGATCTGCTGGGGGGCGAGCAGATCCCGCAGGACGTGGACACCGGCATCCTCCAGGCTTGCGTTCTCAGGGAGCTGCTCTGAGCCCGAAGCCTCTTCGTTGACAAGAACCTGTCCTCCCCATGCGGCCGAGAGCATCCTGGCCGCGCCGTTGAGGGCGGGACCGAAGAAATCCCCTTCCCTCTCTCCGGCCTCCCCGCGAAAGACGCAGAACCTTACGCGAATGCCGCCCACATCGGACCAGTCGGCCGCCTGCAGGGCCTCCTGTGCCGCTATGCAGCAGTGGATGGCTCGGCCGTTGTCGAAGCAGGCTGCGATGCCGTCACCCGTATGCTTGAAGACCCTTCCGCCGCACCTCTGCACTACTGCTTTCAGGATGCCGTCGTGCCTCTCCAGAGCTTCCGGCATCGAGCCTGCGAATGCCTGCCACTTGCCCGTGGAGCCCTCGATGTCGGTGAGGAGGAAGGTCAGCAGCGCCATGCCCCGCCGATCCCGGCACTGAGCGCCGTGCTGTTCGAAGGCACAGCTCCGCCCGGAGCCTCCGGGAGTCTCCCCGGCAGACCCAGCCGCGGGGGGCAGATGCTCTTCGTGAGAGAGGCGTCCACCCAGCTCCGAACAGGCGAGAGGACGGCCGTCAAATCCAAGCGGCTCATGCCTCCCTTGGTCGTACGCCGTTTTCCTGGAGCAAAGATAGCACTCGAGCGCACAGATGCAGGATCCCCGGTGCGCCGACCGGCGTCGAAGCAGGTCGGTATGCGGATCGCGTTCAGCCAGGGGATGTAACCGGCAGGCGTATCGCCTCGTCTCTTCTCCCTGACCGGGAATGGAGGAGCAGCATGAGAAGCCGCACTCTTCGGATTGCGATCACGGTTCTGGCAGCAGCCTTCATTGCCTCCTGCGGAGGAAACGGGAGTGGCCCCGTCACGGCAGCCGGCCCTGACACGCTGATCCTCGTCGTGACCGATTCGATCGGTGTCGAAACCGGCGACTCGAGCTATGTCTTCAACGTCATCGAGAGGGTGGCTGCAGCGCCGGACGGCTCGATCCTGGTGCTGGACAGAACGGGCTGCAGAGTCAGCCTTTTCACCCCATCGGGGGAGTTCGTGCGGAGTGCAGGGAGGCGAGGATCAGGTCCCGGCGAGTACCTGAATCCCAGCGACCTCGTCCTGCTGAACGACGGGAGGCTGCTGGTCTGCGACATCTTCACCGGCGGAGTCCACCTGCTGGACACCGCGATGACCGACCTGGGCGTCAGGATACCGTTCGCGAACGACCCGCCGTTCTTCCCCGTCCCTGCACTGGACTCCTCCTTCGTAGCAGGTTCTTACAGGATGGAGATGACCGAAACCGAGATCGCGATGGATTACTTCATCGGGCGGTTCGACATGGCAGGCGAGCCTGCGGTAGTCTACACCGAGGAGCGTATCCCCATAGACCCCGAAGACCTGACCACGACAGTGATCGAAACCCTCTTCTACTACGCGACCTGGGCCGTGGATGAAGAAGGGAACGTCTTCGTAGCCCCTATGCGAACCGACAGCTACTCCGTCACGGGCTACCGCCCCGGCGGCACCGAGTTCCTCTCCATCGACATCCCCGTGGAGAGGGTTCCCAGGAGCGAGGAGGAGATAGCCCTGGAGAAGGCTTTCATCGAGAGCAAGCTCGCCTCCATGGGCAGCAGCCTGCCGCTGGACTACAACCCGGATCCATGGCGTTTCCAGGTGAGGCAGGTCCTGGCAGGAGAGAACGGGACAATCTGGGTCCTTAGGGGGACGGTCGACGAGCCGACATTCGACGTGTACGACCGTACCGGCAGCCTCCTCAGCATCGTGAGAGTCGAGGGTGCAGGCGCAGACGGCGGCTACTGGCGCTTCGCCATGGGCGGGGGCCGCATCGCGGCATGGTCCGACGACCCTCCGGATTTCGCCCGGGTGTTCCTGCTGGAGCCCGTCCCGGCAGGGGAATCAGCGGAGAGCCGGTGAGACTGACCAGGAAAGGCGGCTCGCACCAGCTCCAGGGCATGTCGGCAGTTCCGGGGCTCTACTTTCTCACCGCTGTCGTCCTCGGCTTCGGCGTCGACATCTGCCTGGCGCCATCTCCCCGGCTGTCCGGCTGGCTCGTTTCTCCGGCCGCCCGGCTTTGACGGTTGCCGGATCACTTCTCCTCGCGGCCTCGCTGCTTCTACTGAGGCTCTCGGGCATGACCGTGGATACCGCGAAGGCTCCCTCGAGGCTCGTGACAGGCGGGCCTTACCGTCTATCCCGGAATCCTGCCTACCTGGGGCTCGCCACGGCCTGTGCCGGGCTTTCTCTCTGGGGAAGCTGGCTCTGGGCCGCCGTCCTGGTTCCTGCCGCGACACTCCTGCTCGACCGCTTGGTAGTAAGACGTGAGGAGGATAGCCTTGCCCGGCTGTTCGGCCCCGAGTACGAGGAGTACAGGAGAAGGGTCAGGAGGTGGGTATGGGCCCTGGACCGGTTCCGAAGCTGCTGTTGACGACATGACGGAGCATATCCTATCATCGCGCGTCAAAGGAAGGACGATCATGCTCTATTCATGTTGCGAGAGGATGGACTGAGAGGCGGGGGGCAAGTCCGGCAGACGCCGCAACCCGCCCCCGGCGGGTTTTTCATTTACGGGAGCAGGGAGGAGATGCTGATGTTCGGCAGACAGGGAGTCGGAAACGGATTCGACCGTGAGCATGATGCTCGTCCGACGACCTGTACCTGTTGTCGCGCCGGTGGACGGAAGGAGGAATCGACTACGGCACGTAACAGGGGAGCGGGAGATGAACGAGCAGGCGATCAGGAAAGGAACAGCAGACCTCGTCGAAACGAGACCCCGTAACAGGGGCTCGATACAGACCCCCCTTCACGACTTCACACCGGCCGGATCAACCGGGTACACAATCCTGGCGAAGGTGGAGGCCCTGAATCCCGGCCTGTCCGTAAAGGACAGGGTAGCAAGGAACATCGTATCCAGAGCGCTGGAGCAATGGGACCACCCGTTCGATCCGGTGCTCGTCGAGGCCTCATCCGGGAACACCGGCGTGAGTGTGTCCCTGCTGGCGCACGACCTCGGGCTGGATTCGAGGCTGTTCGTGCCGGAGAGTGCCGGACGCAGCAGGATAGAGCGGATGAGGTCTCTGGGCTCTCATGTGACGGTCACCCCGGCAGATGAGGGCACCGAGGGTGCCAGGACCAGGGCCGTGGAAGCATCGTCCGGGAGGGTGGAATGCCTCTATCTCGACCAGCACGGGAGCGAGGCGAACGTTGATGCCCACCGGTCGGGCACCGGGCCCGAGATCCTCGGCCAGCTGGAAGGCCGGATGCCGGACACGCTGGTGCTGGCGGTCGGCACGGGCGGCACCCTGATCGGGCTGTCCGAAGCACTTCTTCCGCATAACCCGGCGATGCGGATCGTGGCGGTAGTACCCTCCGTCGAAGGCGGCATCCCGGGGATGCGCAGGCTCGATCCGGGGGGAGTGCCGCTGCACAGGCGCCTGGAAGGGATCCCGACAGAGGAGGTGGATCCCGATGAGGCGGCGTTCTGGATTGGATACGTGCGCAGGCGCTGGGGAGTCCCTGCAGGATACTCGAGCGGTGCTGCGATGGCTGCGGCGGTGAGGCTGGGGAGGAGGGATGGCGGGCTTGTGCTCACCCTCTTTCCCGATCACGGTTTCAACTACGGATGAGCCTTCACATCCATGCAGAACACGGCTTCGCCTGCGTCTCCCTGCAGGCCGCCGAGGTCCCGGCTCCCGGGGATCAGTAGAGTCGCATCTCCGAGATGCCGGCGGCGGAGCCGGCCCCACCGGGGACGGACTCGATTATCTCCAGCGAGAGTGCCCGTGCCCCCTCGAGAGCCTCCGGGAACTCGACGCGCTGCCAGGCAGGCCCCTCGGCGAGTTCGGCCGTGCAGACCGGACTTCCGTCGACGCTCACGAGGACTCTGACGAGGTGACCCCTGGGAAGTCCTGGCTCCCATCCGAAGCCGTTCACCAGGCAGAAGCCGTGGAGGATCGTCGGCTCCATGCCGGGCAGAGGGAAGATGAAGACTTCCAGTATCTCCCCGTGGCTGCCGTCCTCGAGGCCGCTGCGCCAGCCCGTGAGGAGGTCCCCGTCGTTCAGGACCGAGTTCACCTGCGGCGTGGGAGGAAAAGGAGGAGACGGTGTCTGGTAGGCGAAGGGCACCGCCGACAGTGGTTCCGCCAGCACCTCGGCACGGATCAGCGGGACCTCCGAGGAATCGGTCCACCACGAGATCGTGTCGGTGCCGCGGCACCCGGACGGGAACCCGTAGTCCGAATAGGCGAAGAGCGCCGGGGACTCCATGCCCTCGACGAACCAGCCGGTGAGCCCGAACAGGCTCCTGATAGCGGGGTTCGCGGGCGGGCTCCCGTGGAGGACGGAATCCTCCAGGTGGGAAAGTACGGCCAGATAGCGCGCCTCCAGCGGCGGGTCGGCCTCGAACATCGCGAAGCCCGGCTCACGCCAGTCCCTCCCCTGCGCGACCATCGGCAGGAGCGGAGCGAATCCCGCCGCCTTTCCCGCCTCCGCCGGGAATTCCAGATAGTCCCTGCTCATGTACCCCGGCGCGAAAAGCGACTCGAACGGGAAGCCCATCTCAGATGTCGCAGGTTCGTCCCCGTTGTTCACGAAGTGGAAGACGCAGTCCACCCGGAGACCGACCGGGTCCCGTAGGTCGAATGCGGCGCCGGACGGAGTCACCATGACCGTCTCGGCTGTCATCGCGACTGCCGTCGTTTCCAGAGGGACCACCGTCCGGCCGTCCGTGGAGGTATGGAGCATGGCTGAGTCGGCGTCCGCAATCCTGCACACCGGGAGTACGGCGCAAGCGGAAAGGAGGATCTTCGACAAACCCGACAACACCCGCCTCCAGGTTGGATCCGGCTGTCCGGCGACTGCTCGGGCCGGTCATTCATCTGCCGGCTCGAGCACCGGATGGTCGAGCCTCGACTCCTGCAGCCGACACCGACGCATCACGCGATCATAACCGAGGGCGTGATGCGGAGGGAGCGGCTTCCGCATTTCGCCGGAGGTGTGTACGGGCGGTAAGGAGGCCCTCGCGACAGCGAACCTCCCCGGCCTCCCGCTCCGCTTCGGAGACTAAGGAGAGGGGTCCGAGCCCGAGCCGGCACGGAGGCCGTCGAAGATGTCGAGCGGTTCGCGAAGCTCGTCTGCGGAGCATCTGCCGAGGGTACCGGACACGACTCGCATCGGACATGCGATGACCGAGTCCGCCTGTATTCCGTGCTCGGTCAGGCGTGCGGTGAGCAACCGTCAGACAGCCGACTCCCCCATCTGCCCGAATGCGAATGACACGGAACGGCGCGGAGCTGCATCCGCGTCGAACGGGAGGCGGCGTGCAGGCTTGCTGAGGACGAAGCGGGAGTACTTCCTCGTCCCGTTGCGCAACGCGCCGTTGAAGGTCGATGTGCCCTGCATCCCCGCGAACTCGCGGAACAGACCTCTGAGAATCCTGGGAACCAGCCGGTCGATCAGGGACGCCTTCCTGTCGTCATCCAGCTCCAGCGCCCTGACCACGTTGGCGCTGATGTCCTCCTCGGATACGGTCTCGAAGCCCGAGTCGGCCAGCAGAGTCCGCACGCGACAGAGCCCTTCGGGCGAATGGTAGTCCGAGTAGAGGAAGCATCCTCCGGGCTTGAGCACCCTGAACACACCTGCGAGGAACCTGTCCATGGATCCGTAGCAGTGCGAAGACTCCACATTGATCACAGCGTCGAAGGAGTCCGGTTCGAAGTGCAGCGCCTCTGCATCCCCGGTCACGAAAGAGAGTCCGGGCACGCGGTAGTGACTGTTGCAGAAGCCTACCCCGGCTGGCGAGAAGTCCAGCCCGGTCATGGTTCTGAGCCCGAACCTTCTCATCACCCACGATGCGCCGCCGCCCCTTCCGCTGCCTATCTCCAGAACATCCTTGTCTCCGAGATCTGCAGCACCTGCGACTCGGTAGTAGAGCTGGATGCAGTACCGGTCATTCTCGTCTCCAGCGTCGAGCTGGATCGGGCGGGATTGCGGATCGAGGTCCGCCCAGCCGTAGTTCATGAAGAGCATCGTGTCGTGGCGGTCGATTCTGGACATGAGATCGTACCACCTCCGTATGACGAAGGGTCTCGCCTTCATCGCGAGGCGGTATAACAGGCCGTTGGGGAGCATTGCAGTCCAATCGGACAGAGGCGGGCAAGTGTCAAAACGCTTCTGACACGAATAATATATGCATTTCTTCCTGCTCGTCATCCTGCAACCTGGCGTCGTCGTCGAGCGGGAAGCCACTCCACGGATGCATCCAGGCGCAGGTTCTAAGACCTATATGCATGACAGCTCGACCAGTGAACCGCTCTACCCGCAACACAGGTAGGGTTTGACTATTGACATGAGTTGACGGATATTTCTGCCTGCTGTATGAGCGGCAGCTTGCTCGGGTCACATCGGTATCCAAGGGAGGTGAAGGGTGAAGAAGGCCGTTATTGCGCTTCTCGTCTGCGTAGTGCTCGCATCCGCTGCGCCGCAGATAGTCAACACCTACCCCGCCCCGTCCGCAGGGGTGGTCGGGCTCGCCTACGGAGCCGACTACCTCTGGGCCCTGACCGGCACCCGCTATGTCTACAAGCTGGATCCGGCGACCGGCGCAGTGCAGAGCTCGTTCCTCGTGTCTCCGGCCATTGCCAGCCCGGACGGAATCGGTTACTGCGGATCGCTCCTCTATGTGACGGCTGGAACTGCGACAGTGTACAAGTACACGACTGCCGGCTCTCTTGCAGGCACAACCGTTCTGTGGTGCGACGGTTGAGGCGGCGGCACATACTACCCGGTGGGTGGTGGTGCTGGCAGCAGCTCGACGGCGGCCTACTTCCTCGGCACAGGCAATCAGATCTACACTGCTTCGCCTCTTCCCCTACCTTCGACGATACAGCCGACCCAGACGGGATCCCTCCCGACAGGTCTCGTTACCTACGACATCGCCCGCGAAGGTACCAACAACAACTCGACCGGCGACATCTGGGTCGCAACGAATCAGGCTGACTCCCCGATCCGGGCCTACAATTCGGTCGGAACTCTGACCTACGCCTGCGACCTCGTGCCCAGCGTCAGAGGGATGGCCTTCAGCACCTCAGGGGGTCACAGGTATCTCTGGGTGAGCAACCCCAGCGACAACACGATCTACCAGATCGACCTGGACTACGGGCTGGGCGTAGAGGAGGGCGAGGGCGGTTCGGCGGTCGGCCTCACCGTGAGCGAGAACCCGTTCGGCGGGATGACCACGCTGGTCGGGACGGGGTTCTCTCCCGGCGCGACGCTGGAGCTCTTCGACCTCTCCGGTCGCAGAATCATCGAAGCGCCGTTCCAGGAGATCTTCAACCTGAGCGGAGCGGGCATCCCCTCAGGCATTTACGTTGCCAGGGTGACCGATCCCACAGGGGCCATGGCCAGCCTGTCCGTAACGAAGCTATAGCTCTCCGGCCCTTCCGTGCGGGGCCCGCGGTGACGCGGGCCCCGCCTGCTGAGAGTGCCTGTCCCGTCAGGCAGGGCCACATTCCCTGCGAGTGCATCGCGAACAGACGGGGGTCCCCCTGATGCTCCTGACATGGGCGGCAATCGTATCCTTCGCCGCAGGCCCCGTACCGGCCGGCGGAGAGATCCAGAAGGCAAGGCTCGATCAAGGCGACGACCGGCTCGCGATACCGGTGGAATCGTACCCGGACAGTCTGCTCCCCCCCGGCGCCGCCGGACTGGACCTCGTGCCGGTGCGGGCGACCGATGTCACAGAACTCCTGGCAGCCTTCGACTCCGGATACGGCTGGATAGTGCTGGATACCCTCCAGTTCACAGGGCCGTTCAACGATGCGAAGGCGTGGGCCTGGTGGGAGCCGGACTCCATGCGACTGGTCCTTGCCTCCCAGGTGCCTTTCCACATGCTGACATTCTACGCAGTCTGGGAGGAGCGCGGGGGAGGATTCGAGCTGGTGGACGAGTACAGGGAGGACCCGTCTGAGGACGCCCTCGAGGAGACCCTGGAGCTTCTCGACGCCGGTCGGGTGGAGGAGGCCTCGCTCTCGATCTCCGGAGTCCTGTACCCCGACTGGTATTACAACGGCGGGGAGATGGCCGTCAGGTTCCTTCGCGCCTCCAGGTGCGAGGCGGAACGGCTGGCATCGGCAGGGGACTTCCAGGGAGCCGTGGACGCCTACACCTGTGCGGGTGATGCTTACGAGCAGTGCGGACTTGACTCGCTGTGGTTCCTCGACGCGGCAGGATTCGAGGAGCATGGCAGCCCTGTCAGCCTGTGGCTCGATGACAGGGATCTCCTCGACATCCTCGAGCACCTGGCATGCGTAGCCTCGGAAGCTGGGGAGACTACCCTCGCCGATTCGGCCATCCGGGCTGCCGCATCTCTCCCCCGCTACTGAGAGGTCGGGGCCGGCTCACCTCTCGAGCTCTGCAAGCTGCTCGTCGAACTCCGAGGGTGCGGGAAGCTGTATCTTCAGCTCGTTCGAGTATCTCCTGGCCCTGGGCTTCAGGAGCTTCAGCGTCCAGTGGCGGATCCTGTCCTCCGGGAGGTGCTTCTCGGCAAGGTGGAGCCGCAGAATCTGCCTCAGGTACCAGATCGCGGACAGCCTGTCGAACTGGTCGCTGAGGCTCAGTATCGCAGATTCCCTGCCGAGCAGTCCTGCTCCACCGAGGTTCTCGATCTCGGTCCTGAATCTCCTGACTATCCTGCCGTAGAAGGCATCGAGTCTCAGGAACAGGTCGGTCCATGCCTCGATGCTCGATGTCCCTGCAGAGGCCGCCCCCCCCAGGAAGGTGCAGAAGGAGTTGTAAAGGGCGGTCCAGGGTGCATAGACGTCCGGCTGCGATATGGAGCCGGAGGACAGCCTGTCCGACGACTCGAACGCGGATACTGCATCCTCTATCTTCGATCGTACTCCGGCGGGATCCTCGAAGCTCGAATGGAGCGGGGTCCTGCCGAGTATCGCCCCGATTGTCCTGTAGAATGCACCGGAGCGCGCAGGGAAGGTGTCGACATCGTACCAGATGTGCTCGCCCGGGTCGATCCCGTTGTGTGAGCCGTAGCAGACGAGGGTCAGTTCGATCGGGCCGGAAGGGCTGCGGAACACCCATCTCTGCCAGCTGGCAGCACCTACATGCTCCAGGTCCGTGATGCTTCCGTACTCGACAGTGCGTGAATCCTTGAGTTTAGAGAAACCCTTGTCGCTCTTGAACTTGACATGCCTGTCCTGTCCGAAGACCTCTCCGCTCCCCCCCAGCAGCCCTCTTTCGAGATGGAACAGCGGCAGGTCATCCAGGGCGCCGCCCAGCCCCAGAAGGGACATGACTGCGCCGCCATGCCTGCCGGCCATGTCCTTCTGCTTCTCGAGCGTGTCGATGTCTATCTTCACTCCATTCCTCCATTCAGTGCGTTCAGGGAAGCAGAGCCCTTCTGCTGTTGTCCATCCCGTATCCGACCCAGACAAGATACGCGTCGGGCCAGCCGGACTGCAGCACGGTGCAGAGCTCGGTCCATCCGTTCCCGTCGACTGTCTCGGGAACCAGGTAGGCAAGCCAGCCCTCGGAGCCCGAGAGCGAGGGGTAGTCCGGGATCCACAGGACCCCGGGCTCGAGGTCTGCCGCGTCCGCAGCGTGAGCCGCGGATTCGCAAGCCTCCTCGGGGGAGTCGTAGACCCCGCAGGCCACGATCGTGCCGGACGGTTGGAAGAGGCTCTGGAAGCGCGTTCCACCCCTCCCGGCCGGGCCGTCTCCGGGCTGCTCGAGGTCCGGCAGTCCGTCGGGTCCGGTGGAGACGAGGAAGGCCTCCGACCCGACATCGTCGGATCCAGAGAGATCGCAGGATCCAGCAAGGAGGAAGCCTCCGTCTTCGAGTACAGTCATGTTCTCGAACGAGGAATACTCGCCGTCCTCGTAGAGTCGCCTCCAGAGGAGGGAGCCATCCCGGGAATAGAGCGTCAGGACGGCGCTCATCCTGGAGTTCCCCAGGCCGGTGCAGCCGCAGCACGCAACGCCTCCCCGGCCGGTCTCCTCGATATCGGTGATCCTGCCCTCCCCATCCCAGATCGCCGACCAGAGGTAGCCACCATTGGGGGCGAGACAGCAGATCCATGGATTCGGATAGCTGCTCCCGCAGAGGTAGATCCTTCCGCTGCAGCCGACGCTCATCGTCTCGACCATCGCATCGGGGGACTGCGCCGCGGCCTGATCCAGGCCGGCCAGGCGGACCATCCGCCCCTGCCGGTCTATCCACATCAGGACAAATGTCCCCGGGCTGCTCATGGCAGCCACGACGACCGAACCCTCGGGTGTTCCGGCGGCGGCGACAGGTGCCAGCGTGTCCGGAAACGCAACCTCGGAACAGTACAGGCCGGAGCCCGAGTAGATCCTGCAGAAAGGCTTGACTGCGCCGCACCCGGATGTGCCGGCCACCAGGAAGGCCCCGTCACCGAAAAGGCCGAGACCGGCAATCCTGTAGACCTCCTCGTCTTCCCTCCCGAGGACTGCGGCCCAGTCCCTGCCGCCGTCGGGCCGGATCTTCATGACGCAGGCGTCGGCATCCCTTCCCGTGGCCCTCGGCTCGCCGAAGGCCGCGACCAGGATGGAGCCGTCCGGGAGCAGAACCACCGGTCCCGCCGTCTCCAGGTCTCTCGAGACCCGGAGGTCTTCACACAGGCGGTCTGCCGCGGTCACCGATGCCGAGGAATCCAATCCAGCTAGCCATGGATCTCCGAAGGAGATATCCCAGTCACTAACGAAGAGCAGCGCAGCGAAGCCCGGTCCGTTCGGCACCAGGATCTCCCCGGTCACGTCGATTCCGGGGCCGCCGATCGACGTAGAGACCCCGACCGGCCCCGTGGACAAGAGCCAGATCAGCAGAAGGCAGAGAGCCGTACTCACGTGTCGTCCCCCGCGGGACGCCCTGCCTCATCCAGGGGGGCATCCCGATCTCCGGCGCTCTGCGCATCGACCGGACTCACCAGTATCAGGGCAAGCGATGTCTTTTCCGAACTGTCCTTGATCGGGATTATGTCGAAAGACACGTCACGCCTGCTCTCCCGTGCGGGGAACTGCAGCGAGGCCTCGCCTCTAAGAGGCACCTCGTCGCGCAGAGTGGACATCAGAAAGGCTCTGAAGAACTTCTCGTTGCCATCCTGATTCTGTACGGATTCGAAGGAGAAGCTCTGATGGGCGATGCCATACATCGCGGCCAGCGCCGGATTGATGTGGAAGCTCATTCGATCCATGTCCGCGATCATGACGCAGTCCGAGCAGGATCGGAGGAGGATCTCGATCTGTCTGTTGAGGAGCTTGATACGCTCCGAACAGGTCCGGTCGTAGATCCTTAGCTGCTCAGAGGCCCTGTTGCCGAGGCGACCGATCTGTCGGACTTCGTCGTGCAGCCAGGAATCCTCCTTCATGCCCGTTTCGTAGTCGTTTCTCAGGATGTGGTCCAGGAAACCTCTCGTTCTCGTGAAGAGGCTCAGCGCTCTCATCGACAGGAAGATCCAGGCGAGCAGAGAGAAGCCCAGCAGGAGGTGCATGGTGACTCCTCTGCCCGCTTCTCCGGCCAGGACGAATGTCCCTCCCAGGGAAACAACCGCCAGGACCAGCACCCAGACCAGTGACACCCGCAGAACAGGCTTCAAGGCAGGCCTCCGCTATCCCTTTGCGAATCTCTCGATGTTCTTGTCGCTTCCGGCGACGAGGAAGACGATGTCCTCGGTGAGCTCCGTATCCGGGGACGGAACCTCGTCGAAAGTCTCCTCGAACGTCCTGTCTCCTGAATCGCTGATGACCGGGACGAATGTCTTGATCCCCACGATGTTCACATTGAAACGGTCGCGCGGGTTGATCTGCCTGAGCGTCTTCTGCAGGAAGCTGTGCGGGATCCTGACTTCGGCGATACTGTGCCCCGGAGACAACGGGATGTGTCGGCTGACATTGACTGATGCAAGGCTGCGGGCGGTCGACCTGCCCATCTGCTCCTCCAGGTCGATGATCTCGTCGACCCCCAGCGCGGCCAGAATCTCGTGCTGGAGAGGGTTTATCGCCCGCGCCCAGATTTTGCGGATGCCCAGCTTCTTGAGCTGGAGCGTCGTAAGCAGGCTTGCTTCGACGTTATCACCGATGCATACAACCGCCACGTCCACATGATCGACTGAAGCAGACTGCAAGGCAGTTCTATCTGTGGAATCGAGCGATACCGCGAATGCCACATTCTCCTTGACCGCCTCCACCCGGTCTCTGTCCTGATCTATCGCAATAACCTGGACGCCCCGCTCGGTCAGCTCCCGAGCCACTGTGCTGCCGTAGTTCCCGAGGCCAATGACGGCTATGCTCCGCATCGGCACACCCCCGGTGATCCCCTAGCCGATCGTGACCCGTTCCTCGGCATAATAGATGCCCCGCTTCTTGTTCGACAGTATCAGCGCATACCCGAGAGTCAGAGGCCCGAGCCTCCCGAAGAACATCAGGAATATGATTATCGCCCTTGACGCCGGTGAGAGTGCGGAAGTTATCCCGGTCGACAGCCCGACCGTGCCTGCAGCGCTCACGGCCTCGAAGAGGATATCTATGAGAGGGAGCGGCTCGAGGGCCAGTAGGGCGATGACTGCGAAGGAGATGATCACGAGATAGAACAGGAGGACTGTCAGTGCTTTCTGGATCGTGTCGGGAGGGATGGTCCTCCTGTAGATCTCGACTGTTCTCCGATCCGAGAACTCCGTGGTCATCGCGCCCCACAGGACTGCGAAGGTCGTAGTCTTCAGCCCGCCACCGGTCGATCCGGGCGATGCTCCGATGAACATCAGGATGATCATCACGAACAGGGTCGACGGCATCAGTCTACCGATGTCCACGGTATTGAACCCGGCCGTCCTTGTTGTCACGGACTGGAAGACGGCAGCCAGAACGTTCGTCTTGAGGTCGCCCCCGACAGCTTCCGACCCGGTTTCGAATGCCGCGAATGCGAGCGCTCCGACCAACACCAGGATCAGGCTGACGATGATCACGATCCTCGACTGTACCCTCAGGTGGATCGTGGCTATCCTGTCCCCCCTCAGGCGGGACGCCGCAGTGTCGATGACGTTCCTGACCGTTACGAATCCCAGGCCTCCCAGGACTATCAGGGTGCAGATGATCACCACCGTCGCAGTGTCGCCCGAGAATCCCATCAGGCTGTTGCTGAAGGTCGAGAAGCCGGCGTTACAGAAGGCGGAAACCGAATGGAATACGGCATGGTAGGCGGTCTCGCCCGGACTGCCCGATCGACCGCTCCAGCTGATGAACAGTCCGAGAGCTCCGAGAAACTCGATCGACACCGTCATCGTGAAGATGAAGATCACCATCTTCGCGGCCCCTCTCAGCATGTCCTGGTCGAGTACGTCTCGCATGACGATGCGCTCCGACATGCCTATCTGCTTTCGCCCCAGCAGGACGAGGAAGACCGAGAAGGTCATGATCCCTAGACCGCCGAGCTGGATGAGGGCCAGGATGACGAGCTGGCCGAACCTGCTGAAGTAGACGGCGGTATCCCTCACTATCAATCCCGTGACGCATGTGGCGGATGTGGCAGTGAAGAGGGCGTCGAGAAGAGGGGTGGAAGTACCACTCGAGCTGGATATCGGAAGGGACAGGAGTATCGCACCCAGGCAGATGACCAGGAGGAAGCTGGTGAGCATGAGCTGTGTGGGCTTCAATCCGAGGGTCCTGATGAAGCGCTGGCTCTTGCGTGCCCTGGAGACAAGCATCGCCACGATGACTATCTGCCTCATGATGACGTCGGTCGGACTGCTCTCACTGCTGAAGAAGACTCCTATCAGGGGAACCAGCACGACGAGGTCGAGCCAGTTCCGCCGGAGGTGTGCCGGGATGTCTCGCGCCAGGAGAGCCCGAGCCAGAGTATCCAGGAGGAATAGAGACAGAATCAGGATGTTGATGACAGCCAGTGTGGCTGAGATCTCTGCGGAGACGCCTGCACGCTCGACCAGCAGGGACACTACCGCCGCGACTGCTACGCCGCCTATGATCCTGTCGAGAATGCCGAACAACGAACTGCCTCTCGGCACTGGCTTCCCCCCGGCCTGCTTCAACACCGATTCGGCCTGCGGTCCAGGAGGTGACAGGACCGGCCCCCGTCCTGCAGTCGCGTCCTTCCGCTCAGGGCAACGGGCCTGAGAGCATCTCGAGGATCTGCGTCCGGTCGATGCAGTGTCGCTTCCCGGATCCTTGCTCCGGCATGATCCCTAGAACCGCTTAACGCGCGTGTGGCAGTACGGCATGCGCCCGGTGCGCTCGTAATAGCGCTGGTGGTAGTCCTCGGCGGGCCAGAATCTCTCCGCCGGGACCACCTCGGTTGTCACTTCCAGCCCCTTGCCGGCGAGGATTCCTATGACCTCCTCGGCTATCCTTCGCTGATCGTCCGTGAGGTAGAAGACCGCCGAGCGGTACTGCCTGCCCCTGTCCGGGCCCTGACCGTCACGCTGGGTCGGATCGTGGATTTCGAAGAACCGCTTCAACAGGTCCTGGTAGCTCAGTCTCGCCGGATCGAAGAGGACCTCCACTGCCTCAGCGTAGTCCGTCGTCTTCGAACAGACCATCTCGTATGTCGGGTTCTCCTCTACTCCTCCGATGTAGCCGACCTTCGTGCCCAGGACGCCCGGAACCTGCCTGAGCAGGAACTCGACGCCCCAGAAGCAGCCCCCTGCGAGAACAGCCTTTTCGACTGCCGACGCTGCCGGCTCGAAGTCGAGGGAGATCGAGTTCACGCAGTGCCGAGTGTTCTTCTCCGTGAGGCGCTCCCCCTCGAAGACGTGCCCGAGGTGCCCTCCGCACGATGCACAGGTTATCTCGGTCCTCACACCGTCGGGATCGGGGCTCCGCATAACAGCTCCTGCGATCGAGTCGTCGAAGCTGGGCCAGCCGCATCGCGCGTCGAACTTGCTCTCGGACCTGAAGAGAGGCGCCCCGCACCTCCTGCAGACATAGATGCCCGGTTCCGTGTGCTTCCAGTACTTCCCTGAGAAGGGCGGTTCGGTGCCCTTGCGGAGGATCACCCTCTCCTCCTCCGGAGTCAGCCTTCGGTACCCCATGTCAGCCTCCATGCCGGTCCACGGCCGGCGCCAGTCTGTCGGCGGAGAGTCTCATTCGGTGAACTCGAGAAGATGAACCACGGGGTAGTCCTCGGGATCCGCCTCGTAGGCGAGGAAAAGCGAGTCGCAGGGAACTACCGCCACGAGCGAGTAGTACGGAAGCTCCGGCGCCGAACAGGTGAATCGGGGCCGGCCGTCCAGATCGTACACGTCGTAGAACGGGAAGGCTTCGGTGCCCCTGCGGACCCAGAGGAATCCTCCGGAGACGTCCATGTCGGCTATCGCGGTGCAGTACCGCTCCGGCTCCCACTCGTCGATCATGCCCGGCATCCCGCGACTCTCGTAGATCGAGGCCATCATCTCGCGCTCCATGAGGAGATCCTCCTCCGAGCGCTCTACGGGCTCGAACGGACGTTCGATGGAGCGGAGCGGCGAACCGTCCGGAGAGAAGCACTCGATCAGATACTCCTCCGTGCTCGGGACGCTCACGAAGACCCTGCCGTCGGGAGCTGCGGCGAACACCACCTGGGTGGCCCTGAACATCGCCCCCGGATCCGTCCTGTCCACCTGCTGCATTCTCAGCATGTAGATGGTGCCGCTCTCGCTCTCGCCGGGCTCCCATCTTCGCACCGAGCAGCCGGCAGAACCCGTCGACCTGTCGAACTCCCTCACCGATCCGACGATCGCCGAATCTGGAAGAACCACCAGATCTCCGGGCACTCCCTCCACGATACCGGTCACCTCGTGGTGGAAGGTCAGCGTGGAGTCGTAGAAGACGAGCTTAGACGAGCCGAAGTCCGACACGACCACGCCACCGCCGGGGCAGGGAGCGAGGCAGGCAGGCATGGTGTACTCGCCCGGACCCTCGCCACGCCCGCCCCCCCTGTGGAGGAAGGCGCCGTCCGCTGTGAAGGATCTGAGGCTGAAGGTGCCGACATCCGAGACGACTATCCTGCCTTCGGTCGTGATGACGGCTCCTCGAACGGCCGAGAAGACGCAGTTGCTGTCGCCGATCTCGACCCCGATTCGGCCGGTCTCTTCCAGGGTGCGGTGCGGGAGCCCCTCGATCTCCGCAGGGCCCCCGACTCCGTCCGGGCCGCTGCAGGACGCAGCCATGAAGCTGCAGAAGACCGACGTCAGAACGCTCGTCCTTCTCACTGATGGCGACCTCCGGATGGTACGGCTCTGAACGCTCCCCGGTCCGGCCGTGTCAGTCGTACCCGAACGGTGACTGCGACTGAACGATCCTGAGGAAGAGATCTCCGTCGCCGGAATCGGCGATCGAGAGACCTACGAACTCCCCCTCGCCGATCGTGATGCGGAATGTCGAGTCGAGACCCAGCTCCCTGATCCTCACGCGGAGGTCGACAAGGGTGCTGCGGCACTCGAGGTCTGCTCCGCCTGCCAGACCCTTGACCGGGTCGGTGCGAACGGAATCCCTGAATACGGGCAGCCCGTCCAGGAACAGCGCGACGCCGCATCCCTAGAAGCCTTCCTGGAGATCGACTCGAAGGACAGGGCCTGCGGTGGTCCAGGTCTGCGACAGCAGGCCGAAAACGAGGAGAAGAAGGTTCAATCTGCAGCCTCCGGTGACGGCGGAAATCCTCGAGGGGGAAGATAGGCAACTCGCGAGCCTCTAGGAAGCGGAGAAGCGTTCAGGGTCGGCGCGGGGCTTGACCCTGCTTCGACCCTGAGCCAGCATTGCCCTTCAGGATGGGAGAGCGCATGCAGGGCTCTGCTGGGAGATTCAAGAGGAGACTGTTCGAGATAATAGAGGCCGCCCACAGGGGCGACCGCGCCAGCAGGACCTTCGACCTGACGATAATCATCCTCATCACCCTGAACATAGCAGCAGTCATCCTGGGCTCCGTGCGCTCGATAGACCTCGCGATGAGCCGGTATCTGCGCTGGTTCGAGGTGTTCTCCGTGGCGGTGTTCACGCTGGAGTACGTCCTGCGGCTCTGGACCTCCGACCTCAAGACGGACCGCCACGATCCCGTCATGGGACGGCTCAGGTACATGGTCTCGCCGATGGCCCTCATCGATCTCGCGGCCATCCTGCCTTTCTATCTGCCCTGGGTCGTAGGTCTCGACCTGCGATTCCTCAGGGCCGTCAGGCTGGTGAGGCTCCTGATGCTCTTCAAGGTCAACAGGTACTCCAGCTCCCTCAAGCTGCTCGGGGAGGTCCTCAGGGAGAAGAGAGGGGAGATCGGCGTCACCTTCTTCATCGTTTTCATAATGATCCTGATGTCTTCCGGACTGATGTACTACGTGGAGAACTCGGCCCAGCCGGACAAGTACGGCAGCATACCCGAAGCGATCCTCTGGAGCATCGCCACGATCACCTCAGCAGATCCCGCTGGCGTCTATCCCGTCACTGCAGCCGGGAAAGCGCTCGGGGCGTTCGTCGCGCTTCTGGGAATAGGGCTGTTCGCACTTCCAGCAGGCATTCTAGCGTCTGGATTCGACGACGTCCTCAGGAGGAGGCGTCTCCAGAAGGCGATGGAGACCGGCCTCAGGCTCTGCCCCCACTGCGGCAGACCCCTGGAGCGGGAGGAAGACCGTGATGGAGGGGGGCAGGGCGGCGCGCCCGCAGTCCGACGCTGATCTCTCGCGCGAACCGGATGAGCAAGGGGCCCGCGTCTCCGCGGGCCCCGCTCCGTCGTTCAGGACTGCTACTGCAGCTTTGTGAGAGAGAGCCTTGCCGAAGCGCCTGCAGGATCGGTCACTCTCGCGACGTACAATCCCGCGGGCACATCGTCTCCGTCCAGCAGGAACATACCCTGGAAGGGTGCTTCCAGGACCTTTCTGCCGCTCACGTCGAAAACCTCCAGCACGGCGCCTGACGCGAAGCCCTCTCCCGTCAGGACCGTCGAGCTGCAGAACGGGTTGATGCTCGACGACAGCTCGACCGGGACCGCTCCTTCCTGCTCGTCCTCGATGCCCGTAGGATCGAGCAGGATCAGGTACAGCTTCCCGTCGCCCGGACAGCTCGCCCAGAGGTAGCGCTGTCCGCCGTCGGCGTAGAAGGCCAGGCCGCGCACGCTAGGAAGGATGTCGGTGGCGTAGGTCAGCGTTCCGGAGGTGTTGTATGCCCTGATGGGAGACGTGGCCTCGCCGGTAGCGAACCAGATGTCTCCCGTTCCGTTGCCGTAGCCTTCGTAGGCGATGTCGTAGGTGGTGCCGTAGTAGGTCATGTACATGTAGGTCGGTGCGTATATGCTGTCGGGAAGTGGCACGGTGTTGCTGAGCACGGTGTAGTCGTCATCCACGATGAACAGGTTGTTCGCGTTGCCTCCAGCCCCAACCACCGGTTCGGGCGTGGGGCCGCCTCAACCGTTGCACATGATTATGGAAGTGTCGATGAGAGTCCCAGAGGTGCTGTAGTTGTACACGGTGCTGGTGCCGTTCGTCACGAACAGGCTTCCGCCAGCCATGCCGAGGCCGTTGAGGTTCGTCGGAGCCAGGGTCCACGAGTCGATCACCGCGCCTGTGACGACATTGATCTTGAACAGCTTGTGCGACGGGCCCGAAACAGCGTACAGGTCGGAGCTCCCGCTGCAGGCGAGCCCCGTTATACCGCTGTCAGGGGCATCGAACGATCTCACGATCTGCGGAGCCGCGAGGGACACCGCCGGGATCAGGGCGAACACGAACGACAGCCTTCTCATACAACCCCCTCCCATGCCCATACAGCCGAGGCTGCAAACAAAAATCACCTTGCTGTCAATCGACGTCAAGAGTCGGTTCGCAATCCCCGCCGGAGACGGTTCACGATTTCAGGTAGGTGATGTATTCTGCTGTTTCTCATTGCTTAGGCCGTCCATCCCGTGTTCATGCTCAGAGGGCGCCTGAGTTCCGCTCTGGGTGCCAGTCGTAGTCCCCGAGAGAGACCAGAGCAGGTTCCACTGTCCTTCGGGCGGCCGAGGCCCCCCGGCGCGGCCGCCCCTGCGCCGGTGCCAGGGAGGCTGTTTTTCCTTATCATCGCCGTAAATGGAAGCCGCGGCGTTCTGACAGGCTCCCGCACACCCGGAATCCGCCAGGGAGGAGAGGAATGATCAGGGAGATCAGAGTCGAGGACCTCGACTGCGGGAAGTTCGTCGAAGAGCGGTGCAGGGAGATCCACGAAGCTGTGGGTGACGGCACAGCCATCAACGCGCTTTCCGGAGGAGTGGATTCGTCCGTCGTGACTGTCCTGGGCCACAGGGCCCTCGGAACCCGTCTCAGAACCGTGTTCATAGACAACGGTCTGATGAGGGAGGGCGAACCGGAAAGCGTATGCGCCCTTTTCAGCGGACTCGGCATCGAAGTAGAAGTGATCGACGCGAAGAAGCGCTTCTTCGAGGCGCTCGCCGGCATCACGGATCCCGAGGAGAAGCGCGAGGCCGTTACCCGGACATTCTACAGGGACGTCTTCGGCGAGATCGTCCGTGAGAGCGGAGCGAGGCACCTCCTGCAGGGGACGATTCTCACTGACGTGGACGAGACGGTGGCTGGCATCAAGAGGCAGCACAACGTCTTCGAACAACTCGGCATTGACCCGCGGAAGACCTTCGGCTACGGGATTCTCGAGCCGCTCGTCAACCTGCGGAAGGACGGGGTGAGGAAGGTCGGAAGGGCGCTCGGGCTTCCGCCGGAGGTGTTCGACAGGATGCCCTTCCCGGGCCCTGCACTGGCCGCCAGGGTGATAGGGGAGGCGACGACTGACCGCATAGAAACGGTCAGGAAGGCCACCGCGATCGTCGAGAGGCTCCTTGCGGGAACCGGGGCGTTCCAGTACATGGCGATACTCCACTACGACAGGGTGACCGGAATGCGCGAAGGCAGGAGGGATTTCGGACAGCAGATCGAGATCCGCTGCTGGGACAGCCTCGACGCCCGGGAGGCCGCGCCCACGCACCTCCCGTTCGATCTGCTCGGGAAGCTCGCTGCCGAAATCGTGAGCGAAGTGCCCGGAGTCGTGAGCGTGACCTACAACATCGCCTCGAAGCCCCCTTCGACCATGGAGGCGGTCTGATCGCAGGCCCGGCCAGCCGGGCCCGGCAGGGAGGGAATCGACATGACCGGTCTCGTTCTCCTCGCCCTTCTGGCACAGCCGCACCCGAGGCTGGACGACAGCTCACTGGCCAGGCCCCTCGCTCCGTGCTATACGCTCTGCGATGCGGACCACCCGCAGAACCCGGTGGACATCCTTCATTACGACATCCAGATCGAGGTCTTCCGGGACATCCAGGAAATAGAGGGAGTCACGGCAATCACCATGACTTCGGCCGGCGGAGCCGTGTCCCAGATCCGCCTCGATCTCAGGCAGCTCACTGTCGGCGCGGTATGGGACGCCTCCGGGAACCTCCCCTTCTACCAGCAGGCGGACTCTCTCTACATCACGCTCTCCCAGCCGATAGAACCGGGCGACACGGAGGAGCTGTTCATCTCCTACTCGGGTACGCCCTACCACGAGGCCTGGGGAGGCTTCTGGTTCCATCCCTACATCACCTATCAGATCGGCGTCGGCATCTACACCGAGGGCCAGTGCATGGGGAAGTGCATGTTTCCCTGCTGGGACCACCAGAACGACAAGGCGACGTTCGACTTCCACATAACCTGCCCCGACACCCTATATGCGGTTGCCAACGGCGACTCTGCAGGCGTGGAGTTCTCGGGCGGAAAGGCGACCTACAGCTGGAGCTTCGACCAGCAGATGCCGACCTACCTCGCGACCATGGCTGTCGGCGACTACACCGTCCTCCACGACTCCACGGATTCGAGGATCTACTACTACGTGTACTCGTGGGACGTGGAGGACGCACTGGGGAGCTTCGTCAACGTGGACGGGATGCTCGCCAACCTCGAATCCCTCTTCGGGCCGTATCCGTGGGGCTGCAGATTCGGGCTGGTGGAGACCCCCAAGGGCGACATGGAACACACCTCCGCCATCGCTCACATCGCGTCCGCCGTCAACGGCTTCACTAACTACGACTGGCTGATAGCCCACGAGATGACTCACATGTGGTGGGGCTGCTGCGTGACCATGAACGAATGGCAGCACATATGGCTCAAGGAGGGCTTCGCAACTCTCGGCGAGGCGCTGTGGATGGAGACCTACGGAGACTGGGCATACAGGGAGTACATGGTCGAGGACATAATGATTCCGTATCTGCAGAGCGGGGAGATGTTCCCCATCGACAGCCCCACCACCCCAGGCGAGATCTTCGGCTACACCACCTACGAGAAGGCAGCGAGCGTGCTCCACATGCTGCGCTACGTCCTCGGCAGCGACACCTTCTTCGAGGTGCTGAACTTCTACTTCGACCACCACCAGTACGGGCTGGTGAACCCCGATGATTTCAGGGACGACATCGAGTTCGTGACGGGTGACGACATCGACTGGTTCTTCGACACCTGGGTCTACGACTGGGGATACCCCGTCTACGACTTCGACTTCTCCTGGCAGCAGTCAGGGCCGGACTGGGAGGTCACGATCCAGATAGATCAGGTCCAGACGATAGGACCCTTCTTCACGATGCCCCTCGAGTTCAGGATAGACGGTCTCTCGCAGGACACCGTCGTGACGCTGTGGAACGACTCCCAGGGCCAGCAGGGGGTGTGCACCGTCCCGTTCGAGCCCAGATCGGTGGAATTCGATCCCTGGAGAAGAATCCTGTGCGGAAACCTCCTCGGACTGGGAGAGAGACCGGTTCCACCGGCCGGGGGCGTGGGCACGATGCGGCTGACGATCAATCCATGCGCTTCCATCACCTCTGTCTCGTGGTCCGGCATGGAACAGTCTCCCCTCGAGGTCTCACTGTTCGACCTGTCGGGACGGATCGTGCGGTCCTTCAGCCTGCCGCCTGGAGAGAGGCAGATCGACGTCTCCGGGCTGCCCCCGGCAAGCTACCTCGTCGAGGCTAGGGGGGAGGGCAACCTCAGGCAGACCGTTCACATGGTCGTCATGCCACGGTAGCTAGTGCGCCCCCTGGAGCATCAGGCCCGAGACGGCGGTGTCTTCCCGCGCGTCGCCTTCGTATGCGTCGATTATGGTCAGCGTGACGATGTCTCCGTTGCCCACCGGGATGTCGTGCGTGCCCGCCCAGCTCGCCGACTGCGGAACTAGCGTGTCCTCGAGCTCCAGCACGAAGCAGGGAGCTCCGTTCAGCGCAAGCTCGAGAAGCCTGATCCGCCCGTCAGCCGACCAGACGTCCTCCGATTTCGCGTATCCGTTCTGGATGGTCAGTGCCCTGAAGGCGTAAGTCTCACCGTCAGGGGCGCCGAAGAACTCGATCTCCAGGAATTCGCCCTGTCCGGTTCCCTCAGCGCCCTCCACCCATGCGGTAGCAGGGTCGATGTCATCTACGTTCGAGGCGGAATATGAGCTTCCGGCCTGCGTCTCCAGCTCCGACGAGGCGGTGACCGCCCAGTCTATCGCGCAGCGGAGGCTGCATCCTGCTCCGAACAGCGCTGCGAACTCCTCGCTGTCGGCGGGGCAGTTCTCCTCGACCGTGCAGTGCAGGGTGTCCACTCCGGCTGTCGATCCCAGCAGCACGAGGCACAGTGCAAGCATATCCGAGCTCCTTCTGATGGAGCGTGTGCAGGGATCACCCCAGGACCAGGACCGTCACCGCTGCGAGTACGAGCAGCGAAGCCGGGAGAGAGGCGAGGAACAGGGGCAGCAGCAGCTCCATGATCGAGCAGGCCACAGTCATCCTCCCGGTAGGGCCGCGGATGGAACGGACTCTCGTGCCGGACAACCGGACACGGCTAATATGCCGCTTCATCCGCCGGTGTCCGAGAGGAGTCGCCGCAACAGCCGTGGAAGACGGCAGTGGCGAAGTAGTCCTCCAGCGTCTCCGCCCTCCTGATGAGCTCGGGAACGCCGTCCGGCCTTATCATCACCTCGGCAGACCTCAGCTTGCCGTTGTAGTTGAAGCCCATCGCATGGCCGTGGGCGCCGGTGTCGTGGATGACGACCAGGTCGCCCGGCTCGACTCCGGGGAGAAGCCTGTCCACTGCGAACTTGTCGTTGTTCTCGCACAGCGATCCGGTGACGTCGCAAAGGAAGTCCGCCGGCTCGTCCTCTCTTCCGACGACGCTGATGTGATGATATGCACCGTACATCCCCGGTCTCATCAGATCCGCCATGCTCGCGTCCAGGCCCACGAAGTTCTTCCATGTCCTCTTGACGTGCAGCACCCTCGCGAGAAGGCAGCCGTAGGGCCCCGTCACGTACCTCCCGCACTCCGTGCACACCTTCACACCGCCCATGCCGGCTGAGCCCAGGATGCGATCGTGAAGCGCCCCGATGCTGGACGAAAGCGATTCGACGTCGATCGCCCGCTGACCAGGCCGGTAGGGGATGCCCAGGCCTCCTCCGAGGTTCACGAATTCGACCTGGACACCAGTCTCGTCGCGCATCCTGACAGCCAGGGAGAACATCATCCCGGCCACCGTCGAGAAGGTCTCGGTGTCGAGCTCGTTCGAGACGATCATGGTGTGGAGGCCGAACCTCTCCACACCGAGTCCGGCGAGCATTCGACATGCGTCCAGAAGCTGGTCGCACGGCATCCCGAACTTGGCCTCCCTCGGATGACCGATGATCGAGTTGCCCGTGTCGGGATCGCCGGGATTGAATCTGAGGCACAGGAGCGGAGGCAGCCCTGCCGCCTCGCGGAGGAAGTCTATGTGGCCCGCGTCATCGAGGTTGATGATCGCGCCCATCCCCGCGGCCATGCGATACTCCGCTGCCGAAGTGTCGTTCGAGGTGAACATGATGTCGGACCCGGGGATTCCGATCCTCCGGCAGAGCTCGAGCTCGGCAAGCGAGCTGCAGTCCATGCCCATTCCCAGCCCGTGGAGAAGCTCCAGGATCGCGGGGGTGGGGGTGGCCTTCACGGCGAAGAACTGCCTGAAGCCATCGTTCCAGGAGAACGCGTCGAGGAAGCGCAACGCGTTCTCCGCCATTCCAGGCCCGTCGTAGATGTGCAGCGGGGTTCCGAATCTCTCGGCCATTTCCTCGAGCGCCGCCCTCGGCGGCATCCACTGCCTGCTCATTTAGCACCACCGTTCTGTAAGAGGATGGTCGGAATAAGAAAACCGCGGGAGCGGCACATGCCCGCGGTTCCGGCGGTGCGGCTCGAGAAGGGTCAGGCGGCGGGCGCACCTCCCGGGTTCGCGGGCATGTGCCCGCGCTTCAACTTCCCCTGGGACACCCGGGATCGGATCGAAGCCGCAGCAAGTTCCATGAACGCCCTTCTCGAAGTTGCGCGGACTATCCCAAACGAAGAGCCCCTGGTCAAGGCCGCTGCACAGGGTCGGATCGTTTCATGGTGCGCTCTCGCGCAGGGGACCCCGCACCTCGACGCATCGCCCCGGGATCGCCTCTTCAGTGGAAAGAAAAGGATGTCATGGAGCCGGAGCTCCATGCCCCCGCAGAGCGGTGCGGTCCTGGCCTGCCGGGATCCGACGGTGAAGACCCTGGCGACGTCCTCCGACTGGCCGGAAGGGCTGTCTCCGTCATGGAGAGCATGCCTGCACGACTCCTCTGCCGGCCGATACGGCACAGGCCTGTTCAGGACAAGATCATCATCAGGTCCGGCGTCAGCGGCGAATCCTCGGCCAGGAAGGGCAGCAGAGCGTCATAGTCCAGGAACAGGTCTCCGTCGGGCTCTGCCGCGAGTGCGGCGTGGGGGAAGCCGAAGGCGTAGTGGAAGGTCACGCCGTCGGGGCCGATGCTGAATCTCCGCAGGTCGTCCGTCGTGAACTCGTGACCCTCGTAGATCCCCTGGTCGAGGCCGGAATCCTCCGTGTACGCCTCCAGGGCTTCGACGATCCTCTCCTGGAGCATCGAGTCGAGAAGGCCTGCGAGATCGTCCATGGCGTCGATGTCGAACAGGTCGTCGGGAGCGAGAGGCTCGCCCGTCCTCGCGTCCAGGTTGACGAAGTGGGTGAAAGTGGACGGGTAAGCCCCCACGCAGTCCACGAATATCGTGAGGTCCAGGATGCCGCGCTCGTTGAGATTGACGACGTAGCTCGCGCCGGTGATGCCTCTCTGCGTCTCGACGAAGTTCTGCATGGTCTCCTCGATCGACTCGCCGTTCAGGGCCTCGTACGACAACGCGAGGTTCATCCTCTCGACAGCCTCGTCATCCGGGCCGGCGACGACCACGGGCCATTCGATGCATGCGGTCTGTCCGCCGCCCTCCATGACGAAGGAAGCCGTCTCGATCTCTGCGGCGTCAGGCACCTCCGAGCCCTGAGCCGGGGTGGAGAGCATCACCAGCACCGAGACAGCACCTATTCCAACTGCAGGACGCATGATCACCCGGTCCCTCCGATTCTCGAGAGAAGCCATGCCATGTTCGCCCCCAGCGCTCGCATCGTCCTGACGCCTTCCTCGTCCTCGAGGGCCTCGCCCGCCCTGGAGCCCGTTCCGAGGTTCCAGTAGATGGAGCCGGGAACGATCATCTCGTTGATGAGGAAGAAGTGGTTGATCGAGTTGAAAACGCGCGTGGCGCCGGCCCTCCGCACCGCGACCACGGCTGCTCCGACCTTCCGCCTCAGCATCCGGCCGTTCGACAGAGCTACGAGGCCCGCCCTGTCGATGAGCGCCTTGGTCTCTGCCGTGACGTTTGCGAAGTAGGTCGGAGAGCCTATGAGGATCCCGTCGGCCCTGTGCATTTTCGCTATGCAGTCGTTTACGATGTCGCCGGTCACGGCACACCGCCCGTCGCGGCTCTCTGCGCACTTCCTGCAGGCGCGGCAGCCTGACACGAGGTTCCCTCCGAGCTGGACCATCTCCGTCTCGATGCCAGAGCCCGAGAGCTCCTGGAGCACCACTCCAAGGAGTGCGGCGGTGTTGCCGTCAGGTCTCGGGCTGCCGTTGAAAGCCACGACCTTCATACTCCCTCCTCACGTGCATTTCGAAGATAATGGAGTGCGCAGCCTTCAGGTATCCGGCTGGAGCTCCCCGGACGGCTGAACCTCGACCGGCTCGGGGATTGGACTGCTCTTCCTGACGGGAGGCTCGAGAGATTCCTTCTCCATGCTCAGCCTGGCAGGCACCGATGTGCGGGCTGCAGTGCTCGAGACATTGTCGAGGCTTGTGAAGAATCCAGGCAAGCCGGGGCAGAAGCGATCCGGCCAGGTTCTCACACCGGAGTCTGAGCACCCCCGGCACCCGGAAAGGCGGCTGTCCATGCACTGGCTGTTCCTCGTGTTCGCGATACTGTTCGAGAATGCCGGCACCATCTGCATGAAGCTCTCCCATGGCTTCCGGAATGTCCTGCCCTCGGTGCTGATACCGGTGTTCTATCTTCCCGGCTTCTTCTTCCTCACCATGGCTCTGAAGCGCATCGACGTGAGCGTCGCCTATGCGGCCTGGTCGGGACTGGGCACTCTCTGCGTGGCACTCGTGGGCATCCTCTGGTTGCGCGAAGGCTGTTCCGCGCTCAGAGTCCTATCCATCTGCATGATCGTGGCAGGAACGCTGGGGCTGAACCTGTCCGGCGCCGGCAGTTCCATCAGGGGCTGATGGAACCCACTCCGCCGCCTGAGCTCCGCTGGCGGCAGACCTGCCGGCTGCTGCATCTTGACAGGGCTTGTCGAGAATTGCGCATTGCCATCCCGTCATCGTATAATGAACAAGATCAATCGCATCATGTTGTTGCGACAGTTCTGCAACCGGGGAGGTCGATATGACGAAATTGAAACTCCTGATTGCTCTTCTGGTGTTGACCCCGCTTCGTCTTTGTCTAGCAGACTGGGAGTGCCTGGGCCCCGAAGGCGGCGATCTGCGGCATGTGGTTCAGTCGCCTGTCGATGCGAACACTCTATTCGGCTTCTCGGACAGCTACTCCACGAAAGTCTACAAGTCCACCGATGGAGGAACGAGCTGGAGCCAGGCGGGATCCTTCAACAACCAGGAGTACTGCGTGGCGATGGCCTCGAACGGCACCATCTATGCAGGCGGCGGCCACGCATTCATGTACTCGACGAACAGCGGGACGACCTGGACGGTCGTCAGCACGTCCAATGTGTACTGGTACGGTGTCGCTGTGGACCCCGTCACTCCGACCACCGTTTACGGCGCAGGGTACAAGTACAACGGAACGGCCTGGCAGCTCTGCTTCATGAAGAGCACCAACGGCGGCTCCTCGTGGACGTACACCTACGTGGGGCCGGCAAACTCGTACGGACAGGCCATCTCCGTCAGCCAGCAGAACCCCTCGCTGATGTTCTTGTCCGGCTACGTCTACACCGGCAGCACTTACAACCCTGTCGTGTACAGGTCCACCGACGGGGGCGCCTCGTGGACCGACGTGACCCCGGCCGCTTCGGCAGGGGAGTACTACTCCTATTCGGTCGCCGTGAGCCCTGTGGACCAGAACCTGGTCCTGTTCGCAAGCTACTACAACGTCTACAGGTCCACCGACGGCGGAAACAGCTGGTCGAAGGTTACGAACTACCAGTACTACAACTACGGCATGAGGTTCTCCGCCTCGGATCCTAACCTGGTCTTCGCGGGCGGCTACGGCAGCATCTACCGCAGCACTAACGCCGGGCTGACCTGGACCAGCTATTCCACAGGCCTGCCCAGCCAGACCATCCAGACAGTGGTCTCCGACTGGTCCAACTCCACGAAGGCCTATGCGAGCTGCGCCACAGGATTCTACCGCAGCACCAGCACGGGCACGAGCTGGACCGCGAGCAACACGGGGCTCTACCTCGGCAAGATCTACGCCCTGGGCGTGGCGCCTACCCAGCCGTCGAAGATCTACATGCAGATCTACGGACTCGGAGTCTGGCTGACCACTAACAACGGCAGCTCCTGGACGCATCTCACGACGCCGCTGTCATGCGGCGACTTCTGCGGGATTGTCGTGAGCCCCGCCGATGCGAACACGGTTCTCGCCCTCGAGGGCGGTGGTTGAGGCGACGCAGAGCTCTACAGGAGCACAGACGGAGGTTCCGTCTGGACACTGGCAGACACGTACTACAGCGATGGACAGGCTCTGATCTCCGATCCCACCAACCCGAACATCTACTGGAACGGCGGCTATCTCTATTCCAGCTCCGCCTACTACATGGCCGTGGGCAAGTCGACCAACGGCGGCCTCACATGGACCCACAGCACGATAAGCGGCTCGAACGCGTATCTCCGCTGCATGGCCCTCGACCCGTCCCACCCCGATACTGTCTATGCCGGGGGCTACGAGAGCTCCGGCAGCGCGATCTACAGGACGATGGACGGCGGGGCGAGCTGGTCCAAGCTCACGACCACGACGATCACGAACTACGTGTACGACCTGGCCGTGAGCCCGGCAAACCCATCCGTCATCTTCGCGGCCACCGGCAGCGGAATCTACAGATCAACCGACTTCGGCGCCTCCTGGACCAAGGTCTCCTCCACCATCTCCTCCTCCAACGACGTGCTGGTGGATCCAGCAAATCCCAACCGCGTCTGGGTGGGCACCGCCAGCCAGGGCGTTTACCAGAGCCTCGACGGCGGCACGACATGGTCTGCCATGAACGCCGGGCTGGGCGACATGACAGTCAACAAGCTCGCCCTGAACCCTTCGATGTACCTGTTCGCTGGCACCGACGGAGCGGCTGCCTACCGCTGGTCGCTCGCTGTGGGGATCGAAGACGGCATCGCACCGGTTGAGCATGCCGGCCTCTATGTGACTCCGAACCCGGTTGCGGAAGGCGCAACGATCCACTACACCGTGAACGGGAGCGACCCTGTCAGCATTTCCGTGTACGATCTGCAGGGAAGGCTGGTCGCAGAGATCTGCCGTGGAGCGCAGGCCCCTGGCGAGCACGAGTTCTGGTGGGATGCGACAACCGCATCCGGCGCTGCTCTGCAGCCCGGCGTCTACTTCATGCGGCTGGTGTCCGGCCGGGAGGTGCAGACTGGACGGCTGGTGATTTCCAGGTAGCGTGCGACAGCCCTGGAGGGGATCTGACGGGGGCGGCGCGAGCCGCCCCCGTCCTGGTTGAGCGTGGGAGTCTGCGATGAGGCGGGGGTGCTCTGTCCGGCTCTCCTCGCGATTCTCGCTGCGCTCTCGAGGGCAGACCGGGGTTGCGTCGGCCCCGACGGCTGCCTGACGTGCCCGTGTATGCCGGAGGATGCGAAAGATCCTCCTCGGCATGCTGGAGGCCGATGAAAGGCTGTGGAAGCCGGGCGAAGGCTGGAGCCGCCCGGCCGTCCGGCGGGGGGGCGCCGCTTTCCCCGGGGGCCCTTGCGAACAATGTTCATGGTGCTTCGTGCCGACGGTACACGCATGGAGGTCCGGTTTGAGCTACGAGGGAATTGCCGAGCCGAGGCACGTGGAGAGCCTCCAGGAATGCTTCTTCTACCATACCATCGACCTTCCCTCGTTCGGCACCGTGGAAGGGCAGTGGGATCTCAGGCCGGGCGTCGAGGACTATCTGGGTCGCGTGGAGTTCGCGGGCCTGAAGGTTCTCGACATCGGCACCGCGAACGGTTTCCTCGCATTCCACATGGAGAGCCGCGGAGCGGATGTGACGGGGTACGACCTGTCTCCGTCGCAGGACTGGGACACGGTTCCCTTCGCGGGGCGCGACTCCTCGATCGAGGAGAGTCAGAGGCGCGAACAGATAGACAGGACTAACAACGCCTTCTGGCTGGCCCACAGGCTTCTGAAATCACGGGCCAGGCTCGCGCACGGCACGGCATACGACATCCCCCCATCGCTGGGGAGCTTCGACATCTGCGTCTTCGGGAGCATCCTTCTGCATCTGCGCGACCCGTTCCTGGCTCTGCAGCGGGGGCTTGCTCTCACGAGAGGAACGGCCATCGTCACCGACATGCTGCCCCGATCGTATCTGCTTCACCGGCTTGGCGCTGCGAGGCTGCTGCCCGCCCGTCTCGGGAGGACCGCGATGCACTTCTCGCCCGACTTCAGGACCTGCTCCCCAACCGACACCTGGTGGAGGCTGTACCCCGAGATAGTGGAGGAATTCCTGGGCGTCCTCGGGTTCGAGGACACACGGCTGTCTTTCCACAGGCAGCTCTTCCGGGGGAGGAAGCTGCCGCTCTTCACCGTCGTTGCGAGAAGGACGAGGGGCATGCCCCGCGTGGCTCCATGATGCCGACGCGCCCCTGCGAATCCGCAGAGACAGCTCGCTTCATGAGGCGCATTCCGCTGCTCGTCCCGGTTGTGTGCGCGATGTCTGTCCAGGCGCTCGACTTCGTGCAGACGTCGTGGGACTCGACCGGAGTGTCAGGGCCTGTTCGCGAGTGGGCAGGAGGATTCCAGAGCAGCTTCGGGATAGACTGGCAGTCCAGCCCCGGAACCCTGACGCTGGACCGCCTGGGCAGCTGCATGTCCATGGGCGGCATGGGAAGCGGGGTTGCGGACGTCGCGTGCGGAGACATCGACGGAGACGGCGACGATGACATCGCAGCCCTGGAGTACGGCGGCCGGATCTCTTGGTACGAGAATCCGGGCGACGGTCGGAGTTTCGTGATCCACTCCGTGCTTCCCTCCCCGGGCTCCGGTCATGATCGTATCGCCCTCTTCGACATCGAAGGAGACGGCGACCTGGATGCTGCTGCGTCCTCGAACGGGCTGTCGCCCCTGACGCTGTACATCGACCAGGGCTCCGACCTGTGGCTCGCGGCACCGCTCCAGGAGGCGGCGGCGGGCGCGCGAGCGCTCGCTTCCTTCGACATGGACGGAGACGGCGATGCCGACATCGCGACAGGACTCTGCGAAGAAGGCGAGATCGTCTGGCTGGAGAACCCCGGGACCGCCGGGGTGGACTGGCCCCTGCACAGGGTATCGTCGGGATTCGGAAGCCCGTGGTCCGTGGACGCCGCCGATTGCGATGCTGACAGCGATGCCGACATGCTTGCCGCTTCGAGCAGCGAATCGTCAATCGCGCTCTTCGAACAGGACTCAGGCTCCTGGCGGCGGATCCCCGTCGCGGAGAGCCGCTGCCCTATCTGCGCAGTCTTCACCGATCTGGACGGTGACGGTACGCTTGACGCCGCTGCTGCCTCGTCGCAGGACGACGAGGTGCTCGCCTGCGTCAGAAGGGGCCGGTCGTGGACCGTATCTGTCGCCGGACGAGGTCTGACGGCTCCCGAGGAGATCGTCTCCTGCGATCTCGACGGCGACGGAGATACCGATCTCGCGGCGGTTTCAAACGCGGCGGGCGAGCTGGCCTGGTGGGAGAACCTCGGAGACGGAGAGTTCGCGCCGCGCGCTGCAGGGGCGATGCCCGGCCTCTCCTCGATAGATGCCGGCGACATCGACGGAGACGGCATGCCCGAGCTCGTTACGGGTTCCATGGAGTCCTGCTCTGTGGCGTGGTGGGAGGTTCTCGACCGGGCGAGGTCGGGAGGCCTGACCTCCGCGATCCTGTACATCGGTCCGGATCCCGGGCACGGCTCGATAGAATGGGATGCCTCGATCCCCGTCGGCACCTCGGCGCACCTCTTCGTCAGGGTGGCGCCCAGCAGACTTCAGATGGGCGAATGGACCGAGGTCGCCGACGGCCGAATGACCCTCGACGAGCTGCTCTCCCGGGGGTGCGCCTTCCTTCAGTACAGGCTGGAACTCTCCTCGACCGATCCGTCTCTCACCCCGACAGTGAGAGAAGTGCGCGTGCAGGTGGATCCGGGGCATTCTCCCTGAAGCTCCGCTCATGGCTCTGCCCCTTCCCTCGAGGCTCCCGGCTCCGTATCTTTTGATGGCAGGCCGCGGAGGGAGTCGCGTGCGGCCTGTCTGAAGCACGGATGGGGTCGCCTGACGAAGGGACTCGGATGGAACCATCGGTGCTCCTGGACAGGCTCGGCAGCCTCGTGCGCGACGGAACGGCCTACGCCGTGATGATCATCGACGGAGATCACCGGATCGTCTGGCACAACAGCCGCTTCAGCGCCGACGTGGGAAGGCCCGGAGAGGATCTCCGCGGCATGTCGTGCTGGGAGAGTCTGGGAGACTCCGCCATGCACTCCGGATGCCCTGCCGCCGCAGCCCGTGCAGGCGGAACTGCCACGGCCGGGATCTTCGATTTCGGTCGCCGGCTCTTCGTGTTCACCTGCATACCCCTCGGCGGCGGCTTCACGGCCAAGCTTCACCAGTTCCTGGGCACCGAGGCGATGGGAGCATGGCAGCCCCTGAGCCCTCTGGAGACGAGGGGCGCCGGTCCCGACCGGCTCCCGGATCTGAATGCCTGAGGGACTTCTTCTGCGGCCTTCGTCGCCCGGAGGGGATGCCGGGTTCCGATCCGGGAGGATGATGTGACAGGGCTGCCAGGTGCGAGAAAGACAGGATTTCCGGCTGGAGAGTGGACGAACATCTGATCCAGCTCGTTCACGGGCCGCCCTGCATCCTGGCTGGTCCCCGTCACCTCTCCCGACGGCGTTCTGCCGACTGGCAGGCTGGTACAGAAGCGCTCCTTCTGGATGCTCCCGGGCAGCGTCTGGGAGACCCCGATCCAGCCTCGGATGAGGATCGACAGGAACTGGATCGACTCGTTCTTCTCCGCGATGAGGATGCCTGATGCGGAGGTCGAGCTGACGATCCCAGGGAGGCATCCGGGCCGGCATGATGACATAGCACGCCCGGGCGGCTCAGCCGCTCCAGCCCGTCAAGCCCCCCGTGCCTCTTCCTCATACGCTTCGCGGTCTGCCGCGGAAGGCCCGCCCCCGCACGGCCTGGACCGGGCTGCGGGGGAGAAGCCTCCGGAAGTGCGTCGAAGAAGGCCCTGCCGGCGGACTCCTACTGCAGCTTGACCAGTCGCGATGTCCCCGTCGAAGCCCCCTGCGTCCAGCGGACCAGATAGACTCCAGCAGGGAGACCGGACAGGTCCGCCTCGAAGGGAGATCCCGTGCTCAGAGCGGTCGCGCTCCAGACCAGCCTGCCGGACAGATCGACCACCTCCATGCCCGCATCGCCCGGCATTCCGCCGGTGATGAGCACGGAGAACAAGCCTGTTCCCGGATTCGGAGTGATGGAGATGGAGGCTGGCGCCGCCGGAGATCCGCCCCCGGTTCCAGAGGGTCCTATCGGTTCGGCGAGCGCGGCTACGGCCGCAATCGCCCCCCTGATGCTGTTGGTTCCGAAGGGCCAGTATCCCGAATAGTTCGCGAGCAGGTCCGTCTCCTGGTGGTAGTAGGGATTGTTGTCGACATCCATCTCGATCCCCAGCACAGCGGAGTATCCGTAGTCCCAGAACGATGCGTGGTCGCTGTAGGTGGCCGACGGATCGTATTCGATCACCATGTTCAGGGCAGGGACGTATGTCGCAGCCGCGGCCTGGACGAACTCGGCGAGGGCCTGCGACTGGCTGTCGTAGGGAACCCACAGGGTGTCCGATCCGGGAGGCGCGTAGAGAACCATGTCGAGGTTCACCACTCCCTGGATGTCGTCGCCGGCCGAGTACGCGGAAGCCGCATAGATGTCGCTGCCGATCAGGCCGGCCTCCTCGGCGCCGAAGCAGATGAACCTGATGGTGTACTTGAAATCGTAGAGGGCCAGGACCCTGGCCGCTTCGAGGACTCCCGCGACGCCGCTGGCGTTGTCGTCGGCGCCTGGAGCAGATCCGTTGTAAGGCCACACTATGGAGTCGAGGTGGCCGCAGACTATGTAGATGACGTCGGGGTTCTCCTGGCCGGGGATCTCGGCCACGACGTTGCTCATCGAATCACCGTAGAAGACGAAGGGCTGCAGCTCGCAGGGTATCCAGTGGAATCCGAACCAGTCGTCGGCCCACTGCGCCGCCTGGTCGTACTGGGGAAGGATGCAGAGGCGCGTCCCGTAGTCTTCGAGGTGCTGGATTACGGCCTTGATGCTGTCCTCGCTGACGGCTGACACGATGTCTTCGATCATCCCGTCCTGCGGCTCGAAGGTCCTGTCGAAGGGCATGCGGGGTTCGAGGATCGGGCGGAGAGGCATGGCGAAGAACACGCAGTCGGGCATGAGGAAGGGGTCGCAGGCCGGCCCCTGCCGCACGACCGCGATGTCTCCGCGCATGAGCACGGGTTCGCCGAGCATCCCGAGACCCTCGGTTCCGGCTCCCCTGCGGAGATGGACCAGCAGGAAGTCGGAGGGCTCGACCGGCCCCGGGACGAGCACTTCC
Source organism: uncultured bacterium (assembly GCA_964569245.1). Classification (GTDB taxonomy): domain Bacteria; phylum Fermentibacterota; class Fermentibacteria; order Fermentibacterales; family Fermentibacteraceae; genus JAAYTY01. The sequence goes on along the minus strand of CAZMTK010000005.1, from coordinate 41,269 downwards.
GACTCCGTGCCGGCGGGTATCGAGCGATGATCGCCTGTTGCGATGAAGAAGTCCTGCGAGCGGAACAGGGGAGTGAAGCCGTCCATCCACGGCTCTCCGGAGAGCGCCCTGATGTCGCCTTCTATGACGACGAGATCTCCGCCCGCGGGTCCGGATTCCTGCGCCGCACCTGAAGGGGCTACGAGCGCCGTCAGCGCGGCGGCGAGCAGCATGGACATACGCATGATGCATCTCCGTTCGAAACGGGGAATCGGGCCGGGAATGCGGTCTGACACCTCCCGGCTCCCCTGTGTCCTATCGCAGCATCTCCCCGAACTCGGGCAGGCCGAGCCGGAGAGGGCCCAGAATGCCCCTGCCGACAACGCCGCCCGTGTCTCCGCCCATCATCGAAGCCAGCATCGAAGTGCCTATGAGGGCCGTCTGCACCAAGGCGACGACCAGAGCGCCCCTGGCGCGCCTCGGATGCGTGCGGAGCGAAACGGCCCAGATGATCCATGCGAGCGGGAAAACCAGCCAGCATGCGCATCCCAGGAGAAGGCCCAGGCGGTCGGGGTCGCGGACATGCCTTATCTCCCTGACCTCTCGAACGATCACGCTCTCCGGAACGGAAGCAGCCTGCTCGACCTCGCGCTTCTGATAGATCGAGCGGCAGTAGGCACATACGTATGTTTCGCCGCTCCTTTCCAGCGAGTCCGCGCCGCAGCTCCTGCATTTCACGCCCTCTAGACCTCCATGAGCGTGAATCTACCCCTGGCATCCTCAGGAGGTCCAGAGTGTCGTCCGGGCGGCTCTCTGCTATGTTCCCCCCGTGATCTCGACTCTGTGGATCCTCGCCTGCGTGAAGGCCCGCTCGGCCGCCGGGGCCGTCGCGTCCATGTGGCAGGGGAACAGGCTCAAGGTGGTCGCCGGCGCGGTGACCCTCGGGATAATAGCTCCTTCGATGTACCTCCTCTTCAGGTTCCTGTTCCTCAGGCTGGTCGGGCTGGAGGATCCTGATTTCGGCGTCGCCCTCGCTGCCAGGCTGCTCTCGTCGGCCTTCATGGCCTTCACCGTCTTCCTCGCCGTATCGTCGATGATCAGCGGCATCTCTACGCTGTTCAGGTCGAGCGAGACGGCCCTGCTCCTGAGCATGCCCTTCCGGACCGCTCCAGTCGCGGCGTTCAGGGTTGCGGAGAGCTGGTTCTACGCGGGGTGGTCCACCATCCTGCTGGGAGTCCCCGTAATCGCCGCCTTCGCATCCGTCGTCGGGAGACCCCCTGCGCTCACCGCTGCGGCCGGCGCCGTCGCGCTGGTGCCCTTCGTCATCGTCTCGGTCTCGGCCGGCACCATCGTGATGTCGCTGCTGTCCAGGCTGGGCACGATGAGCGGACTTCGCAGGGGGGTCGGTGGAGTCGTAGTGCTGTCCGCGATCGGTCTCCTCCTCTTCTTCCAGGGGATGAAGCCCGACGCGGTTGTCATTCCCGACGAAGGCAGCTCGAACCTCGCGGCAGTGGAGAGGTTCGTGGCCGGCCTCCCCGCCGCGGGGCACTCGCCCTGGCCTCACGCGCTGCTTGGAACCGTTCTATCGCAGTCGGCCAATCCGCTCAACCGCGGCTTCGCGCTGAGGGCGGGGCTGCTCCTGACAGGCGAGGCGCTCCTCGCCTCGATAGCCGCCATGTGGCTGGTCTGCCCCGGCTTCAGGAAGCGGCATTCAGCCGTGGCGGGGGAGGGGGGCAGGAGCCGCTCGTCGAAGTGCCTGATGCACGGAGGCTTCGCCAGGGCCCTGTTCGAGAAGGACATCCTCCTCTTCCTGAGGGATCCAGTCCAGCTGAGCCAGCTGGGCCTCCTGGCCGGCCTGTTCGTCATGTACACGGCGAACCTCAGCCGCTTCTCCTTCGACTTCTCCCAGAGGATCTGGCTGGGTGTCGCCATCTTCATGAACGTGTCATTCATGGGATTCGTCATGGCAACGCTGCTCGTGAGGTTCAGCTTCCCCTCGATCAGCCTCGAGGGGCCCGGCCTCCTGTTCGTCATGCAGGTTCCCCGCGCCAGGCGAACCGTTCTGCGTGCGAAGTGGCTCCAGGCCCTGCTCTCGGTGCTTCCCCTGATGATGACGGCGGGCGTCGTCGTGGCGTCGAGGCTCGGAGCCGGACACATCCTGATCATCGAGACGGTCGGAGCGATCCTGCTGACCGCATTCGCGCTGTCGAGCATCAACATCTCCCTGGGGTCGGTCTTCCCCAGGTTCGGCGACAACAGCGCGGCGAGCATCGCGAGCAGCCAGGGAGGCATAGTGGCCGCATTCGCTTCCATGGGCTTCGTGCTCATGATGGTCTCCGCACTCTCGTTCGCCACGAGGGCCTATCTGGCCGAGGGCTTCAGGGAGCGCGCCATGACAGGGCCTCTTCTCGTCCTGGCCGCCGTGATGGTGCCCGTGACCGCAGTGGTCTCCCTGGCGTCCATGCGGCTCGCAGTCGTGAGCTTCTCGAGGAGGGACTTCTGAGCACCGTATATGCCGTGGACTACGGGCGAGTGAGGACCGGGATCGCCGCTCTGATAGGAGGGCTGGCGATTCCGCTCGATCCGCTGGTCGGGGAGGACTGGAGCGGGCTCCTCGAGAGGATGAGGGCCCTCATGTCGGAACACGGCGAAGGGCCAGTCGTTCTCGGGCTGCCGCTCTCAGCCTTCGGCAGGCACACGGCCCTGTCGCGCGAAGTGGAGCGTCTGGCGGCCTACCTGGCTGGAGCGGGGCTGGATGTCGTTCTCGAGAGCGAGGTCGGCACGTCGGCCGAAGCAAGGGATGCCGGCGTGAAGGACAGACGGGACGGCCGTTTCGACTCGGCCGCGGCCGCGGTGCTTCTGAAGAGACACCTGGGGATGCCGTGAAGCGCATCCTTTTCTTGCTCGCGGTCCTGGCGGCGCTCACGGCGGCATCGCTGGCCGTCCTCCGCTGGGCCTCGAGCCCCCCGGGAGGCTCCCGCGAAGTCCTGTTCAGTGTCGAGCGGGGATGGAGCGCACGCCGGATGGCCTCCGCGCTGGAGGATTCCGGCCTGGTGCGGTCGTCGCTCTATGCTCTTTGGAGGGCCCATCGCCTCGGCCTCTCCGGCTGCTTCCAGGCCGGGCGCTACATGCTCGACGCATCCATGCCCCCCGACAGCATCCTGCGCATCATCGCCAGGGGGGAGGTTATCCCCGTTCCGACCCGCTGGGTGACCATTCCCGAGGGTCTGACGCTCGATGAAGCCGTTGCGACGCTGTCCTCGAGCCTCGACATTCCCGAGGACAGTCTGGTCGCCGCGGTCTGCGACAGAGCCCTTCTCGACTCCCTCGGCCTGCCGGGAGCAGAGGGCTACCTTTTCCCCGAGACCTACGAGATGGCCGACAGCCTGACCGCCCGCGAGGTGGTAGCGAGGCTGTTCAAGACCTTCGAGAGAAGATGGGACCCGGCCTGGGACGCAGCGCTCGAGTCCCTGGGCCTCTCGAGGCACGAGGCCGTCATCCTGGCCTCGATCGTGGAAAGGGAGGCCAGGCTCGACGAGGAGAGGCCCGTCGTAGCCGGCGTGTTTCTGCGCAGGCTCCGCCTCGGGATGAGGCTGGAGAGCTGTGCGACCGTGCAGTACGCTCTCGGCGAGGTGCGCGAGAACCTCAGCTTCGCCGACACGAGGACGGACAGCCCCTGGAACACCTATGTCCACGCAGGGCTTCCGCCGGGCCCCATCTGCTCGCCGGGCACCTCGTCGCTGGCGGCGGTGGTGCACCCGGACACCTCCGGGGGATATCTGTTCTTCGTGAGCAGGATGGACGGCAGCGGAGCGCACCTGTTCGCCTCGACTGCGGCGGGACACGCGGCCAACATCCGGCTGGCGAGGTCGGGCGGGGCTCATTGACGGTGAATGGCGCAGGCTTATCTTGCATCTGGTGTTCAGAGCGGCCGAGAAAGGGAGGGTGACGATGGGTGAAGAGGGCAGGAGCCTTAACATCCTGGAGAAGGCCATCAGGCTCATACCCGGCTACAAGGGGTACAAGCGCAAGGAGGAGCGGCGCGACAACGACCACCTCCTTCGCATGATGCTGGTGGAGAGGCTCGACAGGGTGCGGACCGACGTGAACGAGGTGGTCAACGGCCTGAGAGGCCCGGCGGCGCTCGAAAGCGTGGGCGACCTCGACAGGCTCCAGAAGCGCCTGGAGAAGCTCACCGACGAGATCCGCTTCGCGGACAGGGGCTACCGCGGGTGGTTCGACATGCACAAGGTCCAGGAGGACGAGCTGGACAGGCTGTACGAGTTCGACGTGGCCCTCGCCGAGGACATCCAGGCCATCGAGGAGGCCGTGACAGCCCTTTCCACGGACGCCTCGGCCCAGAAGCCCATCGCCGGGCACGTCAGCGGAATAGTAAGCATGCTAATGGCCATGAGCGACAAGGTGTCCTCGAGGAGCGACCTCATGATCGACCTCGAGCACAACAAACCGATGGACTAGACCGGGGAAGGTAAGAAGACATGGTAAAGCGGCCCGACATAATCGAATGGCTGGACGATACCGGCAAGGAGATCGTCCACCGAGTGCCGGAGAGCGGGTCCGGCGAGTTCCGCATCGGCAGCCAGCTCGTGGTGCGAGAGAGCCAGGAGGCGGTCTTCTTCCGCGACGGCAAGGCCATGGACGCTCTCGGACCAGGGAGACACACGCTCACGACCCAGAACATCCCCTTCCTCGCCGAGCTTGCCGGCATGGCTTTCTCCGGCGACGGGTCACCGTTCCGCGCCGAAGTGTACTACGTCAACAAGAAGACCTTCACCGACATGAAGTGGGGGACCAAGGAGCCCATCATCTTCCGCGACAAGGAACTGGCGATGGTTAGGCTAAGGGCCTTCGGCCAGTTCTCGATCCGCGTGTCGCAGAGCCAGCTCTTCGTCAACAAGATGGTGGGTACCGAAGGACGCTACACCGCCGAGGCCGTAGAGGGCTTCCTCAAGGGCATCATCATATCGAGGCTCGCCGACCTTCTGGGCGAATCCCTCCAGAGCATCTTCGACCTCGCCGCCAAGTACGACGAGATAGCCACGCTGGGCAAGGCCCGTCTGGCCGACGACTTCGAGAAGTACGGCCTCCAGCTGGTGGACTTCTACATCAACGCCATAACTCCCCCCGACGAAGTGCAGAAGCGCATCGACGAGAGGACCTCGATGGCGGCCCTCGGCGTGAACGACTACATGCGCTACAAGACCGCCACGGCAGTCAGCGACGCTGCTCAGAACACGGCCGGAGGCGGAGGCGCCGCGACGGGCGTCGGCCTTGGTGCAGGCGTGGGCATGGGGGCCGCTATGGCCCAGATGATGGCAGGCAGCATGTTCCAGCAGCAGGGAGGCTCGGGGCAGGCCGCTGTCGGCGCCGCCCTGGTGGTGTGTCCCAACTGCTCGAAGCAGGTGCCGCCGGCGAAGTTCTGCCCCGAGTGCGGCAAGCCCATGGGCAGGGTCTGCCCCAAGTGCGGTGCCGCGCTCGCGAACGGGGCCAAGTTCTGCCCCGAGTGCGGCTCGAAGACCTCTGCCGCCTGCCCCAAGTGCAATGCCGAGATCCCTCAGGGCAGCAAGTTCTGCCCGGAATGCGGCAGCAAGATAGAGTAGGCGGGCGGTGCGCCTGACGCTGCACGGCCTGGTCGCCTCGCACGCCGTGGAGCGCCCCGATTCGGCGGCGCTCCACGACGACAGGCGGGATCTCGCCTGGGGGGCATGGCAGGCTTCCGCACTCAGGCTGGCTGCAATGCTCCACGACTTCGGAGTCAGGCCCGGCGACGCGGTCGTGTCGTTCTGCGCGAAGGCCGCCGAGCTTCCGGTCTCCATGACTGCGGTCTCGCTTCTCGGAGCAAGGTTCCTCGCCGGAAGCGCCGACTGGCATGACGCTGTCTCCGCGAAGATATCCGGAATCCTCGGGAGATGCTTCGTTCTGGCCATGCCCGACGCACCGTCCTTCTGGGCCGTCCATCCGGTTCTACGGCTGGACCCAGGTGCAGTGTTCGAGGGCGACGCAAGGGAGCCTGCCGCTGCGCCTGCAGCGGACCCCGACTCAGAGGTCTATCTGAACGTCACTTCGGCTTCCACCGGCACGCCGAGGATCGCATGCACCACTCACGCCAACCTCCTCGCGAACACGAGGGGCGTGTGCAGCACCCTCGGTCTGGACGGCTCCGACGTACACATGTCCCTCTTCTCATCCACAAGCCACCCGCACGAGATCTTCGCGAGAGGAATCCTCCTCGGCGGGGCGTCGGTGCTCACCGAGTGCCGCTATCCGCGAGAGGCTCTCGGGCTGATCGGGAGGCACGGCGTGACGGCTCTGATGGGTCTGCCGCCGCAACTGGAGGGCCTGGCGAGGATCTGCAGCCGGGACGATGCGGACATCTCCACGCTGAAGCTGGTGGAAGCGGGCGGGATGCACTTCTCGAACGAGTTCGCGACGCTCTTCGGATCGCTGGCGGGAATCGAGGCGACCGCGGTATGGGGAAGCACCGAGACCTCGGGCGTAGTGCTTGCCGGCGCTCCTGGCAGGGAGGGCTTTACGCGGGTGGTCGAGGGATACAGCGTCGAGCTGCGCGATGCCGACGGTGCCGTCGTCGAGGATGGCGAGGGGGAGCTGTGGGTCTCCGGTGAGGGCGTGGTCTCTCGATATGCAGGTGACTGCGCATCCACCGAGGCAGCCTTCGTGAACGGCTGGTTCAGAACGGGTGACGTCTTCCGGCGCGAGGACGGCCGTCTCCATTTCGTCGGAAGGGTCAGCGGCCTCATCAAGTCCGCCGGCCTCAAGGTGCATCCCCTCGAAGTCGAGCTGGCCCTTCTGCGGCATCCCGGAGTAGCCGACGCGGCCGTTGCCGGTGAGGACCACCCGTCACGCGGAGAGACAGTGTCGGCCTGGGTGGCCGAACGGCCTGGAGCGTCGCTGTCGCCTCAGGAGCTCAGGAGGTTTCTGCGGAACCATCTCGAGGAGTTCAAGATTCCCAGAACCTTCCACTTCGTGGACGATCTGCCGAGGACCCCCGCGGGGAAGATCGACAGGGCGGTGCTCGGCAGGGCCCCCGCCGGTGCGGATCCGAAGGCGGACATCCTCAGGACGGACATCGAGCTGGTCCGTCTTCTCAACCACCGTCGCCAGACCATGTCGCGCATGGAGCAGTCCTATGACGGAAACTGGCTGGAAGAGCAGCTCTCCAGTGCTGCCGGGCACAACCCCGGCCCGCTCTCTGACGACACGGTGAGGGAGATCCTCGCCTTCGTCATCGACATGCTGACCAGGAGGTAGCGTCTGGCACGGACAGTGACCGTCGGAAGCGCCGTATTCGGGTCGGGAGCGCCGCTCCTGATCGCCGGGCCATGCTCCGTGGAGGGCATCGACATGATGCTGGCGTGCGCCAGGGCGGCCAGGGAGGCCGGAGCGGCGATGCTACGCGGCGGAGCTTTCAAGCCCCGCACCTCGCCTCATTCCTTCCAGGGGCTCGGCGCCGAGGGGCTCAGGATCCTGTCCGAGGCCAGGGCCGAGACGGGGCTGCCGGTCGTCTCCGAGGTGCTGGCCGTTGACCAGATCGAGACGGCGATGCGCCATGTGGACATGATCCAGGTCGGGGCGAGGAACATGCACAACTTTCCCCTCCTCACCGAACTGGGGCGCGCCGGGGTCCCGGTCCTCCTCAAGAGGGGGTTCATGGCCACAGTGGAGGAATGGATCCTGGCCGCGGAATACGTCACGCACGAGGGCAACGAGGACGTGGTGCTGTGCGAGCGAGGCATCAGGACCTTCGAGCACTGGACGAGGAACACCTTCGACGTGTCCGCCATTCCGCTGGCGAGGATGAAGACGGGGCATCCCGTGATAGGGGATCCGTGCCATGCGGCAGGCAGGCGCGACCTGGTCGCCCCGCTCGCTCTCGCCGCGATCGCCGCCGGGGCGGACGGAGTGATGCTGGAGATCCATCCGGATCCCGTGAGGGCGCGCTCGGACGGGGATCAGTCGCTCGGGTTCGAGGAGTTCGCAGAACTGGCCCGGAAGCTGAAGGCGGCCGCCTCGGCAAGGGCGTGAACTGGAGGGCAGGGAAGTGCGTCTCGGCATCCTGACTGGAGGGGGCGACGCCCCCGGTCTCAACGCAGTGATCCGCGCGGTTGTCTACAGGGCCTCTGCGGGAGGTCACGAGGTCACGGGCTTCCTCAGAGGCTGGAAGGGAGCGATCGAGAACGCCGTCCGCCCCCTGGGGATCGAGGACGTCAGGGACATCCAGAGGGAGGGCGGCACGATTCTCCTCTCATCGCGGACGAACCCGGCGAAGGTCGAGAGGGGCTTCGAGAGGATTGCGGAGACCCTGAGGACCAACTCGATAGACTGCCTCGTAGCCGTGGGCGGAGAGGACACGCTCGGAGTGGCGAGCAGGCTGGCCCAGGCCGGGCACAGGGTGCTCGGAGTGCCCAAGACCATAGACAACGACCTCGACGCGACCGACTACACCTTCGGCTTCGACACCGCCATCAACATCGTTGCGCAGGCACTGGACGACCTCGCCACGACGGCCAGGAGCCACGAGAGGGTCATGGTGGTCGAGATAATGGGTCGTCATGCCGGATGGATGGCTCTCCACGGCGGAATCGCCGGAGGAGCTCACGTCATACTCATTCCCGAAGTGCCCTTCGACACCGACTCGGTCTGCTCGATCCTCAGGAAGCGGTGGGACGAGGGCAGGCGCTGGGCGATAGTGGCCGTCGCGGAGGGCGCGCAGGACGAGGAGCTCCAGAAGCACGTGATGCACGCCGAGCACACCGACGCCTTCGGCCACGTCCAGCTCGGGACCGGCATCGGGGTCGGCGAGGTGCTCGCCAGGGAGATCGAGGACCGGACCAGGCTGGAGACCCGCCACGTCGTCCTCGGACACCTCCAGAGGGGCGGCCCCCCCAGCGCCTTCGACAGGGTGCTGGGCACCAGGCTCGGAGTGAAGGTTGTCGAGATGGCGGAGCAGGGCCTCTCGGGCATGATGGTTTCCCTGCAGGGCGGCGAGGTGGTCCCGGTTGACCTCGCCGAGGCCGTCGGCAGGCTCAAGACCGTGCCTGTCGAGCGCTACGACGTAGCGAAACTCTTCTTCGGATAGCGGGGGTGGATGGAATGAGAGTTGGCATCAACGGATTCGGCAGGATCGGCAGGCTCGTCTACAGGCGTGCGGCAGAGACCCGGGGGATCGATGTTGTGGCGGTGAACGACATCACCGACGCCGCGACGCTGGCCCACCTCCTCAAGTACGACACCATGCACCGCAGGTTCCCCGGCGAGATCGTCGTCGAGGGCGACACGATCAGAGCGGGTTCCGACAGCTTCAGGGTCCTCGCGGTCAAGGATCCCGCCGCCCTTCCCTGGAAGGATCTGGGAGTGGAGGTCGTGATCGAGTCCACGGGTCTTTTCACGACCAGGGACAAGGCCTCGGCGCACCTCCAGGCTGGGGCTCGCAAGGTTCTCGTGAGCGCGCCCTGCAAGGGGGCCGATCTGACCATAGTGATGGGCGTCAACGACTCGAAGTACGACCCCGGGGCTCACACGGTGCTGTCAACGGCGAGCTGCACCACGAACTGCCTCGCCCCCGTCGCCAAGGTGCTGAACGACGCTTTCGGGATAGAGAGCGGCATCATGACCACGATCCACGCCTACACCAACGACCAGCGCGTGCTCGACCTGCCTCACAAGGACATGAGGAGGGCACGCACGGCGGCCCTCAACATCATCCCCACCACCACCGGCGCCGCAAGTGCGATCGGTGAGGTGATACCGGAGCTCAAGGGCAGGCTCGACGGCTTCGCGGTGAGGGTGCCGGTGGCGGACGGCTCCCTTGTCGATCTGACGTGCCTGCTCTCATCCGACGCAACAGTCGAGTCCGTGAACGCGGCGATGAAGGCCGCAGCGGAAGGCCCCCTGGCCGGCATCCTCGTGTACAGCACGGAGCCCCTCGTCTCCAGCGACATCGTGGGCAATCCCGCCAGCTCGATCTTCGACTCGGAGTACACGAGGGTCGTCGGCTCCAGAACGGTGAAGATCGTGTCGTGGTACGACAACGAATGGGGATACAGCTGCCGGATGGTGGACATGATACGGCACATGGGCGAGGTGGGGCTGTGAAGTACCCCTCCCTTCGCGACGCCCGCCTCGAGGGCAGGCGGGTCTTCCTGCGCGCCGACCTGAACGTCCCCCTCGCGAACGGCGAGGTGGCCGACGACACGAGGATCACCGCCGTGCTTCCCACGCTCAGGGACATCCTGTCGAGGGGCGCATCGGTCGTCGTCGCGAGCCATCTCGGCAGACCCGACGGGAAGCCGCTTCCGGAGTACAGCCTCGCCCCCGTCGCAAGGAGGCTGCAGGAGCTCCTGGGCTCCCCGGTGATCCTTGCGCCTGACTGCGTGGGGAAGCGCGTGGAGACGATGGCTGCAGCGCTCAGTCCCGGCGACGTCCTCCTGCTCGAGAATCTGAGGTTCCATCCCGGCGAGGAGGAGGGCGACATGGTATTCGCGAAGCAGCTCGCCTCCCTGGCCGAAGTCTATGTGAACGATGCCTTCGGAACGTGCCACAGGGCCCATGCCTCGATGACAGGGATACCTCAGGTGCTGGGAGGGGGCTACGTGGGTCATCTCGTGGAGAGGGAGCTCGACTTCCTGCTCGGCGCCGTATCCGACCCCAGGCAGCCCATGACGCTGGTTCTCGGAGGGGCCAAGGTCTCGGACAAGGTGCCCGTGATCGAGAACCTCCTCGACAGGACCGCGAACGTTCTGATAGGCGGTGCAATGGCGTTCACCTTCATGAAGGCCCGCGGGATGGAGACGGGCAGGAGCCTGGTGGAGGCCGAGCGCGTGCCGGTCGCCGCGGCGATCATGGAAAAGGCGGAGAAAGCCGGGGTGCGCCTTCTCCTGCCCGTGGACGTGGTCGTGGCTCCTTCTCCCGACGAGGGAGGCTCGGCCGTCACCGTGGAAGCCGGTGCGATCCCGCCCGGCATGATGGGGCTCGACATCGGCGACGCCACCGTGAAGCTCTTCGACGGCGTGATATCGAAGAGCGGCACGGTGGTTTGGAACGGCCCGATGGGTCTGTTCGAGAAGAAGCCCTTCGACCGAGCCACAAGGGCTGTCGCTTCCAGCCTTGCGAAAGCCACTGGCAGGGGCGCCGTCACGATAGTAGGCGGCGGAGACTCGGCCAGGGCCGTCTCCGAGGCTGGTGCCGCCGAGAGCGTCAGCTTCGTCTCCACAGGCGGCGGAGTTTCGCTCGAGCTCCTGCAGGGCAGGCAGCTCCCCGCCCTGAAGGCGCTGCTGGGCGGCGGGGGATGAAGCCCTTCTTCGGCGCCAACTGGAAGATGAACGGCTCCGGCCTGGAGGGTCTCGCATGGCTCCAGTTCTGGAAGGAGCTGGAGAAGCGTGACACCGACGCCAGAGTCGTGCTGTTCCCGCCCTTCACACTGCTCGCAGTCCTCGCGGAGGATGCGCGCGAGGCCGGACTGGAGCTGGGGGCGCAGGACCTGCATCCGGAGCCCTCGGGCGCCTTCACGGGCGAGATAAGCGCGGGCATGCTGATCGAGGCCGGCTGCTCCTGCGTTCTGGTGGGGCACAGCGAGCGCAGGCACCTCATTGGAGAGGACGACTCCCTGGTAGCGCGCAAGCTCGGCGCAGCCCTGGGAGCGGGCCTCTGCGCCGTGCTCTGCGTAGGCGAGAAGCTGGAGGAGAGGGAGCAGGGCATCGCGGAGCAGGTCGTCAGGAGGCAGATCTCCTCGGCGTTGAAGGGCCTCGGTGTGCTTCGCCCCGAGAGTCTCGTGATAGCCTACGAGCCGGTCTGGGCCATCGGAACGGGCAGGAACGCCTCTCCGGAGGAAGCCTCGGCCATGCACGGTTTCGTAAGGGGGGTGCTCGAAGAAGAGCTGGGAGCCGGGACGGCCGGGGACGTGAGGGTCATCTACGGCGGAAGCGTGAAGCCCTCCAATGCAGCCGGGATTCTGGCGATGCCTTGCGTGGACGGCGCTCTGGTAGGGGGGGCGAGCCTGAACCCGTCGGACTTCCACGGAATAGTGACGGCCTGGAAGCGGGAATGATGAAGCTGCTCCCTGTCGGACCCTCTGTGCTGAAGCCCCTTCCCGAGTTCGTGATGCGGATTCTGGCGGCGGCAGTCGCGGCCGGGTCGGTCTATGCGGGATTCCATCTGCTCTCGCTGGCCCTGCCGGAGGACCTGCCCTTCCACTGGTTCTGGCTGCGCTCGATATCCCTTGCGGCGTTGCTAGTTCCCGCGTGGCTCATGCTGGAGCCGTCGTCTGGCAGGGCGGGCTTCAGGAGGGCCGGACTCCTTGTATTGTGCTCCGGCGCAGTGCTGCTGCCCTTCGTCCTCGCATCCGCGGCCAGCGGACTCACAGGACCCTTCCCGAGCCGTGAGACTGCGTTCTGGGCCGGAGCGCTGCTGCTCGCCGCGCTGGCCGAGGAGATCCAGTTCAGGGGGTTCCTTCAGGACCTCTTCTCCTTCCGCGGCATGAAGCTGCCCGGAATCGGCACGTCGGCCGTGCTGTTCGCCTTCGTCCACATGGACAACCCGTCGGCCGGGCTGCTCTCGACGATCAACATATTCCTGTTCGGGGTGCTGCTCTCCATGCTGAGAGTCCGCACGGGAGGGCTCGCCGCTCCGACCATCCTGCACTGGCTGTGGAACTCCGTCACCGGAATCGTACTGGGACTGAACGTGAGCGGCCTCGAGCTGCCCAGCCTCTTCGAGCCATCGCGGAGTCTTCCGTGGGGCGGCTTCGGCCCAGAGGAGTCGCCCATGCTGACGGTCTGCCTCGCCCTTCTCTGCGCAGGCTTCGTCCTGGGAAGGGACGGTGCGGGACCTTGTCGCGGCGCAGGGCGCGATTCGTCCAGGAAGCGCACCGCCTTGCTAGAAGGTCTATCCGGGGAGCACTCAGGCGGCCTGGAAGAGCCTCCGCGCGATGTCTCCCCGACTGTCCGCGAGGCCCGCTCGTGGTTCGTCTACCCCGGCCTCCCGAGGACATGACGCCGGCCACGGGCCGCCTGGGAGAGGGACGCATGCGCTCCTGCCGGATTGACCGGGGCAGGGGATGAGCAGAACCCTCCTCGTCAACCCTCCATCGGCGATAGGCGTCTATGACAGAAGCCGAATAAGGGTGGCCATCACGTCGGCTCCGTTCATCACGCTGGCCAGCCTCGCCGGAGCCCTGCTGGAGGGCGGCCACGAAGTGGAGATAGCCGACCTGATGATCGAGGGCCGCCCTCTAGAAGCCTACAGGCGGAGACTGAGGGATCTCAGGCCCGATTTCGTCGGAATAACCTTCACCACCCCGCTCTGGAGCGAAGCCCGCACCCTCGCGGCGGCGGCCCGGCAGGAGCTGCCGGGCGTGGTGACGATAGCGGGCGGAGTCCATGCCACGACCCTTCCAGAGGAGGTTCTCGCCAGCGGCGAATTCGACATGGTCGTCCTTGGAGAGGGGGAGCGGACCATAGTAGAGATATGCTCCGGCAGGGAGCCTGCCTCCATCGACGGAATCGCCTTCCTCGACTCCGCCGGCGGCGTGGTCAGAACCCGGCCGAGGAAGCTGATAGAAAACCTCGACGACCTGCCGCTTCCGGCATGGCAGCTCCACGACCTCAGGTACTACAGGGCGCCCCACATCGCCTCGCGCAGGAACCCGGTCGGCTACATGGAGACCAACAGGGGCTGCAACCACCATTGCCTCTACTGCAGCCAGAACGTGTTCGGACATGCTGTCCGCTCCAAGTCGCCCGAGCGCGTCGTCTCGGAGATGGAGCGCATGATCGCGATGGGCTTCCGCGACATCCATATAAAGGACAACAACTTCACTGCTGATATCCAAAGGGCGAAGGACGTCTGCAGGCTGCTGGTGAGGAGGGGCTTCTCTTCTCCCTGGGCCCTTCCTACGGGCGTGAACGTGCACGACGTGGACCAGGAGTTCTTCGACATCGCGAAGAAGGCCGGGTGCTACCAGGTCGCCTTCGGGATCGAGAGCGGGGTCGACGAGATACTCGCCAGGGTCAACAAGAAACAGACGACCGAGGTCGTCAGGAACGCAGTGGCGATGGCGCACAGGTCCGGGCTGGAGACGGTCGGCTTCTTCATGATGGGCCTCCCCGGCGAGACCGAGGAGACCATGCGGGCGACCATCGAGTTCGCGAAGAGCCTTCCACTGACCTACGCCAAGGCCTCGATGACCCTTCCCTTCCCGTCGTCCGCCCTGTACAGGCTCGCGAGGAGCGAGGGCAGGATACTGTCGGAGGACTGGGACAGGTACAACTTCCACTGCACCAGCGAGGTCTGGAGGCACGAGAACCTCTCGTGGCCGGTTATCCAGAAGTACTATACTGCCTTCCACAGGGAGTTCTACTTCAGACCCTCTTACGTCGCCCGACGGCTGGTTCGAGACCTCCGAACGGGCCAGCTGTTCGCGGACATCTCCGCCGTGCTCTCCAACAGGTGGTCGGATTGAGGACTGGATGAGCAGCCGGAGGGATTCCAGCCTGGTTCTCGCGATCGAGCTTGCCGTATGCGGCATGGCCCTCGCGGCGCTGCTGGTTCCGGAGTGTGCCGTCGGCTTCGTCACAGTGAGGACAGTGCCGTCGGGGGCAGCCGTCAGGCTGTCGAACGGGCTTGTCTTCACCTCGCCGGCCGAGGTTCCGGTAGTGAGGAGTGGAACGGACATCACCGTGAGTCTGGAAGGCTACGCCAGCGAGGACACCACGGTCACGCTGCGCGACTCCGGCATGGTCGTAACACTCAGCTACATCTTCGAGGTCGAGGTGACCTCGACTCCGCCGGGCGCGCTGGTTCTGGCCGACGGCGAGATGTCCGGAACGACGCCGGTGACGCTGCGGTTCGACCGCCCGGGCCGTCACGTCCTGGAAGCCCTGTCCGCCGACTCGCTGTCAGTCCGTGACACGATCGTGCTGGCTTCCAACAGGCCCAGGGCCGTCCATTTCGAGTTCCCCTCGCGAACGCCGCAGGGGCTCGTGTTCATCCCGCCCGGCACTCACGACTTCGCGTCCGGCTCCGACGACCAGACGCTGAGGCGGCAGGTCTCCCTTGACGGCTACTACATTGCGCCCTGCGAGGTGACCAACGCCACGTTCTGCGCATTCCTCAACTGCGCCGACTCCGCCATTCCTCACGACAGCTCCGGGGCCGGACTCCGTGCTGAGCTCCTCCGATCCATGTTCAGATGCGACTATCCTCTCGAAATCGAGGTCCTGCCGGAGGGCTTCGCGGTGAGGGAGGGCCTCGAGACACATCCGGTGCGGGGAGTGTCCTGGGGGGCATGCGCAGCTTTCTGCGACTGGCTCTCCTCCGCCGGGGACTGCTCCTTCGCCTACCGCCTTCCTACAGAGGCCGAATGGGAGCGGGCCGCCACCGCGGGCGACGGCAGGATGTGGCCCTGGGGGAGCTCCGAGCCCTCGGGGAGCCTGCTAAACTGCTCCGACAGGAGCGAAGCCATTGCGTGCCGAGAGCCCCTTCTCGACGACGGCTTCGCCGAGACGTCGCCGGTCGGGTCCTTCCCGCCGAATCCCTGGGGGCTCTACGACATGTCAGGCAACGTATGGGAGTGGTGCGCCGACTGGGCCGGAGGAGCGGGGAGCCCCGCCGGCGAAGGGGACACGCTCAAGTGCCTGAGGGGAGGAAGCTGGCTCTCGTCGGCGGACGACTGCTCCTGCTTCTCGAGGCTGGGGGTCAGCGCGAACCTGGGATACCCCTTCGCCGGATTCAGGGTCGCGGCGGACAGACTTCCGGAGCCATCGGGGCCGTGAGCTCACGGCCGGAAGCCGGTGGATCGCCCGCGAGGGCGTCAGAGGCGGCCCCCTGTTCGAGAGGCGCCGCTGATGTCGCCTGGCTCGGCGGGAAGGACAGGTAACCCTGGCCAGGCGCATTCCCGGCGGGCCCCTGTTCCCGGCGAGGGACTTTCCCAGCGTGCCGGGAATGCTCCGCATGACGGCCGGCGAGCATCCTGACTCCGTCGCCATCAGGGAGCCGGCAGCCGACGGCGGTCTCCGCGAGATCACCTACCGGGACCTGCATTCCGATACTGAGGCCCTCGCCGGCGCCATGAGCGAATGGGGCGGGAGACCCATCGTAGGCGTGGTCGGAAGGAACAGCATCGCCTGGGCCACTGCGTATCTCGCCGTCATGCGCGCAGGAGGCGTCGTCGTGCCGATAGACCGGGAGATCCCGGTCCAGGAGATGAGGACGATACTGCACTACTCGGGCGCCGGCGCAGTCTTTCTCGATTCCGGCCATCTCGGCGACTTCCTCTCTCCGGGGCTCCACGTCTCTCCGAGGATGGTCGTGATGAACGGAGACCCGGCGCCGGGCTGCCTGTCATACCGGTATCTGCTCGATCACGGGAGGGCTCTGCGAGTCGAACTGCCCGACACCCCGGACCTGGGGGCGCCGGCGGCCATCTACTACACCTCGGGAACCATGGGTCAGGCAAGGGGTGTGGTGCTCTCCCAGGCCAATCTGCTCGCCGTCGTGCGCGGAATGCTCCAGATGGTGCGCATGGATGCCGCAGACGTCTTCCTTTCGGTTCTTCCGATGCACCATACCTACGAGTGCACCTGCGGCTTCCTTGGCGCGATCAGCTCCGGGGCGACCTACCACATCTGCCGGGGGCTGAGATACGTTGCCGAGGACATCGCCGCCTCGGGTGCGACCATCGTGCTCGCCGTGCCCCTCTTGTGGGAGGCGATGTACAGGAGGATGATGGAAGGAATCCGATCCGCCCCCGGAGGGCGGCTGAAGCTGGGATTCGGAAAGGCGCTCGCAGCTGCCGTGCATGTGCTTGCGGGCGACGGTGCGAGGAAGAGCATCTTCGCTCCGGTCCATGCAAGGCTCGGCGGACGCATCAGGCTGATGATCTCCGGCGGAGCCGGCATAGATCCGGATGTGGTGAAGGGTTTCGTCAGCCTGGGGTTCACCTTCCTCCAGGGCTACGGCCTCACCGAAGCGGCTCCGCTCGTCTCCGTCAACCGGGTGGGTGCCAACCGGGTCGGCTCCGTCGGTTTGCCTCTTCCCGAGATGGAGGTGCGAATAGACGAGCCCGACGAGGAGGGCATGGGCGAGATCGTGGTAAGAGGGCCCAACGTCATGCTGGGATACCACAACGATCCTGAGGAGACCTCGAAGGTCCTGTCGGCCGACCGCCGGCTCCGTACCGGCGACTACGGGTACCTGGACAGGGACGGGTACCTCTTCATCACCGGCAGGAGGAAGAACGTCATAGTTGCGAAGAACGGCAAGAACGTCTACCCCGAGGAGATCGAGTGTCTGCTCAACAGGTCCGGGGTCGTGCTCGAGAGCATGGTCTTCGGACGCGAGTCGAAAACCAAGGGGGAGGAGATCTGGGCCATCGTCGTCCCGGACATGGAGAAGCTCATCGCCGAAGCCGAGGCCTCCGGTGAGATCCTGACCAGGGAGTCGGTGGTCGAGCGCATGAGGAGGGAGATGAGGCGCTTCAACGCCTCCCAGCCTCGCTACAAGCGCATCGACAGCTTCATCGTCAGGGAGGAGGAGCTGCCGAAGACAACCACGAGAAAGATCAGGCGGCATGACGTTCTCAGAGAAGCCGGGCTGTACCCCGAGAAGGCGTTCGGGGTATGACCGCATCCGGAAGGCGCGAAGCGCGGAAATGCCGCAGCGCTGCGGCAGCCCTGATCGCGGCGGTCGGCCCGCTTGTGCTGCTGGCCTCGCTGTGGATCGTGTCGGTGAACAAGAGTCTGACAGGGGACGAGGCGATGACCGCAGCCCTTGTGCGCCAGCCATTCGGGCGAATGCTCTCCAACGTGGCCGAGGATGCGCACGTGCCCGGCTACTATGCCCTGCTGTGGGCCTGGGTGAGGATCTTCGGAGACTCCCCGGCCTCGCTGAGGGCTCCGGGGCTCGCGGCGGCTGCACTTACCGCCCTGGTTGTCGCCAGGGGGCGGGGCCCGCTCGTGCGCGCTCTGCTGTGCGCAAGCCCGTTCCTCCTCCATCTCTCGGTGGAGATCCGGATGTACTCCCTGCTCGCCCTTTCAGGGGCCTGCGCTATGGCGCTGCTCGAGGGATACTCCTCCAGCCCCTCCCTGCGTCGGGCTGTTCTGCTCGGGATGGCACTGGCCGCGGGAACCTGGATTCATCACTTCGCCTGGCCGGGCGTGGCCGCCTCGGTCCTCCTGATTCTCTTCCGCAGGAAGCCCCTTCATGCAATGGCCCTGCTTGCGACCGTGCTGGTCCTCTACATCCCGCAGATGCCGAACCTCGAGCTCGAGACTGGAGGGGCTGCCGCGGCCGCCGGTGCGACCGGCGGCGAAGCTCTTGTCGAGAGGGCTTCTCCGCTTTCATCGCTGGTCCGCATGCCCCTGTCCCTGGCCGGCACGCTCCTGCGCTTCACTTCGGGAACGGCACCGTACAGGTTTTCTGCGACCGGGCCGGTATCTCCGTCGCCATGGGCGTTTGTCGGGATGCTTCTGTCCGGCGGGCTGTGCATCGCCGCGCTCAGGGGCTGGAAAACCTCCGGGATGCACACGAGGCTGCTGGTTCTGTGCGTCATGCTGCCGCTGGCCTTCCTCAGACCGAGCGCGCGCCACTTCGCCTTCGCCTTCCCGGCGGTGACGGCATGCGTGATCGCCGGGCTCTCCAGCCTGCCCTCCAGGACCGGACGGGTCTTCAGCATAGCTGCAGCATCGCTGTCGGCAGCCCTCTGCATACCCTTCGTGACGCGTTCCACGCTTCCCCAGAGATGCACTTTCGACAGAGACTTCAGAGAAGCCGCGAGAATCGCGGGAGCCGAAGCTGAGCGCACCGGTGCGCGGGTGGTCGTCTTCCTGGACCACTACTCGACCCTGGCCTTCAGATACCATCTCGAGGCGGAGGGCTTCAATGGCGTCGAGACCTGGTCGCCTCACGACGAACGCTTCATGGCCGGCCGCTTCTTCCTGTCCGACCCCTCCGAGGGCCTGTCCTTCCTGATGCTGGACACCGACTCCCTGGTCCGGTCCTGGCTCGACTCTCTCGGAACGCCCCTTCTCATCCTGGCCAACGATCCGGCCAGGGCAAGGGGCCGTACGGCCGGTGGAGCCGACGGCGTGATAGGCGCGGGAAGCGACGTCATCTCCGATGCCGACTTGAGGACGGTCCTGGAGCGGAGGTGTGCTCTCCGCGAGATCCCGCTGGAGGACAGCTCGGGCCCGCTGACGCTCTTCGTGGCGAGCCCGCGCGAGGCCGTGGAACCTTGGAGCGACGAGAGGGGGTTGCGTCACCGGGGGTTATAATACAAAGTAAACTTGTAGGAATATAACCTTCCCGAAAGGCGAACCATGGAAACAGGCACTGTCGTCAGAAGGTGCTCGCGGTGCATCCTGCCTGCAAACTACCCGGACATCGGATTCGACGGGAATGGAGTCTGCAGGGTCTGCCGCGAGTTCGACGAGAAGTACGCGGGGATAGACTGGGAGGCGCGCAGGAGGAGGCTTGAGAAGATCCTCGACAGATACCGGGGAAAGGGCGGCAAGTACGACTGCCTCGCAACCCCCCACTCCAGCTATCTCTTCCGTCTGAGGACCGGTTTCGGGAAGTACGAGTACCTGTATGCCAACATGGTCAGAGCCGGCGTCATCAGCCGCGAGGAGGCTCTCAGGGTGATCGACGAGCGCGAACCCAGGGAAGCGCCCGAGGGGTTCGACGAGTTCCTCGCAGGGCTCGGGCTGGACCGGGGAATTCTGGAAGGAATCGAGAAGAAGTCCGTGTTCGGCTCTAGGGGAAGGCCCGGGGGCATGCGGAAACTCGCCATCGCCATCAGGGAGCGTCTCCGCTGACGCGCTGTCCCGATCCCGGCTGCGGGCCGCACAACAGAGGCGGATCAACCGGTCCGGAATCGGACTCCTGCAGGCTCTCCGGGCCGAAATGTCCGCCCGGAGGGCCTTCCGCATCCAGGAACAGCCTGCTCATGCTGGGCGGGCAGGTCGTATCCAAGGGCATGCTGCTGATCTCCATGGCCCTTCTGTCGAGGTATCTCGACGACAGGTCATTCGGTCTCCTCTCGTTCGCCGTCGCGGTGGGCCTCGTCTACATGTTCCTGTCGGAGATGGGCGTCGCCATCACGGTGAACCGCCGCGTCAGCCTCACGGGGGACGGCACGGTCAGGGGACTGCCCGGAGTCGCCGCCGGACTGCGGGTGATCCTCTCGGGGGTCGGGCTCGCAGTCTTCACCGGGGGATTCGCAGTCCTGTCACATGGTCCCGGCGATCTCGCCGTGCTGGTCCCCGTCACGGTCTCGTACGCGCTGGACGGGCTGTCGGAGATACCGTTCGCGGTGTTCCGGGCTTCCGGCAGGTCGGGCAGGGAATCTCTGGCCCGGAGCCTGGGCGGGGTGTTCTCGGTGCTGACGGTGTCTCTGGTGATCCTGCTCGATCTCGGGCTCGGAGCCGTGACGGCGGTGTTCGTCCTGAGGTCTGCGGTCACTCTGGTGTCGGCCGTGGCACTACACCGGGACACGGGTTTCAGCCTGCTGCCCTCGTTCGACAGGTCCGGCATGGCGGCTCTCTTCCGCAGCAGCCTTCCCGTGGGCGTCATGGGCCTCGCACTCGCCGCCTTCCAGAGGGTGGACAACTTCTTCGTCCGCAGGATCCTCGGCATCGAGGCGGTCGGAGCCTGGCAGGAGTGCGTGAGGATGATGGAC
The DNA here is from genome assembly GCA_964569245.1 of uncultured bacterium. Classification (GTDB taxonomy): domain Bacteria; phylum Fermentibacterota; class Fermentibacteria; order Fermentibacterales; family Fermentibacteraceae; genus JAAYTY01. The sequence continues at coordinate 20,577 of CAZMTK010000005.1, read as the reverse complement.
ACGATGGTCCTGCTGGTGACGCCGACACTGCTGCCCGGGGCGCTCTTTCCGGGCCTCTGCCGGGCACTCTCGGCCGGAGGATCGGCGGCCAGGGAGCGGATGCGCGACATCGCTTCGACGGTGAGCGCCCTGGGCGCGGCTGTGACGATGCTGCTCGTCTGGTCGGGTCCCGGCCTCCTGGCTCTGCTGTGGGGCGGAGCCTTCGAGAGAGGGCTGCCGCCGGATGTCGTGGCGCGAACCTTCCAGGTCGTCGGCCTGTGCATCCTCCCCGTGTTCTGGATGAACTTCCTCGTGGCTGCGCTGATAGCAGACGAACGATCGTCTCTCGCCACCAAGGCTGCCGGCGCAGGGCTCCTGCTGCTTTCCGTGCTGCTGGCCCTGATCGTTCCAGAGCATGGGCTTCCCGGCGCGGCAGCGGTGCTGCTGATCTCCTACCTGGCACTGGATGCCGCACTTGCAGCAGGATTCGGACGGGCGATGGCTGCAGCCATGCTGGTCGGTATCGCTCCGTCGCTCCTCGCCATTGCCGCTGCATCTCTGGCAGCCCTCGCCATGTCCGGAGCCCACTGGACGATCAGGGGGTCCGCCGCGAGTGCCGTTGCGGCTGTCGTCTGGCTCGCTGCCGGAGGTCGCTCGGTTCTCCGCCGGCTGTAGCCGCCGGCTGCATTACCCAGCGCATGCACAACATGAAGGGCCTGCAGCCCGGGCGAGATACGGCCGGCAGGGTCTCGCACGGCGCGTCCCGGTCTCTTATACTACATGATGTGGGCTGAGGTTTTCTCGTGTCGACATCTGGAGCGAATGGCAAAAGAACCGATCCTCGAGAGCGCGGTGTACGACGAGAGCAAGGTCAAGACTCTCTCTTCGATAGAGCACATCCGGCTCCGCACCGGCATGTACATCGGACGCATAGGAGACGGCAGCCATCCTGACGACGGCATATACATCCTCTTCAAGGAGGTAGTGGACAACGCTGTTGACGAGTTCATAATGGGCTGCGGCAGGAAGATATCCATCTCCTGCGACGGTTCGACCTGCACGGTGCGCGACTGGGGCCGCGGCATCCCGCTGGGGAAGCTGACCGAATGCGTCTCGGTCATCAACACCGGGGCAAAGTACAACACTGACGTCTTCCAGTTCAGCGTCGGCCTCAACGGTGTCGGAGCCAAGGCCGTGAACGCCCTCTCGGAGAGATTCAGAGTCGTCTCCTGCAGGGATGGGGAGTTCCGCGAGATCGTCTGCGAGAGGGGGGAGCAGGTATCCGACCGCTCCGGCAGAACCTCGGAGAAGAACGGCACCCTCGTGGAGTTCTCGCCCGACCCCGTCATCTTCCCCGACTATGCCTTCCGCGAGGAGTTCCTCCAGCATCGCGTGAGACACTACGCATACCTCAACACGGGGCTGAAGCTCGTCCTGAACGGGGAGGCCTTCGTCTCCGACAGGGGCCTGGCCGACCTGCTCGCAGACGAGGCGGGCGAAACGACCGCATATCCCGCCATCTACTACAGGGATGCTACACTGGAATTCGCCTTCACCCATACCGGTGATTTCGGAGAGCGCTACCTCTCCTTCGCGAACGGCCAGTACACAAGCGCCGGGGGCACCCACCTGTCTGCCTTCAAGGAGGGCGTTCTGAAGGGGGTCAACTCCTATGCGGGGAGGAACTATGCACCGGATGACATCCGGGAGGGAATGATCGCGGCCGTGTCGGTCCGGCTCAAGGATCCCGTGTTCGAATCCCAGACCAAGACCAGGCTGGGCAACACCGACATCAGGAGCTGGATCGTGAGCCGCGTGAAGCAGGAGGTGGAGCAGAGCCTCCACAGGAACGCCCCTACGGCCGAAGCCCTGCTCGCCAAGGTGCAGGTCAACATGGCGATACGCACCGAGCTGCAGAGCGTGAAGAAGAAGGCGCGCGAGAGGGCGAAGAAGGTCGCCATCAGGATCCCCAACCTGAGGGACTGCAGGGTGCATCTCGGCGACGACGATCCTCTGGCCGAGCAGAGCACCATCTTCCTTACCGAGGGCCAGAGCGCATCCGGGAGCATGATCGCGTGCCGCGACGTGAACACGCAGGCGGTGTTCTCCCTGAGGGGCAAGCCTCTCAACTGTCTCGGCCTGAAGCGGGACGCCCTGTACCAGAACGAGGAGATGTACAACCTCATGCAGGCCCTCAACCTCGAGGGGGGCGCGGGCGGTCTGCGCTACAACAGGGTCGTCCTGGCGACCGACGCCGACGTGGACGGAATGCACATCAGGAACCTGCTGCTGACCTTCTTCCTGCACTTCTTCGAGGGGCTCGTGCTCGACAACCACCTGTACATCCTCGAGACCCCTCTGTTCAGGGTGAGGAACAGGAAGGAGACCGCCTACTGCTATTCGGCCCGCGAGCGCGACGCCGCTGTGATCAGGCTCGGAAGGGGTGCCGAGATTACGCGCTTCAAGGGGCTGGGCGAGATCTCGCCTGGGGAGTTCGGGCAGTTCATCGGCCCCGGCATGCGCCTCCTGGCCGTGTCGATTCCTCGCATCAGGGACGTGCCGGCGATGCTCGACTTCTACATGGGGCGCAACACTCCGGAGAGGCGTGCCTACATAATGGAGAACCTCAGGTGACCGACTCCCTGAAGAGCCTCTTCCGGGACAACTTCCTCGACTACGCCTCCTATGTGATCAAGGACAGGGCCATCCCCGACGCCGACGACGGTCTCAAGCCGGTCCAGCGGCGCATCCTCTGGGGTCTGCACGAGCTGGACGACGGGCGCTTCAACAAGGTGGCCAACGTCATCGGGCATTGCATGAGATACCACCCCCACGGCGACCAGTCGATAGGCGACGCGCTGGTCTCGCTTGCCAACAGGGGATACTTCATAGACAGGCAGGGCAACTTCGGGAACATCCTGACGGGCGACGAGGCCTCCGCGCCGAGGTACATCGAGTGCAGGCTCACGGACCTCGCCCGCGAGACCATGTTCGACGACAGGATAACCTCGTTCGCCGACAGCTACGACGGGCGGAACAGGGAACCCGAGGTGCTTCCCGCCAAGATCCCGGTGATACTGCTTCTTGGCGTGGAGGGCATCGCAGTAGGGATGTCCACCCGGATCCTGCCGCACAACTTCTGCGAGGTGCTCCAGGCCCAGATCGCCTGCCTGCGCGGGAAGCCCTTCACCCTCCATCCCGACTTTCCTCAGGGCGGCAGCGTAGACGTTTCTGGGTATGACGACGGCGCGGGCCGGATCCGCAACAGGGCGACGATAGAGAAGAAGAAGGGGCAGAAGAAGCTCGTAATCCGGGAGATCCCGTGGGGCACGACGACCGAGGCGCTGATAGCGAGCATCGAGGCGGCGGCCCGCAAGGGCAGGGTGAAGGTCGCCTCGATAGACGACTTCACCGCGGACAGGATAGAGATAGAGGTGACCCTGGCCCGGGGGGCCGAGCCCGAGGACGCCATCAAGCAGCTCTACGCGCACACCGACTGCGAAATGTCCTACACGTCGAACATCCTGGTCATCCTGGACGGGAAGCCCGTGGAGTGCAGGGTGTCCGACCTGCTCCGGCGGAGCACGGAGAAGCTCCTCGAGATCCTGCGCCGCGAGCTGGAGCTCGAGAAGTCGGACCTCGAGGAGAAGATCCGCTGGATGACCCTTGAGATGATCTTCATCGAGAACCGGATCTACAAGAAGATAGAGGAGTGCCGGAGCTGGGAGGGCGTCACCGCGGCTGTGAGGAGCGGCATGGAGCCGCATCTGGATGGGATCAGCCTCTCGGAGGAGGACATAGAGAAGCTGCTCTCGATAAGGATCCGGAGGATCTCGAGATTCGACATGGACGCCCACCGGAGAGAGATGGGCGAGACGGCTTCCCGGGTGGAGGCGGTGAAGCACTCCCTGGCCCACCTGAAGCAGCATGCAATTGACTATCTGCAGACGCTGCTGAAGAGGTTCGGGAAGCTGTACCCCAGGCTCACGAGGATAGAGTCGTTCACGGAGGTCGACGTGAAGGAGGTCGCCCTCAGGAACCTCAAAGTGGGGTTCGACCCGTCGGGCTCCTTCGTCGGGACGGCGGTGAAGGGCGAGTCGAGCTTCGAGGCGACCGAGTACGACAGGATAATCGTCTTCTTCGACGACGGATCGTACCGGGTGCTCCCGATGGCCGAGAAGCACTTCCTCGACGGCAGGCCGGTCTTCTGCGGGATACACGAAAGGGGGAGGACCTACACTGCGGCCTACCGCGACCCCGAGACCCGGATCGCCTCTGGCAAGCGCTTCAGGGTGGAGGGATACATTCTGGAGAAGGAGTACAGGTTCCTGCCGGAAGGAGCCGAGCTCATGATCTTCACCGACCGCCCGGAGGGCACGATCGAATACTGGTTCGAGCGGCGTGCGAGGATGAAGACCAGGAAGGGCTCCACACGGCTCTCGGAAATAGTTCTGAAAGGTGTCGCCGCCAGGGGGGTCCGCCTGGGGGGAGGCAGGCCGGTTTCCAGCATGACCTTCGAGGAGGCTGCCCCTGAAGAGGAGAGCGACGCTGTAGCCGTTCCGGAGAGCAGCACGACAGAGGCGGGTGGAGAGCCCCCGCCCGGAGGAGACGGGCCTTCTTCCGATGGTGCTTCTCTCGCGGGCTCCGCCCCCCCGTCCCCCGCGAAGCCCGCGAAGACCCTCGACCAGATAGTGAAGGAGGCTGCCGAGCTCGCCGACCGCTCCTCCCGCCTTGCCGGCGACGCCCCCGACCTCTTCGACCCCGCCTGACAGTTTCAGGTTTAAGATGCTTGAGAAACCCACATTCATCAGCCTCTCAACGGTTGCATCTCGAAGTCATTAATTCAATGCTGTCCCTTTATTGATGTTATTGATAAACTGAAGGATAGTTTTTATATTTGATAATGTCCCTCACGCCAGATCCCGGGAGGGCTGGAATTCTCGAACTATCTCTTGGATGGAGCCTGCTGAAGGAGAAGCGGAACCCGTTTATCGCAGGCTACACGGCCCGGTCGTAGAGCTGGACGTCAGGGACGGATTCCTCCCTTCGAACGACAGGTAGGTCGCATTCCGCATCGACGGGGAGGGAGCGCAACTGGTCGAGAGCCGCAAACCGGACGTCACTTTTTCCGGGCAGGCGGGTGTGATCTCCTCGCGATCCTGTGATGGGCAGCGTCGGTCTCGCGAAGGAATGGGAGCTCGGGCCGGCAGAGGTGTCGGACACCGGCCGGATCGAGAGCCTCTACCGCGCCCTGGGACCTCGCACTCCGCCGGTCTGCCTCACGCAGTTCTGAGGCTGTCCTCCCCGGTCCCGGTCCGACTTCCCGCCAGGAGGTGCTTGAGCACAGGAGCACTGATGACGGAGGTCACGACCGCCATGATGACGAGTGCGACGAAAAGCCTCTGGTCGATGATCCCCGCGTCGAGAGCTATGTTGGCGAGGATGATCTCGATGGCGCCCCTCGCGTTCATCCCGAAACCGATAGCCAGAGACTCCCTGCTGTCCAGGCCACCCAGCCTGGCGCCCAGCCATGCGCCTCCGATCTTGCCGACGCAGGATATCACCAGTACTGCCGAGACGAGGGCGATGTCCAGGCTGCCCGAGAAATCGGCCCTGAGCCCGATGGATGCGAAGTAGAGAGGTGCGAAGAAACCCGTTGCGAACTCGGACACCGACCTGTGGGCTACACAGTCGGGGCCGATGACCTCTGCGAGGACCACGCCTATCAGGAAGGCCCCGAACACAGGGTGGAGCCCGACAGTCTCCAGCAGAGCCGCTACAAGAAGGGCCAGTACCGCTACCGCGCCCGTGAAGAGCGCAGGGGTGTTCAGGATGGCCGTCCAGCGGTTCCTCAGGGTCCTTCCGGCGAGCCGGCCGACAGCCAGGAGCACTGCAGCTGCCGCCAGGAGGCTTCCCGCGGTGATGACAGTGGCGAAACCCGAGTCGCCCTTCCCCATAGCTGCGAGGACTGTGGTGAAGAGGCACCACCCGAGCAGGTCGTTGATGGTCGCCGCAGAGAGGATGACCGAGCCCGGGACCGTTCTGGTCAGCCCGAGGTCCATGAGGAGCCTGGCGATCACCGGCAGGGCGCTCATGGCCAGTGCCGAGCCAACGAGGACTGCGAACAGCAGGCTGCCTGATTCCGCTCCCCAGAGGGAGGGCAGCGCCCGAACCGCCAGGAAACCCAGCGCCATGGGGATCGCCAGACCCATGATGCTGGTGCATGCCACGGTTCTTGTCCTCCCCCTCATATGTCCGAGACTCACTTCGAAACCTGCCGCGAACATGAAGAAGAGCATCCCGAGCCTGATCAGCGCTTCCCTGGATGTCGCCGCCGGCCCCTGTCCGAAGAGCCGCGAGAAGGCCTCCGGCGACAGGCGACCCAGCAGGGTCTTGCCGGCCATGCCCCCCCCTACGATCTCCCCGATGACAGATGGCAATCCCATCAGCCTGGAGAGCCTGCCGAAGAGGAGGGCGATCCCGAGCAGAACTGCAAGCGAGAGGAAGAAGCAGGCGAGCTCCGACGGGCTCATTTCCGGTCACTTCTCCCGCGCGGCCGGTCGACCCCCGTTGCCGCGGCACGTCGGGTCCTCAAGGCTGTGCGCAGTCTTTCGAGCGGATCACCCGGCGGGGGGGGAACGAAGTCCTGCCCGGTTATCATTTCGTACAGCCTGATGTACCTGGCGGAGAGCTCCTCGACCAGCTCGGCGGGAGCCTCCGGAAGCACGGGATCGTTGTAGGGGTCGCAGTGGTCGCGGAACCAGAGCCTCAGGAACTCCTTGTCGATGTTTTCGGGCTCGATGCCCTTCGCCAGCCGCTCTTCGTACCCGCCGGACAGCCAGTATCTCGACGAGTCCGGCGTATGGACCTCGTCCACCAGCGTCAGCCTGCCTGACTCGTCCAGCCCCATCTCGTACTTCGTGTCCACGAGTATCAGCCCGTTCCGCGCAGCGACCGACGCACCCCTCTCGAAGAGGGCGAGCGCCGCCGCCGAGGCCTCGTCCCACTGCTCCTGCGTCATGAGCCCCCGCGAAACTATCTCCGCCGGAGCGATCGACTCGTCGTGCTCGTCGCTCTTCGTCGTAGGCGTGATGATCGGCTTCTCGAAGCGCTGGTTCTTCACCATTCCGTCCGGCAGCCTGTTGCCGCAGATGTCCCGGCCGCCGGAGCTGTAGATGGTCCAGGCCGAGGTGCTGGTGCTGCCCGTCAGGTATCCGCGTACGATGAACTCGACGGGGAAGACGACGCACTTCCTGGCCAGCGTGGCGTTGGGATCGGGGACCGAGACGACATGATTGGCCACTATGTCCGATGTCTGTTCGAACCAGAAGGCGCTCACCTGGTTCAGCACCTGCCCCTTGAACGGCACTGCCGCGAGCACCCTGTCGAAGGCGCTCTGCCTGTCGGTAGCGACGAGGAGCAGCCTGTCGCCGAGGTCGAACACGTCCCGTACCTTGCCGCGCCTGAAGCCGGGAAGGCTCAGTGCAGAAGCGTCGGTCAGGCATTTACCGAGGTTCTCCCTGATTACCGCTCTGTCGATCATCGAGCTTCCTCCGTCTCCGATCTTTGCGCGAGGTGCTGCGAGTGGATATGTTGAAAGCCTGCGGCTGGGAACATTGGGGCTGCGGTCCTCCGACGCAAGAAAGGAATCCCGATGACTGAGAGCGGGACCGGAATCCCCGTACGAAACGTCACATGGCACCATCACCCGGTGGGGAGGGAGGAGCGCGAGACACTCCTCGGCAGCAGGGGGGTGACGGTCTGGCTCACCGGACTGCCTTCATCCGGCAAGTCAACGGTCGCCGGCGCTCTCGCCGGCGCGCTGCACGACAGGGGCCTGCTCTCCGTGGTTCTGGACGGGGACAACGTCAGGCACGGGCTCAACAGCGATCTCGGGTTCTCTCCGGCCGACAGGACGGAGAACATCAGGCGCATCGCAGAGGTCGCGAAGCTGCTGACCTCGTTCGGCCTCATCAACATCGTGGCCTTCATCAGCCCCTATGCCGCCGACAGGGAGAAAGCCCGCTCCATGCAGGCCGAGGGCGACTTCATCGAGGTGTTCGTGGACGCTCCGCTGGAGGTGGCAGAGAGCCGCGATCCCAAGGGCCTCTACAGGAAGGCCAGGGAGGGCCTGCTGCCCGAGTTCACGGGCGTTTCTGCGCCATACGAGGCGCCCCTGGAGCCCGAGGTCCACCTGCAGACCGACATCCAGGATCCCGACGAATGCGCCAGGGAGATAATCATGCTCCTGGAGTCGATGGGGAAGCTCAGCTCGGAGCCCTGATGTCCGAGACTGCGCTCGCCGGGGCGCCGTATCCGCTGATACCGATAGACCTCTCGCCCTGCGAGAAGCGCACCTTCAGGCTCCAGCTCGCCTCCTCGGTGGCGGCGGGGCTCTGCTCGGGCGTCCTGCTCAACAACGAGTACATAGCGGCCAACGGCCTGGGTGCCTCGGTCTGGCAGATCACGCTCCTCACGATGATCTGGCCGATGAGCAACTTCCTCTCCGTCTTCATCAACCGGATGGTCGAGAGCCGAGGGTGGTGGGGGCGGGCCTTCCTGGCCGCGGGCATCCTTCGTGTCCCTGCCTGTCTGATGAGCCTCTCCGCGAGCGCGGACGTCCTTCTCGTCCTGCTGGCGCTGTTCAGCGCGGCTGACAGCGTGGTGAGCCCGGCCCAGAACACGATCATCCGGAACTGCTACAGAGAGGGCAGGCGTGGAGTGCTGTACGGCTGGGCGGTGAGCTTCTTCACCCTCATCAGCGTTCCCTCTGCTCTCCTCGTAGGGCTGCTGCTGGACCTCGACTTCCAGTGGTACAGGGTCCTCTTCCTAGCCCTCGGCTGCTTCGGCGCCGTTCATGCGGGGATCTTCTATCTGATGACGCGCAGCCTCCCCGAGGCGCCTGCGAAGGCTCGCGCCACTCCCCGCGAAATCGTGAAGTCGCTGTGGGAAGTATTCTGGCGCGACAGGGAGTTCGCGAGGTTCGAGGCCTACTTCATGCTGTACGGGTTCGCCTTCATGATGATCCTTCCCGCGATACCGTTCTTCGCGAGGGACTACCTGCACCTGGACTACGGCGAGTACGCCGCCGCGAAAGGCGTGATAGCCCAGATGGGCATACTCCTGCTCAGCCCCTTCATGGGCATTCGCGCCGAGAGGATGCACCCCTTCAGGTTCACCGGCTTCGTCTGCCTCGCGCTGGCCGCCTACCCCGCGCTCATAGCTGCGGGAACATTCCTCCAGACGCAGGCCAGGCTGCTCTTCTACTCCGCCTTCTGCGTCTATTCCGTCAGCATGGCGGGCGTGAACGTCTCGTGGAACATGTCGAGCCTCTACTTCGCCCCCGCCGGACAGGAAGCGACCTACCAGGGCCTGCACATCACGATGACGGCCCTGCGCGGATTCGTGGCGCCGCTCCTCGGAAACCTGCTGCTCCGGTACTGCGGATACGAGCCCCTGTTCGCCGCCTCTACGGGGTTCTTCTTGCTCGCCGGCCTTCTGTACCTCAGGCGCTTCGAGCAGCGCAGAAGGCTGGGGCTGTGACAGACCTCGTCGGACGGAGAATCTGGTTGGCCACCGAGGACTTCCCTCCGAAGCTGGGAGGGATCTCTCGATGGAGCGCCGGCACCGCTGCGGCTGCATCCGCCATCGGAGCGTCCGTCACGGTCCTCGCCAAGAGGGCTGTTCTTCGAGAGGCTCACGCTCCCTTCGCCCTGGTGCCGGTCGAGGGGAGGAGCTTCTGCGCCATGCGGCACTTCCACTTCATGAGGGCCTTCCGGCGCGAGATGCGCAGACAGGGCGGCTGGCCGGATGCGATCCTCTGCTCGACCTGGAGGGTGGCCGAGGGCGCCCTCATGGCGCATGCCGAGTGCCCCGTAGCCGCGATGGTGCACGGGCTCGAGGTCTTCGCCAGGTACACTCCTCTGCTGCGCGCCAGACGCAGAAGGGTGCTCGAGAGGGTGTCTCTCGCGGCTGCCGCGAGCAGGTTCACCGCTGAGAGGCTGCGCCGGGCAGCCCCTCGCTCGAGGGTGTTCACGGGCATCAACGGAGTGGATACGGGGATCTTCAACCCCGATGGCCCGCGCAGGGAAGGGCGCCGCCCGATCCAGCTCTTCTCCGCCGGCCGGATGGTTCCCAGAAAGAGGTTCGACCTTGTCGTCGAGTCGCTGAAGCTTCTACTCGACTCGGGCTCAGATGCCGGCCTGTGGCTGGCCGGCGGCGGCCCTCTGGAGCCCGCCCTCAGGGAGCAGGCGGCGGCGCTCGGCGGCAGGGCTGAATTCCTCGGAGAGGTGCCGGACGGCGATCTCGCCGCCCTCTACAGGTCGGCAGACCTGTTCCTGTCTCCATGCCAGTCCGATGCGGCGTCCGGGGATGTCGAGGGCTTCGGTCTGACCTTCATCGAGGCATCGGCATGCGGCACTGCTGCTGCAGGCATTGCCGAGGGAGGCGTGACCGATGCCGTGGAGCACGGGGTCTCCGGCATTCTTTCGACGCGCGACGGCTTCGCGCGCGACGTCTCGGAGCTCTGCAGAAGACCCGACCTGATGGAACTCTACGGGAGACAGGGGCTGGAGAGGGCGCTGCGGGACTTCGACATCCGAAAGGTCGTGCTGAATCTGGTGTCCGAAACCCTGAAGGAAGGGGGTGCGGGGAGCCGGACTGCCCGGCCCCCCGCATGACGACATCGCCCGCTAGAAGTAGATGCCTGCCTGGATCGAGAGCCAGATCTCGTCGAAGTCTATCCACTGGGCCTTGGCGTTGAGTTCTATCTCGCTGCCGCCCATCGGGAGCTCGGTTCCCACGGTGCCGTAGGCGCCGAAGTAGCTGTCGCTCTCCTCCACCTCGCCGCTCGGGGTGTCCCAGCTCGTGCTGAACATGTGCAGAGCGGCTCCGCCTCCGAAGAACAGCATGCTTGTGTATGTCCTCACGCCTGCAAGGATGGGGATGACGCTGCCAGAGAAGTTCTCGACCTCGTCCTCCGGTGAAAGGAAGACATAGGAGGCGCTGCCCTCGATGGCGTACATCGGCAGATGGAACAGGATCTGCCCTCCGATCATGGGGCTGGGCTTGTAGGCGTCGGCGGCGTCTCCGGTGGGGAGCATGAAGCCGGCATGCAGACCGTACTGCGTGCCTCCCGCGAATGCAGCGGCGGCAAGGGCGAGAACCAGGAAGCAAGCTCTCATCTCTGCTCCTTCCTCCCGGGTTCGACCGGGATCATCTGAAGCACTCCAGCTCCGGAACTTCGGAGATGGATCCCACAACCGCGACCGCCCTTCCCGCCGGGCGGGCCTCCCCGGTCGCGGAAACGAAGATGAAGTCTATGCCTGCGGCTTCGGCGCCAGCCATGTCGCTGGCGGCGCTGTCTCCTATCATCACTGTGTCGCCGGGCTTCGCAGCGAGAAGGTCTAGCGCCATCCTGAAGATTTCCGGGTCGGGCTTGGCGACGCCGATTTCGCAGCTTATGACGAGAGCCTCGAAGAAGCCCGTGAGCCCCGAAGCCTCGAGCCTGCTCCTCTGCACGGAGCCAAGTCCGTTCGATACAGCCGCAAGCCTCCTTCCACGCCTCAGCGCTCTCAGACACGCCTGGGCGCCCTCGATCGTCTCGCCCCGCTTGGACAGAGCCTTGAAATAGCTGGTCAGGAAGGCGGCGGGCTGGATGGAGGGAACGGAAGGGAAGGCTCTTGTGACAGCTTCGTCGCCCAGGGCCGGCGCCCCGGGACGGCAGGACTCGAAAGCCTGAATAGGCGGCGAGTTCACGAAGGACATCAGGTCGCCGAACCGGTCTTCCGGAATTTCGAGCAGATGCGAGGCTTCGCGTACGGCGCCTGCCTGCGCCGCGGAATAGTCGAGCAGCGTGCCGTCGAGGTCGAGCAGAACCGCGGAATATGTCCTCATCCCCCTCCTCCGGGCTCGGAACGCAAGACAACCCCTGTTTGTTATATAAGCTATGTCGGAATCGGCGGCATCACTGGAATGGAACAGGTCGGTATCCCAATGCGAATCACGACATCCGAGCGCGACTGGGTAGCCTCGGTGATAAGACAGGACGAGATCGAGCGTTACCTCGAAGACGGCAGGGACTTCGTTGACGAGGATCTGATCTTCTCCGAGCTCGAGAGGAACGCCCGTCCCGATCCCTCGAGAATCCGGGACATCGTCGCGAAGTCGCTGGCCCTGGAAAGGCTCGAGCCCGCCGAGACGGCCGCCCTCCTCAACTGCAGCGACGAGGGCCTGTGGCACGAGATGTACGCCGCGGGCCTGAAGGTGAAGCAGTCCGTCTACGGACGCAGGATCGTGTTCTTCGCGCCGCTATACGTCTCGGACTACTGCGTGAACAACTGCGCCTACTGCGGCTTCCGCCGGGAGAACACCGCCGTGAAGCGCACCTGCCTGACGGACGACCAGCTCAGGGAGGAGGTTCTCGCCCTTGTCAGGAGGGGGCACAAGCGGCTGGTCATGGTGTACGGCGAGCATCCCCGCACCGACGCGCGATTCATCGCCCACACGATCGAGCTGGCCTACTCCGTGAAGGACGGCGGAGGGGAGATCAGGCGGGTGAACGTGAACGCCGCCCCTCTCTCGATTGCGGACTTCACCGAGCTGAAGAAGGTCGGGATAGGAACCTACCAGGTCTTCCAGGAGACCTACCACCACGAGACATACGGAAGGCTCCATCCCCCCGACACCCTCAAGGGCAACATGCTCTGGAGGCTGTACGCCCTTCACCGCGCTCAGGAGGCGGGAATAGACGACGTGGCGATAGGCGCGCTGTTCGGGCTGTACGACTACAGGTTCGAGGTGATGGCCCTTCTGCTTCACGCGATCGACCTGGAGAGGCGCTTCGGAGGCGTGGGGCCGCACACGATAAGCGTTCCCAGGCTGGAACCCGCGCTGAACACCCCGTTCCTGGAGAATCCCGCATACAAGGTCCCCGACGACGTCTTCAAGAAGCTCGTGACCGTGATAAGGCTTTCCGTGCCCTACACAGGGCTCATTCTGACGGCGCGGGAGACCGCATGCGTGCGACGCTCCATCATTCCGGTCGGTGTCACTCAGATCGACGCCGGCTCGAACATCGGCATCGGCGGGTATTCTGACGGCAGCGTGGACGGCACAAGGCAGCAGTTCATGCTTTCCGACGGGAGGAGCCTGGACGAGGTGGTGTCGGAGCTGGCCGACATGCAGATGATCACCAGCTTCTGCACCGCCGACTACAGGTGCGGACGAACCGGGGGCTGCTTCATGAGCCTGTCGAAGAACGGCCGCATACAGAACTTCTGCATGCCCAACGCCATCCTCACATTCGCCGAGTATCTGGAGGACTACGCCTCCCCGGAGACCAGGGCGAAGGGCCGGGCGCTTCTCGAGAGGGAGCTGGCCGCAATCGAGAACCCCGATGTGAAGGCCGTAGTGCAGCGCTATCTCGACAGGATCAGGGCCGGGGAGAGGGACCTCTACCTGTGACCTGCGCCGAGCCTCCCGCTTCGCTTCTCGAAGAAGCGGCGAGGCGCCTCGAGGAAAGGCATCCCGGGCTCCGCGTGAGGTTCGCCAGGATGCTGGGCAGGAGGGCATCCCATGTGGCGGGCCGCGCTTCCGACCTCCCGGGGGAGCAGGTGAGGATCGCTCTCCGGTCGGGGCTCTCGGCCTTCCTCTCCGGCACCATTCCCGATGACATGCCCGGGCTGATGGCGGAGCTCTCGGATCTGATGGATTCCAGGCCGAGACACGGGTGACCGGGCCGGCCGGGCGCCACTCCGTCCGGTCAGCGCCGCCGTCTCCACAGCTCTGCGGCAGCGTCCATTCGTTCGAAGTCGAGCCCGTGTCTCTCGAGAAGGCTCCCGTCCGCGGCCAGCTCATCGAACGGCCCGTCTCCGGCTACAGACCCTCCGTCGAGTATCACGAGCCTCTCGCAGACGGCGCCTGCATGTCTTAGGTCCTGCGTCACGACGATGCGAGTGCCCGGGAAGCGCGCCAGGATTCCCGTGACCGCCCGGCACGCCCTAGCATCGAGACCGGCCCAGGGCTCGTCCATGGCCAGCACGGACGGTCTGCAGGCGAGCACTGCGGCCATGGCGGCCCTCTTCTTCTCCCCGATGGAGAGATGATGGGGCGCCCTGCTCTCGAATCCGATCAGCCCTACGGCCTCCATCGCCTCGGCTGCTCTGCGATCAGCCGCTTCGGAAGGGATGCCCTCGTTGCGGGGGCCGAAGGCGACGTCGTCGCGGACGGTATTGCAGAAGAGCTGGTCGTCCGGGTCCTGGAAGACCAGGCCGAAAACCGAGGGAGGCCTGGCGCGTGAACGCCTCCCCTCCAGCTCGCGCCCTGCTATCCGTATGGAGCCCTCGTATCTCAGCAGCCCCGCCAGACACAGCAGCAGAGTGCTCTTGCCCGCGCCGTTCGGGCCGGCGATGCAGACCGACTCGCCCTCGGAGATGCTCAGGTCCACTCCGTCGAGAGCCCTCGTTCCGTCGGGATAGGCCAGGCCGAGCTTCGTCATCTCGACGAACGCGGCGCTCATGCCAGGAGGAACCTCGCCGCAGCGATGGCCGTCAGCGCCAGCGCTGCCTGCGCCAGGTCGGAAGGCCGAATTGCCGGCGCCCGCGGCACCGGCATGGCCCCGGCGAAGCCTCGCAGCATCATGGCGCCGTGAACCCTCTCCGCCCTCTCGTAGCTCCTCACGAAGAGGTTTCCGGCCAGCCTGCCGACAATGACGGCCTGTGGAAGCCACCGGGGCATGAAGCCTCTCGCGGAGGCCGCCCTCTTCAGCCTGACGGCCTCGTCTGCAAGCAGGAAGAGGTAGCGCCATGAGAGGGACAGGATGTCCGCGACGAGCGCCGGCATTCCCAGCGACCTCATGGCCTTCACCATGCCCTCGAAACCCGTGGAGGATGTGACCACGGAGAGCATCGCCGCAGACAGGAAGGCTTTCATGGAGACCCCCGCCAGGGTCCATATGCCCTCGACGGACATCCTCACACCCGCTAGCTCGAGCGTCTCGCCCCCGCCCGCGAACGGGATTCCGATCACGGCTGCGAGAGAGAACGGCAGCACTGCCGTCGCCCTGGCGAGAGTCCTGCGAACGGGCATGCCTGCCAGCTCGGAGGCCCATGCGACCATGCCGGCCCAGGCTGCGAAGGCGGTCAGGCTTCTCGCAGGCGTAGTCACCACGGCGATCAGGAATGCCATGAGGATGACCAGCCTGACCCGCGGGTCCAGCCCGCGGACCGAGCCGGCAGAGGGGAGCGAGGCGTTGCGCCGCTGCGTCAGAACTGCTCCTCCTGAGAAACGGGGGCGGTCTCCAGGCTCACGGAGTGTTCCTGCTGCGGAATAGCCTTATCAGTGCAAAGCCTGCGCCGAACACCGCTACGGTTCCGATGAATCCGGCAAGCCCGGTGGAGGCCGCCTCGCCTCTGACCCCGGCTACGCCGTAGTCCGGGAAGGGCGAGCCTTTCCACAGGGCTTCGGCCTCCGAGGCCGCTCGCTCGATGAAGCCCCGGTCCTCCGCGACCTTCTCGAGACCGTCGGGGTGGGAAGAAGCGAACGGGCTGGCCAGTGCAGCCAGCGCCAGGGCGACGACTGCACCGATCGCTGCGAATGCGGCGGTCCGGCGGGGGGAGGGAGCGATGCCGGGGCCATGCGCTGCGGCCCACTCCGGAATGATGTCCGGCCGCGAGACCGCCGTTGCAGCAAGCACCGCGGCTGCGACAAGGCCCTCGCCGACGCCTATGACTGCATGGGTGCCGACCATGGCCGGGAATACCACGCCCATCGGAGAAGTGCCCGAGAGAGCCAGCTCCAATGCGCAGAACGCCGACGCGAGGACCACCGAGAGCCAGCTCGCGATGGCGGCCGAGGCCACCCAGGCGCCCCTCCCGGCGGGCAGCAGGCTGCGGAGGAGGCGCATGAAGCCCCAGCCTCCGAGTCCGGCGACGACGCCCATGTTGAAGATGTTCGTCCCGAGCGCGGTGATTCCGCCGTCAGCGAAGAAGAATCCCTGAATGACCAGAACGACGGTCATCACTATCACCGCGCTCCAGGGTCCCAGCAGCGCCGCGGCCGTGACCGCGCCGAGGAAGTGCCCGCTGGTGCCTCCGCCGATGGGGAAGTTGAGCATCTGAGCCGCGAAAACGAAGGCCGCCGTCGTGGCGAGCAGGGGAAGGGTGTGAAAACGCTCCGAGGCGCTGCGCCTCACTCCACGCAGGCCTGCGGCGACTGCGCCGGCCGAGACTGCCGCAGCGGCCAGGTTCAGGGGCGCCGATACGAAGCCGTCGGGGATGTGCAACTCGGACTCCCTCCTGATCGGGATCTGTAATACCAAGCACCTAAGACGTAATACAAGCGGTCAAAAAAACACGACCTCACCGCTGAGGCTCCGCGCTCTCCACCATCAGGCTGCTTGTCTCCAGCCCCTTTATCGAGTTCAGCCCCGAGAGGAGCCTGCCTATCGATTCCGAGGCGCCTCGCACGATCAGGACCTCGAGGCAGTGGTGATGGTCGAGATGCACGTGCTGTGTGCAGACTACCACGTCTCCGGCCTCGTGCTGCACCTCGAGCAGGCGGTTCACCAGGGAGCGGCGGTGATGATCGTACACAAGGGTCACCGCCCCGGCGAACGTTCCCCCGCCAACGGGGACGGCCTCGACCAGCGACCTGCGCATGATTCCCTCGACGGCCTTCGAGCGTGTGGGATAGCCGCGCTCCTTGCAGAGCCTGTCGAATCTTTCGAGAAGGTCTCCATCCACAGATGCCGAAAACCGCGCGAGACCGGCCACGAACACCTCCGTACGACGATCTTTAGCGATGATATTACAGAAAGGCAGGTGGTGCAAGATCGTTGTCGGTTCATGAATGCCTGGCGAACCGCCTCTGCCGACCTGCCCGGCCGGAGCCCTCAGAGACCTTCGAGCGCCCTCGAGATCAAGCCCTCGTCGGCTTCGACGGGAATGGCGACCTTCATGCGCGGCTCCGACTCCATTACGCGGGATATGGCGAACACCGCGCCGGGATTCCGTGCCCATGCGCGCCGTGCCAGGCCGTTCGCCACGTCCCAGGAGAGCATCGAGGCAGCCCTGCGGGAGGCTCCCGGCGAGCCGTCCAGCACCATTCCGAAGCCACCGTTGATCACCTCGCCCCAGCCGACGCCCCCGCCGTTGTGCAGAGAGACCCAGGTGGCCCCCCTGAACGAGTCGCCGATCACGTTGTGCACCGCCATGTCGGCCGTGAACATGCTGCCGTCGCGGATGTTCGCGGTTTCGCGGAAGGGAGAGTCGGTTCCCGAGACGTCGTGGTGGTCGCGCCCCAGCACCACCGGCCCCGAGATCTCTCCGCTAGCTATTGCGTCGTTGAAGGCCAGGGCGATCCTCACTCTGCCCGCGTGGTCTGCGTAGAGGATCCGGGCGCGCGATCCCACAACCAGCCTGTTCTCTTCGGCCTTGCGGATCCAAAGCAGGTTGTCGAGCATCTGCTGCCGCGTCTCCGCCGGGGCTTCGGCCGCCATGCTCTCCAGCACTTCTCCCGCGATCCTGTCGGTGGCGCGCAGGTCATCGTCGCTGCCGGAGCAGCACACCCACCGGAAGGGCCCGAAGCCGTAGTCGAAGCAGACGGGGCCCATGATGTCCTCGACGTAGGAAGGGTAGGCGAAGCCTCCGCCCGGCTTCGTCACGCCCTCTGCTCCGGCCCGCGAGGCCTCGAGGAGGAATGCGTTTCCGTAGTCCCAGAAGGCCA
This sequence comes from uncultured bacterium, assembly GCA_964569245.1. GTDB lineage: Bacteria > Fermentibacterota > Fermentibacteria > Fermentibacterales > Fermentibacteraceae > JAAYTY01. The sequence continues at coordinate 2,874 of CAZMTK010000005.1, read as the reverse complement.
TGCCGCGCGCCGCGAGCGTGTTGATGGCCTTCACCTGCCTGCGCAGCGACTCCTGCACGCGCTCCCTGAAGCCCGCCGGGTCGGTCACCATCATGCGGTTCGACTCCTCGAACGACTGCCCCGCCGGGTAGTACCCTCCGGTATAGGGTGCATGGAGGGAGGTCTGGTCGCTTCCCAGCTCGATGCGGATGCCCTCGGCGGCCAGCCTCTCCCAGAGGTCCACCACGTTGCCGAGGTATCCTAGCGAAAGCGCTTCGCCGGACTTGCGCGCCCCGTCCATGCGCAGGAGAACCCTGTCGAGATCCTCTTCGGCCTCCATGAGCCAACCCTGCGAATGGCGCTTGCGGAGAGCCGCGGGGTTGATCTCGGCAACAACGGTCACTGCACCGGCGATCACGCCCGCCTTCGCCTGCGCGCCGCTCATTCCGCCCAGGCCGGAGGTGACGAAGACATTCCCGGACAGGTCGCGGCCGGGCTCCAGCCCGAGGTACTTCCTGCCGGCGTTGAGGAGCGTGATCGTGGTTCCGTGCACGATGCCCTGAGGGCCTATGTACATGAAGCTGCCCGCGGTCATCTGTCCGTAGGAGGTCACGCCCAGGGCCGACATCCTGTCGTAGTCGGCCTTGGAGGAGTAGTTGGGAACGACCATGCCGTTGGTCACAACGACTCGCGGAGCGTCGGGATGCGAGGGGAAGAGCCCCATGGGGTGGCCCGAGTAGAGGACGAGCGTCTGCTCCTCCGTCATCTCCGAGAGGTACTTCATGGTCAGGAGGTACTGGGCCCAGTTCTGGAACACCGCGCCGTTCCCGCCGTAGGTGACGAGTTCGTAAGGGTGCTGGGCCACTGCGGGGTCGAGGTTGTTCTGGATCATCAGCATGATGGCCGCGGCCTGCGGCGTGCGCGCGGGGTACTCCGAGACGGGCCGCGCCTTCATCTCGTAGTGCGGCCGGAATCGCCGCATGTAGATGCGCCCGTCAGTAGCCAGCTCCCGCGCGAACTCCGGCGCCAGCGTGCTGTGCCACTCGGCGGGGAAGTAGCGCAGGGCGTTGCGCAGGGCCAGCTCCCTGCCCGCCCTGTCCAGCACCTGCGGCCTGGCCGGGGCGTGGCTTATGCCCGGCTCCTCCGGCGGCATGTCCGGGATTGAAGTCGGAATGCCCTGCCTCACTGCATCTGCGAATGTCGTCATGGCGAACCCCTCAATGAGAAGAAAGCCCGTTCCTTTCCTCATATCCTAACTGCCGGGGCGGCAGCCGGGCCAGCGGGGGCTATCTCGCAGGCAGGTCGAGAGGGGATGCGATCGGAGACCTCAGATTCCTCATCACATGAAGATAGATGCGCGTTGTCTCGATGCTTCTGTGCCCGAGCAGCTCCTGGATCTCGCACACGTCCACGCCAGCCATCAGCAGGTGCGTGGCGAAACTGTGCCTCAGCGTGTGCACGGATGCATGCTTCGCGATCCCTGCCTTCCCGAGGGCGCTGCGCATGGCCTGCTGGACGGCCGTCTCGTGCATGTGATGACGCCTGACGGCGCCGGAGCGGGGATCGACCGCGGTGTCCCTCGACGGGAAGACATACTGCCAGGCCAATTCGAGCCCTGCGTTCGGATACTTTCTCTCCAGGGCGTCCGGGAGGGATACGGGGATCCCGACTCCGGTCCAGGAATCCTTGATCGCCGAGATGTGCGACCGCAGCTCCTCCTTCACGGAGGATGCAAGGAGCGTCACCCTGTCCCTGTCGCCCTTGCCGCCTCTCACTGTGATGCCCCCGCCTTCGAAGTCGATGTCCTGGATGCGCAGCGAGAGCGCCTCGTGGAGCCTCAGGCCGGCGGAGTAGATCACCTTGAGGACCAGCCCGGCCGTTCCGCCGGCATGCGCCAGTATCGATGCGACCTCCTCGCGGGTCAGGACTGCGGGCAGCCGCTTCCCCTTCCGCGCCCTGACCGACTCGATCCCGGCGGGCTCGACATTCCAGACGTTGCGGAACAGGAAGAGCACAGCATTGAAGGCCTGGTTCTGGGTGGAGGCCGACACGCCGTCCTTCAGTGCGAGGGAGGATATGAACTCGCGGAAGGAGGAGTCGAGCGTCCTTTTCTGGCCAGTTCTGGCGCAGTAGTCGAGGTAGCGCCTGCACCATCCCGAATAGGTCTTCTCGGTGCTGTAGGAGTAGTGCCGCACACGCAGGGCGTCGACGAGTCTGGTGATCGGATCGTCGGTCCCGGGGCTCTCCGTCGAGGATTCCGGTGCTTCCGGAAACATCTGGCGATAGAGCTTGACGGCATCGAGAGCCTGCCGGATCTGCCAGGGCTCCTTGCCCTCGCTTTCCAGCTCGGTGGCGAGCATCTCCGCCGCAGGCAGGCCGGATCGAAGGTAGCGCTCGACCCAGTGGACCAGGAACCTGACATGCCGGGGACGGGCGAGGTCCCTCTCGCGGATGTGCTTTTCGAGAGCGGCGAGTCGCACGGCGATCAACTGAGAATCCATGCTACGCAGACTCCGCATATCCCCGCAGGATCGGGGATGTACAGAACCAAGGCGTCATTTTACCGAGTGGAACGGGCACGTTGACAGCAACATGAGGTCGGCTGATGATAAACGCAAGCAGGTCGGGAGAGGCGGAATCGGCCGAAAAGACAGACTCTGCATAATCAGTGTTAGGTGGCTTCCGTTAAATCCGAGAACATTGTTGTATTTTGCAGACCAGTAGTTACCATGGTTGTTAACAGTGGACAACATGATATACTATGTTTGCACTTTCTAGTTTTTGCACCATGACCTGCCCCCCTGGACCCGGTCCATGCTGAGGTATCAGTATGGACGTGGTGGACCGCTCCCCGTTTCTGGACCACACATGATGTTAGCCGACGGGGGCCAGGGC
>CAZMTK010000004.1:0-189075 GCA_964569245.1 uncultured bacterium | reverse complement strand
TGATCCAGGAGATCGTCGACTCGAACTTCGACCTCTACAAGCGCATCACCGACGACCGCGCCTTCGGCGAGGCGGTCAAGAACTTCCTCTTCGACCAGTACCTGCGCGGCCACCGCAGCGCCGAGGAGCTGATCCAGGCCGGCGGGTCGAAGACGCTCGAGTTCAAGTCCACCCTGCGCTGGAGTCTCAAGGAGAACCGGCAGGACGACACGGGCGTGACGCATGCGGTGCTCAAGACCATCGCCGCGTTCCTCAACACCGAGGGCGGGGACCTGCTCATCGGTGTGGCTGACGATGGCTCGATCGTGGGGATCGAGACGGACCAGCTCGAGAACGACGACAAGTTCATGCGCCACCTCGCCCAGGTCGTCCGCAGCGGCCTCGGCGACCGCGCCGGGACCTGCATCGACCCGAAGACGCAGATCGTGCAGGGTAAGACCGTGTGCGTCGTGAGCTGCCAGCGGAGCCCCGAGCCGGTGTTCCTGACGTGGAAGGGAGTCGAGACCGTGCCCGGCGGCGACTTCTTCGTCAGGAGCGGTCCAGGGACCGTGAAACTCGCTCCCGACAGCGCGCGCGAGTACATACGCACGAGATTTCCAGGATTTGGACCCGCTGGGGAACCAGATACGCCTTCGAGAGGGGTTGTCTAACAACAGCATGCAGCGGACGGCGCTGCGCGCCGCCGCTGAACCGGAGCGTCTGCGCTTGCCGTTGCAGCACCTTGTCAACCGCTTGCAGTTGGCTGATTGCAGAACCTCTGCCGGCGCCATGCCCCGCAGTTGCGCCGAGCCAGGGTGCCGTCACACCGGGATCACCAGAGCTTCTTCAGAACCTCTTCGCTGAAGGTAGCCGCGGCAGGGCCTGCGCGTCGTTCACCACGCGGTAGCTGGCCGGCCCGTACGAGCGGGAGTGGTGCGGAGGAGCAGGGCCGATTTCCAGGGAGCGCACCTCTGCCGGATCGAATCCGACCAGGCCCTCCTCCGCGAGCTCCGCTGCCTCTTCGACGAGCCTTCCGAGTCTCTCCAGAGATCCGTTCCGGGGGCTCTGCCCGAGCACGGCTTCGACCACGACATCAAGGGGCACTCCCAGCGCCTTGAGCGGCGCCAGGTGCAGCCTGGCCACAGGAGCCGAGGGGTTGATCAACTGGAGCGGCGGCTCGAACCAATCTGCCGAGGGGGGAAGCGCGTTCCATTCGCGGGCCAGATGCTCCTCTGCCATAGGTCGCGGCGTTCCCAGCAGGTGGTCGGCGCCCAGCTCGGCCTGGTGCAGAAGCTTGGAAAGATCCTGTATAGCCATCCCGGGATGGAGCGCCCTCTCCATCGAGATGATGCGCGCCAGAGCCAGTCTCCTGCCCGAGGCGGGTTCCATGGATGGAACATGGCTTCTCGAGCTCGAATCATCAACTTGACCATATTATCATATCGTCATATTGTCTGCCTCGTAGCCGGTTCCGGTGCCGGTTCGGGCTGATCGGAGACGTGATGTACGGCGACCACGAAGCAGTTCGATACATCCGCATCGGCGGCCTCTGCATCGGAGCCGGACACATCGCGTTTCCCCCGCAAGGGATGCTTCCAGGGGGTGCGGGACGCTTTTTCGGGCGCGGCGGCGCGGCGGCGTCCGCCTCATCCGATCAGGCCTGCGACTGATGGAGAACCTCTTCAGAGCGCTCTCGAACCGCAACAGGCTGAGGATCTTCTCGGCCCTTCTCCGGGGCCCCCTGACAGTCAGCGAGATATCCGAGACCCTGGGGATCTCCCAGTCGAACGCCAGCCACCATCTGAAGACCCTTCTCGACGCTGGCATGGTGAGAAAGCGGAGCGTGGCGGGTTGGGCCATCTACTCCCCCGTGCTGGACGACCCGGCCGTATCCGGGCTGGCCTCGGCCATATCGGCCTCGACCGGCAGGGCGAACTGGCTCGCCGCGGACAGCAGGGCTCTAAGCCGCTGCTACGAGCTTCGGAGCCACAATTCGAGGGAGTTCTTCGACAGGGCCGCGGCCGACTGGCAGGTTCTCTCGTCGGAGCTCCCGGACGCGGAGATGTACATCGGGGCGATGCTCGACCTGCTGGGCACGGGCGGCTCCTGCCTCGAGGTCGGATGCGGAACCGGCAGGATGCTGAGGCATCTCGCGGAGAGGTTCCGCTCGGTCGTGGGAGTGGATGCCTCGCCGGAGATGCTCTCCCGCGCCAGGCGCGACCTGTCGCGCGAGGAGTGGCCCGGCATAGAGCTCAGGCTGGGCGAAGCCGAGCATCTTCCGCTGGCGGACTCCTCGATGGACGCATGTCTCGCCCACATGGTGCTCCACCACCTCGGCGAACCGCCTCGCGCTTTCGGCGAGCTCGCGAGGGTGCTGCGCCCCGGAGGAAGGGCCGTGGTTGCCGACCTGTCGCTCCACGACGACGCCGGGTTCCGTATCAGCCAGGGAGACCTGTGGCCCGGATTCGAGCCGGCCCAGGTCAGGCAGTGGGCTGCGTCGGCAGGCTTCACAGCGGCCGTGGAGTCGCCGCCTGCCGAAGCGCGGGTGTTCCTGATGTCTCTCGAGAAGACCGGAGGACGGAATGGGTGATTTCAAGGTCGCAGACCCCGGGCTCGCCGCGCTCGGACGCCGGAGGATCGGCATGGCCGAGTTCGAGATGCCCGGACTGATGGCCATCAGGGAGAGGTACGGGCCAGGCAGGCCGCTGGAAGGCGTGCGGGTTTCGGGCTCGCTCCACATGACCACAGAGACGGCGGTCCTCATCGAGACGCTGACTGCTCTTGGGGCATGCGTGCGGTGGGCCAGCTGCAACGTGTTCTCCACCCAGGACGACGCCGCCGCAGCGGTGGCTGCCGCGGGGGTGCCGGTGTTCGCATGGAAGGGCGAGACCCAGGAGGAATACTGGTGGTGCACCCGCCAGGCCCTCACGTTCCCAGGCGGCCTCGGCCCCCAGCTCGTGGTGGACGACGGAGGAGACGCGACCCTGATGATCCACCTCGGCTACGAGATGGAGGAGGAGTTCGCGAGGACGGGGAGGCCGCCCGCCTCCTCGTGCGAAACCAGAGACGAACAGGCCCTCTTCGACAACATCGCCGCAGGGCTCGCCGAGAATCCGGGTTTCTGGCATTCGATCGTCCCGGAGATCATCGGCGTATCGGAGGAGACCACCACCGGGGTGCACCGGCTCTACCGGAGGCACGAGGAGGGCCGGCTGCTCTTCCCGGCATACAACGTCAACGACTCCGTGACCAAGAGCAAGTTCGACAACACGTACGGGTGCAGGGAGTCCCTGCCGGACGGCATAAAGAGGGCCACCGACGTCATGGTCGCAGGCAAGACCGTCGTCGTGTGCGGATACGGCGAGGTGGGCAAGGGCTGCTGCCAGAGCATGCGCGCATTCGGGGCCAGGGTGATAGTGACCGAGATCGACCCGATATGCGCTCTCCAGGCCGCGATGGAGGGCTACGAAGTGAAGACCGTGGAGGGCGCCCTGGGCGAGGCCTCGATATTCGTCACCGCCACGGGCAACTGCGACGTGATCACGGCGGAGCACATGTCCCGCATGAGGGACCAGTCCATCGTCTGCAACATAGGCCACTTCGACAACGAGATTCAGGTCGCGGCACTGGAGGCCCTGCCCGGAGTGCGGAAGGAATGCATCAAGCCCCAGGTGGACAGATACACATTCCCCGACGGGCACTGCATCTACCTCCTGGCCGAGGGGCGCCTCGTAAACCTGGGATGTGCCACCGGGCATCCCAGCTTCGTGATGTCCAGCTCGTTCACGAACCAGTGCCTCGCCCTTCTCGCCCTCCGCTCGGAGAGGCCCGGGATCGGCGTTTACAGGCTTCCGAAGAAGCTCGACGAGGAGGTTGCACGGCTTCACCTGGCGGGGATCGGCGCGGAGCTGACCCGCCTCACACCCCGCCAGGCCGCATACATCGGAGTTCCAGTCGAAGGGCCCTACAAGCCCGAGCACTACAGGTACTGATGGAACGAACAGGAGGCGTCGCGCGGCTCCCGCGGCATGAAGCCGCTCTTCGGAGAGGAGGTCCGCTCCCGGCGGGTCGCGTCGAGAGGCGGAGCCGCTTTCGGACTCGAAGGATTCCAGGTCGTGGCATGAGCGTCACAGAGGTCGTCATTCCAACACCAGAGGAGAGGTGATGAGCGACAAGGTCCGAGTGCTGCTGGTGGATGATGATCCCGACTTCGTCGAGGCCAACAGCATAGTCCTCGAGGCCAGCGGATTCGAGGTCATCTCCGCGCCGGGCGGGGCGGAGGGATTGAAGCGCGTGAGCGAGGACTCCCCCGACATCGTGGTCCTCGACGTGATGATGGAGAGCACCGACGAGGGATTCGCCGTGGCCCGCGACATACGCAGGAAGCTCCACAGCAGGATCCCGATCATCATGCTCACATCCGTCGGGAAGGTGACCGGGTTCGAATACAGGCCCGAGGAGCATCCCGACTTCTTCCCGGTGGACGTGTTCCTCGAGAAGCCAGTCCCGCCCACCGTGCTCGTCAACAAGATCCGCGAGCTGGTAAAGAAGGGGGGGGACTGACAGTGGCACGCCCCATCGATCAGATCGTCTCCGACGGCGTGGCCCGCTTCGGCGGCGGCCAGGGGTGCGTCCTCCGGCTGCTGACCGACGTGGATCGCGAGCACGGATTCGTGTCCGAGGACGCGATCCGCGCGATAGCGGTCGCTGCAGGGGTGAGCACCGCCGAGGTCGCCAGCGTGGCCAGCTTCTACTCCTTCATCTCTCTCCGGCCCAGGGGCAGGCACATCGTGCGCCTCTGCGGCACTGTATCCTGCGACATGAAGGGCTCCGCCGGCATACTCGCCGCCCTCGAGAAAGAGCTCGGGATAAGAGCCGGCGAAACCACTCCCGACGGCGAAGTGACACTGGAGACGACCAGCTGCCTCGGTCTGTGCGACAAGGCGCCGGCCATGCTGGTCGACGACCTTCCCTGCGTGGAACTGACGCCGGAGTCCGCATGCGAGGCGGTCAGGGCGCTCAGGAAGGGAGGGAAGCCATGAAGAAGGAGGTACTCCTCTCGACCAGCCAGCCGGAGATCGGCAGCGCGCTGAAGAAGGCTCTGGAACAGACGCCGGCTGATGTCGCATTCGAGGTGAGGGCCGCCAAGCTGCAGGGCAGGGGCGGCGCCGGATTCCCCGCCGGAGTGAAGTGGGTGCTCGCCGGCGGAGCTTCGGGAGCGAAGAAGTACGTAGTATGCAATGCCGACGAAGGCGAGCCCGGGACCTTCAAGGACAGGGTGCTCATAGAGAGACACGCCGAGCGCCTGCTGGAGGGGATGGCCATCGCGGGATGGGCCATCGGCTCGGATTCGGGGCTCGTCTATCTGCGCGCCGAGTACAGGCATCTGGCGCCCAGGCTGGAAGAGGCGGCCGAGAACCTGCGCAAAGCCGGGCTCCTCGGCAGGGGGATACTCGGCAAGTTCGACTTCGACGTCGAGATCAGGTTCGGTGCCGGCGCCTATGTGTGCGGCGAGGAGACCGCGCTGCTGGACAGCATGGAAGGCAGGAGGGGAGAGCCGCGCAACAAGCCCCCATATCCCGTGAACACGGGCTACCGTGGCTGCCCGACCATCATCAACAACGTCGAAACCTTCGTGACCGTGCCGCACATCATCCTCAACGGAGCGGACTGGTTCCTCGCCCTCGGCGAGGGCGGCGACTCCGGGACGAAGCTCTTCAGCGTCTCGGGCGACGTCGAGAGGCCCGGCGTCTACGAGCTGGCCATGGGCTCATCGATAGGCGAACTCCTGGACCTCGCCGGCGCCAGGGACGTCCAGGCCGTACAGGTGGGCGGCGCCAGCGGGAGGACGATCAGAGGAGGCGACAGGAGCAGGGTCCTGTCGTTCCGCGACCTCCCGCCCGGCGGCAGCGTCATCGTGTTCGACCACACGAGGGACATGCTGCACGTCCTGGAGAACTTCATGGAGTTCTTCCTCCACGAATCATGCGGCCAGTGCACTCCCTGCCGCGAAGGCAACCGGAGGCTGCTCGATGCCGTCAGGGGCATGAGGAACGGCTCGATCGGCACTCGCGAGCAGGTGAAGCCCTTCCTGGAGCTCGCCGAGACCATGAGGCTCGCGAGCAAGTGCGGCTTCGGCCAGACCTCGTCGAACTGCTTCGTGGACATCGTCGAGCAGTTCGCGGATCTGCCGGCAGGCGGAGGTAGATGACCATGCCCAACATCACGATAACCATCAACGACAGAGAGACCAGCGTAAGGGAGGGCGTCACGATCCTCGAGGCCTGCACGGCCGCCGGCATCGACATCCCCACCCTTTGCTACCATCCCGACCTCACGGTCGCGGGAAACTGCAGGATCTGCGTAGTGGAGGTCGAGGGCTGGAAAACTCTTCAGCCCGCCTGTGCGACGCCGGTCGCCCCCAACATGGTGGTGCGAACCGGCACGGCCCGGGTCAGGAAGGCCAGGCGCGCCGTGATGGAGCTTCTGCTGGCGGCGCACGACACGAACTGCCCCGAGTGCGAACGGAACGGAAACTGCGAGCTCCAGAAGATCGCCGAAGACATGGGGATCGACCTCAACCGCTATCAGACCTCGGCCAAGCCCGTGAGCGTGGAGGAGGCCAGCCCGTCCGTCATGCGCGACAACAGCAAGTGCATCATGTGCACCCGCTGCGTGCGCACCTGCGAAGAGCTGCAGAGCGTCTCCGTGATCAAGCCCATGGACCGCTCGGCATCCGTCCATATCTCCACCTTCGCCGACAGGGGGCTCTCGAACGTCGAGTGCACCATGTGCGGCCAGTGCATCAACCGCTGTCCGACCGGAGCCCTCTACGAGAAGTCGGAGCTGCGGGAGGTGTGGGCCGCCATCGAGGATCCCGAGAAGTTCGTGATCGCCCAGACCGCTCCGGCCGTCAGAGTCGGCATAGCAGAGGCTCTGGGGCTCCCCACCGGCCGCAACACCGGGCAGATGGTCGCGGCCATGAAGGCCTTGGGCTTCGACAGGGTGCTCGACACCGACTTCACCGCCGACCTCACGATAATCGAGGAGGGGCACGAGCTCCTCTCCAGGCTCAGGAAGGCGCTCGTCGAAGGCGACAAGTCCGTGGCCCTGCCGATGATGACGAGCTGCTCTCCGGGCTGGATCAAGTTCATCGAGCACAACTTCCACAGCCTCCTGCCGAACGTCTCCACCTGCAAGAGCCCCCAGCAGATGTTCGGGGCCCTCGCAAAGACCTATCTCGCGAAGAAGGAGGGGGTGGACCCCTCCAGGATAGTCACGGTCTCGATCATGCCCTGCACGGCCAAGAAGTTCGAGAAGGACAGGCCCGAGATGAACTCGAGCGGCTTCAAGGACGTCGACTACGTGCTGACGACGCGCGAGCTCGCCAGGATGATAAGAGAGGCCGGGGTGGACTTCGCGAGCCTGCCGGAAGGGAAGTACGACCGCTGGATGGGAGCCTCCTCCGGCGCGGCCGTGATCTTCGGCGCCACCGGCGGCGTGATGGAGGCGGCTCTGAGGACGGCCTACGAGGTCGTGACCGGAAAGCCGGTCCCGTTCCGCAACCTCGAGATAACGCCTGTCAGGGGCTTCGAGGGCGTGAAGGAGGCCGAGATCACCCTCCCCTCCGAGACAGCGGCCGGATGGGAGTTCCTCGGGGGTGCCACCCTGAAGGTCGCCGTGGCCCACGGGCTCGCAAACGCGAGAAGGCTCATGGAGAAGGTGGCTTCCGGAGAGGCCGACTACCACTTCATAGAGATCATGGCCTGTCCCGGCGGGTGCCTCGGCGGCGGAGGTCAGCCCATACCTACCAACCCCGATGTCAGGATGAAGCGCGCCGCTGCCATCTACGAAGAGGACTGCGCGCTTCCGATACGCAAGTCGCACGACAACCCCGAGGTCCAGCTGCTCTACGCCGAGTTCCTCGAGAAGCCCCTGGGACACAGGTCGCACGAGCTGCTCCACACCCACTACCATCCGAGGGACTAGACGAAGAAACTGACAGGAGGGGCGGGCGCCGCCCCGCCCCTCCTGCGGCGGACCTCTCCTGGAGCCGGGTGTTCGGACCTGGAAGAGGCTCGGAACGGATGCCCGAAATGATCCTCGGCGGACGCTGCCTCTCCTACGCCGTCAGGAGGAGCGCCAGAGCGAGAAGAGTGAGCATCCGCGTCCTGCATTCCGGCGGGGTGGAGCTGGTGATCCCCGCCGGCTGCGGCGAGGATGTCGCACTGCGGTTCCTCGAGGATAAGGCCGCGTGGGTCTTCCGCATTCTGGACGATCCGGGGAGGCGGACATGCCCCGAGCCGCCTCCATGGCCGACGGGACTGCGCACCTGGTCGCTCGTGCCGTGGCGCGGGAAGCAGCGCGATCTCGTCGTCGAGCCTGCGGAGGCCGGAATGCCTGAAGTCCGGTTCGACGGGGTCTTCACGGTCCTCTCTCCCCCCGGAACGACCCCCGACGATGTCTCTGCCGCCCTGAAAGCCTGGATGAGGAGCGCCCTGGCGTCGGAGGCAGGGACTCTGGCGGAACGTTTCGCGGGCGGGCTGGGGCTGCCCGCGCCCCGCGTCCGGGTGAGGGAGATGAAGACCCTGTGGGGGAGCTGCGGCTCGACGGGCGTGATAACGGTCAACTGGCACCTCGCCTTCCTGCCCGAAGAGGCGCTGGAGTACGCGGTGGCGCACGAGGTGTGCCACCTCCTTGTCAGAGGGCACGGACGTCGCTTCTGGAGCCTTCTCGAAGGCGTCATGCCGGGGTACGGCGAGGCGAGGCTCCTGCTCGGGGGGAGACCGCCCGGATGATCCAGCAATGCCCCGCCGGTGCAGCCTTCCGGCTGCCGGACCTGAAAGCCGAGCTGCCGGTCAGATAGTCCCGCGGAGATGCCAGCCGCGGCTTGCAGCCAGTGTGCATCGCGATGGCGCAGGCCTCAGGGCCCTGCTGCCCGAACTCCCGGGAGTGGAGCCGCCGCACGGGGGCAGGCGTGCCGCCGCCTGTGCGGGCTGGGAGGCTGCGAATCGCACTCCCTTGCCGGGTCTTCCGGCGCGCCGAGCCCTGCGGAGCGGCGCCCTAGAGGATGGGAGCGCTCTCCAGCCCGCGCACGAGCCCCGCGTAGAACTCCCTCACCAGGCGTCTCGCCTCCGGGGAGACGATCTCCGCAGCGGGGTCTGCACCGAAGGTCGTTCCGGCCTCGGCCGGAACGAAGTGGCGGCTCAGGAACTCGCCCAGCGTCCAGCACGGGATCCCCCTGTAGTCGGGGAAGAGGTGCGTCCTGATCTCGCTCTCGTCCGAGTCCAGGAGGAAGCGCAGCGATGCCGCTACCTGCCCGGGGTTCTCGCACTGAAGCTCGGCACCCGAGAGGTACTCGACCACCCCGGCGGATGCCTGGGAAAGCAGAAGTGCCAACGCAAGAATCGCGCCCGACCTCATCGAATCATCCTCCCGTCTCCCGACCCGCGGTCAGGGGAAGAATCTGTCCAGAGGGCTCTGGACGCGCAGCGGATCTCTGTTCCGCGCCAGCTTCATGTACGGCGTGATCATGGAAGGAGTCGCAATCCCGAGAAGCTGCTGGACCATCTTCCTGTCGACACCGTCCTCGAGCAGGTGGACGGCGAAGCTGTGCCTCAGCCATCCCAGGGTCGAGTGCCTGTCGATTCCCGAGGCGACCAGAGCCTCGGTGAAGGCTCTCTGAATGGTCCTTGCGGAGACGTAGGAGGACCTGCCCCTTCCAGGGAACAGGTATGTCGAGTCGTCCGACCGGAGGTTCAGATAGTCACGGATCATCCCTGCGGCAGTGCGAGAGAGGATGGTGTCCCTGATCAGCCTTCCCGACCTGTCGTTGACATGGATGACCAGCTTCTCCGTATCGACGTTCTTGCGCCTGAGATAGGCGGTCTCGCCGACCCTCAGGCCCGACGAGTAGCCCAGCATGAGAGCGAGCCTGTACTTGAGGTCCTGGACGTGGCTGAGAATGGCCTTGATCTCCTCCCTTGTGAAGATTCCGTGGAGCGGCACCTTCCTGGTCGCTATCCCCGGTCCCGGCAGGGGATTGGGCCTGTTCACGACCTTGGTGTAGAAGAAGCGGATGGCGCTCTGCGCCTGGTTGATGTACGAGAGGGACTTGTTCTCCTCGACGAGCTCCTCGAGATAGCTGCGGAGGTCGTCGCCCGACAGGTCCTTCACCGTCTCCCCGAACCTGCCGGCAAGCCTTCTTATGTGCGACAGGTAGCTGTTGGCGGTCTTCGGGCTGCGCCCGGTCTGCCTGAGATGTCTCCTGGTTTCTTCTACGGGATCGAAGGAAGCCATCTGTCTCCTTTCACGTGCAGTGCAGGCGGCACGCGTCCCCCTGAAAGCAACCCCTTGCAATGAAATATTGAATGAAACCGCATCCATGTCAATTATCCTGAATGCTTTGCACATATTAAAGTGGTTATTGATTCGGGCTCATCGCGTGTGTATGCTCCAGCAGGCAGACGGCGGGAGGTTCCTTTGGCGAATGTGAAGCTCTTTCCAGGCTTCCCGGGGACTAGGGCGGTTCTGCCCTACCTCGCCGCTCTCGGCGTGATGGGCTTCGTGCTGGCCCTTGCGATGATAGAGCTGGGCTCCACGAGGGAGAAGGCCGCCGGCATAGCCGCCTTGCAGGCTGAGAGAACCGCCCTCTGCCTCGCCCGCGCCGCCGAGAGGGATCCCTCCTCGATCTTCCTCGCAAGAACCCGTGCCCCTGACGGAGGGCTGGTTCTCCAGCCCGAGCGAGAGTTTGCCGACATGCTCTGCCTCGAAGAGGCCCTCGTATTCGTGCCGGCCGTCCAGGGAGAGCGGCTTCCGCCGGGCATCCTGTCGGATCCCCTGGTCGAGGATGCCTGTTCCGGGTCTGGCACGGCCTCCCTGCTCGTCGAGGAGAGCGGCGCAAGGCATGCGAGGGCGGCTGCGGCGATCGAGGACGGCATAGTGGCTGTGGTCGTGATGCGAATGCCACCGGCCCTCGAGCTCCTCGACAAGCTCCAGGGGGCGGCGCTCACCGGGCTGTTCCTGATCGGAGTCCTCGTCGTGCTGCCGGCCTTCTTCATCCTGCAGGCCTCGACTTCCAGGCGAACTCGGGAGCTCGGCGGATTCGAGAGCCTGCCCGAGGGCTGGTCTTCCGGCCGGGATCCCGCGTCAGTCGCGTGCGACCGGTATTCCGAAGCCTCACCGCCGGAACGCCTGCTATCCGAGACGGGCGGGAAGGGCAGCGCGCTGGTCCTGCTCTCGAAGGAGGGCGCAGTCCTGGAGATGACTCCCGCTGCAGCGGAGATTCTCGACGAGCGGCCGGAGGACTTCAGAGGAGAGCCCTTCTGGTCGGCGGGCTGCTTCGGCAGCATCGGAGGCGAGGCCCTCCCAACCGGCGCCTCGCCTGGAACGGAGGGAAGGACATACAAGCTCCTCCACTCGAACGGGCTCAACCGCCATGCCAGGATCACGCTGAACAAGCTCCATGATGCCGGCGGCCGTGAGAGGAGCCTCGCGGTGCTCGAGGACGTGACGGAGCTGGAGAACCTGAAGTCGGACCGGGAGAAGCTGCTGGAGAGGGAGATGGCGGTCAACAGCTATGCCGTCCTGGCAACGATGGTCAGGGGCTTCTCCCACGACCTCAACAACCTGCTGTTCCAGATCATCGCCATCGCGTCGCTGGGAGAGGAGCAGCACGAGTTCGCGAGCCCCGACCGGGAAAGGTACCGGGCTGTGCTGACAGCCTCCAAGAGGGCCGCCGCCATCTCCGACGAGCTTCTGCACAGCGCAAGCGTGACCGAGGGGGCGGCCAGGCCGCTGGATCCCGCCATCGAGATAGAGGAGGCCGTGGAAGCGCTCAGAGGCGTCCTTCCGCGGACCATATCCCTCGAAGTCAGCCTTGGAATGAACCTGCCTCTCGTGATCGCCGACAGGGCTCTGCTCAGACAGATACTCTACAACCTCGCGCTGAGGTCCAGCGGCTCCTTGCAGGGCTCGGGCAGGATCCGATTCGAGGTGGAGGACGTGCCAGAACCCGGCAGGGATGAGAGGTTCAATGAAAAGCACAGGAGAGTGGCGGGCGTCCACTGCGTGTGCTTCTCGATCTCCGACAACACCGCGCTGCCGCACGGGCTCGAGGATCTCCTGACCGGATCCGAGACGGATTTCGTCCTGATAGAGAAGACCCTGGGCGCAGGCATGGCCGCCGTGCATCAGGCCATACTCGCGCTGAAGGGCTGTCTCTCGATACAGGGCGACGCTCGCGGAACGAAGGTCTCGATACTCCTCCCGTCGGCCGAGCGCCCGCAGAAGAAGCAGCAGCCTGCGCTTGCCTCGGTGTCCGGGGAGGGCATCTCGGTCCTGATCGCCGAGGAGGAGGCCATAGTGAGGGAGACTACGCGACAGATCCTCGACCATTTCGGCTTCACAACCGCCGAGGCCTCCTCCGGGGACCATGCGCTCGCCATACTCGACCACCAGAGGTTCGACGCCCTCCTGCTGGATCTCGGAACGTTCGGAACCCCCTCGGTGGAGGTTGCCCTGACCTGCAGGGAGAGGTGGCCCGAGATGGCCGTTCTGCTTACGAGCGGATTCGAGATGCCGCCCGAGCTCGACGTCCCGGCGCTTCACCCCGGCACCGGGTTCCTCAGGAAGCCTTACTTCCCCGAGGCAGTGGCCTCCGAGATCGTGAGGCTGCATGAAGCCGTAGCGGGGCGCGGAGCAGCTCCCGATGGGACCTGAGGTCTGGCTCCCGAGGATCGTCGCAGCCCTTCTGACCGGGGGTGCGATAGGGCTGGAGCGCCAGCTCCACGGAAGGCCGGCCGGGCTGAGAACGCACATTCTGGTCAGCGTCGGCGCGGCCCTGATGACCCTCGCCGGCATCGAGGTGGCCGCGGCCGTCGGGGCAGCGACCCGGTTCGATGCGAGCAGAATCGCCGCAGGAGTTGTCACCGGCATCGGGTTCCTCGGAACCGGGGCGATAATCAGGACCAAGGACCTGGTAAGGGGGCTCACGACGGCGGCATGCATCTGGTTCGCGGCGGGAGCGGGAATAGCCTGCGGAACAGGGATGATCGTCGAGGCCTCCGTCGCCACCATCGTAGCGCTGGCAGTCCTGGTATTCCTGGGCTTCGCGGAGGAGCGCCTGCCCAGAGTCACGTACCGGGATCTCTCGGTCGTCTCCGAGTCCACCGATCCCGGGGCTCTTCGAGCAGAGTGCGCAGGGATGCTGACCGACCTCGGGATCCGAGTGCAGGACGCCGAGGTCGAGATGCCCTGCGAGGGCGGGGTCCGCCTGGTGTTCCACCTCAGGATGACGAGGCACCAGGACGGCTGCGAGGTGGTGCGGAGGCTCCGCGCAATCGAGGGGATGACGGCGGTATCCTGGCAGCAGCAGACTCCGGAGACCTGACGGAGATTACCGGGTGGCTCGCAGTCGCGGAATCCGGCCGGTCGTAGGCCTGGCCCTCGGCGGCGGCGCCGCCAGGGGATGGGCGCACGCAGGTGTGATCCTCGCGATGAGGGAGGCCGGCGTGGCCCCCGACATAGTTGCCGGAACGAGCATGGGAGCGGTGATGGGGGCGCTTCTCGCGTCCGGCCGCTTCGACGACGCCTGGCCGGAGATCCTGGCAGCGCGGATCTCCCGAGCGTTCGACTACGTGGATTCGGCCTTTCCGCTGAAGAGCCTGGTGGACGGCCGCCTGCTCTACAGGCTGATAAGGTCCTGGTTCGGCACGACCGACATAGAGGACTTGGAGATCCGTTTCGCCGCTGTCGCGACCGATCTCGCGACCGGCGACGAAGTGGTCATGACCCGGGGAAGCCTCGCCTCGGCCCTGAGAGCGAGCGTCTCCATCCCGCTGGTGTTCCCCCCCTTCATGAGGGAGGGGAGATGGCTGGTGGACGGGGGCCTGGTCAACCCAGTCCCCACGTCGGCGGCCAGAGCCCTTGGCGCCGACATCGTGGTGTCGGTGGACCTCAACAGCCGCATACCCGATCCCGGCGCGGGCTCCTGGAAGCTGCCGCACGGCAGGCTCCATGCCGTGCCGGGAAGCGATTCCAGAGCCGAAACGCCAAAAGCGGGAAGCGGCTCGGGCCCCTCCCTCACCTCCATTCTGCTGAATTCCCTTCTGATCCTGCAGCGCTCGGTAGCGTCGGCCAGGAACGCCTCCCACCCTCCGGACGTGCTTGTCGCCCCCGACCTCTCCGCTTTCACCGGCGCAGAGTTCCACAGGGCCGCGGAGCTCGCCCGCACAGGCTACGAGGCTGCAGTGCCCGCGATGCGCGAGCTTTCGGACAGGCTGGCGAGAGCCTAGCGGCCGGCGCCCCGCCCTGTTATCTTCCAGACGCGCCCTCTGGCGCTCACGGAGGTTGGCTTGGCGCTCTTCGGAAGCACTGCAAAGAAGTTCATCGCCGCCCTGAACGAGCCTTCTCCCGACTGGAAGAAGCTGCGCTCGCTCTCGACCGGCGCTCGCGAGAAGGGAGGATCGGACAGGGCCCTCCTCGCGCTGCTCGTGCAGAGGGCCTGCGAGGCTGACTCTCTGCCGTTCGACGACTTCGGGGTCATTCTCCGGAACCTCACCGCCTCCGGCCTGGACATCAACTTCCCGGTGGGTTCCAGGGGGGAGACCGCGCTTCACCAGGCCGTGGTCTGCGAGAAGGCTGCCGTGGCCGAGGCGCTGATACTGGCGGGGGCCTCCCCCCAGGCATGCGGGCCGGGCGGAACGACCCCGATACATCTCGCTGCAGGCAGCGGATCACTTGCGCTCGTGGAGCTTCTGGCAGGAGCCGGAGCCGACATCAACGCCGAGGACGCCCTCGGCAACACGCCTCTCCACTATGCGGTCGCCAGGCACGGCAACGGAAAGCTGGTCGAGTTCCTCATCGAAAGAGGCGCGGCCGTATGGTCACGCAACAGGGAGGGGGTGACGCCCCTCAGGCTGACCCTGCAATCCGGGACGAGCGAGTACGCCGCCGCAATAGAGAGGGCGATCTCGGCGAACCGCATCCGCAGGTCCAGCGAGTGGAAGTGCCCCTCGTGCGGATGCGCCATGCCGCGCCCCCCGTCCTCGAGGATTCAGTGGCAGACCGACCTCGGCGTCTGGGACCACCTGCTCCGCACTTGCGGCAGGTGCGGGCGGAGAACGCCGACACCCGTCCTCGAGGGGGAGAGGTAGCCTCCTAGCCCTCGAAGGCCGGGAACAGGGGCGTGACGGCCTCCTTGAACATCTCGGCGCAGACCGAGGAAACCCTCGACGAAATCTCCGGCGAGCAAGACACGGTCAGCAGGCTCCGATTCGGCCTGGCCGCCGCCAGGTACTCCGCGAAGGGAGGATCCATCTCGGCCAGGGTCCTGATCCTGCCTGACTCGTCCAGGAACTCGATGCCCGTCTTCTCGAACCTCTCCTCGGAGACCTTCACGGCCTCGAGGGGGAGATCGACGAAGACCAGCCCGGGAGCCGCTCCGGCCCTTGTGGATATCTCTCCCTCGAGCCTGGATGCGATCTCTCCGGGGTCCGACCCCAGGCTCATCAGGAACTTCATGAAGCGTTCGCCGCCCTCCGTCGGCGCGGCAGCGTCGATCCGGAAGACCTGTGTGAAGAGCTCCTGCCTGTACTTGACCCTCCAGGCCATGTCGCGGACCCACGGATCACTCGACCGGGAGGCGAGGAAGCTGAGCATCTCGTCGTCGGTGAGCTCGTGGAAGTCAGCGATCTCGCGAAGCTCCACGATGCTCCTCCTCGCCGCCCTCATCAGCATCTGGTCCACTATCCTGGTCTTCTTGTGGAGATACACGCTCGAGTACATCTGCAGCCTGGCGACGAGAAAGTCCCTCACCGCGTCGATTCCCTTGGCGAGGAACACCAGCCTGTCGCCCGAGAGCACCATGGTGCTGATGATCCTGTCCACCTCGATATGCCCGAATGCGACGCCTGTGAAGTGGAAGTCTCTCTGCAGGTAGTCGAGCATGTCCGCATCCACCTCGCCGAAGATGATCTGCTGCAGGAAGCGCGGACCTGCGTACCTCGACCTGATGAGGTCGGCGACATCACCGGGAGCCAGCCCGTGCGCCTCGAGTATCGAGGGGATGCGCCCCGAGCCCTTTATTCCTAGCCTCCGCCTGCCGGTCACCAGGTCCGCCACCAGGTCCATGTGATCGCGGCCCTCCAGCTCGATGAACACAGGCTCGAGAGTGTGGGACCAGGGGGTGTGGCCTATGTCGTGGAGCATGCCCGCGGCCTCCAGGAGGTCCGTCTCCCTGCACCCGCCCGGGGCGTCGGCGCCCGGGAGGACAGCCCTGCAGATGCGCGAAGCCAGCGTGGATACGCCCAGGGCATGGGATAGACGCATCCCGTGTGCTCCGGGGTAGCACTGGAACGTGGTGCCGAGCTGATGGACGAAGCTCAGCCTCTGCACCTCGACCGTTTTCAGGAGGTCCTCCTGGATCCCGGAGAGCTTCAGGCTCCCCAGGACGGGATCCCTCACGAACATCACCTTCCTAGCACTCTCCTGCATTCCGACTCCGTTCAGCGGGCGGCGACCGGAACCGCCGCGGGCCGCCCTGCAGCCAGCCTGTAGATCAGCGCAAAAAGGAAAGATGTCCTTCTCCACCCCGTCCCGGCCAGGGCGGCGGACAGCGTGGGCAGCCCGCGACCGCCCGCCGCGAGGGTGCGGAAACCCTCCCTCGACGGCCCTCTGCGCAGAGCTTCAATCGCCCTGCTCGGCGCTCCCCGCCCTGTCGAGGACATGCAGTCCTCCAGTATTGCCGCCAGAGAGCCTCCGAGACCGCTCGCCGCTCCCCAGTAGGAAAGCGCCCTCCAGTCCTGCGGCGTCATCCTGCCGCAGAGCAGGGCGAGGTCCAGCCACCACTGGGGTCTCCGGCGCGTGTGCGACGACATGTGCAGGAGATGGAACAGCATCGCATGCGTCCACCTGAAGCCGAGGAGCAGGCCGCCGCATCTCCTGGGAGACTCGAACACGTCCGGAGGGAGCCTCCCGGGAAGAGCCCAGGGGAAGTAGAGGGGATGGCAGTGCAGGTCAGCCTCGACGGATCCCCTGCGGACGGTCACGGCGCTCACCACCATGGAAGTCACGAGCGGAGCCCCAGGGTCCATCATCGTCCATCCAGCCCTCACGAACGCGCCGGCAGCCGGGCGCATGTCGCACGGCCTGACGAAGAGGTCCGCGTCGGACATGGATCTCAGGGAGGGATCGGGATAGAGGGATCTCGCGTAGTCGAGGCCCTTCCATGCCCAGACACCCATGCCCTGCGCGGCCAGTGACTCCAGAACCGGCTCGAGAGCTCCTTCGACGGAGATCAGCCGGGCCGTCACCCGGCTCATCCGCGCCCTGCCAGGGCCGCGGGCCGCCGTGCCGGACTCGATCCTCGAGAGCGCCTCCGCGAGACCGGGCGGCGGCAGCTCGCGCCCCGTCACCCCCCATCTTCCTTCGTGACCGTGCATGTGCATATTCATCTCCGCAAGAGGTGCCTCCGTCCAGGCACAGGCGCCGAAGGGCCGTCAAGAACCCTCTTCTGCACGGGGGTGTCATGTCTCTCGTTGATCTGCATGTTCACAGCACCGCCTCCGACGGGAGGCTGACCCCCTCCGAGATCATGTTCGAGGCCGCCTCAAAGGGCCTCTCGCACGTGTCCGTGTCCGACCACGACACCGTGGACGGCGCTGCGGAAGCCCGCAGCGCCGCCGCGTCGGCCGGGGTCGCGGACATACCCGCGGTCGAGCTGAGCGTGGATCTAGCCTCCGGGGGCTCGGCTCACCTGCTCGGCTACTTCCCGGGCGTCCTGGCGCAGGATCTGGCGAGGAGGGACAGCCAGCTCGGCAGGGCTCTTGACAGGGTCAGGAAGGCCAGGGAGAGGAGGAATCCCGCCATTCTGGAGAAGCTGGCCTCGATGGGCATGGTTCTGAACGAGGAGGCCGTGAGGGCATTGGCGGGGGGGGAGGTAGTGGGAAGGCCCCACATCGCGAGGGCGCTTCTCGAGGCCGGTCATGTGTCGAGCCTTCCGGAGGCCTTCGACAGGTTCCTCGCAAGGGGCAGGCCCGCCTATGTCGAGAGGGAGCGGCTCTTCGAGGCTGAGGCCATCGAGATCATCAGGGGGCTCGACGGCATACCGATCCTGGCCCATCCCGGCCTCCTGGGACGCACCCTGCATGAGCTGTCAGCGCTGGTCATCGCCATGGCCGAAAGGGGGCTCATGGGCGTCGAGGCCTTCTACCCGAGGCACGGCAGCGAAGTCGAGCAGCATCTCCTCGGCCTGGCGGACAGGCTGGGACTGCTGGTAACGGGGGGTACCGACTTCCACGGCCTGCCCGGCGAGCAGGTCGGACTTGGCGGAAGGCCGGGAGTTTTCGAGATTCGGGATGTCCAGGTATCGCGTTTCCTGGAAGCATGCGCCGGGAAGGGCGCGGGGAGGGCACGACATCATGGCTAAGCTCAGCGAGCTGGTCGAAAAGATAGACGAGACCGCGAGAAGCGGGGACAGGCAGAGGGCGCTCAAGATGATAGATTCCCTGCTCGAGAAGGCCCCCGGCAACCAGTCGCTTCTCGCCCGCAAGACGAAGTACGAGGAAGAGCTGAAGATGCAGCGCCGCATCGAAGCCTTGGAGAAGAAATTCGGAACAGGCTCCTGACGACAGCGGCGCTGGCCGCCGCCTGCGGCTGCGCCACCGCCCCGGGGAGAGCCGATCTCGACCTTGCCCTGGACAGATATGCAGCGAGAGCCGCTCTGGGCTGGCAGAGGACCGGAACCTTCCTCATCTCGGGAAGGGCCCGGCTCGACGGGGGAGACCTCCTCGCCGAGGGGAGGTTCGCGTTCTGGGGCGATGCGGCCGGGAGCCTCTGCAGGGCTGACTTCATGGGCCCCGACGGCCGCCCTGTCGTGTCTCTGGCAGGCGACTCTTCCGGGGTCACCGTCTATATGCCCAGGGACGAAAGGGCCTGGCACAGTCCGGGTGGAATACCCCTGGGAGGCGGGGTGCTCCGAGTGAGAGACCTCCTCTTCCTCGCCAGAACGGGCCTGCCCCTGGAGACGGGGCAGGCCGACCTGGTGGATGGGGCCGAACCGGCAGAGCGCGGCAGCAGATGGCTCTACCTGGCTGGAGAGGACACTCTTTCGGCGACGCTCGAAGGGAGAGACCTCTTCCCGGGGACCATCGAGTGGGCGGGCGGCAGGATAGAGATCCTGGGAACAACCCCTCACGACGAGTACGAGGCATGGCCGGGCAAGTGGTCGGTCGAGACTCCCGAACAGAAAGTCTTCCTGGAGATATCCCGAATCGAAACCGAGGCGACGCCCTGGCCGGGCCTCTGGACGATGACGATACCCGCATCGGTGCAGATCGACACGCTGGAAGCAGCTCCCGCAGTATCGCCCCTGTGGAAACGCGCGACGAGGTGAGTTAACGCACTCGCGTTTACGCGCCGCTTCGACAAGGCAACAGTGTCCCCGGCTTGATAAGCATTCTGTGTCCGCTCGTTGTCGAACCATCTCTTCTCAGTGCCACTGTTTCTGCTGTTGACGCCGTGAGGGCTGTTTACTATTGAAATCCTCCCAGGCTGTTCACGGAGGGACGCATGGCTCTGCTGGGATGGTTTCCGAAGCCTCGCTCTTTCCTCTCATCTTCCATGGCGATAGATCTGGGGACCGCCAACTCCCTTGTTTACGTGTCGGGCCGCGGCATCGTGCTCGAGGAGCCCAGCGTCGTCGCCATCGATCGCGGAACCGGCGAGGTGGTCGCGGTCGGTTCCGAGGCGAAGGCGATGCTCGGCAGGACCGGGAGCGGCCTCGACGCACTGCGTCCCCTCAAGGACGGCGTCATCACGGATGCGACATCCACGGTCGCCATGCTCAGGGTCTTCTTCGAGAGATCCCAGGGCAGGAGGTTCTCGATGCGGCCAAGGGTTCTCGTCTGCGTCCCGAACGGGATCACCGAGGTCGAGATGTCCGCGGTGAGAACTGCTCTGGAGAGGGCAGGCGCGAGGGAGGTGCTGCTCGTATCCGAGCCGATTGCAGCCGCTCTCGGAGTGGGAATGCCTGTCGAGAGCTCGGCCGGCAGCATGATTGTCGACATAGGCGGCGGGACAACGGAGATCGCGGTGATCGCCCTCACGCAGATCGCGGCCACCAACTCGATACGCACAGGCGGGGACGAGATGAACGAGGCGATCATCAACTACCTGAAGAAGCACTTCAGCCTTCTGATCGGCGAGCGGACCGCGGAGACCGTGAAGATGGCCATAGGAACCGTGATGGACGAGGATGACGAGAGCTACGAGGTGAGCGGGCTGGACTTCGTGAACGGCATCCCCCGGACCTACAGGATCCGGTCGGCCGACATAAGGGACGCGCTCAAGGAACCCGTGACCGCAATCGTGGAGGCCGTCAGGCACGGCCTCGAGAGAACCCCTCCCGAGCTGGCCAGCGACATCGTGGACAGGGGGATCGTGCTCACGGGCGGAGGAGCCCTGCTGAGAGGGATCGACAGGCTGCTCATGTCCGAGACGGGTCTTCCCATAAGGCTGGCCGAAAACCCCCTGGCCTGCACGGTGCTCGGCGCCGGTGTGATCCTGGAGAACATCTACCGGTACCGCAAGCTCCTTCTCCGCTGACATGCTCCAGGGAGGTTCCCGCTACAGGCGGAACAGGCTCGCAGCTCACGTGGCCGCCTCGGTGCTGATACTTCTGGCGGGGCCGGTCCTCCTGGGCGGGGTGGGCAGCTGGCTCGGCGCCCGTTTCGCATCGCTCTTCTTCGGCTCCGGAGAAGAGCTTTCGGACGAGGATCTGAGGGCCTTCGCCGTCGAGCTCATGCTGGAGAACGGAGTCCTCAGGGAGGAGGCGATGAAGGCCTCCAGGTACCGCACCCTGCTCGGGATGACGCGCACTCTCCCGCAGGAGGCAGTCGCGGGCCGAGTCCTCTACAGGACCGAGGGGCTGGTCGAGGGCTCCATGGTCATCGACAGGGGCTCGAGGGACGGCGTGGCCCCCGGTGGGGTGTGCATAACCGCTGGAGGGCTGGTCGGCGTAGTCGAGGAGGTCGCGGAATCCACCTGCGAGGTGCTGCCGATAACGGCGCCGGGCATGAGAGTGAGCTGCGCGACCTATCCGTCGGGAGCGATCGGGATACTCCAACCGGGCCCCCGGGGGACGCTCGAGCTGGTCGACGTGGATCTCTCGTCCAGGGTGGCCCCCGGTGACGAGGTCCTGACCAGCCGATACGGCGGGGTCTTCCGGGACGGGCTCCTCGTCGGCACGGTAGCCGGGACCCTCGATGGAAGGGCAGGACTCGCGCTGGAGTTCTCGGTCACCCCCGCCGTGGACTTCACAAGGGTCAGCGAGGTGCTGATTCTGCTCGAGCCCCGAGCGGAGACCGAGTGATGCGACCCGGGGGATCCGGCGGCGTCCTTGCGGTCGCGGGCGCCGTGGTCCTCCAGTTCCTGCTCGAGGTCACCATGGGCCGTGTCTTTGCGGCTCCCGACGTTCTGCTCCTCGTTCTCGTCTATCTCTCGATGAATCACGGCGACCGCTGGGCGATCGAAGGCGCGTTCTGGGCCGGGCTGTGCCTCGACCTGCTCCTGCACCAGCCTCCCGGGGCCTCCTCCCTGGGCCTCCTGGCAGGAGCGGGCGTCGCAACACTGGTGCTCGACGCCGTGCCAAGGGAGAGCAGGATCGCGTACCTCCTGGCGGCGGGAGCGGGCTCCGTGGCCGGCGACGCTGTCTTCATCTTCGCGGCTTCAAGACCGTTTCTCATCTCCATGGATTCGGACATTCTCGTGGTGCTTCCCCGGGCTCTGCTCACGCTGGCGGCGGGCTCGGCCGCCGCAGCGGCAGGAAGCCTCGCAGGGATGATCCGCCGCGAGGTCGCCGATTGACCAGGTTCGCGTTCAGAACGCCTGCGAGGAGGCCTTACATCGGCTTCGCGATCCTCTTCACAGCCATGCTGGCGGTACTCTCCGCCAGGCTGTTCCATCTGCAGATAGCGCGCGGCGACTTCTACCGGGGCATGTCCACGAGGAACCACATCAGGATCATCTCGAAGCCGGCCCCGAGGGGCCTGATCTTCGACCGGAACGGCGAGGTGCTGGCGGACAACGTGCCGGTGTTCGTCGTCTCGATCGTGCCCTACGAGTTCGACTCTGCAGACGTGCAGGTGGTGTCGGACCTGCTGGGCATGCCGGCCGACACCCTGCTCGCGCGGATCGGGCGCGGCTCCTCGAGACCGTATCGTCCCCAGAGGGTAAGCAGAGGCCTCTCCGTAGAAGAGATCAGCCCTCTGGCCGAGAACCTCTACCGGATCGGCGGAGTGGTGGTCGATGTCGTGCCCCAGCGCAGATATCCCTGCGGGCCGGACTTCTGCCACGTGATCGGGTACGTGGGCCTCTCGACAGAGAGCGGAAGCGGCGAAGGGACTACGACGGGGAGAGCCGGGCTGGAGCTCAGCCTGGACGGTATACTCTCAGGAACCCCCGGCTACAGGCGGGAGGTCGTTGATGCCGTGGGAAGGAAGGTCGCCGAGTTCGGGCAGGAGGGCGGCGAGGCCGACCCCGTCCCCGGCCGCGCGATCAACCTGACCATCGACGCGGGACTCCAGAGGACGGCCGTGGCTGCCCTCTCGTCGGAGAACGCCCCAGGCGCAGCGGTCGTGCTCGACTACGAGACCGGCGAAATCCTCTGTCTCGCGTCAACTCCGGTGTTCGACCTGCAGGCGATGTCGGACGGAATGACGCGGGCTGCATGGGACAGCCTCTGCTCCGATCCCGGAAGGCCGTTCCTGAGCAGGGCCTGGGGAGCCAGGTATCCCCCCGGTTCGGTGTTCAAGCTCGTCACGGCCCTCTATCTCCTGGACAACGACCTGGTGACCCCGTCGTACATGCCCGATCCCTGCTATGGCTCTTACCGTTTGGGCGGCAATGATTTCGGGTGCTGGACCGCCCACGGAAGGGTCGCATTGGTGGAGGCCGTCGCCCAATCCTGCGACGTCTATTTCTACAGGACGATTCAAATGGGCAGCCTGGACGGTCTCGCCGGATTCGCCCGTCTCTTCGGCCTCGGAAGCCCCGTGCTGGACTTCCTGCCCGGCGAGAGTTCCGGCCTGGTGCCCGACACCCGCACGCTTGACAGCCTCTACGGCGAAGAGGGGTGGGGCCTCGGAAACCTCCTCAACATCTCCATCGGCCAGGGCGAGCTGCTGGTGACGCCTCTGCAGATGGCCGTCGTCACGGGGATCATTGCGTCCGAAGGGCGAATGCCTGGAATCACGCTGGTCCGGGAGGTCGAGCCGGGACAGCCGCCGGGCAGCGGGCTGTCGCTGGAACCCGGGGACATCGAAACGGTAGTCGAGGGCATGAAAGAGGCCGTGTACGGCAGGCAGGGAACCCTCAGAGCCCTGTCGTCGCTCCCGTTCGAGTTCTTCGGTAAGAGCGGCACTGCGGAGAGCCCGGCCGGAGACCACGCCTGGGTCGTGGGCTTCACCAGGGAGCCCAGGCCCCTCGCGATCGCCGTAGTGGTGGAGCACGGGGGACACGGCGGGGCCGTGGCAGCACCGGTGGTCTCCAGGATACTCGTGCCCTTCCTGGAGGAGTGATGGCAGGGGAGAGGATCGACGCAGCGTACATCGCCGCATTGGCAGTAATCGTCGGAATCGGCCTCCTGTCTGTGTTCTCCGCCTCGCGCGCCGTGACTTCGGAGCTCGTCTTCCCCAAGCAGGTGGCATGGGTTCTGGCGGGTTCGCTGGGCTTCTTCCTATCTGCCAGGGTCAATCTCAGGGCGATGGAGGAACTCGCCTATGCGATCTATGCAGCCGCCTGCCTGCTCCTGATCCTGACAGCCCTCATCGGCAGCGGCCCGGCGGGGAGGTGGCTGGCCGCGGGCCCTCTGAGATTCCAGGCCAGCGAGCTGGCGAAGGTCGCGGTTGTCATTGCCGCTGCCCGCGCCTTCGCCGACCTCGAGGCCAGGCCGAGGAAGTACGGTCACTTCCTGGTCTTCGCAGGATTCACGCCCGCCTTCGTGCTCACCTGGGTCCAGCCCGACCTCGGGACTGCGGCTGCAATGCTTCTGATACTCCTCATGATGACCTGGTGGGCGGGCTACGGCCCGGACTGGATCTTCCTGCTCGTCAGCCCGGTATTCGCTGCGCTGAGCTCCATGCGGCTCGCCTACTGGGCTGTTTTCACAGGGGTCCTGGTGCTGATACTCCTGCGGAGAAGAGCCGGGCTGGGCATCTGGGTGCTCGTCCTCGCCGGCAACACCCTGGTCGCCGCCCTCACGCCTGTCGCGTGGGGGCTCCTGAGGCCGTACCAGCAGGAGAGGCTCACGACCTTCCTGAACCCTTCCTCCGATCCACAGGGAGCCGGGTGGAACATCATCCAGTCGGAAGTCGCAATCGGCTCCGGCGGCCTTTGGGGACAGGGATACCTCCAGGGCGCGCAGAAGAGCCTCGCGTTCCTGCCGGCCAGGCACACCGATTTCGCTTTCTCCGTATGGGCCGAGGAGACCGGATTCGCAGGCGCCATGCTTCTGCTGGCCGCCTTCGGAGTCCTCCTGTTCAGGCTCATCCGCACCGCCGCTCGATGCGCGAGCCCCTTCTACTCCCTTCTCGCTGCCGGGACGGCATCGTACTTCGCAATACACCTCGCAGTGAACGTGGGCATGACCATCGGAGTCATGCCGGTCACCGGCATACCCCTCGTCCTGGTGAGCTACGGAGGGAGCCAGACGGCCATGGCGATGATCCTGGCCGGACTCGGGCTGAACGCGTCCATCAACTGGAAGGTGTTCTAGGAGACCTGCGCCGTGACGTGCTCCTTGCCCGGGACGGGATCCTCGTCTATATCAGCCCGGTCGAAGAAGCGGGTCTCCCTCGGAGGTGCTCATGTTCCCGGTCCTGTTCAGGATAGGCTCGCTGCCAATCAACAGCTACGGCGTCGCTCTCGCGCTGTCGTTCCTGCTCGGCGTGAAGCTCGCTGCATCGAGGGCGAGGAAGCTGGGCATTCCGCCGTCGGATGTCGCGGATCTCGCAGTCTGGGTGATGATCGGCGCAATAGCCGGCTCGAGGCTCTTCTATGTCGCCACGCACGTTTCGGAGTTCAGCGGCCGCTGGCTCGACACGATCGCCATCTGGAAAGGCCTCTACGGGCTCAGCATGCTCGGCGGAGTGATAGCCGCCGTCGCGATAGGGATCGTGGCTGTCCGGCGGAGAAGGTGGCCTCTCTGGAGCCTGGCAGACGCATGCATCCCCGCATTCGCGCTCGGCATCCTCATCACGAGGATCGGGTGCTTCCTCAACGGCTGCTGCTTCGGCAGCGAGACCAGCTGCCCCCTCGGAGTGTCCTTCCCGGAAGGCTCCCTCCCATGGACCGCCTACGGCGCAGCCCGCCTGCACCCGACCCAGCTCTACGGCTCCCTGAAGGGCCTCTATCTCCTCGTCGTCGTCCTCCTTGCCGACAGGAGGCCCCACTTCCCCGGCTTCTCCTTCTGCCTCTTCATGTCCCTGTACGGGGCATCCCGATTCGGACTGGAGGAGTTCAGGCACTTCGACCACGCCACCAACGAGATTCTGGGATACAGCGTCTTCGCGCATCGCGCCGGCATCACTGACAACCAGCTCATCAGCCTGCTCATGGTGGCATCGGTCGTCGTTCTGGGAATCGTCCTGAGCCGGCGATCCGCGTCAGCCGGTCGAGCCGCCGGAACCTGCGGCTAGTTGCTTCGCGGAGTCCCGGGACGCGCTCTCGAGGGGATAATCGGCCTTGCCGCCGTCCCGAGGTGCCCGGCATGCGGAGCCGCCGGATCCGAGCGCGGCCTGTGCGCCTGGTGCCGGCTGAGAATCCATCCCAATCCCCTGCCCCACTGGAGCGGCAGCGGAAATCCGGTCCTCGACGGCATTCCCGGCTCCGGCATCCCCGTCCACAGCCCCTTCCTGCACTGCGGCTCGCCCCGGGACATACTGATCGGGCTGAAGTTCGAGGGAAGAAGACCTCTCGCCAGGGAGGCCGCCAGGCTGATGGCCGGCAGCCCCGGAGAGCTCCCCGGCAGGGGCGACCTCATCGTCCCTCTGCCCCTCGGCCGCCGGAGGGCGAGGGAGCGGGGGTACAACCAGTCAGCTCTCATGGCATCCGCCCTGGCCCGGCTCACCGGAGCGCGCACGGCCTGCCTGCTGGAGAGGGAGGACAGACCTCCGCAGGTGGGTCTCACAGGGGCCGAGAGGCGGAAGAACATGGAGGGGGCCTTCCGTGTCCGCCGCCTGCCACCCTGCGCCGGGCGCATCTGGCTGCTCGACGACGTCGTCACCACCGGGAGCAGCATGGACAACGCAGCGAAGGCTCTCGCGGAAGCCTCGGCAGCGCCTCACGCCGGCATCACCCTGACCTACCGGAGCGCGGTCTCCGATGCTATCATCGCCCCGTACCGCCGGGACACGGGAGGATTTCCTGATGAAGAGAGACCTGCACTTCGACGCTAGGGACATCCCGTCCGCCGCGAGGCTCGGGCTGAGCGGCAGGAAGATCTGGGCGTTCTTCAAGGCCTCCGCCCTCTCCTGGGCGGTCTGGGCCGCTGCAGTCTACCTGGGCTTTCTGGCGGCAGATCCCGCAGGACTGGGAGCGAGGTGGGAGTCGGGAAGGCTTCTTCCACTGCCGTCCGGCGTGTTCTGGATGTCCTGGCAGGCTGTGGGGATTCTCTGCATAGGACTTCTGACGATCGTCGGCATACAGATGAGGGCCTTCCTGGAGGTCGCCAGGATGACCTTCGAACAGCTCAGGGGCGACGACTTCTACTCGGGACGCGACGCGCGGAAGTTCTCTAGAGGGCACTGGAAGCCGCTTGCGGCGGTTCCCGCCGCCCTGCTTGTCGCTCTCGCTGTCGCGGTGCTCTGCGGAGCGGTGCTCGGGCTGCTGACGAGGATACCTTCAGCAGGACCGGTGATCTTCGGTCTCCTCGCCGTGCCCGCATGGGGGCTGTCGCTCCTCTGCGTGCTCGCTGCAGTGGCGCTCGCGCTGTCGTTCTTCCTCGTTCCCGCCATCGTCGCCTCGACGAAGGGCGACACATACGAGACGATATTCGAGCTCTTCTCCACCATCACCTCCCAGCCATGGAGAG
Source organism: uncultured bacterium (assembly GCA_964569245.1). GTDB lineage: Bacteria > Fermentibacterota > Fermentibacteria > Fermentibacterales > Fermentibacteraceae > JAAYTY01. Next base: position 162,008 of record CAZMTK010000004.1, on the reverse strand, counting down.
TGGCCCTCTACTTCCTGCTGGCGCTGGTGACCAGGGCTGCCGCCATGGCGGTCTTCCTGTCGTTCTGCTCCGCGGCCGCAGGTTTCCTTGGATGGGCCGCAGGCATGGGCCTCGGGCGCAATCCCGCAGGCGCGCTCGCCGGCGGTCTGCAGGTAGTGGCGCCTGAGCTCGCTGGAAGATTCGCCGTCTCCTTCGATGTACTGGGCCTGGCCGGCGGCACCGACCCGTTCCCCGGGCCTGCCGGAGCGGTCGCGGCGCTTGCCGGAGCCGCGATAGTGCTCGTCTCCCTCTCCTACTGGCTCTCCTCGTGCAGCTCCGCCTGGACGCTCATCTATGTCTGCATCCGCAGGCGAAAGGACGGCGAGGATCTGCTCGCGAGGGCCGACGAAGAGGACTTCAGGGAGTTCCAGAGGCTCTACGGTTCCGCCGACGAGTCCTCTCGCGGGGCAGGTGAAGCCCAGGAAGCCTGCGGGCAGGGCGGGGAAGGCTGACCGCCCGTAATGTCGTCCCGCCCCCGATTCGCTCACCTGCATCTCCATTCCGAATACAGCCTGCTCGACGGCTGCATCAGAGCCGCCGACCTGGCTGCCTACATGGAGAGGCACGGCATCGAGGCCGCGGCGGTGACCGACCACGGAAGCCTCTTCGGCGCGATCGAGTTCTACGACGCCCTCTCCGGCGCCGGCCTCAGACCGATGATCGGGATGGAGGCCTACCTGGCTCCCGCAGGCATGTCCAGCAGGACCGCAGCGCCCGGCAGGCCCGGCTACTACCACCTGACCCTCCTGGCGCTCGACGAGGAGGGATACCGCAACCTCTGCAGGCTCTCCTCGATCGGATATCTCGAGGGGCTCCACTACAAGCCGAGGATAGACAGGGAAGTCCTCGCCGCACACTGCAGAGGGCTGGCGATAGGCTCCGCCTGCCTGCAGGGGGAGGTGGCTCAGCACCTCTCGAAGGGCGACGAGGCCGCGGCAGAGGAGGCTGTCCGCTTCTACACCGACCTGGTGGGCAGGGAGAGGTACTTCGTCGAGCTGATGGATCACGGTCTGCCCGAGGAAAGGAGGATAATCCACGCCGCAGCCGCCCTCGCCGAGAGGACCGGAGCACTCGTGGCTGCCACCAACGACGCCCACTACCTCGAGCGGTCGCACGCCTCATCCCACGACATCCTTCTCTGCGTACAGACCAACAAGCGGATGGACGACCCGGGTCGGATGAGATTCGGGACCGACGAGTTCTACGTGAAGAGCCCGCTGGAGATGTCCAGGCTCTTCGAATGGCTGCCGGCGAGCCTCGAGAACACCGTGAAGATCGCCGAGATGTGCGAGTTCAGGCTCGGGAGGGGGGAGACCCTGCTCCCGAGGTTCCCCCTGCCCGAGGGCCAGTCGATGGATTCCGCCCTGGCTTCGGCAGCCCGGGAAGGCCTTCGCTCCAGGCTCGGCAGGGATCTCTCCGCCGCAGAGGAGGAGCGCCTCTGCCTCGAGCTGGCCGCAATCTCCGAGGCCGGTTTTCCCGGGTACTTCCTCATCGTATCGGAGCTCAGGAGCTGGGCACGGTCGCGCGGGATAGCGATGGGCCCCGGCAGGGGATCCGCAGCGGGGAGCCTGGTCTCCTACGCGACCGGCATCACGGACATCAATCCGCTGGAGCACGGGCTGAGCTTCGAGCGTTTCCTGAACCCGTCCCGCAGGGAGCTCCCCGACATCGACCTCGACTTCTGCTTCAACAGGAGACCCGAGGTCATAGAGCACCTGGTCGAACTCTACGGCAGGAGCAACGTCTGCCAGATCGTCACGTTCAACAGGATGAAGGCCAAGCTCGCCGCGAGGGACGTAGGCCGCGCCCTGGGACTCCCCCTCGACGAAGTGGACAGGTTCACGAAGCTGCTCGACCAGGCCCAGCAGGACCACGAGGGCGACGAAGCCTCCATACGAAGCATCATAGGAGGCAGCCAGAGGCTCTCGTCCATGGTCGCCGCCAGCAATGGCTTCGCCGAGCTTGCCAGGCACTGCGAGGTTCTGGAGAACATCGCGAGGAACACGTCCATCCATGCTGCAGGCGTGATAATCGCCCCCGGCGATCTCTCGGACTTCGTTCCCCTCTGCAGGCAGAAGGAGGGGATCACGACCCAGTACGAGATGAAGAGCCTCGACAGGGTCGGCCTCCTCAAGCTCGACGTCCTGGGCCTGCGGACGGTCACCGTGCTTCAGCAGGCGGAGTCCCTGATAAGGCGGAAGGGCGTCGATCTCGGGCTGGACAGACTTCCTCTCGACGACACCGAAACCCTGGCAATGCTCTCGGAGGGCGACACGACCGCGGTGTTCCAGCTCGAGAGCTCCGGCATGAGGGATGCGCTCAGGCGGATCGGAGTGGACGACTTCAGGGACATCACCGCGGCCGTGGCGATGTTCAGGCCCGGCCCCATGCAGATGATAGAGCTCTACGCACAGAACAAGCACGCGATAGAGAGGGGCGGGGGCTTCAAGGTGAAGTACCTCCATCCCGACCTGGAGGAGATTCTTTCCGAGACCTACGGGGTGATGATCTACCAGGAGCAGGTGATGGCAATCGCGAACAGGCTGGCCGGGATGAGCATGTCCGAGGCGGACACCCTCAGGAAGGCCATGTCCAAGAAGAATCCCGCCGCCATGGCCACGCAGAGGGAGCGCTTCGTCGAGGGCGCCCTGGGCAGGGGCGTGTCGAAGGAGATCGCATCCCAGATCTGGGAGCAGATAGAGAAGTTCGCCGGATACGGCTTCAACAAGGCTCACGCCGTCAGCTACGCCATGCTCGCATACAGGACCGCCTGGCTGAAGGCGCACCACCCTGCGGAGTTCCTAGTCGCTTCCATGAACAGCGAGATAGGGAACATCGAGAAGCTGACCGTTCTGGTGGAGGAGTGCCGGAGGCTCGGGCTGGAGGTTCATCCCCCGTCTGTGAACCGCAGCGGAACCCTTTTCGAGGTCGGCGAGGATGGCAGCGTAGTCTACGCGCTGTCAGCCATAAGGAACGTGGGCGAAGGCCCCTGCGGCGAGATCGTCCGGGAGAGGCTCTCGAACGGGCCGTACAGGAGCCTCTTCGACCTCTGCGCAAGGATCGACCAGTCCCAGGTGAACCGAAGGGTTCTCGAGTCGCTGGCCGGTGCCGGGGCGCTGGACTGCCTCGCCGGCTCCAGATCCCGGGTCTGCGCCGCCATCGAGTCGGCCTCCGAGTACGGCGCCAGGGCCAGGCTGCACAGGGAGGCGGGGCAGATGTCCCTCTTCTCGGGGCCGGTTCAGCCCGACGGCGAGGCGCAGGAGGCGGAGCCCGAGCTGCCCGAAGTGCCCGAGATGAGCTGCTCGGCGAGATTGAACCTGGAGAAGTCGCTGCTGGGGTTCTACCTCTCGGGGCATCCAATGGACGACTATTCCGAGGATGTCACCGCTCTCGCGGACGTGGAGCCGGGTGCCGAGCTGCCCCTCGACAGGAGGCGGATAAGGATGGCCGGCGTAGTCGCCTCCAGGAGGGAGATTCCCACGAGGAACGGGAACATGGCCTTCGTCGTGATCGAGGGCAGGTCCGGATCCACGGAGGTGATTGCCTTCAGCGAGGTCCTTCAGGCTCACAGGGATCTCCTGGAGGCGGGCGTGTTCGTGATGGTCGAAGGGGAGGTGACCCAGAGACGCGACGAGAGGCGGCTCTCTCTCACGTCGGTCTGCCCGATAGAGGAGGCCAGGCGACGCTACAATGCAGGAGTGGTGCTCAGGCTGGTGCCAGGCGCGATAGACCAGGCCGGACTGGAGAAGACCCTGGATCTCCTGAGGTCGCGGCCGGGGAGGGGGCGGCTCACGATCGAGATCCTCAACGACTCCGGGTGGAGGGTACGCGCAGTTTCGCGCAGCATAAGGATAGCGCCGGACGACTCCCTTCTGGCCGGGCTCAGAGACATACTCGGCAGCGACGCGGTGAAACTCGCAGCGGGGACGGGGGCATGAGATGAAGCCGTTGCCGGTTCTGCTCTCGATGGCGGCGTGCGCCGCCTGCGGCGAGCTCATGCGCGTGGTCGAGCAGCCGACTGCGGGCCTGGTCGCTCCAAGGACCTACTACATCACCCTGTCCACCTTCCCGTCGGACGGGCTGAGGTTCGCCGTCTGCGCGGGCATAGTCCCCAGGCTCATGGCCGGGATGGGATACGGGGGTCATGACGTGACCGGGATGAGCGAGCCCGACTGGTTCGACGAGATCTCTCTCAAGGCTAGGTTCAGGTTCCTCGACGAGAGCGAGGGCTTCCCGGCGCTGGCACTGGGCTTCGACAACGAGCGGGAGCCAGTCCGCTCCGGAGGCGACTACTCGCGCCTTTCGAGGGGCATCTACCTCGTCGGCAGCAGGAACTGGGGCACTCCCGTCGGCGATCTTGCAGCGCATGCCGGAGCGTGCGTCTCGTTCGACGACCCCGACCACGCGGGCTGCTTCGCAGGAGTGGATGCGTCCCTGCCCGCTGGCTTCGGCGCGGCTCTGGACTGGGATCCGGCGACGAACGAGGCCGACTCGGCGAGGTTCGACGAGACGGGAGGCTTTCTGAACGCAGAGCTCTTCTGGGAGAGCTTCGGGCAGGTGAGGATCTCCCTCCAGTTCCGTGACATGCTCGAAGCCGGGGGGGATGCCTACAGGACCCTCGCGGTGGATTTCCTGGGCCTCTTCTGACGAGGCCCCCGGGAAGGGTGGTTGGATTGGATCGCGAACTCGCCTTGCGCTATTCCGACGTGATACTGAAGACGGGTGTGGACATCCAGCCCGGCCAGCCTCTCCTCATCCGTACCGAGGCAGCGCACCGCGCCATGGCGGAAGCGCTGTCCAGGAGGGCCTACGAGCTGGGGTCGAGCTATGTCCATGTCATCTACGCGGACAGGAGGCTCGAGAAAGCCAGGCTGGAATCCTCCTCCGCCGGCCACCTGTCGTATGTCCCTTCGTTCATCCAGCCTCTCTACCGGGTCTTCGTCGAGGAGAACTGGGCGAGCATCAGCCTGACCGGGCCGGAGGACCCCGACGAGCTGGAAGGGCAGGACCCCGCCAGGCAGGGGGCTGTCAGGAAGGCCGTTGCAGCAGCGACGAGGGACTGGCTTGCCGCCGTCTCCAGCAATGCCATCAGGTGGAACGTCTGCCTGGATCCCACGCCTCTCTGGGCTGCCAGGGTGCTGGGCTCGAGCAGGGACTGGGAGAGGCGCATCTGGAAGCTCCTGATGCCGATCCTCCGCCTGGACCGAGAAGACCCGGCCCGCGCCTGGCTCGACCACGACGCCGAGCTCAAGCGGAGGGCTGGCATTCTCAACTCCGCTAGACTCGACCACTTCCACCTGACGGGGCCAGGCACGGACCTCAAGGTGGGTATGTCCCGCGACAGGGTGTTCTCGGGCGGCAGGTGCCGTGCCAGGGACGGGCGTCTATTCTTCCCGAACCTCCCGACCGAGGAGATCTTCAGCACGCCCGACTGCAGGAGGACGACGGGCGTCGTTCGCTGCACCAGACCGGTCGAGGTGAACGGCACGAGCGTTGAGGAAGCCTGGTTCAGATTCGAGTCCGGCAGGGTGGTCGCTCACGGCGCCGCGCGCAACGCCGCCGCCCTGGACCAGTTCCTGGCGACCGACGATGGCGCCCTCATGATCGGGGAGATCGCCCTCGTCGGATGCGACTCGCCGATATACAGGAGCGGGAGGACGTTCCACAGCATCCTGTTCGACGAGAACGCCTCTTCCCACATCGCCCTCGGAAACGGCTACACAGAGTGCGTGGAGGGCTCCACGGGCCTCGGGGAAGATGCGCTCCGGGCGCTGGGATGCAACGTCTCGCTCGTCCATACCGACTTCATGATCGGCTCCGAAGCCGTCGACATTGACGGCGTGGACGCCTCTGGCGGGCGGCTCCCCGTCATGAGGAGAGGCATGTTCGTCATCTAGCCCCGGAGGGCGGAATGCTCGACAAGAGGCTCCTGGAGATACTTGCCTGCCCCAAGTGCAGGGGGGGGTTGGAATACCGCACCGAGCCCGAGGAGGTGCTGGTCTGCCACTCCTGCAGGCTGGTGTACAGGGTTGAGGAGAACATACCCGTAATGCTCATCGAAGAGGCGAGACCGCTCGATGGAGGCTGACCGGGGAGGCGGGACGCCGGCAGTCCGCGACCCCTTGTTCCTGCCGGTCGCCGTCGTCCCGGGCGCAGCGGAGACCGCGGTCTCGGACCGCCTTGCCGACGGAACCTGGCGGATACTCGTGAAGGCTCCGCCCTCTGAAGGCAGGGCGAACGCGGAGCTCGTGAGGTTCGTCGCAGCAGAGTTCGGCGTTCCACGATCCAGCGTCAGCATCTCGTCAGGTTCCCGGTCCCGCAGGAAGCTCCTGCGAATCTCCGGAGCGGTGCGTCACCCCGGCTGGCTCCTCCGAGCCGGGCGGTGATGCCCGCGGGTTGCAGATCGCCCCGCAAATCTTCATAGTCCCGACTCTTATGCAGGCATGCAGCGACGGCTTGTTGGTCGTTGTTCCCAGAAGCTGGGACTGGCGGCCGTTGGACGGACAGAACGCATTCATCCGCGTGGATCGCGAGTCCTCGGCGGAAGCCGTCCGGGCGGCTCTTCGAAGAGGCATCAGGCGATTCCTGATCGGTGCCGAGGGAGTCGCGCGCCGGCGAGGATGGCTGGTCGCGACCGATCATGTGGCGTTCTTCGGAGACAGCCCGCTGATCGGCATCGAAGGCGACGAAGAGGGCCAGAGGTTTCCGTCCCTCGTAGGGCTCTATGCAGCGCCTGAAGGCCCCTGGCGCAGGGGGACAGTGGGAAGGGTGCCCGACTGGCGGGCATCCACCAGGGCCGAGCTGGGAGCGATGCGGGTTTCAGCCCTGGCATCGGAGGGCATAGACGATGCGATCCTGGCGGGCAGCGGCGGAGGCACCGTCCTTCTGCTCGTCAGGTGCCACTCGCTGACCGCCTGGAACGGCGCGAGCCCCCCCATGGAGGAGGCGCTCCGTGCCTTCGCGGGAGGTGAAGAGAACTGAACTACAGGGATACCATCAGGCTGCCTGAGACCGGTTTCGCGATGAAGGGGAACCTCGTTGCCAGGGAGCCGGAGATACTGGCGCGATGGGAGGCGGAGGACCTCGAGAGCGAGATCAGGAGGAGCCGGATGGGCGCCCCAAGGTTCGTGCTGCACGACGGCCCCCCCTATGCCAACGGCAGCGTCCATCTGGGCACCGCTCTCAACAAGGTGCTGAAGGATTTCATCGTGAAGTCGAGGACGATGATGGGCTTCGACTCCCCGTTCGTCCCGGGCTGGGACTGCCACGGCATGCCGATCGAGCACAGGGTCCTCGGCGAGGTGGAGGACGGCGGCCGCAGCCTCTCGCGGGAGGAGGTCCGGTCGAGGTGCAGGGCCTATGCCGCGAAGTACGTCGAGGTCCAGAAGGGCGAGTTTCGCCGCCTGGGAGTGTTCGGGCGGTGGGACGGCCCCTATCTGACCATGTCACGGTCCTACGAGGCAGGCATCGTCCGTGCGTTCGCAGCGCTGGTCAGAGGCGGCTACGTCTATCAGGGTCTCAGACCAATAAGCTGGTGCACCTCCTGCTCGACCGCTCTTGCTGACGCCGAGGTCGAGTACGGTCCTCGCTCATCCCCGTCAGTCTGGGTGGCCTTCGAGCAGCTCGACCCGCGGGCATGGGCCTCTCGCGGCGTGCCGGAGGGAGTCGAGGTCGTGATCTGGACCACGACTCCATGGACTCTGCCGGCCAACATGGCCGTGGCCCTCAATCCGGGAGAGAGGTATGTGCTGGTCGCCTCGGGGCAGAGGAGGATGCTCGTCGCCTCGAGACGCGCCGCCGCCTTCGTCGCCTCGGCCTGCCCCGGCGGGACCGTCCTCGAATCCCCCGTCTTCCAGGGAGCCGACCTGGAGGGGCTCGAGCTGCACCACCCGCTGTTCGAAGGCAGGAGTTCCCTCGTCGTGGTCTCCGGTCATGTCACGATGGACGACGGCTCCGGCTGCGTGCACACGGCGCCGGGCCACGGGGCGGAGGACTTCGCGGTGGGCCAGCAGTACGGCCTGGAGACCTTCAGCCCAGTGGATGCCCGCGGCTTCTTCACCCCGGAGGCCGGGAGATATGCAGGCACGAGGGTGACCGAAGCCGAATCCGCGATCCTCGAGGATCTGCGCTCCAGGGGAAGGCTGGTCTGGCGATCCGTCGTCGAGCACAGCTATCCCCACTGCTGGAGGTGCAAGCAGCCCCTGATCTTCAGGGCTACGAGGCAGTTCTTCATGAGCCTCTCGCATCGCGATCTGAAGAACCGGGTCCTCGAGGCCGTAGAGGGGATGGAATGGCATCCCGCATGGGGCTACGAGAGGATGCGGAACATGATGGCCGCGAGGCCCGACTGGTGCCTGTCCCGCCAGAGGGCGTGGGGCGTAGCCCTCCCTGCGTTCACCTGCGTCTCGTGCTCGACCGCCGTTCTCGACGCGGACGTCATGGAAGCCGTGGCCGACGTGGTCGAGAAGGAGGGCTCGGATGCGTGGTTCTGCTCCTCGCCGGACAGGTTCTTCGAACTGGCGGGAAGGAGCCCCGCATGCCCGTCCTGCGGATCCACCCGGCTCGCGAGGGTGGACGACATCCTCGACGTTTGGTTCGACAGCTCCCTCAGCCACTACTGCGTCCTGACACCGGAGTTCGGGCTCGAGAGGCCCGCAGACGCCTATCTCGAGGCCACCGACCAGCACAGGGGGTGGTTCGGCGTGAGCCTCCTGACCAGCCTCGCTCTGGATCTGGGCGTTCCGGCGCGGAAGATCGTCACGCACGGCCTGATACTGGACAGGCAGGGGAAGAAGATGTCGAAGTCCCTGGGGAACACCGTCTCCCCCCTCGAGATCGTCGAGAGCATGGGAGCGGACATCCTCCGCCTGTGGTTCTCCGGAATCGACTACACCGCCGACTTCCGCGCCGACAGGGCGATGCTCGACGACGCAAGGGAGGCATACAGGAAGATCAGGAACACCGTCAGGTTCATGCTGGGCAACATCGCGGGGCTCGACTCGGCATCCTTCGCTCCGGGCTGCCTGACCGGGCTCGACAGATACGCGTATCTGAGGTTCTCGCAGGTCTACGCACAGTGCGTTCGCGACTACGAGGCGTACCAGTTCCACCGGGTTTTCCGCGAGCTCAGGATTCTCGCAACGACGGACCTGTCGGGCCTCTTCCTCGACGCGAGGAAGGACAGGCTGTACTGCGACTCGCCCTCCTCTCAGCGCACTCTCGAGACCAGGGGCCTAGTCGCCTGGATGACCGTCGAGCTGGTGAAGCTCCTGGCCCCGATCCTGCCCTTCACCGCCGAGGAGGCATGGGCCGAGCTCCCTCCCGGCCTGAAGGACGTTCCGAGCGTTCATCTGGCCCTCTGGCGCCCGCCGGCTCTCACGGAAGAGGAGCTCGGGGAGCTCGCGGGATGGGAGCCGTATCTAGAGGTCAGGCGCGTCGCGATGAAGCGCCTCGAGGAGGCCCGGGCCGCAGGCTCCATAGGGAGCGGGCTCGACGCCGAGGTGGATCTGGGAGTGCCCGAGCACATGGCCGGCTCCGCTCTGGGCGAGAGCTGGGCAGACTTCCTGATCGTCTCCACGGTCAGGACCCGGGTATCGGCCGAGCCGGTCGTGTCGGTCATGCCGTCGAAGGCTCCGAAATGCGCGAGATGCTGGAAGATGCTTCCCGACGTGGGCTCCGACGCTGGATTCACGGATGTCTGCGCCAGGTGCGCAGGCGTCCTCAGGGAGGCAGGCCATGCAGGAGCGTGACCCGAGGGCTCCGGGGGTTCTCGCGGCCGGGGCTGCACTCCTCCTCGACCAGGCGTCCAAGAGGATCGCGCTTGACTCCCTGTCCTTCGAAGCCCCCGAAAGGGTGCTGGGGGAGGCCGTCCGGCTCCAGCTCAGGGAGAACACGGGCGCCGCCTTCAGCATGAGCTGGGGAGGGCCGCTGTTCCTCGCGATCTTCTCGGCCGCCGCCTCCGTGGCAGTGGCGGTGATGCTGGCGAAGGCGAAGAACTGGGGCAGGGCGTCTGTCGTCGGTCTCGGGCTGGTGCTGGGCGGCGCTCTGGGGAACCTGCTCGACAGGATCCTCAGGGGCGGCGCCGTTCTCGATTTCATAGACGTGGGAACGTCCGGCTGGCGATGGCCGACGTTCAACCTGGCCGATGCGGCCATAACTGTCGGAGGACTCCTGCTGGTCCTCTTCTCCCGCAGGACCCCGGAGCGGAGGACGAATGGCGGCTGAGCCCCTGGGAACCGTTGTCGTAGCAATTGGCGGCAACTCGATGATCGATCCGCGCTCCTCCAGGGGCAACCTCGACACTCACGACCTGGCCCGCGAGGTGTGCGAAGAGGTCGCAACTCTCGCCCGCATCTTCGGGAGCGTGGTAGTGACGCACGGCAACGGACCCCAGGTGGGCTTCGAGCTGATAAGAAACGAAATGGCCTCCTCGGTGGTGCCGCCCGACGGGATGGACGTCAACGGCGCCGCCACGCAGGGCTATCTCGGGTATCTCATCCAGCAGGTGCTGGGAGACGTCCTCGAGGAGAGGGGAGAAGACATCCCCGTCAGCAGCCTCGTGACACAGGTGGAGGTGTCCCCGGACGATCCAGGCTTCAGGAATCCCACGAAGCCCGTCGGCCCCTTCTACGGCGCGGAGGAAGCCTCTCGTATCGCTGCCGAGCGCGGCTGGGTCATGAAGGAGGACGCGGGCAGGGGATTCAGGAGGGTCGTCCCCTCTCCGAGACCTCTGAAGATAATCGAGCTTCCCGCCATCAGAGCCCTGGTCTCAGCCGGCCAGATAGTGATCTGCGCCGGCGGGGGAGGAGTGCCGGTGGTACGTGAGGGGAAGAGATTCAGAGGCATCGCGGCGGTCATAGACAAGGACCTCGCCAGCTCCCTCCTCGCATCGGGCCTGGGGGCTGACACCTTCATCATCTCCACCGGGGTTCCGCGGGTCTGCCTGGATTTCGACAAGCCATGCAGGAGGGAGATCGAAACGGCGACGGCGGAAGAGATGAGGCGTCGCATCGAGGAGGGGCATTTCGCGCCCGGCTCGATGCTGCCGAAGATCAGGGCTTCCCTCGAGTTCCTGGACCGCGGGGGTCGGAGGGTGATAATAACGTCCCCGGGCAGCATACTGGCCGCGCTGGAAGGCCGGGCAGGGACCACCATAACGCCGTAGCGCGGATTGCGGCGCTCAGGAAGCCCCGGTGCGCCGCGGAGGAGAGATGGACCTCTACAGGGAATTCCCGGTTCTCATCATCGACAGCGATCTGATAGGAAGCACTGCCGCCTCGAGAGTGGTGAGGGGCATGGTGGACGCCCTGACCCATCTGCACCTGTCGGTGCTCGAGGCGCCCTCCTGCTCGGATGCACAGGTGCACCTCAGATCCCTTGCCAAGATCGGCTGCATCATCCTGGACTGGGACCTGGACTGCAACGGCAACAAGGAGTATCCGAGCACGGCCGCCATGGTCAGGAAGATAGTGGACCGCAACAGCGAGATCCCGCTGTTCCTCGTGACCGAGAAGCTCTCGGTCGGCGACCTCCCCCTCGAGGTGATGAAGCTGATCGACGGCTACATCTGGGCGATGGAGGACACGCCCGATTTCATAGCCGGCCGCATCGAGAGAGCCCTCAAGCGGTATGTCGACAACATCATGCCTCCTTTCATGAAGAGCCTCTACCAGTACGTGCAGAGCTACCGCTACTCGTGGCATACTCCCGGCCACATGGGAGGCGTGGCCTTCCTCAAGTCTCCCATCGGGAAGGTCTTCCACGAATTCTACGGCGAGAACTTCTTTCGCAGCGACATATCCGCCTCAGTGCCCGACCTTGGGTCGATACTGGAGCACACAGGCGTCGCCGGCGAGTCGGAGAAGCAGGCCGCTCTGACGTTCGGAGCCGACAGGACCTACTTCGTCACGAACGGCACTTCGACGACCAACAAGATGGTCTTCCACGGCACCGTGACCAGGGGCGACGTGGTGCTCGTCGACCGCAACTGCCACAAGTCCATCATGCAGTCAGTCATCATGACCGGAGCCATACCGGTCTACATCCGTCCCACCAGGAACGCCTACGGCATCATCGGGCCTGTTCCCCTGTCCGAGTTCAGCCCGGAGAGCATCCAGGCCAAGATCGCGGCCTCGCCGTTCCTGAACGGGGAGAAGCCCCAGAAGGTCAAGCTCGCGGTCCTGACGAACTCCACATACGACGGTCTGTGCTACAGCACTCTCATGCTGCGGAAGCTCCTCGCGAAGACGTGCGAGAACATCCTCTACGACGAGGCCTGGTACGCCTACGCCAGGTTCCACGGGCTCTACAGGGGCAGATACGGGATGTACGAGGAGAACTCAGGCGACAAGAGGAAGGGTCCTACGGTGTTCGCCTCGCATTCCTCCCACAAGGTGCTGGCAGCGCTCTCCCAGGGCTCCATGCTCCACATCAAGGAGGGCTCGCGCCGCTTCGACCACGACCGCTTCAACGAGGCTTACATGATGCACTCCTCGACATCGCCGCTCTATGCGATCGTAGCCTCTCTCGATGTGGCTTCGAAGATGATGGAGGGCGGCATGGGCAGGCTCCTGGTGGAGGAGGCGCTCGAGGAGGCGGTGATCTTCCGGCTGAAGATGGAGCACATCGGCAGGCAGATCAGGGAGGGCAGGGACCCCGGAGGCAACTGGTGGTTCTCCGTATGGGAGCCCGAGAACGTGGCCATGCAGACCGACATGGAGACCCAGAAGAGCAGGCCGCTCGACTTCAGCGTGCTCGCCGAGAAGAAGCTCCTCAGGGGCCCCAACTACTGGATGCTGTCCAGCGACCAGAAGTGGCACGGCTTCGTCGACATAGGCGACGGGTTCGTGATGCTGGACCCGCTCAAGGTGACCATCCAGACTCCCGGCATAGGCCCTGACGGATCCCTGGAGCCGACCGGCATCCCGGCCTGCGTCGTCTCGCGCTTCCTCAGAGAGCGCGGGATAGTGATCGAGAAGAGCACCTTCTACAGCTTCCTCGTCCTCTTCACCCTCGGAGTCACGAAGGGCAAGTCGGGCACCCTCCTCGCGGAGCTTTTCGACTTCAGGAAGGCCCATGACGAGGACCACAACCTGGCCCGAGTCTTCCCCGGCCTCGCCGACAGGCACTCCGAAGTCTACTTCGGCCGGGGGCTGAAGAGCCTCGTCTCGGAGATGCACGACTTCCTGCGCGAGAAGGAGGTCACGAAGTCCCTCGTGGAGATCTTCAGCGACCTTCCCCGCCAGAAGATGCTCCCCGAAGCAGCATATGGCTGCCTGGTGAAGGGCAGGGTCGAGGAGGTCCCCGTCGGGAAGCTCGGCGGCCGCACCTCCGCAGTGATGGTCGTTCCCTATCCCCCCGGCATACCCCTCGTGATGCCCGGCGAGGAGTTCAGCGACGGCCCGGCTTCGGTGGTCGAGTTCCTCAGAGTGCTGCAGGAGTTCCACAACCGCTTCCCGGGATTCGAGGGCGAGGTCCACGGTGCGCGAATCCGCAGGATGGAGGACGGCAGCTTCGTCTACACCGTCGACTGCGTGAGGGAATCCTGAAGCGCTGCACCGTGCCTTTCGCCGTCCTCTTCCTGACTACGCTCCTCGCCTGGGGCTCCATGGAGGTCGTTTCGAAGCCCCTCATGGAGCATTTCGACCCCTTCGGCCTCACGCTGGCAAGGTTCGCGGCAGGGCTCACCGTTCTGCTCGGAACATCCGCAGCCGCTGGAAGGGCCCGCGAGCTTCGCTCCATCGGAGCCCGCAGCGCGGCATCACTCCTTTTCCTCGGCTTCCTGAACACCTTCCTCGCGATGTCTCTGCTCCAGCTCGCGGTGAGGGACTCTTCGGCCTCGGGTGCTGCCACCCTGATGTGCTCAAACCCGATCATGGTCCTGCTGCACTCGGTGCTGACCCGCAGGGAGAGGCCATCGCTGCTCAGACTCTCGGCCTTCGCGGCCGGAGTCGCGGGTGTCCTTCTCGTCTGGCGCTCGGAGGGAGGCTCCGGAGGCGCAGGAACGGCTCTGGCGCTGGCCGCCGCGGCGGTCTTCGCCGTCTATACTCTGGCGGGGAAGACTCTCGCCGCGCGGGTGAGCCCGCTCAGCGCCAACATCGTATCCTTCGCCGGGGGGACTGCAAGTCTCGCCGCCTTCATGGCCCTGGACGGCAGGAGGGTGTTCGATGCGGGATGGACTCCCTCCGCCGCGGACATCGTCTCGCTGCTGTGGCTGGGTCTTGTCGTGAGCGGAGCCGGCTATCTCGCCTTCTTCGGGATGCTGAAGTGCGGCCCGGCATCCTCGGCTTCGCTGGTGTTCTTCGCCAAGCCCGCGGTCGCGACGCTGCTGTCCATGGCCCTGCTCGACGAGACGGCCGGGCCCGGCTTCCTGCCCGGGATGGTCCTGGTGACCGCCGGCAGCGCCGCCGGCCTGCTGTCCGGACGGGCCGCGCCTCGCCGGACGGAGCCCGGGGACTGATCAGAGGGAGAGCCTCTTCCTGTAGATCCGGGTCCTCTTGTGCAGCCTCCGCTCGTAGAGCTTCCACATGGACTGGATCCTGCTGTTGCTCTCCAGCTCGTGGTTGCTCTCGGCGAACTTCATGCCCCTCTCGAGCGCCGTGCGTCCAATCTCGTAGCTCAGGAGCACGTCTATGCCCTGGTTCCTGTACTCGGGCCTGATTCCGGCAAGATAGAAGTCGAGCACCCGGCTGCGTTTCATCGCGAGGAGCAGGTGGATGAAGCCGAACGGAAGCAGCCTGCCCCGGGCCTTCTGGAAAGCCTCGGAGAGGCTCGGCATGGCTATCACGAACCCCACCAGCCTGTCTCCGTCGGCGGCCAGCTTGATGAAAGCGGGGTCCACGTGTCCCAGGTACGCCCTGATGTAGAAGTCTATCTGGGCGGAAGAGAGCCGCGTCGTTCCGAAGAGCTCCTCGTAAGCCTCGTTCAGCACGTCGAAGACCGCGGCTCCCCATCTCCTTGCGAGAAGCCTGCGGTCGGTCTCGCTGAAGACCCTGATCCCGCTCCGCCTCCGTATCTGCTCCGCGAGGCGGGTGACCCTCTCGGGAAGCGACTCGGGGACTGTGATCCTGTATTCGACGTAGTCGATCTCCTTCTGGTAGCCGGCGGCCTCCAGGTATTCGGCGTAGTAGGGAGGGTTGTAGCTTCCCGCTATCGTCGGGACCTCGTCGAAGCCCTCCACCAGGAGTCCGGTGGTGTCGAGATCGCAGAAGCCCATCGGGCCGATGACCTCCTCCATTCCCTGGGAGGCGAGCCACGACTCGGCCGCCTCCAGCAGGGCCGACGCCAGCGCGGGCTCCCGGACGCAGTCGAACCAGCCGAAGCGTCCGCACCTCTCACGCTTCGCCAGGAACGGTCGCGAAACTATTCCGGCTATCCTGCCGGCGGGCCGCCCGTCGATCAGGCCGAGGAAGAGACTGGCAGCGCAGTCCTCGAAGGCGGGATTCTTCGACTCGTCGAAGAGATCCTTCTCGGCGGAGATGAGCGGCGGCACCCAGTACCTGTTGTTCCTGTGTATCTCGAAGGGCACCTTCACGAAGGCCGATATGTCCCTGCTCCCGCACACCTGTCTGATCGAGATTCTCTCAGGCACTTCAGCCTCCCGACCCGTCCTCGTGCGCACTGAGCCGTCGAATGCGCGGCCCGCGCCTTCTCCGAGCCGAACGGGTTCCGCCCAGCCCGACCTCCGCGATTTGCTTCAGATGCCGCGGACGGAGTCCACGGCCGTCCTGAGGTCCTTCTCCTCTATCTGCCTTCCCGGACCGGTGGAGAGGGAGGTCAGGGCCGCATCGGCCTTGCGGAGCCTCTCGACAAGCAGGGTCCCGATAGCCATGAGGAGCCTCGCTCCAAGGGCGGGATCCTCGAGCAGGGCCCTGAGGAAGTCTTCCTTGGTCATCCTCCAGACGACCGCGTCCTCCTTCACCGCCACGGTGGCCGAGCGTGGGCTCTCGTCGAGAAAGGCCATCTCGCCTATGAGCCCGCCCGACCTGATGGACGAAAGGAAGACCTTCTGTCCGGGCCTTTCGTCGGTCACGCTGAACTCGCCGCTTTCCACGAGGTACATGGAAGTTGACTTGTCGCCCTTCCTGAAGAGGGTCTCGCCCTTCTTCATCTCCAGCCTGGTGCAGCGGAGTATGACAGACTGCTCCTCGACCTTCGTAAGGGTCTTGAAGAATCTCACGGTCTCGGCCATGCCTCTGCCCTGCCCTCCATGCTCGCCCGGTCGCCCGGGGGTCCCGCACCTCCCCGCCTGCCCGAGGTCCGTGCAGCGAGGCTGCGGCATCGTCTTGAAACGATTACATAAGCAACGCCGCCTGAAAAGGTAAGCTTCCGTGCCCGAGGCCGGAGCCTTGCCTTCCAACAGCTCTTTGGACAGTATTATGCCCAACGTCCCTGTCGGGACGGAACTTCTCGAAGGAGGATCTGTGTCCAGGTTCCATATCTCGCTCGCGGTGCTCTTCTTCATGGGATTGGCATGCGGGACGCCGCCGCCCCCTCCGGTCACTCTGACCGCTCCCGCCGAGATCGAGATCGGCTCCACATTCGAGGTGACTTGGGCCGGGCCCGACAGCTCCGGCGACTACATCACGATCGTCCCCGCCGGCGCCCCCGAAGGCGAGTGGGCCGACTACGAGTATACAAGCTCGGGCAACCCGGTCAGCCTGACCGCGCCTTTCAGGCCGGGGAGCTACGAGATCAGGTACGCGAACGAGCGAACCGAGCCTGACAGCACCATCGGTCGGATCACCGTCACGGTGAAGGACATGGAGTCGAGCGTCACCGCACCGGCGGAGGCGGTTTCGGGCGCCCCGTTCGAAGTCTCATGGACGGGTCCCGCCGGGAGCGGCGGCGTGTACCTTGTCCTGGTTCCGGAGGGCACGCCCGAGGGCGAATGGGCCGGCTACGAGTGGCACTACACTTCCATGGGCAATCCGCTGACGTTCACAGGCCCGGGCGAGCCCGGGACCTGGGAGGTGCGCCTCGTCACCGGCAGCTTCGACTACCCCGCCGACAGCACTCTGGCGCGCGCCTCGATAAGCGTCATCGGCAGTGAAGTGACCCTCGACGCTCCTTCGAATGCCGCGGCAGGCAGCAGCATCGCCATCCGCTGGACCGGTCCCGGGCTGGATGGACACTACATCACGATAGTGCCGGCGGGCGCTCCCGAGGGCGACTGGGACGAATACGCGTACACTTCCGAAGGCAACCCCGTTACGCTCACGGCGCCTGCGGAGCCCGGCGAGTACGAGATCCGCTATGCGGCTGAGGGCACCGACACCGATGTCACGCTCGCAAGGAGATCGATAACGATACAGTAGGCCTGTCCTCTCCCGCCTCGACGGAGAAGCCTGCGCCCCGCCTCCCGGCGGGGCGCTCCCGCACACGGAGGGCTTTGCGCTTCAGAACCTGAAGGTGCATCCCAGGCTCAGACGCCGCTTCGAAATCCTCAGCTCCAAGTCGGGCAGGTCGGGGATGATCCCTCCGTCTATCAAGTGGGAGAGCCACGAAGGGAGATCGAACAGCGGGTCGCTCCCGCTGAAGTCCTGACATCGGTCCATGAGAAAGATCCCCGGACGGAGGATCACCCCTGCCTCGACAGAGCGTCCGTCAGCAAGGCTGTCCTCCTGAGCGGCAGGAGCGTCGAGCATCACTGCAGCGACGAGCAGGAGCGCCAATTGCATCAGGCATCCTTCCGAGCCGGGCATGCCGAAGGAGCCCGGGTACGGCCAGAAACTCAACAGGGTATAATACATGATCGCAGTTTGCCCGCGTGAGCGGGGATGCCGGTCCTGCAACCCGATGATGCGGTAAAGCGGAGACTGACATGAAGAAGCTGTTCGATGCCCTCTTCAGCCCAGAGAAGCTCCTGGAATGGGAATTCGGCCTTCTCGACCTCCTTCGCCGGGACGGCAGAACGGAGCGCTGCAGGGAGACCATCTTCGAATAGCCTCGAAGATGCAGTCGGAGTTCTCCTCGGATTCGCTCGGCGAGGGCAGCTATACGATGGTTCGGGACTGCGCGAGAGCACTGAGAGGCATGTGCACCGAGCGGGCGGAGGAACTCTCGGGCTTCTCTGTGGCCGGTGCTGTCTGCGACATCGCCTGCGGCCGTTCACGGCCCGACCTCTCGCCCGCCTTCTGCGCCGACGTCGCTCACATTCTCAGAGGCATAGAGAGGCCGTTCAGCATCGAGCCAGTCGTAAAGCCCGACTTCCCCAGGGGGCTGACGGGCAGAGCCGCTGGAGAGGCCAGGTCGGCCGAGCTGGATTCGCTGTGGGAGTGGGCCTCCGGCTGGATGGACAGGTATCCGGACGGACTGTCCGAAGAGGCCATGGCCGTCAGACGTGAGAGACGCAGAAGGATCCTCGCCGTGACAGGCGGCAGTCTCTCCGACTGGGGGGACTGGAAATGGCAGATCGCCCACACGGTGGCAGACGCAGATGCATTCGCGGCTGTCTGCGACCCCACGCCGGAGGAGCTCGATGCCGTGAGGACGGCCTGCGGAGCGGGAGTCCCCTTCGGCGTTACGCCCTACTACGCGTCGCTGATGTCGGGGAAACTCCCCGGCGGCGACGCCTCCATCAGAGCCCAGGTCATCCCCGGCGCAGAATTCGTGGAGGCCATGGCGGCGGGGGGGAGGAACTCTGAAAGGTGCGGATCGGACTTCATGCTGGAGAGGGATACCTCGCCTGTCGACCTCGTGACGAGGCGCTACCCTGCGATCGTGATCCTCAAACCCTTCAACGCCTGTCCGCAGATCTGCGTCTACTGCCAGAGGAACTGGGAGATCCAGGGGCCGATGTCACCGGGGGCGCTGGCCCCAAGGCACAAGATCGAGGAGGCGCTGGAGTGGATAGCATCTCACCGGGCCGTCAGGGAGGTCCTGATCACCGGCGGAGATCCCCTCGCCATGGATGACCGGGAGATCGAATGGCTCCTCGAAAGGCTGGCCGGCATCCCTCACGTGGAGCTGGTGAGGATAGGCACGAGGACTCCGGTCACGCTGCCGATGAGGATCACCCCGAAGCTCGTCTCGATCCTCTCCCGCTTCAGGAAGCAGGGGAGTCGGGAGCTGCTGATCGTGACGCACGTCCAGCACCCCTCGGAAGTCACACCCGAGATGACGCGCGCGGTCGGCCGGATCTGCAGGCACGGGATCTCGATCTACAACCAGATGGTCTTCACATTCTTCGTCTCGAGGCGCTTCGAGGCTTCCAGGCTTCGGATGCTGCTGAGACGAATCGGAATCGATCCCTACTACACCTTCGTCCCCAAGGGCAAGGAGGAGACCGCCGCGTACAGGGTCCCGATGGCCAGACTCCTTCAGGAGCAGAAGGAGGAGGCGAGGCTGCTTCCCGGCAGCCGCAGGACGGACTCTCCCGTCTTCAACGTGCCTGGCCAGGGCAAGAGCTACCTGCGGGGAGCCCAGTACAGGGATCTGCTGTCAGTCCTCCCCGACGGCTCCAGGGTTTACGAGTTCCATCCCTGGGAGCAGAACATCTCCGTGCAGAAGAGCTGGGTGGGCAGGGATGTGCCCATCCTGGACTATCTCGAGAGGCTTGCAGCCATCGGGGAGGATCCCTCCGACTACTCCAGCATCTGGTTCTACTTCTGAGACCGTCGCCTCTCGCTGGATGACTTTCCTGCTCTTCGGTATCTTTCCCCAGGCGCCCGACAGGCGGCCGGGATGGAACCTAGCGGCAGGGGGGCCATGAAGACGTTCGTCACCGTCTTGGCGGCTGCGGCGATTCCGTGGGCGGGCGTGCCCGAAGAGCCAGCCGCACCTGTCGAACCGTTCGAGATCGCATGTCCTGCCGGATCCAGGACGGATCCGTTCTACTGGATGAGGAACAGGGATGATCCCCGGGTGCTCGCCCTGATCGAGGCCGAGAACGCCTACGGGGAGTCTCTGATGGCCGGCACATTGGGCCTGCAGGAGAGCCTCTACACCGAGATGGCGGCCAGGATGCCCCCCGCCGATTCCACAGCGCCCTATCCCTACAACGGATTCCTGTACTGGGCCAGGTATTCCCCCGGGATGGACTACCCCGTGTACATGAGGAGGGCGGACGCTCCCGGGGCCGTCCCCGAGGTCCTCCTCGACGTGAACGCGCTGGCGGCCGGCAGGGAGTATCTGGATGCCTGGCCTGTGGTCGATCCGCAAGGCAGGTTCGCCGCGGTAGCAATAGACACCTCGGGAGCCCTGAGCTACGACCTGGTCTTCCTCGACCTGGGAGCGGGCGTGTTCCTCCACGACACCCTCCGCGGGACGGACGGGGAGGTCGCCTGGGGGAACGACGGCTATACGCTCTTCTACGGCCTCCAGGATTCCACCTTCAGAACCGACAGGATCATGAGGCATTCGCTCGGGACGATGCAGGATGCCGACGAGGAGGTGTTCCGGGAGACGGATCCGACGTTCTGGCCCATGGTCTCCAAGTCTCCTTCGGACGAGTACGTATTCATACACAGCGAGAGCAGCACCTCCTCCGAGGCCTGGCTGCTGGACGCCGACATGCCATCCGGCTCCTTCCGGCTCGTCCAGGAGAGGATGCCCGGGGTCGAGTACTCCGTGACCGGGCTGCGCGACAGCCTCTTCATCCTGACGAACCTCGACGCCCCCGACTTCCGGGTCGTGCGTGCCCCCGTCCTGAGGCCCTCTGCAGGGAGCTGGAGGGAAGTGGTGGGGCACAGGGACGGAATCCTGATAGAGGATGTCGAGGTCTTTCCCGGCCATGTAGCGATGGTCGTCAGGAAGGACGGCTTCTCTGAGATCAGGGTCTTCGACAGGGAATCACGCTCGGAACGGGTCGTCGCCGGAGGCGACGAGCCCTGCTCGGTGGCGCTGGCCCGCTCGAGAGAGCCGGGAAGCGGAGTACTCAGGTACGAGTACAGCTCACCCACCACTCCTCCCACGATCTTCGATCTGGATCTGGCATCGGGAGCCACAACCCTGGTGCATCGCGAGGAAGTGCCCGGGTACTCACCGGAGCTCTACAGGGCGAGGCGAGTGTTCGTCACGTCCCATGACGGGGTCCAGGTTCCCATGACGCTCGTCTGGAGGCAGGACAGGCTGAGGCCCGGGGGGAATCCGCTCCTCCTCTACGGATACGGCGCTTACGGCATCAGCACCGACCCATGGTTCAGCATACCCCGGATAAGCCTGATGGACAGGGGTTTCCTCTGCGCCATCGCTCATGTCAGGGGAGGCTCCGAGATGGGCAGGTCCTGGTACGAGTCGGGAAGGCTGCTCGAGAAGAGGAACACCTTCCTGGACTTCGTCGCATGCGCCGAGTACCTGGTCGAACAGGGGCTCACCGATCCCTCGATGATGTTCGCCATGGGAGAGAGCGCAGGCGGTCTGCTGATGGGGGCTGTGGCCAACATGCGGCCCGACCTGTTCAGGGGGATCGTCGCTGGCGTACCGTTCGTAGACGTGGTCACGACGATGCTCGATCCGGGCATACCGCTCACCACGAACGAGTACGAGGAGTGGGGAAACCCCTCCGATCCGGTGTTCTACTCATACATGCTCTCGTACTCGCCCTACGACAACGTCACCGTCGGAGACTATCCGGCGATGCTCGTGACGGCCGGCTGGAACGACTCGCAGGTGTGCTACTGGGAGCCCATGAAATGGGTGTCGAAGCTCAGGCTGCTCCGCACCGACGACGATCCCCTCGTCCTCAGGGTCGACATGGGGGCAGGCCACGCCGGCTCCTCGGGCAGGTTCGAGTGGCTGAGGCAGGTGGCGCTGGAATACGCCTTCATGATAGACCTGCTCCGGAGATGACCGAGCGGCGCCCCTCGAGGCGCCGCTCGTGGAACCGTCCCGAATCCGCTACCTGATCTCGAAGGTCACGCTCACCGAAGAGCTTATCTTCAGCATGTCGGGCATTATCGAAGGCGCCGCCATCTCTCCGCCGCCCGCAGGATACATGCTCACGCTGGAGGCCGAGTAGCCGCTGTCGTAGTAGTAGTTGTCGTAGCCGTAGTCGTACTCGCTCACAGAGGTGATCTCTCCGAGGGACAGTCCGAGCGCCGTGGCGAGCTGCTCCGCCCTCCTCCTCGCGTCCCTGGCAGCCTCGACACGGGCCTCCTCCTTCAGCGCCTCAAGGTCGTCCACCTGGAAAGTCACCCCGCTCACGCTGTTCGCTCCGGCCGAGACGACGGCTGCGATGACATCTCCGATGTCGTCCAGATCTCGCACTTCTGCTGCAACGGTCTGCGAGACGTGATTGAGCATCACGCCCGTGTACTCGTAGGTATCGGGGTCGTACTCCTCCTCGGTCCACAGGCTGTAGTAGGTGGTCACGATCGCGTCCTCGTCCACGCCTGCCCTTACGGCCGCCCTCGTGGCCGCCTCCATGGCGTCCGCCGCGTTCTCCACGGCGGTGGCGGCGTCGTACGCGGTCGTCTCGACTCCGAAAGTCACGGTCGCCTGGTCGGGTCGGGCTTCGACGTATCCCCATCCGGTCACCGAGAGCCAGCGCGGCGATTCGAAGGAATCCTGCGAGGATGCCGAGAGCGAAAGGAGAAGCAGGCAGGCAAGGGTCGTCTTCATGTCCACTCCCTTCGGGTCTGATGTCGCGGCTCCGCCTGTACATCGCCCCGGCACGAGCCGTAGATTCCCGTCGCAAAGGCCGCCCGGCAGCCATGCCGGCGTGCCAGTCGCGTCGGGCAGAAACGGATGATGAAGTCGCAGGGAGCTCGCGGCAAGATGCAGCCATGTCAGCCGCCACGGGCCGCACGAAGGCCGTGAGAGCGTTCGCGCCCCCATTCATGGAGGAGATGGCCGCGTCGGGCCGCATCTCTGGCTCGTTCGGCGGCTCGATCATCGTCTTCGACATCCCAGGATTCACAGCCCTGACCGAGCTCTTCGCCCTGCGGGGGGCCGAAGGCGCCGAGGAGCTCTCGAACCAGATCAACGGCCTCCTCGGGAGCGCGGTGGAGATCATCTGCGGCTCCGGAGGGTTCGTAGGAGGCTTCGCGGGCGATTCCATCACCGGCGTCTTCCCGGGCCGTCCCGCGGACTTCGCCGCGTCTGTCGCGAGGAGGATCCACCAGGCGCTCAGATATCCGGTCGAGGACATAGAGGCGGGAACCGCTGCGAAAGCCGGCGTCTGCGAAGGCGAGATCGGCTGGGGGATCGTCCGCTCAGCCGACAGGTGCCTTTATTTCATGAGGGGACCTGCGCTCCACGATGCCACGATGGCCCAGGCCTCGTGCTCGCCAGGCTCGACCATGATCGCACGTGGAGGGAGGATGACCGGGACGGATCCGCCCCCTCCCCCCGCGCCGCCGTGGACTTCACCGTCCCGCTTCGCCTCTGAACGCACTGCGGCTCTCGAAGGGGCAGGCGAGTTCAGGGCAGTGACCAGCGTGTTCCTGTGCCCCGACCTCCCGCAGTCCGCGGACCCGCCGCCGGGGCTCGTCCAGTCCGTCATGTCCCTCTCCGAGAGGCTCGGGGGATACCTCGGCTGCGTCGAGGTGAAGCCGACCGGCCTCAGCCTGCTGGTGTTCTTCGGTGCACCGGTGTCGCACGAGGACGACGCCGCAAGGGCCGACCGGTTCATGAGGGAGGTCTTCGCCGGATGCAGCGGGCGTGTGAGAGCCGGAGTCGAGACCGGACCGGTCTTCGCGGGGATCGTCGGCTCCAGCAGCCAGTGCACCTATACTGTCCTGGGAAGCTCGGTCAATCTCGCGTCGAGGCTCATGAGCAGGGCGGTGTCGGGCAGAATCCTGGCCGGCCCGGGGTTCTCGGGCCTCACCGGCCTGCGGACGGTGCGGACCGACGACATGAAGCTGAGGGGCATCTCGCGCGACAGCAGGATAGCCGTCCTCTCTCCGTACGGCCTCCCCTCCGGGTCTGCCGCAGCGCCGGCAGGGCCCTTCGTGGGCCGGCACGCGGAGATGGAGGCGCTCTCGCGCTCTGCTGAAGCCTCGCGAAGTCGTGCCTGCGGCGTCATCGTGCACCTGTCCGGGGAGGCAGGCATGGGCAAGACCCGGCTGGTCGGGGAGTTCCTCTCCGTCTCGGGCGGGCCGGAGACGCTCCTGCTCGAATGCGACGGGACTCTCCAGAAGAGCCTCGGCCCTTTTGCAGGATTCCTTGGGCGTCAGGCGGGCCTCCCCGATAACGCAGGAGCCGAAGCGGCACGGGCATCCATCGAGGAGTACCTGTGCCGTCTCGCGGGGCGCCTCCCCGCAGCACTCGACAGCGCCGCCGACGACCTGCCGGAAAGGCTCGAAAGAGCGGCGCAGCCCCTGGGCTCCCTTCTCGGGCTGAGGTGGCCCGGTGCCTCCTTCGACAGAATGGACCCGCGCGGGCGGTCTGAGAGCATCAGGAGTGCGGTCATCACGCTGTTCGAGGCCCTGGTGCTGACAGGCTCGAGGGGGATTGTCTTCGAGGACGTGCAGTGGATAGACGGCGACTCCGCCGCGCTGCTGGGCGAGCTGCAGCACGGCCTGGCGGGCGAGCCGCTGCTCTGGATACTCACTTCCCGTCCGGATGTCCCCGCCCCGGATCTCCCACTGCCAGGCCGCCCACCGGACCTGACCCTCAAGCTGGGCCCCCTCTCGCCGGAAGAGACAGCCGGTCTTGCCGAGCTGCTGCTGGGAGCCCGCCCATCCCCGAGGCTGGCCGCGTTCCTCCACTCGCACTCCGAGGGCTGCCCTTTCTTCATCGAGCAGTACTGCAGCTTCCTGAAGGAGCACGGATGCATATGCGTCTCCGGCAGGATGACCGACCTGAGGGACGGCGCGCCGCTCCCGAGGGCCGGAATCAGCAACGTGCTGATAGCCAGGCTGGACGGGCTCGATCCGGGTCTGCGCTCGGCGGTCCAGCACGCTGCCGTGCTGGGCAGGCGGTTCGAGATCCAGGTCCTGGCCGGTATGCTCTGCGCCGGTTCGGTGGACGCCCTGGCTTCCTGCGGAACCTCGGAGGAGATCTGGTACGCCGCCGGGGATGGCGAACTCGCCTTCAAGCATGCCATGCTGAGAGACGCCGCCTACTCGATGCAGCTTCGGTCGAGGCTCCGCGACCTGCACAGGAAGGCGGCTGAATCCATAGAGAGGTGCCATCCCGGAGACAGGCGCTACTTCGCCGACCTGGCCTTCCATCTGGAAGCAGCCGGAGACATTCCCGGCGCATGCAGGTACCTCGAACTCGCAGCCTCGTTCTCTGCCGGGAACTTCATGATAGCGGAGACCGTGGAGCGCTACACGAGGCTGACTGCGCTGCTCGGAGCCGGCCCCGCAAGGGCGCGCGCCAGGCTAGGCATGGCCGAGTTCCTGACGGAATGCTCGAGGTGGGACGAGGCTGTCGAACAGCTCGGCCTGGCCCTGGAGGAGTCCGGCGGGCTGGCTCCGAGAGTGCGGGCCAGGATCATGGTCAGACTCGCCAGGATTCTTCTCGAAAGGGGAGAGGAGACCAGGGGAATCAGACTCCTTCGCGAAGCCTCCGCGAACCTGGATCTCGACGAGGACTTCTCCCTCCGCTCAATGATCGCCAGCATCGAGGCCGCGGAAATGATGAAATCCGACAACGTCGAGCGGGCGGCGGAGCTGTACCGGCAGTGCGTGGACCTGGCCAGGAGGGGCGATGACGGAGAGCAGCTGCTTCGGGCCATCGGCAGCCTGGGGAACTACTATCTCGAGATCGACAGGACCGACCTCGCTCTCGAGTGCTACGAGGAGGTGCTATCAGGAGCGAGGGAGACCGGCAGGAGGAACCTGGAAGCCCTGGTCCTCGGAAACATAGCCGTCATACACAGGGCGAGCAGGAGGTTCGACAGCGCCGAGGAACTCCTCAGGCTCCAGCTCGCCATATCCTCGGAGACCGGCAACAGACTCCTCGAATGCATGGCCCTGGGCAACCTCGGCACCGTAGTCGCCTCCGGCGACAGGTTCGAGGAATCCCTGGAGTTCTACCGGCGGGCCGTGAAAATGGCCGGAGAGCTGCGGTCGGTGCAGCACGAGGCCATAGCCAGGATCAATCTGGCCGAGCACTGCAAGCCCCTCGGGCTCCTGGAAGAGGCACGGGAGAATGCCGAGAAGGCGGTGCGCATAGTCAGGGAGAAGGCCATGACGCACTACCTGGGCTCGTTCCTGATCACCCTGGCCGATGCCCTGTGCGATGCCGGCGACTTCGACTCGGCCCGCTCCAGCCTCGATGAGGCGAGGAGCCTGCTCGCCTTCGGGGATCCCAGGCTGTCGGACGAGATGGACATCGTCGAGGCGAAGCTGAAGGCCGCGGCGGATCCCGAGGCCGCGGTGGCCCTTCTGGAAGGAGTCATCTCGGCTGCGAGAAGCCCGATATATGTTTCCGAAGCCGCCTTCATCAGATGGAGGATACGGGGATCTGAAGAGAGCCTCGAGACCGCGCGACGCGCCTGCAGGGCCCAGCTCGAGCAGAACGACTCTCCGTGGAGGGCCCGGCTGCTCCTGAAGCGGATGGAGGGCGCATGAAACGGCCGCCGGCGAGGTCGCGCCGCCGGAGACGGGAGGGATGGTGATGATAAGAACGCTCAGAGCGTGAGCTTCCACGGCGGAGCCGGGTCACGGCTCCATGGGACTGATGAACTGAGCGGTCCGAAGCCCTTCGCGGCGCCGGGCCGCGGAGGAGGGACGATGAGCACATCCGATCCGGCGCTCTCGATGTACCGCAAGATGTGGTCCGACCTGGGCATGAACCTCGAGCTGCACGACCAGGTGATCGAATCCATGGAGAGGGTGCACAGGACCACCCACCTCTCCAGGAAGAACAGACCCCTCGCCATGTCGGAGTTCGACGCCGCGCTACACGGCGCGCACGGCTCACGAGTGGCCGAGATTGTCGAACACAGGCGCAGGGGCGGGAAGTCCATCGGGACGTTCTGCATCTACGTGCCCGACGAGATCGCCCTGGCGGTCGGCGTCATTCCCATGCCGCTCTGCGGCGGGACCGGGTGGTCCGTGGACTATGCCGACAAGATGTTCCCCCGTGACATCTGCCCTCTCGTGAGGTCCACGTTCGGCCTGGCCTTCAGCGGCACCTGTCCCTACAAGACTCTGAAGGAGTTCGCGCTGGGCGAGACCACCTGCGATGCCAAGAAGAAGGCCTGGGATCTTCTGGGATTCCCCTCGCTGGAGGTTCCCCAGAAGAAGACGGACATGGACAGGGATCTCTGGCTGTCAGAGGTGAAGCGCTTTGCGCGCGAGATGGAGAAGATCACAGGAAGACCGGTCGAGAGGGAGGCCCTCGCTCTGTCCAT
Source organism: uncultured bacterium (assembly GCA_964569245.1). Taxonomy (GTDB): domain Bacteria; phylum Fermentibacterota; class Fermentibacteria; order Fermentibacterales; family Fermentibacteraceae; genus JAAYTY01. The sequence continues at coordinate 134,722 of CAZMTK010000004.1, read as the reverse complement.
AAGGAAGGTCAACGACAGGAGGAGGGCTCTGCAGAGGATCAACGGGTACAGGATACTGGCCGAGCCTCCCATCAGCGGACTCGACGCCCTCCTTGTCTCGCAGACAGCTCTCAGCATGGACATTGACGCCTTCATTTCCGCCGCCGGCCGGCTGGAGAAGGAGCTCGAGTCCAGGGCGACCAGGGGCGTGAGCGCGTACGAGAAGCCGGGCCCCCGCATACTCTATGCCGGCAGCCCCTCGCCAATGGGCTACTCCAAGATCCACTTCGTAGCCGAGACGTCCGGTCTCCGCATCGTGGCGGACGAGTCGTGCACCGGGAGCAGATACTACAGGGATCTGGTGGAGGAGGGCAGGGGCGACCTCGACTCCATGTACGAGGCCATCGCCGACAGGTACTTCTCCATCGACTGCGCCTGCTTCTCGCCGAACAGCGAGCGGTTCGACAACGTGAGGAGAACGGCGGGCGAATTCGGAGTCTCGGGCATCCTGCACGGCGTCCTGCAGTACTGCCACGGCTACGACATCGAGGCCAGGGCCCTCGACAAGGCCCTGGCCGACCTCTCGATCCCGTCGCTGAAGATAGTCACCGACTACAGCGAGCAGGACATCGAGCAGATAAGAGTCAGGGTCGAGGCATTCAGGGAGCTGGTGGAGCACGGAGGGTCGCGCTAGCCGGGCAGTGGAGCAGCGGCCCATCGTGCAGCCCGGGCTCCACCGGAAGCCAGGGAGGATCCAGCCGCGCCCCTGCGACGCATGCTCGACCATGCCTCCGGCGTGAGGCCCGCCGATGCCCCGGCCCAGCCCCTCTCAGGACTCCCGAAGAGCTGGCGCCGCGCTGCTCGGCCTGCGCCGGGGAGGCGGCCCTGAGGCTGAAACCCAGCGGGGCGTGAGGGGTAGGAGCTTTCGAGACCCGGGTGGGTCCCGGCGCGTGGAAGGAAGGGGGCAAATGATCAAGCCTGCTCTGGCGGCAGCGGCGGCCCTGCTGGCGGCGGTCGCCGGGTGCACCAGCGTTGTGAACATCTACGACTACTCCGGCGGATACAAGACCAGGGTGGACACCGTGTACGTCGAGAGCCCCGGCGATTCCGTGGCGGCCCCGGTGCCGCCCCCGGGCGGAAGCGCTCCGGTTCCTCCGCCGGGAGGCGGCTCGGAGCCGGTTCCTCCCGGGGGACCCGGAGGCGGAGGGATCGGGCATCCCGGCAGATGGTCGTCCATCACGGAGCTTCATCCCGGCACCGCACGACTGGAGACCGTTGTCGCACCCATCGACTCGCTGGTCATCTACAGGGTTCTTGGAAACACGATCAACGGCAGAGGAACATCCATCTCCGCCGAGCTCGACCCGGAGACCTGGAGAAACACCTCCACGGGCGAGAGGGAGCACTTCCTCTCGCTGAAGTTCCAAAGCCACTCCAGCTGGACCGACGCCTCCGGGGACATCGAGATCCTCAGAATAGACTGCGGCGGGGAGACTGCCGCCTCGTTCGGCATCGAGGACGCCTCGGAGCTCGTACCGGTGCCCATGGAGGACGGCTCCTACAGGATTGAAGTCCTGTTCCCGGTGGAGCTCGATCTGCTCAGGACGCTGGCCCTTTCGGAGCGGACTGCCCTGACGGTATCCGTGGAGCCGTCGCACACCGGGATGGCGGTCCTGTCCGAGGACAACAGGGTCAATCTGAACACTTTCTTCTCGGTCTACGCCTCGGGGGAGGGCTCCAAGTCGCCGGTCCCCGGAGGTGTCGAGCCTGCCTTTCCCGCGACCCCGTCCCGCAGCGAGGGCTCGCGCTCGAGAGGAGTCTAGCTCAGGTCAGCTTCGCGAAGCGGCTCCGGCCCTGCCGGAGCCGCACTCACTCCTGGGGGGGCGCGAATGCAGCGATCCCGGTCGCTTCACTCCCCTCGAACGGTTCGATGACCCTGACAGACCTCGCCGTGACGAGGCATGCCAGGGCTGCGGCGGCGCAGCCCGTCCAGGACGCAGCATGCGCCCCCCATGCCTCTGCCAGCCCTCCCCAGAGCAGGCTCCCCAGGGGCATGGCGCCCATGACCGAGAAGGTGTACAGGCTCAGCACCCTGCCCCTTTTGTCGTCAGGGACCAGATGCTGCAGGATCGTGTTGCTGGAGGTCATGAAGGTGATCATGCCGAAACCGGCCAGGGGCAGGACGGCGAGGCCGGCCAGGAGCGTGTGAGAGAGCGAGAACAGGCCCAGCCCCGCCGACAGCGTCGCGGATGACAGGGGCAGCCACTTCCAGAGGGTCCTCGGACTGGCAGTGGAGGAGACGAAGACCGCCCCTGCGATCGCGCCCATCCCCACCGATGCCAATAGGAATCCGAGGGTCCTGGCGTCCCCGACGAAGACCTCCCGCGCGAATACGGGCATTATCGTGATGAAGTTGAACGAGAAGACGCTCTGGAAGGCCAGCGCCGCGAGCAGGACCCTCACTGCGGGAGTCCTCATGGAGTAGGCCAGGCCCTGTCCGAGGCTTCCCATGACGTTCCCGCGGGGCAGCCTCGCCTCCTGAGCCCCGGGCTTCATGACCAGGAGCGCAGCTATGACCGCAAGATAGCTGATCGAGTTGAGGCCGAAGACGGGGCCCTCTCCGAGAGCCGCTACGACAAGACCTGCCAGCGAAGGCCCCGCTATCCTCGCCATGTTGAACACCGCCGAGTTGAGAGCGATTGCGTTCGACAGATCTTCTCTGCTGGGAACTATCTGGACCATGAAAGACTGCCTGGCGGGCGCCTCCACGGCGAACAGGACTCCTCCGGCGAAGGCGAGAAGGGCCACGAGCTCCACCGTCGCGAAGCCCGTCAGCACCAGCACGCAGAGAAGCGCCGCCTGCGCCATCGCTCCGGCCTGGGTCGCTATGAGAATCCTGTGCCTGTTCCTTTGATCGGCCAGAACTCCGGCGAGCGGCATCAGGAGGAGCGAGGGGAGCTGTCCCGCGAACCTCACCGTCCCCAGGGCGAGGGCCGAGCCGGTGAGCCTGTAGATGAGCCAGCCCTCGGCGACCCTCTGCATCCAGGTGCCTGTCATCGAGACTGTCTGGCCAGAGAAGTAGAGCCTGTAGTTCCTGTGGCGGAGGACCCGCAGGAGGAACCCCGGTCGGATCAAGAAAGGGGCTCCAGGAGTATCGCCATCGCCCGGGTCAGGATTCCCGGAAGAACGACGAAGGCGCTGCCAGGACGTCACCCTGTTGGGCGGGATCGTCCAGGAGTCTGATGATGAAGACCCCCCTGCCCGGCACTCGGACGAACAGGGAGCATCCCTCCCCGGAGGGGATGCTGGTGTGTCCGAGGAAAACCCAGCTCTCTCCTCTCCCGTGGAGGTCGCCGTCGAAATCCCTGAAGTCGCGATCCACGACGTATCCGCGCCCCGGAACCAGGGGGCCCATCGCTCCCTCGAGCCGGCCGAGCGCGTGCTCGGAATCCAGGGGACCGTGCATCTCCCCGACCTCCCGTTGACCCGTGTTCGACGGGCTCGAATATAGCCCTCCGGGGGATTCAGGTTCATCCATCCAGAAGAGAGGAGCGCGAAATGGGAACCAGGGGAAGGCAGATTGTCGGGCTCGACGTGGACGATCTCTTGAAGAGGCTCAACAGCGCTCTCGCCGACGAGTGGCTGGCGCACTACCAGTACTGGGTGGGATCCAAGGTGGTGATGGGCCCCATGAAGGAGGCCGCCATCGCCGAGCTGGTGCAGCACGCCGCGGACGAGATGCGGCACGCAGAGATGGTATCCCTCCGGATCGTGCAGCTGGGCGGGACGCCGGTATTGAAGCCCGAGGACTGGTACCGGATCTCGGGCTGCGGCTACGATGCGCCCGAGGACCCGTTCATCCAGAAGGTCCTCGAGCAGAACATCAAAGGGGAGCAGTGCGCCATAGGAGTCTACGACGGGCTGGTGAAGCTGTCGTCTGGCAAGGACATGGTCACCTACAACATGGCTCAGGCGATACTGGCAGACGAGGTCGAGCACGAGGAGGATCTCCAGTCTCTTCTCGAGGACTACGAGTCGATGATCGAGAAGGCTCGAGCGGGGCGCTGAGAAGGCTCCCGAATCCTGCAGCCGGCGCGCAGCCCCGCGCCGGTCTGCAGGGGGTTGACCCCGGCCCCCCGATCCCGAGAGATTCACCAGGCAAGGTCATGTCAAGGCGAAAGGCCACCCAGGCCCTGCGGGAGGGGTGGCCTTGTCGCATCAAGGAGATCATCGGGGCGCTTCCGCGAGAGCCCTTCCGGCTCCGGCGGGCTCCGCGCTGCTCGTGATAGACTGCCAGAGAGCCTTCACCGATCCTTCGAGCAGGACGGCGGTCTGCGGCTCGCCTGATTCACTGCCGCTGATTCTCGACCTCGTAAGGGGCTTCCGCGCCTCGGGCCGCCCCGTGGCCGCGACCAGGCACGCACACGAGGATGTGCCTGGTCCCGGAGGGATGGGCTCCTGGTGGCGCAGCTTCGTGATGGATGGGACGCCGGCGTCGCAGCTCGACCCGCGCCTGGATCGCTCCGACCTGGATTTCGTCGTCGTCAAGCATCACTACTCGGCATTCCATTCCACACGACTCGGCGAGATGCTATGCGACAGGGGCGTGTCGTCCCTCGTGATCTGCGGCTTCCAGACGCACATCTGCGTCGAGTCCACGGCGCGCGGTGCATTCGACGCCGGATTCGACGTGATACTCGTGCCGGAAGCCTGCGGCTCGACGGTTCCCGCTCTCCATCGGGCTGCGGTGGCCTGCATGAGCCATGCCCTTGCGCACTGCTTCTCGGTGAGGGAAGCGCTTGAATGGCTGGCCGGGAAGTGAGGCGGTTCGAGGGAATCGCGGTGGTGGGCGCCGGTGCGGCAGGCGTCTCGGCGGCGGTTGAGGCCGCAAGACTCGGGGCGCGTGCGCTGGTCCTCGAGGAGTCCGGCCTGGCGGGCGGAGTAATCCGTCTCGCGCACGAGGTCCGCAATTTCCCGGGCGGCACGAGGAGCGGAGCCGAGATCGCCGAAATGCTCTGCGCACAGGTCGAGGAGTGGGGCATTCCGCTGGAGCGACGCCTGGTGTCGAGCGTGGAAGCGCGGGCCGGCGGCGTGATGCTGGCTGACGGCGCAGGATGGGCTCTGGAGGCCGCGGGGGCGGTCGTTGCTACCGGGACGCTGCCCGTGATGCCGGAAATACCGGGCCTGCCTGCCTCCTTCGGGAGGGGAAGCGGGGTCTTCGACTCCGCCCGTTCCGCGCTCGCCGGAGGCGCGCCTCCTTCCGCAGCGGTGATTGGCGGCTCCGACATCGCGTTCGACCAGGCGAGGCTGCTGGCCGGCCGCGGAACTGCTGCGAGCGTCATCTGCCGAAGCGATGTCCCGGCCGCACCCCGGTGGCTCGTCGAGGCAGCGCTGACGGAGGGCGTCTCGCTCCTGGCCGGCCTGGAGGTCTCCCGGGCCTCCGGAGCGGCGGGGACATGGCGGCTCGAGACCGCCCTGAGCCGCGGGCGGGGGGCCGGGCCCGTGCTGTTCGTCGAGTCGTTGGTGGTCGCTGCCGGCAGGAGACCCGTCCTGCCGGTAATGCCGTGCAGCCCCTCGCCGCTCGTCCGGGTCGCGGGCGACGCACTGGGAAGGCCCGGCAGATACCTTTCGGCAGCCATGGCGGACGGATGCCTCGCTGCGAGGGATGTCCTCTGCGGCGGCGGACGGAACGGAGGCATGCGGTGAGGATCGAGCGTATGCTGGATGTTGGAACCGTTGCTCGCGTGCATCTTCTGAAGCTGAGGGAAGAGCATTGGGGTGCGGTCGAGTGCGTGGGGGCTCTCGATCCCGCAGTTCCTGCGACTGAGAAGATGGTCCTCGTCGTCTCTTCTCAGTTCGGCTGCCCGGTGGGCTGCCCGATGTGCGACGCAGGGCGCGAATTCCACGGCAACCTCGAAGCGGAAGAGATCTTCGCGCAGATCGACTTCCTGCTGGAGAGCTGGGCGGGCCCCGCTGCGCAGACATGCCCCAAGCTCAAGATACAGTTCGCCAGGATGGGCGAACCGTCGCTCAACCCCGCTGTTCTGGAAGCGGTCTCGGCGCTTCCCCGCCGCTACGGGCTGCCGGGAGTCATGCCCTGCATCGCCACGACTGCTCCGAAGCGCTCTATGGACTGGTTCGGGCGCCTGGCGGACATCAAGAGCGAGCTCTTCGGGAATGGGATGTTCCAGCTGCAGTTCTCGGTCCAGTCGACGAGCGAGGCGGAGCGGGGAAGGCTGATCCCGTACCCTGTGACCACGCTGGACGGACTGTCGAGGCTCTGCGAGCGTTTCGTGCTCCCGGGAGACCGCAGGGCGGTCCTGAACTTCGCAGCGGTCGATGGAGCGCCCATCGAGCCCCGCGTCCTACGGGACGTGTTCGATCCGGCAAGGAGCCTGGTCAAGCTTACTCCGCTCAACCCGACAGGGAGATCGGCCGTCTCGGGGCTCTCGACAATGTTCCGCTCGGGCGCCGAATCCAGCGTGAAGGATCTCGTCCGCGCACTGGAGGAGGCCGGCTTCGACGTCATCGTAAGCGCAGGGCTGGAGGCCGAGAGCGAGGCCGGGACGAGCTGCGGCCAGCTGGCGTTCTCAGGGGCCGGCGCCCCGGCGCCGGTCAGAACAGCTGAACCGGAAGCATCCACACGCTCAGGGCCATTCTCCAGCGGAAGCCCCACTCGTCGTCGCCCGGCAGGGGGTCGGAGACCCATGCGGGGAACCAGGCCCTGACCAGTCCCAGGTCGAGGGCGACGCCCGCGTCGGCGAGCAGGGAATCGCCCGACAGCTCCGACTCCGAATCCGCGACCCATCCTGCGTCTGCGAAGAGGGAGACGGGGACGGAAGGCAGGTGCACCTTTCCGCCCAGCCCGATGCCGACGCGGCCCCTGTCGGGGTGCGTGCCGTACCCCGGCATGGCGGGCCCTGATTCCGCAAAGTAGCGCTCCGAGGGCGACAGCGGTCCGTCGGGAGGCAGAAGCCAGCCGGGCAGCCCCTCCACGTCGACCCCTCCGCCCGGCCTGAAGAGATGCTGGAGGGGCGTTCCGCCCCACGATCTTCCGACGAAAAGCCTCGTCTCCGGAGTTCCGGGCAGGGCGGACGAAGCGAAAGAGCCTTGGAGCTCGAACGATGCCCACTCCTCACCCTCCCATCCGGGACAGAGGGAGGCCCTGAGGGACAGGAAGGCGCTGCCGAGGATGCCGCTGCTCCATCGCGACGTTCCTGCCGAGATCACTGCGCCGCGCCCGGGGGAGAAGCTGCCGCCTCCGAGGATCGCGGTGTCGGAGATGCTCTCGAGAGAGCCGGAAACCCACATGGAGATGGCCGGATCCGACGGAAGCGCTCCGCTGAGGCTTCTCGAGAGGGTGAGCGTCGAGTGCTCTCTGCCGTACCCCATCCAGGTGCGCCAGGACAGGTATGCCGAAGCTCTCCTCGCGCGAGACAGGGCGACCTGCAGCTCGAGACCGAAGACGCCCGGACGCCCTCCATCCAGCGGCTGTCTCCACAGGCCGGAGAGCTGGAGCGGCCCCCCCGACCGGAGGCTGGCGGAGCGCGACAGGCCGTAGAGCCCGGCCTCCCACGAGCCGTCCGCCCAGCCGGGCACCGGAAGGATCCAGGTGTTGAAGCGGGACGGCTGATCGTAGGGATAGAGCAGCGGCCGGACGGTTCCCGAAGGGGGAAGGGAGTTGTTCCACGGCGCGCGGTCCGGGTATCTGGTCTCGGGATCCGCCGTCGCCCGCCACCACCGGCCTGGCACTGCGATCACGGTGCGTTCCCCCGGCTCCACGGGAACCCTCTCCATCCTGGACTCGCCGGGTCTGGAGACCTCGAGGTCCAGCACCACAGGCAGCGGGATGTCGGCTTGCAGCGTCACCAGCGTCGAATCGCCCGATCTGGAGATGTCCTCCACCCTTACGTCGGCAGAGGCGGTGGAACGGAGCCAGGTCGTGAACTCGGCCCGCCAGGACCTCCCCGTCACCTCCTCGGCGACAGCGAGGAAGTCGTCCGTATCCGGGTGGTGGAAGGCGAAACGCCTCGCGTACTCGTGCATGACGCTGTCGAAGAGCGCAGTGCCCATCTGGTTCTCGAGCATCCTCATGAAAAGGGCGGGCTTGGAGTAGTACAGAGCCCCGTAGTCGTACCTTCCGCCGGCTGCTTCGGTCGAGGTGCTGATCACCGCGACCTCCTCGCCGCTCGCCACCATGCCCGTGTAGGACGCGCTCGCCCCGTCGGCGTCCGAGGCGTCCGAGATCCAGCCCGGCAGCGAAGTCATGTTGCCGCGAATGCCATACTTCCTCTCGAAATACCTCATCTCGGCGTAGCTGTTCATCCCCTCGTCCAGCCAGGCCTCGTCCACCTCGTCGTTACCCAGCATGCCGTAGAACCACTGGTGGCCGACCTCGTGCATGACCACCATCTCGAAGTACCTGTAGAAGGGAGGGTCGAACCGCCCCACGAGCACGAGCTGGGGGTACTCCATCCCTCCCCAGGAGGCGCTCTGGACGATCCACAGGTCGCCGAACGGATAGGGACCGAACCACTCGCCGTAGTAGAGCAGGGTGGAGTCGGCCCAGGCTCCGACATCGGACCAGTCGTCGAGGTCCTGCTCCCTCACCGCCAGATGGACCCTGACAGCCGTGCCCCCGAGCGATTCCGGATAGATGAAGTTGTGCTCCGACAGTACGAACTCCGGATCGGCCGCCCATGCGAAGTCGTGCACGTTCGACGCGCTCCAGCGCTCGAAGCGAGAGGTCGAGTCCTCGGAGCACCAGGCTGAGTCGGCATCGCCGGTGGCAGCGGTGACGAAGCCTTCGGGAACCCGGATCGTCACCTCGTAGGATCCGTAGTCGCTGTAGAACTCCCCTTCCGAATGGTAGCGGCCGAGGTGCCAGCCCTCCTCGTCGAGCACGCACATCTTGGGGTACCACTGGCTCATCTCGTAGTGGTCGCCGTCGTGCCCCATCCGGCTCCAGATGACAGGCACCCTGACGTCGAACATGCCCGCAAGAACGAGAGTGTCCCCCGGCATGGCGGTCGAGTCGAGCGCGACGAAGGCCAGGGTCTCCTCCACCACGGGCTCGATGGAGCGCCCGTCGAGCGTCCAGCCGTCCAGCGCGATCCATCCGTGCTCGTCATCTCCGGCCCTGGCGAAGCCGTAGTTGCCCCAGGCGGCCTCGTCGGCTGCGAAAGCCGTCGAGGGATCCCTGTAGGCGTTGGGGTACAGATGCAGCCACAGCGTGTCGGCGGGGAAGGCCGGCACGAAGGTGATCTCGACGGAGCCCCTGACCATGGTGCTGTCCGGCAGCAGCCGGGCGTGGATCACGTAGTCGGCTCTGCTCTCCGGCCCGGGCCACCCGCTGCCGCACAGGGTCGCTGCAATGATCAGGGCAGGGAACATCGCGCCTCCTCGGCGGTTGATCATCAAATCTCGCCGGCCATCCGCCGGTACGCAAGCGGGTCCCTCCCGCGCTTGACCCGGTGAGGCGGCGCAGGGATGTTGGCCGGGGCGGGGTGTCCGCTCCGGGCCGGCCGGGGAGGATTCATGGGCAGGCTCTCGGGTGCAGTCACCAGGATCAGGCAGGAGGCGGCGGTCTACCGCGGGGTCATGTCCGACTGCCGCACACCCCGGCGCTCACGATGGCTGCTGGGCGCCGCGCTGGCCTACCTCGTCTCGCCGGTCGACATCATCCCCGACTTCATCCCGGTGGTCGGGCACCTGGACGATGCGCTGATCGTTCCGCTGCTCGTGTGGATGGCCCTCCGCTCGATACCCGCCGAGGTCGTCGAGTTCCACAGGGAGAAGGTGTACGGAACGGCAGGCGGCGGAACGCGGCGGAAGCCGGCCCGACATGTGCAGGCGGAGAAGGAGGCGGACAGGCCGTGAACGGGTGTGCTGCGAGAGCGCCCTCTGCTTCTGCATCGCTTCCCGCCGCTGCCCGCGAGCCGGGGCCTGGAGGTGCTGCGAGGCTGCGCGCGGAGTCCGACGCCGGGCATGGCGATCTTCAGGCCAAGGGGATTCTGGACGCCCTGGACGATCGGCGGGAGACCGACCGCCTGCTGATCTAGATCGCAGTCCACCGCGATGCCGAGCTGCAAGCCGCGTTCCACGAGCGTCCGCCGGGGCTGGAAAGGCCGGAGCGCGAAGAAGCCCTGCTCGATCGGACCGTCCGGCTCGCGGGCAGGCAAGAGGCTGTCTAACTGCCGGATGGAGACCCGGACACTCGCTCTGGCAGGTCCGGTCGAGAGGGCCGTGCAGACGATCGGGCGAACTCGCGCGGGGCTGGACGAACTCGGGATGCGGCCCTGCCCTCCCTCCGGGCCCTGCGACTCCCGACGAGCGAGCGTCCCGCCCCGGCGCACGACCCCGAGTGCCGCTGGAACCCTGCTTTCACATAGTACGGGATCGGACCGGCCGCAACCAGAGCGAACTCCGAGGAGGATTCGATGACCGCACGGGTGCCTTTCATCCTGTTGGCCGCGACCATTCTGCTCGCTTGCGCCTGTCCGAGGGAGAGCGCCCCCTCGCAGGAGCCGCACGCCCCCTCGCAGTGGGTCGAGCTCTTCGCCGACGAGCCGTGGAACGACCTGCCCGAGGGACAAGGCGAAATCTGGAGCGGAACGGTGAGGTGCGTTCCCGGCGACAGCCAGCCTTCCTTCGTGATGCGCTACAATCCATACAAGCTCGAGGACGGCACGGGCGGGTTCACCGACATCTACTGCGGCGGCTCCGACGAGCTGGCCCCGTTCGTCGGCTCCCCGGTGGACATCGAGGGGAGGCTCGAGACCCTGGAAGTCGAGGGAGTGGTCTTCGTCGAGATATGGCCTGCCAGGATACGGCCCTCGTCGCAGGAGGAGGACTGAAGCCTCCCCGGCTGGAGACACCCGGATGGAGTTCAGGGAGGTGGTGAGTCGCAGGCTCGGGCGGGGAGCCCTGTTCCTCCATTCCATGCCGGGCCGCAACGAGCACATCCGCGATTTCGTCGAAGCCGCTTGCGAACACGGAGTGAGCCTGATCGTCTCCCTCGCATCGCTCGACGAGATAGCGAGCCGCTCACCGTCCTACGCCGCTGCCATGGAATCGGGAGCCCTTCCCTGTCCTGTCGCCGTCATCCCGGTGGAGGACTTCGGCGTCCCATCCGACAGGAGCGGGTTCGCGGACCTGGTACTGCGCACTGCGCGCGGCACAGCATCGGGAGACCGTGTCCTGGTGCACTGCGGTGCCGGCATAGGCAGGACCGGCACCTTCGCCGAGTGCCTCCTTCTTGCCCTCGGGGCTGCAGCCTCAGAGGCGCAATCCTCTGTCGCGGGAGCCGGATCGCATCCCGAGACGGCCGAGCAGCGACGGCTCGTCGACTGGTTCGCAGGCTCGATGCCCGGGAAGACCCGAGGAGAGTCGCATGCATGACATGCTGGTGAGGCTCTACGACCTTCCCGAGGAGGCGCCATCCGCTCCACGCGGTATCGTCATCCGCCGCGCCATGCCCTACGAGAGGCGGCCTGTAGCGGGCTGGGTGTCCGAGCACTTCGGGAATGGCTGGGCAGGAGAGTGCGAGACGTCCCTGAGCCGTGTTCCGCCTTCATGCTTCGTCGCGACATCGAACGGATTCCTGGCCGGGTTCGCTTGCTACGACGCCACCTGCCTCGGCTTCTTCGGCCCTGCCGGGGTGGAGGAGCGTCACCGCGGCACCGGCATCGGGCGGGCGCTTCTCCACGCCTGCCTCCGCGCCATGCGCTGCGACGGGTACGCCTACGCCGTGATCGGCGGAGTGGCCGGGGAGTGCGAGGCGTTCTACTCCAGGGTGGCAGGCGCCGTTCTCATCGAGGGATCGGACCCCGGGATCTACGCCGACCGCCTGAGGCAGGAGGCAGCCCGTCGGCGGCACGGTGAGCCGGACCCGTCGGGGGGTGATCCGGGCTGCAAGTGAATCGCTGCCCCTGGGTGAAGCCTGAAGACGCCCTCTATGTCGATTACCACGACAGGGAGTGGGGCGTCCCCGTGCACGACGAGGTGCTCTGGTTCGAGTTCCTCACGCTGGAGGGGGCTCAGGCCGGGCTGAGCTGGAAGACCGTGCTCCGGAAGCGTGAGGCCTACAGGGAAGCCTTCGAGGGCTTCGACCCCGTGAGGGTCGCCCGCTTCACACCCCGCAGGATCGAGAGGCTGATGGGGAATCCCGGCCTCATCCGCAACAGGGCCAAGCTCGAGGCCGCTGTGTCGAACGCGCGGGAGTTCCTCCGAGTGCAGGACGCTCTCGGCAGCTTCGACGCGTACATGTGGGGATTCGTGGGAGGCAGGCCGATCCTGGGCAGTGTCAGAGCTCTCGAGGACTACCGGGCCACCAGCCCCGAGTCCGACGCCATGAGCGCCGACATGAAGCGGAGGGGCTTCAGGTTCGTCGGATCCACCATCTGCTACGCCCACATGCAGGCCACGGGCCTGGTCAACGACCACGCGCTCTCGTGCTTCCGCAGGGCAGAGATCGTTCGACTGTGTCCCGGGGATGCGCCTCGATGACGGAAGAGGAATGCAGCCTCTGCGCCAGGCAGTTCGTGAGCATGCCGACAATGGTCCGGATCATGGCGGAGGCCGGAAGGCTGCCCGGGTGGGCGAAGGCGGCGGGGATGCATGCGAGATGATCTCCCGCATGTCCTGGTTCGCCTTCCAGCGCAACCTGCTGACGGACCTGATCCTCCGGATCGGTGCGTCCGCGGCCTGCCTCGTCCTGCTTCACCTGGCCCTGTCGGTCAGGGCCGGCGGGGGCATGCTCTTCTTCCAGGTCTTCGCGACCGTGGCCTTCCCGGTAGTGGCGGGCGTGATGATGGCCCCGGCTCTCGGAGGCCTGATCTCACATCCGTTCGGCGGGACCTTCCACTCGGGGGGCAGGTCCTCGGGAGCAGGGCCCGGGCTGAGCGTGGCCGAGGCCATGCGGATCAGGGGGGATGCCGAAGGCGCAATCGGGCGCCTGGAGGAGGCGATCGCCGCAGCCCCGGAGGATGTCGGCGCCTGGTCGGCCGCTGTGAGGATCGCCATGGTCGATTTGGACAGGCCGGAGCTGGCGCACGACTTCTTCTCCAGGGGGCCGGGGGCGCTGATGCGCCAGCCGGACAGGGACACGCTCGCAGCCATGTACGGAACGGCCGAGGCAGACGCCCCTGGCGAGAGCGAAAAGGTTCCCCGGAGCCCCGGCGGGCGGTGCTGCCGACGGCGACGGACATGTTCCCGAGCCGGGTTCTCTCGAGCCGTGACGATTCCCGACTGCAACCCGGGAACGAGGATTCCAGGGCATGACATGTCGGCCAGGGAGGGGATCCCGTGAAGGCGCCCGTCTACATCTTCGAAGGCACATGGTGGAGCAAGAGGGAGGTTCCGCTCGTACTGCCCTACTTCGAGGCCCTCGCAGGCAGCGACAAGAGGATCGTCCTCAGCCACAGGACGATCAGGAACGCCGACGACATCAGGTACTACGTCAAGCGTCTGGGCAAGGGCGAGAGGGCCTTCATCTACTTCGCGTGCCATGGCAGGCAGCTCCGCCTCTATCCGGGGGACGGCAAGTCGCCGGTTCACAGGGAAGCCCTGCTTGATGCGCTGTCCGAGCACAGGGAGAAGGCGATCGGCTTCGTGCACTTCGGCTGCTGCGAAATGGTCGATTCGGAGAAGCGCCGTGCCAGCCTCTCCGAGATCATCGAGGCTTCCGGCGCCCAGTGGGCTTCCGGCTACACGAGAGACATTGACTGGCTCAGGAGCACCCTCTTCGACCTGTCGCTGATCTCAGAGGTCTTCGTAGAGTACAGGAGGGCCCGCCGTGCAGGGCCCTCGCTGATACTCGGCTCGGCGAAGCGCTTCCTGGAGGACCACGACCAGCTCGCCCGCAGCCTCGGCTTCAGCGCGCTCTCGAAAGGGCTTGCCGGCAGGCACAGCCTCTTCCCCCCAAGGCTCCGATGAGCCTCGAAACGGCGGTTCTGCCGCAGCCGAGGGGCTTGCATTCCGGGCATCCGCCACGACATCTTTCCATCGAGAGCCCCCCGAGGGGTCGCCCTGCGGAGCGGGCATGCGGGTGGGCTGGAGGGTGCGACGGGCGGCAGCGGCATGGCACTGCCGCCGGCAGGGCTGCCTTGGGGAACCGCTCTGACGCCGGGTTCACGCTGAAAGTCTTCCGCATAGTGACGGCGGGCGCGCTGGTGATGTTCATCTTCGTGGCGGTCCGCGGCCTGCTGATGGAGGGCTTCTTCCCCACCGTGGACCAGGCTGCCGCAGCGGTCATGGCGGCGATCCTGGTCCTGTCGGGGAGGAAACCCGGCTGGATCCGGTCACTATCGTGGATCTCCATGCTCGTTTTCGTCGTCTCGATCCTGGACGGCCTCTGGGACTTCCGGGCGGACTCGCCTCTCTCTCCCACCGCGATACTCCTCCCGCTGCTGGTGCTCTACGGTGCAGTCTTGGGAGACATCGCGATGAGCATGGTCTCGCTGCTTTTCGTTCTCGGGATCTACGCGGCCTCGTGGGCGAGGAACGCCCCTCTCGAGAAGTACGAGATCTTCGCCCTGACGAACCTGGCACTGCTCTCCGTGCTGTCGAGCCTGGTGTCGCTCGCGGTCTGGCTTCGATACCGCAGGCAGAACCAGGAGCTCGACCGCAAGTCCGGCGAGCTCGAGGCGGAGCTCGAAAGGGCTCAGAGGCTGTCTGCTGTGATCTTCCACGACATCAGGAACCCGCTCACAGCCCTTTCCGGGCTGCTGGAGCTGGCCCGCTCCAGAGGGCTGCGGCAGAGCGATATCGACAGCCTCTCCAGGATGACCGCCAGGATCGGCGAGATAATAGACTCGGCCGGCGAGATCGAAGCGGGCTTCGGCGCCTCCATCGAGATGCATCCCGTGCCCGTGAGCGCGATCTTCTCGGATCTTTCGGAGATCTTCAGGACGAGGCTCGCCAGCAAGAACCTGGAACTCGTGCTTTCCGACCCCGGCGGAGAGGTGGTGAACACCAATGTCCCGCTCCTTCGGAACTCCGTGCTGAGCAACCTGCTGTCGAATGCCGTCAAGTTCTCGCCTGCGGGCTCGCCCATCGAGCTGCGAGCTTCGAGGGAGGGAGACTCCGTCAGGATGGAAGTCCGCGACCGGGGCAGCGGCTTCCCCGCGGCGATGCTGGCGCAGAGAGGGCAGGCATCCTGCGTCGTATCGAAGGGGACCTCGGGAGAGACCGGCTCTGGTCACGGACTCCGCATCGCGTCCTTCTACGCAGGGCTGCTGAGAGGCAGGCTGGAGATACGGAACTCGGAAGACGGCGGCGCCTCGGCCTCGATCATCCTCCCGGCAGGCAGAGGCTGATGCGGGGCCGTATCCGCTTCCTGGTGGTCTCCGTGAACTGGTCTCCCTGCAAGGGAACGGCCAAGACGCCTTCGCACCGCGCTCTCGTTGACATGAAGGGCCTTCTGGGCGACGCCCACAGAGGAGCAGAGGGCAGAGGAGTCAGCCTGCTCGATGTCGAGAGCATCGAGCGCTTCGCCATCGAGACCGGCATCCCCGTGTCCCCCGGGGCGTTCGGCGAGAACGTCACGACCAGTGGGCTCGATCCCGCTCTGGTCGCAGAAGGCGATCTGGTTCGCATCGGGGATGTCCTGCTGGAAGTGACTGCTCTGGGCAAGACCTGCCACGGGGACGGCTGCGACATCTTCAGGCGGGTCGGTAGGTGCGTGATGCCCGACAGAGGCGTCTTCTGCAGGGTGCTCGAGGGAGGCACCATCGAGGAGGGCGGGGAAGGGCTGCTGGAACCGGGCGGCCAGCCTCCCGGACACGCATTTTCTTGACGCAGAGCGCCTCGGCGGGTATTTATCGCACCCGACGGAACGGTGGGCGATTAGCTCAGCTGGTTAGAGTACTTGCTTGACATGCAAGGGGTCACTGGTTCGAGTCCAGTATCGCCCACCACCCGGAAATACCTGCGAAGGCCGACCCTCTCGTGGAAGGGCAGGGGTGCATGGTCGTCTCTTTTCCCGACGGGAGCTCAAGGGAGTACCCCGAGGGAACCACAGCCCTCGACGTCGCCAGAGCCATATCGCACGGCCTGGCGAAGAAGGCTCTCGTCTGCCGGTTCGCAGGCAGCCTGACCGACCTGGCTGCACCGCTCCCCGGCGACGGGGCTCTCGAGATCCTGACCTTCGACGATCCCGAAGGCCGCGACGCAATGCGCCACAGCGCATCCCACCTCCTCGCCTCCGCCGTTCAGAAGCTCTACCCCGGCACTAGGCTCGGAATCGGGCCCGCCATCGAGGACGGCTTCTACTACGACATGGACATACCCGGCTTCCCGGGAAGCGAGGCCCTGGAGGCAATAGAGGCCGAGATGAGGAGACAGGCTGCAGCCGACCTGCCCTTCGTCCGCAGCGAGATCGGCCTGGACGAAGCAAGGAGGGTCTTCGCCGAGCGCGGCGAGACCTACAAGCTGGAGCTGATCGAGGAGCTCGCCGCCGGAGGGGAGCAGCTCAGCGTCTACCGGCACGGCGATTTCCTCGACCTTTGCAGGGGGCCGCACGTGCCGTCCACGGGGAGGCTCAAGCACTTCAGGCTCCTCTCGGTCGCCGGCGCCTACTGGCGCGGCGACGAGAAGAACGAGATGCTGACCAGGATCTACGGAACCGTGTTCGACACACCGGCAGCTCTCTCGGAGCATCTCAGGCTGCTCGAGGAGGCGCGCAGGCGCGACCATCGCAGGCTGGGCCAGGAGCTGGGCCTCTTCACAACGGGCGGGGACGGCGGCCCTGGCCTGATCTACTGGCTTCCAGACGGCGCGATCCTGAGGGAGGAGCTGGAGCGGCTCTGGAAGGACGCCCACAGGAGCCAGGGCTACCGACTGGTCGTCACGCCGCACATAGCTCCTTCCGGGCTTTGGAAGACCTCGGGGCACAACGACTACTACCGCGACAACATGTACTTCCTGCCGGTGGACGACGGAGAGTACGTGCTGAAGCCGATGAACTGCCCCGGCCACATAATCGTCTTCAGGTCCGGGAAGCGCTCCTACAGGGACCTGCCTCTGCGTCTGGCGGAGCTCGGCACCGTGTATCGCTACGAGAAGAGCGGAGTCCTGCACGGGCTGATGAGGGTGCGCGGCTTCACCGTGGACGACGGCCACATCTTCTGCACTCCCGACCAGATCATCGACGAGGTCAAGTCGGTGGTGAGGTTCGCGCTGTACTTCCTCGGCATCTTCGATTTCGGCTATGCGATAGAGCTCTCTCTCTGCGATCCCGGGAACATGTGCCACTATGCTGGAGACGCCTCGCAGTGGTGCCTCGCAGAACCGGCGCTGGCCAGGGCTCTGGACGAGATGGGCGAGGAGTACCGCACCGTGAAGGGCGAAGCGGCCTTCTACGGCCCGAAGATCGACATCAAGCTGCGCGACGCCATAGGCAGGTTCTGGCAGGGTCCGACCATACAGTTCGACTTCAACATCCCGGCGAGATTCGACCTCACCTATACCGGGCCGGACGGCGGGGAACACCGGGTCTTCATGGTCCACCGCGCCCTCTTCGGCTCTCTGGAGCGCTTCATCGGCAATCTCATCGAGCACTACGCCGGCAGCTTCCCGGGGTGGCTCGCACCGCTCCAGGTCGTTATCTTCCCGATCGCATCGGCGCAGCACGAAAAGGCGCTCGAAATCGCTTCGAGATTCCGTGCCGCAGGACTGAGATGTTCTGTGGACAGAAGGAGTGAGACAGTAGCCTACAGGATCCGCGAGGCCGAGAACCGCAAGGTTCCGTTCATGCTCGTAGTCGGCGACCGCGAAGCGGCGGCCGGGACGGTCTCGCTGAGACGACACGGTGCGGGCGACCAGGGTTCCATGCCGCTCGGGCAGGCCCTGGATTTGATCATCTCGGCCTGCAGGAGGCCGGATCTTCCGGACGGAGGGGAGTTTCAATCAGCAGAGATTCGATAAGGGTCAACGGCGAGATCCGCAACTCGAGGGTCCGCCTCATCGGTGAGAACGGAGAGCACTCGGGCATAGTGGAAACCGCCAGGGCGCTGGAGATGGCGACACAGGCCGGGCTGGACCTCGTGGAGATCTCGCCCAACGCGGATCCCCCCGTATGCCGGATAATGGACTACGGAAAGTACCGGTACCAGCTCAACCGCAAGGAGCGGGAGGCGAGGCGCAAGCAGCAGAGCGGCGGCCTGAAGGAGATCAAGTTCAGGCCGAATACCGACCAGCACGACTACGACTTCAAGATGAGACACGCCCGGGAGTTCCTCGGCGAGCGGCACAAGGTTAAGGCGACGGTTGTCTTCAGGGGCAGGCAGCTCGTGTACAAGGACCAGGGGTTCGAGCTCCTTGTCAGGCTGGCGTCCGACCTCGCCGACGTAGCGACCGTGGAGAAGGAAGCCATACTGGAAGGAAAACAGGTTACCATGATTCTGTCCCCGATCAGGAAATAGGAGACGACGATGCCCAAGATGAAGACTCACAAGGGCGCCGCCCGGAGGCTGAAGAGGACCGGCACCGGCCTCATCGTCATCCGGCACTCGCACGGCGACCACATCTTCACCAAGAAGTCCCGCAAGCGCAAGCGCCATCTGCGCAAGAGCGCAGTGGCCTCACCGGCGGACACGAGGAAGCTCGCCAGGCTTCTTCCCTAGCCAGGGAGTCCCACAATGACCAGGGTCACCAGCGCAGTCACCAGGAAGAAGAGGCACAAGGCGCGGCTCGACGCTGCCAAGGGATATGTCGGCGGGAGGCACAGGCTCTACACCGTAGCTGCCGAAGCCGAGAGGCGCGCACTGCTGTATCAGTACAGGGACAGACGCAACCGGAAGCGCGACTTCCGCTCCCTCTGGATCGTCAGGATCAACGCCGCCGCCAGGGAGCTCGGGCTGAGCTACTGCCAGCTGGTGAACGGCCTGGCGAAGGCCGGCGTGGCGATCGACAGGAAGATGCTCGCGGAGCTCGCCGTGAACGATCCCGCCGCCTTCAAGGCGATAGTGGAGACCGCCAGGGGGGCGGTCGGAACCTAGTGATGCCGGCCGGAGGCGAACTCGAGAGGTTGACCGAGGCCGTCGACAGGCTGATTGTACGACTGCACTCCCTGAAGGAGGAGCGCGACAGCCTGGCGGCCAGAGTCGGCGAGCTGGAGTTCGAGCTTTCCGGCAGGCCGTCGGCGGCTGTGGACGCGGAGGGGCAGAACCTGCTCCGGATCCACAGCGCGAGACTGCTTCGCGAGAGGCAGGAACTGCGGCGCAGGCTGGCTGGAGTACTGGAGAAGCTGGAGCGATCTCAGCGATAGAGGTGAAGGTTGAGCGACCGGCCCGAGACCATAAGGGTCAACATCTACGGTCGTGAATACTCGATCCGGGGAGAGGCCGATCCGGGCTACATCGCCGAGATAGCGCACTATCTCGATATGAAGATGCGCCAGATGACCGACAACGCGACCGTCGCCTCCACGACGAAGGTCGCCATACTGGCCGCTCTCAATATCACTGACGAGCTCTTCCAGCGTGACGGGCGGATCAGGGAGCTCGAGGAATCGCAGGTGTCCGACATCGCCCGCCTTCTGGAGCGGGTCGAGAAGGCCCTTGCGGAGACCTCCGCGCCTCCGCCCATCCAGCCCCGCCAGAGCACTGCCCAGGAAAGGGTGGAATCCCCGGCTCGGGCCGGGATCCCCGGCAGCACCTGCGTCGGTTAGGGATTACCCACGGACCGGCGGCCCCGGGCGTCGCGCGCAGGACGCCCGGCTGCCCCCGAGGTGGCCGCCCTTCCGTTGCACATAGAGGTGCTGCGCCTCAGGAGGAGCTGCCATGCCCCTATCGCTTGCGGTAGGACTGATATCCGCGGCGGTTGCTTTCGCTGCGGGGTATTTCGTGCACAGGATGCTCGTGATCAGGGAGGCCAGGGGCGCCGCCACCCAGGCGGAGAGGATTCTGGCCGACGCCAGACGCGAGGCTGAGACCGCCCGGAAGGAGGCCGTGCTCGAGGGCCGCGAGCAGATCTCCAGGGAGAGGGCTCAGGCCATGGAGGATCTGCAGAAGCGCAGATCCGAGCTGGACAGGAAGGAGACGGAACTCTCCAGGCGGTCCGAGTACGTCGACAGGGCGCGGGAGAAGCTGGAAAGGCGCGAAACCAGCCTGGAAGCCCAGGAGACCTCCATCGCGGAACGCGAGCAGGCCCTGATCGCGAAGCAGCAGAGAGTGACCAAGATCATGGAGGAGCAGAACAGGCTTCTCGAGCAGATCGCCGGTCTCTCCCGCGAGGAGGCGCGGAGCCAGCTCATATCGAATCTGGAGGAGGAGGCCCGCCTGGAGGCGGGGCGCATCCAGAGGAGGATACTCGAGGAGGCCGAGAGGACCGCCGACGAAGAGGCGGCCAGGATACTCTCCACCGCCGTCCAGAGATGCTCCGCGATCCATGTTGTGGAGAACTGCGTCTCCGTGGTGCAGCTTCCCGGAGAGGAGATGAAGGGCAGGATCATCGGTCGCGAGGGACGCAACATCAGGGCGTTCGAGACCGCGACCGGAGTTGACGTGATCATAGACGACACTCCGGAGGCCATCGTGCTCTCCTGCTTCGATCCGGTAAGGCGCGAGGTGGCCAGGCAGTCCATGGAGAAGCTCATCTCCGACGGGCGCATCCATCCCGGCCGAATCGAGTCCGTAGTGTCCAGGATAGAGTCCGAGATGGAGAAGAACATCATGAAGCTCGGAAACGAGCTCTGCATGGAGGCCAACGTCTCGGGAGTGGACCCCCAGCTCGTCCGGTTCCTGGGCAGGCTCCGCTACAGGAGCAGTTATGGTCAGAACATGTTCCAGCACTCCCTGGAGGTGGCCCACATCTGCGGGCTGCTGGCCGCCGAGCTGAAGCTCGACTCGGCGACCGCCAGAAGGGCCGGCCTCCTGCACGACATCGGCAAGGCCACCGACCAGGAGAGCGAGGGGTCGCACGCGCTCGTCGGGATGGAGATGGCACGGAAGTTCGACGAGACTCCGCTGATCTGCAACGCGATAGGCGCCCACCACGAGGAGGTCGAGCCCGAGTCGCTCTTCGCCGTGCTGGTGCAGGCCGCCGACTCCGTGAGCGGGGCTCGTCCGGGCGCCCGGCGGGAGACTCTCGAGCTGTACGTGAAGCGCCTCCAGAAGCTCGAGGCGATAGCCGACTCCTTCGACGGCGTCAGCAAGTCCTACGCGATCCAGGCCGGCCGCGAGGTCAGGATCGCGGTGAAGCCCGAGACGGTGGACGATTCCGGCGCCGCCGATCTCGCGCGCCTGGTCGCACGGCGCATCGAGTCCGAAGTCGAGTATCCCGGCCAGATCAAGGTGACGGTCATCAGGGAGGTAAGGGCCTCCGAGACGGCACGCTGATGCGCATCCTTCTCCTCGGGGACGTCGTGGGATCTCCAGGGAGGAGGGCTGTCGCGCGCTTCCTCCGGGTCGCCGGGGGATGGGACCTGGTCGTAGCCAACGGAGAGAACGCCTCCGGAGGCATCGGGATCACTCCCGGCGTGGCCGACGAGCTGCTTTCCTCCGGCATTCGGATCCTGACCTCCGGAAACCACATCTGGGCCCACCGCGAGATACTCGAGTACATCGACGGGTCCGCCTGCCGTCTGCTGCGCCCGGCCAACATGCCGCCGGGCAATCCCGGGAGGGGATTCGCCGTTCTGGAGGTCTGCGGGCTATCCGTCATGGTGCTCAACCTCCAGGGGAGGGTATTCGTCGGAGACTCCGACTGCCCCTTCAGGACCGCCGACAGGATACTCGAAAGCCACCCGGCGGATGTCGTCCTGGTGGACTTCCACGCGGAGGCGACCAGCGAGAAGGAGGCCCTCGGGAGATATCTCGATGGAAGGGTGACACTCTTCGCCGGGACCCATACGCATGTCCAGACGGCGGACATGAGGATCCTCCCGAAGGGAACCGTGTACGTGACCGACCTGGGCATGTGCGGCAGCACCCTCGGCGTGATCGGAGTGAGGTACGAGGAGGTCAGGGAGCGCTTCCTCACCGGAAGGCCATCCAGGCTTGCCGTCGCGGAGGGCGCCGAGGCGGTGTGCGGGATCGAGGTCGAGCTGGACGGAGACGGGAGGCCCGTCTCGTGCAGGATGGTGAATGAGCGGATCTGACTTCGAGCCCCTTGCACGGAGACTCGAGGAGGCGGCCGCGTGGGTCTCCTCCGGGCTCGACGCGCTGTCCATGCTCCGTGAGAGTCCCTCGCGGCTGCCGGAGCTGGCACGGTATCCCCTCGCGGCCGGAGGGAAGAGAGTGAGGCCCTTCCTGGTGAGGACGGCGTGCCTGGCTTCTGGGGGGGACCCGGCCAGGGCTCTCGGGGCGGCCGTGGCGGTCGAGATGGTGCATACCTACTCGCTCGTCCACGACGACCTGCCGATGCTCGACGACGACTGCCTGCGGCGGGGGCTGCCCACGCTCCACACACTCCACGGAACGCCCCGGTCCGTCCTGGCAGGCGACCTCCTCCTGGTGGAGGCCTTCGCCGAGCTTCTCCTCTCGCCTCTCCCCCCGCAGATCCTCGCTGCGATGGCCGAGCGACTGGCCCGCGCCGCCGGGCCTTCGAGGCTCGTGGGCGGGCAGTACATGGACATGAATCCCCCGCCGGCCGTGGACAGGCCCTGGGTGGAGAGGATGATCCTCGGCAAGACGGCGGCGATGATAAGGGTCTCGCTCGAGCTCGGGTGCATGTCGGCAGGGCGAATCCCGCCGGACATGGACGGCGTCTCCGCCGCCGGTGACCGCCTCGGGCTGCTCTTCCAGCTCACGGACGACATCCTCGACGTCAGGGGCACCGCGTCCGAGCTCGGCAAGTCCGCTTCCAAGGACGCGGCGCAGGGCAAGGCGAATCTCGTGGCCCTGGCCGGGCTGGAAGCCGCCGAGGACGAGGCCGCATCGCTCTCCGAAGAGGTGGCGAACCTGTTCGAAGCCCTGGACGGGGACTGGGGCGATGCCGTAATGCTCGCCAGGTTCCTGCCCCTGAGGCGGAGCTGACATGCCCATCCTGGACGGGATCACCGGCCCCGGAGACGTTCGCAGGCTCTCGATGGAGCAGAGGCTGGCGCTCGCCGAGGAGGTCCGGGAGAGGATAGTCGAAGTCGTGACCCGCAACGGAGGGCACCTGGCCTCGAGCCTGGGAGTGGTCGAGCTGACCATAGCTCTGCTCTCGATCTACGATCCTCCCGAGGACAGGATCGTCTGGGACGTCGGCCACCAGTGCTACCCCTGGAAGCTCCTCACCGGCAGAGCCCGGGTGTTCGACGGAATCAGGACCGAGGGTGGCCTGAGCGGGTTCCCCAGGCGCTCCGAGAGCGAGTTCGACGCGTTCGGAACTGGCCACAGCTCCACCGCGATCAGTGCAGCCCTGGGCTTCGCCCTGGCCCGCGACCTGGCGGGGGGGCGCGGCCGGGTGGTGGCTGTGGTAGGCGACGGAGCGATGACCGGCGGCATGGCCCTCGAGGGCCTCAACAACCTGGGCCATTCCAGGACCGACATGACGGTCATCCTGAACGACAACGAGATGTCCATCTCCAGAAACGTAGGGGCACTCCAGAAGCATCTGACCAAGCTGATCACGGACCCGGTCTACAACCGCTTCAGGGACGACCTGTGGAACTTCCTCGGCAGGTTTCCCTCCGTCGGCGAGAGGATGAGGAGGGCCGGGCACCTCGCCGGAGCCGCGCTGAAGAAGACTCTGGTTTCAGCCAGGACCATCTTCGACGACTTCGGGCTGAGATATGTCGGGCCTGTGCCCGGACACGACCTGCCCACGCTCACCGGCGTCCTGGAGAGGGCTTCCAGGCTGAGGGGCCCCGTGCTCGTCCACGTCGTCACCAGGAAGGGAAAGGGCTACCAGCCGGCGGAGTGCGATGCCACCACCTGGCACGGGGTCAGCGGTGAATGCGGTTCGCTGCGCCGCGGCAGGACCTTCACCGAGGGCTTCTCGCACGCCATGGCTCGCATGGGCGGTACGGAGCCGAGGCTGGTCGCCGTCACCGCGGCGATGACCGATGGAACGGGGCTGGGCGAGTTCGCTTCCCGCTACCCCGACAGGTTCTTCGACGTGGGCATAGCCGAGCAGCACGCGGTGACCTTCGCCTGCGGCCTCGCGTTCGGAGGCATGAGGCCGGTGGTGGCCATCTACAGCACCTTCATGCAGCGGGCCGTTGACCAGGTCATCCACGATGCCGCGCTGCAGAACGCTCCTGTGGTGATTGCGATGGACAGGGCCGGCGCGGTGGGCGAGGACGGACCGACGCATCACGGCATGTTCGACATCCCGCTCCTGAGACCCATTCCGGGTCTGAGGCTGGCCGCTCCCAGGGACTGCGCGATGCTGGATGCGGTTCTGACCCTCGCGGTGGGTCTGGAAGGCGGCCCCACACTGATACGCTACCCGAGGGGCGCCGAGCCGGAGGGCATGCCTGCTCCGGGTGCCGGAGCCGAGCCCGGAAGGGGGGATCTCCTGCGTAGCGGGAGGGACGTCCTCATCGTCTCCTGCGGCACAATGACCGCACAGGCCCTCGATGCCGCCGCGATGCTGGAGGCGGAAGGAATCAGCGCGTCGGTGATCGATCCCGTATGGATAAAGCCCCTTCCTGCCGAGCTGATCCTTTCCGAGGCCGCCGGCAAGCGCGGGGTGATCACCGTGGAGGACGGCGCCGCCTCGGGCGGGTTCGGCGAGATGCTGGCGGCGCTGCTCTCGGGCATCGCACCTGTTCGCGTGCTGGGCTATCCGGACATGTTCCAGCCTCATGGCCCCAGGCAGGCGATACTCGCCTCGGCGGGGCTGGATGCAGACGGCGTCGCCTGCGCCGCCAGGGGGTTGATGGCGTGAGGATATCGAGGATGTGCCTCTTCGTGGACGATTTCAACCCGCCGGATCCCCGGATTGCCCGGCGGGTGGCTTCGGCCGCCGAGGCGGCCGGGATCTCGCTGGGCTGCTCCCCGTTCTGCGCCCCGCCGCTCCCGGGGATGGAGGAGTACCAGCCCGGGGGCTGCGACGCCGGGCTGATACTCGGCGGGGACGGGACGATCCTGAGGGGCCTGGGCCGCTTCATGGAGGCCGGGATACCCGCGTTCGGGATCAATACCGGGCATCTGGGCTACCTTGCGTCTGCCGAGATCGAGGAGGCCGAATCCTCGCTTCTCCGCCTCGCCACGGGCGAATGCGCAGTGGAGAGGCTGCCCGCCGTGCACGCGACGATGCCCGACGGCACAGGCTACTCGGCAGTGAACGACATGAGCCTGAACCGCTCTCCGCGAGGCGGGATGCTGCATCTAGAGGTCAGGACCAACGACGAGACGATCGCCCGCATGGCGGGAGACGGCCTGGTGGTGTCCACGCCGCTGGGCTCGACTGCATACGCGCTCTCGGCTGGAGGTCCCGTGCTCGATCCGCGCATACCCGCCCTGCTGATGGTCGCGCTCTGTCCTCATCAGCTCTCGCTCAGACCGATCGTCTTCTCGGCCGGGGCGGTCCTCGAGATCGGCATAGGGCAGACCAGAGGCGAGGATCCAGTCGTATGCATAGACGGTCGGCCCGTGGGGGGGCTCGGACAGGGCGAGCACGCAGTCGTGCGCTACAGGGAGGGCTGCTGCCCCGTCATCAGACTGTCCCCCGGTGATGGCTTCTACGCCAGGCTCTCGCGGAAGTTCGGGTGGGGAGCCCGCGGCTGAAGGATATGATCGTCAGCCTGAGGCTAAGGAACATCGCCACCATAAGCGATGTCGGCTTCGCTCTGGGGCCGGGGCTGGTCGTCCTCACCGGCGAGACGGGTGCCGGCAAGTCGATCCTGATCGACGGACTCCTCCTGACGCTGGGCGAGAGGGCGGATTATTCGATGGTCAGGCCCGGTGCGAAGTCGGCGAGCGTAGAGGCAGTCTTCCTGGAGGATGGAGAGGAGATCGCCATACGCAGGGAGATCCAGGCCACCGGAAGGAGCAGGCTGCTCATAGACGACGAGGTAGCCACCCTGGAGGATGCCAGGGAGCGAATGTCGCGGCTGGTTGACCTGCACACCCAGCGCTCGACTCCGGCCCTCCTCTCGAGAAGGCGCCAGCAGAGCCTGCTGGACACGTTCGCGGGGGCTTCCCCTACCGCAGATGCCGTGAGAGCTGCCCACGCCGGCCTCTCGAGGCTGAGGTCGCGCATCGCGGAGATCAGGCAGTCGCTCCTGGCCGCGGCCGGCCAGAGGGATCTCCTCGGACACGAGGCCGGTCTGATCGAGAGACTCGGACCCTCCCGCGAGGAGTACGCGAATCTCCTCGCCAGGAGGAGGGAGCTGGAGGCCTCTGAGGCCGCCTGCGCATTCCTCGCGGGCCTTGCTGACGCCCTGGAGGGGGACGAGAGCGGGCTGTGCGGAAGGGTCGCCGCGCTGCGCTCCTCCATCGAGCGCGCAGACCCGCGCGAGCCCGAGCTGGCCGAGCTCCTCTCGCAGGCCGACATCGCACTGAGAGAGGCCGCGTCCATCTGCAGGAGCAGGCTCTCCTCGAAGGAGACCGCGCCCTGGCTCGCGCAGAGCATCGACGAGCGGCTCGACGCCTACGGGAAGCTCCTTCCGCGTTACGGCGGAGATGTGGACAGGCTCCTTGCCAGGGCCGGGGACATCTCGGCGATGATGTCGTCCTGGGCGGCCCTGGAGGCCGAGCTCGAGTCTGCCGAGAGGGAGGAGGCCGAGATCTCGAGAACCCTCTCGAGCGCTGCGTCGGCCCTTTCCGAAGCCCGCAGGGCATCCGCACCGGGGCTGTGCGAGGCTGTGGAGCGGGAGCTGACGGCCCTGGGCATGCCGGGGGCGTCGTTCCGCATAGAGCTCCACCCTGTCCCCTCCGACAGGGCTGTAGATGCGCAGGGGCTCCAGGTGTGCTCCGACGGGGCGGAGCTCCCGGAGTTCCTGTTCTCCGCCAACGAGGGCATGCCCCCGGGCCCCCTCTCATCGGTGGCCAGCGGAGGGGAGCTCTCGAGGACGAGCCTCGCCGTGCGTCTCGCCCTCGCAGAGGCCGGAGACTGCGGCACCATGGTATTCGACGAGATAGACAGCGGCGTCGGCGGCGAGACAGCCTCCCTTCTGGCGGAGGCGCTGCGAAGGTCGTCCAGGGTCCGCCAGACCGTGGTCATCACCCACCTCGCGTCAATAGCCGCCGCGGCCGACATCCACCTGGCCGTGAGAAAGCGCGAGGAGGGCGGCATGCCCGTGACGGATGTGGTTCGGCTCTCGGGCAGGGAGCGCCTCGAGGAGCTTGCCAGGATGCTCGGCGGCGGACAGGCCGCCATGAAGCATGCCCGCTCTCTCATCGGAGGATAGCGTCTTGAGGGGACCCTTCTTCACAGTTCCCAACGCGATCAGCCTCGCGAGGCTGCCCCTCTCGGCCGCGGCGGGGCTCGCACTCGTGGAGGGCCTCCGGGCCCCGGCCGTCGCGCTGGCCGCTGCAGCCGCAGTCACCGACTGGCTGGACGGGGCAGTGGCGCGCGCGACCGGAACCGAAAGCGACTGGGGCAGGCTGCTGGACCCGCTGGCCGACAAGGCCGGCTTCGCATTCTTCGGCTTCTGTCTGGCCGTGAGGCACTCGATACCGTGGTGGACGCTGTTCGTGATCGCAGGACGCGATGCGGCAGTAGCGGCGGGCGGTCTGGCGCTGACGGGAAGGGGTGGGCCGCCGCCCAGGGCGAACGTGCTCGGCAAAGCTTCGACCGTCCTGCTATCGGTCTGGATGATCAGGCAGGCCGCAGCCCCGGCTCTGCCCGGAGCGTCGGACTGGCTCATGTGGCTGGCGCTGGCCGCGCTGTCTCTGAGCACCCTGTCGTACGCGAGGAGGGCTCTTGCCGGGCCCGGGACGGAAGGGGGGGCGCGTTGCGCCTGAAGCGCCTGCTCATCGCTGGATTCAAGTCCTTCGCCGATCCGCTGGAGCTGGACTTCCACGAGGGGATCACGGCCATCGTGGGCCCCAACGGCTGTGGAAAGAGCAACGTAGCCGACGCGCTCAGATGGGTTCTCGGCAGCCAGAGCGCCAGGCAGCTCCGCGTGGACAGGATGGAGGACGTGATCTTCTCCGGGAGCGCGACCAGGAAGCCCATGGGAATGGCCGAGGTGACAGTTACCTTCGACAACGCGGACAGGGCCCTCCCCCTGGATTTCGAGGAGGTCGCGATCACCAGGAGGGTATTCCGCTCCGGCGAGAGCGAATACCTGATCAACGGCAGCAGGTGCCGCCTCATGGATGTCGTGGACCTGACGGCCGACAGCGGCCTGGGCAGCAGCGGCTACTGGATTCTCGAGCAGCCCATGGTCGCCGCCCTTCTCTCCTCCAAGCCGGAGGAGAGGAGGCTGCTCTTCGACGAGGCGGCCGGGATCACCAAGTACAAGATCCAGAGGCACAGGGCGGAGCTGAAGCTCGAAGCCGCCGGAGCCGACCTGGCCAGGGTCGAGGACATCATCGCCGAGGTCAGGAAGACCGCCGACTCGCTCCGGAGGCAGGCCCAGCTCCTGAAGAGGTTCGAGAAGGCGGCAGGGACGCTCGCGGAGGCCGAGTCCGCCCATGCCTGGAGGCAGCGCACCGCACTCGAAGAGCGCGCTCGCGAGCTTGAAGAGACGCTGTACAGACTAGAAGGGGATGAGCAGGATGCCGCCGCAGCCGTATCGGCAGCCTCGGCAGCCGCAGCAGCCGCCCGGGTGGAGCAGGACAGGGCGCAGGCGGAGCTCGACAGGGTGGTCTCCAGAAGCGGAGCCCTGGAGCGCAGGGCATCGGATCTCGATCGGAGCCGCGCGCTGCTGGAAGAGAGGATCCGGTCAGCCGGCGAGCAGATGGAAGACCTGCTGGCCAGGGCTTCCGATCTCGAGAGGAAAGCCGCATCCGAAGAGGCGAGAACAGCCCTGACCGGGAGCTCCATCAGGGACCTGGAGGCATCCGTGGAGCGGGCTCGCGAAGCCTGGGAATCGTGTGCCGGCCTGCTCGGCTCCTCTTCCGCCGCTCTGGCCGAAGCCAGGACCCGCCTTGCCGACCTGCGCGACGCGCTCAGGCAGGCTCGACTCGAGACCGGAAGGCGCCGCGACGCCCTGCAGGCCGCCCGGGATGCCGCAGCGAGGGCTGCGGAGCGCAGGATCGACCTGTCGGGGCAGGCGGCCCAGCTCGAGGGACAGATCCAGACGCTCGTACCGGCCGTTGCCGCCGCGGAATCGAGGCTCTCCTCCCTGAGAGCCGCGCTGGAGGAGGCCGTGGCTCGGCTCGACTCCGCATCCCGAGAGGATGCGTCGGCCTCCTCCGGAGTCTCGGCTGCAGCGGGCGCGAGAGAGGCCGCAGCCGCCCGGGTCGAGGAGATCTCCTCCCGGCTGGAGGGCCTCCGCGCTGCAGCCAGCCGCGATCCCGACCTGTCCCTCTCCTCGCTTCTCCGCATGCGCGAGGGCTTCACCTCCGCCGCCGCAGCCTTCCTGGAGGGCTTCCATGATGCCTCTCTCTCTTCCGCGGACAGCCTCGAGGGATCTGGCGGAGCGTGCCGTGCTCTTCCCAGGGGACCCTCGCGGCTCGAAGCCCCCCCGGGGGGCGCCAGGCTGAGCGAAGCCCTCTCCGAAGGCCCGTCATGGGCTGCCGAGATACTCTCGCACGGATTCGTAGCCCCCGACAGGGCGACGGCCCTGAGGTGGTTCCTGGAGGGCTTCGGGGGAACGATAGTGACCCGTGAGGGCGACCTCTTCAGACCCGAAGGCCTCGTCCGGCTGGGGATGAGGGAGGAGGGCGGTCTCGCGCTGAGGGCGATGGCCGAGGAGGCCGCCGCCCGGCTCGAGAGGGAGAAGGCCGCTCTCGCCTCGTGCGACGAGCGCCTGACAGAGGCCAGAGAGAGGGCGTCAGCCTCCCGGGAGGCCCTGGACGAGATCTCCTCCCGGGTTTCCTCACTGGAGAGGGAGTTCGCAGCCGCCGAGGCCGTGCTGCAGTCACAGGAGAGCGCTCTCGCTTCCGCCAGAGAAGCCATGGCGGGGCTGGAAGGCGAGCTCGCCTCGGCTGGAGGGGTTGACTGCTCGGCCGAACAGGCCGCGGCGGACGCGCTGGCCGAAGCTGCAGCGGCGGAAACGGCTCTGGCTGGCAGGCTCGAAGCGCTGGAGCGCGAAGTGGACGAGGCCGTCCGGAGCCACGCCTCGCTGGTGGCCGCCGAGGGAGCGGCGTCAGCCGAGCTCAGGATAGCCGAGATGCGACTCCAGAAGGCCGTCGAGGAGATGCAGTCGGCTGCCTCCGCCGCCGAGGCGGGCAGGGCCGAAGCCGCACGTCTGAGGGCGAGGGCGTCGGAGCTCTCCGCTGATCTCGAGGCCAGAAGAGCCGAGTCTGCCTCCCTGGCCGCCACCGGCGAATCCCTCGCGGAACAGTGCGCCGCCGCATCTCGTGAGAGGGTCGCTGCAGCCAAGGCGAGGATGGACAGGCAGGAGGAGTCGTCGGCCGCCGACGCAGCCCTCTCCTCCGCGCGCGATGCCCTGTCGAGAGCCAGGGAGGCGAAGGCGGACGTTTCGGCGAGGCTGGAGTCGCTCAGGTCCAGGATGCAGGAAGAGGCCTCGTCCGATGTGCAGGCTCCCCCCGAAGGCTCGCGGCTCCTCTCGATGAGCGACGAGGAGCTCGAGCGCGAGATCGGGAGGCTCAGGTCCGAGAGGGACAGGCTCGGCCCGGTGAACATGCTCGCCGGCAGGGAGTACGAGGAGATCACAGGCAGGCTCGAATTCCTCACGGCCCAGAGGGACGACCTCTCGAAGGCCAGACATTCTCTGCTGGAGGCGATCAGCGAGATCAACGTGACTGCGGCGTCCCGGTTCAGCGAGACTTTCGAGTCCGTGAGGGTCCATTTCCGCGATCTGTTCGCGAGGCTGTTCGAGGGAGGAGAGGCCGACATCGTGCCGGTGGAGGGCGAGGATCCTCTGGAGAGCGGGGTCCAGATCAGGGCCAGACCCGCGGGCAAGAGGCTCGAGACCCTCTCCGTGATGTCCGGGGGCGAGAAGGCGATGAGCTCCATAGCGCTCCTCTTCGCCCTCTATCTGGTGAAGCCGGCGCCGTTCTGCCTCCTCGACGAGCTGGACGCGCCTCTGGACGACGCCAACGTGAACAGGTTCCTCGAGCTCCTCTCCGGCTTCGCAGGGACCACCCAGTTCGTGGTGGTGACCCACAACAGGCGAACGATGGAGGCCGCCGACAGGCTGTACGGCATAACGATGGCCGAGAAGGGGGTCTCTACCCTGGCCTCGGTGAGCCTCGAGGGGATCGAGAAGGAATCATGAGCCTGCTCGAAGTGCTCGCCAGAAGCAGGGAGGCGCTCGCCTCGAGGCTCGAGGGCGTGTTCAGGCACGGCAGAGCAATCGATCAGGCCGCACTGGCCGAGGCCGAGGAGGTCCTCCTCGAGAGCGACCTGGGCTGGGAGGCCGCCGAGAGGGCCGTCTCCGCCATGTCCGGCCTTGCGGGAAGGTCGGGGATGCACTGGCGCGACGCCCTCAGGAAGGCGCTGGCCGACGAGTTCCCGGTCCCCCCGTCCGCACCCCGGACGGAGGCTCGCCCCGAGGTGGTCCTGGTCGTAGGTGCGAACGGCTCGGGCAAGACCACCACGATAGCGCGACTCGCCAGGCTGGAGCTGGACGCAGGACGCAGGGTCCTGCTCGTCTGTGCCGACACTTTCCGCGCCGCTGCCGCAGAGCAGCTCGAGCAATGGGGGCGAAGGCTGGGAGTCGAGACTCTCACACGCCCCGCGGGCACCGACCCCGGGGCGGCCGCCTGGGACGGCGTCAGGAGAGCGCTTTCCTCGGGAGTCGACACGGCGCTGGTGGACACGGCAGGCAGGCTGCCCAACAGGCGCGGGCTTATGGACGAGCTGTCGAAGATCCATCGCGTCTGCGGCAGGGCGATGGCGGGAGCTCCGCACAGGAGCCTGCTGGTGCTCGACGCTTCGGTCGGCCAGTCGGTTGCGACCCAGGCGGAGCAGTTCGGAGCGGCGCTGCCGCTCACCGGGCTGGTCCTCACGAAGCTCGACGGCACCGCCAGGGGCGGGGCCGTCCTGGCCATCGCCCACAGGCTCTCCCTGCCCGTGGACTTCGTCGGCACCGGAGAGGGAGAGCGCGACCTGGCCCCCTTCGAGCAGGATGCCTTCCTGGAGGCTCTCGTCGGTGGACGCTGACGCCCCGGTCCTCGTCCTGAGCAGGCTGTCGAAGTCGTTCGGCGGAAAGCTGGCGGTAGACTCCCTGGACCTCTCCGTCGGCGGAGGCGAGATCATCGGGCTCCTGGGGCCCAACGGCGCGGGGAAGACGACCACTCTTAAGATGATCGCCGGGCTGGTGATCCCCGACTCGGGCGGAATCTCGATAGCGGGGACTGACGCTCTCGCAGATACCGACAGGGCCAGAGCCGCGGTCTCCTTCGTGCCCGACCAGCCTTCGCTCTATCCGAGGCTTACGGGCAGGGAGTTCCTCCGGTTCATGGCCAGGGCCCGCGGCATCCCCGGAAATGTCGCGGAGGCGAGGATAGCCTTGCAGGAGAAACTGTTCGACATGGGGGGCTGGCTCGACCAGAGGGCCGAGACCTACTCCCACGGGATGACTCAGAGGGTCGCCCTCTCGGCGGCCTTCCTGCCCAGGCCCGCGGTGTACGTCATCGACGAGCCGCTCGTGGGTCTGGACCCCGCTTCGGCCGAGACCTTCAACAGGATGTGCAGACATGCGGCATCCGGAGGGGCTGCCGTAGTCCTCTCCAGCCACACCCTCTCGATAGTCAGGAGGACCTGCGACAGGCTGGCCATACTGGACAGAGGCCGGCTTGCCGCCATTGTAGAGACCCGTGGAGTGGACGAGACATCGCTGGAGAGGATGTTCTTCGACCTCACCGGCACCGGGCCTGCCGAAGTGGAGTCGTTCTTCGGAAGCTGAGCCTGAACGCAGGGATTGACCGCGGCTGCTGGAGCCCGGATGTTACCGGCCATGAACACCGCGACGGCCATCCTCGAGACAGCATGCGGCGCACGCCGCATTCCGGCTGCTGCCTTCCGCTGGGCGGCCCCCGCCGCCCTGTAATCCGAAGCCTTTCCATCATCGATCTGTCCAGCGGCGGGAGCCGCCTCCCGCCCGGCGCAACACTCAGGGAAAGGATACCGGAATGGAACGATTCGCCTCCCGCAGGAGATGCCTTATTCCAGACAGCTTCTTCAACATCAAGCCGCTGCTTCCTTCGCTGCCGCCTCCGCCGCTGCACCCGGCCACAGGCAGTCCACTGGCTCCGGACGACCTGAGTCCGATCTTCGCTCCGGGCTTCGTGGCGCACGAGACATCCATGGACCCCCGGATCCCGGTGCCTGCGAAGGCGATGGAGGTCCTCGAGCTCTGGAGACCCACGCCTCTCGTGAGAGCGGTCGGGCTGGAAAGGCAGCTGGGCGTAGAGTCGAAGATCCTCTACAAGTACGAGGGAGTCTCCCCGACCGGAAGCCACAAGAGCAACACCGCGGTGGTGCAGGCATGCCTGGCCGCTGCCGACGGGGTGGGCGCCCTGGTGACAGAGACCGGGGCGGGCCAGTGGGGCTCGGCGCTGGCCCATGCATGCAGCCGCTTCGGCCTCAGGACCAGGGTCTTCATGGTGAGGGCGAGCTTCCGGCAGAAGCCCGGACGCAAGGCCATGATGAACCTTTTCGGCGCCGAGGTCCTGGAGAGCCCCAGCAGCGCCACTGCCAGCGGGAGAAGGATCTCCGCTGGGGACCCCGACCATCCAGGAAGCCTCGGAATCGCGATCTCGGAGGCGGTCGAGGAGGTTGTTGCGGGGGGCGGCGCCAAGTACGCCCTCGGCTCGGTGCTCGACGCCGTGCTCATGCATCAGACCCTCATCGGACAGGAGGCGCTCGCACAGCTCCGCGAGATGGGGTGCGAGCCAGACGTGGTGATAGGATGCGTGGGCGGAGGCTCGAACTTCGCAGGTCTGGCCTTCCCGATGCTGGGCGAGGTGCTGGGAGGAAGGGCCAGATGCCGATTCGTGGCTGTGGAGCCGGAGGCGTGCTCCAGCCTCACGCGCGGCTCGCTCAGATACGACAACGGCGACTGCGCGGGGCTGACGCCCCTGCTCTTCATGCACACGCTCGGACGCGACTTCGTCCCGCCGCCGATCCATGCGGGAGGGCTGCGCTACCACGGGATGTCGCCGCTGGTGAGCCACTGCGTCGCCTCGGGCATGGTGGAGCCGCTCGCCCTCGGGCAGGAGGAGGTCTTCCGCGCCGCGCAGGCGTTCCTCGGCTCCGAGGGCATCCTGCCCGCGCCCGAGTCGGCGCACGCAGTGGCGGCCGCCATCAGGGAGGCGCTCGAAGCGAAGAGGCTCGGCGTCGCGCGGACCATCCTGCTGAACCTGTCGGGTCACGGGCTGTTCGACATGTCGGCCTACGCCTCCTGAAGGCCGGCGCCGGAATCGCGCCCCGGCGAAGGGGGCTCCGTCGGAGCCTTCCGCGGAGCCCCCAGCCTACAGCCAGCCCTTCCTCTTGAAGAATGCCAGCATGCCGGTGCCGAGGCAGAGCATCAGCGCGAGCACCAGGGGGTATGCCCAGGGCTTCTGCAGCTCGGGCATGTGCTCGAAGTTCATCCCGTATATCCCGGCGATGAAGGTCAGCGGCATGAAGACGGTAGCGATGACTGTCAGCACCTTCATGACCTGGCTCATCCTGTTGTTCACGCTGGAGAGATAGGTGTCCAGCATGCCGGCGAGCATCTCCCTCAGGGTCTCGGCAGTCTCGATGACCTGAATCGCATGGTCGTAGAGGTCGCGCAGGTACGGTCCCACCTCGTCGGAGAAGGCGCCGGTCCCGGTCCTCACCAGGTTCCCCACCAGCTCGCGCAGGGGCCAGACGGTCCTCCTGAAGCCCAGCATCTCGTTGCGCAGGGAGTGTATCCTCTGGAGGAGATCCTCGCCGTCGCCGGCGACGACATCCTCCTCGAGTCTCTCGATCGAGTCCGCGAAGTGCTCGAGAGTCACGAAGTACCCGTCGATCACGGCGTCCAGCAGCGCATAGAGCAGATAGTCCACGCCAAGACGCCTGAGCCTGCTTCCCGGCCTCTTCATCCTCTCGATCACCGCTTCGAACTGCGTGGTGTCGCCCTGTTCGAAGCTGATTACCGTGTCCTCATGCATCATGAAGCCGATGTGCATGTGCACGGTGGCCGTGCCTCCGCCGGGATCCGGCAAGATGGCGCCCGCCGATACGAAGACCCTGCCGTCGGCCTCTTCGGCCTTGGGTCTGTCGTGGCTGTTCACAGCGTCCTCGAGCTGCAGAGGATCAATGCCGAACGCCTCGCCGATCCGCGCCACTTCCCCCAGGTCGCCCAGGCCCCTCACCCTTATCCAGCGCACCGGCCATTCGCATGCGAGCCTCCCGAGGTCCTGCGCCTCGACGCTCTCGCTGATCCTGTAATCCTCCCGGCCCCAGCAGATCAGATCTATCCTGGTAGGGACCGCCTCCTCCCCCTCGACGCCCGCGAGGGTGCCGGGCGGGAGACCCTGCCTGCCCCCGATTCCCCTCAGACTCCTGGTCATCGGCCACCTCCGCCTTCCTCCGACCGCACGGCGGAGTCATATATGTCTCGATTCCCCCCATCGCGCACCGGGAGTGTAACCCCAGCCCCCGGGAAGCCGTCGTTAACGGCGGAACCGAGAGGAGGTTCGTGATGGAAAACCTTGTACCGATTGCGGCCATAGTCCTTAGCATCGGAGGCCCGCTCGCGATAGCCGCGACAGTCATCATTCTCCAGCACAAGCAGCAGACGATGCTGAACCAGATGATCTCGAGCGCCGTCGCCGCCGGGCGGAGCCCCGACGAGGTGCGCGAGATCGTCGAGGCAGTGAAGGGACGCCGCTCAGGCAGCAGCGGGAAGAGGAGCCTCAGGACCGGGATCATCCTTGTGGGCATCGGATTCGGCCTCGCTCTCATGTTCCCGTTCACGGGCGATTCCGTGCTTCTCGGCGCCTCCGGTTTCGTGGTGCTGCTGGGACTGGCGTTCGTGGCCGTCTGGCTCCTCGTGGACAGGCAGAAGAACCAGAGTTGATATCCGAACCCTCGAGGCTGAGTGTGATAGAATCGGCCAGGGCCGGAGACAGGAAAGCCTTCGCGGAGCTCGTCTCGACCTATTCGGGTTTCGTATTCTCCCTCGCCCGCCGGACTGTCGGCGATCCCGACGATGCGCAGGACGTCGCCCAGGAGGTCTTCGTCAAGGCATGGCTCGGCCTGAGCACGCTGAAGGACTGCTCGCGCTTCCCCTCCTGGCTCGCGGCGATCGCCCGGCGCGCCTCCGTTGACCATCTGAGGAAGCGCCATGGCAGGACGGACCTCGAGGGAGAGGAGATAGAGGAGATGGGGGTCTGCGATCCCCCTCCCGACGCAGGCCTGGATCCCGGGCTGGAGAGCGCCATGGCCGCCCTCATGGAGCGAGACAGGGCTCTCCTCACCCTGGTCTATTTCGGAGAGCTCACGCACGCGGAGGTGGGAGAGGTTCTGGGGATCCCGGAGCCCAGCGTCAGGGTGTACCTGCTGCGGGCGAGGCGGAGGCTCAGAAGCCTTCTGGAGGACAGGGAAGATGATCTCCTGCAGCAGATCTGCTGAAGCGATCGAGCTCCTCCTCGGGCTCAAGGGCGCGGAGGAGGCCGAGGAGTACCGGCGGCACGCGGAATCGTGCCCCGACTGCACCGCGGCGCTTGCTCGCGAACACGAGATCGACTGCCGCCTCAGGGACTCCATGGCCGCGCCCGAGATCCTCGAGGCCAGGATAGAGGCCGCTCTGAACCTTCTGCGGAAGAGGCCAGGGATCATGACCTTCAGGATGAGGGTGGCAGGGCTGGCGACCGCCGGGGCGGCGGCTCTCCTTGCCGTGTCGAAGCTCGGGGCCGGGCTGGTCACGGGACTCGTACCGAGGGATGCGCTCCAGGGGATCATACAGGTCGCGGCGCGCTTCATCGACACGGCAGGCGGCAGCGCCGCGACTCTCGTCGCGGTCGCCGTCATCCTTGCGGTGGCATTCGTCGTCGCATCAGCCCTGCCCGACCGCTGAACCTTGCCGCGGCAGCCGTCCTCCTTAGATTCTCCGTTCAGGAGGCCATTCTGTTCCACCTCGAGACCGGAGGTCGGTTGACTTGGACAGGAAGACGCTCTCCTCGGAGTTCATGGCCATGCTCAGGCTGGAGACGCTTCCAGTGGCGGTCAGGCTGCTGGAGAGGCGTGACGATCTACCGAAGAAGCCTCTGCCCTTCAAGCTGAACATCTGCCAGATGATTTCGATGGCCAGGCACCAGGGCAGGACGGTAGCGGGCGTGCCCGAGGAGATGGTCTGCTCCATCGGAGCGGCCTGCACAGGCCTGATCGAGACCCCCGACGCATTCAGGAACGGCACGGCCGCCGTAGGGAAGTACGTGGCCGACGCCTCGGCCGGCAGGGTGTTCTTCGAGAACACCTTCAAGCTGGGCGATCGTGGCCGCCTGTTCGAGGCGCTCCTTGTGGCACCGCTCGCCGAGTCGGAGGGGTGGGAGCCGCACGCGGTCCTCTTCTACTGCAATCCGGCCCAGGCCATGAGACTGGTCCATTCCGTGGTGTACGACACCGGCGAGAAGGTCGCCGCGGATACCGTGGCAGAGGCGGCGGTCTGCTCCTCCATCGGCTTCGTGACGGATTCCCGCAGGCCCGTGATCGGGCTGCCATGCGCAGGAGACAGGCGCTTCGGGGGCACGCAGAACCACGAGCTGGTCTTCTCGGCGCCCTTCGGCATGCTGGAGAGGATGATAGAAGCTCTGAGGGAGATCTCCGAGACATCCCAGATCCTTCCCGTCGCTCCGAATGTGATGTGGACGCCGCAGATGCCGGCGGCCTACACGATCAGGCCGGAGGACCTTCCGGAGGGCGGGCTGTGAGCGGGCCGTTCGAAGCCGAGAGGATCTGCAGGATCGCGATAGGCATCGAGCAGAACGGCGAGCGGCTCTACAGAGCGCTCTCGGAAGCCTTCTCCTCGCAGGAGGCGCTGAAGGAGCTCTTCGCCCGCCTCGCCGACGAGGAGCACGCCCATGCCGACGATTTCAGGCGCCTCGCCGGCGCTGAATCCGAGTGCCCGGCGGATCCGGCCGCGGAGTTCTCCGTCCTCGACGCCTATGCGCGCATATTCAGCAGATCGCGCCTCTCAGACGAGCTTGAGAAGATAGGCGAGGGGGTCGGCCCGGCGATGGACTTC
Source organism: uncultured bacterium (assembly GCA_964569245.1). Lineage (GTDB taxonomy): Bacteria > Fermentibacterota > Fermentibacteria > Fermentibacterales > Fermentibacteraceae > JAAYTY01. The sequence continues at coordinate 96,570 of CAZMTK010000004.1, read as the reverse complement.
GCGATAAGGCGGGAGATGGACAGCATCTTCTTCTACTCCGAGGCTGGAGCAGGCAGGCCCGGCCCCCTCGGAGCGACCCTGGCCAGGATCCTCGAGGAGGAGCGCAGGCACTTCAGGGACATGAACGACCTGAGGAGCCGGCTGGTGCCGGACTGAGCCCCGGCGTTCCGCCCCGACGCCGGCTCATCTCTCGAGAACCCTTACAACCTCGCCGACGTACATCCTGTGATAATCCCCCTCCGGATACAGGTCGGCGATGGAGCCGTCGACGAATCCGGCGGGGTCTATGTCCAGCACGTGAATCTTCCTGCAGGCGATGACCAGGTCTGCCTGCGTGAAGGCCACGCATCCCGGGACGGCCTCGAATGGCTGAAGGCCCGTAGCCGCCGCCTTGTCCGTGTCGCGGCCAGAATGCGTGCCGCAGAACTCGAGAGCCTTCCTCCACTCCGGCGGAAAGAAGCTCAGGGAGAAGGATGCGCATGCCTCCATGAAGGAGAACGTGTGCCGGCCGGGTCTCACGAACGCGAAGCAGACGTTCCTCTCCCAGAGATGTCCCATGGCCCCCCATGCAGCGGTCATGGTGTTCCAGGAGCCGGGCCCTCCCGCGGTCACCAGCATCCAGTCGGCGCCTATCGAAGAGAAGGCATTCCGCTCGATCTCCTCCGGCCTGACCTCCCTGAAACCGTGCAGCCGGTCGTCCTTCACCATCCCGTCCTCCTTCCAGCGTCCAGTTTCGCGCGGCGTCCATGCCCGCCCTCCGCGGAACGCCTTTCGTTCACCGTACGGGCCTGCCCCTGCCCGAATCCCCCATGTCCGAGAGACCGGGCGGGAAGGGCCTGAAGAAGAGCTGTCCCGAGAGCCATTCGTCCGGATGCCTGGCGTTCCACGCCCGCAGAACGGCCTGACAGGCGCTGAGGGGCAGCCTCCCCGCCCTGAAGCCCTCCAGGCAGTCCAGGAAGACCGCCTTCTCGGCCGGCTCCAGCCTGTCCTTGAAGTAGCCCATCGCATGCAGAAGGACATTTACCAGCGGGCCCCTTCCCGCCGGCCTGGCGAGAGCCCGCCCCAGTCCGGCCCGGTACTCCTCGAGCGCATGCTCGAGCCGCGCCCCCGAACCGGCGACGATCCGGCCCAGTACCCGCTCCTCCTTCTGGCTGGTTCCCATGAGGAGCAGCTTGGCCGAGGAATGGAATTCGACCAGAGGGCCGGCCCTGCGCGACGAGAGAGCCTCCTCCCGGGCCGACCTGAACCTTGCCAGCGTGAAGATTCCGGTGAGGAAGTGCTCCCTCAGCGCGAGGTTCAACAGCCTTCCCTCGTGAACCACGGGAACACCCTCGAGCGCCTCCAGAACTGCTTCTCCGAAAAGCCCGGGACGTCTGCCTGCCGGGCCGCGGCTCCCTTCCGGGGAATGCACTCTGACATCGGAGATGCCGCAGGACGGCGAGCGGAACTTGAGGATCGCACCGTCCACAGGGCCGAGTCCGGCGATGAACTGCCGCGAGAAGTCCCGCATCTTCTCCGTTAGATCCATCCCGGTCGAGGGCTGGATCAGCCTGACGGATTCCGAGCCGCTTCCGACCAGCCGGATGGGGTCCCTGGGCACTCCCAGGCCGATGCCCACCTCCGGGCAGACAGTCACGAAGTCGGCCCTGCCGGCGAGCAGCCTGACGATCTCCGATTCGACGACGGCTCCGTTCCACCGGCAGTGGTCGAACTCCAGGCACCTGCTGGCGAGGAGCCTCGGCCTGGGCCAGTCTCCCTCTCCGCCTGTCAGAACGTCAGCTCTACCGTCTCGGCCCACTGGTGCATTCCACTGAAGCTGTCGTTCCCGTCCGATCCGGCGGCGAGTATCACCTTGCAGGGCTGTCCGGGGGCGGGGTGTCTGTCACGTGAGTCGCCGGACGACAGAGGCAGCACGAAGGACAGGGTGGTGATGCCGTCGGCCTCCGAGCCTTCGAGGCCTGAGAAGTCGGAGCTTCCGCCGAGTTCGACGTCGGGCTGGTGTCTCGTGTAGTCAGTCCCGAAGTCGTCCCGGAGATGCGCCCCGGAGGCGTCAACGTATCCGATAAGGATGTCCGCGTCCTTCATGGCTGCCGTGGCATGGAAGCCCAGTGCGATCCAGCCGGTGGTAGGCGCGCTCATGCTCACCCGCATGCTGTCGCCTGTGATCTCCCATTCGAGCGTGAAGCCGTCCATCTCGAAGCCCTGCGCGCCCTGACCCGATCCGCCGGGCGGCTGACGTCCCTCCGCGCTGCCGCAGGCTGAAAGGGCGGCCAAGATCAGAGCAGTCGCGACTTCCAGGTTTCTCATTTCGCTCCTTTCGCCGTTCGAGGAGGCAACCCTGACGACGCTCCTCCGGTTCCTCGCTCCGACCCGCCGCCGCGCAAGGCGGAGCCGCAGACCGCCGGGAGGAACCCTTGACCCGGACCTCCCCGGTCGTTTGTTTCTGCAATATGGGAATGGAATGCAGGGGAAGCGACATGGTTCTGGGCGTCGTCTGCAGGCGTCATCTGGACACCCTCTTCGAAGCAGCCTGCGCGGTTGACGCGGCCCGGGCGATCGTGCACTGGAACCCGGCGGCGGAGAAGCTTACCGGCTATTCCGCCGCAGAGGTCCTGGGAACGAGGTGCTCGGACGGGATACTGGTCCACGTCGACGAGAAGGGCAGGAGGCTGTGCCGGAACTCGTGCCCCGCATGCCGGGCCATGGACATGCTCGCATGGCAGGAATCCGTCGTCTATCTGAAGCACAAGCTCGGGTACAGGATAAGGGTCCAGCTAAGGTCGGTCCCCGTGGAGCTTGACGGGGCGGCCGTCGGCGTGATCGAGTACTTCGACGAGTACCTCAACTCCTTTGTGCTGAGGAAGAGGCTGGAAGCGCTCGAAAAGCTCGCGATGCTGGATCACCTCACCGGTGTCGGCAACCGCAGGCACGCCCAGAACGTGCTCTCCTCCTCCAGGGCGTCGCTTGTCCGCTACGGGTGGGGGTTCGGCGTCGCGATGCTCGACGTGGACGGATTCAAGGAGGTGAACGACAGGCTCGGCCACGAGGCGGGCGACCGTGTGCTGAGGGTCGTAGCCGGTTCGATGCTGTCGACCCTGAGGCCCTCCGACACCCTGTGCAGATGGGGAGGCGACGAGTTCCTCGTGATCCTCCCGGGTGCCTCAGGACCGGATCTCGTGGCCGCATGCGAGAGGTTCCGGAGCATCGTGGGCGCATCCGATCCCGGACTGGAGGGGGCGGGGCTGGCCATCTCCATCTCCGCAGGAGCCACCGCCGCCGTCCCGGGAGAAGCCGTCAGGGAGACTGTAGCAAGGGCCGACACGCTGCTCTATGAAGCCAAGAGGGTCGGCGGGAACACCTTCCGGGTCGGCTAGCGCCGCGAAAGGTCGACCGGACTGCAGCTCCGGCTGCAGCATGGCGTTGGAGGACAGATGGACCTTCCCGTGAAGCCGCTTGCAGGAATGAGGCAGCTCTATCCGGACGCCATGGCCGTCGAAGAGGGGATTGCGGCCGTCATACGCCGAGTCGCCGTCTCCTACGGGTTCGAGGAGTACGACGGCCCGGTCATCGAGCCTCTGGAGCTCTTCCTCGCCAAGTCCGGCAGCGAGCTGGTGATGGAGCAGAGCTATCGCTTCACCGACCGCGGCGGCAGGGAGGTGGTCCTGAGGCCGGAGATGACGCCGACCCTCGCCCGGATGATAGCCGGCGCGCCCGACACGCCGATGCCGGCGAGGTGGATGTCGTTCCCCGTGTGCTTCAGGTACGAGAGACCCCAGAGGGGCAGAGTCAGGGAGTTCAGGCAGTTCAACTGCGACATCCTCGGGTCGGACAGCCTGGCCGCCGATGCCGAGGTGGTCGCCGTGCTCGACGGGATAATGCGAGGTCTCGGAGCTCCGCCCGGCTCGTATTCCATACGATACTCCAGCAGGCGTCTGGCTTCCGAGGTGCTCGCGTCGCTGGGCGTCGCGGAGACGCTGCACCAGAAGGCGCTTGCGATCATCGACCGGAAGTCCAAGCTGCCCGCCGGAGAGTGGAGGGCCTGGGCATCGGAGACGCTGGGCGGAGCAGCCGATTCCGTGGAGCGATTCTCGAGCTGTTCCAGCCTGGACGACGGATGGCTCGCGGAGCATGGCGCCGCCGGGGGCGAGCTGGAGAGGCTGCGCGAATTCGAGAGCCTCCTCGCAGCGGCCGGTGTCGGCTCCGCCTCCTTCGACGCAGGCATCGCGAGGGGGCTGGACTACTACACCGGGATCGTCTTCGAGCTGCTGGACGCCGGCGGCGAGAACCGCAGGGCGATCTGCGGAGGCGGCCGGTACGACAACCTCGTGGGCATATTCGGCGGGAAGCCGGTTCCCGGAGTCGGCTTCGGACTCGGGATGCTCACTCTGAAGCTCTTCCTGGAGACCCTGGGGCTGCCCGCCCCGGGCAGGCCCGGGGCCCCGGACGTCTTCATGGCCGTCTTCTCTCCTTCCGAGCTGCCCTGGGCCGTAGAGGCCGCGGAGGCCATGAGGTCGCGGGGCCTCTCGGTCCTGGCGAGCCTGGAGTGCGGCAGGCTCGCCAGGCAGTTCAGGGAGGCGTCGCGCAGGGGAGCGTCCTTCACCGCGGTCGCCGGCCCCGAGGAGGCCGCCGAGAGGAGCGTCACGCTGAAGGACATGTCCAGCGGCGAACAGGCGAGAATGTCCCTCGAGGAGGCCCTGGACGTGCTGACGGCCCGCCTGGCGGCAAGGCAGCCGGCCCGCGGGAAACTCCCGGCGCCCGGCGGGGTTTGAAGCGAGGTCCACCCGGGCCGCCGACCGGTGTCTCGAGGCGCGGAAGACATTAGATTCGACGCATGGGAGGTGGAGAGATGGCCGAAAACCGCAGGATCTACAGGTGCGCACTGTGCGGCAATGTCGTCGAGGTGCTGCACGCAGGTGCGGGCACGCTCGTCTGCTGCGGCGAGCCGATGCTGCTCCTCGACGAACAGACCGCCGATTCCTCGCTCGAGAAGCATGTTCCCGTGATATCCAGAACTGCCGACGGATACCTCGTGAAGGTCGGCAGCGTTCCCCATCCGATGCTCGACGCCCATTTCATCGAATGGATCGAGTTCTCGGCCGACGGGAGATCCTGCAGGGCCTTCCTCTCGCCCGGAGGCCCTCCCGAGGCATTCTTCCCCGGCCCCGAGGCATCGGCCGTCGGCGCCCGCGAGTTCTGCAACATCCACGGTCTCTGGAAGGGGTAGGAGATGATCTCGAAGAAGATCCAGGACGAGTTCAACGCCCAGATCGGCGAGGAGTTGTTCTCCTCGCACCTGTACCTCTCGATGTCGGCATGGTTCGAGAGCGTCAACCTCCGCGGCTTCGCCCACTGGATGAGGGTGCAGGCGGGGGAGGAGAGCGCGCACGCCATGAAGTTCTTCGATTTCATCTGCGAAAGAGGCGGCAGGGTCGAGATGGGTGCGATCGCGAAACCCCAGACCGAGTGGAAGACCCCCCTCGAGGCCTTCGAGGCCGCCTTCGCCCACGAGCAGCACATCACCTCGAGGATAGACGGTCTGATGACCCTGGCCGTTTCCGAGAAGGACTATGCCTCCCAGAGCTTCCTGAAGTGGTTCGTCGACGAGCAGGTCGAGGAGGAGGCCCACGCCGACGAGGTGGTCCAGAAGCTGAAGATGACGGGCGGCGCCCCGGGCGGGCTCTACATCATCGACAGGGAGCTGGCCGGCAGGAAGTAGCCGGATCCGGCTGCATCTCCCGCAGGCCGCCACGCACTTCGGAGGCGCCATGGAAGGCCCGTCTGTGCGCGAGCGCTTCATGAAGGAGAGGGATCTCCTCAACGGGATCGTTCTCGAGAACGCTGACCATGTTCTGAAGCGGCTCTACAGCCTCGACGCAGTGGCCTTCCGCGACGGAGGCGAGCTGGGCGCCGAGACCAGGGAGCTCGTGGCTCTTGCCGTTTCGCTCGCCCTGCGGTGCGACGACTGCGTGAGCTACCATCTGGCGAGGTGCGCCGACCTGGGCGTGTCCACGCCCAGGCTTGCCGAGGCCTTGGGGATAGCCTCCCTCATCGGAGGAACGATAACGATTCCCCATGTCAGGCGCGCCTTCGCCGCGTGGAGGGAGATGCGGCGGAAGGAGCCGAGGGCCGACTACGGAGCCGTAATGGAGAGTCTGCGCGCTGCCGTACGCGAGAACGGCGCTCCCGAGGCCGTTCTGGCCTCTGCGTCCGTGCTGCTGAGGAGATCGGTACGCGGCTACGACTGGGTCGGCTTCTACCTCTCCGACCCGGCGAATCCGGGGACTCTGGTCCTCGGCCCCTTCTCCGGCGAGCCCACCGAGCACGTGAGGATCGGTTTCGGCCGCGGTGTCTGCGGACGTGCCGCAGAGCTGGGCAGGACGCTCGTCGTGGACGACGTGACCCGGGAATCCGAGTACCTCGCCTGCAGTCCCGAGGTGAAGTCCGAGGCCGTGGTGCCGGTGTTCCGCGCGGATGGCACGATCGCAGGGGAGCTCGACATAGACTCGCACGAGCCGGCTGCCTTCGACGAAGCCGACCGCGATTTCCTGGAGAAGGCCGCCGAAATCCTGGCGCCGTTCGTCGAAGCCGCCGCCGCGGCATTGAAGGGTGGAGGGTGCGCATGAGCGGTACCTGGAGGGCTGTCGAGCTGATGGAGGGCTTCTACTGGGTAGGGGCCGTGGACTGGGACCTCAGGGACTTCCACGGATACTCCACCCACCGGGGAACAACATACAACGCCTTCCTCCTCAAGGGGCGCGAGACTGTCCTGTTCGACACCGTGAAGGCGCCCTTCTTCGACCAGATGATGGAGCGCATAGCCTCGGTGGCCGATCCATCGTCGGTTTCGGTCATAGTCTCGAACCATTCCGAGATGGACCATTCCGGGAGCCTCCCGGCGGCCGTCGCTGCTATGAAGCCGGGCAGGGTCATCGCCTCCGCCGCCGGGGCGAAGAACCTCTCGATGCAGCTCGGCCTCGAAGGGATCGAAGTGGCTGCGGACGGCTCCAGGACCGAGGCCGGGGATGCCGAGCTGGTCTTCATGGAGACGAAGATGCTCCACTGGCCGGACAGCATGTTCACCTACATCCCCTCCAGGAAGCTTCTGATCTCGCAGGACGCATTCGGGATGCACCTCGCCACTGCCAGGCTGTTCGCCGACGAGAACGAGGAGAGCGTGCTTCTCCAGGAAGCCGGCCGATACTATGCCAACATCCTCATGCCCTACTCCCAGCTCGTGGAGAAGCTCCTCGCGAAGGTCGCCTCCGCAGGCCTCGACATGGACGTCATAGCACCCGACCACGGCCCCCTCTGGAGGACCGGCACCACGACCGGGCCGGAGTGGATCGTCGGGCGCTATGCACGCTGGGCCGCGCAGGCCCCCGGGAGCAGGGTCGTGATCGCCTACGACACGATGTGGCGCGCGACCGAGAAGATGGCCCACGCCATCGCCGAGGGTGCGGCTGCAGGCGGAGCGATTCCCCTGGTATGCAGCCTCCGCTCCAGCCACCGGAGCGACATCGCCGCCGAGCTGCTGGACGCCGGAGCCTTGATGCTGGGGTCGCCGACCCTGAACGGGAACATGTTCCCCACGGTCTCGGACCTCGTGTGCTACCTCGGGGGGCTGAAGAGGCGCAACCTCGCCGGCGGAGCCTTCGGGTCCTACGGATGGAGCGGGGAGTCGGTGCGCCAGCTCGAAGAGGCTCTCACGGGCATGAAGGTCCGGATGCTCGGCAGCGTCGCCTGCCAGTTCGGGCCCGACGCATCAGCGCTGTCCCGGTGCCGCGATCTCGGCCTGGCGGCGGCGGCGTCCGTCTCGGGGCCGGCCGGTCCGCGCACATAGCAGGAGGGACCGGAACGGAATCTGCAGCCGCCGGGCTTCGCTCGAAGCCTCTGCGCCCCGAGACGCTCGGTCTCGCGGCGATAGCGGCTGCGCTCGCGGCATCGCTTCCTCTCGACGCATTCACCATCGTCCTCGCCGCAGCGGCTGGAGCCTGCCTGATGTCGGTCAGCCTGGGCTCTCCGTTCAGATCGGCCGCGCTGGCGCTCTCGATCATAGTGCTCTTCTCCGACTTCGAGCTGGAGGCGGCCACGATCGCCATCGGCGGCATTTCGATGAGAGTGGACGAAATCCTCGGTCTGTGGGTCGCGGCGCTCTGGCTTGTCGCCCTGGCCGACCACGATCCTGCCACGGAGGGCGTGCGCGGATTCCTTCCGGCAGTCACCGCGTGCTTCCTGGCGGCCGTCGCGGCCGCTCTCGTCAGAGGGATCTCGAGGGGCGCCGACCTGGAGTTCCTGGTCAGCCAGAAGACCTATTTCGGATATGCGGCGTTCTTCCCCTTCTGCTGGATCGTGTCAGAGGCGGGACGGAGGCGGGGGATCGTCACGCTCCTTGTCGCCGCCGGCGCGGCAGCCGGACTCGTCTTCTTCGTGAAAGCAGTCACGGGGACCGGCGAGGGCGTCTACAGGATGACCAGCAGCGGCCTGAGAGTCGCAACGAGGCAGCCGAACGCGATAGCCGTGCTCATGCTCATGTTCACTGCGAGGATGTGGAAGGACTCCACGAAGCCGCCCCTCCTGCTGTTCCTGCCCGCGGTGGTCGTGATGGCGGGAGCGGTGCTGCTCTCGCAGACGAGGGCGCTCTGGGGCGGAGTGGTGACCGCTCTCGCACTCTCGTGGATCCTCGACCTCGCGAAGAGGGAGCCGTCCGCGGGCCATGCCGGGAAGGCGCTGATGGCGGTGCCCATAGCTCTGCTTCTGGCTGCTGCCGTGGCCGCGGTCTCGGTCACCGGGCTCCTCAGCACGGGAGACATCGGACAGAGGGTCCAGGGTGAGGAGAGCCAGCTGCCCATCGACGGCTCGCTCCTCATACGGCTCATGTCCTGGTCGGAGATACTCGACGAGACCACCGGACAGGAGGTGCTCCTGGGAAACGGCCTGGGCGCCACGATCACCTACTACAGGCTGGACTACTCCAGGATGTGGACCCACGCCTTCATCGACGGGTCGTTCTGGCAGGCATACTTCAACATGGGCCTGACGGGCGCAGCGCTCCTCGCCGTCATGGTCGCAGGAACGGCCGTCTCGGCCGCGCGCCTGTTCCTGCGAACCCGCGACCCGGAGAGGTCTGCTGTCGCCCTCGGCGTCTTCGCGTCCTTCGTCGCTCTGCTCGTAGCCGCCCAGTTCGGTTCGCTGCTGACGAACTACAGCTATACCGCCCTCTGGGCCCTCCTGATGGCAGTGCTGCACCGCGAGTGGCGCGAGGAGAGGAGGCACGCCGGCGCGGCATCTCCGCAGGACGGTTCCTGACGCTTGTTGCGGGCGCGTCACGTCTCGGTTATTCTTCGCGAACCAGTCCTGCACGAATTCCGGATCATCCACGGCGGGAGGCCGATCGAATGAAGATCCTCGTAATCAACAGCGGCAGTTCGTCCATCAAGTTCAGACTGGTCGAGAGCTCCTCGGGCGAGGCCATAGCCTCCGGCCTGCTCGAGAGGATCGGGCTGGAGCAGGGGAGGATGGAGTACAGGGTCAGGGACGGGGAGAAGCACATCGTGGAGAAGCCCGTTCCCAGCCACCGCACAGGGCTCGAGATGCTCCTCGAGATGCTCGTCGATCCCGAGGCGGGCGTCCTCTCCTCCCTCGGGGAGATCGGAGCGGTCGGGCACAGGGTGGTCCACGGCGGCGAGAAGTTCACCGATTCGGTCGCCATAGGCCCGGAGGTGATCGCGAAGCTGGAGGAGTGCAGCGCCATGGCGCCCCTCCACAATCCCCCGAATCTCCTGGGCATCAGGGCTTCCATGGACGCCCTCCCCGGAGTCCCCAACGTCGCGGTGTTCGACACCGCGTTCCACCAGACCATGCCCCCGGTCGCCTATGTGTATCCCCTGCCGTGGAGCGTGTACGAGGAGAAGCGGATGAGGAGGTACGGCTTCCACGGGACGAGCCACCAGTACGTCGCCATGCAGACCGCACGCATCCTCGGGAGACCCCTGGAAGACCTCTGCCTGATCGTCTGCCATCTCGGCAACGGCAGCAGCATCACCGCCGTGAAGGGCGGCAGGAGCATCGACACCAGCCTGGGATACGGAACGATGTGCGGCGTGATGATGGGCACCAGGTCTGGCGACGTGGACCCGGCGATCCTCCTGGACTTGATGGAGAACCACGGGATGAGCGTTTCAGAGGTCAAGGACATGGTGTACAAGAGAAGCGGTCTCCTCGGGGTGTCGGGGGTCTCCAGCGACATGAGGGACGTCGAGGCAGCCGCCGCGGCGGGCAACGAGAGGGCGGCCCTGGCGCTCGACCTCTTCGCGGACAAGGTCCGCAAGCACATCGGCGCCTATGCCGTGACCATGGGCAGGCTGGACGCCCTCGCATTCACTGCCGGAATAGGCGAGAACGGCCCCGAGATGCGGGAGATGATCTGCCGCGGGCTCGAGGTGCTGGGCGCCCGCATCGACCCCGAGGCCAACAGGGTAAGGGGCGTCGAAAAGGTCGTCTCGGCGAAGGACAGCAGGGTCGGCATCCTGGTGGTCCCTACCAACGAGGAGCTGATGATAGCCCGGGAGACCGAGCGGGTGCTGTCCGTGTAGAGGAGGCGCAAGTCGGGGTTCCCGGGCACCGCCGAGCATCCTGCCGTCGGAGTCCGTCGTCCGGCGACGAAGCCTAGTAGCCTCCCAGCAGGCCGTCCCTCCTGGCCCTTCCCAGGGCCCACCTGTAGCACAGGATGCCCGAGGGTATCCCGATGATGCAGTACGCCGCCAGCACGGTCAGGGGGCGTGCGAGGTCGGCGGGGCCCGCTCCCGAGAGCAGAGCCCTTCTCATCCCCTCCAGGGAGGATGTGAGAGGCAGGATAGCGGAGACAGGCCTCAGCCAGCCCGGCAGGATGGCGACAGGGTAGTACACGCCTCCAAGAAGCATGGACATGCTTCCATAGAGCCATCTCACGGGGTTGCCCTGGCGATAGACGAGCATGAACCCGCCCGCCACCGCCCCGGTCGCCGCGAAAGCCGCGACGCTCAGGACCAGCACGAGAAGCGCTCCGGCCGGATTCGCTCCCGAGAGGTCCAGACCGAACAGCAGCGCGCCGGCAGCCAGGTAGAGTGCGACCTTCCATGTCGCGTTGACGAACTGCCAGAGCATGCTGCCCAGGGCCAGCGAGACAAGGGGCGCCGGCGTGGCTGCAGCCGCCTCCAGCGTGCCCATGACCTGCTCCGCCCTGAACGATCCCGCCATGCCGTCCAGGCTCAGGCCCAGATAGCTCTGGAACGCTATCCCGACGAGAATGAAGGCGAAGAAGTCCCCCCCGTAGGCTTCGAGCAGTCCGGGCGCGCCCCTGCCGGCGAACCTCGCGAGAAGGGCGAACATGAAAACCGCCGACAGGATCCCCGCAGCACCGGTGACGAACGCCAGCCTGTAGCTCAGAGCCAGCAGCGCCTCCTTGCGGGCTGCCGCGAGAACCTGTCTCAGCAAGTCACCGCTCCCGGATGGAGGGTTCGCTCCGGCGCTGCAGCGGAGCCAGCGCCACGGAGATGTCCGGCGTACCCGGGGCCTCTGCGGCCGTGGGCGCAGCCGTCACGACAGCGCATCCCCCGGCGCACATCCTGCGCACCTCTTCCCTCATCATCGCCCTGGCCTCCTCGTCGAGGCTTTTCATGGGCTCGTCCAAGAGAAGGAGCAGGGGGCGGGAGAGCATGGCCCTGGCGACGGACAGCCTCTGCCTGAACCCAGCCGACAGCGACTCGACCGGCGCCCTGGAGACCGCGGCCATGCCCGTGACGCGAAGAACCTCCTCGACACGTCTTCCGAGCTCTCTCCCACGCAGCCCGGCGAGCGCTCCGAAGTACTCGAGGTTCTGCACGGCGGTCAGCCTCCAGTAGAAGCTCCTCTCGCCCGAGAGGGCCAGGCCGGTCCTCGCGGCGGTGTAGCCGTGGTCTCGAACTGGATCGCGGCCGAAGACGCTCACATTTCCAGAGCCCGGAACAAGCAGCCCGGCCAGGAGTTTCAGCACGGTCGTCTTGCCCGAGCCGTTCGGCCCGTGGATCACGGTGCAAGCGCCGGCGGGAACGGACAGGGAGAAGTCATCGAGAACCCGCCTCCTCGGCGTCCTGGACAGAGACAGCCGTCCGGGGAGTCCGCCCGGATAGCTCATCGAGACGCTCGAGAGGGCGGCGGCCGGACCGGGGTCAGGCATGTTCCCCGCGGTTCCTCCTGGTCTGCTCCGCGATGATCTCCTCGAGGAGGTGCCTGTTGTGGGAGGAGGTGTCCGCCAGGGAGGCGACGATCAGGAGCAGAAGTCCGATCACCACCATGAAGAGGCCCGCGATCGCGACGCCCTTGTAGGGCGTGACGGCCGATGTCGTGAGCCAGTGTACGAACACGAAGACCTCTCCCAGGACCCCCGCGATGATCAGGAGAAGTCCCGGGAGCCCGTAGAACCGCCACGGCATGTGGTCGTGGGCGGCCGAGTAGATCGCTCCCGCCGAGAGTGCGGCATATCGCCACAGGTTGTTCGAAATCCGGGATCTGCCGTGCTCCCTCGAGACCCTCACTGGAAGGGGGACCTCCGCTATGGAAAAACCCTTCCAGGCCAGGTCTATGAGGGCTTCCTGCGTGTAGGTGAACCTGCTGAAGGAGCCCAGGCGCTCGATGGCCGAGGGACCGTATGCCCTGAATCCGCAGGTCGCGTCATGCACCCGGACGCCCGACAGCCTGCTGACGACGGAGGCCACAACCCTGTTCCCGAGCCTCTTCAGCAGCGGCATCCCGGCCGACGGGGCTCCGTGGACGAACCTGCTGCAGGTGGCCATCTCCGCCGCTCCCGAGGCAACCGGTGCGAGGAGCGCAGGAATGCCGGAGGGATCGAACTGCCCGTCGCCGTCAATCGTCACGAGGTAGTGGAACCCCTGCCTCCTGGCGGTCCTGAGAGCCGTACGGAAGGCCTCCCCGAGCCCTCTGTTGCGGCTGTGCCTCGCGACCAGCGCCCCGGCAGCCGCTGCCGCCGCGCCCGTCCCGTCGGAGGAGCCATCGTCAACCACCATCACGACGACCTCGTCGATGCCCGGGATGCTGCGAGGAACGGCGGACACCACGGCGCCGATCGTCGGCTCCTCGTTCAGCGCCGGGATCGAAACAAGCAGTCTCGACATGCGGAGATAATGTCTCAGGCATGACCGCCGTGCAAGCTCCCTCGCCTCCAGGAGCTTGCGCCCGGCTCCTTCATTCGCTCTGTTTCCTGCATGAACTGCATGCTGGCGGGTCTGCTGGCTCTCCCGGCCCTGGTCGCGGCCTCGGCAGGGACGGGCGCCCTGATCCACGCAAGAGGCTGCTGGCCGGCCAGAGTGGCGGCGGGATGCCTGCTGCTGTCCGGAGCGACAGCCGTTCTCGGATGGGCCGGGCTCCTCCGCCCGGTCGTCCTCTGGGGCGTCGTCGCCGCAGGCATCGCGACCTTCCCCGCCGCCCTGCGAAGACCAGCCCCGCTCCACTGGAGGGCGGCAGCCTCCGCTCTGGCGCTGCTCCTGCTTCCGGCGCTCCTGCCCCAGTCCGCAAGGGACGCCATGAACCACCACCTCTACCTGCCGAGGCTCTGGCTCGAGACAGGGGCTCTGCACAGGCCCGGATGGGCGGGGTTCTTCAGCTATCCCTACATGGTCGAGTCGCTCTACACTCTGGTGGGCGGCACGTTCGGCCTGCGATGCACAGGAGTCGTCAGCCTGCTGGGGCTCCTGGCCACCCTGGGCGTTCTCGAGGGCTCGACCCCCGGTCCGCGCAGGGCCGGTCTTCTCGCTGCAGCCGCCTGGCTGGCGGCGCCCGAAGTCTTCAGGAACGCCACCTGGGCCTACAGCGACTCGTTCCTCTGCCTCTACGCCCTGCTGGGATTCCTCGAATCAACGTCACCAGAGCCTAGGCCGCTGCTGGCGGGGCTGTGGGCCGGCGCCGCCGGTGCATGCAAGTACAACGGGCTGGGAGCATCGGCCGCAGTTCTCGCGATACTTGCGGTGAGGCCCGGCAGGCGCATCGGACGGTCTGCAGCCGGGGCGGCGGTGTTCACGGCGGTCAGCATGGCCTGGGCCCTGCCGAACCTCGTCCAGTGGGGCAACCCGGTCTACCCTCTCGCAAGGAGCCTGCTGGGGCCTCCCGACACGCTCTCGCTGCGCTCCCGCGAGCTCCTCTCGGCGTACGCGGACTACTCGTCCGCCATGGAGGGGCCTCTCGATCTCCTGTCGCTTCCCGTGGGCGTATCGCTCTTCGGGAGATGGGACGATCCGAGGCTGTTCGACGGAGCCTCCGGGCCGCTCCTCCTGGCTGGGGCGGCGGCATTCGCGCTGGCGGGCCGCAGGCGGGTTCGGATGCTGGCCCCGGCCCTGGTCTCGCTCCTGATCGCAGCGGCTGGCTTTCCAGCCATCCGCGTGCGATACCTGTTCCCCGGGCTCGTGATGGCGGCCCCTCTGGCAGGCGAGGGGCTCTCAGCCGTCATGGACAGGGGGAGACCAGCCAGGATAGCGGCCTTTCTCGTCATGGCCGCGAGCATCGGCTGGAGCGGCTCCTGGCTGGTGCGGCTGTACGCGGAAACCGAGCCGTGGAGGGGCGCGAATCGTGACTACCTGGTGAACAGGTTGCCTTACATGCCATTCTATATGAGCGCTGACAGGGTGCTTGAACCTTCCGACACGACGCTCTTCATCAACATGGGAAACCGGGCCTTCTACTTCCCGTCATACGTGATCTTCGACGACAGGAGGTTCCCCCTCGTCGTGCTGGACAGGCTCTGGCGGGGCTGCAACGCGGAGGAGCTTGCCGAGGCCCTGCGGCGGACCGGGGCGGAATATCTTGCCATGGACATGGAAATATCACAGATAAACATAGTAGGCGAGCTCGGAGAAGCCGAGTTCGCAGAGTGGCGCAGGTTCCTGTCGAGAAAGGCGGAGCCGGTCGTCACAAGGGGGGATTATGTCCTCTTCAGGCTCCTCGACTGAGCGCCGAAGAGCTCGAGGATCCTTCGCAGGAGCTCCCCCTCGTCTGGGATGTTCCTGAGGTCTATGGGTATGGCCGAGAGAGCGTCGATGTATGCCCTCAGCACACCGGCCTTCGTTATGCGCTGCCTCCTGTGGTGCCGGTCCCTGCTCTGGGAAATGGTGCGGACGATCCTCGTCAGGACCTCCTCCTGGTCCGGCCTCACGGGTACCGTGAGCCTGACGCTGGCGGAATCGCCTTCCTCGATGTCCGTGAGGCTCGTCACTATCCCGGTGCTCTTCTTAGCGGACATGTCCACCTCCGGCCCAAACATAGCCACTAGACATCCGCCGTCAATGGAATTATGAAATTGCAGAGTTATGAACTTAGGGTATTGACGCCATAGCGCGGCGCGGTTAGTGTTCGATTCGTGCAGGAGGGCACTCGAGATGTCGTGTGGCGCATGGGCCTACGCGGCACGCAGCATGAACGGTTGGAGGCGAAATGGCGATGGGTTCTGCTAAGTCGGCAGTCGGCCTCGACATAGGGAGCCACTCCGTCAAGGTGGTGGAACTGGTTCGCTCGGGGAAGACCCTCAAGCTCGCCAGGTTCGCCATACAGGAGCTGACGCCCGGGACAGTGGTCGACGGCGAGATCGTAAACCGCGACCATGTCAACGCCAGCATCCGTGATGCAATCAGGAACTCGGGCATCAAGCCCAAAGCCGTCTATTCGGCGGTGTCAGGCCGCAGCGTCATCGTCCGCCGCATCCCCATGGAGAAGATGTCGGAGGAGGAGGCCCGGCAGGCCATACACTGGGAGGCCGAGCAGCACATCCCCTTCCGCATCGACGAGGTCAGCATAGACTTCAAGATAATCAACCCGGAGATGGCGCCGGGGCAGATGGAAGTCCTGCTGGTAGCCGCGAAGAAGGAGGCGGTAGACCTTCACAGGGGGCTGCTCCAGGGCGCGGGCATCAGGCCAGCCGCGGTCGAGCTCGAGCAGTTCGCCCTGCAGAGGGCGTTCGAGTTCTCGTACAACCCGGCCCCCGACGAGTGCGTGACCATTCTGAACATCGGATCAGAGGTAACGAACATGGTCGTGGTGAAGGGCGGGCTCCCCAGCTTCAACCGCGACCTCTCGATAGGCGGCAGCAGATTCATCGAGGCTCTCCAGCGCTCGATGGGCCTGGACTTCGAGAATGCCGAGAAGGTGCTCCGCGGAGAGCTGCCCGAAGGCGTCTCGCAGGACGAGGTCAGGTCGGCGCTCGGCTACGTGATCGAGGAGCTCTCGACCAGCGTGCGCCGCTCCTTCATCTCGTTCCAGGCGTCCGGCGAAAGCACCAGGATAGACAGGATGTACATAAGCGGAGGCTGCTCCCTTGTTCCGGGGCTGGCCTCCACTCTCAGCGAGCAGCACGGGCTGCCGGTGGAGCCTCTCCAGCCCCTGCAGAACCTCTCCGTTGACTCGTCGGTGATCCCCGAGGACGACAGGACTTCGCTCGGAGCCCTGCTCGCGGTGTGCATCGGCCTGGCTCTGAGGGGATTCGAGCCCGGCAGGGTGGACATCAACGTGCTCGAAGGCGGCGAGGTGCGGAAGAAGAAGGCCGCCGCGGCAGCCCCGGGGGGCGCTCAAGCGTCGCCGGTCGGAGCCATACTCGGCGTCCTCCCGATCATCCTCATCATCGGCGGGGTCGTCGCAATGGGGCTCCACTACATGAACTTGAAGAAGCAGGAGAAGGCGCTGCAGTCCGAGATAGAGGCTGTGAACACCGAGATATCCCAGATGGAGACCCAGGTGGAGCAGCAGCAGCAGGCGAACACGCTGCTCGCCGAGCTGAACCAGAAGCGCAACGCGATCCAGCAGCTGGCGCTCAACCAGCGATACTCCGTGTACGTGATGGAGTACCTGTGCCGGGCGCTGTATCCGGAGCAGGCCGCATTGGCCGAAGAGGCCGAGAAGGGCGTCTATCTCACTGCGATGTCTCTCACCGAGAGCACCATGCACCTCACCGGCGTCGCCCGCACGTGGGGCGACATCGTCGCCTTCCAGAGAAGGCTCGTCGAGCTGAAGCCCGACGGGCAGACCCCGCTGTTCTCCCTGGCCGACTACGGCCAGTCCTACAAACTCACTACGGATGCCGCCGTCACGACCGGGATGCTCGGCGCGACCGGCGGCGAGACCAGGTACCAGTTCGACCTCGAGGTGAGCGTCAACCAGTCCTCGCTCCAGCCGCTGGTCGGCGACTACTCAGGCATCTGATGGGGGGAGAGATGAAGAGGTTTCTCGCATTCGCCGCCCTGGTCTCCCTGGTCCTCATCGCGGGGTGCGACCCGTTCGGGACCGACGAGACCAAGTGCTATGTCACCGGCTACATCTACACCGACGCCGACCAGACGATCCCCGCCGAGGGCATCATGGTGATGTCGAGGGGCGACTCACTGAACACCTTCGACCAGTCAACCTATACCGACGCCAACGGCATGTTCCTGATCCAGGTGGAGATCTACCCCTCGCCCGGCGAGGAGGGCACCGGCTACACGCTCCCCGAGTTCGCCAAGATCGGCCTGGAGGCATGGCACCAGGGAGCGTCGTATGTATATGCTGATCTCGACAGCGATCCCTTCTACATTCAGCTGGGCGACACGCTCGTGGTATGGCCTGTCGACCTGGAGACGGAGTGGTTCTGACGATGCACGGGTGCGGCATGCCCGGGAGGGGGTAGAAGGTGGCAGCAATGACCCTTAGAGACCCGAGGCTTCTGAGGCTCCTCCTCGGGCTGGTCCTCCTCGCCGCCCTCGTGTACGTGTACTTCAACTTCATAGCGAAGGGCACGAGGGAAGCCATAGCAGCCTCGGAGGACCAGCTCGAGATGCGGCAGATGGAGCTGAGCCAGCTCCGCTCGCAGACCTCGGAGGACATGGCCGTCATGGCCCAGCGGATAGCGATGTACCAGCAGGAGCTCGAGAGTCTCGACCGCTTCCTGCCGAGGGAGTACAGCCAGGACGAGGTTCTCGAGATGCTCACGCAGAAGGCGTCGAACAGCGGCATACAGGTGGTGAACCTCACGCCGATGCCCCCGTCCCTGGAAGGCGAGTACGCCGTGTACTCCTGGCAGGTACAGCTCACGGGAAGATACCACAGGCTCGGCGTCTTCTTCGACCAGCTCACGCAGGAGCTGATGATGACCTCGATCACGCAGCTCAACATACAGCAGCTCAAGGCGGCGGAGGGCAAGTTCGACAACATCGAGGCCTCGTTCGTCTTCTCCGCCTTTACGCAGCCGTAGGGGGGTGACAGGTGTGAAGGCTGGAAGACTGCTCGCATCCATCCTCCTGCTGGCCGTCGCGGCAGCCGGGTGCGGACCGCGCCCGGGGGGCACCGACCAGGCGGCCGTCGGCGAACCGGTCGTGGTGGTGGAGGGGCCCGATGTCAGCGGCTGGCTGGACGTCTCCCTCCCCGGGGGAGCCCCTGCAGCGTTCGCATGCGACGCGGAAGGTGCGTGGGCCTGCTTCGACGGGGGCATCGTCCTGCGCTGCAATCTGGCCGACGGCGGCCGCTGGAGCTCTTTCGACCTGGGTGACGCGGACATGATCGTGATCGACGCCGCATCCGACGGCGGCGAGCTCCTGATGCTGACCAGCGAAGGGCTCGTGGAGTTCGCGGGGACGGGAGAGGAAGCCTCCGTCACTGCGGTTCCAGAGGGCTTCACCCCGGTTTCGATGGCGCACGAAGCAGGGGAGACGGCCCTTCTCGGCTCAGACGGGTCGATAGCCACAGGGACTGGGGCTGGCTTCGAGATCGCAAGGCCCGGCGCCCCCTCCGCTCCGGCCAGCGGGCTCGTGAGGTTCGGGCCGGACTGGGCCTACCTCGCCGCCGACTCCACTCTCGTCAGGTACGATGCCGGCATCGCCCTGTGGCAGGCGGAGGAGGTTCCCTGCACTGGAACGCTCGCTTCGATGGACGACCGCCTCTACATCGGAGGTCAGGGCTCGGTGCTGAGGAGGGAGGCCGCGGGCGAGTGGATCGAGGCCTTCCCCGGACACCTCTGCCGCGGCGGTCTCGCCCTCACGGAACTAGGAGTGGTGACATGCTCCTCACCCGGCGAGCCGCTTGCAGCTGCGCCCTCGACCGTGCCCGACCTCCTCTCTCGATCGGGTGATGAGGGGCCTGTCTGGGCAGTGGACGAATCGGGCATCCTCGCATGGTCGGACATAGGCGGCGTCGAGACCCGCATGCCCGCCTGGGACACGCAGAGGATCGAGTGCACGATGGCCGGCCAGACCGGCACCGGAACCGCGCCACCTTCGACTCCCGGCATGACTCCGGTGCTGACCGCCGCCAGCGGGGCCTTCAGGATCTACGAGAGCGTGTCCAGCAGACCCGATCCGTTCGCCGAGTTCCCGCCCCGCAGGCGGGACCTCAGGAGACCGCTCGGGGAGATCGCCATAGAGGAACTCCATCTCGTCGGCATCACCCTCGACCCGGCCGGCGGCAACCAGGCGATGGTGGAGGATGCCAGCGGAGTGCCGTACATCCTCTATGTGAACTCGGAGCTCGCCAACAACACGAGGGTCGCCGACATCACCAGCAACGAAGTGATAGTGATACAGGAAGTGACGGTGGATTACGGGCCGGAGCGGGGAGGAGTGGCATCGATACCCACGATCTACTCCATGCGGCTTCACGAAGAAGGTGGTCTGTGATGCGTCTCATGATCTTTGGTGCACTGCTGGTGCTGGCGCTGCCCGCACTGGCCTACAGGGTCACCGACGTCTCGGTAGCGGCCGACGGGGACCGGACGCAGGTCACCATCGTGGCCGACGGTCCCGTGACTTACGAGAAGTTCCTGCTCACCGACCCGATGCGGGTCGTGCTGGACCTCAGCGACGCCGTGCACGCCCTCCCGGCGACCGACTTCACGGTCGGCCGCGGGGGGGTTGCCGCCCTGCGCACCAGCCAGTACAAGAGCCCTCCCGACGGCATCGTGAGGGTGATAGTGGACGTGAACGGCGAGCTCATGAACTACAGCACAAGCACCGACGGCAACACGCTGACCCTGACTCTGCAGACCGACCCGCCGGGAACTCCGTTCACGGCATGGGCTGCTTCCAGCGGGGGATACGGCCTCACTGTCTCCGGCTCCACCGTGCAGCCGCTCAGCGCACCGCCCGAGGAGGGCGGTCTCGTCGCCTACGCAGGCGGGACCCAGGGCGTCCGCGTCAGCGAGCCCTGGAGCCAGGTGGACGACGGGTTCCCGGTTGAATGGCGGGGCTACGGCGGCCGCAGGATCACGATAGACGTGGTCGAGGCCGACATCCGCACGGTCATCCGCTCGATCTCGGACGTCAGCGGCTACAACATCATCCTCCCCGAGGACTACGAGGCGACCGTGACGGCGAGGCTCCGCAACGTGGGCTGGAAGGATGCGCTCATGGCCATCCTCAACACCCAGGGTCTCGTCGCCACCCTCCAGGGTTCGAACGTGCTCAGGCTGGCGCCCAGGGAAGAGTTCTACAGCGAGATCAACGTGATGGCCACGAACAGGCGCGAGCGCCAGAACCTGCAGGACCTGCAGACCGAAGTGTTCGTGATCCGCTACGCCACTGCCGAGGACATCAGCGAGGCGACCTCCACAGTCCTCTCCGAGCGTGGCCAGGTCTCCATAGACGACAGGACCAACTCCATCATCGTCACCGACATCCCAAGGAAGATCGAGGAGATCGGAAGACTGCTCCCGATCCTCGACAGCCCCACTGCACAGGTGATGATCGAGGCCAAGCTCGTCGAGATAGACGCGACGGTCAGCAACGAGCTGGGCATAGACTGGTCTGTCGGAAACCTGAACCGCGG
Source organism: uncultured bacterium (assembly GCA_964569245.1). Lineage (GTDB taxonomy): Bacteria > Fermentibacterota > Fermentibacteria > Fermentibacterales > Fermentibacteraceae > JAAYTY01. The sequence goes on along the minus strand of CAZMTK010000004.1, from coordinate 75,765 downwards.
AGACGTCCTGACGCATGCGGGCGCTTCCGGCCTCCTCGGAGTCGGAGCCCCCACGGGGACGATCACCTTCGGCACCGCGACGAACCTGTTCGACGTGGAGGCGACCCTCGGCTTCCTCGAGCAGACGAACCGCGCCCGCATCCTGAGCGAGCCCAGGATCGCCATCATCGACAACATGACCGGCTCTGTCCTCTCCGGTAAGAGGATTCCGCTGACCCTCCAGGACGAGGAGGGCAACACCTACATACAGCTCTACCAGGTGGGCGTGAGCCTGGAGGTCACGCCGCACATCAACGCCGACAACAACGTGACCCTCGAGCTGAACCCGATAGTCAGCGACCTTTCCGGCGAGGCCACGGCGCAGAACCAGCCCATCATCGTGACACAGGAGGCCAATACGACCCTGATGATCGATGACGGGGCTACCGCGGTGATAGGCGGCATCATGAGGAGCAAGGTGTCCGAGGTCGAGAAGAGGATCCCGATCCTCGGGTACATCCCGGTCATAGGGCCGCTGCTGTTCAGCTACACCTCCACCGTCGACGACAGCACCGAGCTCGTGATCTTCGTGACGCCGCACATCATCAGGCCGTACTGACGGGCAAGTGATCCGTCTGGGGCGGGGAGCGTGGAAGGGACGCGTTCTCCGCCCCCCCCGCACCATCCGGCCCACGTCGGGCAGGGTCAGGGCCGCGGCGCTCGACCTCGCGGGGCCGGGCTGGATGGAGGGGAGGACCGTGTGGGACCTCTGCTGCGGGAGCGGCGCATTCGGTCTGGAGTGCCTCGGCTGCGGGGCCGCCTTCGGGCTCTTCGTGGACTCCAGCCGTGAGTGCGTGGAGTTCGTGAGATCGGCGCTGGCCATGCTGGGCGCCGGGGACAGGGGGAAGGTCCTGCTGGGCGACGTGAGGCGCTGCGGATTCGAGCGGCTCCCGAGGCCCGACCTGGTCTTCATAGATCCCCCCTACGGGGACGACTCGCTGCTCTCCTGGGCGCTCGGGCGGGAATGGTCGGAGACGATGGCCGCGCCCGGCGGCCTGCTGATAGTCGAATCCCGCAGCGGGCGCCAGGTGCCCGAGGGATTCTCGAGCAGGAGGCACGGCGACACCATGCTCTGCTGGAGATGGCTGTGAACGGGGTCCGGGTCGTCTATCCGGGAACGTTCGATCCCGTGACGAGAGGGCATCTCGATATCGCGGAGAAGGCCGCCGAGATCTTCGGCAGGCTCGAGGTGGCCGTTGCGAGGGATTCCGGCAAGCGTATGGCCTTCACCGCTGATGAGAGGCTGGCGCTGGTGACTGCCTCGCTGGATGAGGCTGGGCTTTCCGGCAGGGTTTCCTGCACCCTGTTCGACGGTCTTCTCGTTGACTTCATGCGGCGCTCAGGCGCTTCCGTCTATGTGAGGGGACTGCGGGCCAACTCGGACTTCGAATACGAGTTCCAGATGCAGCTCATGAACCGGAAGCTGGCTCCGGAGATCACCGGCATCTACCTGATGCCCTCCGAGAGCAACATGTATCTCTCGTCCACCGTCGTGAAGGAGCTGGCTGCGTACGGTGGATGCATCGACGGCCTTGTCACGGCCGCGGTCGGGTCGGCCCTCCGGCGGAGGTTCGGGGCCGGCTGAGACGGGAAGGTCGCCATGGAATTCTCCAGCACCGTACGATCGCTCGAACCATCGGCCACGCTCCAGCTCACAGCCCGGGCGAAGGAGCTGCAGAAGGCGGGGCGGGACATCGTGGCCCTCTCCGCCGGACAGCCGGACTTCCCGTCGCCAAGGGCCGCTATCGAGGCTGCGCAGAAGGCCATGAGAGAGGGCCTGACGGGCTACACCGCAACACCGGGCATTCCAGAGCTCCGCGAGGCCGTAGCGGCAGTCACTTCCAGACGCCGGGGCCTCCAGTGGAGCGCCGCGAACGTGGTCGTGAGCTGCGGTGCAAAGCACAGCCTGGCCAATCTGCTCATGGCCGCCGTGGAGCGGGGCGACGGTGTGCTGGTTCCCTCCCCGTACTGGGTCAGCTACCCGGAGATGGTCAAGCTCGCCGGGGGAAGGCCCGTCCTGCCTCGAAGCGGGAGCCTGCTGATATCCGCCGCCGACGTCAGGGAGGCCGCATCCGAAGGCGTGAAGGGCGTGATCCTGAACTCCCCTGGAAACCCGACAGGGCTGGTGGCCGGACCCGAGCATACGCGCGAGCTCGCCGACGCGATTTCCGAGGCCGGAATCTGGTGCATCTCGGACGACATCTACGAGGATCTCGTGTACCTCGGCGGACCCGCTCCCCACGTGCTCGACTACCAGCCCGGACTGGCCGGGCGCACCGCGGTCGTCTCCGGGGTTTCCAAGACCTACTCGATGACCGGCTGGCGCATCGGCTGGGCGGTGGCCCCGGAGGGCTGGGCGAAGATGGCCACCCGCATCCAGGAGCACACCACCTCCAATCCGAACTCGATTGCGCAGTACGCGTCGCTCGCAGTCCTGTCGGGCGAGGCCGAGGAGGAGAGGATCGCCATGCTGGACTCCTTCAGATACAGGAGAGACCTGATGTGCGGCCTCCTCGCCGAAGCACCCGCTCTCGAGTTCACCAAGCCTGACGGCGCCTTCTACGTCTTCCCGAGGATCCTCTCGCCTATGGGCGCCGGCAGCTCCGCCCTCTGCATGAGACTGCTGGACGAGTTCGGCCTCGCGGTGATCCCGGGCAGCGCCTTCGGGGCGGAGGGATACCTGAGGCTTTCCTTCGCGGCTTCGGAGAGGGATATTCGGGAAGGCGCAGCCCGCCTCAGGGCCTGCCTCGAAAAGGGGAGTGCCTGATATGATCGTTGCTTGTCCCAATTGCGGTAAGAGATATCAGGTTCCCGACGAGAAGCTCGGTGACGCCCCCAGACGCCTGAGGTGCAGGAACTGCTCGGAGATATTCACCATCGCGCCCTCTCCCGCCCCCCCCCAGCAGCAGAAGCCCCCCGCCGAGCCTGCGGAGGAGAGTTCGGCTGCGAGGGCCAGGAGGCTGGCGAGGGTTCTGGCCAGCGACATGGTCGTGTACAACAAGGAGACCGTGGACAAGGCCAGACGGGAGGGCAACCTGGCGGAGGTGATGCGCACCGAGATCGACAGGTCCTGGCAGCTCTGGAAGTCGCGCTTCCCGGAGGAGGCGTCACACAGCCCCGACCTGTTCCGCGACGCGCTCAGGGAGATACTGGCTGCAGGCTCGGACGACTTCGACGGCTGGAAGCCCTAGCGGACGCTGAACCCGCAAGCCGCAGGTCCGCGGCGTCCGCCGCCTGCCCGCGCATGTTTCAGCACCGAGCTGAAGAAGTGCCCTCGCTCGCCGCTATGTGATCCCTTATGCACCGGAAGACGATGTGCGTGAGGATGAGATGAACATCCTCGATCTGCTGCATGTCGTTGCTGGGAACTACTATCGCTTCTCGGGCCACCTTTGCGGCCTCTCCGCCGTCGAATCCCGAGAACAGCACCGTTACCGCCCCAGCCTCGTTGGCCAGCCGGAAGGCGTTTATCACGTTGAGGCTCATCCCGCTGCCTGAGAGGCCTATCACTACGTCGCCGGGCTCCACGAAGTTCCGGAGCTGCTCGCCGAAGGTGTTGGTGTAGTCAGTGTCGTTCGCCCATGCCGTGAGGAGCGGGACGTTCGTGGCAAGGCTCATGGCCTTGAACCTCCTGCCTCCGGCCGCGGCGGTGCCCTTCGCGAGGTCGCAGACGAAGTGCGCCGAAGTCGCCGAGCCGCCGCCGTTTCCGAAGACGAAAACCCTCCTTCCCTCCTCGTAGGCCCTTATCAGGATAGACGTGACCCTCTCGATCTCCTCCGGAGGGATCCTGAGCACCAGGTCGCCGACCTGGTCGAGGTAGGTCCTTATCCTTTCGATCATGGTCCGCTCCTTTCGCGGATCTTCAGGTACTTGTCGAAGGCGTCGGTTCCGGGGGGAACGCTTGCGCCGGATCCTACCAGGGTGTTCCTGAGCCTGCACCCGTCGCCCACCCGGGAGCCCGGCATGAGGACGCAGTTCTCGAGCAGACAGTCTCCGCCAGTCTCAGATCCTGTGCGCAGCCATGCGGTGCCCCTCAGCACCGTTCCTCTGCCGACAGAAGCGCCTTCCTCGACGAGCACGCCTCCGGCCGGGCGGCGTTCCCTGAACAGCCCGGGAACGCTGCCGGACAGGAGGTCGTGGCACGCCACCAGGTATCCCGGCCAGGCTTCGAGGCTTCTCGCATAGCCGGGAGCGAGCTCGCCTGCAACGCCTGCACCGGATTCCACCGCGAGCAACAGCGCTTCTCGGGGATCGCGGGCGTCTCCGCAGGAATCGGCGATACGGCGGGTGACGAGCCACGCTCCCGAGTCGGCAAGGTTCGTCGTCGTCGTCGCCTCCCTGTCGCCCGCCCTCTCGATCATCCCCTCCGGGGTCGTGGTCATGCGAAGCGGGGATGGATCGAATCGGTCGGTGCAGAGCAGCACGACGCCTGCCGCTCCCGCAGGGACGGAAGGGACCGCATGCATCGGGTGCCACTGCAGCCTGTTCCCGTGGAGGACCATCAGATCTCCGTCCAGACCCTCGAAGGCCGCGACGAGAGCCTCCCCGAAGCACCCGAACCGCATTGCCGTGAAGCCCCCTTCCGGCAGCCCCGCCCCGCCTGGATGCCCGGATGCGACAGTCACGCGCTCGATGCCGGACGAGCCGAGCCATTCCAGGAGGGCTCCCAGGAGACTCCCCGCCAGAGGCAGGTCGGGCCCCTCCGCCGGGTCCGCTCCCCGCCAGATCAGTGCTCCGTCAGGATGCGCCAGTTCTCGACGGCTCCGCGTACCTGATGAGGCCGTTGCCCAGTCCTGCGATGCGGGCGGCACGGTACATCAGCACCCTGAGGCCCAGCCTGAAATAGACCAGCCTGAAGACGGTCTCCAGGGGCGAGCCACGCAGGACCGGCTGCGGAAACAGCCTCCGGCGTATCTCTCCGTAGTTGCCCGACTGTCTGGCGGTTATCGAGAAGCCCCCCTTCTCGAGCACGGCGTCCAGGGTCCTCGGCGTGAAGAAGTACAGGTGCGCCGGCACCGCATCCGGCTCGATCCTGCCTGCCCTCCTGCCGGTGAGAACCGCGAGTGCCGCCTCCTCCCAGTGCGTCAGCTCCCACGGACACTGGACAACCAGAACGCCTCCGGGCGCCAGCACCCTCGCCGCCTCCCGCAGCGTGCCGAAAGGCCTGTGGAGATGCTCCAGCACGTCCAGCATGAGAACGGCATCGTAGGCGCCGGACTGCAGGCCCGCTCCTTCGAGCGTACCCTCGTGAACGGTCAGCCCGAACTCGCTCCTCGCCGCCCGGGCGCTCAGGGGGCTTATCTCCAGGCCCTCGACCTCCCAGCCCCTCGACCTGAGGAACGCGAGGAGCGTGCCGAAGGCGCAGCCGACCTCCAGCACCCGCCTGCCTCTGCAGTGTGCCGCCAGATCACGCTCCCTGCGGCTGTAGATCCGTTCGAAGACGCTACTGAAGCGGTTCCACGTCTCCATGTAGCCCTTGTAGCCGACATCGCCGTCCTCGTAGTAGGAACGCCCGTAGACCTCGTTGACGGCCTCTTCGGAAGGGCGCTCCGAGAGATACGCCAGCCCGCATACCGGGCATCGAGCCACCGGCCAGGACCGCACGACCGAGAGTATCACGGGGTCGTCCGCGCCGCAGAGCATGCAGCGCGCCTTCTCCCTCGGAAGCGACGACCAGTCCATCCGGCGAAGGTGTGCAGAGCCGGCCCCGTGGTCAACCCTTGACTCCCCGCCCGCCCTTCCGCGCCAAAACCTTGACGGCGGCGCTCGGAGGAATCCTCCGGAGCGAGACAAGAATGCCATTGTCATGAACTTGCAGGAAGGGTATTGACACCCGCCCTGCACTTGACGATGCTTCCCGTGAATTCACCCGGCCTGCGGGAACGACAGGCCGCGCATGATTGTTATATCTAATGAATCACCACGCCGGACCTTCCCATGCGGACGGTCCGAATCGTTTTCCAGCCGGGTGCGTCTGCGCCCGGGATCGAAGGGCAGGTGCAGATCTTGGCAACCAGGAGGACTGAAGGCCGGTCGCTGGAGCTCTATCTTCGCGAGATCGGATGCAAGGAGACCCTGACCTCCGAGCAGGAGGCGGATCTCGCCAGGAAGATACGGAAGGGCAACCAGGACGCCCTCAACCAGCTCACCGAGGCCAATCTCAGGTTCGTGGTCAGCATCGCCAAGCAGTACGCCAACCAGGGTGTCGCCCTCGAGGACCTCATCAACGAGGGCAACGTGGGTCTCATCCGTGCCGCCAAGGGCTTCGACGAGACCAAGGGCTGCAGGTTCATCACCTATGCCGTATGGTGGATCAGGCAGGCCATCCTGCAGGCCCTGGCTGAGCAGTCCAGGATCGTGAGGCTGCCCCTGAACCGCGTCGGCGAGCTCTACAAGATGGGCCGCGCCACCCGCGAGCTGGGCCATGCCCTGGGCCGCGACCCCTCGACCGACGAGATAGCGAGGGAGCTCGACGTCTCGCGCGAGGAGGTCGAGGGGATGATGTCCATACACAGCACCCACCTGTCCCTCGACAGCCCCGTTTACGAGGGCAGCGACAAGACCTTCCAGGAGATGATCGCAGGCGAGAACCAGGTCGCGCCCGACGAGGCGGTGGTGCAGGAGGCCATGAAGAAGAGCGTCGACGTAATGCTCGAGATACTGGACCACAGGGAGCGCACGATCATCTGCCTCTTCTTCGGGATCGGCACGGACAGGAGACACACTCTCGCCGAGATCGGCCGGACCATGGGAATCAGCCGCGAGCGGGTCAGGCAGCTCAAGAACAGGGCGATAAGCAAGCTCTCGGAAACGAACGACGGAAGTGCTCTGCTCCTCTTCCTCGGCTAGCGCTGCCGGAACCCCCGAAGGACGCCGGTGCCGGTAGGCACCATCCACTGGCTGCCCTGGAGGGCCGGGCGGGGTCGTCCGCTGAGGCTGACCAGGCTGGGGCTGCAGCTCGCAGGCTTCTTCATCGCGCTCCTCATGTGCCTGCTCGTGGGAGGAGCCTACCTGTACGGCAGGCAGGTGGGACGCTCGAAGGGCCTGTCCGGAGCCGACAGGAACACCGCAGTGCTCGAGGCCGAGCTCTATCAGCTCAGGGCCCGCACCGAAGAGCTGACGGGCAGGCTGATCGAGATAGCCGAGAGGGAGCAGAGGATACTCACCGCCGGAGCCGGCCTCAACATGGATTTCTCCGGGCTCTTCCCGAACCTCGACACACCCGCCGACCACGTTGACGGCCTGTTCGAGTACATAGACGGGATCGATCTGCAGCTCCTCCTCGCCGAGCGCCTGGCCGAGGCGGAGCTCGCAGCCTACGACTCCCTGGCCTCGCACTTCGTAAGGATAACCGAGCAGCTCAGGCGCGTGCCCTCCATTTGGCCCTCCGAGGGATACTATGTCAGCGACTTCGGCCCCAGGATAGATCCCTTCACGGGCGCGGTGCGCTACCACGACGGCATAGACATCGCCGAGAGGGCCGGCACGCCTATCTACGCGCCTGCCGACGGAACTGTCGTCTTCTGCGGATGGTCGTCCGGATACGGTCTCACCGTGATCATCCGTCATACTCCGAGGCTCTCGACGAGGTTCGCCCACTGCTCCTCCATCTGCGTGAGCGTCGGCCAGCCCGTCCAGAGAGGCGACCTGATCGCCAGAATCGGGATGACCGGCAGGGCGGTCGGCCCGCACCTCCACTACGAGGTCCTGGTTGACGGAATGCAGGTGGATCCTGATGACTTCATAATCAAGTCCGGCTTCAATGCCGCTGTCTTCTGAGGTCCCCGAGGCCGGAGCGGCCTTCTTCGACCGCCCTCTCTGGGACGCGTACGCCCCCTTCTTCGACGCGGAGGAGGGGACTGTTTTCCCCGACGACACGCGGGAAGAGGAGTTCTACAGGCTCGTCCGCTCCCGGTTCCCCGGCGGGCGCTGTCTGGAGATCGGTGCGGGCACCGGCAGGCTTGCGGGCCCGCTTTCCAGCGCCGGCCCAGCGGTCTTCCTGGAGCCCTCCCCCTCGATGCTCGGCCTGTGGAGGCGTCGCCCCGGCAGGAGGGACATGCTGCTCAGGGCCGTAGGTCAGGCCATGCCGTTCCACGGGGAATCCTTCGACCTCGTCATCTTCGCCTGCAACGGCCTGCACTGCCTGCCGGGGCGGGACTCGAGGGTGGCTCTGCTCGTCGAGGCGGCAAGGGTCCTGATCCCGGGCGGCTGGCTCGTTCTCGAGACCAGCCCGGCTCTCGCCCGCAGGCCGCCGGAGCGTGACGCCCAGAGGTACGACTACTTCGACGGCAGTCTGAGGCTCCGCCTCGTGGAGTCCGTAGCCCTTGTCGAGAGCCGCGGCACCATTCTCTTCGACATGGCCTACTCGCACGGCCCGGGACGCGAGACGAGGATCCGGCTGGAGCTGGCACTGATCGACCGGGCCGAGCTGCTCGACGAGCTGGCCGAAGCCGGGCTGTCGGTCGTTCACGAGTGGGGAGACTATGATTTCTCAGCGCCTGGGGATTCGTCCCCCAGGATGCTGACTGCTGCATCTACGGAGGGTAGCGAATGAATTTCCTTCTCCTGGCCGCCTCCATATCGGTCGGAGTGACCGACCCACGCCAGCCGTCCCCCTGTCCCGACGGATCCCGGGTGGTCTTCTGCTGGAGGGGCGACCTCTGGGAGGCTCCCGGCACAGGCGGGGTGATAAGGTGCCTCACCCCCTCTCCGAGCTTCGAGAGCTGTCCCGCCTGGTCTCCTGACGGCGCGCTGGTGGCATTCACGAGCGACAGGTCCGGAGGGGGTGACGTGTACGTCATGCCCGCCGGGGGAGGAGAGGCGACGAGGCTCACCTGGTACGGCGGATTCGACCAGGTGCTGGGATGGTCGCCGGGAGGCGACAGCGTCTATTACCGTTCGGACAGAGAGGCTTCCCCGGGATGGATATACTCGGCGCCTGTATCCGGTGGCGCACCCGGACTCCTTCTGGCCGCCGCGGTCGAAGGCGTCTCCCGTTCGCCGTCCGGCCTGCTGGCGGAGAGGGGCTTCACGGAGTGGTGGAGGCGGCACTACAGCGGTTCCGCTTCGAGGGATGTCTGGTTCGTGGAGGGCGGGGATTGGCGCCCCGCGGCATGCTCGCCGCTCGACGAGAGATGGCCACTGTGGGTGGACGGCACGGGCCTTGTCTTCATAATGGAGGACTCGGCCGGAAACGCGAACTTCCACGCGGCCGGCGGCGGGGACTGCCCACCAGTCCCTCTCACCTCGCTCGACCGCGGCGATGCCACCTTCCCGGCGCTCTCCGCCGACTCGCGGACGATCTTCTTCGAATACGACGGAGGCCTCTGGCGCCTGCATACGGATGACTGGCTCCCGGAAGAGGTGGTCCTCGACGCGGCCGTGGACGATCCCTTCCCCCGCCATGTCGAGACCTCCGTCGGAACGTTCACCGACGAGTACTCCATCCGGTCCGACTCCTGCCAGGCCGCTCTGATAGCCGAAGGCGACCTGTTCTGCGGTGTCCTCGGGCCCTCGTCGGGGATCACGCGCGTAGAGAGGCTGACCGACACTCCGGGCAGGGAGGGGTCGCCGGCCTGGAGCCCCGACGGAACGATGCTCGCGTTCACGAGGGAGCACGATGGCCGCTCTGATCTCGTCCTCATGGGCCCTGCCGATCCGGACACCGGCTTCGTGTCCGGCGCTCGCCCTGCGGAGAGCGTCGTGCCGCTCGAAGGCGGCGTGGCAGAGAGCCCGTGCTGGTCGCCTGACGGCAGGAGCATTGCATACCTCGACCGCGAGTCGCGCCTCAGGGTCGTCGAGGTGGCCACGGGCCGTGACCGCGAGGTCTGCCCCGTGCCAGGACTCCTGCACATCTCTTGGTCCCCCGACTCGAGGTGGCTGGCTTTCAGCGTGACCGACCTGGCCCACAGGGAGGATGTCTTCGTGGTGAGAGCCTCCGGCGGGAGGCCCTTCAACGTCAGCCGTCATCCCAACGACGACTTCCAGCCCTTCTGGCCCTCCGACGGGAGAAGGCTCGTATACGCAAGCAGGACCGACGAGGGAGCCTGGTCGCTGCGCCAGGTCTGGCTGACCCGCGAGGACTTCGCGGCCTCTCACGACGACAGGGAGGATCTCCTCGACCGCCCCGCGACCGAAGTGGCCGTCGAGCTCGACGATCTCGCCAGGCGCACCGAGACGCTCTGCACTGTCGAGGGCTACTACGACTTCTACGGTGCCTCCCGGGACGGAAGGATCTTCGCGTTCCGCGCCTACGACAAGTCCGGCGCTTCGGACCTCTGGAAGGTCGAATGGGACGGGAGCGGCCTGGAGAGGCTGACCTGCGCCAACGAGCAGCCCGGCGACATCTCGATCAGCTCCGACGGGACCGTGTTCTACCTCGGGATGGGGGATGTTCTGAGGTCCGTCGGATCGGACGGCGCCTCCCCCCGGGTTCTCGCATGGCGGTGCATGACCGACTGGGACGTCACGGAGCGGCAGGCTCAGAAGTTCGACGAGTGCTGGCGGCTCCTGAGGGACGGCTTCTACGACCCCGCGATGCACGGAGCCGACTGGGACGGCGTCAGGGAACGCTACAGGGAGAGGGCCTCCCGGTGCCTCCTGAACGAGGACTTCAACGACGTGGTCCGCAGGATGCTGGGAGAGCTGGACGCCTCGCACCTCGGGATATACGGGCCGTGGTCCTGGTCGGGAGGGGCGCCCACGGGCGAGCTCGGCGTGATAGCCGACCATTCCTGGAGCGGCCCGGGGATCCGTGTCGACAGCGTCATCCCCTGGTCGCCGGCCGGCCTGCCCGGATCGCTGCTTCTTCCGGGGGACCTCATCCTGTCCGTGGACGGCGAGGAGGTAGGCCCCGACAGGGACATCTACGAGCCGCTGGCGGGGAAGACGGGCGAGAAGGTCGCTCTCGAGGTCCGCAGGAGCGGCGCCCTGGTGCGCCTGTCCATCGAGCCCGTCTCGGCCTGGGAGCTCTCGGAGCTGGCTTACGAAGAGTGGATCGCCCGCAACAGGAGGATCGTATCCTCGCTGACCGGTGACAGGGTCGGATACCTGCACATAAGGTCCATGAACCAGTCCAGCGTGGAGACCTTCCTCGGCGACCTCTTCGCCGAGGGCCTCGACCGCGACGGCATGATAGTGGATGTCCGCGGCAACGGTGGAGGGAGCACCCACGACCAGATACTCAGGGAGCTGTCGAGGCCCGAGTACCTGGTATCGAGGTACCGCAGCGGCCGGCTGACCGCCCAGCCCCTGGGGGCATGGCAGAAGCCCGTCGTCCTCCTGATAAACGAACGATGCTACTCCGACGCCGAGATCTTCCCTGCCGGCTGGAGGGCGCTCGGGATCGGCCCGATAGTGGGCAACGCGACCTTCGGCGCGGTCATAGGAACCTCCGACACGGAGCTCATCGACGGCACAGGCTTCAGGGTGCCCTCGGAGGGGTGGTACACGCTGGAAGGCGTTAATCTCGAGAACTGCGGCATACAGCCTGACATCCTGATCCTCGAGATGCCCGCCGACTGCGCCGAGGGAACCGATCGCCAGCTGGAGGAAGCCGCTCGTGTCGTGATGGGGCTCGTGGAGGGGTCGTAGCTAGAGCAGGCGCTCCTGGTTCTCGTCCTTCTTCCTGACCGGTCTGCGCCTCGGAGGCCCCGTCCGCACAGGTCTGCAGGCACGGACGGGGCCCGAGAGCGCCTGCACTACCGCTCCGGGCGTCACCCCGAATGCCCGCGCTATCTCCGCGAAGTTCATGCCCCAGCGAGTGCGGCACTCCTCGAAGGCCCGATGACGGATCTTCCGCTGCTCCCTGCCCTTCGGGGCGAGCAGGACCCTCTTCCTCACTCCGAGCTCCTTCGCCAGCAGGCCTGCGGGGTCGGAGGGAAGCATGCGCGGCGCATCAGCCCGCTTTTCGACGGCATGCCCGCGGCCCCTCCCTGCAGCCAGAGAGAGGGGGGCGGCGGCAGTGTCGAGGATGCGCCTGATCATTCCTGCGCGCTCGGAAGCCGGACATCCGGCGAGCGCGGGATCGAGCCAGGTGATCCCGGAGGTTGACGAACCCAGCCAATCCTGGGTAGAGCACCACTCCCACGTGTCGGGGAAGAGCACCAGCCCGCTGGAGGCGGGAAGGTGGGCGACATGCGAGAAGACAGCGACAAGCTCGCCCTCCTCGAGCCGCACGCTGCGGTACCGCTCCCCGCCGTACAGCCTGCGCCCCGTTCCGTACAGGTCCCTCCGCGCTCGGGAATACCGTCCGAGCAGCTTCCTCATGAACGACGGGAGAGCGGTCCCCTCGTCCCTCACGATCAGATGGACTGATTCCGGGAGGAGGCACCATGCCGGAAGCCTTATCCCGCCGACCTCTTCCAGCAGGGCCGATGCTACCGAAATCCATGCCCTGCAGTCGTCGTCGTCCCTGAAGAGCAGAGTGTCACGACCAGCCCGCGTCGTCACATAGTAGTAGGAGCCTGGGGCAAGGCTCCTGGCGCTCCTTGGCAAGAGGTGCTCCTTTCCCGCAGGGAGTCCCAATATCCGGGCCGAAGCTCCCTGAGGCAAGGCTGGCGGGATTGACCCGGTACCCAGGGAACTCTATAAAAAACACAGCGTTCCAGATAGCAGGCACGACGACAGGACATGGAACAGGACGGGGGTAAATGCCGTGAAGTCGATGTTTCTCGCTTCCCTTCTCCTCTGCCTCCCTGCCGCATCCGCCACCACGGCCTGGAGGGCTCCGGCGGAGGTCGAGCCCGCGGTGTACCTCGGAGAGGACGCGGGCGGCATTCTGGTCGAGTTCAACCTCCAGGCCCTGACCGCCGAGAACCAGTTCGTCGAGGGCTTCGGGAGCTCGACTCTGTTCAGGATACCCGGCGGAGGAATGCTCGCCGAGGTCGGCAGCCCCGACCTCCCGGCCCTCCGGCGCATGGTGAGGATCGGCAACCTCGGCGGCTACAGGCTCGAAGTGGTCGACGAGGAGACCGTCACGCTGGGCCTCTACGACATCGCGCCCTGGCAGGTGCCGATGACGAGGAACGGCGACACCGCCCCCTACAGGATCAACCCGGCGATCTACGGCTCCTCCGGTTACTTCCCCGGCGAGGCGGCCACCCTCGAGTCCATCCAGTGCCTTCGCGACATCAGGGTCGCCTGGGTCCGCTTCAACCCCGTGAGATACAATCCCGTGACCGGCGAGACGGTGATCACCACGAGATGCTCAGTCCGGCTCGTGCCCACAGGCGAACCCGGCGAGAACGAGTTCGTCCGCGCAGCCCAGGGCATCACGAGGGAGTTCCTCCCGTTCTACGAGGAGGTGCTCGGATTCGACACCGCGGGCGGCAACTCCGTGGACGGGTGCTACCTCGTCATCGGGACCACGGCGAGCATAGCCCTCTGCAAGGACCTCATCGACTGGAAGAAGGAGAAGGGCTACGAGATCGCCTACGGCGTAGTGCCCACCATCGGCAGCACGGCCTCCGCGATAGATGCATGGATCGCCAACGCCTACAACACATGGCCCAATCCTCCGCTGTACATCCTGATCTGCGGAGACAACACCCAGGTCCCCACCCCGATGTCCGGGAGCACCGCTCAGGACAACCTGTACGGATGCGTCGGCTCCAGCTGCGCTCCGGTGATCCACGTGGGCCGCATCTGCAACCAGGACACTGACGACCTCGCATACCAGACCTGGAAGATCCTCAACTACGAGTTCGACCCCTACATGCCCACGCCCAGCTGGTTCCAGAATGCCATCAGCATAGGCTCTACCGACTTCAGCGATCCCGAGCACAGCTGGGAGTATGCTCAGATCTTCATGGCCCACGGCATGACAGTGGACTACTTCTGCGACGAGGGCGGCATGCCTCCCACCATCGCCAACATCTCTGCAAGCATCAACGAGGGAACCTCCCTCATCAGCTACATCGGTCACGGCGACACCCAGTACTGGGTCACCTCCGGCTTCTCCAACTCGAACGTCGCCGCGCTGACCAACGGCCGCAAGATGCCCTGGGTGAATTCCATAGCCTGCTACAACGGAGCCTTCACCAGCGCCTACTGCTTCGCCGAGGCCTGGATGAACGAGGGTTCGCCCTCGAATCCCAAGGGAGCCGTGGGCTTCATGGGCGCCACGACGGCTAGTCCGGTGGGGCAGACCGACTCCCTGGCCGAGTACACGTTCCGCGGCTACTTCGAGCAGGAGATCTGGCACATGGGCGCCGCGGTTGACTACGGCAAGCTGAAGGTCGTGGAGTTCTACGGCGAAGGCGGCGCCGCCAGCAACAACAACATGCACATGGTCTTCGGGTGTCCCGAGATGGACATCGACTGCACCACCTCGCCCCTGCCGGCGCTCGTGGGCTCGCATTCCTCGAGCATCGCTCCGGGAGTGTTCAACGTCACCGTCACCTCAGGCGGCTCCCCGGTCGAGGGTGCGCTGGTGGGCGCAGTCCAGGACACCACCTACCTCGACGGGGCGTACACCAACGCGTCGGGAATCGCCAGCCTGAACATTCCCGCGCTGCCTTCGCCGTCAGCATGGGTGACCATCACGGCGACCTACCACAACAGGGCTCCCTACCGCGGGACTGCCAACCCGGGCACGGGCATCGGCGAGGGCTCATCGGGGGTCGCGCAGGCCGCCTGGCTGGGCAACGCCGCGCCCAACCCGTTTGCTGCGAGCACACAGATCTCCTATGCCGTGCCCGGCGGCGGGGTCTCCCGCCTCTCTGTCTTCGACCTCTCCGGCAGGAGGGTCGCCACGCTCGTCTCGGGTGACGTTCCGGCCGGCATGTACAGCGTCGTCTGGAACGGTCTCGACTCCGACGGCGCTCCGGTGGGAAGCGGCATGTACATCATGAGGCTGGACACGCCTCTGGGAAGCGCCAGCAGCTCCTGCGTGGTTCTCAGATAGCGGAGGGTTCCTGCCGCCAAGTGCGGGGGCCGGGCATGCCCGGCCCCCTTCCGTCCGGGGGACATCGTCTTGACGGGATGAGCGACGGCGGCTAGATTGCCCGGGCTTTTACGGCACAGGCACTTGGGCACTCAGGGCGCCCGGTGGAGGGCGCGGGAGGTAGAGGTCGTGGCACATTACAGCGGTCCGAGGCTCCGAAAGGTGCGTGCGCTTGGCGTGAGCCTGCCAGGTCTCACGCACAAGGAGCCCGACAAGAGGAAGCTCCCGCCCGGCGAGGCCGGCTCGCAGCACAGGCGCCGCCGGCTCTCCACATACAGGATGCAGCTTACCGAGAAGCAGAAGATCAGGTTCAACTACGGCCTGTCCGAGAAGCAGCTGAGGAACTACTACGAGGAAGCCGCCAGACACACCGGCGAAACAGGCAAGATCATGCTTCAGCTCATAGAGCGCAGGCTGGACAACATCGTAGCACGCTCGGGCTTCGCGCCGACCATCCCGGCGGCGCGTCAGCTTGTCGCTCACGGCCATGTAACCGTCAACGGGCGCAGAGTGGACGTGCCTTCCTATCTCGTCGGCGTCGGCGACGTGGTTTCGCTGCGGGAGAAGAGCCGCGATCTCAAGATCGTAGTGGACAACATCACCCAGGGGAGGGGCATCGGAGTCCCCCCCTTCCTCGAGGTCGATCCGAAGAATCGCAAGGTGTTCGTGAAGAGCCTGCCGTCGAGGGAGGACGTGCCTCTCGACGTCCAGGAGCGCATGGTGGTGGAGTTCTACTCCAAGTAGCCCCACGCCGAGAAGAAGAGCCGGGGCGCCGCGAGAGCGGCGCCCCGGATGCTTCGCGGGCCCTCAGCGCCCGGCCAGCAGGGAGAGGTTGTCCGCCAGCATCCTCGCGTAGTCGCTCGTCGGGAACGCCGATGCCAGAGCCCTTGCGGCCAGCGGCATCGCCTTCTCCAGGGGCAGGGCGTATCGCATCGTCGCGAACTTCGAGCGGTACCGGGCCACTTCGTCTGCCACGCTCTCGTTCTTCCTTATGCACCTGGACATGAGCTCGGCGACGGGGCCGAAATCCTCCTCGTTCATTCCGAACCGGGTCATTTCGGATACCCCGGTGCGGATGCCGCTGGAGACCAGGAAAGTCTCGTCGTCGGGCAGGGCCTGATAGTTCACGATGATGCCGTTCTGCTCGAGGCGCCGTGCGATTTCGGCACCGTCGCCGTACTCCGCAACCCTCACAACAACCTGGTGGGTCATCGTGTAGCCGTCGGCCGGATCGCCCTCGACCTTCAGCCCGTTGTCCGCGAGATGCCTCGCGAAGGCCTTTGCATTGCGAAGGACCTGAGACTGGTACTCATCCTTGAAGTGGTTCATCTCTATCGTCGCGACCAGGAGGCCCACCAGCGTGGCGAGGTGGTGGTTGCTGGTACTCCCGGGGAATGCCCTGCTGCGGATGTCCAGCCAGAGCCTGCGCAGGGGGCTGTCCTTCCCCATGTTGCTCACGACGGCGCCCCTCTGAGGGCCGAAGAAGGTCTTGTGCGTTGAGCCCGTCACCACGTCGGCGCCCTCCGACAGGGGCGCCTGGAACGCACCGTAGAGCCCCAGCACGTGAGCCATGTCGTACATGATGACCGGCTTCGGGTCCATGTCCTTCACCAGGCCCGCCACGAGGGCCACCGGCTCAGGATAGAGGAACATGCTCTTCCCGAACACTATCAGTTCGGGTCTCCGCTCCTCTATCAGCCCTGCCAGCCGCTCCTCGTCCATCCTGTACATGTTGTCCGGCCTGACAGGGAAGTTGACGCAGTTCTCCTCGCCGGTAGAGGGAT
Source organism: uncultured bacterium (assembly GCA_964569245.1). GTDB lineage: Bacteria > Fermentibacterota > Fermentibacteria > Fermentibacterales > Fermentibacteraceae > JAAYTY01. Next base: position 58,998 of record CAZMTK010000004.1, on the reverse strand, counting down.
TGATCTCGACGAAGTTGTACAATGCGCCCATCGGCTGGCTCGAGAGATGGCCTCCCTTGCCGAGGTCGTTGTTCATGACGGCGCGGAGCTTCCGGAAGGTGCCCTGCGGGCTGTCCCGGTTCACGAACTTCGTCACCGCCTTGAAGACCACCTCGTTGGCCATCTGTCCGCTGACCGGCCTCAGCTCTGCCTCGGTGCATCCGAAGAACCGTCTGAGCTCCTCCTGGGCCTCGAGTTCTATGTCACGGATGAAGTCAGTGCCCTGGTAGAAGTACACCTCGCGGTTCTTCATGCTCCTGTGCTCAGCGTACCTGCCCGCGGGGTCGCACATCTCGCACGCCTTCACCAGGAGGCTGGGCGTGTTCTCCGAGGGGATGAGATTGATGCACCTGCGCTGGCGCCACAGGTTGTTGGCCTCGATCCTCCCGAACAGCTCCTCGAGTCTTCCCTCGATACCTGCCATCTGTCTCTCCTCGCAGTTCCCGCGCAGCTCCCGCACGCGCGGGTGTGTCCGACGCCTGGGGAAACGGCATATATTGATAGCTGCCGTTGCCGGTCAATGCCCTGCTTGCCATTCCCCGCGCGTTTCGCCATAAACGGGGGTCTTTGCGGAGGGAGCCTGAAGCTCGATGGATAGTGTTGCAGCAGTTGAGCTTGAATCTGCCGTTGCCAGGCTGGAGAAGCTCAGGGAGGGCCTTTGACTTCGGCGCACTCCTGAGGAAAGAGTCCGAGCTGACGGCCCTCATGTCCAGGCAGGACTTCTGGGATGACAGGAAGGCTGCCCTCTCCGTCATACACGAGCTGCGCGACATCCAGGCCTGGACCGAACCGGCCAAGAGGATCTCCAGGCAGATCGATGACCTCAGGGCGGCCGTAGAGCTCCTCTCGCAGGAGAGCGATCCCGAGCTCGAGGCCGATACGGCCGCACGCCTCGCCTCCCTCTCGAAAGACATCGACCATTTCGAGTTCCAGTGCATGCTGTCGGGCAAGGACGACCGCAGCGACGCGATCCTGACGATTCGGCCCGGAGCCGGCGGGATAGACAGCCAGGACTGGGCCGAGATGCTCCTCCGGATGTACCTCTACTGGGCGGAGAGACAGGGCTTCGAGACCGAGGTGCTGAACCACCAGCCGGGAGAGGAGGCGGGCATCCGGGAGGGCGTTCTCAGCGTCAGGGGCCCCTATGCCTACGGCTACCTGAGGGCCGAGAACGGGATCCACAGGCTCGTCAGGCGCTCCCCCTTCGACCAGAACCACAGGAGGCACACCAGCTTCGCATCCGTCTTCGCTCTTCCTGACCTCGACGAGAGCATCGAGGTGGAAATGCGCGAGGAGGATCTGAGGATAGACACCTTCAGGGCCAGCGGCGCCGGCGGACAGCACGTGAACAAGACCTCCTCGGCCGTGAGAATCACGCATCTGCCCACCGGCATTGTGGTCTCCTGCCAGGACGAGCGGTCGCAGCACAGGAACCGCGAGGTCGCCATGCGGATACTCCGCGCCAGGCTCTACGATCTGGAGGAGAGCAGAAAGAAGGCTGAGAAGGAGGAGCTGGAGAGCGCCAAGAAGGACGTCTCGTGGGGGAACCAGATCCGGTCCTACGTCCTCCAGCCGTACCAGATGGTGAAGGATCACAGGACCGGGGTCGAGACCTCCGACGTCGAAGCCGTGCTGGCGGGAGGAATACAGAATTTCATGGAGGAGTACCTGAAGTCGGGGAAGAGATGATGGATAAGAACGACCAGGTGCAGGCGAGGCTGGCCAAGCTGGCCGAGATGAGGGACACGATCGGCATCGACCCCTACCCGGCGCGCGCCTTCGATGCGGTGCCCATTCCCGCGATAGTCGCCGCCGGCCCTTCCGACAGCCCGGTAACGGCCGCAGGAAGGCTGCGCTCCCGAAGGGAGCACGGGAAGACGGTATTCGCCGACCTCTGGGGGCAGGACGGCTCGATCCAGCTCTATTTCAGGTCGAACGAGCTGGGGGCGCAGCTGTGGGCTCTCGTCAGCCTGCTCGACCTCGGCGACATAGTCAGGGTTTCCGGCCCCGTATTCCTGACGAGGAGCGGCGAGCTCACCATAGCCGTGAAGGATCTCGCCCTCGTCGCCAAGAGCATGAGGCCGCTTCCCGTAGTCAAGACGGACTCCGCCGGGAATACCTGGGACGCCCTCTCCGACACCGAGTTCATGTACAGGCACCGCTGCGTGGACCTCATCGTGAACCCGGCCGACAGGAGAAGGCTCGCAGGGCGCTCGAGGATGGTCACAGCCCTCAGAGCCTACCTCGACCGGAACGGATTCCTCGAGGTGGAAACCCCCGTCCTGCAGCCCATCTACGGAGGGGCCAGCGCGGAGCCCTTCGTGACACGGTACCGGGCCCAGGACGAGACATGCTACCTGCGGATTGCCACCGAGCTGTACCTGAAGCGCCTTCTCGTAGGCGGATTCGACAGGGTCTACGAGCTCGGAAAGGATTTCAGGAACGAGGGCATAGACAGGACGCACAGCCCCGAGTTCACCCAGCTCGAGCTGTACGAGGCATGGGCCGACTACGAGGTCATGATGCGCCGTTTCGAGGAGATGGTCTGCGAGGCGGCTGACGCAGCCGGCTGCGGAACGACGGTCGTCTTCCACGGCAGGGAGATCTCGCTCCAGCCCCCGTTCGAGCGTGTGGGGTTCGTAGAATCCCTTCGCAGGGCGAGCAACGAGGACCTCTTCTCCTGGGCCCCGGCAGACCTCAGGAAGCTCTGCGACAGGCTCGAGATCGCCCAGGGAGCGACCGACAGGGAGACTCTCATCGACAAGCTCTTCGACCACTACGTCACCGAGGGCCTGCACCAGCCTACTTTCGTTGTCGACTACCCGCAGTTCCTCTCGCCCCTCGCGAAGCAGAAGCCCGGCCATCCGGGAATCACCGAGCGCTTCGAGGCCTTCGTGGCCGGGCTGGAGCTCGCGAACGCGTTCAGCGAGCAGAACGATCCGGTGTTCCAGCGGAAGGTCCTGGAGGAGCAGGCGGGATCCTCCGAGCTTCACGCCGGGGAGATAGACGAGGACTTCCTCTTCGCGCTCGAGACGGGGATGCCTTCCGCGGGAGGAATGGGAATCGGAGTGGACAGGCTGGCGATGCTCCTGTTCGATGCGGGGTCCATCCGGGACGTCGTTCTCTTCCCCCAGCTCAGGCGGGTGAGGCAGTGAGACCGGGTCTGCTGCTGGAGCTCGCCTCACGGCAGCTTACCAGCAGATCCCACTCCGGGATCGTACGGCTCGTCTCCTTGCTCTCGGTCTCGGGAATCGCCATCGGCGTCGCCGCCCTGATGCTGCTGCAGGCGTTCATGAACGGGTTCCAGTGGTCCATCTCCGGCTTCCTCGGAACGGCCAATCCTGCGCTCATCGTGAGGTCGCCCACCGGCATCTCCCTCCAGCCGGACGATGTAGCTCTCGTAGAAAGGCTCTCCGCCTCCGTGCCGGGGCTGACCTCCGTCTCCCCGGGGATCGAGAAGGCAGCCGTCGCAGCGGGCAGCTCCGGAATCGTCGCGGGAGTGGTGGTGAGGGGGATCCACTGGGACAGGGAGTTCGAGGTCACAGGCCTCGGAGGACTGCTGGGGGGCGCTCCGGAAGGGGCGGTGCTGGGCGAGGCCGTCGCCTCGAAGCTCGGGCTCGAGCAGGGCGATACGATCAGGCTGGCTTCGACGGAGTCCGCCACCGTTTCCGCAGCCGGCAGGGCGGTCGTTGACACAATCATCCCGATCAGGGTCTGGAAGGTCTGCGACTTCGGGCTGGAAGAGTACAACTCCGGCCTGGTCATCACGGACTACGGAACCGCGGCAGCCCTCTTCGACATGGAGGGTCTCTACGACTTCGCAGGCGTTGGCGCCGCAGAGGGCACGGAGCCCGCTTCCGCAGCGGCAGAGCTCTCGGCCCTGCTGGAGGACTGCTATGTCGGATTCGAATGCGAGAGGTTCCTGCTCTGCGAGGCGTTCATGGCCCGGCACGAGAACCTCTTCAGGGCCTTCGGCCTGGAGAGGCTCGGAATGACCGTCGTCCTCGGCCTAATCACGGTGGTCGCGCTCCTCAATCTCTCCAGCGCTCTCTCCATGATCGCCCTGGAGCACAGGCGGGACTACGGCGTCCTGAGGGCGATGGGAGCTTCTCCCCCCAGGGTGCTCGGAGTGGCGCTGGCGCAGGGAGTCCTGATAGGCCTTCTCGGCTGTGCCGCCGGAACGGCATTCGCCGCCCTCGTGATGCTTGCAGTCAACAACCTGCTCCCCGTGACGCTCGAGAGCTCGGTTTACTGGGTGGACACCCTGCCCGCGGTTCCAGACGCCGGACAGACCGTTGGAGTCCTCGCCGGGATCATGTCGGCGTGCCTTCTGGCATCGGTCTTCCCAGCGGCGCAGGCAGTTTCGATACCTCCCGCCGAATGCGTTCGCCATGAATGAGACCCCGGCGGTGCTGGAGTGCAGGGATGTCAGGAAGGCCTTCCGCGAGGGCGACTGCGTACTGGAGATCCTCAGGGGGGTGGACCTCGAAGTCGCACGAGGCGAGATAGTGGCCGTCACCGGGCCCAGCGGCTCCGGCAAGAGCACCCTCCTCAACATACTCGGCGTGCTCGATCCGCCTGATTCCGGCCTTGTCTCCATCGCCGGGGTGGATGCGTGGAAGGCCGGCGAGGCCGCGAGAGCGAGGATGAGGGGAAGGCACCTCGGCTTCGTCTTCCAGTTCCACCATCTCCTCGAGGAGTTCACGCTGGCCGAGAACGTGGCGCTGCCGGGCCTCCTGGCGGGCATGTCGAGGTCGCAGGCGTCGGAGCGGGCCGCCGCTCTGCTCGAGGAGGTGGGGATCGCGTCCCGAGCCTCGCAGTTCCCCTCCAGGGTATCCGGGGGCGAGCGGCAGAGGGCGGCACTCGCCAGGGCCCTCACCTGCTCGCCCGACATCGTGCTGGCGGACGAGCCCACGGGCAACCTCGACGCCGTCAACGCGTCGAAGGTTCTCGAGCTCGTGGTGAGCCTGTCCCGCTCGCACGGACAGGCGTTCGTCCTGGCCACGCACAGCCCCGAGATGACAGCCGTGGCAGACAGGGTCCTGAGGCTGAAGGACGGTCGTCTGGTGACATGAGAAGCACCTCGATTGCCCTCGGTTCCCGGGGCGGATTATCTTCGCAGTGGAACCCCGTCCCCGCGCTCAGGTAGATTGCGCGGGAAGGCTTCGCAGGAGAGGTGGGAGACTTGCCTGAGCAGTACAGCGAGAGGGCGCGGGCGGCAATCAACATCGCCCGGAGCGAGGCCAGCAAGTACGGCCAGGCCAAGGTAGGATCCGAGCACCTCCTGCACGGGATCCTCTCCGTTCGCGGCGCGACGGCGATCGCGGTTCTGAACGCCATGGGCATCAATACCGGTGAGCTCAGGTTCAGACTGGAGAGCTACATCCGGAAGCCTTCCGGGGTGTCGATCCCCGCCAACGAGATCGGGTGGACGACCAAGGCGCGTCTGGTCCTGCACGAGGCTAACAGGCAGGCGGGCCTGCTGGGCCACTCCGTGGTCGGGACCGAGCACATCCTCCTCGGCCTCCTCGCAGTGACGAGCTGCATGGCGTCGAACCTGCTGAGGGAGCGGGGCGGCATGCTCGAGAAGGCCGTCGCCGAGCTGCAGAACCTTCCCAGGCCGAAGGACGACAAGCCCGAGGAGGAGACCACTTCTGCCCTGGAGTTCTTCTGCCGCGACCTGACCGCCATGGCGGGCAGCAGTCAGCTCGACCCCGTGATAGGCCGTCAGAAGGAGATATCGAGGGTCATCCAGGTCCTGTGTCGCAGGAAGAAGAGCAACCCGGTGCTGATCGGAGAGCCGGGCGTGGGGAAGACCGCCATCGTGGAGGGACTGGCGCAGCTCATCAAGTCCTCGCGCGTGCCGGCCATACTTCGGAACAAGCGATTGATGGCGCTCGACATGGCGGGCGTGATAGCAGGTACGAAGTACAGGGGGCAGTTCGAGGAGAGGCTCAAGGTCCTGCTGAAGGAGATCAACGAGGCTGGCAACATCATCCTCTTCATCGACGAGGTGCATTCCATAGTGGGCGCCGGGGCTGCCGAGGGGGCGATAGACGCCGCCAACCTCCTCAAGCCGGCGCTTGCGCGCGGTGAGTTCCAGTGCATCGGGGCCACCACCCTCGACGAGTACCGCCGGCGGATCGAAAAGGACGGCGCTCTGGAGCGCAGGTTCCAGCCCGTCCCGGTGGACCCCCCCTCGGTTGCTCTCACGATCGAGATCCTCGAAGGCCTGAGGAGCAAGTACGAGGAGCACCACGGCGCCGCGTACGAACCCGACGCAGTCGAGGCCTGCGCAAGGCTGGCGGACCGGTTCGTGAGCGGGCGCTTCCTTCCCGACAAGGCGATCGACATCATGGACGAGGCGGGGGCGAAGGCCAGGCTCAGAGCCAGCTCCGTGCCAGCCGAGATAACCGAGCTCGAGGCCGACATCGCCCGGATCGAGTCCGCCGTGTCAGCCGCCGTGGCGTGCGGCGACATACCCGAGGCATCCCGGCTGAAGTTCGAGATGGAGAAGGCGGTAGGCCTGCTGGCCGCCGAGAAGGCCAGGTGGCTCTCCGAGGAGCCGACCAGCAGGGTGACGGTGGATCTCGTAGCCGAGGTCGTTGCCGACATGACGGGAGTTCCGGTTAGCAGGGTCACCGAGAGCGAGCTCGCCCACCTGCGAGATCTGGAGTCCGAGTTGTCCGCGAGGATCGTGGGGCAGGAGGAGGCGCTCTCGGTCATTGCGAGAGCCATCAGACGCGGCAGGGTCGGCCTGAAGGACCCGCGCCGCCCTTCGGGCGCCTTCCTGTTCCTGGGGCCCTCCGGCGTCGGGAAGACCGAGACGGCACGCGTCATCGCAGAGCAGGTCTTCGGAGACTCGAACGCGCTCATCAGGATAGACATGTCCGAGTTCCAGGAGAAGTTCTCGGGCTCGAGGCTCGTGGGCGCACCTCCCGGCTACATCGGCTACGACGATGGCGGACAGCTCACGGAGCGGATACGGAGGAGGCCTTACAGCGTCGTCCTGTTCGACGAGGTGGAGAAGGCCCACACCGATCTCTTCAACATGCTTCTCCAGGTGATGGACTACGGAAGGCTCACCGACAGCTACGGCAGGCATGTTGACTTCTCGAACGCCATACTGATACTCACCAGCAACATCGCGTCCAAGGAGCTCCAGGGGAGCGGGCATCCCGGCTTCACGACCGAGTCGAGCGAGGACAGGAGGAAGCGCATGCACGACATCGTCATGGACGGCGTGAAGCGCTTCTTCAGCCCCGAGTTCATCAACAGGCTCGACGAGATCGTAGTCTTCAACGCCCTCGGGAGGAACGAGATAGACAGGATAGTGGACATCCAGTTCGACGAGGTCAGGCGCAGGATCGCAGATCTCGGGCTCACGATCTCCCTCTCGCCCGAGGCTCGAGACCTCATCGCCGAATCGGGCTACGACACGAACTCGGGCGCGAGGCATCTGCGCAGGACCATCCAGAGGCTGGTCGAGGATCCCCTCACGGACGCCATACTGCTGGGCGAGTTCTCGAGAGGCGACTCGATCACCGCCTGCCGCGCCGGCAGCAAGCTCTTGTTCAGCAGGGATGCAGCCTGCGAGGGAGATGCCCAGGCGGTCACCGCTACGGGCAGCACTACCAGGTGAAGCACCTCCTCTCGGCGATCGTCATCCTGGCGGCGTCCGCCGGAGCCCTGCCGGTGGGCTCCGTCGAGATCGAGGGCAACGACTTCGTCAGCGATTCCCTGATAGCCCGCGCCTACGGGCTGTCGCCCGGGTCGCAGTGGTCCGTAGAAGCGTCCGCCGAGGGGCTCAGGGAGATCTTCGGCCTCGGGTATTTCTCGGGCGCCGAGGTGCTCGTGGATTCAGCCTCGGGAATGGTGGACGTGCTGCTCAGGGTCAGCGAGAACAGGCTGCTCAGCTCGGTGGAGTTCGAGGGGCTGGACAAGCTGGACGAGGAGGATCTCAGGGATACGCTGATGCTCTTCCCCGGCCAGACAGTGACCCTCTCCGAGATCGAGTCCGCACGCAGGCTCATCCTCTCGCTCCTCGCCGAGAAGCACCGGCACTTCGCCACGGTCGAGGCCGAATGGCTCGATCCCGACGCCGGCGGCAGGAGCGTCCTGCTGTTCAGGGTCGAAGAGGGTCCTGACGTCAGGGTGGGCGAGATAGATTTCATCGGGAACACGAGATTCAGCGACTCCGACCTGAGGGGCGAGATGAAGACCAGGCAGGACTCCTTCTGGCGCTCCGGAAGGTTCAGGGAATCCGACTTCGTCGAGGACCTCGGCAAGGTCGAGCGCTACTACATGGACCACGGATATCCCGATGCGAGGGTTGTGGGATACACCAGGAGCGTACTCGAGGACGGCAGGCACCTGAGGTTCGAGATCACCGTCGAGGAGGGAAGGCACTACAGTCTGGGCGCAGTCTCCTTCACAGGCAACGCAGCCGTTCCCGACAGCACCCTCGAGAGGGTCATGCGGATGGAGGAGGGCGACGAGTACAGGATCAGCAGGTTCGAGTCGTCTCTCGACGCCATATACGAGATCTTCCAGGACAGGGGTTTCTTCTACGCCGAGGTTGAGCCCTCCGTGACCGCCGATACCTCGGCGGGCGTCATAGATCTGGAATTCCGGATAACCGAGGGCGAGAGGGCGCACATCCGGATGATCGAGATCTCGGGCAACACGCGCACCCTGGACAATGTCATCAGGCGCGAGCTCAGAGTGCAGCCCGGAGACCTGTTCCAGAGGAACTCGCTCGTGAGGAGCCTCAGGAATGTCTACTACCTGAACTACTTCGACAATGTGGTTCCCGAGTTCAGGAGCATCGAGGGTTCACCCGACATCGATCTGGTCATACAAGTCGATGAGAAGTCGACCGGTCGGGCCGGATTCGGCGCCGGCTACGGCGCTACCGAGGGATTCAACGGCTATCTGGAGCTGGGCGAGACGAATCTCTTCGGGCGGGGCCAGTCCGTGAACATCAACTACCAGTTCTCCAAGCGCACCCAGGACATAGAGCTCGGCTTCACCGAGCCCTGGTTCAGGGACACGCCCCTTTCTCTGGGAGGCGAGCTGTTCCACACGACCAGCTTCCGGGACGAGTACGACCGCAGGCGAACGGGCGGGGCCGTGACCGTCGGCAGGGTACTCCCCTGGATAGACTACACCACGGCATCGGTCCGCTACCTGCTGGAGCAGACGGATGTCTACAACATCACCGACGACTCCACCAGCTACTACTACTCGCTCAGGGACCGCGACTGGCCGCAGTGGACCAGCTCCGTGAGGTTCCGCATCGGCAGGGACAGCAGGGACAGGCAGGTCTTTCCGGGAGAGGGCTCGCAGAACATCCTCACGACTGAGTTCGCGGGGGGCATGCTCGGGGGGGACATCGGCTACCAGAAGTACCTCCTGGACAGCAGCTGGTTCATTCCCTCGTTCTGGCGGTTCATCTACATGGTCAGGGCCAGAGTCGGCATGCTCGGCAGGATAGGGCCCGACGAGCCGCCGGCCTACGAGCTCTTCGAGCTCGGCGGCACAGGGTTCTACGGCGTGAGGGGCTACCCTTCTCAGAGCATTGGCGCCATCGAGGGCTTCGAAACCGTCGGCGGCCGGAGCATGCTCATCCTGACAGCCGAGTACCGACTCAGGGTGATCGACCAGATACAGCTTTCAGCCTTCTTCGATGCCGGCGACACATGGCGCTCCTGGGCCTCCTGCGATCTCGGCGCCCTGCGGAAGGGGGCGGGGCTGGGCGTGAGGGTGGAGGTTCCGATGCTCGGCGTCATGGGCCTGGACTACGGCTACGGATTCGACGGTCCCGAGCGGGGCTGGGAGCCGCATTTCCAGTTCGGTGCGGATTTCTGACCTCCTGCCGGGAACCGGCACGGGACAACCCGGGGGTTTGGCGATGCACATCAGACTTTTCCTGGTGCTTCTGGCGGCCGCATGCGCCGTTTCTGCGCAGACCGTAGTCGTATTCGATTCGCAGAGGGTGTTCGACTCCCTCGGCTCCGTATCCGATGCGAGGGAGCTCCTCGAGGCGGAGATAGAGGCTCTGCAGGCTCGTGCGGACTCGCTTCAGGCCGAGGTGGACGCCATCGAGGAGGATCTGGCCCGGACCCTGATGATGAGCCCCGAGCGCCGCAGGGAGCGCGAGAGCCTGCTCGAGACGAAGAAGAGTGAGCTGGAGCAGTTCGTGGCGTCCACGTTCGGCCCGGGAGGCACGATAGAGAGGCGGAACGAGGAGCTGGTCACGCCGCTGGTCGCTGCGATAAACGAAGCCGTGAGGAATCTGAGCCTCGAGAACGACTACGACCTGGTCCTCGACTCGGCGGGAGGCTTCGTGGTCTACGCCGACGAGGCGCTCGACATCACCGACCTCGTTATCCAGGAGCTCTCCACCACGGGAGGCGGGAGTGCCCAGCCTCAGTGAGCTCGCGTCGGCGCTGGGCGGGAGCCTGGAGGGGCCCGACGGCCGGATGCCCGTGAAGGGCGTTGCTTCGATCCAGGATGCCGGTCCCGACGAGGTCTGCTACTTCGGCAATCCCAGGTACGAGAAGTTCCTCTCGACCACCAGGTCCCTGGCCGTGATAGCCTCCCGCAGGGTCGAGACGTCAGCGCGGAACCTGATACTCGTAGGCGACGCCTACGAGGGCTTCAGGAGAGCGCTGGAGATCTTCGCCCCGGACCGTTCGAGCGCGTTCCGCGGGGTGCACCCCTCGGCTGTCGTGGCAGGCGATGCCGTGCTCGGCGACCGTGTCTCGGTAGGGCCCTGCGCCGTCATAGACAGGGAGGTCCGGATAGGAGACTCGACCTCCGTCGGGGCCGGCTGCTACATCGGGCCGTGCGTGAGCGTCGGGCGCTCCTGCAGTCTGCATCCGAGAGTGGTCCTGGAGGCGGGGACGGTGGTGGGCGACAGGGTCGTCATTCATGCAGGAACGGTCGTCGGCTCGGACGGATTCGGCTTCGTTCCCGATCCGAAGGGGCACAGGAAGATCCCGCAGAACGGCATGGTGGAGATCGAGGACGACGTGGAGATAGGCGCCAACTGCACCATTGACCGCGCCGTGACAGGCTCCACGAGGATCTCGAGGTTCACCAAGCTAGACAACCTCATACATGTGGCCCATAATGTCTCGATAGGCCCGGGCTGCCTCCTTGCCGCCCAGGTTGGCATCTCGGGCAGCACCAGAATCGGATCCGGGGTCGTCTTCGGCGGGCAGGCCGGGCTGTCGGGGCACCTCGAGATCGGTGACGGAGCCACGATTGCGGCTCAGGCCGGCGTGACGAAGAGCGTCAGGGCGGGCGAGACGGTATCTGGATATCCGGCGAGACCTCACGCGCGGGCCCTGCGGGTGGACGCGGCCCTGTCGCGGCTTCCCGAGATTCTGGACCGCCTGAAGGATCTCCCGGGCTTCTCGAGCGGGGAGGGGGAGGGCGCCAAGTGAGCCAGTTCCAGACCACGATAGCGAACTCCGTCACATACAGGGGCGTCGGGCTCCACACCGGCAAGGACACCAACATCACGTTCAAGCCCGCCCCCCCGAACTCCGGAATCACCTTCGTGAGGGTGGACGACGAGAAGAGGCCGACGATACATGTGAGCTGCTCGAACGTCAGGCAGGTCGAGGAGCAGTCCAGGAGGACCACGCTCGGCGAGAACTACTATGAAGTCCATACCGTGGAGCACGTTCTTTCCGCCCTCTTCGGGCTGGGCATAGACAACGCGATGATAGAGATAGACTCCGACGAGCCACCCGAGCCGGAAGACGGCTCGGTCGCCACCTATGTGGAGGTGCTGGACAGGGCTGGAATCCTCGAGCAGAGCGAATCTCAGGCCAGGGTTCTGAAGATCACGGAGGCCGTCTCTGTCGACAGCTTCGGCGCACATCTCACCGCGGTTCCCTACGACGGCCTCAGGATCAGCTTCACGATAGACTACCGGCATCCCGTCCTGGGTGCGCAGTTCGCCTCGATGGACATCACGCCGGAGGTGTTCCGGCGCGAGATCGCCCCGGCGCGGACGTTCTGCTTCTACAAGGACGTGAAGATCCTGCAGGAGAAGAACCTCATCCGCGGGGGCACCCTCGACAACGCGATAGTCATCGGCGACGACGGACTCCTCAACAGGGAGCCGCTGAGGTTCCCCGACGAGTTCGTGAGGCACAAGATACTGGATCTCCTGGGCGACCTTTCGCTCCTCGGGCAAAGGCTGCAGGGCCATTTCATCTCGGCCAAGTCAGGACATGCGTCGAACGTGCAGTTCGTGAAGAAGATCGCGGAGACGTGCTCCCGCAGGACCAGGGAGCAGTCCAGGCCCATCGGCGCGTCCTCGGACTGGAATGTTGCCGACGTGATGAGGATCCTTCCCCACAGGTACCCGTTCCTGCTCGTGGACAGGATTCTGGAGATGGAGCCCGAGAAGCGGATCGTCGGGATGAAGAACGTCACGATCAACGAGCCTTTCTTCCAGGGGCACTTCCCCGGCAATCCGATCATGCCCGGTGTGCTGATCATAGAAGCCATGGGCCAGGTGGGCGGGCTGATGCTCTTCAACTCCGTCGAGAGGCCCGAGGAATGGCTGGTGTATTTCACCGGGGTCGACAAGGTGAGGTTCCGCAAGCCGGTTCTGCCCGGCGACCAGGTCGTGTTCGAGCTGGACATGATCAAGCGCCGGGGGGCGATATGCGTGATGAACGGTCTGGCCAAGGTGGACGGCAAGACAGTTGCGGAGGCTGAACTCATGGCCATGCTGGTGCCGCGATGATCCATCCCACAGCAGTCGTGGAGTGCGACGGTGCCGATGCCGAAATAGGACCCTTCGCGGTCGTGGGGCCCGAGGTCAGGCTCGGCCGGGGAGTGCGCATCGGGGCCCACGCGGTCGTGGAGGGGCGCACGACTCTCGCTGACGGTGTGAGGATCGGCCCCAACGCCGTCGTAGGAACCGAGCCCCAGGATCTCAAGTACGCCGGGGAGCCCACCGAGCTGATCATCGGCGAGAGAACGGTGGTCCGCGAGTTCGCGGACATCAACCGCGGAACTGCGGCCACCGGAAGGACCGAGGTAGGCCCCGACTGCCTCGTGATGGCCTTCGCCCATGTGGCCCACGACTGCAGGATAGGCAGGGGCGTCATACTGGCCAATGCCGTCAACGTTGCCGGGCATGTCGAGATCGGCGAGTACGCGACTATCGGAGGGGTCGTCCCGGTGCACCAGTTCGTGCGCATCGGAGCCTACTCCATGGTCGGCGGAGGGTACAGGGTTCCGATGGATGTACCGCCCTACTGCCTCGTTGGCGGCTATCCTCTGAGAGTGGCCTCGCTGAACACGGTCGGGCTCAAGCGCCGCGGCTTCTCCGGCGAGCGCCTGAGGAACCTGGAGGAAGCCTTCCATCTGCTCTTCAGGGGAGAGGGCACCCTGGCGGCCAGGGCCGGGAGGATAGTGCAGGAAGACCGGTGGGGGGAAGAGGCGAAGAACCTGGCCCGCTTCATGCTGGAAAGCAGGCGGGGGCTGGTCTGCTGACGGGCGGAAGCCTCGATTGAGCCCCGCAGCATTCCTCGCCGCGGGCTATCTGCTGTCGCAGCCGGTTCTCGGAGGCGATGGCGGCGGAGCGGGTGCCTCCCAAGCGGATCTCCCCTCACGCAATCCCACTGCCGCCCTCCTGCGCTCGGCTGTTCTGCCGGGATGGGGGCAGTTCTACAACGATGAACCCGTGAAGGGTCTCGTCATGGGAGGAGTCGAGCTCGGGCTCCTCGCACTCCTCGTCGGCGAGCACATCGCTGCCGAGAGCGCGAGGTACGACTTCGCCGAGTCGGGAGATCCAGCCGACGAGGAACGCTACATCTCGCACAGGGAGAACAGGCTCGACCTGATCTGGCTCACCTCCGCAGCATGGCTCTACGGGATGCTCGACGCATACGTGGACGCGCACCTGTTCGGATTCGTGCAGGAGAACGAGCGGTTCGAGAAGGACATCGGCATCGGTGCCGCGCTCTTCCTCCGGTTCTGACCGCGAACAGCCCGAGAGGGAATAGAACTTGCTCCTGTCTGTATTACTGTCGGCCCTGCGGAGCGAAGACGAGGAGGACCTCGATCTCCTCCGGCTGGCCAGGGACGGTGACAGGGATGCGTTCGGCAAGCTCGTCGCGAAGTACCAGAAGAGGGTCTTCAGGGTGGCGAGACGCATGTGCCTGAACGACGACGACGCCTGGGACATCACGCAGGAGGCGTTCATCAGGGCGATGCAGGCCATGCCCGGCTTCGACACGGGATACAGGTTCTTCACTTGGATCTACAGGATCACCTCCAACCTGGCCATCAACATGTCTCAGAGGCGGAGGCGTCACGGAGAGGTGCAGTACGACGAGGAATACGGGGCGGACGGTCTCCAGTCGGTTCCCGACGACCTTGGCGAGAGAGCCCAGGCCGAGGAGCTCGCCAGGGCGATAGAGGCGGCAGTAGAGGAGCTGTCGCCGCCCCTCCGGGCCGTTTTCGTCCTCAGGGTGGATCAGCAGCTCAGCTACAGCGAGATAGCATCGACACTCGGCATCGCTCTGGGAACCGTCATGTCGCGTCTCAGCAGGGCGAGGACCGAGGTGCGGCGCTCAGTGGCGCACCTGATGGAGGATGTGAAGTGAAGTGCCCCTCGTTCGACGAGCTGATGGCCTTCTCCGACGGAGAGCTGGGCGGGCGGGACGCTGAGAGGATCGAGGCGCACATCGGGACCTGCAGCCGCTGCGCGTCGCTCGTGTCGAGCCAGGCGAGGATGGAAGCCGCATGGAGGGATTCCTACCGGGAACCGTCTGACTTCCAGTTCGAGAGGCTGCAGCGCGAGCTGCGCATCCGCTGTCCAGTGCGCAGGAGCAGTCTGCTGCGGTGGGCCATCCCGGTCGCGGCGGCCCTGCTCGTTGCGGTGGCCGGCATGAAGTTCATCGGCGGGAGCGGCAGCCTCGTGAGGCAGCCGGAGCAGACGTTTACGTCGGATGCCGGGTTCGGCAGCGAGAGGATGACCGAAGGGACGACTCTGCAGACGCAGGAGGGCCTCGCCGGGGGCGAATCGGAAGAACTTCCTGCGGAGCAGGAGCGGACGCCGGCCGGGCTCGAGCCTGAGGCCGCAGTCGCGGCCGCACCCGAGACCGTCGTAGTGACCGGCGCTTTCGACTTCGCTCGGAGCTACGCGCCCGAGGAAGCCGCAGGCTGGAACCTGGAGCAAGCCTTGGGCGAGTCGCCAGAGATCGGAACGCTCGAGGCCCAGACGGAAGGCGCGGTCTATTCCGGGGAGGAACAGGCCGCTGCCGGATGCCTGCAGAACCTCGCGGTCGGACTCGCTGCATCCGGCGGCGGAGGCGCCGTTCCAGCCGGGGGCTCCGGAGGACTGGCCGGGAGCGGCACGCCAGCATCGCCCAGTTGCGACGGCGACTACGGCTCGGACGTCCGCTTCTTCGGACCCTGCGCAGCGGAGGGGCAGGCAGACCTGACAAGCCTTGCCGACGATGCGGAACCGGCGGCTGCTGGAGCCGTAGAGGAGTGTCCTGCTCTTTCCCAGACGGCCTCCTCTACTGCCGGAGCTTCCGACCGGCAGGAGTCCGACTTCGAGACCAGGGCCAGGATGGCCGACAGGAGGTTCGTCCTGTTCTTCGACGCCGAGGGGACGCCCTCCTCTCCCGACGCCGAAGTCCTTGACGAGGCCTTCCCCGGCTGGAAGGATTCACTCCGTGCCGCATGTTCGGACAGCATGCTCGTGGTATCGGCGGACGAGATGTCCGAGATGATGCTGGAATAGCCAGGTTCCGCCTAGAGAGGAGCCCCGATGCTGTTGCGCGTCCTGGCAGTTCTTCCATTCGCGTGCTCCGTGTCCGCCGCCTCGATCCCGCGAATGGGGCTCGCGATCCTCGATTGCCCCGCCGGGATAGACCCCTCTCTTCTTCTCGAGGTGATGCAGGAGTGCGTGGCGGAGAGCGGACGGTTCGAGCCGGTCGTCATGCCCGACAGCTCCGTATCGCTGCATGACAATCTCATCAGCGATATCCAGTCACTGGCTTCCGACCAGTCTCTCGAATTCCTGTGCATGCTGACCGTGAGACCGCCGGAGGAGGAGCCGCCGAGGACCTCGTGGAGGGGGGATTCGCTCTTCGAGTCCAGAAGGACCACCGTCACCGTCTCGGCGAGGTTCTACACTTCATCCGGCGATCTGGTGGGAACCGACGAGGAGAGCGCCTGGGCCGAGACGGAGGCGCCTCTGGTCCCCGATCTCGACGGCCTGGCGGCAGGGGCGGCGGCCCGTCTGTGCGACGGGATGCTGCTTCGTGTCTTCCCCGTGGAGGTCGGCTTCACCGCATCCGTCGGGGGGCTCCAGGACATCCCTGCAGGCTCGGTTGACGGTCTGCGGACGGGCATGTTCCTGTCGGCCGTGGCCAGCGCTTCGGAAATACCCGTCACACCGGAGGGCTACGAGCACCTCAGGAGCCGGGGCCTGCTGCAGGTCGTTAGGTGCGACGAAGGCGGCTCGCGTGCCAGGCTGCTCGCTGGAAGGCTGGCTCCGGGCGGGCCTGTCACCGCTGTCGAGCAGGGCGCGCCGGCCCTCCTTCGCGCAGGCTGGGCTGGATTTCCGGTCGAGCTCGAGGAGGGGGCGGAGCAGGAGGACTTCTCCGGCTCGGGGATGCTGAGCTTCGTCAGGCTCGGACTGGACAGCTACAGATGGGGTCTGTGCTTCGGAGGCAGCCTCATGGCGGGAACCATGGAGAACCTGTCCGCCGTCGGAGTCGAGCTCAGGGCCGGCCCGAGGATCCCGGTCGCCGCGCCTGTGCTCGCCCTCCGGCTGACGGCGGGCGGAATGGTGGACTTCCTGGTCCAGGAGGTGGCGGTCGAGTACCTCGCGACCGATGCCTCCTCCGTCACTGCCGGAGGCCTGGCCGAAGCCTGCCTGGAGTACCTGCCCGCATCCCATCTGGGGCTGTCGGCATCGGTCGGCTCCTTCCTCGGCCTCCCGGCCGATTCGTGGACCGTACAGGAGGCTTCCGGCCAGGCGAGGGAGGCCGGCGACGACGAGCTGTACTTCTCGGAGGTCGCTCTCGAGCCCTTCTGGCTGTCCGCCGGAATCTACTACCTGATCTACTAGCCCCGACCTTCAGTATCAGGTTGAAGAAGCTTGAGAAACCGCCGTCGTTCAGAACCATGTTCTGATCGGCGGCAAGAGCTGACTGCGGCAGGCCGGTCCTGCCGACGCCGCCCCCGGGGATCTCGGATGCGCTCTGTGCAATGGCGATCAACAGGATGCGGTTGTTTCTCAAGCATCTTCAACCTGATTGGAGCCGATGCAGGGCGAGAATGGCTAGTGGCGCCACGGCCTCCTGGCGGTTCCGCGCTCCCAGAGGATTTCGAGCGTGGACCACGTCGCCATGGCGAAGACCACGCCCCCGATGATTCCGGAGAGGGGCGTCGCAGCAGACATGCCCAGAGCGAGCCCGCCTCCGGCCAGGGCCGCGTTCACCAGCGCGAGAACAGTCGCAGGAAGCGATGAGGGGCCCCACTTGGCGAGAACCCTGACCCTCACGAGGTGCAGGCCCCAGATGCAGACGGGGTAGCCCAGACCAGCCTTCAGGGCGACCGGGATGCCTCTGAACAGGAAGCCCGACAGCCATAAGGCGAAGGACACCAGAAAGAGCGCCACCGCCGAGCGCGCCATGGTGGAGACCCACCCGAGCTGTTCGGCGACCTCGCCCAGGGCGGTCCACACCAGGAGGCCGGATAACAGTCCGACCAGAAGCGCCGGACCGTCGTCCTCGATGAACGACCCGGTGAGGATGCCCGCGATTCCCGCGAGGAGGGCGGCGAAGAAGAAGATCACCGGGCCCGTCCTGCCCTTCTCCATGGTGATCTCGAAGAGCCTGACCCCGAATATCTGCATGAGGATCAGCGCCAGGACGGTGATGGCGGCGAAGAAGCCCGATACGAGCACTGCCGTCGCCCGTGCAGGTATCGAAGGCGACACCCCGAGGAGAGAGGGGACGATCATCGGTTCCTTTCGTTCCGGGCAATCTGCGCGGGAGGGCAGCGGCCGTCAACTGCGGCAGTGTACTGCAGGGCTTCCCGCCGTTAGTATAGTCCCGGCGCCGGGGCGAGAATCCGCGCTGTCCGGCGCAAGCCCGCGAACGACGGGAGGAAGGTTGACCCGCAGGGATCTTGCGGTGCTGGCCGCGCTCTTATCGGCGTGCTGCTCGCGCGGAGGAGTCTCGGGAGGATCCGGGATGACTGTCGAGCTGGATGCCGGCAAGAGGATCACGGTGGCGGTCACGCTCGAACCGGGAGCATCCTTCGTACGCGAGTCGGCGGGGCGGTACAGGATCTCCACTCCCGAGGCGACGTTCTCCGTATCGGCCTCCCTCGACTGCTGGTGGTCCCGAGGCCATCCTGCGGGCTCCGGCGGAGAGGATTTCGACCAAGCCCCTCCGATGATCGGCGAGAACGGACAGACCGTCGTTCCTCTGCTCTACACCCACGGGGATTCGTCCTGCGTCGAGAGGCGCTGGAGCATGGGCTCGTGCGAGGATCTGGTGCTCAGGTTCTCGATGCCGGTCGGTACCCCCGAAGCTCTGCTCGCCTTCTGCAGCACGACGCTCCTCTCCGGAAGGTTCGAGCAGTGGGAGGGATCCAGGCCCGTGCAGCTTTCCTCGAGATCCAGGGAGGCGATCCTCCTGGAGGCCGGAAGCGCGGAGGTGTATCCAGACCCGCTGGTCGAGCACCGGCTTCACCTGACGATACATCCCAACGAGCAGATGCTGTCGGTCACGGACACGTTCACGGTCGACGCCTCGGACGCCGGCAGCCGGGAGGGCATCGGTTTCCTGGTACCGGTGCTCGACGGCTCCGCTCCTGAGACCCTTCTCCCCGTCGTCGGCCGGATGGAGAGGTCCGGCGACTCGGTCATCTGCTTCCCCGATTCCGCCGCCATGCTGTTCAGGGGATGCTACTCAATCGAGGTGTCGCCATTCTACGTAGAGCACGGAGACAGGGCCAGCGCCCAGGTAAGGCTCCTCTCCTCGTTCTGCGCAGGCGAGTGGTTCTATCCCGGGAGCACCGTGCCCGCAACCTACAGGATCAGAGCCTCCGTGCCCGCAGGCATGGAGTTCTACGCCCCCCTGGTTCTCGAATCCCGCTACGTGTCCGGCACATCCGAGGTGTACTCGTACACTTCGCAGCGCGAGCGCATCTCCGGACCACTGTGCTGGGCGGCGGGGCGCTTCGAGAAGACGGAGACAGCGGGCGGAGCCTCGACTCTGATGCTCTCGGAGCAGGTGCCCGACTCCCTGGCCGAGGAGCTGACCGAGCTGGCGGACATGCTCTGCACCTCCGTCTGGAGATGCCTCGGCTTTGCGGAGGGCAGGCTCGACGTAGTGGTGGTCTCCAGCATCGGCAGGCCCGTCCTTGCTGCAGGCCCGGGCGCCCTTCTCGTATCCCCGGACATGCTCGCATCGCTGTCCGGCCATCCGGAATGGGCCGACTCCCTCGCGGCCGGAACCCGGCCCTCCTCGCCGATAGTGGCAGCGAAGGCGTGCCAGGCCATGCTGTCACTCTCGACGTACCTCCCCGACGACCTGGAAATGGCGCTCTGCGCCTACGGCACGTGCAGATTCGCCCGCGACTGGCATTCATCGGGCGCCGCGGACAGCCTGCTGGAAGCATGCCTGCTCTACTATCTGCACTCGACCGCCGAAACCGGCGGGATGGAGCCGGCCATCGCAGACCCGCAGATCGACTCATCGCCCCTCGCGCAGCAGGTCCTCCTGGGGAAGGCTCCGTGCGTCCTGCAGATGCTGTCCGAGGTCATACCCGATTTCGACGCCGGGATGGGCCGGTTCCTCTCGGCGCTTCGTCACGAGGGATATGCCTATGCGAGGCTCGCTTCATCGCTCGGCCTGACCGGCTCGGGGCAGGCCTCGGAGTTCTTCGATGCATGGCTCTACCAGCCCGGAGTGCCCCAGATCGTGGTGAGCTGGCGCGACAGCGGGAGCGAGCTCTCCGCGAGGATCGAGCAGCTCCAGCCGGGACCCGGATTCCCGCTTCCGACGGGAAGGGTCGCGGTCTACTACGAAGGGGGCAGACGAACGCTGGAGACTCTGGGGCGCCCCGAGCCCGGCGGCTGGCAGCCGGTGACCCGGTCGCTCGACCAGCCGGTCGAGCGCATCGACCTGTTCCCTGGGAGAATCGTCCCCGCCGACATCGTATACGAGAGGGTCTGATCCCCGCGATGCAGATTCGACTGGCCATGTGCCTTCACAACCACCAGCCCGTCGGCAATTTCGACGAAGTCGTAGAGAAGGCGTATCAGGACTGCTACCTTCCTCTGCTGGAGCACCTCGAACGCCATCCGGGAGTGAGGCTTGGGCTGCACTACTCGGGCTGCCTGCTGGACTGGATCGAGGCGAAGCACCCCGATCATCTGGCCAGGCTGAGGGGGATGTGCGTGCGGGGCCAGGTGGAGCTGCTCACCAGCGGCTTCTACGAGCCCATCCTCCCGGTCTTCCCGAGGCAGGACGTCAGGAGGCAGGTGAAGGCCTTCAGCGCAAGGCTCGCGAGGATATCGGGCGGGACTCCCCGCGGGATGTGGCTCACCGAGCGAGTCTGGGAGCCCTCCATGCCGTCGATCCTCGAGGGGACCGGTGTGGAGTATGCGGTGGTCGACGACAACCACCTCGCGCTGGCGGGCCTCTCTCCGGGCGACTGCAGCCGCCCCTGGCTGACGGAGGACTCCGGCGTGCCGCTGAGGCTTCTGGGAAGCATGAAGAGGCTCAGGTACGCCATTCCCTTTCATAGCGTGCAGGACGTCATGTCCCTGCTGGGAGAGATGGCCGAGAGGGGAGCCCCTCTGGCCTTCTACGGAGACGACGGGGAGAAGTTCGGGGTCTGGCCCGGTACCCGGGATCTGTGCTACGGCCGCGGCTGGCTGGAGGAGTTCCTCTCGTCCGTGGAGGGCGCCGGATGGATCCGCTGCGTCACCCCGTCAGAGGCCTGCGACGAGATTCCCGCCGGAGGTCCGGTGTACGTGCCCACGGCCAGCTACCCGGAGATGGGAGAGTGGACTATTCCCGCGAACGCCCGCGAGGAGTACGGGAAGGTCGTCTCGGCCGTAACCTCCACAGGCATCGAAGGCGCGCCCTCCATGTTCCTGAGGGGGGGATTCTGGCGCAACTTCCTAACCAGGTATCCCGAGGCCAACGAGCTGCACAAGAGAGTGCTCCACTCCTACGCCTCCGTGGCAGAGAGCAGGAGTGCCGACGCGATGAGGCACTACTGGCGAAGCCAGTGCAACTGCTCCTACTGGCACGGCGTCTTCGGCGGGCTGTACCTGCCGCATCTGAGAGAGGCCGTCTGGATCGAGCTGCACGAAGCCGAGAGGGCCGCGCACGACAGGCTCGGAGACCTTCCGGTCGTACACAGGGGTGACATCGATTCCGACGGAAGCGAGGAGATCCTCGTCATCACCCCCCGGCTCTCCGTTCTCGTGAGGGCCGGGGACGGGCTCTCGATAAGCGAGCTCACAATCCTGGCGCCGGGCAGGCCGCCGGTCCCTCTCGGCCATGTCCTCACGAGGAGAACGGAGGCATACCATTCCCTCGTCTCCGACGAGACCGCAGGCAGCGGAGTTCGGACGATACACGACGCGCTCCCCTCGACCGAGGCTGGTCTCGCATCCAGGGTAGTCGCCGATCCATGGCGCAGGGTCTCCTTCAGGAGCCTCGCCATGCCGCGGGGAGACTGGAAGAGGCAGTGGCTGGCCTGCTCAAACGGCATCATGGCGTTCCAGTGCCTTCCCGGAACCGTCGCCGTGGAATCCTGCGGTCACGCCGTCTCTGTCTCGGCCGAGCTCGAAGCCCTCTGCGGAAGGGCCACCAAGAGAATCGTCATCGGCCTGTCCGAGCCCTTCATCGAATGCAGGACCTCGTTCGACATGGACAGGGAGGCTGCCGGAGCCTGCGAGGTGTGCATGAACCTGCTCACCGGTTCCGAGCCGGACAGGAGCATCAGAGTCGGCTCGGCGAGAGCCCTGCCCGTCGGCCGCCCCGGCGGGGGAAGGGCCGTGCGAATCGAGATCAGGGACCTGTGGCGGGGGGCCGAGGCGGTGATCACGTCTCCCCGTGTGCTGGAGGCGCTCCACATGCCCCTCGAGTCCGTCAACCGGTCGGAGAGGGGCTACGAACGCGTGCACCAGGGGCTGGCGCTGGTGATGGCGCAGGAGCCCGGCGCAAGAACCGAGCTGGTCCTCCGCCTGGAGCTGTCGCTCTCGTGATTCCACGCGAAGCGCTCGAAGAGGCTCGCGCGCTGCGCAGGCTGATAGAGCACCACAGGGCCCTGTACTACAGGGAGGACCGCTCGGAGATCCCCGACGAGGACTTCGATGCGCTGGTGTCACGCCTCGTTCAGCTCGAGGAAACCTGGCCCGGGCTGAGGACCCCCGATTCGCCTACAAGCCGCGTGGGGGCGCCTCCGGTGACAGGATTCGCCGCCGTGGTCCATGACCCTCCCATGCTCAGCCTCGACAACGTGTTCGACGCTGAGGAGTTCGCGGCGTTCGAAATGCGGATCATGCGGGAGACGGGCCTCGACGCTCCCCCCCGCTATTCGGTCGAGCCCAAGCTCGACGGGCTCGCAGTCTCGCTTTCATACAGGGATGGGATTCTTGTCAGGGGAGCGACCAGGGGCGACGGGACGACAGGCGAGGACGTCACCGCGAACATCAGGACCGTCAGGTCGGTTCCTCTGGCGCTCCCGGAGGACGCGCCCCGGGACCTGGAGGTCAGGGGGGAGGTGGTGTTCCGCAAGGCCGACTTCGAGTCGCTGAACAGGAGAAGGAAGGAAGCCGGCGAGAAGCCTTTCGCCAACCCCCGCAACGCGGCGTCGGGCTCGCTGAGACAGCTCGACAGCAGGGTCACGGCCTCGAGGCCGCTGAGCTTCGTGGCGTGGTCCGTGGCCGCGCCCCCCGAGGGCATCGAGACCCAGACGGCGCTCCTCGAGGCCCTGGAGCGCTGGGGCATCCCCGTATCGGGCCGAAGCAGACCGTGCAGAGGCGCGAGGGAGGTCGAGAAGGCGCTGGCCGAGCTGGAGGCCGACAGGCCCTCGCTTCCCTGGGAGATAGACGGAGCGGTGGTGAAGCTCGACGACTTCTCCCTGGCGAACCGTATGGGCTCGATATCCCGGGCTCCTCGCTGGGCCGTCGCCTGGAAGTTCCATGCGCAGGAGGCCGTCACCAGGGTGATCTCGATCGAACTGGGCGTCGGGAGGACCGGCAGGCTGACTCCGGTGGCGAAGCTGGAGCCCGTGAGGGTCGGAGGCGTCACCGTCACTAGCGCGACCCTCCACAACGAGGACGAGCTGACGAGGAGGGACGTGCGCCCCGGCGACATGGTGATCGTACGCAGGGCGGGAGAAGTCATCCCCGAGATCGTGAGGTCGCTCGGCTCCCCCGATGGAGAAAGGTCGGCTCCATTCGCATTCCCCTCCAGGTGTCCCGTCTGCCGCGGCCCCGTGGTGAGGCCCGAGGGGGAGAGCGCCCACAGGTGCATGAACTTCTCGTGTCCGGCCAGGCTCCGCGAGAGCATCCTGCACTGGGCGGGCAGAGATGCGATGGACATAGACGGA
Organism: uncultured bacterium; assembly: GCA_964569245.1. GTDB lineage: Bacteria > Fermentibacterota > Fermentibacteria > Fermentibacterales > Fermentibacteraceae > JAAYTY01. The sequence goes on along the minus strand of CAZMTK010000004.1, from coordinate 35,319 downwards.
CTGGGTGAGAAGCTCGCCGACAGACTCGTGGATACCGGCCTGGTGCGCGACCTCTCTGACATCTACAGGCTCGACGTCGCTTCGCTGGCGGGACTGGAGAGGATGGGAGCCAGATCCGCTGGCAGCCTGGCCGCTTCGATAGAGAAGAGCAGGAAGCCTGATCTCGAGAGGTTCATCGCCGCGCTAGGCATCCCCGGGGTCGGCAGGGTCGCGGCAGGAGCTCTCGCCGGGAGATTCGGGAGCTTGGAGAGGCTGGCATCGGCGACCGAGGAGGAACTGCGCTCTACCCGCGGGATAGGGCCGGTGCTGGCCCGGTCTCTGGCCGCCTTCTTCAGGGACGACGTCACAGCCGGAGCAGTCGAGAGGCTGATAGATGCCGGCGTGAAGCCCGCAGCGGCGCTTCCGGCTTCAGGCGGAGGCCCGCTCGACGGGCTGACGATAGTGTTCACGGGCGGGCTCGAGATCCCCAGAGACGAAGCGAGGAGGCTGGCCGAGGCCGCAGGCGCGAGAGTGACCGGCAGCGTGTCTTCGAAGACGGACCTCGTCGTGGCTGGCCCGGGAGCGGGGAGCAAGCTCGCAGAGGCCGAGCGCCTCGGAATCGAGGTCGTCGGAGAGGCCGAGTTCCTCGAAAGGGTCCGTGGAAGCGCAAGCGGCAGGTTGCCCTAGCTCGGACCCATTCCATATCTTCCCCGAGCGCTTCCCGCCGGTTGTCGGCGGGCTCGATCCAACAGTCAGGGAGGGCTGTCATGCCTGAGAGGGTGTTCAACTTCAACCCCGGACCCGCAACGCTTCCGCTGGAGGTTCTGAAGGAGGCCGCGGCAGGTGCGGTCAACTTCCGCAGCCTCGGGATGTCCATCATGGAGATGTCCCACAGGGACAAGAAGTTCGAAGATCTGATGCACGAAGCGATGAACGACATGCTCGGCGTGATGGGGCTTTCCTCCGAGGAGTACGCAGTGCTCTTTCTCGGCGGCGGCGCAAGCCTGCAGTTCTGCATGGTGCCCTACAACTTCCTATCGCAGGACCGTACCGCGGACTACGTGCACACAGGAGCCTGGTCCAAGAACGCCATAAAGGAGGCCAAGCTCTTCGGAAAGGTCAACATCGCCGCCTCGAGCGAGGAGCGGAAGTTCAGCTTCGTCCCCACCGAGTTCAATCTCACGCCCGGCGCCGCCTACGTTCACGTGACGAGCAACAACACGATCTTCGGAACGCGCATGACGAAGTTCCCGGAAACCGGGAGCGTGCCCCTCGTCTGCGACATGTCGAGCGACTTCCTCTCGCGCAGGCTGGACTACGGGAAGTTCAGCCTCATCTATGCCGGCGCCCAGAAGAACATCGGCCCGGCTGGAGTAACCGCCGTCGTCGTTCGCAAGGCATGGGTGGAAAGCGCGAAGGACGGCATCCCCACGATGCTCTCCTACAAGACCCACATGTCGAAGGACTCTCTGTTCAACACTCCGCCGGTGTTCCCCATCTACGTCGTGGGGCTGGTCATGAAGTGGCTGAAGGCGCAGGGGGGCCTCGAGGCGGTGGAGAAGGTCAACGAAGCCAAGGCGAAGGCCGTGTACGACGCGATTGACGGAAGCGGAGGCTTCTACAGGGGCACGGTCGACAAGGACTCCCGCTCGGTGATGAACGTCACGTTCCGTCTGGCCACCGAGGAACTCGAGGCGAAGTTCGTCTCCGAGGCCAAGGAGAAGGAGCTCGTTGGCCTCAAGGGCCACCGCGACGTAGGAGGATGCAGGGCGTCCATGTACAACGCGATGCCTCTGGCGGGAGCCGTGAAGCTGGCGGAGTTCATGGAGGCGTTCCGCAAGGCCAACTAATAACTCCAGCAGCGGCTGAGGTTCGGGAGGGCGCCGGGAGACCGGCGCCCCTATCTTGGCTGTCTCCCGTCGGCGGGCGCCCCATGGCTTACTCAGGAAGTCGAGGGCCTGAACATCAGCCAGACGCCGATCGCAATGAACACTGCGTCGGCGAGACCTGCCGCGATCACCGGCGAGAGCGTTCCCTTGTGGCCCAGCGTCTGGCCGAGCCTGAGAAGAGAGAAGAAGACGAAGGCCAGGAGAATGGCGAGGCCGAGGCTCATCGTCTTGCCGCTGCGGGGATTGCGCGCGGCGAGCGGAGCCCCGACCAGGACCATTATGAAGTTCGAGAGCGGGAAGAAGAACTTCAGCCACAGCTCGACCTTGTCCTCCCGCGTGTCTCCGCCCGCCGACTCGACTCTGCCGATGTACCTCGAGAGTTCGAGGAAGTTCATCTCGGACGGCGCCCTGGGCCTCGTGGCGAAATCCGCCGGCGTCTCCTCCAGAACCGGCAGGGGCATCGAATCCGCAGCAGTCAGGATGACCGCCCCCGAAGGCCCGATCTCCCGTACCTCGGCCCCGAACGCAATCCACTCGCCGTCCCGGTAGTCGAGCCTCTCCGCGTCCAGCCGTCTCGCCAGTTTCATGCCGTCGTCGAGCCACAGGATGGTTACCGATCTCATCGTCTCCCGCCTGCCGTCGAAGTAGCCGATGTCCATCATCGCTCCGTCGAGCGTCTTGAAGGAGAAGGACGTCCTGAGGGAGTAGTCGGTCGGCTCGTGACCGTCTATCTCCACGCGCCTGACCACCGACTGCCTGTAGAGAGCCTCGGGCACCACGAAGTCCCCTAGGACCATCTCGACCAGTGAAGCGGCCAGCCCGACGACCAGGAGCGGCAGATAGGTTCTGGGGACGCTGACTCCGGAGCAGGTCATGGCCATCAGCTCGTTGCGCCTGGCGAGCGTATAGACCAGGAACAGCGAGCAGAGAAGCAGCGCCACCGGCATCACCAGCACGACGATGTAGGGCAGCCCGTAGAAGTAGTACTTCAGGAAGGTCACGAACTCCACGCGCTTGTCGATCCACCTGCTCATGTGCTCGAGCGAGTCCACGCTCACGAAGACGACCACGAAGGCAGCCACGGCGAACGCCACCATCCTGACGAAGGACCCCGCCACGTAGGCGTCCAGCTTCCGGATCACGAACGCCGCCCCGGGCGCCCGGACAGCCGCCGTGCAAGCCCTCGCAGATCCGGCAGGGGGATCGGCTCGCCCTCTCTGACGCTCCTTGCCGTGAGATAGACTCCTAGAGCTCCCAGAAGAACGTTGGGCGCCCACATGACAGCGTCGGGCGAGAGGATCCCCTTGTCCGCGAGGCTCTCTCCGCCGATCAGGAACAGGTAGTAGAAGAGGATGAAGACCAGGCTCATCAGCAGGTTCGCACCAGCCCCCGACTGCCTGGTGGCTATTCCCAGGGGAGCTCCCAGCAGGACGAACACTATGCATGCGAATGGAATCGAGTACTTCTTGGCGATCTCCACCCTGTATCTGAGCACCGTTCGCTCGATCATCCTGGCTCCGACGTCGAGCTGGTCCACCCGCCCTGCGAAGCTGCTCAGCCTGTTCCTGGCCTGGTTGAACCATCCCCTCGGGCTCACGGAGGCGGATGCGCTGTCCGGACCGAAGGGAGAGCCGCCGGATGCCAGAGTCTCGAGCGGAGCCCTGCCAATCGCCGTCAGCGAGTCGCGGAGCAGGGACACCTCCCTCATGGCCGAATCCACCAGCATCTGCATCTGGGCTGCCGACATCTCCCTGTCGCCCCTGTTCTCCCTCTCCCTTCTCGTCAGCTCCTCGGAGCTGGTGACCTCGATGGACCAGGTGGAGAAGTCGAGGAGCCTGAAGGTGCCGTCGCCATCGAGCTCCTGCATCTGCCCGTCCCTCAGCACGAGCCTCATCCGGTTGGCCGAGACCGGCTCCATCCTCCCGGCCTGGGCAGTGACGGTCCGTGGAACCTCGGAGCCGGCGGGCCGCTGCTGTACTACGACGTCACGGAGTTCTCCCGTGATGTCGTCCTTGCTCCCCACCAGGATCGTGTAGTTCTCGATGTCGTCGATGAACATTCCCGGGATTATCCTGGCGGTCGGCCTGGTCGAGCCGATGTCGAGCAGGAGGTTGCGCGCCATGTGATTCGCGTCAGGGAGGACGTTGTTGTTGAAGTACACCAGCGCCAGGGCCGCAAGAACGCCGAACCAGAACACCGGGGCCATCGGGGTCAGTATGCCGACTCCAGAGGCCTTCATCGCCGTGATCTCCAGTTCGCTGGACATCCTGCCGAAGGCCATGAGAACTCCCGCAAGGACGGCCATCGGGACGACGACGGCTATCATGGAGGGGAGGAGGAGCAGGAAGATCTCCAGCACGGTCCTCGCTGGAAGACCCCGCGTCACGATCATGTCGAGCAGGTCCAGCAGCTTCTCCAGAAGCATCACGAACGTGAACACGCAGATGGAGAGGAGGAACGGCGGCAGGAACTCCTTCAGCGCGTATGCTTGCAGCTTTCTCATGTCGCCCCCATGATACGCAGGAAACCCGGTGCCAACAACAGCGGGGGGCTGCTGGACGCGGCCCCCGCGGTCCCGGGAACCGCCGGAAAGCCGAAGACTAGTGGAGCATGTGACGGGAAGAAGCATCGCCTGCATCGGTCTCCTGGCGCTGCTCCTCATCGCGGGCAGTCCGGCCGGGGCTTCGGGAGTGAGAGCCCCGTCTCTCCTCCCGCTGTATCCCTATGCCTTCGACAGCTCGCCCGTCCCCGTCCTCCACGCTCCCCTTGGCGCGACCGTCGCTGCCGGACCCTCGGCGTCGCGCGGGCTCATCAGATGGAGGATGCTCCTCGACGGCATCCCGCTCTGCCGCTCCGGAGCGGGGCCGTTGGCTCCGGTCCTGGAGAGGATGCTCGCCTATTCGACTCTCAGAGCCTGGAGGGACTGCAACAGCGAGAACAGCATAAGGTCGTCCCGCGAGAGGGGCCGCCTGCTTCCCACCATCTATCTTCCGCTCGACATGCCTCCCATCATCGCCCGGACGATCGGCGAGGGAGGCCAGCTCGACATATCCGGCCACCAGAAGATCACCCTGTCCGGCATCACGCACTACCGCCCTAACGCGGTGCAGAGCGAAGGGCAGCGCACCTCCCTGTTCCCGGATCTGAGGATGGAGCAGGAGCTCCAGGTCCGGCTGGAGGGAACGATAGGGGAGAAGATCCACGTGGACGTGGATCACGACTCGGAGCGCGAGATGGAGCCGGAGAACCGCATCAGGCTGGCGTACGAGGGCTGGGAGGACGAGATAGTCCAGTCCATCGAGATGGGCGACGTGAGCCTCGCGATCACGGGGCCCGAGTTCGTCTCGTACAGCATACCGCACGAGGGTCTGTTCGGAGCGAAGGTGGTCGCACAGGCAGGCCCCGTGGACATCACAACCATAGCGAGCAAGGAGGCCAGCACAACCGAGACCGCCGAGTTCGTTGGCCAGGCGACCATGGTCACCGACTCGATTCTCGAGATAGATCCGGCCGAGAACTACTTCTTCCTGGTGAATCCCGATACCGAGCCGCAGCCGGTGATCGCCCAGATCAGGGTCTTCGTGGACGACCTTGACGTCACCAACAACGACGAGACGGGAGCTGTCCAGGGGGGCTGGTTCGTGCCCGGAGGCGAGACGGGGGAGGGCTTCTGGGACGAGCTGCTCCCGGGGCCCGACCAGGATTTCTGGGTTCTGGACTCGACCGTGATAGAGTTCCGTACCCCGGTCAACGACAACTTCCGAGTGGCGGTATGGGTCGTCACGGCCCAGGGCGACACGATCGGAGACCTCGGGCAGGAGGGCTGGAACCTGAGGCTCATCAAGGACAGCGACCCCTTCCCCTCGAATCCGACATGGTACAACGAGCTGCGCAACAGATACTTCCTGGGATACGACAACATCGTCCAGGAGAGCTTCCTCTGCGACATCTACTACGCCCCCTCGGGCGAGCAGCCCGTCGCGACGCAGAACGGAGTGCCGTTCATCGAAATCCTCGGTCTGGACACCAATGGCGACGGCAGCCTGTCCGACGAGGAGAATGCCGTGGACTGGGAGAACGGCTTCATCGTCTTCCCCGACACGAGGCCCTTCATGAGCGATTCGCTGGACGTCCAGAACCCCGCGCCCTACGAGGAGAAGAACCCCGAGATATCAAGCAGCAGGTACTTCATCGCCGTGAGCTACAGGGCCGCCTCGACGACCTACTCCCTGGGCAACCTCGGCATCGTGCCGGGCAGCGAGAGGGTCGTGATCACGGTCAACGGAGTGGACTACACCCTGACGAGGGACGTGGACTACACGATCATCTACGAGATCGGCCTCCTGAGTCTCATGGGGGAGTGGGCGGAGAAGGCGCAGGATCCCGGCAACACCCTCAGGGTCTCCTACGAGTACCTCCCGTTCCTCGCGGCGCAGCAGAAGACCCTCTTCGGAACGAGGGCGGTCTACAACCTCGGACAGGGAACATGGATCGGCGCAACCGCCATGTTCGAGAACACCTCCACCCCCGACGACAGGCCGAGAGTCGGCGAGGAGTCGTCCAGGACCATGGTGGCGGACATCGACGCGAGGCTGGAGACCCACCCCGTGTTCCTCTCGGATTTCGCCAACGCGATACCCGGCATCAGCACGGAAGCCGACAGCAGGTTCATTCTCTCGGGGGAGGTGGCGGCGAGCTTCCCCGATCCGAACACCGACGGCCGGGCCTACATAGACGACATGGAAGGCGCCGAGACCTCGTTGCCGGTGGGGCAGACGAGGCGGAGCTGGTCGCTCTCGAGCAATCCTCTCCAGGTATCGGGCATGATCGCTCCGAACGGAGAGATGAAGTGGTACAACGTAACGGACAGGTGGAGGCTGGGGCACATCAACGACGGCCTCGAGGGCGACCAGGCCGACGAGTGGGCCACGAGCGTACTGGAGATGTGCTTCACTCCTGCCTTCGGCAGCGCGGCATCGTGGGGCGGCGTGATGCGCTGCATGGACCGCTACGGCATCGACCTGTCGAAGAAGACCCATGTGCGGCTGTACGTGCGCGCCACAGGAACCGCGCAGGGGGCGAGCCTGTACCTGGACCTGGGCGAGAGGATAGACGAGGACAGCTGGTGGCTGGAGCGCGTGGGCGACGGGCTCGAGAGGCGGGCGAACGGAGAGCTCGACACCGAGGACACCAACGGCAACGGCACGCTGGAGATCAATCCCGACCTGAACGAGGACACCGGTCTCGACGGCCTGCCGAACCCGGTGGAGTTCCCCGGCTCTCCGGAGGCCGATCCAAACAGGGACGACTACTACTACAACTCCTCGGTGCCCGACCCGGTGGAGAGGTTCAGAAGGATCAACGGAACCGAGGACAACGCCTGGCTCGACACGGAGGATCTGAACAGGAACGGCCTGCTTGACAGGAGCGACTCCTACTTCAGGATCCGCATCCCCCTCGACGATCCCGACTACATCGTCTCCGGGCCGAACCAGTACGGCTGGATGCTCGTGGAGGTACCGCTCTCAGACTCGGCTCTGGTGACCGTCCCCGACGGCCTTACGTCGGAGCCTTCCTGGGAGAAGATCGTCTATGCCAGGCTGTGGGTGGAAGGCTTCACTCAGCGCGACACGATCGACGTGTTCGACTTCTCGATAGTCGGGAACCGCTGGGAGCCGAGGCCCGTGTCGGCCGGCATCGGAGTGTCCCCGCCGGTGGAGCCCGGCGAGCTGGTCATCGTGTCCACCGTCAACAACCAGGACAATCCGGATTACGCCGCCGATCCTCCGCCGGGGATCGACCCGGGGAGGGACGAACAGGGCAATCTGAAGCTAGAGCAGTCGATCTCGATCGAGTCCGTGGGCATCCTCCCGGGGCACGAGTGCCGCGCCAGGCAGACCTTCTACTCGAGCGAGGACTACACCGGATACTCCACGGTAAGGTTCCCCGTGCACGGCTCCCAGAACGCGGCGGGCGAGTTCTTCTACCGAATGGGCAGCGACAGCCTCAACTACTACGAGATCGCCGCGCCGCTCACCCCCGGCTGGCAGACCGTGACGACGGATCTCGACGATCTCACCGACCTCAAGCAGCTCCGTGTCGAGCGCGACGTGGATTTCATCAGGGTGGGAAACCTCTCGGTAAGGGGCAACCCCAACCTCGCGGCGGTCGTCGAGCTGAGCGCGGGTATCCGCAACACCACAGCATCTGCGCTGAGCACGACGGCATGGCTCGACGACCTGACCCTGAGAGGCCCCTACAGCGGGATAGACGCAGCCAGGAGGATCTCGGCGACTGTGGACGTGGCCGACCTGATGAGCATCAGCGGGGACTACCGCTTCATCGGGGCCGACTTCCACGGGCTCGGCCAGCGCAAGGGCCAGGGCTCCAGCACCACCAGCCTGAGTTCGGGGCTGACCCTGAACCTCGACAGGTTCACTCCCCCTCTCTGGTCCGTCTCGCTTCCGGCTACGCTGGCCTGGAAGCGCCAGCTCTCGGAGCCCAGGTTCGCTCCCAGCTCGGACATCAGGCTCGACGGCGACGAGTCGTGGGAGCAGAGGACCGAATCGGAGCAGTGGGACACGGGCGTCTCGTGGAGGCGCAACAGGAGGTCCACCTCGCTCCTCTCCACCATCCTGATAGATCCTTGGACGGTGTCGCACAACTACACGACCGGAACGGGCAGGTCGCCGTCATACCGCGACTCCCTCACCAGCGCCAGGGCGCGGCTCGGGTACGACCTCAGCCTCCCGCAGAGGCCTCTTTTCTCGCTGCCCGTCCTCGGGGGAGTCCAGCCGAGGCCGAGCCGGATTGCTTTCGGCTTGCAGCGCGACAACGGCTGGGACACCCGCTGGTCCCTCGGCTCGGAGGACACCGTCCAGACCAGAGCCACGCGCCAGAGGACATTCAGGTCCGATGGCTCGCTGGGGTTCAACCTGTGGAGCCGCCAGAGCGCTTCCATATCCCTCGCGGTCACCCGCGACCTCCTGTACCCATGGAGGGGGGGCGCTCCGATCAGCATCGGAAGGGAGATACAGCGAAGCCAGAGTCTGAGCCTCTCGCAGGAGATCACCCTGTGGGACTATCTCGTGCCCAGGGTCAGCTACGAGGCTGCATACGGAAGCGCCAGGCTGGCCCCGCACACCGCCTCCGGCGAGGACTCCCTCGGGAGTCCCGACGTCTCGCTCACAGCCACTAGACGGCTCGACCTGAGAATAGGCCTGGTGAAGGCGCTGCATTCGATTGCGAGGCTGCGCGACGAGAGGCTCGACGAGCAGGCCGATCCCGGAAGCCCCAGGTGGCTCCTGTCGAGGCTCGACAGGTGGGCCGACAGGATCACGGACCCGACCGTCACGATATCGCGCACCCTGGGAAGCGAGTATGACGAGCTGGGCTACTACCCGGGGCTCGACTACCGCTTCGGTCTGGTGACCGAGCTCGAAGGCGTCGAGGCCTACGACAGGACGAGGAGCGACAACGTCCAGGTCTCGACCGGATTCCGCCCGACAGGCTCCATGTCGGTCAGGGGAGAGTACTCGTCCACCGACTCCAGGCACTACTACTCCGGCTACTGGAACCGCCAGATGTCGAAGACATGGCCGTCCGTCACCGTGTCCTGGTCGGGGCTGGAACGGATCAGGCCGTTCTCCGGACTGCTTCGTTCGGGAACGCTGAGCACGGGCTACCGCCTCGAGAGGGGCGAGAGCGGGCGGTTCGAGTCCGGCGACTACATCAGGACCAGCGCTACCACGACCAGCCGCTGGTCGCCGCTGTTCAGCGTGTCGGCCATGCTGAGGAACGAGGTGCAGATAACCCTCTCCGACAACATCTCGACCACCGAGACCCGCAACTACACAGGTACGAACGCTCTCACCCGGTCCAGCTCCGGGAGCGTCCAGGTCAACATCCAGTACTCCTTCAGCTCCCCGGGCGGACTCGCCATCCCCCTGCCGCTTCTCGACAGGCTCCGGATCCGATTCCAGAGCGATCTGACCACGGCACTTCTCATAAGCAGGAGCGGCACGAAGACAGAGATCCTTGTCGCCGGCTTCGAGGACCAGCTTCAGAGCGACAGGGTCGAGTGGCGGATAGAACCCTCCGCCTCCTACGATTTCGGAACGGTGACGGCGGGGCTGAAGGGCATCTACGGATGGAAGACCGACAAGGTGAACTCGGTCTACGACCAGAGGGATTTCGGCCTGGACATCTGGGCCACGATCAACTTCTGATCCCCTCCGGCAGGGACCCGCAGCGGCTCCCTCTCGGCTTTGCGCTGTTGACAGGCAGAACGTCTTGCGCGAAGTTATCCGAGCGAATCGCAATCGTTCCCCGGCGGCATGCTCCGGGCCGGCCCGGAGCAGGATTGAGGAGTGCAACTCGGAATGAAACTCGGCCAGATGCTGCTCGATGCGGGGATCATCACGAGGGAGCAGCTCGAGCAGGCTCTCAAGATGCAGAGGGCCGACGGCGGAAGGCTCGGATACAACCTCGTGAAGATGAACGCCCTGACCGAAGCCGAGCTGAACAGCTACCTCGCGAGGCAGCACAGGATAGAGAGCGTCAATCTCGACGACATCTCGATAGATCCCGCCATAGTGAAGATGGTGCCTCCCGAGATCGCGAGGCGCTACGAGGTCATCCCCATCCAGAAGGTCGGCAAGACGCTGGTGGTGGCCATGACCGACCCCGACAACCTCTTCGCCATAGACGACCTCAGGTTCTCGATAGGCTGCGAGATAGAGCCTCACATATGCGCATCGAGCATGGTGATGAGGGCGCTGAGGAAGTTCTACCCCGAGACAGAGGCCATAGTGTCCCTCGACTCGCAGAAGAGCATCGTGGAGAAGCAGGCGCCGGCCGTGGAGGCCGCCGCGTCCGCGGACGACGCCGAAGACATCCTGGTGGGGGACGCCGTCTTCGAGTCGCTGGTCGTGGAGGAGGACGAGACCGCTGTCGAGGAGGAGGACGTCTCGGCCCTCCAGGTCGCCGACTCGCCGGTGGTCAAGCTCGTGAACAGCATCATAGCCGACGCCGTGAAGAGGGGGGCCAGCGATATCCACATCGAGCCCTTCGAGAAGTACGTGAGGATACGCTTCAGGATAGACGGGGTCCTCCACGAGGTGATGAGGCCGAGCAGGAAGTACCGCTCGGCGATCGTGAGCCGCCTGAAGATTCTGGGCGGAATGAACATTGCCGAGAGGCACCTGCCCCAGGACGGCCGTCAGAAGATCCGGGTGGGCGACAGGTTCGTGGACATGCGGCTGGCTACGATGCCGACGCTGTTCGGCGAGAAGGTGGAGGTCCGTCTTCTCGACCGCAGCAAGGTCATCCTCGACCTGGAGAAGCTGGGGTTCGAGGAGGAGAGCCTCCGCGAGTTCAGACGCGCCGTCAAGAAGCCCTATGGGATTGTTCTGGTCACAGGGCCCACAGGCTGCGGGAAGACGACGACGCTCTACTCCGCCATCACCGAGCTCAACGATATCGGCGTCAACATCATGACCGCAGAGAACCCGGTGGAGTTCAACCTCAAGGGCATCAACCAGGTGCAGATGAACGAGGACATCGGGCTCACGTTCGCCTCCGCGCTCAGGGCCTACCTCCGCCAGGACCCCGACATCATCATGGTCGGCGAAATCAGGGACCAGGAGACCTCCTCGATAGCCATTCGCGCCGCGCTGACGGGGCACCTCGTCCTGTCCACCACGCACACCAACGACGCCCCGAGCACGATCAACAGGCTGATCGACATGGGCACCGAGCCGTTCATGCTCAGCACGTCCCTCATCGCGATATGCTCCCAGCGGCTCATAAGGCGCGTATGTCAGAAGTGCAAGACTCCCGTCCACATCCCCGTCGAAGCCCTGCAGGAGGCGAACATCGACCCCGAGCGCTTCGCGAACGTGACCTGCTACGAGGGCACCGGATGCGACTACTGCAACAACACAGGATACAGGGGGCGCGAAGGCATCTTCGAGGTCATGACGATAGACGAGGAGATCAGGCAGCTCATCGAGAGCGACGCCAACACGATCCAGATCGAGAAGGCCGCTCTGGCGAAGGGAATGATCAACCTGCGCGAGGCTGCCCTCAGGAAGCTCGAGAGAGGCGTCACGACCTTCGAGGAGGTCGTGCGGGGAACGGTGGGCGGCGCGGAGTGATGCCCGTCTCGTCCCTGCGGCCCGGACACCGGCTTCGCCCGGCGGAGGGTGCGGGCGGATGCTGAGCCGTCTCGCGATGATGCTGATCGAGGCCGGCCTGGTCACCCGGGATGAGGTGGACGAAGTCACCCGGGACTTCGGTCCCGGCGAGACCGACCTGGGAGAGGCCCTGGTGTCGGCCGGCAAGGTCCCGGAGGAGCTGGTGACGGAGTTCCTCGCGGAGATCTACAGCGTGGATCCGATCTACCTCAACGAGACCCAGATAGATTCCTCTCTCACCCAGCGCATCCCCGAGGAGATGGCGAGGAGGTTCATCCTCGTCCCCGTCCTGGAGGAGGGGAGGCTCTTCCACGTCGCCATGGCCAATCCCGGCAACCTGTACGCCGTGGACGAGGTGAAGTTCACCACCGGCAAGGAGGTCGTCGTCTATGCCTCGGCGCCCTCCGCCGTCCGCAGGAGCCTCGACGAGCTCTACGGCAAGGTGGACGACCTCGTCACGGTCGAGGAGAAGCTCCAGGACTACGACGAGAGGGAGAACGACCTGAAGGTCGTGGAGAGCCTGGAGCTGGAGCCGGAGGAGGAGGAGGAGGGGGTTGCGGACACGGGAGCCGAAGGCTCCGACGAGCCGGTGGTCAGGTTCGTCACCAACCTTATCAACAAGGCCGTGCGGTCCGAGGTGAGCGACATCCATGTAGAGCCGTACGAGAAGTTCCTCAGGGTGCGGTACCGCCGCGACGGCACCTGCTTCGAGGTGCACCGGATACCGAAGTCGCTGCAGCCTTCCATACTGAGCCGGCTGAAGATCCTCTCGAAGATGAACATCGCCGAGAGGCGCAAGACGCAGGACGGCAGGATAAAGGCGCGGGTTGACGACAGGGTCATAGACTTCAGGGTTAGCGCGGTGCCCACTGTCAACGGCGAGAAGATCGTCCTCCGCATCCTCGACAGGGGAAACCTCGAGTTCGACCTCCGCCAGCTCGGCTTCCCCGAGGACGCACTGGCCGAGTTCATGAAGGGCGTTCACTCGCCGTACGGCATCGTTCTCGTCACGGGACCGACCGGCAGCGGGAAGACGACCACGCTCTACTCCGCGCTCAGCCAGCTCAACAAGCCCGAGGTCAACATCATCACTGCGGAGGACCCCATCGAGTACAACATCGAGGGCATCATGCAGACCCAGATAGACTTCGCGATGGGCTACGACTTCGCCTCGGCCCTGAGGGCGATCCTGAGGCAGGACCCGAACATCATAATGGTGGGCGAGATCAGGGACCTCGAAACCGCCTCGATCGCGGTCAAGGCTTCGCTCACCGGACACCTGGTGTTCTCGACCATCCACACCAACGATGCGCCGAGCACGATAAGCCGGCTGGTGGACATAGGCATCAAGCCTTTCCTCGTCGCCTCCTCCATCCGTACCATCATGGCGCAGAGGCTGATGAGGAAGGTCTGCTCGAAGTGCAGGGAACCCTACGAATACCCTGCCGAAAAGCTTCTGGAGGCAGGGATAGACCCCGACGAGCTCAGGGGCTGCAAGACATACATCAACTCCGGCTGCCAGGTCTGCAACGGCAGCGGATACAAGGGCCGCACAGGAATCTACGAGGTTCTCACGCTTGACAAATACATACGCCAGGCGGTAATAGATAGGGCATCGGCGGCCCAGCTCAGGGTCGCCGGCGTCCGCAACGGCATGAGGACCCTGCGGATGGACGCCGTGGAGAAGCTGAAGGCCGGCATCACGACTCTCGACGAGGTCACGAGGGTCACGGCCGACGATGATCCCGAAGTGAAGAACGCCCGCAAGGAGCACCTGTTGGATCGCATCAGGGCAGGCGGCCCGGCGGAGGCCGTTACCGACCCGAGGGAGCAGCCGGCATGAACATCAAGACACTTCTGAAGGAGATGATGGAGCGCAGGGCGACCGACCTCCACCTCACCGTGGGAGTCCCTCCGGTCATCCGGGTGGACGGCGACCTGATGAGGATGGAGTACGATCCTCTCACGCCCCAGGATACGCAGGATCTCGTCTACAGCCTCCTGAAGGACGAGCAGAAGAAGCGTTTCGAGATGGACAAGGAGCTTGACTTCGCCTTCGGGATCAAGGGCCTCTCCCGGTTCAGAGCGAACTGCTTCATGCAGAGGGGCTGCGTAGCTGCCGCGATCCGCGTGATCCCCTACGAGATACTGGGATTCGAGGAGCTGGGCCTGCCCCCCGTTGTCTCCCAGCTCTCAGACAAGCGCCAGGGCCTGATCCTGGTCACGGGGCCGACGGGCTGCGGGAAGTCCACCACCCTCGCCTCGATCATCAGGAAGGTCAACTCCCTGCGCCCGTGCCACATCGTTACGATCGAGGACCCGATCGAGTACGTCCACCACCACGACAAGGGCATCGTGAACCAGCGCGAGGTGGGCGACGACACCAAGGGCTTCGCGAACGCGCTCAGGTACATCCTGCGGCAGGACCCCGACGTCGTCCTGATAGGCGAGATGCGCGACCTCGAGACGATGCAGGTGGCGCTGAACATCGCCGAGACGGGCCACCTGACGCTTGCCACGCTGCACACCAACTCCACCTACGAATCCATCAACAGGATCATCGACACCTTCCCGCCCCAGAGCCAGGAGCAGGTGCGCAGCCAGCTCTCGTTCGTCCTCCTCGGCATCATGACCCAGCAGCTCGTGCCCAAGGCCAGGGGGTCGGGCCGCGCGCTGGCCGCGGAGGTGCTGGTCTGCACCCCCGCCCTGAGGTCGGCCATCCGCGAGGACAAGCTGCACCAGATCTACGGCATGATGCAGGCCGGGCAGAAGTTCGGCATGCAGACGATGAACCAGGCACTATACAAGCTGTATGCGAAGAGGGATATTACCAGGGAGGTGGCGCTCGAGCGCGCGCCGGACCCCATTGAGCTCGAGCAGATGATCGTCACCGGGCGCGACGTCCTGTAACGGGAGGGTGTGATGCCAGAATTTCACTGGACAGGCACGAACAAGCAGGGCCGAACGCTGTCCGGCGTCATCACAGCCGCGAACAGCCGCGAAGCGAAGGACCTGCTGGAGAAGCGCGGTGTAACGGTCCAGAAGATCCGCACGAAGGGGATGGACCTCAGCAAGCTCGGCCAGTTCGGAACCAACATCACGGACAAGATGCTGGCCGGCTTCACGCGCCAGTTCGCCACCATGATCAACGCGGGCCTCCCTCTGGTCAACTGCCTGCAGATCCTCGCCCGCCAGCAGGACAACAAGGCCTTCATGAACATCATCGCCGACATCACCGCCGAGGTGGAGAAGGGCGGCACCCTGGCCGACGCGATGGCGCGCCACACCCTGTTCAGCGAGCTCTACGTGAACATGGTGGCGGCGGGCGAGCAGGGCGGCATTCTCGACACGATACTCAGCCGCCTGGCGCAGCACCTGGAGAAGGCCGCCAGCCTGCGCTCCAAGATCAAGGCCGCGATGATGTATCCGATGATAGTCATGATAGTGGTTGTGCTCGTTGTCACGGCCATGCTGCTGTTCATCATCCCGATCTTCGAAAGGATGTTTTCGGACCTCGGAGGAGAGCTCCCGGGCCCCACGCAGTTCGTGGTGAACCTCTCGCAGTTCTTCACGAAGAACATCCTGTTCATCGTCATCGGCGTCATAGCGCTCATCGTGGGCTACAAGGCCTGGTACAAGACCGATGCCGGCCAGAAGATCATCGACCAGGTGAAGATCTCCATGCCCATCTTCGGTCCGCTCAACCGCAAGATGGCCATCGCGAGGTTCACGCGCACCCTGGGGACGCTGATATCGAGCGGCGTCGCCATCCTCGACGGGCTCAGCATCACGTCCAAGACAGCGGGTAACAGGGTCGTTGCCGACGCCATCATGCAGGCCCGCTCGAGCATCTCCGGCGGCGAGAACATCTCCAACCCGCTCGAGGCGTCGGGCGTCTTCCCGACGATGGTCACGCAGATGATAGCGGTCGGCGAGGAGACTGGCGGCCTGGACGACATGCTCCTCAAGATAGCCGACTTCTACGAGGAGGAGGTGGATGTCGCGGTGGGCGCGCTGACCTCCACGCTGGAGCCGCTCATGATCGTCGTGCTCGGCGGCATCGTGGGAGGCATGGTCATCGCGATGTATCTGCCGATCTTCGACCTGATAGGGACGGTGGGCCAGTAGCAGGCCGCACGCGACGCCGCCCGGTGGCTCCAGGATGCCGCCCGGCATAGGCTCCCAGAGGCGCCTGACCTGGATACTGGTCGGGCGCCTCGTCGTACTGGGCGGCCTGTCTGCGTTCGGCATCGCTGTTCTGGGCGCCTTCCACATCAATCTGGCCTACGGGATCGCAGGGGCGGGAACGGTCCTCTCCACGCTCGCGGTCGCGGCATGGTACAGGGTGAGGCCGCAAAGCGGGCTCCTTCCGGTCTTCATAGTCGTCCTCGACGCCATCCTCCTGGGTACGATAGTGCACTTCGCCGGCGGCCTCGACGGCCCCTTCGTGGCGCTGTTCCTCCTGCACGCCCTCTACGCCGGCAACCTGACAGGAACGAGGGGCGGCTTCTACGCAGCCCTGCTGGACACCATGCTGCTGGCGACCTCCGGATTCCTCGCCATGACATCCGGCATTCCCGCGGGAGGGACCGAGCTGCTCGAATTCCTGGGCAGGGGCGTCCCGATCGGGCTGACCACCCGGTACGTCGTTCTGAGAGTGCTACTTCACGCTTGCCTGCTCGTCTCCGCGGGGCTGGTGTCCGGGTACTTCTCGGAGACCATTCGGAAGGAGTCGGGGCGCCTGAGAGAGGCCCTGGACGCCCTGCGCTCCTCCACCGCCCGGTCCCGCGACATACTGGCCGGCCTCTCGGACGGCATCCTGCTGATCGACCGCGACGGCTCGCCTCTCAGCATCAATCCGGCGGCCCGCAGAATGCTGGGCCTGGGAGCCGACTGGGCCAAGGAGGTGCTATCCAGCCCCGTGTACAGGCTCATGCGCGGCTGCAATCCCGGAGGAGAATCGCCGGAGCGGATGGACATCATGGCGGGCGACCGGATACTGGAGTGCAAGCTGGGGGGGTTCGAGCCCGGCAGCCCCGGGGAGTCCGGCGGGGTCCTGGCGGTGATGACCGACGTGACCGAGCTCCGCAACCTTCGCAGCAGGCTCGAGGAGAGGGAGAAGCTGGCCGTGTTCGGCAGGCTGTCGGCGACCATGGCGCACGAGATACGCAACCCGCTTGCCTCGATCAGCGGGGCTGCGCAGGTTCTTCGCTCAGGCCCGATGGACCGCGAAAAGCTGGAAAGGATGGTGGACCTGATCGTAGGGCAGGCCAGACGAACCTCCGACATCATCGAGGGATATCTCGAGCTCGCCAGGGGGAGCACCCGGGACGACGCGGAGGACCTCAGGCTGGACCTCGTGCTGTCGGAAGCCGTAGACTCCGCGTGCAGGGGGTATGCCGCAGGCGTCGCCATCAGCGCCGGGCCGCTCCCCGCGGTGGTCGTGAAGGGCAGGGAGCACAGGCTCGCCCAGATGTTCGGCAACATCCTGAGGAATGCGTGCGAGGCGCTGGCCGGAGTGCGCGATCCGCATGTGACCGTCGGACTCGCCGTGGATCATGCGTCGCGCAGGGCGGTAGTGAAGGTGGACGACAACGGACCGGGCATTCCTGCCGACCTCCTCTCCAGGGTTGCGGAGCCGTTCTTCACCACGAAGGAGTACGGCACCGGGCTGGGCCTCTACGTGGCGCGAAGGGTTCTGGAGGAGCACTCGGGAACCATGGAG
Source organism: uncultured bacterium (assembly GCA_964569245.1). Classification (GTDB taxonomy): domain Bacteria; phylum Fermentibacterota; class Fermentibacteria; order Fermentibacterales; family Fermentibacteraceae; genus JAAYTY01. The sequence continues at coordinate 17,530 of CAZMTK010000004.1, read as the reverse complement.
CTCTCGAACCGCGAGGAGGGAGGGCTGGAGGTGACGATGGCCCTGCCGCTTGCCGGCAGCGTCCAAGCCGCAGAGGACAGAGGCGGAGAGCAATGATCCGCGTGATGATAGCCGACGACGAGCCAGGAATGCTCGAGTGGCTCTCCGTCCTGCTGGAGCAGAAGGGGTACGAGGTGACGACCGCCGGCTCGGCCATGAAGGCCCTCGAAGCCGCCGCCGGCAGAGCGCCTGACGTGGCAGTCGTGGACCTCAGGATGCCGGGCACCGACGGCATCGGGCTGCTGGCCGAGCTCCGCAAGCTGAATCCCGAACTGGTCGGCATAGTGATGACCGCCTTCTCGAGCATCGAGACGGCCGTGAGGGCCATGCGCGAGGGCGCGACTGACTACCTGATAAAGCCCTTCGACATCGAGCAGCTCCTACTCTCGATGCAGAGGGGTCTCAGGGAGAGGCAGGTGCTCTCGGAGAACCGCAGCCTTCGCCGCGAGGTGAAGTCGAAGTTCGACTTCAGCGAGATAGTGGGCGCCTCTGAAGTCATGCTGGAGCTGCTCGAGCAGGTGCGCGCAGTCGCCGACAAGGAGAGCACGGTGCTGATCACGGGGGAGAGCGGGACGGGCAAGGAGCTGGTGGCCAGGGCCATCCACTTCAACAGCCACCGCTCGGAAGGGCCGTTCATGGCAGTGAACTGCGGCAGCTTCACGCAGACCCTCCTCGAAAGCGAGCTGTTCGGCCACGTGAAGGGCTCCTTCACGGGCGCCCACCGGGACAAGACGGGGCTCCTCGCGGCGGCGTCGGGCGGGAGCTTCTTCCTCGACGAGGTGGGCGAGCTCGACCGGGAGCTGCAGGTGAAGCTGCTGCGCGCTCTGCAGGAGCGGCAGGCGCTCCCCGTGGGGGGAACGAAGCCCGTCCCGTTCGACGTGCGGCTGATAGCCGCCACGAACTCCGACCTGAAGGCGAAGGTGGAGTGCGGCGAGTTCAGGGCCGACCTCTACTACAGGCTGAACGTCATCCCGCTGAGGGTTCCGCCTCTGAGGGACAGGCGGGGCGACATCCCGCTGCTGGTCGAGAGGTTCTCCAGGATGTACGCCGCCAGGTTCGGGGCCCCGCTCAAGCAGTTCACCCCAGGCGCGATGGAGCTTCTGCGCATGTACTCCTGGCCGGGCAACGTGCGCGAGCTGGAGAACCTCGTGGAGCGCCTCTGCGTGATGATCAGGGCCGAGACCATAAGGGAGGAGGACCTGCCGGAGTTCGTGAGAATCGGCAGGGCGAGGGGGCCCGCCTCGGCCGTCGCCTCGTCCCGTCCAGCAGCGGAGGACGGCGCAGCCCTGCCTGCTACGCTGCAGGAGGTCGAGAAGGCCTGGCTCTACTACGTTCTGGAGCACAGGGCGAAAGGTCAGAAGAAGCTCGCGGCGAAGATGCTGGGAATCGACGAGAGCACCCTCCACCGGAAGCTGGAGAGGTATGCGAAGGACAGGGAGGGATAGCCGGCCCCCTGCGTCCCTCCGAGGAGCCGGCCCGTTCGTCCTGTTCGCGGCCGTCCTGCTGGCTGGCGTCTTCCTGGGCCAGCGCGGCATCCCCGTCGAGGACGGCGGCGAGATGCTGGCTGTGGCGAGCCTCGGAGGAACCTGCCACCCTCCGGGCATGCCCCTCCTTGCGCTCCTCCTGCGCGCATCCTGGGCAGCGCTGGGGCGCTCAGGCCCCTCGACGCTGATGGCGCTGGCCTCCGCCGCCACTGTTTCGCTGCTCTTCCGCGGGCGCGGATTCGCGGGCGCCGTAACGGGGCTGGCCTTCGTGCTCCTCCCCGCCGTGCGCGAGCGGCTCCTTTGCCTGGATGCCTATCCGGTGGCGTCGGCTCTGTTCGCCGCGGCGCTTGCGGTCGGGCGGGACGGAGGGATGAGGTCGGGGCTCCTCGCCGGGCTGGGAGCGGCCGTGCACCCCGCCGGAGTCCTTGTCGCCGCCGTGGCGCCGCCGGCACGCCGCAGGGCGGCGCTCTACGCCGGCGGTCTCCTTCTCGGGCTCAGCGCCTACCTGGCCCTCCCCGTCTTGTCCTCCGCGGGCTGCGTCGTGGACTGGGGCGCTCCGAACGGCCTGAAGGCCTTCGTCCGCCAGGTCACGGCGGCGGGCTATCGCGACTATTACGGGGCCAGCATGGGGCGGTTCGACGTCGCGTCGCTCGAGAGACATCTCGGAATGCTGGGCGGGATGCTCTGGCCCGGGGCTCTGCTCCCGGTGCTCGCCGGAGCGCTGATTCTCGCAAAGCGGGCGCCGGGCAGGCTCGCCACGCCTCTGATCCTGGTGCTTTCCGACATGCTGTTCACAGTCTTCGTGAACCCGATGGCCTCGGGCACGTCGCAGACGGGCTGGCTTTCGCTGATCGCATTCCTGGTGCTGGCCTCGGAGGCGTCCGTTCTGCTGCCGCGGCCCGCCGCCCTCGCAGCGGCGGCCGCGGTGGCCGCCGGCTCCCTGGCGGGCGGGGAGCCGCTTCCCGACCAGAGCGGCGCAGTCGAAGGCTTCCTGGCCGGGATGCCGGCGGACGCCTGCGTCTTCATCGAGAGCAGCGACCTGCTGTACGGCTGCTGGGCCGTTCAGCACGCGGGCCGTGACGCCAGGCCGGATGTCGCGTGCCTCTCCACGGAGAACTTCTCGGCATGGTTCGAGAGGATGGCCAGACACCACAGCCCCGACCTGGACACCTCGTCGGGCGTGCTGGAGGCAGGCGGCTACGAAATGCCGAGAGAGGCGCTGGCGGCAAGGCTGATGGAGCTCACCGCGGAAAGGAATCCCGGCAGACCGGTTCTGATCGCAAGACGGGCGAGGTCGCACAACGCCAGCCGTTGAACAAATGCTTTCCGAGTAGAATTATTATAATATTGATGTTTTCTTGAGTAAATTGGCATTCAGAAGACCCCCTGCTCCAAGCAAGCACCTTGCTTGCAGAATCCGTGGAGGGAGGAATGCCGCATGAGAGGTTTCACTCTTATCGAGCTGATGATAGTGGTGGTGATCATCGGCATCCTCGCCGCCATAGCCATTCCCAAGTTCACGAACATCCAGGAGTCGGCAAGAACAGCCGGCTGCCGGTCGAACCTCCACAACATCGCCACGAGCGAAGCGGTGTACTTCACGAGGTACGACACCTTCACCGCCGACATCACGAACCTGGACCCGATACAGGACCTCTCGTCGAAGCTCAGGTGCCCGACCGACGCCCACTGGGGCCCGTACGTTCTGGCGGTGCCGAACGTCAACACCTATACGGCCACATGCCCGGGAAACGCCTCGACAGCCCATGGCTCCATGAACACCGGAACCTCAAGCTGGTAGGCATGAAGAACAGGTGTTCTTCGACACGCACGAGGCGGCTTGCAAAGCGCAAGTCGCGCCTGTCCTGGAGATGCTCTGCAAGCCCACGCACTCCTTTGACAGGCATGTTTATTCCGGGTTCTTTCGCGGGTCTTGTCCCTGGCACGAATGGTGCTTTATGTTATGCCGAGTGAAGCTTCGGTGTGTCTGAAGGGTCCGAAACCGGAAGGAGAAGAGATGAAGAAGGGATTCACCCTGATCGAGCTCATGATCGTGGTCGTGATCATCGGCATCCTCGCCGCCATCGCCATCCCCAAGTTCTCCAGCGTCAAGGAGAGCGCGGAGATGGCCTCCTGCCGCAGCAACATGAGAAGCCTGGCCACCGGCGAGTCCATGTACTACGGCATGTATGACCAGTGGGGCTCGATCGCCAACCTTGCCTCCGCCCAGGGCTCCGACGAGCCCGTGATGGACAATGCCGACCTGATGACCTGCCCGCAGGCCGACGGCGCTGCCTACAACTACGTCGATGATGGCGACGACTACACCATCGACTGCCCGATCGCCGGCGAGCCTCAGGATCACGGCTCGGTGGTCACAGGCATCCAGAGCTGGTCCGAGTAGTCTCAGGCTGTTTGCGGACCCTTGGCGGCGGGCCTCACGGCCCGCCGCTCCGCTAATCCAGGAGTTCCCGGATTGGCGGCGTAGCCACGCTCATTCCGGTTCCTCCGGAATGAGCCCGCGGCAGAAGGTTCGCTTGCGGACCTTCGAGAGCGGTGCGAAGTTGCGAAAGACCATGCAGCCGGCGAGAGCCTCGCCGGCCCTGTCTTGACTCGTTCCCGGATTGGCGGCGTAGCCGGCTGTTCGCCTCCGGCGAACAGCGAGAGGCGAGTCTTGCCTGCTGCCGCCTCTTGTCGTCGTCCTGCGAACCTTCAGTCCGGGCCTCGCAGCACCGGCGGCCGCGTGTCTGTTCTCCGACTCTCCAGGCCGGGGGCGATCAGGCGGGCCAGGTCCTCCATCAGCGCGTCTGTCGCATGCTCGTTGAGATGGCTGTTCAGGGGGCCCATCTTCCAGTCGTCCACTCGCAGGGGGATGGAGTAGAACCGCAGCCCCTCGTTCATCCGGGATACGCAGGACTCGTACTGGTCGCGGGAAACGTGATAGTACCTTCCCTCCAGCATGTAGGTCGCGCTCACGACATCTCCCGTGGGGTCGGGCGCTCCCGCCACTGCGAATGCGGCCATACCGGCCCCGTGTGCGAGCGCGACCGCCTGGATGCTGTCGAGCAGGAGACGGGTGAGCTCAACCGAATAGGCTGTCCTGGGGCTCTCCGGGGTGAGGTAGATCGACAGGTGGCTCTTCTCCGTGGCCAGGTTCTCGTCCCGCATCAGACCCAGGTTCGCGTCGTAGCGTTCCTGCCAGTCCGTGAGATAGCCGCCGGTCCAGACCGTGTCCGGCTGGTAAGCGGGGGGCAGGAAGGCCTCCCATTCTCCGTCCCTGTCAGCCGGCCTGAAAACCGACTCCAGCAGAAGCGCCAGCCTCGACGAGGGCCTGGGCAGCGTGTCCCCCAGGTTCTCGCTGGGCCCGGACAGCCTGCCGTCCACGAGCCTGAATGTCGGCTTCGCCCAGCCGTTCGCGGGCCAGTGCGTCGGGAATGTGTTGTTCCACAGATCGTTGGCCGGCGTCTCCCAGACCAGTACCAGGTCGGCCCTGAAGAACCTGAAGTAATGGACAAGTGCCAGGAGCTCCTGGTCCTGGCCGTAGCCCTGCGAGGCGAGCGAAACGACCTCTACGTCCCTGTCCAAGAGTTCCTCGAGGTAATGCTCGAGCCTCTGCTCCGGCATCCAGCCCCATGCGAGGTGAACGGCCTCGACCTGGGAGTCTCCCAGGAGGGCGATGACGATGGTGCTGTCGCCGTATTCGATTCTGTGTCCGCGGAAGCCGATCTGGTTTCTCTCCTGCGGGGGGACCGAGGCGGAGCACACCCATCCGCTCACGAGCGGAGGCGGGTTGTAGAAGATTCTCAGGAGGCCCTCGGCGGCCGCCAGGGCCAGGAGGATGCCGGACAATCCGGCTGCGATCCTCTTGAACAGGAGCGGCATTCCCCCCTCCGTTCTCCTTCTGGAGTCCTTCTCGAACATAGCGTCTGGGCCGGACGCATCGTCAGCCTGCGACCCGCACGGTTGCCTCGCCGGAGCCCCTTGGCTATGCTGGCGGCATGAGATTCTCCACCGCTGCCGCAGCCCTGTCGCACCTCTCGCAGGCGCCGGTACGCCTGATCATCCTCCTGTCGTGTCTCGCCTCAGCCGCCACCTTCCACCCATACCCCTTCGACAACGTGGTCTCCAGGTGGGGTCTGGTGCGGTCCGTCACCGAGAACGGGCGCATGGACATCAACCGCTTCTCCGGCTTCACCTCCGACAAGGCCCTCTTCGAGGGCGACTTCTACACCGACAAGGCCGTCCTCCTCTCCGCCTTCTGCATCCCGGTGCAGTGGCTGTCGTTGCAGGCCGGGGTCGCACGCCGGGATGAGCCTCCAACCGGCTCCAACGACCCGGGAAGGCTTCTCTGCGAGAGGCTCCTCGTCACCGGCTCCCTGCTCCTGCTGCTCCTCTCGCTTCGGCGGACCTGCGAGCAGGAAGCCGTGGACCCGAGCTTCGCCGCAGCCTCAGCGGGGCTCGCCAGCATCATCCTGCCGTACTCCTCGATCCTCTACGCTCACGTGCCCGCGGCCTGCTGCATCACTGCCGCATACATGTTCCAGCGGCAGGGGAGGCTCGTGCTCTCCGACCTTTGCGGAGCCGCCGCCTCGGCTTTCGAGTACCCCGTCGCCGTGCTGTTCGCCATCCTGCTGCTCTACAGGGGGAGGAGAGCCCTGCTGGGCCCCCGGATCCTCCTCACAGCGGCTCTTGCAGTCCTTGCCTTCGCCCCGCAGATGGCGTACAACTGGCTGGCGTTCGGCAGCCCTTTCACAAGCGGATACTCGCACGAGGCGGCCGAAGCGTTCGAGGGCCTCCATGCAGGTCTGTTCGGGTTCACGTTCCCCAGCCCGGCGCGGCTCGTTTATATCCTCGCGAGCGCCGAGCGCGGCCTCTTCTTCTACATGCCCTGGGCCGTCGCGGGGCTGGCCGGGCTCCTGCTGAAGCGCTTCGGAGGCGACGTGAGGCGCGATCCTGCGGGGGCGATGGTCGTCGCTTTCGCCCTGCTGTTCTCGTCGCTCTGGACACGGACGCAGGGATGGGCCTTCGGCCCGAGGTATCTAATCCCGGTGATCCCCCTGCTGGCCCTGGGCCTCGCCCGCTTCGCGTCCGCAGGCCGGCGGGAGTCGTGGACCGCGGCCCTCCTCCTCGTCCCCGGGTTAGTCCAGGCCTTCCTCGGGCTCTTCGGGGAGATGCACCTGCCGGTGCACCCTTTCGAGAGGGCGCTGCCTCTTCCGCAGATCAACGTGAGCCTGGCGATGCTTCTCGAGGGACATCACTCCGTATGGCTGGCAGGCGCCGCCGGTGCGGCTGTTCTGTTCTCGCTGTCCCTCGCGGTCTGCCTGCTGCTCTTCCGCGGAGGAAAGGCGTCTCCTGCGGCTCTTCCCGTCATGGCGATGCTCGCCGCCGCAGTTCTCCTGTCCCCGCGCGACTGGGGCGGCAAGACCGACTTCTACAGGGGGCTTCTGGCGGAGTACCGAGAGGAGTATTCTCTGGCGGCTGACTGCTACTCCCGGGCCTCGCAGGATCCGACGGCCCCCCCGGTCGTCGCGGTGCTCGCGGAGGAGATGAGGATCCTCGCTGCGGCGAGCGACTCGATTCCCCCTTCTCCCTGATTTCGACATGTTCCACCCGGTGCGAGCCGCCGCAGTCAGGGGAGGGCCCGTGGAATGAACAAGCTGCCTCCTGGCATCTCCGTAGTGGTCCCGGTCTTCAACAGCGAGGAGTCCGTCCCGGAGCTGGTACGGAGGCTCAGGGCGGTTCTCGACGGCTCGGGGTGCGCCTGGGAGGTCGTGATGGTGGACGATTCCAGCACCGACCGGAGCTGGGATGCGCTCTGCGCCGCCTCGGAGGATCCTCGCATCAGGGCCTTCAGGCTCGCGAGGAACTCGGGGCAGCACAACGCCCTTCTCTGCGGCATCCGTGCCGCCCGCTTCGACACCTGCGTGACCCTGGACGACGACCTGCAGAACCCCCCCGAGGAGATCCCCCGTCTTCTCGAATGCCTCAGTACCGGCCTGGACGTGGTTTACGGCTATCCTGCGCATGAGACGCACGGCCTGCTCAGGAACGTGGCGTCCCGTCTCACGAAGCTGGCGCTCCAGAAGTCGCTGGGAGTGGCCACGGCCAGGAGGGTGAGCGCCTTCAGGGCCTTCAGGACTGCCGTGAGGGATGCCTTCGCATCGTACAGCGGCCCGTTCGCATCCGTGGATGTCCTCCTGACATGGGGGACGAGGAGGTTCGGCGCGCTGGAGGTCAGGCACGACCCCAGGACTAGAGGCCGTTCCAACTACACGGTGGGTCGCCTCGTGACCCATGCCTTCAACATGGTCACCGGGTTCTCCACGCTTCCGCTGGAGGCGGCCAGCCTTCTGGGATTCGTGTTCATGTTCTTCGGAATCTGCGTGCTGGCCTACGTGCTGGCGGTGTTCTTCACCAGGGGGGGCAGCGTTCCGGGCTTCCCGTTCCTCGCCTCGATCATCTCGATCTTCTCCGGAGCACAGCTCTTCTCTCTTGGTGTGATAGGCGAGTATCTGGCGAGGATGCACTTCCGGCTCATGGGCATACCCGGCTACACCGTCGCGGAGACCCGTGAGCATGAGCCCCCGGCTGCCGGCGCGAAAGGACCGGGCGGCGAGTGACGGGCGGAACGCGGCTGCTGTTCGACATTCTGGAATGGGACAGCGCCTTCTTCTCCCTCCGCATCGGCAGAGTAGCGAGCCGCGAGCTCTCCGCCGGGGATTCGGCTCTCCTGCGGGAGCAGGCCGCCTGCGAAGAGATGGACTGCATCTATTTCCTGGCCGACCCGTCGAGCGCAGGGACGATGGATGCCGCCCACAGACTGGGCATGCGCCCCGTTGACGTGAGAGTCGAGCTTTCCGTCAGGCTGCCGCCAGCGCACTCATGCGATGACTCACGGCGATCAGGCTCCCCGAGGGAGCCTCTGGCATCGGAGGCGGACTTCCTCGCGGAACTCTCGGGCAGGCTCCACGACCGAACGCGCTTCAGAGCCGATCCAGGATTCGACCAGGCCAGAGTCACCGAGATGTACCGGCTGTGGATTCTGAAGGGGCTGTCCGGCCCCGGCTGCGGCGCGGTCGTCGCCGGCCCGCCGGGCGCGCCCGAAGGCTACTGCACCTACAGCACCAGCGGGAGCGAAGGGCGGATCGAGCTCCTGGGCGTGGACCTCCCGGCCAGGGGGGCCGGGATCGGCGCGATGCTGGTGCGCGCGGCCCTCGCCGATATGGCCGCGAAAGGCGCCGAGATCGTGCGTGTGGCCACCCAGGGAGGCAGCAGGGCCTCGATGAGCGTGTATCAGTCATCGGGCTTCAGGGTCGAAAGCGTCGGCCTCTGGTTCCACTACTGGCCTGCGGGGGCCTGAGCGGCATGGGCGGCTTCCGCATCCCGTTCAACAGGGCGTGTCTGTCGGGCTCCGAGATGGAGTACATGGCCCGGGCAGTCGAGGGCGGATTCATCTCGGGAAACGGCCCCTACTGCCGGGGGTGCGAGAAGCTGCTCGAAGCGCTGCTTCCGGGTGCCAGGGTCCTCCTGACCCCCTCCTGCACGCATGCGCTCGAGATGACGGCGATGCTCCTGAACCTCCGGCTCGGCGACGAAGTCGTGGTCCCTTCGTTCACGTTCGTTTCGACCGCCCTGGCATTCGCCTCCCGCGGCGCGAGACCAGTGTTCTGCGACAGCAGACCCGACACGCTCAACCTCGACGAGAAGCTCCTCCCCGAGGTCGTGACCCACAGGACCCGGGCCGTCGTGGCCATGCACTACGGCGGCGTGGCCTGCGAGATGGACGCGATAGCGTCTCTCGCGGAGGAGCGCGGGCTGACCGTCGTCGAGGACAACGCCCACGGCCTGTTCGGCTCCTACCGGGGCAGGCCGCTGGGCACTTTCGGCTCGCTGGCCGCCCAGAGCTTCCACGAGACCAAGAACGTCACCTGCGGAGAGGGCGGAGCGCTGGTCGTCAACGACCTGTCCCTGCTGGACAGGGCGCTGGTGATGCGCGACAAGGGAACCGACCGCACGAAGTTCCTGGAGGGGCTGGTGGACAGGTACACCTGGGTGGACACAGGCTCGAGCTACGTTCTCTCGGACCTGCTGGGCGCCTTCCTGCTGGCGCAGCTCGAGAATGCCGCGGCCGTTCAGGAGAAGCGTTCGCAGATCTGGCGGAGATACATGGACGGCCTGTCCTCCTGGGCGGCCTCGAGCGGCGTCGGGCTGCCCGCAGTCCCGGACGGGTGCTCGCACCCTTCGCACCTCTTCTACCTCATGATGCCCGACGGCGGCTCCAGGCGAAGGCTGATCGGGCATCTCGCCGCCAGGGGGATCATGGCCGTGTTCCACTACCAGCCCCTGCACCTTTCCTCCATGGGACGGGCCTTCGGCGGACGGCAGGGTCAGTGCCCGGTTGCCGAAGCTGCCGGCGAGCGGCTCGTGCGCCTTCCGTTCTATCCTGCGCTGGAGCCCTCCGAGCAGGACGAGGTGATCGAGGCAGTGGTCTCTTCCGGCGCAGTCGGGTGAATGGGCTACGACTGCTCGCTCCATGCGGCGATACTCGACGCGGAAAAGGGGCACCCCTGGTTCGAGTCACGCGCCGAACTCGTGTCTGCGCTGCTCCGCAGGCGCCTGGCGAACGTACCATCTCCCCGGATACTCGATCTCGGCTGCGGCACGGGGCTGGTGGCTTCGAGGATTGCAGCCTCCATGCCGGGAGCCTTGGTGGTCGGCGCAGACCTGTCGGTGGATGCGGCGTCCCGCACGAGATCCCCGGCGCAGGTGGTCAGGGCAGATCTCGAGTCGCCTCCCTTCGGCGGATGCTTCGACGCCGTCCTCCTGCTGGACGTGATCGAGCACTTCAGAGACGATCTGGGAGTCCTCGAAGCCGCCGGGGCTCTGCTGGCGGCCCGCGGAGAGCTTTTGATCACCGTTCCCGCCATGAAATCGCTGTGGAGCGGCTATGACGTGATCAGCGGACACGAGCGCAGATACGGTCTGCGCGATCTCAGGGGTTCCGTGAGGAAGGCCGGTCTCAGGACTGTGTTCGCAAGCTACTTCATGTCGTTCCTGCCGCTGCCGCTGTCGGTCAGGAGGCGCCTCGCCTCGGCTGCCTGGAAGTCGGCCCCGGCGGAGGCTCTGAAGGCGGAGCTGCGAGCCGGAAGAGGCATGTCCGGCCTCTTCATGGCTCTTGCCCGCGTCGAGCGCGCCCTGCTGCTCGCCGGAATTCCGCTGCCTCCGGGCAGCTCGGCCATGGCCCTGGCCGTCAGGGAGGGTGCGGGATGATCGAGACCAGCGCCGCACCCGGAGGCGCGGGGAGAGAGGTGCGCATCCCGCGCAGTGGGCCGGCGGGCCCGCGCAACATTGGGATTGCAGGCGCCTCCTTCTCGGGCAACAAGGGATCGGCAGCCATGCTCGAAGCGGCGATATGCTCCCTCGCCGGCAGGCTGGATCGAGCCAGCAGGTTCAGCGTGTTCAGCCTGTACCCCCGAAGGGACTCGAGAGCCGTCAGGCCCGAAGCGGCCGTCCTCGTGAGCGCGCCCGTGCCTGTGACCATGGCGCTTCTGCCGATGGCCGCTCTCGCATGGAGGCTCTTCAGGGCGGTTCCTCCGGTCTCCGCGAAGCTCGCACGGTACGCGCCCCTGAGGGCTCTGCTCGACTGCGACGTGCTGCTCGACCTCTCCGGCATCTCCTTCTCCGACGGAAGGGGGCTTCCCACGCTGGCGTACAACGTGCTTCTGCCTCTGCCGGCTCTTCTCTGCGGCGTCCCCGTCTTGAAGATGTCGCAGGCGGTGGGACCCTTCCGCTCGCTTCTCAACAGGATGGCTGCGATGACGGTCCTTCCGCGCATGCGGCATGTGTACTGCAGGGGCGAAGGGAGCCTGGAGAACGCGTCGAAACTGGGCCTCGCGAACTGCTCCGAGGCGGCCGACCTGGCCTTCCTCCTGCCCGCGGAACGTGATGACCGCAGCGTCCGAGGCGCAGGGGGGCCCCCGCTGGTGGGAATCGCGCCCAGCGAAGTCCTCTCCAGGATCTGCAGGTCCGCCGGGATTGACTACGAGGCCGAAATGGCCGCGCTCGTGGACAGGCTGGCGGGCGAGGGGTGCGAGGTGCTCGTGTTGACGCACAGCAACCTCGGGCCGGACATCCGCTCGAGGAACAACGACTACCGCATCTGCAAGGCCCTGTCGAAGGCCGTCGGCTCCAGGGCACGCTTCATCCTCGAAGACCTGCCGCCCGCGGATCTGAGACGGGCGATAGCTGGCTGCAGCGCGTTCGTGACATCCAGATTCCACGGCATGGTGTCCGCCCTGTGCTCGGAGACGCCAGTCGTCGTCACTTCCTGGGGCCACAAGTACCTCGAAGTCATGAAGCAGGCGGGGCTCGAGAGCTATGTGATCCCTCCTGACCGGGTTTCAGCGGACAGGCTGGGCAGCCTCGTCATGGATGCGCTTGGCAGGGCCGACGAGATCCGCGCTGCCATCCGGTCGGGCCTGCCCGGTCTCGTCGCATCGGCGCGAAGGCAGATAGACGGCGTGGTGGAGGAGCTTGCCGGTCAGCGCTTCAGGGCGCGGCCCGGCAGGCGGGCGGCGCGCAAGGCAGGCGCGCTTTTCGATGGTCTGTCTGTGAGCCTGCATGTTGGCTGCTCCGCCGAGCCCGTGAGTCACTGCGCTTCGGGCGGCCTCGTTTCGGCTCTGCTGGCCCGGCGCCTCGAAGCCGGCGTGTCGCGAGCCGCAGTCTGCGGACGCTGCCGTGTGGAGGACGGCCGGCTCGTTCTGGAGACTGCGGTCTGCAGAACGCCGGGAGAGGCGCAGGAGTGCGCGGGGAGCATCTACAGCGACTTCGACCACCTCGGAGGAGTGATCGCAGCGCTGCGGAAGGAGCCGGGTCCCCTCGACCTGGTCCTCCTGCCGTGCCAGGCGCGGGCACTGGCCTCTGCGGCGGCGAGGCACGGCGACCTGAAGGACAGGATAGGGCTCGTCTGCTGCCTGTGGTGCGGGCATGCCACCAAACGCAGCCTCGCTGACGACCTTCTCCGCCTGTGGGGCGCCGGACCCGACATGCTCTCCGGCTTCAGGTACCGGGAGGGACACTGGAGGGGGTGCACCACTATCCGGCTGAAGGACGGAACGGAGATGCGCAGGTCGTTCTCGCGCGGCTACGGGCTCCACCAGAACTTGTACGCCGACTGCGCGGCGAGATGCCTGACCTGCACAGACCACTTCGGCAGGCATTCCGACATCTCCTTCGGAGACGCGTGGCTGAGGGAGGCCAGGACGCGCTCACGGAAGTACACTCTCGCCCTGTCCATTACCGATCGCGGGAGAGAGGCGATCGAAGCGCTCGGGCGGTCGGCCGGGGCGGTGCTCTATCCCGCGGACCCTGCGCTGGCGGTGCAGGCCCAGTGGAGGGCCTTGAAATGGCACATGGAGGGCAGCACTGCGCGCTCGCGGCTGTCGAGCGCGTTCGGAATCAGGCTGCCTCGGACGGACGGATGCTGGAGAACCGGGCTTCCTGACTACCTCGCCGCTGTGATGGTGCTGGCCTCCGTCAGGGCATACTCGTCCCCTCTGAGGCGGCTTCTCCTGCGCCTGCCCTGGTGGGCGCACTATCCCGGCCTGCTCGTGCAGAAGGGTCTCCTGAGCCTGTGAAGCGGTGGGTCGCCCGGGCGGCGGACGCGGCGCTGTTCGCCGCAGTCTCGGCAGGGCTGGTCATCTACGGAAGAAGGTACATCCCCGGCGCGCTGGACGCCATGACGGGTCTCCCGACAGGGCGCCTGGTCGTCTGCTCGGCCCTGGCGCTCGCGGGATACTGCCTGAGATTCGGGGTCTGGCACGCCCTGGCGGGGGGGTTCGGGCTTCGCACGTCTCTGTCAGGCGGTGCCAGGGCATTCTTCGTATCGTACCTCGGGCGGTACGTTCCCGGGAACGCAGGGCTGCTCCTCGCCAGGGTGAGGGCGTACGGCGGCTCCTCTCCCGGTACCGTGACGCTCGCTACCGCTGTCGAGTATGCCTCCATAACCGCCTCTGCGCTCCTCCTGATCGGTCTGGAGGCAGGAATGCGGCTCTCATCCGTCGTGCACGGAGCCTTGCTGCCCCTCCTAGCGGCGGCAGTCGTGATCGCGGTGCTGCATCCGTCGGTCCTCGAGCGGCTGACCGGGCTGGTCTGGAGGCTGTTCAGAAGAAGCCCGCCGAAGGGGTTTCCGCCGTGGCGGCGGATGGCGCTCCTGACGGGCGGGTACGTTCTGGTCGGGGTCATGAACGGGGCGGCGCTGCTGGTCCTTCTGCAGGGCTTCGCCGACCTCTCGACGAGCGCCCTGCCCTCTGTCGTGGCCAGGTACTACATCGCCGGGCTGGCAGGCGGTCTTGCCGCCTTCGCGCCTGCCGGGCTGGGAGTCAGGGAGGGCCTGCTGGTGGCGACGCTCGACGGGGTGGCTGCATCCGAGAACGCATTGGCCGCCGCGCTGACCATGAGGCTCGTCACCGTGGTGCTCGAGCTGGCGCTGGCGGGCGCCTCCACGCTGGCAGCCGGCGTCTCCTCGCATAGGAGAGATTACTCCGGAGGCTAGCCGTCTGCTTCTCCCGTCGTCCGGAGAACCGTCTGCGCAGAGCCTGTGACCGCCGAGGCCCCCGCGCCCCGCTCACGCCTGCGGTCCAGCTCTCAACCGGCCTTCCCCGATGGGACGAGGAACTGGCGACTCCCACGGCTTCCGTTTCAGCCGCTACTTGCACCGAGACCTTCTTCCTGCAATGCTTGTTTCCGGGCGTCCGGTCGGGAACAGGTCTGCAACAGGCAGGGAACTTCTGAGTGTCCGCTCAAGGAAGACGCCGATTCGGTGCAGGGCGGCTGCGGAACCTCCTGCTCGTCAAGACGCGTCTGCTCTGCATGGCTGCTGTTCTGCTCGTTCTGGCGGGTTCCTGCGAAGGCCCTGCCGGCAGGCCGAGCATTCTCCTGATAATCCTCGACACCACCAGGGCCGACGTCCTGGGCTGCTACGGCAGCCCGGTGCAGGGAGTGTCACCCTGCATGGACAGCCTCGCTTCGGCTGGAACCCTCTGGGAGCACTGCCAGGCGCAGGCCCCCTGGACAAGGCCTTCCGTAGCCTCGATGCTGACCGGCCTGACCGAGAGAAAGCACCATGCGGGGATAACCGTCAACGGATTTCACACGGGCCTCCCTCCCGAGATCCCCTGCGTGCAGCAGATTCTCTCGGACGAGGGCTACAGGACCTTCGCTGTGGTCAACAACATCCACATCAGCTCCGACTTCGGATTCGCCAGAGGGTTCGACCGTTTCGTGTACATCCCCCCCGGCGACTCGGGACATGCCGCGGAGTGCGTGGACAGCCTATCGGCATGGCTGTCCGTGAACGGATCATCGCCTTTCTTCGCGGTCCTGCACATCATGGATCCGCACGCGCCGTACAATCCGCCGGAGCCGTACAGCACGTTCTACCTCCCTCCAGGCGACACCGTAACCGCCATGCAGTGGGAGCCCCTGGGCAGCACGACCTCGCGCCCCGATCTTCTCGAGCACTACAGGGCGCTCTACCTCGGAGAGATCACCTGGGTGGACTCCCAGCTCTTCCGGCTGTTCTCGGAAATGAGATCCCGCGGGATCGCCGACAGAACGGTCGTCATTCTGACCTCGGACCACGGCGAGGAGTTCCTCGAGCACGGCAGCATCGGGCACGGCCACGGCCTGCACGAGGAGCAGCTTCTCGTGCCGCTGATCATTTCCGGGCCGGGGTTCCGCGGTGGCGTCAGGGAGCAGTTCAGGGCTTCGCACATAGACATTTTCCCCACCATCGCGGCCGTCGCAGGAGTGGAGGCGCCGGAGGGGCTCCTCGGCGTCGACCTGGGAAGCGTTTCGCGCCCGGACCGCTACACCGCTTCGAGCGGCGTGATCTTCCCGGAGCTGGTGAACGGGCTGGAGCCGCTGGCCTGCGTCTGCAGGAACGGTGTGAAGACGATCCTCCTGAGGGATTCGACCGGAGGCCTGACAGCGTCGAGCTGCAGCCTCCTGACAGGTTCTGCGGGCATTCCCGAAAGGTACTTCGCACCTTCGGAGCGAGACATGGAGGCTCTGCTCGAGTACTGGTCCAGACCCGGGGAGTACAGGGCGCCAGAGGTGTCGATAGACGAGGTTCGACAGCAGATCGAGGGGCTGGGCTACATCTGACCCCTGCGGTCACTCGAAGGGTCGCAGCAGGCCGACTCGCATGGATTTCGGGGCAGGAGCCGCTTGCTGAGCGCAGGGCATGGAAGGCGCGACAACCCCTCGGGCTTCGGCAGCCGCTGCTTCACCTGCGTGCAGCTTCGGTCAGCCCCGGTTCGCCAGCAGAACTATCGCAACGATCACCGCGATGATCGTGAGGATGAACAGGGTGATCTTCACCCGGCTGTACGGCCGCTCGCCCTGCACCTCGCCCGTGCAGCCGTTTATGAGGAAGCGGTAGGTCTTGTTGTTGAAGCGGTAGGCGCTGATCCATATCGGCAGGAGGATGTGCTTGAACGTGATGTTGTTGTAGATGGTCCTGAGCATCTCGATGATCTGGCGGTCGCCGCCGATGTCCTTTCGGACGGCGCTCTCGATCCCCTTGTCTATGATCTGCTTCGCGAGCGCGAAGCCCTCCCTGAGATCAATCTGGTAGCTCTCGGTCCTGAAGCCGCTGAGGTAGCTCTCGTCGAACGGCACCAGCTTCCCGAGGTGCCACGGCTCGAGGTTCTTCACGTGCTTCTCCGGAAGCGATCTGCTGGCGGCTACCAGCACGTCGTTGAACACGCAGTCCACGTGGCCGGACTTGCGTGTCCATCTGGTCTTCGTGACCGTGCGAGTCCTGGTGACCGTTCTGCCGTTCTCCACCGCGGTGTAGTTCTGCCGCTCCTGGTAGTCGTCGCCACGCTGGCCGCGGTAGTCGGTCGCGGTCTTCGCGTCGTAGGTCCAGTAGGGGATGTAGAGCCCGGTGAAGCTGTCCTGCCTGGCGCTGTTCTTGAGCTTGTTCGGGGCGAACCAGAGTTTCTTCAGCCAGTGTCTGAAACCGGCGTAGGCGGTGTCCAGGTTCACCATGAAGGGTAGCAGCGAGCGGGGCCTGAAGGTCCTGTTCATCGAGGCCTGCTTCACCACCTGCGGCGTGCCGCAGAAGGGGCACTCACCCGACACCACCCCGGGGTCGAAGGTGGTCTGGGCGCCGCAGGCCTCGCATTTGATGTTCGCGACCTCCTGCACCACGGACTGTTCCTGGAACTCCTTGAGGAACTTCTCGAAGTCCAGCTCCTCGATCGTCTCCGAAGAGGCGGCGATCTCGTTGAGGGTGCCGCAGTAGGGGCACTTCATGCTGTTGGTGCCGGGTGCGAATACCAGCTTCCCCGCGCAGCCGGTGCACCTTATGTCCCTCTGGCTGGTCTCCTGGATCGGGGCTTCTTCGGTCCGCCCCTCGTCCTGACCCTGACCGGAGTCCCTGGCTTCGTCCTGCATTGGTGGGAATCCCCCCGTCCAGATAAAGAGGTCCGTGAGAGCAACCCTCAGCGGGTGCCGTTCCATCGCTTGCCGCACGATACCCGCAGGCGGAAGCGTGCGTCAATGAACAGTGGCGTGAGGGGAGGTGACAGGAGGGCATGAGGGGGATTCGGGGCCATCGCGGCAGTTGCCCAGGAATAAGCCCTGGCTCCCCGTATCGCTATCTAGGCGAACTTTTCACGGCCCTGTCCTGACCATCCCGATCAGTCTGCCCGTCTGGCATCCAGTGCTCAAGCCCCGAAGGACTTACCGCAATCCCCTGCTCTATCCCAGGGAGCTCCGCGACCGAATGCTGGCGGAGGGCATCAATCGGGCCGAGCTGGCCCGGAGGCTTGGGGGGTCGAGGGCGAGGGTGACTCAGTGGCTGGACCTGCTCGAGCTACCGGAAGAGGTGATTCGTGAGGCTGAGATCCTGGGCGACTACTGGAACCGGCAGGTGGTGACGGAGAGGGAGATGAGGGGCAGGAGACACAGGTGTATTGACCCGCGCAGTGTGTGAGTCC
>CAZMTK010000003.1:17440-242701 GCA_964569245.1 uncultured bacterium | reverse complement strand
GGGGAAGCTCAGGATGTTAATCGCGGTCAAGAGCCAGCGCCACAATTGACGCTTGCCCTGTCGGTTGCTGGTTTCTTAACAATCTTCAACCTGATACTGAAGGGGCGGCCCCGGGAGGCCGCCCCCAGACACAGACAGGGATTTGCTACCAGATGCCCTGGGCCATCATGGCGTCGGCGACCTTCACGAACCCGGCCGCGTTGGCGCCGAGCACGTAGTTGCCCTTGCTCCCGTAGGCCTCGCTGGCCGCGAGGGCGCTGGCATGGATGTTCTTCATTATCTCGTGGAGGCGACGATCGACCTCCTCGCGGCTCCAGCTCGAGAAGCAGGCGTTCTGCGCCATCTCGAGGCCGCTGGTGGAGACACCGCCGGCGTTGGCGGCCTTCCCGGGACCGTAGAGGATCTTCTTCTCGAGGAAGAGCTCGACACCCTCGATGCAGGTGGGCATGTTGGCGCCCTCGGAAACGCAGTAGACGCCGTTCTTGATCAGGTTCCTGGCGTCGACAGGATTGATCTCGTTCTGGGTTGCCGAGGGGAATGCGCACTGGGCCTTGTAGTCCCAGACCTGGTTGTGGTCGGCGTTGGCGCTGACGGGCGTGTAGACGACGCCCTTGTACTTGTCAGCGTAATCCTTGATGCGGCCGCGCCTGACATTCTTGAGGTCCATGACGAACGCGAGCTTCTCACGGTCGATGCCGGCCTCGTCGTAGATGCATCCGTCGGAGTCGGAGAGGGTGACGGGCTTGCCGCCGAGGTCGAGGATCTTCTCGACCGTGTACTGTGCGACGTTGCCCGAGCCGGAGACAAGGCAGGTCTTGCCCTCGAGCGTCTCGCCCCTGGTGGCGAGCATCTCCGCCGCGAAGTACACCGAACCGTACCCTGTGGCCTCGGGACGGATGAGGCTGCCGCCGTAGGAGAGCCCCTTGCCGGTCAGTACGCCGTTCCATGTTCCGGTGATCTTCTTCCAGGCGCCGAACAGGTAGCCGATCTCCCTCGCGCCCACGCCGATGTCGCCGGCCGGAACGTCGGTGTTCGGGCCGATGTGGCGGAAGAGCTCGGTCATGAAGGCCTTGCAGAAGCGCTCCACCTCGCGGTCCGACTTGCCCTTCGGATCGAAGTCGGACCCGCCCTTGGCGCCGCCCATGGGGATGCCCGTCAGGGAGTTCTTGAAAATCTGCTCGAATGCGAGGAACTTCAGGATGCTGAGGTTGACCGAGGGATGGAATCTGCAGCCGCCCTTGTAGGGGCCGATGGCGCTGTTACCCTGTATCCGGTATCCCCTGTGGATGTCTATGTCGCCGTTGTCGCGCTCGTAGGCGACGCGGAACATGATGACGCGCTCGGGCTCCACTATGCGCTCGAGAATTCGCGCCTTGACGTAGTCGGGGCGCTTCTGGATCACGGGCTCCAGCGACTCGAGAACCTCCACCACCGCCTGGTGGAACTCGGGCTGGCCGGGATCGCGCCTCTTCACGTCTTCGAACACCTTGATGGTCTCCTGGAGCTTGAGCATCGGCGACTCTCCTCTCCCTGTTTCGGGACAACCTGGAACCACGCCTGACACGGCACTGGAAGGGCAAAGACTATCTCCGGGCCATGCCGCCGTCAAGCTGCCGCGCGACCCCCGCAAGGCGCGGAATTCCTTGACCGGGAGCGCCGAGGGGCGTATTCTGTCACGCCATTTCCGCTCGGTCACCGACCGCCCCTGCGCCGCGCCGCAGGGGCTCGCGCAGCCGGCGCCCGGCGCCGGCTCACTGGAGGCTTGCCGGTTGAACAGCCCCCTCGATCACGGCCGCCAACGGGCTCCCGGGCTCGAGACTTCCTACACGACTCTGCTCCAGTCCCTCTCACCGTTCAGGATACGCAGCATCCTCCTGGTCTCGAGCCTCTACGATCACTTCATCCTCGAGGAGGACGGCCGCCTGGACGACCTCATGCAGTCCAGCTTCGCTGGAAGCGGGGCGGGCGTGCCCGGGATAAGGCAGGTGTCGGGCGGATCCGCCGCGCTGGACGAGCTGGCCTCGTTCCCCCACGATCTCGTGATATGCGTGATGCGCCTCGGCGACATGGATCTCGCCACGTTCGCGCGCAGAGCTCGCGAGACCAGGCCCGGCATCCCCGTTGTCCTCCTTGCCTGGAACACGCCTGAGCTGGACAGGCTCATGGCCCTCCGCACGCCTGACTCCATTGACCGGATCTTCGTCTGGCAGGGGGACGGAAGGGTGGTTCCCGGGATAGTACGGCTGGTCGAAGACGAGAGGAACGCCGCCCACGACGCGAGGACATGCCGGGTGCAGAACCTGCTCCTGGTCGAGGACTCCGTGTTCTTCTACTCGCGATATGCCTTCGAGTCGGTAGCCCTGGTGGAGGAGCTCATGGAGGGGGTGCTCTCCAGAGAGGGACTGTCGCCCGCGCAGCGGAGCCTCAGAGCCCGGGCGAGGCCGAAGGTTCTTCTCGCGACATCATACGAGGAGGCGCTGGAGCTGGCCGGACGATTCCAGGGAAACCTCCTCGGAGTCGTTACCGACATGTCATTCCCCGTGCAGGGGCGGATGGAGAGGGAGGCGGGGCTGCGGCTGATCGCGGGGCTGCGCGCCGTCGAACCCTCTCTTCCCGTGATCCTGCAGACATCCGAGCCGCCCGGGACCCTTCCTCCCGAGATGGAGGGGGTGACGGTGCTGTCGAAGGATTCCCCCACTCTGATGAAGGATCTCAGAAGGAGCCTCTCGGGGGGGTTCGGATTCGGTCCGCTCGTGTTCCGAGGCTCCGACGGGTCCGTTGTCTCGACGATCGAGAACGTAGAGGCGCTGTACGTAGCCCTCGAGAAGCTGCCGGCCGATGCCGTGTTGCGCTGTGCAGGGGAAGGCCGCCTGCAGAGGTGGCTCAGGGTGCATGCGGAGCTGGATCTCGCCTCCAGGCTCGACGCCCTGGGCGCCCCCTCCGGGCCGCCGGAGGAGTTCCGCGGGAAACTGGCGGCCGTCGTCAGAGCCTTCAGGAGCGACACGAACCGCGGCACGGTTCCGGCCTACAGCCGTGCCTTCTACGAGGACTATGCCAGGTTCAGCCGGATCGGCTCGGGCTCCATAGGAGGCAAGGGCAGGGGGCTGGCCTTCATGGACAGGATCCTAACATCGAGCCTGGACCAGGGGGCCTTCCCCGGCGTGGAGATCGCGATCCCGAGGACCCTGGTCCTGACTACCGAAGTTTTCGAGGAGTTCGTGGAGACCAACGGCCTTCTCGAGCCGGCCCTGCAGGAGGAGCGCGACCTGACGATAATCGGGCGCTTCCTGAAGTCAGACCTGCCCCCGACCTTGCTCGGCGATCTGAGGGACTTCGCGATGCAGATTCGCACGCCGCTTGCGGTGCGCTCCTCGAGCCTTCTGGAGGACGCTCTCTACCAGCCCTTCGCCGGCATATACGCAACGAAGATGCTTCCCAACAACGCCCCGTCCTTCGACGAGAGGTTCAGGCAGCTCGTTCTGGGCATCAAGTTCGTCTTCGCGTCCACCTACCTCAGACAGGCCCGCGCCTACATCGAGTCCACCGGCCACAGGGTCGAGGAGGAGAGGATGGCCGCGCTGATCCAGTCCGTAGTCGGAGTGGATCGCGGCGAGAGGTTCTACCCGCACTTCTCGGGAGTGGGCCGCTCGTACAACTACTACCCCGCCGGGCAGGCGGTCCCGGAGGACGGCGTTGTGAACGTCGCCATAGGGCTGGGCAAGACAATCGTCGATGGGGGCGTATCGGTGAGGTTCACACCGAAGTACCCCCGGGTGCTGCCCCAGTTCGGCACGGTCGCGGACATGCTGAAGCACTCCCAGCGCTCGTTCTGGAGCGTGAACATGATGCCGGGCGCTGGGCTCGGCCTCGACGACTACGAGGACCAGTTCCTGGCGAGCGCCGACCTCGCCGTCGCCGAGCTCGACGGAGTCCTCGACTGGACGGCCTCGACCTACTCTCCGGAGAACGAGGCGGTGTACGAGGGGATAACGATGCGCGGCCCCCGGGTGATAGACTTCGGACACATTCTCAGGAACGGGGTCTTCCCGCTCGCCGAGATCACCGGCACCCTGCTCTCCCTGGGACAGAGGGCGATGAACTGCCCCGTGGAGATGGAGTTCGCGGTGAATCTCGGCAGGGAGAGGGCCCTCCCCGCCGAGTTCTTCCTCCTGCAGATGCGGCCCATGGTGGCGGGTGACGATCTCGCGGTCACGGACCTGGAAGAGGTTCCCGCCGAGAGGATCCTCTGTGCAAGCGACCAGGTGCTGGGCAACGGAGTTACCGAGATCGCCGACATCCTGTACGTGAAGCCCGAGGCGTTCGACGCCGCGCTCACCCGGCAGATCGCCCGCGAAATAGACGGGGTGAACGCGAGTCTGGCCCGTGACGGCAGGAAGTACCTCCTCGCAGGACCGGGGAGATGGGGATCGTCGGACCCCTGGCTGGGCATACCCGTGAACTGGAGCGCGATATCGGCTGTAAGGGCGATAGTCGAGGCCGGCCTTCCCGGAATGAACCCCGACCCTTCCCAGGGCTCGCATTTCTTCCAGAACATGACTTCGCTCAGGATCCCGTACTTCACCGTCACCCACGGCAGGACAGGGCACAGAATGGACTGGGACTGGCTGGCCAGCCTTCCGCACTCATTCGAGACGGAGCACACAAGGGCGGTGAGGACCGGGAGCCCCCTGCGGGTCGTGGTGGACGGCCGCACCGGCAGGGGAGTGATATTGAAGCCCGAGTGACGCGCACGGCTGCCACGTCAACCGCCCCCGACGGGCGAAGCGGTCAGGAGGCTGCATGAACAGGCTGCTTGCGAAGGACAGGCTGGGACCGGACGTTTTCCGTTATGTCGTCGAGGCGCCCGAGACCTCTGCGCACAGGAAGCCCGGCCAGTTCGTGATCGTCAGGGTCTGCGAGACCGGCGAGAGAGTGCCTCTGACCATCGCCGACGCCGATCCGCTTGGCGGAACCGTCACCCTGATAGTGCAGGCCGTGGGCAAGTCCACGAGACAGATGTCGCTGATGGAGCCGGGAGACTCGCTCTGCGACCTTGCCGGCCCTCTGGGGAGGCCGACGCACATCGAGAAGTTCGGAACCGTGATATGCTGCGGGGGCGGCATAGGCACCGCGCCGCTCTATCCCATCACGCAAGCCCTGCACCAGGCAGGCAACAGGGTGATTACCCTCCTGTGCGCCCGCAGCGCCGACCTGCTCATCATGGTGGACGAGATGGCGGCCGTGAGCGACGAGCTCGTGATCATGACCGACGACGGGTCGCGGGGAGCGAAGGGCCTCTCCACCGACGGAATCAGGATGATCGTGGACAGGGGCGAGAAGGTGGACCACGTGTTCGCCATCGGTCCGCCGGTGATGATGAAGTTCGTGAGCAGGCTCACGAAGGAGCTGGGGATTCCCACTACCGTGAGCCTCAACCCGATAATGATAGACGGGACGGGCATGTGCGGCTGCTGCCGGGTCACCGTGGACGGCGAGACCAGGTTCGCATGCGTGGACGGACCGGAGTTCGACGGCCACGCCGTGGACTTCGACGAGCTGATGACCAGGCTGGGGGCATACAGAGAGAGCGAGAGGGCGGCTCTGGAGCACTGGGAGAGCGAGTGCAGGCTCGGGGAGGTGATGCAGAATGGACGCTAAGGAGAGGCTGGCCATTCCTCCCCAGCCAATGCCCGAGCAGGACCCGGCGGAGAGGATCCGCAACCAGAGGGAGGTCCCCCTGGGCTTCACGCCCGAGGCCGCGATGACCGAGGCGAAGCGATGCGTGAGGTGCAGGAAGCCCTTCTGCACCGAGGGCTGCCCGGTCGGCATCGACATACCCGGATTCCTCGAGGCGGTGGAGAACGGGGACTTCGCGGCGGGCATAAGGATCATCAGGAGCAGGAACTCTCTTCCCGCCGTGTGTGGAAGGGTCTGTCCGCAGGAGCAGCAGTGCCAGCTTGCCTGCACCGTCGGGAAGTTCCACCACGACCCGACGAAGTCGGTGGGCATCGGCAGGATAGAGAGGTTCCTGGCCGACTGGGAGAGGACGCAGGGGAAGCAGGAGATCCCCCGGAAGGCGGCCCCCACCGGGAAGCGGGTGGCGGTGGTGGGCAGCGGTCCGGCCGGCCTCACCGTAGCGGGGGACCTGATCCTTCTCGGCCACGATGTGACGGTCTTCGAGGCGCTGCACAAGGCCGGCGGCGTTCTCGTGTACGGCATCCCCGAGTTCAGGCTCCCAAAGGAGATCGTGAGGCGCGAGGCCGAGTACCTGCGGAATCTGGGCGTCGAGTTCCGGATGAACTGCATCGTGGGCCGCACTCGCCCGATGAGGGAGATCCTCGATGAGTTCGACTCCGTGTTCGTGGGAAGCGGAGCCGGGCTGCCCAAGTTCATGGGCGTCCCCGGCGAGAACCTCCTCGGGGTCTATTCTGCGAACGAGTATCTGACCCGCGCAAACCTCATGAAGGCCTATGACTTTCCGGCTAGCGACACGCCCATCTTCCGCGGCCGCAAGATCATCACCGTCGGCGGCGGCAACGTGGCGATGGACTGCGCCCGCACGGCCCTCCGCATGGGCGCCGAGAGGTCGCTGATCGTCTACAGGCGGTCCGAGGCGGAACTCCCTGCGAGGATAGAGGAGGTCCACCACGCGAAGGAGGAGGGGGTGGAGTTCCATCTCCTCGAAGCCCCTCTGGAGCTCATCGGCGACGAGAAGGGCTGGGTGAGGGGCATGAGGATCGAGCGCATGGAGCTGGGCGAGCCCGACTCCTCGGGACGGCGGAGGCCGGTGCCGGTAAAGGGCTCTGACTTCGTGGAGGAGACCGACGCAGTGCTCGTCGCCATCGGGAACAGCCCGAATCCCCTGATAGCCTCCTCGTTCCCCGAGATCGAGACCAGCCGCTGGGGAGGCATCGTGGTGAACGAGACCACCGGACAGACATCGGTCAGGGGGGTGTTCGCGGGCGGCGACATAGTCCTCGGAGCGGCGACCGTCATCCTGGCCATGGGCCAGGGGAGGATCGCCGCGAGGGCGATGCACGCCTATATGATGACCGGCAGATGGGACGATCTCGATCAGCTTGTTTCCGCAGAGGGAGGAGCGCAGTGAAGGGCAAGGTCCTGGTCATAGACGACGAGGCCGAGATCAGGCGCAACCTGACCATCGGGCTCACGCAGGAGGGCTACAGCGTCACGGCCTGTCCCGACGGGATCTCGGCCGTCCACGAGCTGAACAGAACCAGAAGCGAGGGTTCGGGATACGACTACCTCGTCACCGACATCTTCATGCCCGACATCGACGGCATGAAGATACTCAAGGTGATCAAGAACCAGTTCCCGGAGCTGCCCGTGCTGGTCATCACCGGCTTCGGCGACGACAGACTGAAGTTCACGGCCCTCGCCGAGAGCAACACCGGCTACCTGGACAAGCCGTTCGAGATATCCGACCTCGTGCAGGCGATGGAGCAGCTGTCCCCCGGGAGAACCGCTCCGGCCCCCGAAAGAGCGGAGCCCGCGCTGGAGATGCGCGAATCCGTGAGCGCGTACCTCACGATAAGGATACAGGACCAGAGCAGGAGCATGGAGATCTTCAACACGCTCCACGACCTGGAGGGGGTGCAGTCCTGCGACGCGGTGCGGGGCGACGTGGACATCATTCTGCTGGCCCATGCCGACTCTCGGACAGGCATCGACGCGCTCTTCGCGCAGGTCAAGGCGATCCCCGGGCTGGAGGTGGTTTCTGTCTCCCCTGTGGAGCGGCCGAAGCTCGACCGCGACGTGAAGGAGTTCATCGAGACCTACCGCAGGACCGTGAAGGCGCCTGCAGGCGAGGAGGCGCGGCGCCAGCCGGGGACGATAAGCTACATCATCGTGGACATAGAGAAAGAGGCGATACAGAAGATCTTCACGACGGTCTTCTTCATCGACGAGGTGGTGTTCTGCGACGTGATAGACGGCGGCAGCCGGCTCGTCGGGATGATCACCGGCCAGGGGGCTGTCGGTCGCACGCCGAGAATCATAGAGAAGCTGAGCCAGATAGACGGGGTGCTGAGGGTCAGGGAGGCCCGCGTCATCAGGCTCGTGGACGAGTAGGAGAGCAGGCCTGATGGAGGAGACCTTCAACTACAGGCTCTGGCGGTACGACGGAGCGCAGGGCGAGCTCATACCGCTGCTGCAGTCGGCCCAGGACCATTTCGGCTACATCCCGCGCAGGGCGATAAAGTACATCGCGGACGTAACGGGCACGCCCGAGGCGTCCGTGTACGGGGTGATCACATTCTACAGCCAGTTCAGGCTGCAGCCCATGGGAAGGTACGTGATCCGGGTCTGCGACGGCACGGCATGCCACGTGTCCAGCTCGCGCATGCTCATAGACGCGATCGAGGACGAGCTCTCGGTCGAGATCGGGGGCACGACGTCCGACGGCCTGTTCACCCTGACCACGGTGGCCTGCCTGGGCTGCTGCTCTCTCGCCCCTGTGATGATGATCAACGACGAAACGCACGGAAAGCTCACGCCGGCGGCCGTGCGCAGGATTCTCAGGGATATCCGCAGGAGGGACGCGGCGGCGAAGCCCGCGAACACCGGCGGCGAGTGCGCGAGGGAGGCCGGCGCATGAAGAGGAAGGTTGTAGTCGGGATGGGGACCTGCGGTCTGAGCGCAGGCGCCCAGGCGTCCTACGACAGGCTTCGCGAGCTTTCGGAGGGCTCCGGCTGCGAGGTGGGAATCACCGGCTGCATAGGGATGTGCTTCCGCGAGCCTGTCGTGGAGGTTAGAGAGGACGGCCGACGAACCGTCTACGGCGACGTGACTGCGGAGCGGGCCGCCGAGATCTGGCAGCGCCACGTGCTGGAAGGAGCCCCCGTCGACGAATGGGTCATAAAGACCTTCGGGGACGACGCCGAGAAGGGGAGCGAGGGGCCGTTCCTCGAGAAGCAGCGGAGGATAGTCCTCAGGAACTGCGGCGTCATAGACCCCGAATCCATAGACGAGTACGAGGCGGCAGGGGGATACGCCGCCCTGCGGAAAGCCCTGCTGGAGATGAAGCCGGCGGAGATCATCGAAGAGATCAAGGCCTCGGGTCTGAGGGGCCGCGGTGGGGCCGGATTCCCCACGGGAGCCAAGTGGTCGTTCGCCGCGGGCAGCCCCGGCCCGGTGAAGTACATCGTCTGCAACGCCGACGAGGGCGACCCGGGTGCATTCATGGACCGCTCGGTGCTGGAGAGCGACCCTCATTCTGTGCTCGAGGGGATGATAATCGCCGCGCGCGCCATAGGAGGCACCGCCGGGTACATCTACTGCCGCGCCGAGTATCCCCTTGCGATCAGGCGCCTCACCCTGGCGATTGAGGCGGCGAGGGGCAGGGGCTACCTGGGCAGGAACATCCTGGGCTCGGGTCTGGACTTCGACCTGAAGATCAAGCAGGGCGCCGGTGCGTTCGTGTGCGGCGAGGAGACCGCCCTGTTCGCCTCGATCGAGGGGGAGCGGGGCATGCCCCGGATACGCCCGCCATTCCCCGCCGAGAAGGGGCTCTGGAGGAAGCCGACCAACAACAACAACGTAGAGACCTATGCCAACGTGCCGTGGATCATCTCCAACGGCGCCGCAGCCTTCGCTTCCGTAGGGACGGAGAAGAGCAGGGGCACGAAGGTCTTCGCCCTGGCGGGGCGGGTCGCCAAGGGCGGCCTGGCCGAAGTGCCCATGGGGATGACCATCAACGAGCTCGTGTTCGGGGTCGGAGGCGGGATCAAGGAGGGCAGGGCCTTCAAGGCGGTTCAGATGGGCGGCCCCTCGGGCGGGTGCATACCTGCCTCGATGGGGGACACCCCGGTCGATTTCGAGAGCATACCCCGCACGGGCGCCATCATGGGCTCGGGCGGCATGGTGGTGCTGGACGAGACCACATGCATGGTGGAGATCGCCCGCTTCTTCCTCGAGTTCACCCAGAACGAGTCCTGCGGCAAGTGCACCTTCTGCAGGATCGGAACGCTGAGGATGCTCGAGATCCTCGAGCGCATCACGAGGGGCGAGGGAACCCCCGAGGACATCCCGAGGCTCGAGGACCTGGCGGTGAAGATCAAGGAGGCCAGCCTCTGCGGACTGGGGCAGACCGCCCCCAATCCCGTCCTCACGACGATCAGGTACTTCCGAGACGAGTACGAGGCGCACATCGCGGACCGCAGATGCCCGGCGGGGAGCTGCCTGGCGCTGGTGACCTTCTCCATAGATCCGGAAAGATGCGTGGGGTGCGGCCTGTGCGCGAAGAACTGCCCCGTCGGCGCAATCACCGGGGAGAAGGGCAAGCCCCACGTCATCGACACCTCGAAGTGCGTGAAGTGCGGCCGCTGCATCTCGAGCTGCAACTTCGGCGCCATTCTGAGAAGCTAGGAGGGCGACGATGGAGAACATCAGGCTCACGATCAACGGCCGGGAGGTCGAAGCCCGCCCCGGACAGACGATACTGGAAGTGGTCCGGGAACAGTCTCTCGACGACATTCCCACGCTGTGCCACTCGCCCGAGCTGGAGCCCTACGGCTCCTGCTTCGTGTGCGTGGTAGAGGTGAAGGGAAGGCCGAACCTGGTGCCTTCTTGCGCAACCCGGGTGGCCCCCGGCATGGAGGTCGAGACCTCGAGCGAGCGCGTGAGGGCTTCGAGAAAGACGGCGCTGGAGCTGCTGCTCTCGAACCACTATGCGGACTGCCTCTCACCGTGCAAACTGGGCTGCCCGGCCGGGGTGGACGCGCAGGGATACATCGCCCTCGCGGCGATGGGCGAGTACCGCAAGGCCGTGGACCTCATAAGGGAGAACAACCCCCTCCCGGCCGTCTGCGGCCGGGTGTGCGTCCGCAAGTGCGAGGTGGTCTGCCGTCGAGCCGACGTGGACAGCGCGGTGGGCATCAACGCGGTCAAGAGGTTCGTCACGGACGCCCCGGGAGTCTATGGCGGAGAGGTGGAGTGCGCTCCGCCGAACGGCAAGTCCGTCGGCATAGTCGGAGGCGGGCCTGCGGGTCTCTCGGCCGGATGGTTCCTCGGCCGGAAGGGCTACAAGGTCGTCGTTTACGAGATGATGGAGAAGGCCGGCGGCATGGTGCGCTACGGCATCCCCGTCTACAGGCTCACCGACGAGACACTGGACGCGGAGATCGACCACATCCGGAAGGCCGGAGTCGAGATCCTCACGGGCACGAAGGTCGGCAGGGACATTTCGATGGAGGAGCTTCGGAGGCGCCACGACGCCGTGTTCATAGCGGCGGGCGCCTGGGCCGGGAACCCCATGAGAGTGGACGGGGAGTTCGAGACCGAGGGGGTGGTGAACGGCATAGACTTCCTCCGTGAAAAGTACTACGACCGCACGCCCATCTCCGGCACCGTTGTGGTGGTCGGCGGCGGAAACACCGCCATGGACGTCGCGCGCACCGCATGGAGACTCAACGCCGACAAGGTGATCCTGCTATACCGCAGAACCAGGGCGGAGATGCCGGCCGATCCCATGGAGATCGAGGAGAGCATCCACGAAGGCGTCGAGATAATGGAGCTTGCCGCGCCTGTGGGCATCGTGTCGGAGGGCGGGAGACTCAAGGCCCTCAAGTGCATACGTATGAAGCTGGGGGAGCCGGACGCCTCGGGCAGGAAGCGCCCCGTGCCCCTCGAGGGCTCCGAATTCGACCTGCCCTGCCAGCTCGCGGTGTCGGCCATAGGCCAGTCCCCTCTGCTGGAGGGGCTTGCCGAGGCAGGGCCGAAGGTAACGAAGTGGGGCACCGTTTCGGTGGACACAGCCACGATGCGAACCGACATAGAGGGCGTATTCGCGGGCGGCGACGCCGCCGACGACGGTCCCACCGTGGTCATAGACGCGATCGCCGACGGACGGACCGCAGCCCTCTCGATACACTCATGGCTCTCAGGCGAGCCGATGCCGCAGCCTTTCGCCGTGCGGAAGGACCTGTGGGCGAAGCCCGGGAAGGCCGAGCTCGGAGACGTCAAGCAGAGCCCGCGGCACGAGGTGGAGCAGATGCCGGTGGACGAGAGGCGCGGCAGCTTCAGGGAGGTCGCCACAGGATTCGACTTCGACGACATGATGCACGAGAGCGAGAGGTGCCTGTCCTGCGGCTGCCTGAGATTCGACGACTGCGACCTCCGGCTGCGTGCGGAGGAGTACGGCGTGGACATGAGCCGGTACTTCGGCCACGTGAGAAAGCACCGCATCGACGACAGGCATCCCCACATCGTCTATGACCCCAACAAGTGCATACTTTGCGGCCGCTGCATCAGGACGTGCGCGAGAGTTCTCCCGGTCTCGGCCCTGGGCCTCGTCGGCCGGGGCTTCCGCACGGAGATGCGCCCCGCGATGAACGACCCTCTCGTAGAGACGAACTGCGTGAGCTGCGGAAACTGCGTGGACTCGTGCCCCACGGGCGCCCTCACGGTCAAGTTCCCCTTCCCCGGAAGGGCCTGTCTCGAATACGAGAGCGCGGAGACGCACTGCTCCCTCTGTTCGCTGCTCTGCCCGGTCGAGCTCCGCAGCTTCGGCAGGGACAGATACTATCTCAAGTCGCCGGACCGCCCGGGTGAGTACCTTTGCAGGTACGGCAGATTCGCGAACGAGCTCTACATAAGGCAGAAGCGGGTGAGGGCCGCCTTCGCGAGGAGGGGCGGCGACCTGGTCCGGACCGATCCCTGCGAAGCCGCCCGAGAGGCGGTCGAGGGCCTGAAGCGCATCGCCGCTGCGCACGGCCCGGAATCCGTGGCGGTCTTCGTCTCTCCCGAGAGCACTTCCGAGGTGATGTACCTTGCGGGTCTGGTCGCCCGCGATGTCCTGCACACGGGCAACATCGGATCTCTTTCCGAGACCCTCTACGGTTCCCCGCCGGACGCACTAGACGGCATTCTGGGATTCACCGCCTGCACGGCAGGGCGCGAAGCCCTTGCGGAGGCCGACCTCGTGATCTGCAGCAACACCAGCCTGGAGTCGGACCACCCCGTGATGGTCGTGGACGTCCTGGACGCGGTGAGGAGGAACAACGCCGGCCTGCTCGTGGTGAACTCGATCCTCGACCAGGCCGACAGGGCCTTCGGGTCCGTCTCGATGGATCCCATGAGGGGCCGCGCCTCCATCCTCTGGGCCGGAATCGTGCAGGCCCTGACAGAGCGGGGCATCCCGGGCAAGGCCGCGATAGCGTCCATGGACGGGGGACCGGCGTTCCTCTCCGCACTGGACTTCCCGATGAACAGGGTCGCCTCGGAGACCGGCGTGGACGCAGATGTGATCAGGAGCGCCGTGGACATCATCGCCGACGCCGGACGCATCGCGGTGGTGCATTCCGTGGACAGGGCGCAGGACAGGGCGCCGGGCGACACCGAGATGCTCGCCGATCTCGTACTGCTGCTGCGGAAGGCGGGCATTCGGGCCGACCTCCTCCTTCTCCGCACGGCATCGAATGCCGCGGCTCTTGCGCTCTCGGGAGCGGACCCGGCGTTCTCCGCGGGCAGGGCCCGCTCCGCAGAGCTTCCCGGGGCGAGGGACGGTGCCGGACTCGCGGCTCTCCTGTCGAAGGGTGCGATCAGGGGAGCGCTGGTGATAGGAGAGGATCCCCTTCGCGAAGAGAGGACCGCGAGGCTCCTCGGGAGCCTGGAGTACCTCGCGGTCATGGACTGGGCCCAGACCGAGACGACTCGCGCAGCAGACATGCTCCTGCCGGGGACGACCGGTCTCGAGGAGGAGGGGACCCGGGTCAGCTTCGACGGGCGGGTGAGGATGTTCGATCAGGCCGTGAGCCCCGCTTCCGGCTTGCAGAGCTGGGAGATACTCCTGGAGATGCTGCCCGGAGAGGTGCGTTCAAGGCTGAAGCACGCAGCCGACATCACGGAGGAGATCGGGTCGCTCGTCGCCCGGCATGCCGGCGATCGTGCGGCGGCCTACTGGAGGACCGGCGATGCCCGCGTCCTGTGGGACGGCACAGGAAGACTCGTGATGCCGGCCGTCGCCGGCAGGCCGGCCCAGATCCCGGTTCCGATGACCGCTGCGGGCGTTTACAAGGCCACCATACGCGAGGTGGGAACCGAGCG
The DNA here is from genome assembly GCA_964569245.1 of uncultured bacterium. GTDB lineage: Bacteria > Fermentibacterota > Fermentibacteria > Fermentibacterales > Fermentibacteraceae > JAAYTY01. The sequence continues at coordinate 228,637 of CAZMTK010000003.1, read as the reverse complement.
CTTCAGGATAGGCTGAGCGACACGAGCCCCGGAGAGGGGAGGGCGTGCGACGCTCATCCCCTCCCGGGCCGGCCAGCGGGACGACCGACGGGAGGGTGGTTCGGGACATGTCCTTGCCAGGCGGACTCCTGAAGCAGGTCAGGCGGGTTCTTCTCGGCTGCTTCCACTTCCGCATGATCAGGGAGCAGAAGCGGAGGGGCATGATTCAGCGCTGCCGTGATGCGATCGGAACAGGTCTCGGGGGCCTGACCCTCCCTCTCGGCGACAGGGTCGAGTTCGACCCCGAGGCCGCGGTCCTCGCGTTCGACGAACGTAGCAACAGGCGGGGGCATCTCTGCGACACTGCCCGCTTCGTGTCCTGCGCGATCGAACCCGCTTCCGAGCCGGACTTCGCGGTGATGAGGACTCGGGGTGTCGACAGACAGAGATGCGGCATATGTGCGTGCTTCACCCCTGTCGCGGAGCCGGTCCGGGGAAGCGGGGCCTGATGATACGCCTCGAAGACCTCTACAGCTTCATCGAGGGCAACTTCGAGTTCCTCATGGCAGTGGACTCTTCGGAACGGGTGCTCCACGCCAGCCGCCTTCTCTCCCGCGCCTGCGGCACGGGCGAGCTGGAGCTGCAGGGCTTGCTGCTGGAGGAGATCCTCACCCCCGCCTCGCTCAAGAGCTTCCGCTCGGGCATGGTGCTGGCCCGCGAGGGTCAGAAGAGGCTCGTGCTCTACAGCCCCGCTGCCTCGACGGGATGCGAGGTCGTGCTCAAGACCGGCTATGTCGAAAGCTCTGACGGCGGCGTCTGGATCTTCTTCGGCTCGCAGCTGGACGGAATCAGCAGGGAGACCGACTACGACAAGGAGGAGCGGATCAAGGAGCTGGCATGCCTCTACTCCGTAGCGGAGTGGATAGAGGTCTCGGCCAGCGTGAAGGAGTTCTTCATACGCCTCCCGGACTATCTGACGAAGGGCATGCTGTACCCCGATCAGGCCATAGTCTATTCGATCTATCTGGGCGAAGAGTACGGCGAGAAGCCGCCCGGAGCCTGCATCTCAGTGAAGCTGCTCTCCAACAGGCAGATAGCGGGAGAGATAAGGGTGGGCTACGCCTCTCCCGATCTGGAGCTGCTCCCCGAGGAGCAGAGGATGCTCAACGAGATCGGCCGAATGCTCAACCTCGCGCTGGAGAGGAAGGAGCTGCGCGAGAAGCTCGTCCTGCGCCAGGAGGAGGAGGCCAGCTACGCCGAGCGCATCGCCGGCCTCCAGAAGGAGATCGAAGCCCGGACTGCGCAGCTCGAGGAGCAGAAGCAGAAGCTCGACAGAGTCAACGCCTATCTCGAACAGGTCAACAAGGGATGGGAGGACTCGTCGTCCCAGCTCAGGTCCATGTTCCAGGCCATCCCCGACGACGTGGCTCTCATAGATGTGGACCGCAACGTGGTGATGACGAACAGGAAGAGCTTCCAGCAGGGCATGAAGTGCCACCAGGTCTTCTTCGACTGCGACACTCCCTGCAGGGACTGCAGGCTCTCCAGGATAAAGAGGGACAGAGCGCCGATCACCATGGACATCCCGAGCGGCGACAGGTTCCTCGAAGTGCACGCCATCCCCGTCATAGACAAGTCCCAGCAGGTGGAAGGAATCATCGAGTTCTACAGGGACATCACGCTGGAGAAGACCTACGAGCAGCAGCTCCAGCAGGCTGACAAGCTTGCCTCGCTCGGCCAGCTGGTCAGCGGCATCGGTCACGAGATCAACAACCCCAACCAGTTCATCCGCGGCAACATCAAGATCGTCAGGCAGGCTCTCGAGGACATGCTTCCCATCGTCGACGAATACTACGCGTCACACCCGGACCTGAAGATAGCCAGGCTGAAGTACGACTTCTTCAGGGAGAGCATTCTGACCCTCGTTGACGACATGGCCCACGGATCGGAGCGCATCAAGGGAATCGTCGAGGGTCTTCGCAACTTCGCGAGGAAGGACGAGGGGCTCCTCATCGACAACGTGGACGTGAACACGATAATCGAGGCCGCGGCCCGGCTGGTGCAGAACGAGGTGCACAAGCACGCGGACATCAGGCTGGAGCTCGACCCTTCGATACCGCAGCTCACCGGCAACGCCCAGAAGATCGAGCAGGTGCTGATCAACCTGATGGTGAACGCGGGCCAGGCCATGCCGGACGACAGGCGCGGAACCGTGACGGTGCGGACGCGCTACGAGGACGGGAAGGTCGTCATCGAGGTCGCCGACGACGGCAAGGGCATGAACGAGAAGACGCTGAAGCAGATATTCGACCCGTTCTTCACCACCAAGCGGGCGAAGGGCGGAACGGGCCTGGGGCTGGCGATAGCATACAGGATCGTCGAGGAACACGGGGGCACGATATCTGTAGCCTCAGCCCCCGACGCTGGTACGACCTTCACGATGAGACTGCCCGTGAAACCCGCGAAGGGAACGGAGCAGCAGCCTGGCCATGCCGGAGAGAGAGAGGCCGCAGGATGAGCGGGCTCAGACGGATACTCATCGTAGACGACGATGCCGCGGTCACAAACTATCTCCGGATCTTCCTCATGCAGACCGAGCTGTTCGAGCCGGTGGTCGAGAACGACTCGAGGAACGTCCCGGCTCTGCTGGAGAGGAACGACATAGATCTCGTGATCCTCGACATGGACATGCCCGGGCTGAGCGGCCTGGACATCCTCAGGCAGATCAGGGACGGCGGCAGGAGCATCCCCGTTGTGATCCTCACCGGAGTGAGCGACGTTGACCTCGCGGTGAAGGCGATGAAGCTGGGAGCATTCGACTACCTCACGAAGCCGACCGACGAGGAAAAGCTGCTCGAGACCATAGACCGGGCGCTGGAACACGAGGCGCTGAGCCGCTCCCTGCACGAGCTGCCCGAAAAGCTCTCGCGCGAAGGGCTGGCCCATGCCGCCGCCTTCGAGGACTTCGTGACCGCCGATCCCGGAATGATCCGCCTCTTCCACCTGGCGGAGCTCATGGCTTCCGGAGACTACTCGCTCTTCATCATGGGCGAGAGGGGAACGGGGAAGGAGTCGCTGGCGAGGGCCATCCACAGGTCGAGTCCGCGCAGGGAGGGGCCCTTCATCGCCGTGGACGCCGCCGCGATAGACAGGGACAGGCAGCCCGCAGAGCTGTTCGGCCAGGTTCGCGGCTTCCAGGGCCTGCAGGACGACCGCCCTGGCTTCCTCGAGAAGGCTGCCGGGGGCACGCTCTTCCTGAACAGCATCGAGTGCCTCTCCCTCCCGGTGCAGGTCAGGCTGAGGCGCGTCATCCAGAACGAGGAGTACTACAGGGAGAGCTCCGCGGAGGTTCGCAGGATAGACGTCCGCCTGATCGTGTCCACGACCCTGGACCTCGCATCCGACGAGTACAGGGAAACCTTCTCGCGGGATCTGCTGTACCACCTGATGGTGAACTCGCTGCACATACCCCCCCTGAGGGAGCATCCCGGGGACATACCTCTGCTGGCCGGGCACTTCCTGCGCTTGGAAGCGGAGCGCACAGGCCGAGCGGTGGAAGGGTTCACGGACGAGCTGATGGCCCTCCTGCTCTCGTACTCCTACCCGGGAAACGTGGGGGAGCTGGAGGCCATAGTATCGGCCAGCGTGGTGAACACCGAGGGACGGCTGGTGGGGCTGGACTCCCTGCCGCCGTTCATCAGGGACAGGATGGGCGCCCCCTCCGGCTCGCCCGGCGCGACTTTCAAGCCGCGCAGGCTGTCCGACGTGATAAGGGAGCACGTCAGAGGAACGCTTGACTACTTCGGCAACGACAGGATCAGGGCTGCCCTGGAGCTCGGCATCCCTCCGGAGGACCTCGACAGGCTCACGGCTCCCCCGGGGTGAAGCATCCGAGATCGATCTCCAGGGCGCACAGCAGATACCTTCCGTAGCGGACCTCGAATGCGGGATCCGGCTCCAGACTCAGAACACTGAGCGCCTCGGCGTCCTCCGCAGGCAGCAGATAGATGAGCAAGGCGCAGTCCTCCCCTCCATCGCGCTGGGAGGAGTCGAGGAACCAGCCGCGCCACGTAGCCCAGAGGGCGTCGACCTCTTCGATGTCCACCACTCCCTCGGACCACTCGATGAGAGTGTCGTAGAGGTCGGCCGGACCGCTCAAGAGGGCGTTTCGCAGCGCGCGGAGGGGGCATACGGCCCCAGAAGCCGTAGTGACGGTCACCAGGGGGCCCTCCGGCGAGGGGATCACCAGGGCTACCGGCATGTCTTCGCAGCCCTCGCGGACCGACAGCCGGCCGTTCCGGACTGCGACAGGGAAGGCGGAAAGGTCCGAGAAGCCGGCCTCGTAGTACAGGAACTTCTCGTAGGCAGGGCCCTCGAATGCCAGCGTCATGGTCTGCTGCCGGCGCCACGGAGCGGCTTCCCAGCCCCCGACGCGCTCGATGAGGGGGGTGTTCACCGCATCCAGCTCCTGCCAGCCTGCCCTGGTTATGACCCATGTGCTGGAGTTGTCGTCCCTGATCGAGGGGAAAGGCCATGTGTCGAGGATGGAGCCGTCGGGCACGGCTACGGTGAAGCGCCCCGAGAACTCGGGGCCATGGAAATAGACGACCGGTGCGCGCTCTACGACGGGGTAGTCCGGCTCGGTCAGGGTGTCCGGGGCGACATCAGGCGCGGCTCCCATGACCGCGCCGCCGCCGTCGAATGTCACTACGCCCCACTCGTGAACCTCTATCGCAGCCATGCGCCTGTCTTCGTCAGGCTGGGCTGCGAGGGCGAGAACCGCGAACAGAACGGCGATGCTCATTCCGCCACCTCCACTGCGGTGCTACATCTCGGCACGGGATTCCATTCCATCGGTGTCAGACAGTCGGGATGTCGAAGTCGGCCATGAGGGGCGCGTGGTCCGAGGGCCTGTCCCAGCCCCTGACATCCCTGTCTATCATGAAGCTCCTGCACTGTCCGGCGAGACCTTCCGTAGCCAGCATGTGGTCCAGCCTCATGCCCCTGTCCCGTTCGAAGCCCCTGCTCCTGTAGTCCCACCAGGAATAGGCCCTGCCATGCGGCAGGAAGCGTCTCAGCAGATCCACGAAGCCTGAATCGAGGAACGAGCGCATCCTGCTCCGCTCCTCCGGGTGGTAGCCGATCGTCCCGTCCAGAGCCTCGGGATCGTAGACGTCCTCGGGCCCCGGCGCGACGTTGAAATCCCCGCAGACGAGCACCTGGCCTGAACGGGCCATCTCCAGGCAGTCCGACAGGAGCTGCTCCATGAACTCCAGCTTGTGCAGGAACCTGTCGAGCGAGGGATCGCCTCCGTTGGGAACATACGCGTCAACAATCCACAGGCCGGCGCACCTGCACGAGATGAGCCTCTTCTGATCAGCCAAGAAGCCGGAGGAGAGCCCCCTGCGGACATCCGTCAAAGGGGCTCGCGATGCTATCGCCACTCCGTTCAGAGCCTTCTGTCCCGAGAGCTCGAGACGGTATCCGCGTGACTCGAACGCCTCCATGGGGAATCTCCCGTCCTCCACCTTGGTCTCCTGAAGGAGGAGGACATCGGGGGAGGCCCCGTCCAGCCATCTTTCGACGGCCTCGAGCCGGGATCTCACGGAGTTCACGTTCCAGCTCGCTACGCGAAGCATCGCCCTCCATTCCCGCAGGGAGGAGTATAACCAAGCGCCGAGAGCGGGGAAGTGTGCCCCCAGCCGCCAGTCGGCCTATGTTCGGGCATGCTCGTGCCGAAGAGAAGAACGGAAGTCCTGGTGCTGGCTGCGGCTCTGGCCGCCGGCATCGCGCTGAGGGTCCGGGTGGCGGTGCTGAATCCGATGCCCGCAGGGGACGGCATTGCGTCCGAGATGGAGATGGCTCGCAGCCTTCCCGAAGGTGGCGGGTTCTCCACGATGCGCAAGTGGACCCTCTACGATCCGTCCATGGAGCCCGTAAGACCGGAAGGGAACCGGCAGCCTGCGATGAGCGTCATTCTGGCCGGGGTCTTCCTCGTTACGGGAGTGTCTTTTGCCGCTGCCCAGGCCGCTGCAGTGCTCATAGGCATGGCATGCATCCTGGCGGCGTGGGCATGGTGCAGGCGGGCCTTCGGCCCGGGCCCGGCCCTCATGCTCTCCTGCTGGCTCGCTCTGGACCCGCTGTTCGTATGGTACTCCACCCAGCCCGACAGCCTGATGCTCTTCACAGGCTTCTTCTTCGCGGTGCTTCTCGCTGCCGGAGAGGCCGCTCCGGGCCCGCGGAGGGCTGCCGCCCTCGGAGCACTCTGCGCCGCAGCCTGGCTGACCCGGACCCAGGCATTGCCGATGGCCGCCGGCGTTCTGGTCTCTCTCCTGCCGCGGGCGAGGCGGAAAGCCGCGAACGCAGCGGCGTTCACGACGGTGTTCCTGGTCGCCGCTTCGCCCTGGCTCGCGAGGAACTGGGAGTCCTTCGGCTCGCCGCTCTACTCCCAGAACGGGCAATTCCTCCTCAACGAGAACCACTGGGCCGCATGGGAGGTAAGGTCGTCCGCACCGACCCCACTGGACATCCTTCACCACCAGGGCGCTGCAGCAGCGCTGGCCGCCCTGGGGAGGGGGGTCGCGAGAATCCTGGAGCCCTTCACCATAGGAACCCTGCACAGGGGGGAGGTATTCGGCGGCCCGTCGCTGATCGTGTTCACCATCGCTGCAGCGATAGCCCTGCGCGACGCGAAGTCGCGACGCTCCATGTTCGTGCCGGCCCTGGCCGGCCTCCCCATGCTCGCCGTGCTCGTCCTGCACGAGCATCCCACGAGGTACACGGCCTTCGCGACGGCGCTGGCGGTTTCAGCAGGTGCGAAGGGGCTCCTGGAGATCGCATCGGAAACAGGCGCCGGACGGACGGTGAGGGCGCTGTCGGCAGCGCTTCTGTTCCTGCCGCTTGCGAGGCCGCTGGGGGCGATGCTCCTGCGTGACGGCAGACCTGCCGCGGCGGAGGCCAGGGAGGTCGCCGACTGGCTGGCCGGGAACTCCGACCCGGCCGACCGTGTCGTGACTTTTCCGAACGTCGAGCTCTTCGTATGGGAATACCGCAGACCCACGATCACGATGCCGAACGATTACGAGATGCTGCTCTGGCCCTGCCTGGAGGATCACGGAGTGCGCTTCGTGGTGGTGGACCCCGACCTGCCGCTTCTGAGGCCGCGCCTCTCGACCAGGTGGAGAATGAACCCTGACGGGACCGCCTGGGAGACGATCGATCCCCCGCCCTTCCTCACAGAGGTCCACAGGAGCTCGTCGGGAAGGACCATAGTGTACGAGTGGACCGGCGAAGTTCCCGAGGGCTTCATGGCCGTGGACAGCCTCCCTCCCGACAACTTTCGCGCCCTGCCTCCCGCAGGCGGAGGTCGGGCTCCATAGTGCCAGGAGCAGGATGCCTTCACAAGACTGGCGGAAGCCCCGAAGCGCACTTCCAGCAGCCGGAAAAGCCCCGCTCCTCTGCGAGAGGGCTTCATCCGGAAGCGGTGCGGTTCCGGGCCCGGCCGAGAAGGCGGATCAGTTCGATTCCCGAGAATGGAGGAGGCTGCGGTGAGCGAAGGGATCGATAAGAAGCAGGAAGAGAGGGTGGACGAGGCCAGACCGAAGAGGCGCAGGCTTCTGGGGCTCGAGCCGGTGGAGACCCGCCACGAGCTCGACCTGCCGGGAAGGCGCGTGACCTACACCGCAAGGGCCGGCGTGCTGCCTCTCAGGGACGAGTTCGACGAGCTGGAAGCCGAGATGTTCTTCGTCTCCTACGAGCTGGACGGGGTGAAGGATAGGGGGGGACGGCCACTCGCCTTCATCTTCAACGGGGGGCCGGGGTCGTCCTCCATATGGCTGCACATGGGGGCGGCGGGACCCTGGCGCGTGCGCATGGAGGACGGGGGGTGGATGCCCCAGCCTCCGTACAGCCTGGAGCCGAACGCGCAGACATGGCTGGACTTCACCGACATGGTGTTCGTGGACCCCGTGGGCACCGGCTTCAGCCGTGCCGCGAAGGAAGACCTGGACAGGAAGTACTGGAGCTTCAAGGGCGACGTCGAGTCTGTCGGGGAGTTCATAAGGCTCTATCTCGGGCGCTTCGACAGGTGGCACTCTCCACTCTATCTGGCCGGCGAGAGCTACGGTACGACAAGGGCTGCAGGACTGGCCGGCCACCTCGTGGACAGGGGGATCGCGTTCAGCGGGCTCGTGCTGGTCTCGACCGCGCTCGACATCCGTCCGATAGATTTCGTGACGGGCGACGACCTTCCGTACCAGCTCTTCGTGCCAACCTACGCAGCCACGGCCTGGTACCACGGCAGGCTCGAGCCGGAGCTCCAGAAGCTCTCCCTGCCGGACCTCAGCTCGAAGGTGACGGAGTGGTCCGAGAAGGAGCTTGGCGTGGCGCTGGCTCAGGGCGACAGACTCCCTGCACAGAGGAAGCGCGAGCTCGCGGCGCAGCTCGCGAGGTTCACAGGGCTGGATCCGGAGTACGTCCTGGGAACCGACCTCCGCGTGCAGATCCATCGCTTCTGCAAGGAGCTTCTGCGCGAAGAGAGGCGAAGCGTGGGGAGGCTGGACTCCAGGTTCAAGGGGATCGAAGCTCTCGCGGTGACCGAGTATCCCGAGTTCGACCCTTCGATGAACGCCATCCTCCCGCCGTACGTCTCGATGCTGAATGCGTATCTGAGAAGCAGCCTGGGCGTCAGGACCGACATGCCCTACGAGGCGATCAGCGAGAAGATCAGCGAGAAGTGGGAGTGGGAGAAGGGCAAGCTGCCCACCACCGGCGAGACTCTCCGCGCTGCAATGGCGAAGAACCCCTTCATGAGGGTTCTGGTGGCGCAGGGGTACTACGACCTGGCGACCCCCACGTACGCAACCGACTACATGATCGCCCACATGAACATCGACCCGTCTCTGAGGGCCAGCATAATGGTGCGCGCGTACGAGGCGGGGCACATGTTCTACCTGGACAGGGAGTCTCTGAAGGCGTTCCGGGCCGATGTCGCCGCCTTCTTCGAGAACATGCGGCAGGACGGGAGCTCCTTCGAGGGCGGGGCCTGACCTGAGCCGATCGCGCACGGAGCTTCCGGGAGCGGGGCAACCCGTCGAAGGGCCGGGCAGGAGGTTCCGGAGGAATCCGAGAGGCTCCTAGCCCCGGCCGCGGTCCTTCAGGAGATCCTTCGCCTCCCTGAAGAGGTCGGCCCGCTCGCGCGCAAGGACCATCGTTACGTCGGCCTTCGCGAGCCCGGCCGCCTCGGCGAACCTGGTGAGAAACGCAAGCTCGGACTGCTGCAGCTTGCCGTCTGCCAGGGCCATCCTGACCATCGAGGCCAGGACCTCGCGCGCCTCCTTCGGCGTCGTTGGACGCGGAAGCTCGGCACCCGCCCTGACCGAGGACACGATCTCCTCCAATGCTCCGGGTAGTACGCCGTTCGCGGCGGCAAAGCGCCTCAGCTCGGCCTCCTCGGAGGGATCGATCTCGCCGTCGGAGTGCATCGTCGATGCGATGGCTGCAAGTACGAGATCGGGAGGCACGAGCGAAGCCCTTCTCATGGCATCTATGGCTGCCGGAGCGAACCTGGAGGGATCGAAGGCCTCCATCCCTGCGAGGACCCAGTCCTGGCTGCCGTCGTTGAGCGGTCTGCCGCAGTATCCGCAGGAGCCTGTGTCCCCCCCCTCGAACGGGGCGCCGCAGCCCTGGCAGTGCGCCGACAGGAAGGTCATGTCGGCTCTCGTGACGACTTCCGAATTCCTCTCCAAGATGAAGATCACCGGCCGGATCATCCTGTCGCCTGCATTCTCGACCCTGCCGCCGGCTGTCCTCATGGAGTTCCTGGCCGACCACCTGACGAGAACCTCCGCCCTGTCCCTTCCGCCGGGCTGCCCCGGAACGAGCCTCTGCACTTCGACCGCCCCCACAGCCGCCTCGCGGAAGTGCAGCCATCTGTCGCCCTGACGGGACAGCATCTGGCGCTTCGCGAACTCCTCCAGCCACTCCGGCGAGGCTACCTTGCGAAGGGCTTCGACAGTGCCGTCGAAATGAGCCCGGATGTAGCGCCAGAAGATCACCGAGGTCCTGTCCTCCACGTGCTGGAGATTGAACGCCGGATCCTTGAGCAGCATGTCGTCCCAGCCCGGCACGAGGGAGGGGCTGCCGAGCGTACCCCACTCCATGGCCTGGGTTATCTCGGCCAGTATCCAGTCGTACTCGCCGCTCGAGACCACGGAGTCGCAGTGTGCGCACCGGCCGCTGTCCGACAGCTCGAGCCCCGCGCCGCAGTTGGGACATAGCCCCTCCACCAGGCCCCCGGAGGCGGCCGTTCGCGCGCCAGGCTTCCTGAGGAAGCTCCAGTATTCCGTGAACGGGTCGGGAGGCCGCGACCGCAGAATCCTGCCGCTCGACAGCTCGACGTCTCTGTCCGAGGCCGCAGCGACTATCTCGACGTGAAGGGTATCGAAGGCCCTGTCCGACTGCATGGCCACGATCCTCGAGGAGACGACCCTGACGTCGGACATGTCGTTCCTGAAGTTCTCCGCCTTCTGCATCCCGATCTGGAGCTCGAAGCGTTCCCTGATGCCGTCGGAGACGAAGCGGCGCGCCCTGGACATGTCCTGCGCGGACCAGGCCTTCTGTATCTCGACGAACGCGGCCGAGGCCCGCGAGAGAAAGGCCTCGCGGGAGAATCCCGGATCCGCCGCCTCCAGGGCCGCGAGGCGGGCCTCCAGGTCGGCCTGCTCGCGCTCTCGTGCGACTCTTCCGGCTCTCGAAATGGTCGCGGTCTGATATCCCCTCCTGGCCGACTTCCTGAACTTCACCGCGACGATGAGGAACAGGACGAGAAGAGGGATGCCTATGGCCGGCCTGTAGATCACGAGCTGTACGAGGTAGTAGAGGAGGATTCCGAAACCCTCGCCTCCGCCGCCGTCTCCTCCGCCTCCGCCGTAGTCGTGGCCTCCCCCCGCTCTGGCTGCGGATACGGACGGAATGGCCAGCAGCACGAGAACGACCAGCAGGAGTACGGAGACGGGCTTTCTCAAGTAGGCCTCCCTGGATTGCAGCACAAAGCTAGCCCGTGCACGGGAATCTGTCCATGCCGGATTCGAACCGGGAGGCGATAATGCGTATATATCTTCCCATGACTATGCGGCCGCCACACAGCGAATGCTCCGGGATGCGGATAGCCGCGCCCGCGCGGCTGGCGTCCGTCGGAGCCCGTGAAATCGAGGCCGGGTGGGCTGATAACCCGGCGCACTCCGAATGGCTGGCCTCCCGCCGCATGGTCACGGTAATCGTGAACGACTCCACCCGGCCCGCCGTGGCCGGCAGAATGCTCGCACCGGTCGCTCGCCTGCTGGAAGGGCGATGCAGGATACTCGTTGCCACCGGCACCCACCGGGAGGTGTCCGCCCTCGAGAAGTCCGCCCAGATGTGCGGGCTTCTGGAGGAGGCCGAGTGGCGCTGCACTCGGGCCGAAGGCGATTGCGGCGTCAGGGTCGGCAGGACTTCCTTCGGCACCGAGGTCGTGCTGGACGAGTGGGTGGCAGCGGCGGAGGCGGTTCTCGTGGTGAACACGGTCGAGCCGCATTATTTCGCAGGCTTCACCGGGGGCAGGAAGTCCATACTCCCTGGATCGTCGGCGAAGCGCACCATTCTCGAGAACCACTATCTTGCCTGCCTGCCGGGCTCGCGGACCGCCGTCCTCGAGGGGAATCCAGTCCACGAGGACATGGCCGAGGCCGCGAAGATGGTTTCGGACAGGGTCCCTGTCCTGCACGCCAGCGGAGTCGTGCAGGGAGGAGAGCTGGTGCAGTTCTTCGTGGGGGGCCTCGAAGAGGCCTTCCTCCAGTCGGTGGAGACGTCGATGCGGGTCGCCTGCATAGCGCTCGAGAGGAGGAGCAGCCTGGTGGTCGCCAGACCCGGCAGGCCGCTTGACATGAACCTCTACCAGGCCATGAAGGCGGTGTACAACTGCGAGGAGGCCGTGACCGACGGCGGCATGCTTCTTCTCGACGCGGACTGCCCCGAGGGACTCGGAGCGGACCACATGGCCGCCTCCATGGAGGCCGTGCTCGACCCCGACTGGCCTCCCCCGACGCGCGGCAGCTACGGGCTCGGCGACCACTCGACAGTGAGGCTGAAGCGCATGAGGCAGAGGATCAGGCTGGGCCTCCGAAGCAACCTTCCGGAGGAGACCGCGGTGCGCATGGGCTTCGAAGCCGTTCGGAGCATCCGGGAAGCGGCTGAAGCCGCCGGAGAGGCGCTGATCCTCGAGGAAGCCGGCTTCTCGGTTCCCCTGGTGCAGGGGCCGAGCCGATGAAGAGGCTTCTGGGACCGAGGCTCCCGCTCCTCGTGTTCGCCGGCCTGCTGTCCTGGGTCTTCCTCTTCTACAGCCACAACCTCGTCAGGCGGCTGGAGGAGACCAACCGGAGGGCCAACGAAACGATAGCGCGCTTCTGGGCGGGGACGCAGATACCCTTCAGCATCATCGTCGAGAACCGCTTCCATTCCATCTGCACAGGATGCGGTCTCGCCAGGGAGTCCCCCGGCCCCGAGGGATTCTCGCAGTCCTTCTGTCCGGTGTGCATGGCGAGGACCACCTGGATAACGGTGCCGAGATGGACCGAAGAGCAGATGGAGCGCGTGCTCGATCTCACGAGGTCCGTCTTCCGCCAGCTCACGAGCAGCATCGACTACTCGACGGTGATCACCGACAAAGCGGGCCTGCCGCAGATAGTGAACGGCGAACCCGTCCCCTACGAGATTCCCGGCGACGTACTGGTCGGACACAGGCTGCTGATCCGGAAGCTGGACGAGGTCAATGCCCCCATTCCCATGCTGGGGCTGGAGGGAGACACGATCGGCTGGCTCCACTACGGCTCGGGCTCTCTCTCCAGGGAGCTGTCCATGGTCCCATACGTCGAGCTCGCCGTTCTCCTCCTTCTGGCCGCTGTGCTGCTATTCGGCGTGAGGAGCGAGCTGAGGCGCGAGAAGGAGATGGCCTGGATGGGCTTCGCGAAGGAGACCGCCCACCAGCTGGGCACCCCTCTCTCGTCGCTCATGGGCTGGATCGAGCTGCTTCGGCAGAGACCCGGCCTCGCGGAAGACCATGAGCTGGCGGAAGCAGTGGAATGCATGGAGACGGACGTTTCGCGGCTAGGCCAGATCGCCTCGCGGTACGGGGAGATGGGCAAGAAGCCAAGGCTGAGGCGCGGCAGCGTCAACCCGGTCGTCTCGCAGTGCATGGGCTATTTCAAGAGCCGTCCCGGCCTCGTGCCCGAAGGGGTGGAGATGGAGGCCGTCACCGAGTCCCGCCTGGAGGTGATGCTGAATTCCGTCCTGTTGGGGTGGGTTCTCGAGAACCTGCTCAAGAACGCCCTGGCTGCTGTCACCGGACAGGTCAGCGGGGCCGTCACCATACTGACGAGGGATCTGCAGGAGGGATCCGGGGTTGTCGAGATAAGCGTATCCGACAACGGGAGGGGGATCCCGTTCAGGGACCAGACGAGGATCTTCCAGGCCGGCTTCACGACGAAGCGCGGGGGATGGGGGCTCGGCCTGACTCTCAGCAAGAGGATCGTGGAGGAGTACCATGGTGGCACGATCCGTCTCGGGTCGAGCAGCCCGGGGAGGGGCGCAACCTTCGTGATAAGGATCCCGGCGGCGATGGAGAGGGATGAACAGGCTGACGATACTCTGGGTTGACGACGAGATAGACCACCTGCAGAGCCACATCAGATTCCTCGAGAAGATCGGCTACAGGGTCCTGACTGCGCCCAGCGGACCCGCCGCGCTCGACCTCCTGGATTCCGAGAGGGTGGACATCGTCCTCATGGACCAGATGATGATAGGTATGGACGGCCTGGAGACCGTCTCCCGGATAAGGCGCAGCTACTCCAGCCTCCCCGTCGTGATGGTCACCCAGAGCGAGGAGGAGGAGCTGATGGACAGGGCGCTCGGAGGCCAGGCCGACGACTACCTGACCAAGCCGGTCAACCCCAGCCAGATACAACTGGTCATCAAGCGGCTGCTCCAGACCTCCAGGCTGAAGACCCAGACTGCGGCTGAGAGCGTCGCGTCGGAGGTCTCCAGGCTCTCGGACATGCGCTCATCGGAAATGAGATGGACTGACTGGACGAGCCTCTACAGGACCATCTGCGAGAACGACGTGAAGCTCGGCGGACAGGTGAGCTCCGAGCTGCGGTCCCTGCAGAGGATGCGCATGGAGGATCTGCAGAACGACTTCTCCAAGTACATACAGGTCCACTATCCCGAATGGGTCTCCGGAAACGACGCGCCCCTCATGCCGCACAACTTCCTCGAGAGGATCGTGAAGCCGCTGCTGCCCGAATCGAGGGAGCTGGTTCTCGTCGTCATCGACTGCATGAGGTACGACCAGTGGCTGACGATGACTCCGGCGCTGGAGGGCTGGTTCCACATCCACACCTCCTTCATGTGCACAACCCTGCCTTCTGCGACGCCGTACAGCAGGAACTCGCTCTTCGCTGGACTCCTCCCCCGGGACATCTGGAGGTTCTACAGGACCGACTGGCTCGAGGAGTACGGCGCTCCTGGGCTCAACAGGAGCGAGCACCAGCACCTCAGGGACGCCCTCGGAAGGATCGGCTGCCGCTCCTGCGACCGTGTGACCTTCGCCAAGGTGAGCAACCAGAGGGAGGGCGAATCCGTCAGGAGGAGCCTTTCCCATCTTCTGGAGGGGGGCATGCTGGCCCTCGTGGTGAACTACCTTGACCACCTGACTCACGGCCGCTCGGAGATCGAGCTGCTGCACGAGCTGGCGCCCGACGTGCCTGGATTCAGGAAGCTGACGTCTGCATGGTTCGACTCCTCGTTCCTCAGAGAGCTGCTGCACACGCTCGCGGCAAGAGGAACGACGGTCGTGGTCACGAGCGACCATGGATCGGTGCTCTGCAGGAGGCAGACCCACGTCCGCGGCGCTCGCGGGATGTCCAGCAGCATAAGGTACAGGTTCGGCCACTCGCTCTCGGCCGACGAGAAGACCGCAGTGGTGGTGCACGATCCAGCCAGATGGGGCCTGCCCGACGAAAGCCCGAGCAAGACCTATGTGTTCGCCCGGTCGGACTTCATGCTCATGCACCCCGGAATGCCCCGGGAGGAGGCCAGGAAGTTCGACGACACCTTCCAGCACGGCGGCATCTCGCTGGACGAGATGGTCGTCCCCGTGACAATCCTGAAGCCGAAGCAGCTCTGATGAAGAGGGATCTGGGATGCGACCTGGTCCTGGATCAGGCAGGCGTGGAAGCCCTGGCCGGATCGGTGGCGGGAGATCTCTCCGCCGGGGAGGCGGTGCTTCTGTCGGGCGAGATGGGAGTGGGAAAGTCCGTCTTCGCGCGCGCGCTGCTGAGAGCTCTGGGGCTGGAAGGCAGGCTGCCCAGCCCCGGTTTCATAGTGGATGCGGTGTACTCCTGCCGCGGGATCGAGATCCACCACATTGACCTGTACAGGCTCTCCGGCGCACCGGGCGAGATGCTCGAACTGGGCATCTCGGAAGCCCTGGAGAGCGGCACGGCCATAGCGGTGGTCGAATGGGCCGACAAGCTGCCCGCCGGGATCACTTGGAGCCCGATCCTCGTGAGGATCGAGTACACCGGCGCCCCCTCGCTCAGGAGGGTGGTGATCGATGACCGGCGCATGGCTGGGGCTTGAGACAACCGGGAGCCGCGGGGGAGCAGCCGTGGTCTCGTCCGATGGAGCCGTGCTCGCGGAGAGCGTCCTCGACCTCAGGGGCTCCTGCTCGGTGGTCCTGCTCCCGACCGTAGCCGGGCTGCTGAAGGCGGCGGGGCTGGAGCGATCCGCGCTCGGAGGCATAGCGGTGTCCACGGGGCCTGGGTCCTACACCGGGCTGCGGGTCGGAATCGCCACCGCGATGGGCCTTTCGGCCGGCTGGGGTACTGGGCTGAAGGGAGTCCCCACGCTGAGGACGCTCGCATGGCAGTCTCGCTCGCAGGGGCCCGTGCTGGCGGCCGTGAGGGCCAGGAGGGGGGAGGTGTTCGCGGCAGTCTTCCGCTCGGCTGACCCGCTGTCGGATGTTCTGCTGGAGCCCGGCGTCTATGTCGCCGGCTCGATAGCGCCCCTGCTCGAAACCCTCGGCGCGGTAGCCGTGACCGGGACCGGGATCCCCGAAATCCTTCCGGACCGCCCGGAATGCGACTCCGATCTCCCCTCACCCTCCTCGGTGGCCGCCCTGGGCATTGTCATGACGAAGTTCTCGGGGTTCGACTCGGCACCGGAGCCTCTCTACCTCAGGGGCTTCAGAGAGGAGGCCGGCAAGGTTGGTACCTGAGCTCCGTCTCGCGAGGAGGGAGGACATTCCGGCCATCCTCAGGCTCGAAGCCGATTGCTTCCCGGATCCGTGGAGTCCGGAGACCTTCGAGGAATGCGTTCGTCCGTCCATCGAAGTGCAGACCTGGCTGGCCCTGGACGGCTCGAGAATCATCGGCTACTCGTGCGGGGCCGTTCCCGCACGTGGCATACTCCACATCTCGAACCTCTGCGTGGACAGGCGGTGGCGGAGGCATGGCACGGGCCGGTTCCTGCTCGACGCCGTCGAGGCGTGGGGCCGAAGGATGGGAGCGCGCCACGCATATCTGGAGGTCGCCACGACCAACAGGCCGGCCCTCTCCCTCTACGCCGGGAGGGGATACCTGCCGTGCGAATCCCTTGCCGACTACTACGGAGAGGGCCTTCACGGAGTGAGGCTCCTCAGAGCCATGTCGCCGACCGCGGACGAGGCTCTTCGCGCCGCCCTGGCGGAGAAGATCTCGGCCAGCATCGGCTGCGCCCCTCCTCCAGTGGGAGTCGTGACCGGGTCGGGTCTCGGGTGGATTCTCGACTCGTTCCCCGCGGCCCGGCCGATCCCGTACGACAGCCTTCCCGGCGCGGCCTCCAAGAGCCTGCCCGGACACGAGGGCATGCTCGCCGTAAGCGACTGCGGACGGTTCGTCTTCCTCTCGGGCAGGAGGCACAGGTACCAGGGGTTCGACGGGGACGAGGTCTCTCTCCTCCCGTCAGTGCTGGCGGACATGGGCACGAGAGCATGGGTGCTCACCTGCTCGGCCGGGGCCGTATCCACCGACCTCGAGGTAGGCGACGCCGTGCTGATCTCGGATCACATCAACCTCTCCGGTTGCGTTCCGAGGGTGGCATCGAGATGCGGCGGGTCGGTCTACAGCCCCCGCCTGAGGCGCCTGGCGATGGAGTGCGCGGAAGGAACGGACCCGGGAGTGAGGGAGGGGGTTTTCGCTTCCGTGTCCGGACCGGCGTACGAAACAGCCCTCGAGCTCTCGGAGCTGGCCCGCATGGGGGCGTCTGCAGTCTCGATGTCCACTGTCCAGGAAGCCCTGGCTCTGTCCGGGCTGGGCTGCGATGTTCTCGGTCTCGCGCTGGTAAGCAACGACTGCGCTCCCGGCCTGCCGGTGACCCACCAGGAGGTTCTCGATGCGCAGTCCAGGATCAGGGAGAGGAGAAGCGGATTCCTCGAGCTCCTGCTCGAGCGCATCGCAGATGACGAGCTACGCTGAAGCCAGGGACTGGCTCTTCTCCAGACGAAGGCTGGGGATGAGGTACGGGCTGGACCGGATGACTGCCCTCCTAGAAGCCCTCGGGAACCCGGAGAGATCCTTCAGGACCATCCATGTCGTCGGAACAAACGGGAAGGGCAGCACCACCGCCCTGCTGGCCCGCACGGCTGAGGAGCTAGGCTTCGTAACGGGGAGGACGACCTCGCCCCATCTGCTCGACTACAGGGAGAGGATCGCGGTCTCCGGCAGATGGATCCCCCCGGAGAGCGTGGTCCGGTTCGTCAGAAGGCACAGGGGCGTCGCGGAGGCCGTTGAAGCGACCTTCTTCGAGATAACGACCGCAATGGCTGCCTGGCATTTCAGAGAGGCCGGAGTCGAGTGGGCCGTAGCCGAGGCCGGCCTGGGCGGCCGCCTGGATGCCACGAGGACGTTCGGGGGCGAATGCACGATCTTCACCGGGGTGGACATCGAGCACAGGAGGATACTCGGACCGACGAAGTCCGCCATCACTGCAGAGAAGGTGGCGATCGCCCGTCCGGGAACGATTCTAGTCGCCGCCCGTCAGCACCACAGGGTGGAGGAGGTGATCTCCCGGGCGGTGGAAGCCATGCAGCTGGAAAGGGCATGCCCGCTTCCAGGCGGAGACTCGCCGCTGCCCGGAGAACACCAGGTGCGCAACTCGGCCCTCGCCAGGACAGCCGCCAGGCTGGCGTTCGGAAGGAGCGAGGAGGAGGTGGACTCCGCCTTCGCAAGGGCCTGCCGCAGCCTTCGCTGGCCCGGAAGACTGGACATGAGGCGGGGCTCCCCGGACATCCTCTTCGACGTGGCCCACAACCCGCAGTCGATGTTCCGGCTGCTGGAGCATCTCGGCTGCCTGGGGAGGAAGGCGACTGCCGTGGCGGGATTCCTCGAAGACAAGCCCTGGCGTCGCATGGCCGCCATGATTTCAGGCGCCTTCGACAGCCTGATCGCCACCACTCCGGCATCGGAGCGCCTTCTGCCCGCCTCGAGGCTGAGAGACGAACTCGCGCGCCTCGGCGTGCGGGCCTCGGCCTGCGACTCGATAGAGGAGGCCGTGGCAGAGGGCAGGCGTCTCGCCGAAGACCTCCTCGTGGTGACCGGTTCGTTTTATGTTGTCGGAGAAGCCATGCTCGCCTGCTGGCGGAGAGGCTGGATCGAGCCGCCGGAAGGCGAGGAGGCCCAGGTTATGGATTCGCCCGGTGGGCTCGAACCCGGGTCCTGATGTCGATGCCGCCCGAACGGCGGCCGGGGAGGGTGCAGTGTCGAAGCAGAAGGCCGACAGGGAGCGGGGGCAGGAGAGGAAGACCGTCGCGGAGGAAGGCGGCCCCGGCGACGAGCTCGAGAGGGTTCCGTTCAGAACGAGGAACTACGTGCTGTTCGGCCTCGGTCTGGCCGTGATCGTCGCGGGCTGGTTCCTTCTCCGGGCGGGGCACATCACCGTCGCGCCCGTGATGCTGGTCGCAGGCTACTGCGGCATACTGCCGCTGGCGATAGTTCTGAAGTAGTGCGGTCTCCCGCCGCTGTCCCGCTGTTGCTGCTTGCCGCAGCATGCGGGCAGGGGGAGGGGCCTGCGAAGCAGGACGGAGCGGCTCCCCCGATTCCCGCGGATACTCTCATGGTGAGCTTCGATGGCGGCCCCTTCGTCACGAGCTGGGGCGATTCGGTCATGGTCGGCCCCTTCCAGCTCTCCAGGACGGAAGTGACCAACAGGCTCTATGTCTTCATGGCCCGCGAGGCGGGGTTAGGGCTGCCGCCGGATCCCCGGATCCCGGGCTGTTCCGACTACATCGCCTCCTGTCCTGGATGCCCTGCGGTAAACATGACCGCCCTGGAGGCGGAGAGCGCCGCAGCGGTTCTCGGATGCAGGCTGCCGACCGCGGCCGAGTGGGAGTTCGCCGCGATGAGCGGGCTCCAGGGCCGCCAGCAGGACCTCTACCCGTGGGGCTCCCTCCCGCCAGAGGAAGCCGGCTATCCCGCCAACTATCTGGCTGGCGACGCCTGGGACACCAGGAACAGGGACGGATACCTCTATGTCGCGCCGGCGGGGTCTTTCGCGCTGAGCGATGCCGGGCTGGCTGACATGGCGGGAAACGTCGCCGAGTGGACCGCTCCGGGCGACAGCCTCAGGTGCAGGGTGTACGGAGGATCCTGGCTGTCGGAGAGCGAGGAGATCAGGATCGGCTCCTGGCGCACGCTCGGAGCCGGAGACCGGGCCGGGCACGTCGGGTTCCGGCTGGCCCGTACAGGGTCGTAGACGACCCTTTTGCACTCATCTGACGCAGCGTTGCCTGGGTGATGCCCCCTCCCGCAGGCTGCCTCGGTAGATCCGAACAGAAGGTGCCCCACTTCTCGGTGTAGATCCCATTGGCCGGAATGAGCGTGGTGGGCGAAGAGGGACTCGAACCCCCGGCCTCCTGCTTGTAAGGCAGGCGCTCCAACCATCTGAGCTATTCGCCCACCCGGCAGGGCGAAGGTATAGTACAGCATCCCGGTCGCGCCAATGGCACAACCGCGGGAGGTCGAGTGGTCAGGGGACATGGTTGCAGCATCGAGGATCTCGCGGACGGCATGTGCCCCGGCAGCCTCGTGGATTCGGAGAGGCGCAAGAGGATCTTCGGTGCTCTGATCGAGCGCAGCAGGGCCTCGGGAGACTCCCCTACCGTAATGGTGGATGCCGACAGTGGCGAACTCGCATTGGTGGCCGTCACTGCGATCGACTGGCCCGGCCTGGCATCCATCTGTCTCGGAGAACTGCACTACCACGGGTGGAACCTGGACTTCGTCGAGGGTTTCGCCGTGGCCGAGGGGGAGACCCGCCGGGGATTCGTTCTCGCCGGGATCAGGGACAGCGATTCCGCAAGGAGGAGGAAGTTCGCCCGCGACGCCCAGAAGATTCAGGGACTCCTGGAGAAGCTGGCTGAAGGGCGTGCCGACACCCTTTCGCTGCTCGCAAGGGCATCGGAGCGCCTCGAGATCTACGAGCAGGTGCGGACCCAGCTGCAGAAGCTCGCCCCGGGCCCCCTGCCCGAGTCCGTAGCCGGCGCCAGCGGCGAGCTCGTTCTCTTCATCTCGTCCCGCTCCGACGAGTATCTCCGGGAGCGTCGTCCCGAGGACCTCGCCCAGATGGTCCTGACAAACATCGAGCTGGTCGAGGGAGTCCGGTCGAGGGGTACGCCCCAGATCAGGCTCAGGAACATCCGAACGACCAGAGAGCACCTCACAGGCATAAACATCGCCGCCTACGAGCGCGACATCTCGTTCCAGGACTGCCTGTCTGCACTGTCCTTCGCATGGCCGGGCTCGACAGTGAGGCACCAGAGGCGCTACACGACCTCCGACGGGATCATCTCGATCAGGATCGAGATGACGGGCTCGACCGGGCTGGCCGCCGACAGGGAGGAATCGCGCAGGATAGAGGAAACACTGCAGAAATTGCTGGTGAGAAATGAAATAGAACGTTTGAAAAGGATCCACAGGTACGGGGGGAGGGAGCACTACGCCCGCGCCCTCATCCCCCTCCTCCTCAGGGAGTGCGAGTCCAGCAGGCTCCCGCAGGTCTACATCGCCCCGGAGACCATCTCCACCTTCCAGGCTGAGCTGAAGCTCCTGATGGTCTTTTCCGCCCCCGGGATAGAAGCGCACGACGAAAAGGTGCTGAAGCTCGTCGGCAGCATAGACAAGCTCGAGGGGATGACCGTCGTCTCGTTCAAGTCGCCATCGGGATTCGGCGAGCGATGGGTGGACATAATCGACATAACCGTCCAGCGCAGCGTCTATCCCGAAATGGAGGACGCCTACGGGCAGATCAAGCGCAGGATAGAGGAGATTCTGGGCAGATTCAGGGACTTCGACATGGGCATGAGGCTGAACGACGCGAAGCAGCTCCGCGAGGTGAGAGCCCTGCTCCAAGACCTCCCGGACAGCGTCGTGACCGACTTCTACTACCGCCTGGAGGACTTCCTCAGGGCCAGCGCCCCGGTCGAGGAGCTCGCGCAGCACGTCCGTCTGGCATTCGATGCCATGAGCGGCGCGATACGCGAGGGAAGGGACAGGGCCGGCCCCGTTGTATCCGTGGTGCGGAACGGCGAGACCGAGTCGGCAACCATCTTCTGCTGCGTGATGCCCGAGCACGCACACACCTTCCAGGACTTTCTCGACATCGTGAAGGAGTACAGGGTCACGGCGAGCCTGATAGACTGGTCCGGGCTCAACGCGGTCCTTCTCAGGGTCAGCGAGCAGAACGCGGCTCTCCCCGAGGAGGCCGTCGCCCGGGTCGTGGCGAACCTTCAGAGCCTCTGCCGGGCCGGCCGGCATGGCGGCAGAAAGCCTTGACGACAGGAGGGCTCTTCGCTAGCCTTTCGCGCTCGGGGCGGCGTAGCTCAGTTGGTAGAGCAGAGGAATCATAATCCTCGGGTCAGGGGTTCAAGTCCCTTCGCCGCTACCAGGCGCACTCAGGCCGGCATGTTCGCCATGCCGGCCTTTTCCTTGGGGTCCGCCCGCGACACTGCTGGGGGGGCCCCTGATCGGAACGGGTCGGCATGCGGGTGGAGAGAAGATTCATCGAGACAGTGAGGCGGGAGGACCTCCTGCCCCGCGGCGCCTGCGTTGTCGCCGCCGTGTCGGGGGGCTCCGACTCCGTGGGGATGCTGCTTCTCCTCGACAGGTTCTCCCGGCACATGAGATGGACGGTCTCGGTCCTGCACGTGGACCACGGCCTGAGGCCCGGCTCCTCTCGGGACGCGGCCTTCGTCGAGAAGCTCTCGGGCGCGCTCCGCATGGAGTTCCGCCTGCGGAGCCTGCCCCGCAGAGCACGCTCCGGAAGGTCTCCGGAGGCCGAGTTCAGCGCGCTCAGGCAGGCCATCTACGAGGAGGCCGCCTCCGACGGCAGCCTTGTCGCCGTAGCCCACACGGCCTCGGACCGGGCCGAGACCCTCCTTCTGCGCCTCCTGGAAGGCGCGGGTCTGAGGGGTCTGGGTGGAATGGACTACAGGGGGGTGGGCCCCGTCAGGAGGCCTGTCCTGGACCTGACGAGGGCCGACCTCGCCGGCTATGTCGCGGGCAGGGGCATGACATGGATCGAGGACGAGACGAACGCCGAGAGGTGCTTCATGCGCAACAGGATAAGGCGGGGGATCCTGGCCACACTGGAGGAGGAGTTCCCCGGCTGTTCGCTGCGACTGGCGGCCTCGTCCGCAAATCTCGCCTCATGGAGACGCATGGCCGATTCGGCGACGGCCGCCGCCCTTGAGCTGGCCTGCCTGCCGGCGGACGGCTGCCGGAAGATCGACAGGGCTGCGTTCTCCTCCATGGACAAAGCCGTGAGGACCTCGATGCTCTGGGAGCTCTGCGGACGGCCGAGAGCAGGCCAGCGAGAGCTGGAGAAGGCGGACAGGTGGCTCGCCTCCGGCGGGACCGGCGTGAAGGTCCTCCCCGGGGGGAAGGTCCTGGAGGCGTTCGAGGACCGCCTCGAGATGAGAGAGGGGAGCGGGGGCAGATGGAGCTTATCCCCCGGGGCGCGGAGGTCCTGATACCCGCTGCCGAGATCGAAAGACGCGTCGCAGAGCTCGCAGGAGAGATCACAGACTCCTACGGCGACAGGAGCCTGGTGGTCATCCCCCTCCTGAAGGGGGGATTCGTATTCGCCGCGGACCTGGTCAGGCGTCTCCGCATCCGATCCGGCATCACGCTGGAGTTCGTCGGCGCATCGAGCTACGGAGAGGAGACCTCCTCGTCGGGCGAGGTGAGACTGACCCTGGACACATCCACTCCGCTGGCCGGCAGGGACGTTCTCCTCGTGGAGGACATCGTAGACACCGGGCTGACTCTGGCCTATATTCAAAAGCTTGTCTTGTCGCGAGTTCCTGCCTCGCTGCGCACCGCCGTTCTGCTGGACAAGAAGGCGAGGCGGCGGGTGGACGTGGAGGTCAGCTGGGTCGGATTCGAGATTCCCGACCGATTCGTCTTCGGATACGGGCTTGACGGACCGGGAGGGCTCTACAGGAACCTGAGCGACATCTTCGCCCTCGTTCCGGAAGACAGCCGATGACAGACAACAGGCCACCGGATAAGACACCTGCGCCGCCAGCCCGCATGGGCTGCTCCATGAGAACCGTCACACTGTGGATCCTCATGGGGCTCATCGTTTTCAGCATTTTCTCGATCATGTCGGGCGGCGGCCCCAGGGCGCAGCTCACATACACCGAGTTCCTGCGCTATGTCGCGTCGGGCAGGGTCGAGAGCGTCGTCCTCGAGACCGGGGGGGCGATAGAGGGCAACTTCGCCGAGCCCCAGGTGATAGAGCGGGTCAGGTACGAGAAGTTCTCCAGCTTCGTGCCGCTCGAAGACACCGCCGTGATCGACTCGCTGCAGGCTCACGGCGTGGCCATAGAGGCCCGCCCGCCGAGGATGGACCTCCTGCAGATACTGCTGGGTGTCGCCCCCGTCCTTCTCCTGATAGGCTTCTGGATCTACTTCATGAGAAGCTCCGCCTCCGGGGGGAAGGCGTTCTCCTTCGGAAAGAGCAGGGCGAGGCTGTTCACACAGGACAGGCCGCAGGTGACGTTCGCCGACGTGGCCGGCGTCGAAGAGGCCAAGGAGGAGCTGAGGGAGGTCATTGAGTTCCTCCGTACCCCGAAGAAGTTCCAGAGGCTCGGCGGCAAGGTTCCAAGGGGGGTGCTGCTGGTGGGCCCTCCCGGGACTGGGAAGACCCTTCTGGCAAGGGCGGTGGCCGGCGAGGCCAACGTGCCCTTCTTCTCCATGAGCGGCTCGGACTTCGTAGAGATGTTCGTGGGTGTCGGCGCCAGCCGCGTGCGCGACCTGTTCCTCCAGGGCAAGGCGAAGGCCCCCTGCATCATCTTCATCGATGAGATAGACGCCGTAGGGCGCCACAGGGGCGCCGGGCTCGGCGGGGGCCACGACGAGCGCGAGCAGACTCTGAATGCGCTCCTGGTAGAGATGGACGGCTTCGAGTCGAGCGAGGGCGTCATAGTCATGGCTGCGACCAACAGGCCGGACGTGCTAGACCCCGCGCTCCTCCGTCCGGGCCGGTTCGACAGGAACATCGCGGTCCCGATGCCCGACGTGAAGGGCAGGGAGGCGATACTGAAGGTGCATACCCGGAAGATGCCCCTCTCCCCCGGCGTGTCGATCGAGAAGGTCGCGAGAGGCACCCCCGGGTTCAGCGGCGCCGACCTCGAGAGCCTGGCGAACGAGGCCGCCCTGAGGGCTGCCAGGCGCGATGCGAAGAAGGTCGAGCAGGAGGATTTCGAATACGCCATCGACCGGATAGTCATGGGCATAGAGCGCCGCAGCATGGTGATCAGCACCGAGGAGCGGAAGCTGACGGCGATCCACGAGAGCGGGCACGCGCTGGTCAGCGTCTTCACCCCCGGCGCGGACCCCGTGCACAAGGTGACGATAGTGCCTCGCGGGCAGGCGCTCGGGGTGACGAGCTTCCTGCCCCTCGACGACAGGCACAACTACTCGCTCGACTACTGCCGGGGCGTCCTCGTCCGCCTCCTCGGAGGCAGGGCTGCGGAGAAGCTCGTTCTCGACACCCTCTCCACCGGGGCAGGCAACGACCTGGAGAAGGCCACGGCGCTCGCCAGGCGCATGGTCTGCGAGTGGGGAATGAGCTCCACGCTGGGGCCTGTGACGCTCGGCGAGTCAGGCGAGCCCATCTTTCTCGGCCGCGACATGAGCAGGATAAGGAACTACAGCGAATCCACCGCGCAGATCATCGACTCGGAGATAAGGCGTTTCATCGAGGAAGCCTATTCATCCGCCACCGCCATACTGGAGCAGAAGCGCGAGCTGCTCATGGAGATGACGGATCTCCTTCTGGAGCAGGAGACCCTGACGAGCGACGAGCTGAACGCCCTCGTGGCCCGCTCGGAGGCTGCCGCGAAGCAGCATGCCGGACCGCCGCCGGAGACCGGCGGACAGGGGGAAGGGGAACCCGGTGGATCTAGATAGGATCGCGCAGGGAGTGAGGATGATCCTCGAGGGCCTCGGCGAGGACCCGGAGCGCGAGGGACTCAGAGACACCCCCTGCCGGGTTGCGAGGGCCTATGCGGAGCTCTGCCGCGGTGTGGACCAGCAGCAGCCCTCCACCGTCAGGACGTTCTCCTCGGCTGGCCAGAACGAGCTCATCATAGTCAAGGACATAAGCTTCGCGTCCCTCTGCGAGCACCATCTGCTGCCCTACGTGGGCAGGTGCGACGTCGTGTACCTGCCGGCCAACGACAGGATCGCCGGTCTGAGCGCCATAGTGGAGACGGTGGAGCTGATGGCTGCGCGGCTCACGATCCAGGAAAGCCTGACCACCGAGATCGCCGACAGGCTGATGTCGGAGATCCAGGCGAAGGGCGTCATGGTCGTCATGGAGGCCGAGCACATGTGCCTTGCGATCCGGGGGGTCAAGAAGCGGGATTCCAGGATCGTCACGTCCGCGATGCGGGGATACCTGCGGAAGCTGGAGACCAGGACCGAAGCCCTCGCCCTCATAGGCAGGTCCATAAGCGAGAGATGATCCGGCGCCTCTTCCTAGACTCCGAGACGGAATGGCGCAGGGAGCTCGATCTCGTGGGCGCCGACCCGGCCGGCTGGGAGCGGTTCGCCTCCCGGGCGGATCTGGTCGTGATGAAGACAGGCCCCCTGTCGCCTCCCGCGGCGAACATACTGAAGCAGTGCATGCTCTCCTCCGGCGGAGACGCCATGGTTGCAAGGGGGGCGGTGTGCTGCTCCTGCGATCGCACAGACGCTATTCTCGTCGGCATGCCACGTCACTTCAGGCTGGCGGCGAAGTCGCTCGAGGGCCAGCCGTTCGGGCTTGCGGGCCTGGCTGCAGCCGTGGAAGCCGCGCTCTCCCCGCCTGATCTCCCGTCGGAGATCCCCCTCCGGCACGGCGCGCTGAGGTTCGGAGGCGCACCTCTGCTCATGGGCATTCTGAACGTGACTCCCGACTCGTTCTCGGACGGAGGCCTCTACGTTGAGCCCCTCAGGGCAGTCGAACGCGCCCTCGAGATGCGTGACCAGGGCGCCGCGGTCGTGGACGTCGGCGCGGAATCCACGCGGCCGGGCTCCATTCCCGTGGAAGCCGCTGTGCAGATCGAGAGGATTCTGCCGGTGATCCGGGGCATACGCTCGGCCGATCCCGGCCTGCCTCTGTCGGTGGACACGTCCAGCGCCGAGGTGGCCCGGGCGGCCCTGCTCGAGGGAGCTGACATGATCAACGACGTCACCGCCCTAGGAGAATCCGCAATGGCCAGGCTCGCGGCGGCCGAGGGCGTGCCGGTGGTCCTCATGCACATGAAGGGCGTGCCTGCGACCATGCAGGATGCCCCATGGTACGACGACGCTGTGGGCGAGGTCTACTCCTTCCTCGAGGAGCGGGTTTCGGCCGCTCTGGCCGCAGGCGTTCCGCGCGGCCGGATCCTGGTAGATCCAGGCCTCGGATTCGGTAAGCGGCTGGAGGACAACCTCCTTCTCGTCCGCAGGGCTGCCGAGTTCAGGGGAACAGGATGCAGGACGGTCCTGGGCTACTCCCGGAAGAGGTTCATCGGCGAACTCACAGGCATCGCCGAGCCCGCAGGGCGCGACGAAGCGGGCATAGCCGTCGCCGCGATCTCCTGTGGAAAGGTAGATGTCCTGAGAGTCCATGACGTTGCCCGCACTGCGGCGGCTGTGCATGTTGCTCACGCGGTGATCGGGGGGGTGGGCTGATGGAGCCTCTTGGGCACGCGATCTTCTCGAGAGACGGCTTCTGGCTGCTCCAGGTCCTCGACATCGCCATCGTGGCCTTCGCAGCCCGCGCGGTGATCCGCTCCGTCTGGAGGACGCCCGCGATGGTTGTCGTGACCGCCTTCACCGGGATCCTCCTGGCGGGCGCGCTTCTCAAGAGAGCCTTCCCGGACCTGCACGCGGTAGGCTTCCTCCTGGAGAACCTCACAGGGGTGCTGTTCCTCACTACCATCGTCGTCTTCCACGAGGACATCCGCAACATCCTCGCAGAGCAGGGATACCGTTTGAGCAGGAAGCTCCGCAGCAGGGCCGCCTGGACCGGCAGGGACACAGTCGAGGCCATCGTTGACGCCTGCGTGCACCTCCGCAGGCGCAGGCTCGGCGCCCTCATGGTGATCGAGCGCAACGAGGTGCTGGACAGCTACTACAGGGAGGGGCTCGAGCTCGACCGCCTCCCAGTCGTGCCCGAGCTGGTGGTCTCGATGATGCAGCCTCCTGGCCCCCTTCACGATGGAGCGCTTGTGATCCGCGACGACAGGCTCGTCCGGGCCTCCACCTTCCTGCCGCTCGCGGAGTACACCCGGTTCAAGCTGAAGCTGGGAGCCCGCCACAGGGCCGCCCTCGGGCTGGCAGAGCGCTCCGATGCCGTGGTCGTTATCGTCAGCGAAGAGTCGGGGGACTTCAGGATCGCCCATGAAGGCCAGCTCGAGGGTCCCCACAGCGAGGAGATGCTGCGCGAGGAGCTCCTTCGCCTGACGGGAAACTCGTGAAGTGCAGACCCTCCTGGCCCTGAGGTCGGCCCTCGACCGGGCCGTCGAGGAGCAGATCTCCGGAAGGGCGTCTGAACTCTCGCCGGAATTCGCAGGGGTCCTCAGGAAGGCAGTCCGCACTGCAGCGCAGTCGGACGACTGCAGCCTGCTGGCCTGCGGGTCCGCGGCATGGTGCGGAGCGCCCCCCGATTCGGCGATGCACGTTGCTGTAGCGTCCCGCATGCTCAGGGCCGCTCTTCTGAGCCACGTCACGCTCCCCGGGTTCGAAGGGCTGGCGAAGCAGTGGGCTGGGCGCGAGGTGTGGCGCTCCGTGGGAGAGGCGAACGCGCTGCTGGCGGGCGACGCGCTCGTCCCGCTGGCCCTGGAGATCCTAGCCTCCTGCCGCAGTCGCCACGCGCTCGTCCTCCTGGGGGATGCGACGAGGGCCATGGGTTCTCAGGGCATCCTCGCCGGGTATTCGATGGAGCTGGAAGGCGCCCTGGGAACTCGGGAGGAGAAGGCCGGCATTGAGCGTCCGCCCAGCCTAGACTCGAGTGCGGTTCGGCGCATGCACAGCGGAAGGCTGGCAGGTTTCGCCTCTTCCTGCGGGGCTCTCGAGGCCGGCGCCTCCCGAGAAGCCGCCGGCGAAGCCTTCCTCATAGGGCTGATGGCAGGAAGGGCCTCGGAGCTGCTTGCCGGGTGCGCTCCCTCGCGTCAGCCGGCGCAAGCCCGGCAGGAGGCCGAGGCTGAGGCGTCCGCCCTGCTCGACGAGGCGCTGGGAAGGATCGGCGCGGCGCCGGAGGGGGATCTCCTGAGAAGGATCATGGAGACGATCTGGACGAGGAGGGGCGAGGTGTTCGAGAACGGATCCGGCGACCTCTTCGGAGGCCTCTCCTAGAGCATGTCCTGGGGATCGACGTCGATGTCGAGCCGCACCGCCGAGCCGCCTCCCGACTCGTGCGCCCTGGACACTGCCGCATGGAACTCGGCCAGGGCCCTCCTCGAAGACGAGCGGGCCAGTGCATGCCATCTCCACCTTCTGCCTATCCGGGGAAGCCCTGCCGGCATAGGGCCCAGAAGCGATACCCCGCGGACCGAAACGCCTCCGACCGACGCCCTGGCGGCGCGCTCGGTGCGCTCTGGGTCCAGACCGCTCCACAGGAAGCGAACAATGTAGCTGAACGGCGGATAGCCGAGGGCTCTGCGGACCGGCATCTCACCTTCCGCGAACGCCTGATAGTCGTGCCGGCAGGCGGCCTCCAGAGCCCTGTGCCTCGATGCCGCCTGGATGATCACCTCCCCGGGTTCGCCGCCCCTGCCGGCCCGGCCCGCCGCCTGGGCGACAAGCTGGAAGACCTTCTCCGCCGCACGGAAGTCCGGAATCGAGAGCCCCATGTCGGCAGCCAGCACCACCACCAGGGTCACGTCCGGGAAGTCGTGCCCCTTCGCGACCATCTGGGTGCCCAGGAGCACGTCCGCCATGCCCCCGGCAAACCTGCCGAGTATTTCCCAGTGAGACTTCGCGCCTGTCGCGGTGTCGGAGTCCAGCCTCGAAACCCTGATGCCGGGAATCCCTGCTCGGATGAGCTCCTCGACCTTCTGCACACCAGGTCCCTCGTGCAAGAACGAGCCTCCTCCGCAGACCGCGCACCTGGCTGGGACGGGCTTCCAGAAGCCGCAGTAGTGGCATCTGAGCGACATCCCCCTCTTGTGGAACGTCAGAGATATGCCGCAGCCCGGGCACTTCTCCGGCGCGCCGCACGTCCTGCAGACGAGCGAGGGGGCGAAGCCCCTCCGGTTTATCAGAACTATGGACTTGCCGCCTTCCGCATGCACCCTGCCGAGAGCCTCGGCTATCTCGCGAGGCAGATCTCCCTGCGATGCCGCGCCCGCCGAGATCCTGCAGGAGGGCATCGGCCTGCCGTCTATTCTCGCAGTGAGGCTGTGAAGCCTGTAGGCTCCCCTTCCGGCGTTCCACCAGCTCTCGAGAGATGGCGTCGCCGATCCCAGGACCACTGCGGCGCGCTCCAGCCTGCCCCTGACCACAGCGAGATCCCTTGCGTTGTACCTTGGAGCCTCCGCCTGCTTGTACCCCTGGTCGTGCTCCTCGTCCACCACTATCAGCCCCGTTCTCGCGATCGGGGCGAAGACCGCGCTGCGGGCGCCTATTGCGATGCGCCTCCTGCCGTTCCTGAGATCGTTCCAGGCCTCTATCCGCTCGGATCCGGCGAGACCGCTGTGCAGAACTGCGACCTGTCTCGGGAAGCGCTCCTCGAACCTGGATACGAGCTGAGGAGTCAGAGAGATCTCGGGAACCAGGACGATGGCGCCCAGCCCCTCTTCGAGAACCCTGGCGATGGCGCGCTCGTAGACCTCGGTCTTGCCGCTTCCGGTCACTCCGTGCAGAAGGATTGCGGGGCCGCCCCTCGCCGAGGGAGAGGCTGCGGCCTCCACGGCCGCCGACTGCTCGGCTGTAAGGGCGGGGAGCTCCGCGGGAGCCGGCAGCCCGCCGGGCATGCGCAATCCTGGAGGGTCGTCCATCGCCTCCTCGACGATCAGACCCGATTCGACAAGCGCACGGATGGATCGCGGGCCGATTCCCGTCCTGCGGCGCGCCTCCGATAGGGGGAGCCTTCCTCCGGCGGAGGCCAGGAGGACGAGAAGGCCCGCCTGCCTCGGAGCCCTCTGTCTGAGAGCGGCGGCCCTGTCGAGGATGTCACGCTCCGTCCCGCAGGCACGAAGCAGGCTGTCACGGTTCCTTCCGGGACGGCGGATCGTCTCCCACCATGTCCTGACAGCGCCTGACGCCTCGAGGGAGTCGATCAGGAGCTCGGTAGAGACGGGATCTGCCGATTCGGTCAGCAGCTCGGAAACAGGCACCGCCCTGTCCGCATCCAGGAGCCCTCTCAGCTCGACCGGAACCGCGCCCTCCTGCGCCTGGATCATCCTCACGGCGGTGCCGGGCAGCCCGGGCGGATAGGCGGCCGCCATCATCATTCCGGGTGGCGCCGCGTAGTAGGAGGCCGCCCAACGCACGAGACGCAGGACCGGGACCGGGAGAAGCGGGGCGGAGTCGATCCTGTCCTCTATGCTCCTGAGCTCCTGCCGGGGAGGCTCGCTCGAGGCGCCCCACACGAAGCCCGTCACGATGCGCCTTCCCAGCCTCACCACGACCCTGCAGCCGACGAGATCGCCTCCATCGAGCGCCGGAGGGATCGAATAGGTAAGGGTTCTCGTCAGCGGTCTCGGGACCGCGACCTCGACCAGACGAGGACGGAGATCTTTGCGCACTTCAGGCCCCGGCTGCCAGGCCGGCACGCTCGAGAACCTTCCGTCTGGCCTCCGCGACGCTGCACGGCATGGGGGGAGGGGCCGTGACCACGCGGTCCCTCATGAGGAACCGGCCTGCAGCGATCGTGTGAACCGTCCTCGACGGCCAATGGAGCTCCAGCAGGTAGCGGAGCGGATCGGAGGCCGTTTCGAGCTCCTCCGCCTCGCTCTCCGAGCACTCGATCACCGCCAGGTCCGCAGACAGCCCCGCCTCGAGGCGCCCCGAAGGCCATCCCAGGACCGAGGCCGGAGTGCTCGTGATCGAGGCCAGCCAGGACTTGGAATCGACGCTCCCCGGCCCTGCGACCACCGACATGAGCCCCATCCCGAGCTTCACCGCCGAAGCGGCATCCAGGCTGTTGCTGCACGCTGCGCCATCCGAGGCCGTCATGAGCCTGACCCCCGCGCGCGACAGCCCCGCCGCATCTGCGATCCCGCTTCCGAGCTTCAGGTTGGCCCAGGGGCAGTGGACGGCCGACGTCCCCGTGGCGGCCATAATCTCAGCCTCGCCCGGACGGAGATGCACGCAGTGCGCGAGAAGCGTCCTGGGGCCGAGGAATCGGCGTCTCTCCAGGAACCTGATGTTGCCCCCCTCCCGGACGATGACCGGCATGGCGACTTCTCCTGCAGCCTCCGCAGCGTGGGTTGTCCTTGCGACGGATGGAGGGTGCGCTGCAGCCATCTCCCAGAGCGCGTCGCTGGCGGAAAGGGCGAACCTGGGAGCGAGCGCCCACTGCACGAGACCTCCGCAAGCCGCAGCAACCCTCTTCGATTCCTCGGCGAGCCAGCCCAGATCGCGCGCGAGACCGGAGGGTCCGGCATCCATGAGCGAATTGGCTGCCGCCGCCCTGACGCCCGTCCTGCGCAGGATGTCTACCGTGACGCCCGACCCTTCGACGCTCCCCATGTCCACGAGCCCGGTGCATCCGGAGCGTATGAGCTCGGTGATTCCGGAGATGACGGATGCGGCAAGAGTATCCTCCGTATGCGCAGCCTCCAGAGGCCAGATCCTCTCCTCCAGCCACTGGAGTAGCGTCCTCCCCTCCCCCATGCCCCGGAAGAGCGTCTGGCAGAGGTGCAGGTGGGGCTGAACGAACCCCGGGAAGGCAACGAGTCTCGATGCGGCACTGTCCGGGGCCCTGCTCTCGATGGATGAGATCGCGCCCGACTCCACATGGATCCTGAAGCCTCCCCGGACGAAGCCCGCCGAAGGGTCCGCCAGGGCGGAGACGTCCAGCATGAACGAATCCCGGGACATGCTATTCGCCGCTCTGGAGGGATTCGCGCGAGAACTGCGACGGGCGGACCCGCTCGTTCCAGCGGGCCCTCGGCCCCGGCGCAGATGCGCCTATCTGGCGACCACGGCTCGGGCTGATGCCGATCCTCCCGGCCCTGTCACCACTATCCGGCAGACACCGGAGGGGAGAGCTTCGCCTGCCCCCGAGTCGAGGCTCCACTGCGCTTTGTGGGAGCCTCCGGGCGTCTCCCCGGGTCGTGTCACGAAGCAGTCCGTTCCGGGGACGTTCTCGCAGGCGAAGAGCTCGTCCGCGAAGATCCCGGCCGCCGAGACGCTGCTGACGCTGGCCCTGCCGGCGCAATCCTGTTCTCGCCCGGCAGGGGGGAGCAGACGGCTTCCAGCACCTCGAGCGAACGAGAGGCGCACCCCGTGGGCAGGGTGACCCGCCCGGGGAGCACCGGCAGGCGCGGCAGTCCTTCCTCCTCGACGAGCATCATGCCCGTGAAGACAGGCATGGCGTGCATCCCGTCCTCGAAAAGCACGACACCGCTCCGATCGAAGGGGACCTCCGACGACAGCGTTCCCGCGAACCGCGCGGCCGGATGCCGCGAGGAGAAATGCCGCAAGACACGTCCTGCTGACTGTTCCTGCCCTCCCCGCCCCTCGCCGGGCGTCCGGGAATCCGTGCCCGGGAGGGATCACTCCGCCGCGAATAGATTAGCAAACGGCATGCTGCCGGTCCATGCCCGCCCTGCGCCCGCGAGCTTGACCCCGCGACCTGATTCCAGCGATACTCGCGCCAACCACCTACCCCGGAGACGACTATGCTGCTCCCGCTCCTCGCGATCCTGGCTTCGCCCCCCCAGGGCGTGACCGGACTCCGGCAGGCGGTGCTCCTGAACGACCTCCAGGTCGTCCTATTCGAAGATCACGCCGCGGAGATAGTCACAGTGTGCGTAGCCGTGAGGACCGGGGCCACCTGCCAGTCCGAGGAGACGTGCGGGCTGGCCCATCTCTACGAACACATGGTTTTCAAGGGCAATGCCATGCTCCCCGACCAGACCGCGTACAACAGCGAGATGCGCAGGCTGGGCATCATAAGGAACGGCACGACCTCCGACGAGCTGGTCAAGTACTACGTCGTTACGGACAGCCGAAGGCTCCGGGAGGGGCTGGAGTTCATGTACTACGCCGTGGCGACCCCCCTGCTGGACCCCGGAGAGATCGAGCGCGAGAGGGAGGTCGTGCTCGACGAGTACTGCAGAAGCACGACCAGCCCCTACTGGGACTACTGGAGGGTTCGCGACGAGACGCTCTGCCCCGGCGAACCCTGGCGGGTCAACACCATCGGCACCCCCGAAGTGATCTCGGGCGCCACTCGAGAAGACCTGCTCCGATTCAGGGACCTCTACTACACTCCGGACAACTGCGCCCTCTTCATCGCGGGCGACATTGACCCCGACTACGCCCTGTCCCTGGCGTCCGGGATCTTCGGCGGATGGGAGCGGGGCGGCAGGAGCGACTACGACAGGCTGGACGTCTGTCTGAAGATATCGAGGGACACCACCGTTGCAGTGGCCAGCGAGACGGGGCTGGCCAGCGTATCAGTGGTCTTCGCGGGCCCCCCCGCCGGGTCGGATCCGTCCTCGACCTATGCGGCAGACGTCTGGGGCGCCTACCTGGGCATGATGAGCGGCGAGTTCTACACGGACCTGGTGACGAACGGCCCCTTCACGGACATCTCCGCATCGTACTTCACCCAGAGGTATGCCCCAGCGATAACCATCGGCGGATCGGTCCCGGCCGGGCGGTCGCGCGAGGCCCTGAGGGCGCTGAGGGCGGAGCTCTGGCAGCTCTGCGACTCGGCGTACTACGATCCCGAGGGCATAGAGCTCGCGGCGGAGATCCTGTCCAGGAGCCGCCTGCTCGATGCTCAGACTGCGCACGACCTGGCAGTCGAAACCCTTCCCTTCTGGTGGGCTCTCTTCGGGAGCCTAGATTACTACGAGACATACCCGGAGAGCGTATCCGCCGTCGGGCTCGCGGACGTGACGCGGTTCCTGAACAGGTATGTCTCGGGACGACCCTCGGCTGCCTTCGTGATGGACGTCCCGGAGGCGCTGCCGTGATCGCAGCGGTCCTCCTTCTGATGGCGGCCGCAGCCCGCGGCGTGCCCGGCGGGGTGTCCGAGCTGGAGCTGCCCTGCGGGATCAGGCTGGTGAGCAGACAGCTCGACGGCATCCCCGTGGAGGGGCTGTCCTTCTTCCTGGTGGGGGGCACCTCCGGGCTCGACACCGGCACTCAGGGCCTGGAATCCTTCGCGCTGGAGTGCGCGCTCATGGGTTCGAGGCTGTATCCTGGTCCGTCCTGGCGGGCCCTCCTCGACAGGACCCAGGCCGAATGGTCCGGAGTCTATGCCTACGACTACAGCGCCATCAGGCTGACCTGCCTGTCCCCCGACCTGCCGGAGCTCCTCCATGCCTTTGCAGACTGCATGCTGAACCCCGAGATGGACTCGTCGGCCGTCGAACAGGTGAGAGCCCGCCTCCTGCAGGAGCTCCTGATCGAGAGGAGCGACCCTGACAGCAGGGTATGGCTCGTGGCGAACGCCGGCCTGCTCCCGGGACATCCCTACTCCCTCAGGCCTGACGGAATACCCTCCACAATAGGCTCCTTCACCCGCGACCAGGCCGCCGGCTTCCTGGAATCCCGCATGAAGTCGGGGAACATCCTGGTGACCCATGCCGGGAGCATGCCGGCTGAATCTCTCGCCGAGCTGCTGGAGGACTGCTTCGAAGGCATCCCGCCGGGCCGGGACGAGAATCTCCCCCCGCCGGCCTTCCCGCTGCGATCCGACACCCTCGTCGTAGAGCACGCCCCGGTTCTGACGGCCTATGCAGTCGCCAAGTTCCCGGCTCCCCCCCCCGACAGCCCCGACTTCCCGCTCTTCGCTGCGGCCATGGATGTCCTGAGCGACGAGCTGTGGCAGGTCGTGCGCACCGACAGCGCACTGACATACGCCACGTACTCGGGGGCCAGCATGGGCCGCAGGGGCTGGGGATACCTCTATGTCAGCTCTCCCCGGCCGGAGCGGGCCTGTCCCCTGCTCGCGGAGGTGACCGCCGGAGTCGCAGAAGGCGACTACGACGCCGAGGAGGCGGCGGGCACCCTCGCAACCGCCGCGACAGCCTTCTCCATGATGCTGTCCGCTCGCGAGGACCAGGCGTATATGATGGGCTTGTACGACATCGCGACCGGCGACTGGCGCAACCTGTGGCTCTATCGCGATATTGCCTCGAACTTCGATCCCTCCTCCCTGGGGGAGGTGCTCTCGAGGTGGAGGGGGCCTGTCGCCTGGGGCCTGGTTGCCGACACCTCGCTTGTGAGCGTCGGCGGCTTGGAACCGTGGCCGCTGGCGAGATGAAGGATCCGTTGTGAGACGAGCGTTTCTCCCGGTGCGCACGGGCCTTGCGCTGCTCTGCGTCTGCTGCTCGGGCCGCGATGCCGCCCCGGAGGAGGGTCTGATCCGCCTTACCGGAACGGTCCAGGTGCTCGCGGCGGGGACCCTGTCTGAGACGATTATCCTCGAGACTCCGGGCGGCGTGTACTATGTTCTCACGGGCGACGTCCCGACCGAGCTCAGGAAGGGCTGGGGCGACGTCGTGTCCTTGACCGGAAGACCCGTTGCACTCGAGGGATGGCCCGTGAGACCGGAGCTGCAGAGGATCTGGGTCGTGGACTGCGTGCTAGAGGGCGAGCCCGCCTCCGGGGACTTGCCCGGCGACTGACCCGAACCTCTCCGTCCGACATTCAGTGAAGCCGCGCTCCACGCGGGAGGTCGCAGATTTGAAGCACAGGGGGACGGAACGCCGCAGATTCGACAAGTCCAGCTTCAGGCGGCTCGCCGGACTGATGCTCAGCCACCGCAGGGCGATCGCCTCCGGCGTGGCTGCCCTCGTCCTGGTGGACGTTCTCCAGCTCGTGATCCCGAAGATCACCCAGCACGTGATAGACCAGCTCGCCCGTGGCTCGGCGACCGGCAGCCGCATCGCGCTCATGGGTGCGGGCATCGTCGCGGTCTCGATCGGGATGGCGGTCTGCAGGTTCTGCTGGCGCTACTTCATCATGGGGTCGAGCATGAAGATAGAGCGCGATCTGAGGCAGTCCTTCTACGACCATCTGCAGAGGATGTCCCCGCAGTTCTTCGACTCCACGAAGGTAGGGGATCTGATGGCCCACGCCACGAACGACCTCAATGCCGTGCGAATGGCCGTAGGGATGGGCACCCTCGCCTCCTTCGACGCATTCGTGCTGGCTGTCGCGAGCCTCTCGATCATGCTGACGATGAACGTCGGCCTGACCCTCATGACCCTCATACCCCTGCCGCTGCTCACCCTGGTTATGCTGCGGTTCGGAAGGCTCGTACACAGCGGCTTCAAGGCGGTGCAGGAGGCATTCTCCGATCTGACCGACAGGGCTCAGGAGAGCTTCTCCGGGATCAGGGTGGTCAAGGCCTACGGGGACGAGGCCTCCGAGGACCGCTACTTCGCCATGAAAGCCGACAGGTGCGCGAGGGAGAACATAAGGCTGGGCAGGCTCTGGGGCTTCAACGAACCGCTCATCGGAGCCCTGGCCATGACGAGCATGGTGATACTTCTCGGAGCCGGCGGCCGCATGGTCATAAGGGGCGAGGTGAGCCTCGGCGAGTTCGTAGCCTTCTCCGCCTACATCGGCACGCTCATCTGGCCGATGATGGCCGTGGGCTGGGTGGTGAACCTCGTGCAGAGGGGCACCGCGAGCATGGAGCGCCTGCAGAAGATCTTCGAGACGCAGCCCGGCATCGTCGACGGGCCTTACGGCGAAGCCCCCGAACCGTCCATAGACGTGCGCGGCCTCTCCTTCAGGTACGACGAGGGGGAGAGCGTGCTGGAAGACGTGAGCTTCTCCGTGCCGGCGGGCTCCACTCTGGGAATAGTCGGACGGACAGGATGCGGGAAGACCACTCTCGTCGAGATCCTGATGCGGCTCTACGACCCTCCGAGAGGCACAGTGTTCATCGGAGGCCGTGACGTTCTGGACCTGAAGCTCGAAACGGTCAGGGGCCTCTTCGGCTACGTGCCGCAGGAGACCTTCCTGTTCGCCATGTCCGTGGCCGACAACATCGCCTTCGGAGCGGACGGTCTCACACGCGGGCAGATCGAGGCTCTGGCGCGCGAGGTGCAGATCCACGACGAGATAGTGCAGTTCCCTCAAGGTTACGACACCCTGGTCGGCGAGAGGGGAGTGACCCTGTCGGGAGGCCAGAAGCAGCGAGTGGCGATCGCGAGGGCGCTTGCCGCAGATCCGAGGATACTGGTCCTCGACGACGCCATGTCCAGCGTGGACACTGAGACCGAGGCCGCTATGCTCTCCAGTCTCTCGGAGCGGATGAAAGGCAGAACCAGCATCGTGATAGCCCACCGCACGAGCTCGGTCCGGAGGGCCGACCTGATCATCGTGCTCGACGGCGGGCGGGTCGCCGAATCCGGAAGGCACGAGGACCTTGTCGCCAGGGGCGGCTTCTACGCGGAGCTCTGCAGGATGCAGCAGCTGGAGGAGGAGGCCAGGCGCTCGGGCCCGGCCGGCACCTCCGGCGGAGGCGGTGACTGATGCCGCCCGGACACGGGCCCTCGCCTTTCGACAGCGATCTGATAGAGGGCAAGGCGTACGACCGGCGGCTGGTCGGGCGGCTGCTCGGGTATGTGAAGCCCCATGCCCGGCTTCTTCTCCTCGCCTTGCTCTTCATGTCGGTCTCCACGGGGCTGGATCTCCTCATCCCCTACATCAGCAAGCTGGGGATAGACAGATACCTGGCCCGTCTGTACCAGGTGTACGAGGCCGATCCAGGCTCCTGCGACTCCCTCATGTCCCTGCAGCCTGACAGCGGCGACTTCATAAGGGCGGACTCGGGATCGGTGCTCGTGCGGAAGGCGTCGCTGGAGAACGTCGACCCCGCGCTGAGGTACGGAATAGTGCACTCGCCGGGCCTGCAGCCGCAGACATACTACCTCTTCCCCTCGGAACTCTTCGACGATACCACAGGCATCGTCAGGGGAGACTACTGGCTGGTGCCCGAGGCAGGGCTCCCTGACATACCTCCCTCTGTCATCGTCAGGGTCAGGGGCGCCGACATCGCGGGGATCACCAGACTGGCCCTGCTCGGCGGCGCGCTCATACTCGTAGGTCTGCTGGCCGGATACGGGAACGTGCTCAGCCTGCAGATCGCCGCCCAGCGCTCGATGTACGACCTCAGGACGGCCCTCTTCAGGCATGTTCAGGGACTTTCCCTGTCGTTCTTCGACCGGAATCCCGTCGGCAGGCTGGTCACCAGGGTCACGAACGACATAGAGGCTCTCAACGAAATGGTCAGCGCCGTCCTCGTGAACCTCGTGAGGGATGTCCTTCTGCTGGGGGGCACGATCGTCATCCTGTTCGCGATGAACGCCAGGCTCGCGCTCGTGTCAGTGGCAGTCCTTCCCGTGTTTGCGGTGGTGTCCATGGTGTTCCGCAGGAAGGTCAGGGGAGCCTTCCGGGAGGTGAGGAGGCTGCTCGCGAAGCTGAACGCCACCCTGGCCGAGGATCTTTCGGGGGTGAAGGTGGTCCAGATCTTCCGCAGAGAGGGCGCGAGGCGCAGCGAGTACAGCGGTACGAACAGGGAGTACTTCGACGCAAACATGAGGCAGCTGGTGATCTTCGGCGTCTTCCGCCCCCTGATCGAGGTGATCGCATCCGCAGGAGTGGCCCTCGTGATCGTCTTCGGAGGGCTGGGCGTACTTGGAGGGTCACTGACGCTCGGAGCTCTCGTGGCGTTCATCAGCTACGTGAGGCAGATGTTCAATCCCGTAGCCGACATGAGCGAGAAGTACAACGTGATGCAGAGCGCGATGGCATCTGCGGAGC
This sequence comes from uncultured bacterium, assembly GCA_964569245.1. GTDB lineage: Bacteria > Fermentibacterota > Fermentibacteria > Fermentibacterales > Fermentibacteraceae > JAAYTY01. The sequence goes on along the minus strand of CAZMTK010000003.1, from coordinate 189,095 downwards.
GGGTCTTCACGATCATGGATGCGAGGCCCGAGGTGGTCTTCGAGGCCCGGTCCTCGGATGGCGCACCAGTCGAGGGCAAGGTGGAGTTCGACGACGTGAAGTTCTCCTATGTGCCTGACAAGCCCGTCCTCAAGGGCATATCCTTCGTAGTGGAGCCGGGGCGCTCCGTTGCCATAGTGGGACCGACCGGCGCAGGGAAGACCTCCATCATAAACCTGCTGTGCCGCTTCTACGATCCGGCCTCCGGCTCCGTCAGGATCGACGGCACGGACCTCCGGGACATGCCTGCGGAGCGGCTCAGGAGCTGCATGGCCATAGTGCTGCAGGACGCCTTCGTCTTCAGCAGGACAGTCGAGGAGAACATCAGGCTCGGAACCCGGATGGACCGGGGCTCCGTCGTCAGAGCTGCCGACATGGTCCAGGCCAGGGGCTTCATCGAGAGGCTCCCCGGAGGCTTCGACGAGGTGATGGCCGAGAGGGGGGCGACCCTGTCCACGGGCCAGAAGCAGCTCCTGTGCTTCGCCCGCGCTCTTGCGCACGACCCGAGGATACTGATACTCGACGAGGCTACGAGCAGCGTCGATCCCGCCACGGAGAAGCTGATCCAGCAGGCCATCGCGACGCTGATGAGGGGGAGGACGAGCATCGTAGTCGCCCACAGGCTCAGCACCATCCAGAAGGCGGACGAGATACTCGTCATGGACGACGGCATGATCGTCGAGAGGGGATCGCACCAGGAGCTCCTCGCAAGGCGCGGCATATACCACAACCTCTATCTCCTCCAGTACAGGGACGCCTGAGCCGAGGGTTTTTGCCGCGAGGGCTCCCCTCTCCTAGATTTGATGGCACAGAACCTCGGAGGAAGCGATGCCCCGACCAGAGGACCCGTCGCCCGGGAGGGGGGACTCCCCCGAGAGTTCCTTCTTCCCCGACAGCGACTTCCTCAGGCAGATCTTCGACGAGTCGCCCGATGCCATAGTGGTGGTGGACAACGAGGATCGCGTTCTGCAGTCGAGCCGCGGCTTCGGGGACCTTTTCGGCTACACTGCCGCCGAGGCGAGAGGCAGGAAGATAAACGACCTCGTAGCCCGCGGCAGCATGGGCCCCGAGGCCAGCAGCGTATCCAGAGCCGTCCTGTCGGGCGAGGTGGTACGCCTGGAAGCGGTGAGGACGCACAAGGACGGCCGCCATATCCCGGTGTCCATCGTCGGCTACCCCGTCCATTACGGCGACAGGCAGGTCGGGGTCGTCGCGGTCTACAGGGACATCTCCTCCCAGAAGGACACGCAGAGCCAGTTCCAGGAGTTCCTCGACAACATCGAGATGCTCGCTCTGATCCTCGACACGAGGGGGAGGGTGGTCTTCGCGAACAGGCTCGCCGCCGAGCTCGCAGGGATGCCCCGGCAGGAGCTCCTGGGCAGGGACTGGTTCGAGACGTGCCTGCCGGAGGAGTCGAGGGAGGGCATCAGGCACGCATTCGAGAGCGTCCTCTCCTCGAGCTCGGCGAGGGAGTCCGGTGCCAGCCCCGTCAGGACGCCTCTGGGACAGAGGCTCATCTCCTGGAGCAACGCCCTCCTGCGGGACAGGTACGGTCGTCCGTCCGGCGTGGCCAGCCTCGGGATGGACGTCTCCGACCAGGTTGCGGAAAAGGAGGGGCTCGGAAGGCGCGAGCGGATCCTGGGCGCCGTGAGCTTCGCGGCCGACAGGTTCCTGCGATACGGGGACTGGAAGGCGGAGATCGGCAGCTTCCTTGAGAAGATCGGCAGGGCTGCCGATGCCAGCAGGACCTACATCTTCAGAGTGTCGGGCGAATCCGGAGGCAGGATCCTGGTCGCCTACGCCTACGAGTGGTGCTCTCCGGGGGTCGAATCCAGATCCTGGGACGTCGAGCTGAGGCAGCTCGTCCTGCCCGAGTCGTGGCAGAGAGAGCTTCTTCAGGGCCGGAGCACAGGCGGGATCGTGAGGGAGATGCAGGGGGAGGAGCGCTCCATCCTCGAAAGGCACGCCGTCAAGTCGGTCCACGTCGAGCCGGTGTTCTGCGGGGCGCGGCTGTGGGGCTTCATCGGATTCAACGACTGCAGGTCCGAGAGGGTGTGGTCGCCGGAAGAGTCGGATGCGCTGCACGCCGCCGCGAACATACTGGGTGCAGCCATACAGAGGCGGCAGGTGGAGGGCCAGCTCCGGACCAACATGGCGCAGTACATGGCGCTCATGGAGAACCTCAGCGCAGGCGTGCTGGCCGAGAGCCCCGACCGCGTGATCCTTTTCGCCAACTCGGCATGCTGCCGCATGTTCCGCCTGTCGTCGTGCAACGACCTCATCGGTCTCCGGGGCGATCTGGCCGCCGGGTCAGTGAGCCAGCTCTTCGCCGATCCCCAGGCATTCCTCGAGAGCACGGCTTCGCTCGCCGCCGGCGGAGCGCCCGTCTCGGCGCAGGAGCTCCAGATGAAGAGCGGCGTCCTTCTGGAGCGCGACTACGTGCCCATCAGGCAGGGCTCCGAGCTTCTGGGCCACCTGTGGCTCTACAGGGACGTGACCGAGATCAGGAGGAGCGAGCAGAACGCGCTGAGGGCTCAGAAGCTCGATTCACTGGGCATTCTGGCCGGGGGAATCGCCCACGATTTCAACAATCTCCTGACTGCCATCCTGGGCAACGTCAGCCTGGCCCGCATGGCTCTGGACGACCCCGACGAGGTGTCCAGGAAGCTGGAGGAGGCCGAGAAGGCCTCCTTCAGGGCTCGTGCGCTTACTCAGCAGCTCCTGACCTTCTCCAAGGGCGGCCGCCCGGTAAAGAAGCTGATGGACGTCGCCCGCATGCTGAGGGAGGTGGTGGACTTCGTGCTGTCAGGCGGCAAGGTGAGGTGCGAGTTCCGCATCCGGAACGACCTCTGGCCCGTGGAGGCCGACCCTGAGCAGCTCGCCCAGGCCCTCAGCAACATCGCGCTGAACGCGCAGCAGGCTATGCCTTCGGGAGGCACCATAATCGTGGCCGCATCGAACCTCGACCTGGCCGTGGACACCCCTCCGGTCACGGCCGGCAACTACGTGCACGTCACGATCGCCGACCAGGGGCCAGGCATCCCCGAGGAAGTGCTGCCGAAGATCTTCGACCCCTATTTCACGACGAGGCAGGACGGGCTTGGACTCGGCCTGGCAGCGAGCTACAGCATCGTCACGAAGCACGGGGGGCATGTGGTCGCAGAGTCGAAAGGCGGAGTCGGAACCACCATCCACGTCTACATTCCGGCCACGCGGCAAACCCTCCAGGAAGCCTCGGAGCAGGTCGAATCCGACATCACCGGACATGGACAGATCCTCGTTGTCGACGATGACGAGATGATCCTCTCGGTCGCGAAGGACATGCTCACCGCCCTGGGCTACCGGGTCGAGACGGCAGTGGATGCGGATGCCGCCGAAGCTCTTGCGCTCCAGGCCGCATCGACCGGCAGGCCGTTCGACGTCGCCGTTCTCGACCTGACCATACCCGGAGGGCCGGGAGGCCTGGAGATAGCCGACAGGCTCCGCGAGATTCTGCCCGGCGTCCGAATGGTGGTCTCGAGCGGATACTCCAACGACCCCGTACTCGGCGATCCAGCCGGGTTCGGGTTCGACGGAGTGGCCACCAAGCCGTACCGCATCGAGGATCTCGGGATGGTTCTGAAGATGGTGATGTCGAGCCCCCCTTGCTCGTCGAGGAGGCGGGAGAGCTGATCCAGATCTACACCGGTGACGGCAAGGGCAAGACCACTGCTGCTCTGGGCCTGGCGGTCAGGGCGGCATGCAGCGGAACAAGGGTCTTCATCTGCCAGTTCATGAAGAGCGGTGCGGTGTCCGAGGCCTCGCTCCCGGAGCGTTTTCCCGGCCTGATAGAGATGGAGCGCTTCGGCAGGCCCGGCTTCATAGGGGCGGCAGGCCCGCGCGAGGAGGACCTGGCGCTGGGGGCGGCAGGCCTCGAGAGGCTCCGTGAGGTTATCCGTGCGCGCGGGCACGGCCTGGTGATAGCCGACGAGGCCTGCACGGCGGTGTCGTTCGGCATCATCCCGGAGGAGGCGCTTTTCGAGCTGGCCGACCTGGCCGACAGGACGGTAGAGCTCGTGATGACGGGCAGGGGGGCTTCCGAGCGGCTGGTGGCGAGGGCGGACCTCGTGACGGAGATGCGCTCTCTGAAACACTATTACGACATGGGAGTAGAAGCCCGCAGGGGTATCGAATACTGATGGAGGTTCCTCCGATGTCCAGGTTTGTCTTTCTAGCTTTCGTGCTCGCATCGGCGGCGGTCGCGCAGCCCGGCCGCTCAGAGCTGGAGGTCAGTCTCGGCGGCGGTGCGTGGGTGCCCACGGGTTCGGACTTCGAGGGGACCCTCTCAGCCGGGCCGCAGTTCACCGCCGGCCTTTCGATCCCGATGTTCCATGGCGACTGCATCACCCTGAGGACCGGATTCAGGTCCGCCGGGTGCGACTCCTCGGCTTGGGACGGGCTCTCCTGCGTCCCGCTCGAGCTTGGGTACAGGGCCTACCCGCTCTACAGACGCTATGCCGGTCCGCGCGGCCTGGAGCCCTTCGTAGGCGGCATGGCCGGCGGGTTCCTCGCCTGGGACAGCCCGGCTGACGACGACGTCGAGAGCGTGTCTTCGGGCGGGTTCATGCTGTCGGTGGAGCTGGGTGCGCGCATCAGGCTGGGCGAAGCCGCCTTCCTGGAAGTCGCGGTGTGCCCGGAGTGGATGTCCGCGGGCAGGGAGCTCGCCGGCGAGGACGACCTGTCGGGCCTGACCGTGGGGGCCGCCCTGAGCTTCCTTCCCTGAGTCACGTTGCTTTACAGATCGGGGCCAGGGCAAAGAAAGTAAAGTAGAACGCTCCAATATCAACCGGGACAGCACTATGTCCGCTGTTTTCACTTGGTGACGCTGGTGAAACAGTCGCTTCCGTGACAACCGCCCAGGTCTGCGTAGTAATCCGTTAACTATTATATCACATAAGTAAATAGATCAATATATGTGAGAAGCATGCGCAAGCAGCGATATGATGATGGGCCAGCTATCATATCGATACACTGACAATACGGCTTAACGCCTAATCTCGGAAACAACACTCATATTAATGATACATATCGCTTTACGAACTTCTACTTTACAAACTTTGCCCAGACCCCGATACCCCCGATTCAGCTCCGAGCTGTCCGCACGCTGCGGAGATGTCGGAGCCGCGCGACGCCCTCAGAGTGACCACCGGACAGCGCTCGGCGACCCAGTCCCGGAACGTCCTCATGGCGCGAGGGGAGGGGCTTCGCCATGGAAGGCCCTCCACCCGGTTGCATCCGATCAGGTTTATCTTCGCGCGCAGCCCTCTCGCGAAGGCCGAAAGGGCTTCAGCCTCTGCCCGGCTGTCGTTCACGCCCCCTATGAGGCAGTACTCCAGAGTCACCGGTCTGTTCACTGCGCGGGAGTAGCGCACCAGGGACTCCCTGACGTCGGCAAGGCTCCAGCGGCGGGAGTAGGGCACGAGCCTCCTCCTCGTCTGCTCCACGGCGCTGTGCAGCGACAGTGCCAGGCCGACCTGGCCGGGGAAGCCGGACAGCCTGTCGATCGCCGGGGGGATGCCCACGGTGGAGACAGTCACGTGCCTCGAGCCTATCCCCATGCAGCGCCTGTCGGTGATCACGGAGAGCGCCCTCGCGACCTCGTCGAGGTTGAGAAGAGGCTCTCCCATTCCCATGAAGACCACGTTGGTGACGGGCCTGCCGGCGGCAGAGGCCGCGGCGGAGATCTGGCACACGATCTCGGCGGAATCGAGATTCCTGCGGTACCCGGTCCTGCCGGTCATGCAGAACACGCAGCCGCAGGGGCAGCCTGCCTGGGTGGATACGCATGCCGTCAGCCTGTGGTCTCCCTCCGGGATCGCGACCGCCTCGATGCGCTCGCCGTCGCCCATCTCCAGCAGGAGCTTCACCGTGCCGTCACGCGATCTGCGCGAATCCCGCACCGCGGGCTGCGAGAGATCCGCCCGCCCGGACAGCAGAGCCCGGAGCTCTGCAGGCAGGTCCGTCATGGAGTCGAAGGAGCGCGCTCCTCGGCGATGCACCCAGGCCGCCGTCTGAAGGGCGCGGTAGGCCGGCTGGCCGAGCTCGGCCATCAGCGCTTCGATCTCGTCGAAGGGCATCCCGGCGATCATCGCTGGAGATGGAGAGGGCAAGGTATTGCTCCCGTCCGTCTGGGCTATATTCGAGGTCTGTTGCAGTCGTCCCACCTGCGGAGGAGAAGATAATGGACGAGCGAATCGGCATAATAGGCGGCACAGGGCTCTACTCTCTCGAAGGCGTCGAAATCGAGGACAGCCTGCAGGTGGAGACCCCCTTCGGCAGGCCTTCCGGGCCGCTCGTGCTGGCCAGCCTGTCGGGAGCAGGGCTTGCCTTCCTATCCAGGCACGGCGCCGGGCATGTCCTGAGCCCCTCCGAGGTTCCCTACGCCGCGAACATCTATGCCCTGAAGTCGGTCGGCGCCAGGAAGCTCTTCTCGGTCTCCGCCGTGGGCAGCCTGAAGGAGAGGATAGCGCCCCGGGACTTCGTAGTGCCCGACCAGCTTCTCGACAGGACGAAGGGCATCAGGCGCTCGACGTTCTTCGGCGAGGGCGTCGTGGGGCACGTCTCCTTCGGGGAGCCATTCTGCCCCGTCATGCGTGGCATCCTGTCGAGGGCCGCGGCCGAGGCTGGGGCGAAGGTTCACGACGGCGGCTCGTACGTCTGCATGGAGGGCCCGGCATTCTCAACGAAGGCCGAGAGCAGGATCTACCGGAGCATGGGCATGGACATCATCGGGATGACGGCCCTCCCCGAGGCGAAGCTCGCCCGCGAAGCCGGGATCTGCTATGCCACGCTGGCCCTGGTGACCGACTACGACGTCTGGCGCGAAGCCGAAGAGGAGGTCACTCTGGAAATGGTGATCTCGAACATGAACCGCAATACAGCCCTCGCAAGGGAGACGCTGGCGCGCGCCATAGCTGCAGTTGCCTCGGCCCCCTTCGACTGCGGCTGCAGATCCGCCTCGGCGAACGCGGTCATCACCGCGCCGGAGCACAGGAATCCCGCGAAGATGAGGGACCTGGAGGTAGTGCTGCAGTAGGAGGTCCGCTTGAGAGTCGGCGACACGGGCGAGAGAGGGCTGCTTTCGTTCCTCCGGCGGAGGTTCCCCGCAATGGGCCCACTGGACGACGACGCGGCGCTCCTGCCGCCTATGTCCCGACCGGTGATCACGACCGACAGCTTCAACGAAGGGGTCCATTTCCACCGCTGGTGGTGCGATCCCGAGGTGCTGGGCCGGAGGCTCCTGGAGGCGGCTCTCAGCGACCTGGCGGCCATGGGCGCCCCGCCGGGGTTCGTCACGGTGGCGATGACGCTGACCCGCGAGACCGAGCTCGAGTGGCTCGAGGGATTCTATTCGGGGCTGACTTCGAGAAGCGACTGCAGGATCTCGGGCGGCGAAACGGTCTCCGGTCCTGCGCTCGCCTTCACCCTCACCGCGATCTCCGATGCCGGCTCGGATGATCGTCTATTCAGAAGGTCCGGACTGCGCCCCGGCGACGGCCTCTGGGTCACCGGGCCGCTGGGACGTGCGCTGGACGTCGCCCGCCTGATGGAGAGGGCCTGCGGCCTGCACGGAGACTCCCTCGAACCGGCCGGTCCGGTCACTGCAGCGGAGCTGGAGCAGCTGAGGGCCTTTCTGACGCCGCACGCGGCATTCGAGGAGGCTTCCGTCCTGCGCGAAGCAGGTGTGGTCTGCGCGATAGACATCTCCGACGGACTGCTGAGCGAGGCGGGCCACCTGGCAGGAGAGAGCGGCGTGGATGTCGAGCTGAGGCTGGAGGACGTGCCGGTCTTCCCGTCTGCCGGAGACAGGAGACTCGAGGCCGCGTGCTCCGGAGAGGATTTCGTACTGCTGTTCGGCTGCTCCGGAGACCCGGACTGTCTCGAGAAGGCAGGCTTCCGCAGAGTCGGTTCGGCCTGCTCAGGCACCGGCAGGGTGAGGGTGACGCAGGTCGGAGTCGAGCTGCCTGCCACCTGCCAGGGATACGACCACTTCAGGGACTGAGGAGGGGCATGACTTGGAGCGCATTCTGAAGATCCTGGAGAAGCTGGAGGCCATTCCGTCCCCATCCGGCATGACCGCCGATGCGATCGAATTCCTTGCCGAGGTTGCGAAGGCGGCCGGAATGGAGACGCGGCTGACCAACAAGGGCGCCCTGCTGGCCGGCGACACCGTGTCGCCCGACCTCGTGATCAGCGGTCACGTTGACACGCTGGGCGCGATGGTGTCGGGAATCAACGGCGACGGCACGCTCGCCTTCTCCAGGATCGGCGGTCTGGTGCTTCCCTCCTTCGAGTCCGAGTACGTGACCGTGTTCGGACGCAACGGCGCGAAGTGGAGGGGCACGCTGCTCCTCAACAACCCGGCCGCCCACATGAACAAGGAGGCGGGAACCACCGAGCGGAAGCAGGAGAACATGCATGTGCGGCTCGACGCCGAGGTCTCGAAGCGGGAGGAGACCGAGGCCCTGGGGATAAGAACGGGAGACTTCATCGCCTTCGATCCGCGTTTCGAGGTCACCGATACGGGCTTCGTGAAGTCGCGCTTCCTCGACGACAAGGCAGCCTGCGCCGCGATGGCCGATGCCATGGTCATGCTGGGCATGGAGAGGCTGAGGGCGTCCCGCGCCTGCTTCTTCTTCACGAACTTCGAGGAGGTGGGCCACGGAGCTTCCTCCGGCATCCCCGCCTCGTGCCGCCGGATGCTGGTGGCGGACATGGGGGTGGTCGGAGAGAGGGCGTCGGGGGTCGAGACGGCGGTGTCAATCTGCGTGAAAGACTCGAACGGTCCGTACGACTCCGCGATGAAGGATGACCTCGCGAGGCTGGCTGCGGAGAAGGGCATACCGCACAGGCTGGACGTCTTTCCGTACTACGGGTCCGACGGTCAGGCAGCGCTGTCGGCGGGGCACGACCTGAGGGTGGCCCTGATAGGACCCGGCGTATCCGCCTCGCATGGCATGGAGAGGACACATCTGAAGGGACTGCTGGCCGCGCGGGACCTGATCGCGGCTTACGTCGAAGGCTGAGGAAGGGACTGCCCGGTCTCGACCGGGCGGCTGGTTGCGCTCTCCGGGCCGAGGAAGCAAGGGTCTCCGCCGCCCTCTCACGCCGCCTTGCGGGAATCGAAGTCGCAGAAGCCGCGGACTCCGGGCCCTCCCCGGCCCGCACGGCTGCGAATGGCGTCGAAGCTCGCTAGAGCGCCCTCAGGAGGAACTTCGCGAACTCCGATGAGAGCGGCACCGGGTTGCTCCTGCTCGACGAAGCCCTGGAGCCCGCCTCCACGATTCCGTCCATGTCCTCCGCTTCGACACCCCAAGAGCCGAGCCCCCTGCTCCCGAGCTCCACGGATATCTCCTCGATCCATTCGGCGGCGTCGAGAGGCTCTGCATCTATCCTGCCGGTGAGCATCGTTGCCGCTTCCGCATATCGAGTCAGCGCCGGCGAGGACGGGGCCAGCCGTTCGAGGAGAGTCACGTTGGCCAGCGTTACCGGAGGGAGGAGGGCGGCGCAGGCCTCTCCGTGAGGCATCCCGAAGCGGCCGCCTACTGCAGCGGCGATTCCGTGGACCGCCCCCAGCCCTGCATTGGCCAGCGCCATGCCTCCAAGGAGGCTCGCGAGGGACATGCCCGTTCTCGCCTCGGGATCTGTCCCGTCCCTGCACGCACGAACGAGGCTGGCCGCCACGGACGAGATGCCGGTGCGGCAGAAGCCGTCGGTCAGCGGGTTGGCCCTGGTGCATACGAACGCCTCGAGCAGGTGTGCGAGGGCATCCAGCCCGGTGGAGGCCGTGAGGCTCGCGGGCATGCCGACCGTAAGCATCGGGTCCACCACGGCCCTCGAAGGGAGCATCATCGGGCTGCGCAGACTGGCCTTGACGCCCTCGGGGGCTGTAAGAACAGCGTTGCGGGTGACCTCGGACCCGGTTCCGGCAGTGGTCGGCACCGCGACGACGGGAAGGGGCGGCTTCTCCAGTGGAAGGCCCCTCCCGACCACCTCTACATAGTCCTCCAGCGGACCGCTGTTGACGGCCAGGGCTGCAGAGGCCTTCGCGAGGTCGATCGCGCTCCCTCCGCCAAGGCCTACGACGAAGTCGAAGGACTGCTCTCGAACGGCTTTCGCCGATCCTCTCGCTGCATCGAAACCCGGCTCGGGCGGAGCTTCGAAGACCGACACGGAGATCCTCTGCTCCTGGAGTCCGGCGACGACCTCCGCGACTACTCCTTCAGGCGCCCCCGAGAAGAGCGCAGCGCGTTCCCCCAGTTCGCGGCAGACTCCCGGCAGGGCCGAGATCGAGCCGGCCCCGAAAAGGATTCGGCCCGCCGTCGCCAGCTCGAAATGAAGAGAACGCTCAGGGGGCCGGCTCGACGAGCTCATACTTCGTGCTGCTTCGCGGGGCGGCCATCATTCCCTCGACAGCATCCCTCCACCTTGCGTAGTGCGGCGTCTCCTTGTGCCTTGCCGGGGCGTCCTCGTCCCTGTATGCCTCTACGAGAAGGAAGGAGCAGGGATCGGAGAGGTCGCGAAGCAGGTCGAAGGCCGCTATGCCCGGCTCCCTCCTGCTCTGCGCGACGTTCTCCAGCGTCTCCCTCACGAACCGGTCCGTCGAATCGGGCCTCACGGTTATCCTGACAATCACCGCTATCATCTCTCAGCTCCCTCCGGAGAGCAGTCTCTCGAGCACGACACTCGCGGTATCGACGACTCCGGACCTCTCGAAGACCATCTCCATGACGAACCCCTCTTCGAGCGACGAAAGCGAGTCAAGGAGCGCCAGGCCGTCGGCCTGCAGCGGCATGCCCGCCGCTGCGAGGAGCCTGTCGCCCGGCTGCAGCCCGGCCCGCTCCGCGGGCGATCCAGGCATGACCTCCTCGACTTCGAGTCCGTCCCCCTCGATCATCACGCCCAAGCCGGTCTTCGACTCCGGGAGCCCCGCATCGAAAAGGGCGGAGGGCTCCAGGACCACCTCCGAGCGTGAATAGTCCAGAGTCAGCACGAACCTCGCGAGCACGTCGCTCCCGACTATTCCGTCGAACGACGAGAGCACCGGAGCGGACGCCGCCGAGGAGCAGAGCCCCGACTCGACCACGAAGCTTCCCAGCTCGAGGGCGCCCGCACGGAAGAAGACCACCTTCTCCTCGCCGCCTACTCCCTGCACCGAGGCCTCGAAGGACGGCCTCCCGTCCAGGAACCCCGGGTGTGCTTCCAGGAACGAGGGCGAGAAGTGCAGGCCGCCGCCGGCTCCCGTATCGAGGAGGAGCTCCAGCGGTATCGAATCCTCCAGCACGGCCTCTATCGAGAGCAGCCCCATCGCCCTCCCTGCCTCCAGCACATCCCCCGAGCCCTCGAATGACCAGTCCCGGGGGTCGAAGAGCGTGATCGTGCATGCGCCATAGTCGATCCTGGTGACGAACCTGCTGAGGAAGTCGTAGCCGAGCACCAGCCCGATGTGCCTTCCTGTCGAGGGATAGAACGGCTCGTCGAGTGCCATCACCGCCAGCGTCTGGTTCCTGACCGCGGCGCCGGCGGCCGAATACTCCGGAACCCTTGCGAAACCGAAGGACGATGATCCTCCTATTCCCAGCGCGCTGAACTCCCCTTCACCCGCCAGCCCCAGCTCCTCGGCGAGCCTCGAATCGAGCACCGTCGCTCCCGCGCCGCTGTCCAGCAGGAAGTCGACCTCCCGTCCTGCGACACTCCCCGGAAGATAGATGTGTCCTCCGTGCAGCTCGAACGGGAACGGAACCCCCGGACACGCCAGCTCCCAGTCGCCCGACAGCCCTGCCGCCTCGAACACGCTGTCGGGGACCGGAACGTTGTACTCGACAAGGAGGCTCCTCGAAACGGATTCCTGCCCGAGCGCCGGGATCGCCTCGCGAGTGGAGCCTGGGCTCACCACTCCGCCTGTTTCCCTGTAGTCGGCCGGCCAGGAGAGCACCTCCATGCCCATCACTCTGGTCCTGATCAGGACTGGCAGCCACGTCTCCCGGGAGATGTAGAAATGGACGTCCTCGAGTCCCTCCCGCGAGAGGAGGAGATGCGAGACCGCCATGCCCTCCACCGTGCTGTCGGGAAGGGCTTCGAGCCCCCCGGGTTCCAGGAATGCATCCAGGAAGATGATCTCCCTCGCCAGCCGGCCCTGCATCGTCGCCATCTCGTCACCCGGCGCCAGAAGCCCGTTTCTGTCTATCGTCCAGGCGCTGTCGCCCGCTATCAGGAGATCCTGTCGCACGGGGCCGATCTCGACGGTAACACGCCCCCTGAAGGGGTCCCTCTGCCACCAGGACTCGCTGGTCCCCGCAAGCCCTGCGAGCCACAGGCTGTCAACGGTGTGCACCACCATGACCGCCTCGAGGGCCTCTCGGCCGCCCGACGCCTCGACATATCTCTCGGCCGCGCCGAGATCCGCCGGCGGACCGCCGCAGGCCAGCGCAGCCAGCGCAGCCAGCGCCGGTGACGGGAAGTCGAGTCTGGTCATACCTTGCTCCTCTCCCGGGGAATCGCCGGTGCGAGACCCGTGAGGGTCAGAACCGCCATCTCCGGCCTGCAGTTAAGCCTGACGGGAGGGCTGCCGACGCCCACTCCCCTAGACACGTACACTGCCGTGCCCCCGCTCTTCACCAGACCGCTCCGGTACTTCTGCCCGTAGAAGGAGGGAAGCATCGGCGCGCCGACAAGGGGAAGCACCACCTGCCCTCCGTGCGTGTGACCGGCAAGCACGAGGGCCACCTCCCCGGGAGGCAGCTCCTCGGCATAGTCGGGGTTGTGCGACACCAGGACCACCGGCTCGCCGGGCCTCTTCCCGGAGAGGCAGTCGTCGAGCCTCTGCTCGTCCTCCCAGAAGTCGCCCACTCCGCAGACGAGGAGGGATTCCCCTGTCGAACCGACCCGCATCGAGGAATTCACCAGCGTACTCGCGCGAACCCGGTCGGACAGCAGGCGCAGGGTCTCCTCGGGCCCCTCCCAGTGGTCGTGGTTGCCCAGGACTGCGCAGCACGGGGCGCGGATCCCGGAGAGGAGGTCCATGCAGGGGGAAATGTAGTCGGCACTCCCGAGGACATAGTCTCCAGCCAGCGCCACGAGGTCCGGCGCGGCTCGGTTCACCGCCTCAACCGCCCTCCGCACAGCTCCTGAGCCGAAGAAGCGTCCGTGATGAATGTCGGCCACCAGGGCGATCCGGAAGCCCTCGAGCCGGGCCGGAAGGCCGGAGATCGGTATGCGGGTCCAGGTGACCTCGAGACGGCCCGTCCCGATCATTCCCGGATCCGTGACGGGGCACGTCCCGATCCGGCGGCCACGCCCCCGCCGCTTGGGCTGAATGCGTTCAGAGCCCCCCCTGCCGGAGCCCCGGCGGTTCTGCTGCGAACCTCAGGAGGGCCGGGAGCCCCAGGCTGTCCGGATCGAAGGGAAGGAAGAACGCTCTCAGACCTATCTCGATGCCCTTCTGGTCGGACGGATAGAGTACGCTGAGCTCGTAGCCCCTGGCGAGATCCCAGAGCGGGATCACATCGGTGGGACAGTGGCCCACCGCCCTGAGCGAGTCGGTCTTGAAGAGCAGGGGATCCAGAGGCATTCCAGGGATCCCGTTCGCCAGCAAGTCCCATGCGTGGAAAATCAGGCTGTCTCCCCTCCACACAAGGCCTCCGACGACTTCGACCTCGAAGCCCGCCTGCGTCGCCAGCCTGGCGACCTCGCGCGACATGTCCAGGCAGGGTCCGCGCCCGGTGAAGCTCGCGGGGATCTCGACCTGACGGAGGAAGCCTCCCAGCTCATCCAGCCCGGGGAAGCCTGAAGGCATCGAGATCGGCCTGTAGGTGAAGGGGCGCTGCTCCACCCGGACGAAGACGGGCAGGTTGCGTCTCTCCCCCGCTCCGAGGGACTCGACCGGGCAGACCAGGAAGCCCGAGTCGACTTCGAAGGCTCCTCCAAGGATGCTGATCTCCTGATAGGGGGGATGCGATTCCGGGAGCGGCATCAGCAGGGTGAGCCCCCTGGCCGTGGAGGATCCCGTGTTCGTTATCCTCGCCTGCAGGACGAGGACGGTGTCCAGCGGCGTCGAGCCTGCGCGCCTCTGCTCCAGCCATGCCTCCGTCTCCGGGTCGCGGACGTCCTCCAGGGCCATGGCGTAATAGAGGGCGGCCTCCTCGAACCTTCCGGAGAGCTCCAGCATTCGCCCGAGGAGGAGTGCGTCCTCTCCGCCGTCCCTTGCCGCCATCTCTGCGTAGATTACGGCGGAGGTGGAGATCTCTGCGAGGCTCACGGACTTCCGGACGGAGTCCTGCGGAGAGATGTAGACGAGCAGCACCAGAGCCGCGGCTGGAATGATCATCCGCGGAGCCCCCTCACCGGATCGAACCCCGCCGCCTTGACGGCGGGGAATACGCCTGACAGCACGCTCAAAGCGAATGCGGCGATGCAGACGAGGAAGGCGTCCAGGGCGCCCAGGTGCACCGGGATCCTCTCGTGGAATGAATATACGTCGGGCAGCTTCAGCAGGCCGGTCGCTCCTATGATCCAGCAGCCGGCCAGACCGAATGCCAGGCCGATGGCGACTCCCGCGGCGCCGACCAGGACGCCCTCCCACAGGAAGAGCCGCATGACCAGCCCCCGTCCCGCCCCCATGGCCTTGAGTATCGAGATGTCCCTCCTGCGCTCTATGACCGAGCGTGCGATGGTGCCGGCGATGTTGAAGGTCGCCACCAGGGTGACGAGGAGGATCGCGGCCATCGATCCCAGCCTCTCCAGCTCCATAGAAGCCGTGAGCGAGGGGTTCCTCTCCTGCCAGGTCTCGACTTCGGCGTTCTCCGGCAGAAGCTCCGTCATCGAGGCCGCGACCTCGGCCGGATCGGCTGACGGATCGAGCCTGACCGAGATGCCGGAGAGACCTCCCTCGGGCAGGAACATCGCCCTCGCTATGTCCAGGGGAACCCAGGCCATCGCCCTGTCGTTCACTGGAAGCCCTGTCTCTACGGCGCCGCACAGAACTACCCTGCCCACCGCGAACCCGTGTGAACTGAAGAAAGACCGCGGCGGGAAGAGCAGAAGGGTGTCCCCGAGCGGGTGTGCAAACTGCTCCGCGAGGTACAGCCCCATCACAGCCCCCGGGACGCCCTCCGGAGTCGAGAGGTGAAGCCCGCCATAGACGACCTGGATGGGAAGACCGGTGGAGCCGAACTCCCTGTCGGGATTGACGCCCCTCACCCTGCAACCGCTGTCGATGTTCCTGGAGGGGAGCCGCGCGACAGCCTCGCCCTCTATGTATGGGGAGAGAGACGCAACCCCCGGAAGAGACTCGACCACGGCGAGGAGGCTGTCGGGAATCAGAAAGGAGACCCCTTCGACCGGAACGATTGCGAGAGGAGCGTCGACGGTCTGGACCGACTCCGCGATGAATCGCCCCAGGCCGTCCAGCACGCCGTTGACGACGAGGAGCGCAGCGACCCCCAGAGCCACTCCCGCTACGCTCACTACGGCCGTGAACGCGACCGTCCTGCGCTGGGGATGGCGCCTTATGTATCTCCAGGCGAGGTGGAACGAAAGGGAACCCAAGGCACTCCTCCCGTGATTGCCCTAATATGGAGCGGGAGGGTGCCGCACGGCAGGGCGCCGGGCTTGCATCGGGGCTCTCCCCCTCGTAGTTTCCGCGTCTGGAAGGGAGCGCCCTTGATCACACTCCCCCTGCTCCTCCTGGCCGCCGCAGCCGACATCGGGGCTGCAGCGCTGAGGGACGTTTCGTCTTCGGAAGCCGGATTCTCCGCCGTGGCGGCATTCCCCCCTCCCGCCTGCGTTGAAGCCGGTGACGGGCTGTTCTACCCCGTCATGCGCGGGATCAGCCTCTCCGGAGAGCCGGACATGCCCCTTGTCCCCGAGCTGGTCCTCCTCATTCCCGTGCCCCCCGGAGCGGAGGTCGAATCCCGCTTGACTGTGCTGTCCGTCTCGGAGTTCGAGACTCCCGCCGGAAGAAGGCCCTGCTCACCGCCGACGCTCGCGGGAACCGGCCTGGAGAGCGCCGAGCGGTTCCAGGCGGCCGAAGACGGACGCGCCTTCGATCCGATCGAGGTGGCCACCATGCGGATCGCAGGAGTCGACATGGCCGTGGCGCGGGTCCACCCGCTGAGGGATCCAGCCTCCGGCGCCTATGCGTCCTCCGCCAGGATCGAGCTGTCATGGCGGCCCGCTCCCGGCGCGGTGCCGCTGGAGGATGGCCTCGCCTCACTGGTCTGTCCGCCCGGAGTGCTCTGGTGGCCTCCGTCCGGCGGAGGAGGGACCACGGGCGGCGAGTTCTGGGGGCGCCCCTGGGCGAGGATAGGAGTCGCCGCAAACGGCCTCTACATGATGACCGGCGAGATGCTGGAGCAGGAGGGCTGTCACGTCACCGGATCGTCGTCGGCGACACTGAGGATGTTCACCGGCCCGGGAAGGCAGTTCGTGATGTCCGACCCGGCGGACTCCCACCAGCTCTCCGAAATCGGGATCGAAGTTCTGGACGGCGGAGACGGGGTATTCGACGCGGAGGACAGCATCCTCTTCGTAGGACTCGGCATCCTTCGCTTCGAGCCCACGCCGACCACTGTGGAGAGGCTGTATCACCGCTATGCCGCTGCAAACACCTACTGGCTAACCTGGGGGGGCGAAACCGGGCTGAGGATGAACTCAGCATCGGCGGAGCCCGACGGGTCGCCCGGCTGGGGCGACTCGCTCCCGGGGAGGATCTGGATCGAGCCGGAGTATGTGTGGATGCCCAGGGTCGAGAGCAGGACGGGGTGGGTCGAGGGAGGGATACTCTTCGAGTACCCGGGATACTACGGTTTCGTCGCTGAAGCGGTGGACGGTCCGGGCTCGCTGGATCTGGGGCTGGTGGCCGACTCGCTCGGCGACCACCACATCCTCCTCTCCATGAACGGGGTGGATTTCGCCGACACCATCAGCAAGTTCGATGGAGAGATGGCCTTCCATTTCGAAGACGTGCCCCTGGTCTCGGGCACCAACACGCTGATGGTGAAGACGATCAGCGAGGGCCATGCCTCAGGCGGCGTGTACTTCAACTATCTCGGTGTCGCCTATCCCCGGAAATCCTCGTCCTCGGCCGGCTGCGAGATCCTGTTCGACGACGCGGAGTCCGGCAGGTACAGCTTCGACATCGGTCCTGTCGAGGGATCCTTCAGGCTCGTCGATTACACCGATCCCTTCCGCCCGCTGCTCCTGACCGGCGCCGTCCTCCAGGACCCTTCAGTCTCGTTCTCGCACTATGTATCCCACGGGACCAGGCTGCTCCTCGCCGATTCGGAGCACCTGGCCGTCCCGGTGTCGATAGCTCCCGCACAGCCCGGTCGCATTACCGGAATCCTGCCGCGCGCGGATGTGGCGATAGTCTCGGCCGACCACCTGATGGAAGGTGCGGTCGAGCTGGCGGCCCTCATGGAGGCCAGAGGCATTGATGCCCAGTGCGTGAGCCTGCAGGAGGTGATCGACGAGTTCGGCCAGGGAGTGCCCGATCCCGGGGCCGTCAGATCCTTCTTCAGATGGACGCAGGACGAGTGGAGCCCCCCGGCCTCGCACCTCGTCCTCGTGGGCGACGGACACACAGACCCCCTCGGCAACCTCGGCTCCGCCCCCCCCTCTCTCTTCGCCTGGGTGAAGATAAGGGAGACCGACGGGCGCTGCCTTGACGACGGATTCGTCATCGCCCACGAAGGCGGAGACCTGCCGGAGGCGCCTGTGAGCAGGATACCCGCGGACACGCCCGCCGAGCTGGCGGTGGTGCTCTCCAAGATCGCCGCCCTCCAGGCTCCGGGATCCTCCGGCGAGTGGAGGAACCGGATGCTGTTCACGGCCGACGACGAATGGGGCAACTGGTCCCAGAACGAGACCGAGCACACGCTGTTCTGTGACATCCTGGCCGACTCCGTTGTGCCTCCCTCGGTCGACCGGGAGAAGTTCTACCTCGTGGAGTACCCCTGGCCAGGCAGCGGCAGGGAGAAGCCGGAGGCGCGCGAGGACTTCGTCCGAACACTCGGCCGGGGATTCGCCGCGACATTCTTCTCGGGCCACGGTTCCTACGGTCAGCTCTGCCACGAAAAGCTCTTCGTGTCCGCCGACATCGAGCGTCTGGAGAACGGCTGGCGCCTCCCCACTATGACCTTCGCGAGCTGCGACGTCGGCATGTTCGACCTCGTCTCGGCCGACTGCATGGGCGAGAAGCTCGTTCTCCAGCCGGGAGGTGGGGCGGTGTCCGTGGTCGCCTCCACCCGCGGGACGACCTCCCCCGGGAACAGGGCGGTTTTCGAGCCCTACTACGACTTGATAACGAGCGAGGAACGCATCTCCCCGGGAGAGGCCCTCTGGGCTTCGAAGCTCCTGTCAGCGGGCTTTTACACGAACAACAGGCTCTATGTCCTGCTCGGCGACGGGACTCTCCCTCTCGGCATGCCGGAAAGGCTGTGGGAGACTCTGGAGGTCGAAGGGGACACTCTGTGGAGGGGCAGGAGGAACAGGGTGGAGATCGACCGGCCGGACAGCGCAACCGTGTTCCTCACCGCCCGGGAGAGTGCCGCCTGGACCACCTACACCTGTCTGGGCGGAGCATCCATGGACTACCTCCGCTACGGGGGCTCCGCCTTCAGAGGCGCCTTCCAGGTCTCCGGGGAGCCCCTGGCGATAGAGTTCTTCATGCCTGTCCAGGCAGACTCGGGAGCCTTCGGGCGCTGCTCAGGCCCGGGAATCTCGATGGACGGAACCGGCGTCTCCTGGCGGGAATGGGTCGCCGTGGCCGACTCGGGGGGATACTCCGCGGACAGCGCGGGACCTGCGATAGAGCTCTGGATAGACGGCCACAGGGGCGAACCCTCCCCCGTCGTCACGCAGCCGGCCGTGCTCTGCGCCGAGCTGGAGGACTCGAGCGGGATAGCTGTCTTCGGCGGCGCGGCCGGCAGGGCCATCCTGCTGAGCATAGACGCACAGGGATTCGACGTTTCCCGGTGGTTCTCCTACCTGCCCGGCAGCTCCACGACAGGCGGCCTCGAGTATGCTCTTCCGGGGCTGCTCGAAGGCCCCCACACACTCATACTCGCGGCCTGGGACGGCATGGGCAATGTCGCGCGGGACACGCTGCCGCTGTCGGTGACCGGAGCGGAAGGTCCGCTCGTCGAGAACCTCGTCGTGTTCCCCAACCCCGCTGAAGGTGCACGTGTCTTCAGCTTCGAAGCCTCCTCGCCAGGCACTGTCGAGGCGACCATCTACACGATAGCGGGCAGGGCCATCTGGTCCGGATCCGCTGCGTTCTCCCAGGGATACTGCCAGCTCGCATGGAACGGTCTCGATTCCGACGGCGACGCGCCCGCCAGCGGCCCCTACATTTACAGGCTGGTCTTCGCCTCCTCGGCGGGGAGGACCGAGACCCGCCAGGGCGTGCTCGCAGTGATCAGGGACGGCGGATGAGAGGGCTGACCGGCCTCGACGAGGCATTCGAGATGGCTGCGTCTCTTCTGGCGGCCAGCAGGGTCCCCTCCGTCTTCACCGGAGCCGGGATGTCCCGGGACAGCGGATTGAGGACCTTCCGGGGAGCGGACGGCTGGTGGCGAGAGCGCCGCGCAGAGGATCTTGCCACCATGGAGGCCTTGGAGAGGGAGCCCGCCCTGGTATGGGAATGGTATCGCGAGCGCCTTGCCTCCCTCGAGGGGATAGAGCCCCACGAGGGCTACATGGCGCTTGCGAGGCTGGAGAGGAGGATCGGCACCCTTCCCGTCATCACGCAGAACGTGGACGGACTCCACAGGGCGGCGGGGTGCTCGAGGGTGGTGGAGCTCCACGGTACGATCAGAACCGCGTCGTGCTCACGCAGGTGCGGATTCTCAGCAGAAGCGGATGCGCGCCTCCTCGCCGACCTCCCGCCGCGCTGCCCCTGCGGGGCGGTTCTCCGGCCCGACGTCGTGATGTTCGGCGAGCCGCTTCCCGCTGGGGCCATGGATGAGGCGATGGCCATCGCCTCCGCCACCGACCTCATGATCGTGGCGGGCACCTCCATGATCGTCTACCCGGCGGCCGGAGTGCCCGTTGCCGCGCTGTCCCGGGGAGCACGCATAATAGAAGTCAACCCGGAGCCCACGCCGCTGAGCATGCTGGCGGGAGTTGTCCACATCCGTGCCGGGGCCCGGGAGGCCCTGCCGCGCATCACGGGAGAGGCATGAAGAGAACCTGTCTCCTGGCACTGCTGGCCTGGGGCTCCGCCGTCTGCGGAGTGGACGTGATCGAGAGCGGGAGCGGCGGTACGTCTCTCGTCGTGGACATCGAGGCGGCCGAGCCCGTCACGGCCCCGGGCGGTGCGGTCTTCATGACCGTCGAGGGCGCGGGGACGCTGCTCCGCCCAGGCTCGATCGCGCTTCCGTGCCTCCGGATGTACGTCCCGGTCCCGCAGGGGTGCTCTCCCAGGTTGGCCTGGGAGGTTCTCGAGATGGTTCCTGCGGAGGAGGATCCTGCCGGGAGACCGCTCTACCGTGCGCCTGTTCTCTCCGGAGAGGGTCTCGAGACGGTGGAGACCCCCGGACCCGAAGTACCCCCGCCGACCGAGAGAGTGCGCCTCCAGGGCGTCGTGCCGCTTGCCGGCTGCATGTTCGCCGCATTGGACATATTCCCGTGGCTGCCGTCCGAACCCGGCAGGTCCATCTCCAGGATCAGGATAGATGTCGGATGGGAGGGTCGTTTCCCGGACCCGGGGGCGCCCGGCCTCCTCGCCGGAGCGCTGGCGCCCGACGGCTGCGCATTCTGGCCTGTTCGCAGGGAAGACGGAAACGATCCAGGCGATTTCTGGGGTAGTCCCTGGGCAAGGCTGTCGATCTCCTCCAGTGGAGGCTACGAGGTATCCTGCGATGATCTCGAGGCTGCAGGCTGCCAGGTGGAGGGAGTCCCCTCGACGAGCCTGCGGATGTTCTGCGGCCCCGGCGAGGAGTTCCCGACCGCACCGGATGCGTCTCACGACCTGTTCGAGGTGGCGATCGAGGTGCAGGACGGAGGAGACGGCACCTTCGATCAGGGCGACAGGCTGAGGTTCCTCGGCCGCGGCCTCGACAGGTGGACGCCCTACGGCAGCTGGGCGTGGATGAAGAGGCACCGGTTCGCGTCCGCCAACGTCTACTGGCTGACCTGGGGCGGCTCCGAAGGCCTGAGGATCCAGGGCATCCCGGGAGCGCCCTCGGGCTCGCTGCCGGAGTGGGGCGGCGTCATCCCCTGCTTCGGGTGGTACGAGGAAGAGTCGGTGTGGAGCCCGGAGAGCGACTCCGAAACCGGCTGGAGCTGGTCGGTCCTCTCTCCCGGCGAAGAGCAGGGAGTGCAGTTCTCGAATCCCGGCCTCGCCGCCGGCGCATCGGTCGTCAGAGCCGGCTTCAGCAGCGAGACCGGCGGAGACTGGACGGTGGAGATACGTCTCGGCGGAAGCGTCATAGCACAGGAGAGCGGCTATGGAGCCGGCGAGTTCGTTGTGGAGTCGGAAGAGGTAGCGCTTCCGCAGTCCGGCGTCCTGACCGTCGTCAACTCCGCCGGTTCCGACATCGAGGTGCTCTTCGACTGGCTGGCCGTGAAGTATCCCAGGCAGTCGTCCCAGTCGGCGGGAGTCGAGCTCCTGCCCGGAACGCACGCCATTGGAAGGTTCAACATGACAGTGGGCCCGGCCCAGCAGGGCTCGGGCGTGTACCTGTTCGACAGCTTCACCGCTCCGGTTTTCCTGACGGGCGTGGAGTACGGATCGGGGGTGGCGAGGTTCTCCCTCGCAGTCGAGGACACCACCAGGCTCCTGGTCATGGCTCCCTCCGACTGGCTCCGTCCCGATTCGATCGCCTCCGCTTCGCCCGGCAGGCTGGTTGGAACCGTCACGGGCGCCGACAGGCTCGTCATAGTGCCGGAGACGCTCCTGGACGATGCCTGGGGGCTCGTGGCCCTGATGGAGTCGCGCGGAGCCGAGTGCGAGGTGGCAACGACCCGGGAGATATACGACGAGTTCGGACAGGGCGTTGCCGACCCCGGCGCCATCAGATCCGCTGTCAGATGGGCGATGGACTCCTGGAGCCCGGCCTGCCAGGGCGTGGTGCTCGTCGGCGACGGTCACTACGACTACCTGAACCACACCACCGGCCGGCCCGTGATGATCCCCCCCGTGGAGCTCGGAGGCCCCGGCTCGCCCTGCTTCGACGACTACTACACGATGGTGCACCAGGGAGCGGAGATGCCCGAGCTCCCCATATCGAGGATTCCCGTCGACAACGGCTCGGAGCTGCTCTCTTTCGTCGCCAAGCTGGCCTCCTGCGAGTCGGGCGAGGCCAGAGGGGCCTGGCTGGACCGAGCGCTCGTGATCGCCGACGACGAGTGGGGAGGATCGAGCCAGAACGAGGCGGAGCATACGATTTCCGCCGAGCTCATATCGGAGGAGGTCCTGCCGCGCTCCGTGGACAGGATCAAGTTCTACCTCATCGAGTACCCGTGGCCCGTCGGCCAGACCCACCCGGAGAAGCCGGAGGCAAGGGAGGACCTTGTGGAGGAGCTCGGCGACGGACAGGGGTACGTGCTCTTCTTCGGGCACGGCTCGGCCGGGCAGATCACCCACGAGAAGATCTTCCTCTCCGGCGACGTCGACAGGCTGGACAACGGCAGGCGCCTGCCGCTGACATTCTGGGCTACCTGCGACGTCGGGCACTTCGACGGCACTGTGGAGGATGCCATCGCCGAGAAGCTCCTGCTGCTGCCGGCGGGCGGAGCGATCGCCTCGATAGCGGCCACTCGCGGCACCTACGGTCCCGCCAACTACGCATTCGCACGGGCTTTCACAGACTCCATCTACAACGGGCAGAACCTCTCTGTCGGCGAACGGCTCTGGCTCTCGAAGCTGCTCGACGGCTCCGCCTACGTCTATAACAACCGCTACTACATCCTCTTCGGCGACTTGGACATGCCCTTCTACCGGCCGGACGGCGAGGTTTCGGTCGTTGTGGAAGCCGATACGCTCCGCACTGGCGAGATTAACCGCCTGGAGGGAGCATGCGACGCCGCGGCAGGGATCTCCCTGGTCGAACTGCGCGAGTCCTCGCAGTTCGTCGACTACACCTGCCTCGGAGGCTACGTGATAACGTGGCTGAAGTACGGGGGAGTGTCCTTCAGGGGCAGTGCGGCGATATCCGGGGGGACCTTCGAGCTGGACTGCATCGTGCCATGTCAGACCGTGACGGGAGTCTTCGGGAGGGCCTCCTCGAGAGTGCCCGGGCCGGGCTGGCTACTCTCGGGAGCGGCCGATCCGGTCCCCGTGGTGTCCGGCTCCCCCGGCGGAGGCGACTACGAAGGCCCCGAGACGGAGATGTGGATGCAGGGATACGAGGGGATCGAGCACCCCGTGGTGTCGGGCGAGGCGGTCCTGTTCGCGACCCTCGAGGATTCGAGCGGAATCTGCTTCCTTGGCGGCTCGGGCAGGCAGCTGACCCTCTTCACGGACGGGCAGGGCGCGGATGTCGGGGAATGGTTCTCTTACGACCAGGGAAGCACCACCAGGGGCGGTCTCGAGTATCCGCTGGGGGCTCTCCAGCCAGGCCAGCACTCGCTGATCCTGTGGAGCTTCGACGGAGCGGGCAACAGTTCGCGCGACACCCTGATGATCGAGTCAGTGGCATCCTCGGGCATGAGCCTGTCGGAAGCCCTCGTATACCCCAACCCAGGAGACGGCCAGCGCTGCTTCAGCTTCAGGATCTCCGAGGACGCCTCGGTAACCCTGAGCATCTACTCGATATCCGGGAGGTGCATCCGCCGGATCGAACGTCCCTGCAGCCAGGGATACAACCAGATCATCTGGGACGGCCTCGACGCGGACGGTGACCGGCCGGCCTCGGGAGCTTACATTTACAGTCTGGAGGCCGTATCTATGGGATCGTCCGTATTCGAGAACAAGGCGGAGCATGTTGATGTGCTCGCGATCGTGAGGGAGTGATGGCGCAGGGGAGGGAGCGAGAGGGACAGTCGCCTGCCGGCAAGATAGCCTGGCTCTGGAAGCAGGTCGAGAAAGCCCGGGATTCCTCCGACCGCGCCGCGGAGAGGGAGTGCCTGGAGCGCCTGCTGGGAGACCCCGCCGTCAGAGGCACCTCGGACGAGGACCTATCGCTTCTGGGACTCTGCCGTCTCGACCTGTCCGAAGGAAGGTCCGCAGACGTGGCCCGGAGGCTCTCCTCGTTCGAATGGCATGGCATCCCTGGACCCGCCGCTCTGCTCCTCGCCGCGGACATCTTTCTCAGGCTCGACTGGTTCTCGAAGGCTCTGGACTGCCTGGAGGAGTACCTGAGCGCCATCCCCGAGGATCTGGACGCGAGGAGAAAGGCCGGGCTGGTGCTGCTGATGCTCGACCGCGATGCCGAGGCCGAGAGGATGCTGGTCTCAACGGCGAGGAGGGAGCAGCACAGGGTGCCTGCGACGCTCGCCTACCTCGCGATGCTCGAGGCGAAGCGCGGGAGGCTGGAGGAGAGCCTCCATCTCCTGCTCCAGGCTCGCGACCTGGCTCCGTTCGACGAGCGCATCGAGCACACGCTGCTCCAGATAGAGGCTCTGAGGGTCAGGCTGAAGCGCGGCACGATGACGAGAGACGACCTGCCCTTCACGGATCTGGTGCCTGCAATGGCTGCCGGGATGCTGCAGCTGCACGGATACGGCAAGGACAGAGCGGCAGCCGCCGAGGAGCTCTGGAAGAGGTTCTGCGCCTCCGGCAAGCCCGGCGGGCGGAAGCCGGCGATCTGGGCCGCCGCGCTGGAATACCTTGTAACGCGCTCCGGACCGCACCACACGCAGGACAGGATCGCCCTGGACTACGGAGTCTCGGTCACCCAGCTCAGGGAGCATCTGCAGGAGATGGAGGCGGCCCTCGGAGATGGAGCCCTGCCAGGTGCAGATCTCCTGTCATCCGCAGCCCGGGACGGCTCCGAGCTCGCCGAAGCCGTCCGTCAGAGCAGGCTGATGGACGCTCTTTCCGACCTCACGGACAGACTGGCATCCTTCGATTCCCCGGCGGAGGCGGTGGAGTGGGCGGCCGACAGGGCGTCGCCCGTATCCGAGGAGGAGCGGCGCCTCCTGGAGGACTTCATAGCCTGGATATGGGAAAGGCGGGATACGGCGCCCGTCTAGGCCCGTCTAGCTTGATCTGGAAGCCTTCCAGACATATACTCAACGGTTATTCGATCCGCAGACGGCAATGCCGGTCTGACAGTTCCTAAACCAATTCTCAGGCGGGTGGATCGTGAAATACGTGTACTTCTTCGGAGCTGGCAGGACAGAGGGGGACAAGGACCAGAAGATGCTCCTGGGGGGCAAGGGCGCGAACCTCGCCGAGATGTCGAGAATCGGCCTGCCGGTCCCTCCAGGCTTCACGATAGCCACAACAGCATGCGAAGCGTACTACGGCGCCGGTGGCAGATGGCCGGAAGGCCTCGAGCAGGAGGTCAGGGAGAAGCTGTCAGAACTCGAGGCTGTGACCGGCAAGGTGTTCGGGGGATCGGACAACCCCCTCCTCGTGTCAGTGAGGAGCGGTGCGGCGGCTTCGATGCCGGGGATGATGGACACTGTTCTGAACCTGGGAATCAACCCCGGCAGCCTGGAAGCCCTCGTGAGGCGCACCGGGAACGAGAGATTCGCCTGGGACTCGTACAGGCGCTTCATGCAGATGTTCGGCGACGTGGTGATGGGTGTTCCCCACGAGGATTTCGAGCACGCCCTGCAGTCGGTGAAGGACGAGAGGAAGGCCCTGCTCGACACCGAGCTCGGCGTGGACGACCTCAAGAGGGTGGTGGAGCTCTACTCGGAGATCTACCGCAGGCACACAGGTTCGGAGTTCCCCGTAGATCCGTGGGACCAGCTCAAGCATGCCATCGACGCGGTATTCGGCTCCTGGAACAACCCAAGGGCGGTCAGATATCGCCAGATCAACGAGATAAGAGGTCTCAACGGAACGGCCGTGAACGTCCAGATGATGGTCTTCGGCAACATGGGCGACGACAGCGGAACGGGCGTCTGCTTCACACGCGACCCGGCCAACGGAGACAACGTCTTCTACGGCGAATACCTCATGAACGCGCAGGGCGAGGACGTGGTCGCCGGCATCCGCACCCCCCAGCCCATCTCGAAGCTAGCGGAGCAGAACCCAGCGGTGTACCAGCAGCTCCTTGACGTCAGGAGCAAGCTCGAACGGCACTACCGCGACATGCAGGACATCGAATTCACGATAGAGAACGGCACCCTCTACATGCTCCAGACCAGGGCCGGCAAGCGCACCGTCTTCGCTGCACTCAACGCGGCGGTGGACATGGTGAAGGAGGGCCTCATAGACCGCAGGGAGGCGGTCTCGAGAATACCCGCGCCGGCGTTCAACCAGCTCTTCGCTCCGGTTCTGGACAGGAGGAGCAAGGAGCGAGCGCGCCTCCTCACGAAGGGGCTCAACGCCTCGCCCGGCGGCGCATCCGGAAGGATCGTCTTCACGGCCGGTGACGCCGAGAGCTGGGCCTCGAGGGGCGAGAAGGTCGTTCTCTGCAGGCTCGAGACGAGCCCCGAGGACATCGGCGGCATGGCCGTGGCGAAGGGCATACTGACGGCGCGGGGAGGAATGACCTCCCATGCCGCAGTGGTGGCGAGGGGCATGGGCACCCCCTGCGTGGCGGGCGCCAGCGACCTGCACATAGACAGCAGGTCGAAGGTGCTGGAGTGCTCCGGAGTGAGGCTGGGCGAGGGCGACATGATCGCCATAGACGGCTTCACTGGAGAGGTATTCCTCGGAGAGGTCGAAGTGCGGCCCTCGGAGATCGTGCAGGTGCTCAAGGGAATGCTGCCCGCGTCCGAATCGAGGCTCTATGCGAGCTTTGCAGAGCTGGTCGGATGGGCCGACGAGTTCCGCAGGCTCGGGGTGAGGACCAACGCAGACACCCCGAGGGACGCCGAGATGGCCGTTCTCTTCGGTGCCGAGGGGATCGGCCTCTGCAGGACCGAGCACATGTTCTTCGAAGGCGACAGGATAGTCTCCTTCAGGAAGCTCATCCTGGTGGCGGAGGAGGTCAAGCGGCTCCGCGACCAGCTGGCCGCCGCCCCCTCTCAGGAGACGGAGAACAAGCTGGCCGCGCCCCTGGCTACCTACAACGAGGCCCTGGCCGAGCTTCTACCCCTTCAGAGAGGCGACTTCGAGGGCATATTCAGGGCCCTCGAAGGGCGTCCATGCACGATTCGCCTCCTCGATCCGCCCCTGCACGAGTTCCTGCCGCAGGACGAGGCTGGCCAGAGGGAGATGGCCGAGGCGATGGGAATCCCGGTCGAGCGCGTCAGGCAGACGGTGGAGTCCCTCCACGAGTTCAATCCGATGCTCGGCCTGAGAGGGTGCAGGCTCGGGCTTGTGTACCCCGAAGTGTCGGACATGCAGGTCAGAGCCATCATGGAGGCGGCCATCAACTGCATGGAGAGCGGAACGGCGGTGCTTCCCGAGATCATGATCCCGCTGGTCGGTCACCCGGCAGAGCTGGAGATATCGAGGTCCAGGGCGCAGGCCGTGATAGATGCAGTCCTCGCCGAGAGGAAGGTGGCCCCAGACGCGATCCCTTACAGGATAGGCACCATGATCGAAGTGCCCCGCGCGGCTGTAGATGCGGGCAGAGTAGCTGTGCATGCCGACTTCTTCAGCTTCGGCACCAACGACCTCACTCAGATGGGATGCGGCTTCTCTCGCGACGACGCGGGAAGGTTCCTGTCAGACTACGTAAGGATGGGCATCTACGAGAAGGACCCGTTTGCATCGATCGATACGGAGGGCGTAGGCGCGCTGGTATCCCTGGCAGTCGAGCGGGGCAGGGCGGCGAAGCCGGGATTGAAACTGGGCGTCTGCGGCGAGCACGGCGGCGATCCTGCCTCGATACGCTTCTTCCATTCGGCGGGCCTGGACTATGTCTCGTGCTCTCCCTACAGGGTGCCCGTCGCCAGACTGGCCGCGGCACAGGCCGCGCTGGAATCAGAGTAGGACCGCATGGCACAGCCGGGGCGGGAGGTGCTGATCGCCGAAGGCGATCCCGAACTGGCCCTGATGCTCCAGAAGGCCCTGAGGATAGATGGATTCGCCGCAGACCTCTGCCAGGACGGCTTCGAGGTCGTCAGACGGGTCTCCGCCTCGCCTCCGGACCTGCTCGTATGCGGAATCTATCTGCCGGGATTGAGCGGGCTCCGCATCTGCCGCTACCTGAGGCATGACGCGATACTGAGCTCCATCCCCGTCCTGATGCTCGTGCCCAGGGTGGAGAGGTCGGTCCTCCAGAGGGCTCGTCGCGCAGGAGTCGACAGGATCCTCGAGATACCTGCTCCCATGCCGGAGATAGTCTCCATCTGCGGTGAATTGCTCGCGGAGGTCCGGCCTCGCCTGGCATCGCCGGCCAGGCACCTCCCGCCGGACCGCGAGGGCACTCTTGACGAGATGGTCGGGATTCTTGAGGCAGGGCTGACCCGGCTCGAGACTGTCAGGGACCTCTGCATAGAGCTTTCGACCTGCACCTCGGTGAGCGAGATCTTCAGGGCGATTGCCGCGGCGGCTGTCACGGGCCTCGGCTTCGACAGGGTGCAGGTCTTCCGCTACAGGCGCGAAACCGACGATCTGTTCCTGGAAGCCAGCCTCGGGAAGGGCCTTGCGCAGAATACGGGCCCGGTGAACCTGAGGGGCCAGGAAAGGATGCCGGCGACCATAGCCGTGCGGGAGCTCCGTCAGGTCCTGTCGAGGGAGGTGCAGCTGCCGGAGATCAAGCTCGCCTGGTTCGGCTCTTCCGACTATGTGGACACGCCCCTGGCCGCAGGACACAGGCTGCTGGGCCTCGTCAGAGTCGACATGCAGTCGGGAGCCGCACAGCCCGGCAGGAGCGAGCTAGAGGTGCTCGCCGAGTTCTGCACCCAGGCCTCCGCTGCGCTCGCAGCAGCCATGGACATGGAGCAGGTGAGCGAGAGCCGCGACCAGATCGCGGCGATACTTTCCAGCCTGGATTCAGCGGTTGTGCTTGTCGACGAGACTCTGAGGATTACGGACGCCACAGCGAGGTCCAGGGACATCTTCGGCATGGAACCGGACTCCATGAAGGGACGGCCTCTCTTCGAGGCCCTCCCTCTCCTGTCCAGGGATCCGAGGCCCGAGATGCTCAGAGGGGTGTTCCTGGAGGGCAGGGCGGCGCTGGAGCAGGGGGTGTCGATCCAGACCGGGGCCTCCAGGCAGCTCGTGGTGAACCTCAGGTATGCGCCGTTCAGGCGCGGGGGCAGAATCTCAGGGGCGATGATCCTCGCCACCGACGTTACGGAGGAGAACAGCCTCAGAGAGAACCTGCGCCGAAGGAACGACGAGCTGGAGCTCCTTTCGCTCACAGGCAGGGACATGAATGCCACATCGGTGGTGGACGAGATCGGAGCGTGCCTCCTCGGCACTCTCAGGCGGTTCTACCCCGAGGAGGCCATCTCGATACTGGTACCGGAGGAGACGTATTCCGAAGAGAGCTTCCCCGAGTCTCTGAAGGTGATCGCCCAGGCCGGCTACCCCGACGAGACGGACGGCTTCGAAACGCGCAGGTCGTTGATCTTCCCGAAGCTGACCGGAGACGACGCCCTCCCTCAGCGGCGCCGCTCGATTGTCGGCCTGGTGGCCAACGCCATCATAGGCAAGAAGATAGTGAATGTCCCCGACGTGGCTCTCGACAGCAGGTATCTGCCGAACCTCCCGAGCACGCGCAGTGAGATAGCGGTGCCCATGGTGGTGCACGACAAGGCAATGGGCGTGATCGACCTTCAGAGCATGGTCAGGGCGAGGTTCGACGAGGACTCCGAGAGACGCATAGCAACTCTGGCGAACCATGCCGCCACCGCCTTGGATAACGCGAGGCTGCAGGCGCAGTTCTATGAGCTGGCCCAGAGGGACAAGCTGACGAACCTCAGGAACCTCCGCTTCTTCGAAGACAAGCTCGGGGATGAGCTGAACAGAGCCGAGAGACATTTCTACGAATGCTCCCTGATCATGATAGACATAGACGACTTCAAGCACTACAACGACAGCTTCGGGCACCCTGTCGGAAACCTTCTGCTCCGCAGCGTGGCGAGGGCGATACAGTCCGCGCTGAGGGGCGAGACGGGTGACACCCTCGCGAGGTTCGGAGGGGAGGAGTTCGTCTGCATCCTGCCCTTCGCATCCGGGAAGGTCGCCGCAGAGATAGCCGAGAGGATCAGGAAGAGCGTCCTCGCAGCCAACCAGGACATCCCCCATGCCTCGGAGCAGCCGCAAGGGTGCGTCAGCATCAGCCTGGGCGTCTCCACCTTCCCCAGCGACGTGCC
Organism: uncultured bacterium; assembly: GCA_964569245.1. Classification (GTDB taxonomy): domain Bacteria; phylum Fermentibacterota; class Fermentibacteria; order Fermentibacterales; family Fermentibacteraceae; genus JAAYTY01. The sequence goes on along the minus strand of CAZMTK010000003.1, from coordinate 158,681 downwards.
CGAGAAGGACAAGCTCCTCGAAGTCGCCGACCAGAGGCTCTACCTCGCGAAGAGAGCCGGAAAGAACAGGGTTTTCGCCCCGGCGCTGGGCAACTGCCCCCAGATCCGTCGTTGAGAGCCTGCGACGTCACGATGTTCTGGAGCCCTACCGGGGGGGGCGTCAGGCGCTACATCGAGAAGAAGAGGGAATGGCTCGCCAGGACCTGTCCTGGCGTGCAGCACATGACCATCGTCCCTGGCGGAGCTGAGTCCCTGACCGGCCCCGCCGGGATGCCCGTGGCGACGGTTCGGGGCGTGCGGATTCCTTTCGCCCCCGGCTACAGGACCCCTCTCGGCCGCAGGCAGGTGATCCGTGCCCTCGACGCCTGGAGGCCGGACTTCGTGGAGTGCGGAAGCCCCTTCCTCATGCGGAGGGCCGTCAGCGAATGGCGGAAGAGGTCCGGTCTGCCGGTCTTCGACTACTATCACGCGTACTTCCCCCTCAACTACACGGCAGTGCTGTGCGGAAGGCTCCCCTCCATGTGCAGGGCGCTCGAGAGGCTCGGGTGGAGCTATCTGAGGCGCGCGTACTCCGACAGCACGAGGATCTTCGTAGCATCGGCCTGCGTCAGACGACGCCTGGCCTCGGAGGGGATCGTCAACACCGAGCTCGCACCTCTGGGCGTGGACCTTTCGCTCTTCTCGCCGCTGGGGCGGAAAGGGCGTTCCTGTGCGAAGACGGTGCTGTTCGTCGGGCGGCTGAGCGAGGAGAAGGGGCTGTCACTCGTTCTGGAGTGCTTCAGGCTGCTTTCAGCCGAGCGGGACGTCATTCTGGTTGTCGTAGGCGACGGCATCATGCGCAGGAGGGTGGAGGCCCTGGCGTCGAGCAGCCCCGGGGTGAGATACGCTGGATTCCTCGACAGCGAGGGGCTGGCCCGGGAATACAGGAACGCCGACGTGCTGATATCCGGGGCTCCGGCCGAGACCCTGGGGCTCACGTTCCTCGAAGCCCTGGCAAGCGGGACTCCGGTCGTCGGGCTCAGCGGCAGCGGGCTGATGGACGAGCTTCCCTGCCGGGTGGCATGCGCCGTCCCACGCCGCGATGCGGAGCTGCTCGCCCGGGCCGCGGCGGCGATGCTGGATCATCCCCCCGACCCGATGGACTGCAGGGCTGCCGCGGAGCCGTTCGACTGGGACACGAGGCTCAGGCTCATCCTCGACAGGGAGATCGAGCTGTCCGGGGGCGGAAAGGCTGTCGGGCATGGCTCATGACGTCGCCCTTCGTCAGGGTATGGCCTACGACGTGCCTGTTCTCGTCCAAGCCCTCCGGGAGATGATCGAGGAGACGGGAGGATGGCCCGTGCGCATACGCCCCGGGGCCGGGGTCCTCCTCAAGGTGAACATGCTTGCTGCGAAGGCTCCGGAGAGGGGGATCACAACGCACCCGGCCGTCGTCGCTGCGATGGCGGTCCTCCTGAAGCAGAGGGGCTGCCGGGTCGGCGTCGGCGACAGCCCGGGCGGCGTCGTGGGCGGAGTGGAGAGGTACTGGCGCAATTGCGGGTACGAGCCCCTTGCCGCCGACTACGGCGTGGAGCTGGTGTCCTTCGAGCGAGCCGGCAGCGTGCAGCTGGAGTCCGGCGGAAGCCTGTACAACATCGCCCGCCCCGTACTCGAGTGGGACGCCGTGGTGAACATGTGCAAGTTCAAGACGCACATGTACTGCCGCCTCACGAACGCGGTGAAGAACGCCTTCGGAGCGGTTCCAGGGCTCGGCAAGGCCGTTCTTCACAGCAAAGCGGTAAGGCCCGCCGACCTCGCTGTCCACATCGCGAACATCTACGCTCTCGTTCCCTTCGACATGGTGGTGATGGACGCCGTGCTCGCGATGGACAGGAGGGGCCCGGGCACCGACGGGAGGGTGCGGCGGGACGGCGTTCTGGGCATGGCGAGGAACGGAGTCGCCCTCGACATGGTGATGTCGGAGCTCGTGGGCCTGGACCCGCTGGGCCTCGAGACCACGCGGGCGGCACTGGCGCGCGGCTGCGGCCTGCCGGGGGGCGGCGCCCCCGCCGTGGCCGGGAGCGCTTCGTTCCCGGGGTTCGAGGTGCCCCCCACATGGATGTACAACCTGGTGCCGGGCTTCGCAGGGACGCTCGTCCGGTGGGCTCTGAAGACGGTTCCGCGATCGAACCCGGGCTGCACCGGTTGCGGGTTCTGTGCGAGGAGCTGCCCCGCAGGGGCTATCACCGTCCGGGGGGGGCGGGCGGTCATGAGCCGCAGGAAGTGCATCGTCTGCCTGTGCTGCCACGAGCTCTGTCCCGAGAACGCGATCGAGGTGCCGAATCCCCTGCGGAGGAGATAGGTTCCGGGGGAGCTGTCCGCCGTCGTGATGCACCGAAGGAGGGCTGTCGTGATCGAAAAGGGCGTTCCGCACGGGCTGGCGAATCTCGTCGACTACATGGAGGGCTCGGTCGTCAGCCGCACGCTGCTCGAGAAGAGCACCGGCTCTCTGACCCTGTTCGCGTTCGACTGCGGCCAGGGGCTCAGCGAGCACACCTCCCCCTACGATGCCACGGTGCAGGTGCTGGAGGGGAAGGTCGAAGTGACGATCTCGGGCGAGACTCTGCACATGGGTGCAGGCGACATCCTGGTGATGCCCGCGGGCAGGCCCCATGCGATGCGGGCGACGGAGAGGTTCAAGATGCTCCTTACGATGATCCGCTCCGAATAGCGGGCAGGGGTCGTGAAGGCCTGCAACCCCCTGCTGCCAGGGCTCGGAGTGTGCGATCCCCACGTGAGGGTCTTCGGGGAGAGGGCCTGGCTCTACGCTACGCACGACAGGTCTGCGTCGAACAGCAGCTACGTCATGGACGAGTGGTGGGCCTGGTCGTCGGAAGATCTGGTGCACTGGAGACGCGAGTGCATCCTCTCGCCGGCGGACACCTACATAGGGTCCGGGTTCCGATCGTGCTGGGCCACTGACGCCGCGGAGCGGGACGGAAGGTTCTTCTGGTACTTCTCGGAGGGTCCGAGACGCACCGGCGTGGTCGTGTCGGATTCGCCCGGCGGGCCCTGGAGCGATCCGCTCGGGAGGCCGCTGCTCGACGAGGGAACCGCACCGACGAAGGCATACGACCCGGGAGTCCTGGTGGACCGCGACGGCTCCGCATACATCGTATTCGGTGTCTGGGACTACCATGTCGCGCGTCTCCGCGACGACATGATCTCCCTGGCGGAGACTCCCCGGCGGCTGGCGATCATCGGCCCCGAAGGTCCTTACGGCGCTGGAAGAACGGACGACAAGCCCTTCCTGCACGTGAGAAGGGGCGTGTACTACCTCTCCTGGGGCTGCTTCTACGGGATGTCCGACTGCGTGTACGGTCCCTACGAGTGCCGCGGTTCGATCATAGTCGAAGACAGGGTCGCCCCTCCGCTCCGGTACCGCCGGCACCCGGTGACGATGGACAGGCACGGCTCGTTCTTCGAGTGGAAAGGACAGTGGTTCTTCATCTGCAACGACATGAGCCGTTCCGGAAGCCCGTATTTCAGGGATTCCTCCCTGTGCAGGGTCGTCTATCGAGGTGACGGAACGATAGAGCCGGTGATGCTGGACGAGGAGGTGGAGGTGCCTGACCGCTGAACCGCGCACAGGCTCGGGCCCGTCACTCGTTGCCCGGCCAGCGTCTTCCCGGTAGAATCCTCATCCATCCGAACAGGGGAGAGCCATGAAGCCGGGTCTCAGACACATTGTCGAGTATGCGGCTCTGAGAGCCTCGGTCTTCGCGCTCGGCGTCCTGCCTCTGGAAGCTGCGCTGGGCGTGGGCGCCGCCCTGGGCCGCGCTGCCTGGCTGATCGGGATAAGGAGGAGGGTGTCCCTCGTCAACATCAGGCAGGCCTTCCCCGGCATCGGAAGGCGCGAGGCACGGAGGATCGGCTCGCGTTCGTATGCGAGCGCCGGTCGTTTCATGACGGAGTTCGCGAGGCAGGACCGTCTCGACGGGAGACATCTGGAGAAGTTCGTCACTGTGCGGAACCCCGAGGTGCTCGAGAGATTCGCAGGATCCGGCGGGATAGGCGTGGGATTCCACTTCGGCAACTGGGAGCTCCTCGCGGCGATCATCAGAAAGGCCGGTGCTGACGTCAGCATCCTCGTGGGCGAGCAGCACAACCGTCTCGTCGACGGATTCATCAACCGCCTCAGATCGTCCCACGGCATCGGCCTCATCACCCGCGACGGAGCCATGAGAGGGATCTTCAGGGTCGTTAGGAGCGGGGGCGCGGTGTGCTGGCTGTCCGATCAGGATGCCGGCAGGAATGGCGTGAAAGTCGATTTCTTCGGCTTTCCAGCATCTACTCCCAGAGGTGCTGCCGCCTTCGCAGTGAGAATGGGCTGCCCGGTGTATCCGGCCTTCCTCGTCAGAGAGAAGGGGCCGAGGCAGACTGCGGTCTTCACCGAACCCATCATGCCGAGAACCGACCTCCCCGCGGAGGAGGCCGAGAGAGTACTCACGCAGGAGTACACCCGCCGCCTCGAGGAGATGGTCCGCGCGCATCCCGACCACTACTGGTGGGCCCACCGGAGGTGGAAGACCACCGGGCTCTACTCGAACCTGCGCGGCTGAAGCCTGCGGCCCCTGCCGTTTCCTGCCCGCCCGATCCGCCTCTGGAAACCGGAAGGGGCGCAGCCCCCAGCGGAGCTGCGCCCCCAAACCCGTCTCGGGTTCCTCTACCTGAGGATCGTCATCCTCGAAGTGGCGGAGCCAGCATCGCTGCTGGCGCGGACGAAGTAGATCCCGTTGCCCAGGCCGGCGGGAACCTCCCAGATGTATGAGTGGGTTCCGGGCGCGATCTCTCCCGAGCTCAGCACGGTGACCACGCGGCCGGAGATGTCGAACACCGATATGTCCGCTCTCGCTGCAGTGGCAGTGTAGAGCTGGAAGGCGGCGATGCCGCTCACCGGATTGGGCGACACCGAGCTGAGGCAGAAGCCCGAGGGCTCGATGCCCTCCATCGAGTCTCCTATCCCGGTGGAGATAGCCGCGAGGACGGCCTGGTAGGCGTCGATGCGGCCGGCGCCGAAGGCGTTGTCCTTGCCCGGAGGCCCGAGCTGGAGGGCCGTTGTCTCCATGTACTGATCGATCTGCGCGACAGTGAGGCTCGGGTTCGCATCGAGCATCAGGGCGGCGACCCCCGCCACGTGAGGCGTGGCCATAGAGGTGCCGCTCATTGTTGTGTAGCCGCCCGTCCACTGTGTGCTCAGAACGTCAACGCCGGGCGCTGCGATGTCGGGATCGATCAGTGGGTTGGCTGTGGTGTAGTCCGTCCACCAGGTCACGGGGCCGCGGCTGGAGAAGCTGGCGATGGTGTCGCCGGAATCTGTCGCGGCACAGGTGACCACCGCGCTCTGCCCGCCGTGATAGGTCTGGTCGGGATGGAACCAGGGCGGCGGGCTGTCGCCGCTCGAGAGGATCGTGCCTGCGCCGGGCCCGCTGTTGCCGGCCGCGACAGAGTGGAAGACACCTGCGGCAAGCAGGTTCTGCTCGGCGTTGCGAAGCGTGGTGTTGCCGTGCGTGGAGCCGAGGGACATGGTGAGGACGTCGGTCCCGTGGGAGGTGCCCCACTCCATAGCCTGGATCCAGGTGTTCTCGCCGCCGGAGTAGTAGTTGATGCGGAGGGCCATGCAGGTGGCCCCGGGAGCCACGCCGGTCTGGGTGCCGCCGGTACCGTCGCCCAGCACGGTGCCCGACACGTGAGTTCCGTGGCCGTAGTCGTCCATCGGATCTGGGTCGTTGTTGTAGAAGTCCCAGCCGTAGTGCAGGCCGGCAGGCGTGTCGTGCCACATGTTGGCCGCCAGGTCGGTGTGGTTGTAGTCCGTGCCCGTGTCGATGACGCCCACGATCACGCCGGTTCCGTCATAGCCCATCGCCCAAACGTCGTCCGCGTTGATCTTGCTGACGCCCCAGGCGATTGCCCGGCTCTGCTCCTCGGGTGTGGCGGGGCGCACCTCGACGGGCTCGATCAGCCCGGCATCCGGGTCGGAGGCGCTCTCCACCACAACGACCTCCGGCAGGGATGCCGCCTGGCGGATCACATCCACCGTAGTCCTGCAATACATCGAATTGGCAAGCCAGTGGCTCTCGACGTCCTCGCAGGTTCCTTCGGGCTGCGCCGCCAGGAGTTCGCGGACGCCCGCCTGGGAGGTCGCGGCCAGGTCTTTCAGCGCATCGACCACGAAGGCGCGTCTCTCGTAGCGGTCCATCCCCACGGTGACAGCATCGACCCACGCGTCGTCCAGATCGCCCTGCACGACGATGAAGACGGGGATGAGCTCGCCTTCCTCCGCACCTGCAATCGCCTGTCTGAGGTCCGGCGCCAGGTAGCCGGCCGCTGCCGCGGACGCAAGAGCACCCATCATCAGCAGATTCTTCAACATTTCTCCCTTCTGATCGAGTTCTTTCCCCATGCCATTTGTATGAATATACGCTGTGCCATGCCGGCGGGTAGGCGTGGCGCGAGCGGCGGCACGGCCGTCGCAAGCCGGTAGTCCGGGCATGGCGAGGCTGGACGACCCGGGCTGCGGCATGGGCCGCCTGGATATGTACGGCGCATTCCACACTGGACCGGTCGAGCCCCGCTTCGGTAGAATCCGGAGAATGCCACGCCCCGTGCGGGGCAGAAGCGGCCGCAATGCCTGCGCTTCCCGCGCGGGACCCGAGTGGCGAAGATGAAGGGACAGACTTATGGCCCGTAGCAGAGTGGCCGTTCTCCGAACATGCCCGGAGACGGTGACGGACGACTATGCAAGACTCATGAGAAGCATCGGTTACACCGACGGCTTCGACAGGGGATGCGACGTCCTTCTCAAGATCAACATCTCGTGGCACCACTGGTACCCTGCGTGCTCCACGACGCCGTGGCAGCTCGACGGGGTGATTCGCACCCTGCTGGCGGACGGGTGGAGGAGGGACCAGCTCATCTCGACGCACAACCGCACGGTGGTCGTTTCGGACGTCGCCGGCGAGAGGGGGAACCACCTGGTCCAGGTCGACGAGGGGCTCCACGGCATCCGGAAGGTCCGGCTCTACTCCCCGGAAGTCAGATGGGTGCCGTACAGGACGAAGCGCCCCTACCGGGTGCTGGATTCGATCTTCCCCGAAGGCGTCAAAATACCTGAGATCCTCGTCGGCAGGAACATCGTCCACCTGCCTACCGTGAAGACCCATGTCTTCACCACCATCACAGGCGCGATGAAGAACGCCTTCGGCGGCCTGCTCAGCGAGAGGCGCCACTGGACTCACAGCCGAATACACGAAACGCTGGTCGACCTGCTCCGGATCCAGAAGGAGATCCACCCCGGCATCCTCGCCGTCATGGACGGCACCTTCGCAGGGGAGGGGCCCGGCCCGCGGGCGATGATCCCCCACGTCAAGAACGTGATCCTGGCCTCGGCCGACCAGGTCGCGATAGACGCGATCAGTGCAAGGCTCCAGGGTTTCGACCCCATGAAGCTCGACTTCATCCGGCTGGCCCACGAGGAGGGCCTCGGAACGGGCGACCCCGCGGACATCGAGGTTGTAGGGGAGGACGTCTCGGGGGAGAACTGGCACTTCAGTCAGACCGACACCTTCGCCAGCAGGGGGCAGAAGGCCATCTACCACGGCTGGCTGAAGCCGTTCGAGGGCTTCCTGCTGCGCAGCCCGCTTGTCCCATGGTCGTACATCGCGAGCAGGGCCTACCACGACCTCTTCTGGATGAACCTCGTCGGCAGGAGGAGGGTCCGGGAGGCGATGAAGACCGGTTACGGCAGGCTCTTCGATCTCTACGGGTCGCCTTCCACGATCCCGGGGGCGGATGCCTGGAGGGCGCCAGGGCGGTGAGCGGAGCCCGGAGATGCGGCTGACCGTGCTCGGCTGCGGGAGATGGGGGACGTTCCTCCTCTGGTACGCCCGTCGTCTGGGCATGGAAGCCACCGGCTGGGAGCCCGCAGGCAGCCCCGTGCTCCGGAGTCTCGCAGAGAATCGCTGCAACCGGTATCTGACTCTGCCGCAGGAAGTGGTTCTCACGGACTCCCTGGAAGAGGCCCTGCGGTGCGACATCCTGCTCGCGGCCGTGCCCTCCCAGGAATGGAGGAGCCTCGCGGGGAAGATCGGCGGGAAGGGGCTGGAGGGCGCTGACCTCGTCCTCTGCATGAAGGGACTGGAGAAGGGCACGGGGCTGAGGCTCTCGCAGGTCGCGGAGAGCGCCGGAATGAGGCCGCGCTCTGTCTCGGCGCTCCTGGGCCCGGGCCATCCCCAGCAGCTCGTTCGAGGCATCCCGACATGCATGCTCGCCGCATCGGCGGACGAGGAGGCAGCGAGGAGGATCTCGGAGGTGCTCGGCAGCAGCCTGGTGAGGATGTACCGCTCTCAGGACATGATAGGGTGCGAGATAGGAGCGGCCGCCAAGAATGTCGTGGGAATCGCCGCCGGAATGCTCGACGGGCTGGGTTTTGCCGGGCTGAAGGGTGCGCTGATGGCAAGGGCCCCCCAGGAGGTCGCTCGCGTAGTGGCAGCCTCAGGAGGCGACTGGCGCAGCGTTTACGGGCTGTCCCACCTCGGCGATTACGAGGCCACGCTGTTCTCCCCGCTGAGCAGGAACAGGGCATTCGGCGAATCCGTGGTCCGCGGCAGGGCTTTCGAGGGCCTTGCAGAGGGCTTCCATGCCGCAGACGCGCTGTGCGACCTGGCGAGCTCGCTGGGTGTGGAAGTGCCAATCACATCAGCCGTGAGGGACGTGGTGCACGGTGCATGCACTGCGGCCGAAGCGGTCGAGCGCCTCTTCGGGAGACCCTCGAAGGAGGAGTTCCGGCCCGGCTTCGGATGCCCGCCGGGGGAGTCCGGAAGGTGATTCCAGCCGCGATTCTCTGCGCCGTGCTATCCGCAGGGAGCTGCCGCTACTTCTGGATTTCTGCCGACGGGCTTGAAACCAGGGCCTCCGTTGAAGCCCTCATGAGAGCCGCCGAGGCCGCCGGCGCGAACGGGGTCATCGTACAGGTCGCAGGGCGGGGCGAGGCCTGGTACAGCTCGGACGAGCTCCCGGAGGCGAGGGTCACAGCCGATTTCGACCCGCTCGCGCTCGTGATCTCCGAGGCCTCAAGATGCGGCATGGAAGTTCATGCGTGGGTGAACGCCTTCCTCACATGGTCCGCTCCGTTCGAGCCGGGAGACAGGCGGCACGTGTGGCACGCCCACCCCGAGTGGTTCATGGAGGACGCTACCGGCAGGTCCACTCGCTCGTACACCCGGGAGGAGTGCGAGTCTGCGGGAATCGTGGGCGCCACCCTGTCTCCTGCCGTGCCCGAGGTGAGGGAGCGGCTGGCTCGCATCTGCTGCGAGATCACAGCCAGATACGACGTCGACGGCATCCACCTGGACTACATCAGATATCCCGGAGCCGCATTCGGATTCGAAGCCGCCGCGAGGGACGGGTTCTTCCTCGAGACGGGCGCCGACCCTCCCGGGCTCCCCTCCGCCCGCCGCTTCGCGGGCTCGACAGGCTCGAGCGGGGAGTGGCGCGACTTCCGCGCAGGCCTGGTGACCGAATCGGTGCGCTGCGTCCGTGCAGCGCTGAGATCCTCCAGCCCGGGAATCCTGCTCTCGGCCGCGGTGATCGCTGATCCCCGCACGGCTCTCGAGGACTACGGGTGCGACTGGGCGGCCTGGCTGGACGATGGGCTGGTAGATTTCGTCTGTCCGATGGCCTACACCACCAGCAGGACGCGCGCCGGGGAGCTCGCGAGGCTCGGCGCAGCGGCCGGCGGCGACAGGGTGGTCCACGGCATCGCCGTCTTCAACCAGACCCTGGCCGACGCCCTGCCGGGGGCCAGCGAGGCGCTGTCCGCCGGTGCCGGAGGCGTGTGCGTATACAGCCTCAACACTTTCGACCCCGCCCAGTCCGCCGTCCTTGCGGGATTCTGGGGCTCGGGCAGTCCCGTCCACCCGCCGGATGCCGCTGTTCTGCACAGGCTGGCGAGGTGGCTGCCGTGAGAGTCTCCGTCCTCTCCAGCGGGAGCGGAGGCAACTGCACCGCGATAGAGCACGACGGATTCTGCATGCTCGTTGACGCCGGGCTGGGATGGAGAGAAACGAAGCGGAGAATGGCCGAGGCAGGCATGGAGGGAGCAAAGCCCTCCCTTCTCCTGCTCAGCCACGAGCACTGGGACCACTCCTCCGGAGCCGACGTGCTCTGCAGGAGGTTCGGAATGCATGCGATGGCCAGCCCTGGAACGCTGGAAGCCCTGGGTGAGAGGCTGGCCAGGGCGCCCGGAAGGACGGCCCTGCCCAACGGCACCTCCTCCGCAGTCGGGCCGTTCGTGGTGACGGCCTTCTCCCTCGCGCATGACGCAGCCGATCCCAGTGGGTATGTAATCGAGTGGGAGTGCGGCCGGCTCGGCATAGCCACCGACCTGGGAAGCTGGGGCCACCTTGAGGCCAGCGTGCTCTCGGAGTGCACAGCGCTGGTACTCGAGTTCAACCACGACACCGGCATGCTCTGGGACGGACCGTACCCGTGGCCGCTGAAGCAGAGGATCGCGTCGTCCAGGGGGCATCTGTCGAACTCCGACGCGGCGATGCTGGTGGACAGGGTGAGACACCCGGGGCTCGAAGCCTTGATTCTCGCTCACCTGAGCAGGGAGAACAACTCCCCCGGGATTGCGGAGGAGGCGGCCCGCTCGGTCCTCGGGAAGGGTTCGGCGGTGGCCGTGGGCGACCAGTTCGAGGCGATCCCCGCGATGGATCTCTGAAGGAGGTCTTCCGTGAAGTTCCTGCTCTCTTCGCTCCTGCTCGCCCTCTCGGCAGCAGGGCTCGACATCGACGTCGGGGTCACGGCCGGCCCGGTCTTCCCCGTGGGATCGTGGGGCGAGCAGATCGGCTCCGGCCTGTCTCTGAGGGTCGCGGCGCAGTGGAAGCCGGCGGCTCGTCTCGGAGCCGGCGCATCCCTTGGGTTCGGGATCTACGGAGACGAGTACGACGGCGACGCCTCCGTGGTCATGCTCTCCCCCGAGCTGACGGGCTCCTTCCATCTGCGGCCGTGGGGCAGGAGCTTCAATCCTGGCATCGAGGCAGGATTCGGGATGAACCGCACCTCGATGGAATGCGGCGGCGGCTCCGATCCGGCTTCGTGGGATCCATTCTGGAGGGCGGGCCTTCGCTGGGACTTCGGAATGGGCTCGGGCTTCCGCGGCGCGATCGGGTTCGACCTTGCGAGCATACTCTCCCAGAAGGTCTCTTCCGACTCCTTCTCGATCCTCTTCAGGATGTCCAGGGAGGTGGAGCTGTGAAAAGGCTTGGTCCGGTCCTGGTGCTCCTCTCTGCCGCCTGCGGACGCAATCCACTGCTGTTCAGGATGGGCGCGGACTACTACCCCATATCCTCCATCGGGAGCGAATGGGAGTACCAGGTGGCATCCGGCGGGGGCGTCATAACGACGGTCGTCGACCAGGTCGTGGTGGGAGAGAGGACCTGCTACAGGGTCCAGACCGGGGCGGACTACTCCTACTGGATCAACGGCGAGGGCAGGCTGGAGCACTACGAGGACCACAGGGTGATGTTCAACGGCTATGAGATCCCCGTCTTTCAGGCGTGGGTGACATGGCTCGACTGGCCGCTGGCCGTGGGGGCTTCGCGCACCGACAGCGCCTCGACCTTCGCCGTGAGCCAGGGAGTGACGATAAGCCACAGCTGGCGTCGCACGACCGAGGTGGCCGGAATAGGCGCCGCCGCCGGCTACGACGAGTGCTACCACCTCGTGGTGAACGAGACGACTGTCGACTGGGTGCAGACCGGCGGGTTCGAGCCGGAGACCAGCGCCACGACCAGGGACATATGGCTGGCGCCCGATGTGGGCATGGTGCTGAAGGTCACCCCCGACAGCACCCTGACCCTTGTGAGCTACCGGCAGGGGTCCTGACGGTGCCCCCTGCCGGACCGGAGCGCAGCCCGTGAGGCGGTGCTCCCTGCAGGTCGTGTTCTCGCGCTCCTCCGTCACCCGGATCTTCCTCGGCAGCGGGCTGGAGGGGCTGGGACGCGAAGCCTGCCCCGGGTCGTACCTCGTTCTCGATTCGGCGGTTGCCCGGCTCCATGCCGGCAGGCTCGGCAGGGAGATGGGCGGCCTCGCCGCCGGCGTGAGCGTGATAGAGGCCGACGAGCGGGCCAAGAGCATGCGCACGGTAAGCGGGCTCCTCTCGGATTTCGCAGCCGCCGGTCTCGGCAGGGGCGCCTGCGTGGTCGCAGCCGGCGGCGGCATGGTCTGCGACACCGCCGCCTTCGCAGCCTCGGTATGGATGCGGGGTGTCAGGCTGGTCCTGGTTCCCACGACGCTCCTCGCCCAGGCGGACGCCTGCCTCGGCGGGAAGACCGGCGTGAACCTGGGCCGCGCCAAGAATCAGGCTGGAACGTTCCACCCGGCTTCCGCGGTGTTCGTGGATCCCGCCTTCCTGGACACCCTCCCGCCCCGGGAGGTGCGCTGCGGGCTCGGGGAGATCATCAAGACGGCCGTCGTCTCAGGCGACAGGAGGCTTAGAGCGATGCTGGAGAAGACGCCTCGCGCCTCCTCGTCGATGCGGGACTGGGTTTCCGGCGCCGTCCGGCACTGCCTCGAGGCGAAGGCCGCGATCGTCTCCAGGGATCCCTTCGACGAAGGCGAGAGGGTGCTCCTCAACCTGGGGCATACCTTGGGTCACGCTCTGGAGAGCGCCACCGGCTTCGATCTCGCGCACGGGGAGGCGGTCGCTCTGGGGTGCCTGGCCTCGGCTGCGATGGCTCGCCTGGCAGGTGCGGCTGAAGGGCTCGAGGAGGAGACGAGGGCGCTGTGCCGGGCGGCCGGCCTGCGCGACCGCCTCGAAGGCATCGACCATGCGCGCGTGCGGCGGTATCTCTCGCGAGACAAGAAGACCGCGCCAGGCGGGAGGACCTGGGTTCTCCCGTTCGGCTGGGGCGACTGCCGTCCGGTGCTGCTGGAGCCCCGGGAGGAATCGGTGCTCCTCGCCGCAGGACTGGAGGCCGTCACCAGTTGAAGAGGGTCTCGGAAGGCAGCTTCTGGGACCACTTGGAGGAGCTCAGGCAGAGGCTCTTCGTGGTCCTCGGCTGCCTGGCCCTGCTGACCGTAGCGGCATTCGTGTTCAGCCGTCCGCTCATGCGGTTCGTGCTCTCGGCCTGCCCCGACTGCACCCTGCAGACTCTCAGCCCTCACGAGGCCATCACGGCCCATCTCAAGCTCGCTCTCGCGGCCGGCGCGGTAGCGTCGGCGCCCGTAGCGCTCTGGCATTTCTGGGGCTTCGTGTCGCCTGGTCTCTACGACTCCGAGCGGAGGGTCATGAGATGGGTTTTCGCAGCCTCCGTCCTGCTCTTCGCATGCGGGGTGGCCTTCGCATGGCTCGTGCTTCTGCGGCCCGCGCTGGCACTCTTCAGGAGCTTCGAGACGGGGCCGATCACCGGCGGCTGGACACTTTCGAACTTCGTTTCATTCCTGGGCCAGTTCGCCCTGGTATTCGGGGTGTCGTTCGAGCTTCCTCTGGTGGTCGTGGCCCTTTCGGCCTTGGGAATCGTCGATCCGTCCGCCCTGGGCAGGTACCGCCGGCACGTGGTCGTAGGCCTGCTGGTGCTCGGGGCGATACTGCCCCCGAACGATCCCGTCACCCAGGTGCTTCTGGCGGCGCCCCTCTACGTGCTCTTCGAGATGAGCATGGTCGCAGCCCGGCTGGTGGTGAGGCGGCGGAACGCCGGAATGGGGGAGGGTGGGGCCTGATGGCCCCGGCGAGCCCCGGGCTGTTATCATCGTGGTCCTGGAGGGTGCCTTGGACAGATCCCTGAGCGTGGTTCTGCCGATGTACAACGAGGAGGCCGGCGCGGCGTCCGCGGTTGGATCCATCTGCGGCTCGCTGGAGAAGATCGTCGACGACTTCGAGATCCTCTTGATCGAGAGCGGAAGCACCGACAGGACTGCGGAGATAGCAGACTCGCTGGCGGTCGAGAACCCCCGGGTGAGGGTTATCCACCAGATAAGCCGTGAGGGTCTCGGAAGCGCGATAAGGCTGGGGTTCGCCAATGCCAGGAAGGAGTACATCCTTTACCTCGATGCCGACGAGCCCTTCGAAGTCTCCGAGATCGCGAAGGTGATCCCGCTCCTCGCTCCGGGCAGGGCCGTAATCGGGTACAGGATCGGCGAGCGCGAGAACCTCAAGCGGAAAGTCCTCTCGAAGGTGTACAACGCCTTGGTGCAGGCTCTCTTCGGACTCGGCGTTCGAGACGTGAACTTCTCCATGAAGGTCATCCACAGGGACACGCTGAAGAGGCTGAGGCTGCGCGCCGACGGCTGCTTCTACGATGCCGAGCTCGTGGCCGAGCTCCGGAAGGCCGGGGTGGAGATCGTCGAGACGGGCTTCGAGTACACGCACAGAACGACGGGGATCTCCTCGCTCGACAGGGTTTCCGTCATCGCAGATATCCTCTGGGAGATGACAGGGTACTTCCTGGGGAGGTGGCTCTTCTCGAAGAGGCCCCGCAGGGCTGGAGGATCCTCATGAAGGCTCTGGTGACCGGTGCGGGAGGTTTCATAGGCCATCACCTGGCGAGGGTGCTGGCAACCCGGGGCTTCCAGGTCCGCTGCTTCGTCCGCTACACCTCCACGGGCGGGATCGGCCTCCTGTCCAGCCTGCCCGGCGATGTCCTCTCCTCGTGCGAGGTCGTCAGGGGAGACCTGAGGGATCCGGGCGCGGTGGCTGACGCCGTGAGGGGATGCGACGCCGTGTTCCACCTGGGGGCCCACATCTCCATTCCGTTCTCCTACCTCTGCCCGGCGGACGTGGTCTCCGTCAACGTGGGAGGGACGGTGAACGTCCTCGAGGCCGCGAGGAGGAGCGGCTGCACCGTGGTCGTGACCTCGACCAGCGAGGTGTACGGCACGGCTCGCCAGGTGCCCATGACCGAGGAGCACCCCCTATCGGCCCAGTCGCCGTATGCCGCCTCGAAGACGGCCGCGGACCAGATCGCCCTCAGCTACCACCGTTCCTTCGGCCTGCCGGTCGTGGTCTGCAGGCCCTTCAACACGTACGGCCCCGGGCAGTCGCGCCGTGCCGTCATCCCCACGGTGATCTCGCAGGCGCTGGAATCCGACGTAGTAGAGCTCGGCTCGACCGACACGACGAGGGACTTCGTGTTCGTAACGGATACGGCGGAGGGGCTTGCCGCGGCTCTGAAACCGGAGGCCGTGGGGCGCGTCGTCCATCTCGGAACGGGCAGGGAGACCGCGGTGGCCGATCTGGTCGGCATGGTCGGCGAAATACTCGGGAGGAAGCTCGCCGTGAGGGTCGCCTCGGAGAGGATCAGGCCTGCCGGGAGCGAGGTCATGCGCCTCGTCGCGGACCCGTCCAGGGCCCGTGAGCTGCTGGGCTGGGAGGCCAGGACCACCCTGGCCGAAGGCCTCGCGGCGACCGTGGACTGGATAAGGTCCCATCCGGAGCATGGCGCAGTGCGGGGTTACGCACTGTGAGCAGGCTGGCTGTGCTGCTGGCCGGGGGCCGGGGAGCGCGGCTGGCGCCATACACCGCCGTATTCCCCAAGCCGCTGGTGCCGATCGGAGACATCCCGGTGGCGGACATACTCGTCAGACAGCTGGCGGCGGCCGGGTTCGACGAGATCTGCTTCTGCACCGGCCACCTCGCCGAGCTTCTGGAGGCCTACTTCATGTCTCATCCCCTTCGCGGCCGCGGAGTGAGGTTCAGGTGGGTCCGCGAGGGCGAGCCTCTCGGGACGGCAGGCCCCCTGAGGCTTGTCGAAGACCTTCCCGAGAGGTTCCTCGTCCTCAACGGCGACCTGCTCACGACGCTCGACTTCGGAGCCTTCTTCGACAGGCACGCGGAGTCCGGAGCGGATCTCACGATAGCGGTACAGCGCCACCAGCACCGCACACAGCTCGGTGTCGTGAGGCACGAGGGCGACAGGGTGACCGGCTACGAAGAGAAGCCCTCGTTCTCCTTCGACGTCAGCATGGGGGTGTATGCCTACTCCAGCTCGTGCATCGAGACGATACCCCCGGGCCGCAGGTTCGACTTTCCCGACCTCGTCGAGGCGCTTCTGGACATGGGGGGCGACGTGAGGATAGTCCTTTCCGAGGACACCTGGCTGGACATCGGAAACCCCGAGGACTACTCGGAGGCCCAGCGTCTCTTCCAGGAGGACCCCGGAAGGTTCCTCGGGCAGTGCCGTTGAGGGTCCTGGTCACGGGTGCATCGGGCTTCCTGGGACGGCACGCATGCCGCGCCCTCTCCGAGAGAGGCGTCGAGCTAGTGACGCTCGACCTGCCCGGGAAGCCTGCGCCCGGCCCGGCGCGGCACGTCGAATGCGATCCGGCCGCCCGCGAGTGGGCGTCCCGGCTGGCCGCCGAGGGCCCGTTCGACTGTGTCGTCCACCTCGCGGGAGCGACATCGGGCGGAGACGAGAACCTCCACCGGGCGAATGTGCTCAGCGTGGAAGCCGTGCTGGCACCGCTGGGGCGCTCGGCGGGCAGGCTGGTGCTCGCAGGGTCGTCGGCCGTCTATGGGAGGGTCGATCCTTCGCGCTTCCCCGTTGGCGAGGACGAGCCTCCCGCCCCGGTTTCTCCCTACGGGCTCTCTATGGCCCGGAGAGAGGAGATCGCAAGCCGGCTCTGTGGGCGCCTGGAGATGTCCCTGTGCACGCTCAGGCTTTTCAACCTCGCGGGGCCGGGGCAGGAGCCGGTGATGCTGGTGCCCTCCGCGGCCCGCCAGCTCGCGATGATAGAGGCCGGGCTGCAGCCGCCGGTGCTCCGCCTCGGAAGCCTCTCCGCGCGGCGCGACTACGTCGATGCCAGGGATGCCGCAGAGGCTTTCGCCGCAACCGTTCTCGAGCCCGGGGTTTCCGGAGTGATCAACATTTCGAGCGGCGTCTCGACGGGGGGCGCCGAGATGGTGGCCATGCTGGCCGGCTTCTTCGACTGCCGCCCGGAGATCGTCGCAACGGAGGGGAGGCCCGCCGGCGTGGAGGACCTGCCCGGGAATCCCGCGGCGGCCTTCGCGGCTCTCGGCTGGGCCGCCTCCATACCTCTCGAAAAGACCCTCGCCGACACCGCTCTCGACTGGAGGGAGAGAGTCGCCTCTGTCAAGAGGGGTCGGAGTTGACTTCGTTGACTTTGCGTCGCGCGGCCGGACAGGAGATCGAAGCTTGTCCCAATGTTCCTTTGACTTAGCGCAGTTCCGACCGACTCGAGCCCTGTCGTTTCCGCTGAACGAAGTCAACGAAGTCAACTCCGACCCCCATTGACATACAAACATATGTTTATGAAAGTACCCGTGGGGGATGACATGTCCACGGAGATACTCGAGCCGGTGGAGATGGTAAGCTGGTCGCGCGGGGCAGGCCTTGTGCCCTGCCGCTTCCGCTGGAGGGGCAGGGTGTACAGGATTTCCCGCGTGAACGCTAGCTGGGAGAGCCGGGAGGGCTCGGTCCGCCGGTTCCACTTCATGGTTAGAACCTCCTCGGGCGACACCTGCGAGCTGCACTTCGACGCCGGCGACATGAGGTGGATGCTTGATTACGTCCATTCCGACCCCTGAGACCGGTCCACCCGGCCGCAGGACCGTCCTCCACGTGGACATGGACGCCTACTTCGCATCGGTGGAGGTTCTCTGCCGGCCCGAGCTGGCGGGACGGCCCGTGATCGTATCGGGCGATCCCTCCCTGCGCACGGTCGTCTCCTCCTGCAGCTACGAGGCCAGGGCGATGGGGGTGCGCTCGGGCATGCCGCTGGCGCAGGCCCTGCGACTGGCTCCCTGCGCCTCGGTCGTCCCGGGCGACCACGACAGGTACACCACCTGCTGGAGGAGGATCCTCTCTGTCATGCTGTCGGTCACCCACCGCATCGAGCCCGTGAGCATAGATGAAGCCTTCCTGGACGCCACCGGCCTTCCGATGCCGCCGCACGCGCTCGCGGAGACCCTCCAGCGGCGGATCCTCGACGAGACGGGCCTCTGGGCGAGCGTGGGCATAGGCCCGAACAAGCTCCTGGCCAAGATGGCATCGAGGAGGGCCAAGCCCAGAGGGATAGGAGAGCTGGGGCCGGAGGACATCGCGGATTTCCCCGTGGACAGCATCTGGGGCGTCGGCCCGGAGACGGCGAGGCTCCTCGAAGGCTTCGGCGTGAAGACCGTCGCCGATCTCGCTGCATTCCCTGTGCGGAGGCTGAGGATCATGCTCGGCATGAACGGCGAATCGCTGTATTTCCTCTGCCGGGGAATAGACCCTTCGCCGGTGATCCCCTTCTACGAGGAGGAGCCGCCGCAGTCCATAGGTCACGAGCACACCTTCGCCCGTGACGTCCTGCTTCCGGGGGAGTACCTGCCCGCCCTGGCCCTCCTGGCTCAGAAGGTAGCCAGGAGGTCGCGCGACGAGGGCTTCGCCGGCTCGCTGGTGACACTCAAGTACCGGTTCTCGGACATGAGCACTCACACCAGGGCGGTTCGGCTGGGCACTCCCACGGACCAGGACCAGGTTATATTCAAAGCCGCCGGGAGACTGGCCGGGCAGTGCGTGAAGCGCCCCGTGAGGCTGCTGGGCGTCTGCCTGGGCTCCTTGATGCCTTCGGAGTGCCTCCAGCTGCCCCTCTTCGGCCCGGCTGCGCATGAGCTGAACAGGGTGTGCGATGCGATAAGGCGGAGGTACGGCGAGAGGGCAGTGACGAGCTGCAGAACTCTTTCGGCTGTGCGCCGGTGAGGCGCAACTCGGCAGGAGGTGCATCATGGGGGCTCGCATCTGCGTGATCGCGGCAGCAGCGCTGACGGCTGCGTCTTCGCAGGGCGGAGTGGTGATCAACGAGATCATGTACAACCCCTCCGCAACGCTGGGGGACGACAACCTGTTCGAATGGGTGGAGATATTCAACAACGGCGCCTCGGCGGTGGACATCTCCGGCTGGATAATGACCGACCTGGATGCGGGCTCGGGCTGCATCGTCCCGGCCGGCACGACGATCGGCGCCTACGGCTACCTGGTATTCGCGAGGAGCGCTTCGGACTTCACGGGACACTACGGCTCCGGCGTGCCGCTGGTCGCATGGACAGGCAGCTGGGGCGCCGGCCTGCAGAACTCCAGTGACGACGTGGTGCTGATGAACGCGGACTCCGTCATCGTGGACCAGCTCACCTACGAGGACACCACTGAGTGGGGCTCCGACTACGGCGACACCAACAGCTACTCCGACGCCGACGGCGACGGAGCCAGCCTCGAGCGCATATCCCCCTCCGGCATCTCGACTGATCCGGCGAACTGGGAGAGCAGCACGGACGAGGCGAGCGGCTTCCCGGACGCAAACTGGGAGGGCCACTACGAGTCCCACGGAACTCCCGGCGAGGAGAACAGCGTGAGCTCTTCCGGCCTCGATTCCAGAACCTGGGCCGGCATAAAGTCGAGCTTCTGACGGAGCCCGTGAGCCCTGCCGCGGCGGGGCCGGTGCGTGTCGGCACCTCGGGATACAGCTTCGAGGACTGGCGGGGGCGCTTCTATCCTCGGCTGATCGCGAAGGGCTCCATGCTGGACTTCTACGCACGCGAGTTCGACACGGTGGAGATCAACAGCACCTACTACCGGATAATGCACCCACGGGCTTCGGCGGCCATGGTCGGGAAGACCCCTGACGGATTCGCCTTTTTCGTCAAGCTCCATGCCGGAATGACGCACGGAAGGAATGCCGGCGATGCCGAGTGGAGTAGCTTCAGGGAGATGCTGGAGCCGTTCCGGGAGGGAGGGAGGCTCGCGGGTCTGCTCGCCCAGTTCCCCTGGTCCTTCAAGCCCTCGCCCGGGGCTATGGCGTATCTGAGGGAGATGGCATGCAGGGGCAGGGAGCTGGAGACGCCGATCGCCGTCGAGTTCAGGAACGCGCAGTGGTACGAAGGGGGCGCTATGGCCGAGGCTGCAGGAATGGGGCTTGCCCCGGTGTCGGTGGACCTGCCGAACCTGCCCGGCCTGCCGCCGAGAGAGGCCGTCACCGGAGGGCCATTCGGCTACGTCAGGCTCCACGGGAGGAACGCCGCCCGCTGGTGGGAGGGCGGCCCCCTCCGCTACGACTACGGCTATTCCAGGGAGGAGCTCTCAGGCTGGCTGGCAGGCGTCAGAAAGCTTCTCGAGAGCTCGGGGAGGGCGTTCATGTTCTTCAACAACTGCCACGGGGGGCAGGCTGTGAACAGCGCGCGAATCATGAAGAGCCTGCTCGAGGAGGGAACATGAGACTGTCTTCTGCCAGAGGTGCGGCCTTCGCTGCATCTGCGCTGGCGCTGCTGGCCGGATGCGATCCATCCGGCCCCGAGTTCGGCGTGGACTTCCCCTTCTTCTACCTGCAGGACATAGACACGGACGCGCCCTCCCCGGCCTGCGGCTTCCTAGGCCCGTACGGCGACGGGCTGGCCTGCTCGGGACAGAGGCTGCTCTTCATCGACGGAGAGAACGGCTACGTCAAGGCGTACCCCGATCTCGGCTATCCCCTCGACCGTTGTGCGTCCACGCCCGAGGGGGGTTACGGCATGGCCGTCTCAGGACAGCTCCTGTTTTACGTCAGCAACGATACCTACCTCGAGCACGATCCGGTGCTGCTCCCCGCAAACGGGCTGTTCATCGTTCCCAAGCCATCCTCCACCGCAGTCTGGGTGGTCTGCTCGGGCGGGGTCGTCGCCACGGTGAGCACATCCACCTGGACGGTCGTCTCGTCCACGGACACGCCCGTCGAGGAACCGGCTGCCGCGGCCGTGACCGATGACGGCGCCTCCCTCTTCATCGCCGACGCCTCCAACGGCACGGTGCGCAAGTTCAACTCTGCCACGATGGAGCTCCAGGCCACGGAGGAGATTGACGGCGGAGCCACAGACCTGTGCGCGAGCCCGGCCTCCGGGGTGTACGCCTCGCCCGGTGGCCTCTCCGAGATCTGGCACCTGGACGGAGGGACCGGCCTGCACGACTTCTCGGTCGCTATACCCGGGCCGGCGGAGTGCATCGCGGTGACCCCCGACAATGCGCATCTGTTCGCCGGAGGCGACGGCTACGGGCTGGTCGTGGTGGACGGGGAGGGTTCCCTCGAGGCCCAGACCACCTCATACGGAACCCCCTCCGACATCGCGGTGAGGGAGGACGGCAACCGCGCCCTCGTCTGTGCCCCCAGCCTGCTGAAGGTCTTCATCCTGTCAAGGTAGGGTCAGAGTTAACTTCGTTGACTTCGATGTCGAACACAGTCCCTGTCGAGACTCGCCTCTCACTCGGAGTCAGGGAGTCTGCTCTGCCATTGTTCTCGAAGTCAACGAAGTTAACTCTGACCCCCATTGACGCTGTATGATCGGGGGGACACTAACCCCGGGGAGATTCGAATGAAGGTCGCAGTCCTCGGCGCGGGAAGGGTGGGCTCGGCGATAGCCCGGGACCTCGCGTCGGACACCATGTTCGACGTCACGGTTGCGGACAGCTCGAAGCAGGCTCTGGAGAACCTCGACAGGACCCTGGTCGTGCAGACGATGGAGCTCGACCTGTCGCAGCCCGGCAACGTGCGTGCGGCCATCGAGGGCCAGGACATTGTCGTGGGAGCGCTCCCGGGCTTCATGGGGTTCCAGATGGTGAAGGAGGCGATCACCGCCGGCAAGGATGTCGTTGACATATCGTTCTTTCCCGAGGACGCATACGATCTCGACGACCTGGCAAAGGAGCACGGAGTGCGCTGCCTCGTGGACTTCGGGATAGCGCCCGGCTTCACGAACCTCATCTTCGGGCACTCCAGGGTGAAGTTCAACAAGCTGGAGAGCTTCGTCTGCTACGTCGGCGGCCTGCCCGTTGAGCGCTACTTCCCCTGGGAGTACCAGGCTCCCTTCTCCCCCGTGGACGTGCTTGAGGAGTACACGAGGCCCGCAAGGTTCGTACGGGGCGGACGCGTGGTCACCGAGCCCGCTCTCAGCCTCCCCGAGTTCCTGGACTTCAAGAGCGTCGGAACCCTGGAGGGCTTTCTGACCGACGGCCTGAGAACGCTCCTCAGGTATGCGGGCGAGGTCGACTACATGGTCGAGAAGACCCTCCGGTATCCCGGCTACCGGGACAAGATCGTCGCCCTGCGCGAGAGCGGATTCCTGAACCCACAGCCCGTGAACGTGAGCGGCCGCGCGATAAGCCCCATCGAGGTCACGTCGAAGCTCCTCTTCCGCGCATGGGAGCAGAAGGTGGGCGACGAGGATTTCACGGCCATAAGGATCATCTCGACCGGGCTGGACGACAACGGAAGGCGCATCCGGGAGGTCTGGAGCCTGCTCGACCGCTACGACAGGGCCAAGGGGATGACCTCCATGGCCCGCACGACCGGATTCACCTGCGTGGCGGGCGTTCGCATCCTGGCGGAGGATCTCTGGACCCGAAAGGGCGTGGCGCCCCCCGAGCTGGTCGGCGAGGACCGAAAGTGCCTCGACTTCATTATCGGCGAGCTTCTCCAGCGCGGAGTGATCTTCGAGGTATCGCGCGAACCCACGCTTTCCTGAAGGCCCGGCAGATCAGTTCACCGCTCCGAGGTACACCGGCCCCCGGTAGCTGCCATCCACGACGGGGCCGAGGAGCCGTTCGAGGACAGAGGGGTAGATCCTCCGTCCTGGGATGGCCTCGAAAGGGAGCCAGCAGCTCCCGGTCTGCCAGGCGTCGCCCTCGCCCGGCTCCTCCCGGTCCAGCTCGACCGCTCTCGCAAGGAACATGAACTCCACCTGGTGAACGTCGCCGTCTTCCGCGGCGAACTCGTGCCTGGCGCCGATGTACTCGCGCACCAGCACCAGGCGGGCGGGCTCCACCACCCAGCCCGTCTCCTCGAGCGTCTCCCTCACAAGGGCCTCCTCCAGAGTCTCCCCGAAGCGTTGCCCACCCCCGGGGAGGAGGAGGAACTCCCCCAGACGGTCCCTGTTCAGCGTGAACAGTATCCGCCCGTCGCGGCTGACTATCGCCTTCGCGGAGTTCCGCCTTCGGGGCGAGCCGGCCCGCGGGTCGCTCGCGTAGGGCCCGCCTCGCCTCATGGCAGCGAGGCCGAGAGGTAGAGCGAGAGCAGGGCGTCTCCCGCGAACATCGACACCAGCGCACCCAGCGCCATGAACGGGCCGAACGGCATGGGGCGCCGTTTCTCGTGCCTGCCCGCCAGCATCATCGCGATGCCCACCGCCGCCCCCGTCACGAACGCGACGAAGAACGCCACCGCCGTCCTGCCCGGCCCCATGAAGGCTCCCGTGCAGGCCGCGAGCTTGACGTCGCCCCAGCCCATGCCGCCTGTGAACTCGTCCGCCTCGTCCTCGTGGCCGGGAGGGGGGAGAACATATCCCGGCCTGGACCTCAATACGGCAAAACTGGCGAGCCTTATCAGGAGGAACAGGACGAAGCCCCCCGCAGCGGCTCCGGCCGACTGCAGGAGAGAGAGGCCGCCAGGCGCCAGAGCGAAGGCCAGTCCCGCAGCGAGGCCGCCCAGGCTCGCCTCGTCGAGCACCAGCCAGTGCTCGAGGTCGGTTCGGACCGTGAGCACCATGATCGCCGCCAGCAATGCGTCGGCCGCTGCCTGCAGTCCGGGCCCGCTTCGGAGAGCGGCTCCGAGGAAAAGGATGCCTGTCGCCAGCTCCACCACGGGATAGAGGAAGGATATGGGGGCGCGGCAATTCCGGCATCTCGCCCCGAGGGCGACGAAGCTCAGTACCGGTACATTGTCGAACCAGCGTATCGGTGTCCCGCAGGCCGGACAGGCGCTTCCGGGCCGCACGACGCTGCGCCCGGCCGGCACTCGCCACGCCACCACGTTGATGAAGCTCCCGACGCAGAGGCCGAGCAGAAGGAAGAACAGCGCGAAGACGGCCTGCTGCGTCTGTGTACCTCCCGGTGGTTGCCGGAACGCCATTAATACTCTCATATTATAAAGGATATGGCCAGTCCGCCATGTCCGGTCCTGAAACACGGAGGGGAGACATGAAGCTCGCAGCCGTTATCCTGGTCCTGGCTACGGTCGCCTTCGCAACCGGCGAGTTCTCCACCGGCGGCGCAGAACTCTGGAAGTTCAAGGGCTGGGGAACCTTCAGAACCGACATGTACGGGCAGGAGGATGCGGAGCCTGACATGGCGTTCTCCAGCGTCTGGGACCTGGTCTGGGAGCCGAAGCTGAACGACATGCTCTCCGCGAGGGCCGAGCTCACAATGACAGCTTGCGCAGACGGCATGGCAGACATCAAGGACGCATATCTCAATCTGATGCCTGCCGACGGCTTCTGCATCCGCGGCGGACAGTTGAAGCGCAACATCGGGTGGGGCTTCCTCGAGCCCTCGACCGACCTGCTGTTCCCCGACAGGCCGCTCTACACCGGCTACAGCCTCTTCGGCAGGTACGGCAAGCGCGACATCGGCGCCATGCTGATCGGCGAGTTCGACATGTTCTCGATCGACCTGGCCTACACCAACGGAGTAGTCGAGGGCCCCGAGACCGACAGCAACAAGCAGTTCACGATCCACGCCACGATCGAGCCAGCGGAGTGGGCCACGATCGGCGCTGGCATGGGCATGTACGCGGCATACGAGGACACCACCATGGAGGACACCTTCTCCTCCAGCGCCATGGACTTCTACGGCATCGTCAAATACCCGATGTCCGAGACCATGGACCTCCACTTCACCGGCGAGTACCTGATGCTGGGCCTCGACAGCCCCGACGTGGAGGGCATGGAGAAGACAGACGGCACCGCGATGACGGTCGCGCTGGGCGCTACATTCGGCATCGACGGCGCTCTGATAACAGGCATAACCCCGATGATCCGCTACGAGACCATCAGCCCGGCCTACATGGCCGCCGAGGGTGCCGACGAGCCCGAGGACGACTACGGCGCCATCGACTTCTGCGGCAACATCCACATGGGCTCCAACAACGTGCTCCAGCTCGGCGCCCGCAGCTACAGCTTCCAGAGCGAGGACGTAGACGGCTACACCGACATCATCCTCAACTGGAGGATGAACTTCTAGGGGCATTTCCCCGGTTCCGCAGGACGGGGCCCGGCGGCAGCCGGGCCCCTCGACATCTGTACCTGCCCGCCTCCGGTGGTAGAATAGGGGGTCCGCTACAGCGCATTCCGGGTCGGCAGGGAGGTCGCCGTGGCACCATCAGATCAGGCACCCAGGATGCTGAGCTGCACAGGCTGCGGAGCAGCCGTCCCGCATGTCGAGGGCGAGCAGGTCGTGTCCTGCAATGCCTGCGGCGCCGTCTCCGCTGCGGACGGCTCCGGGAGGATCGAGCCGCACCTCATGAAGGCTCCCGCGCTGGACGAGGCCTCAGCCATGGCTGCGGCCAGGGCCTGGCTCGGCCGGGGGCTCTTCCGGGCGGCCGACCTCTCGAAGAACGCCGCAATGTCGCGAGTAGAGGGGGCGATGCTCCCGTGGTGGATAGTCCGCATCGCGGCAGAGACGCGTTGGAAGGGCATGAAGAAGCGGGTCCGCGAGCATGGAGCCGGCAGGGACAGGGTGAGGGAGGAGTACTGGGAGCCCGTCGAAGGCTCCTTCAGGGAGGAACTGGAGAAGCCTGTCTATGCCAGGAACGACCTCTCGGCGCACTGGGGCGTAACCTTCCTGGAGCCGGGAAGGCAGTGCGTGTTTCCCGACTGGGGAAGATTCTTCCCCGCGCTGGGTCTCGGTTCCGGAAGCACGACCCGGAAGGGGCTGTTCGATGGGAGAGTGCCCTTCGAGAACGGCAGGATCGCAGCCTGGGGCTTCAGGACGGTGAACGCGCAGATCCCGCGCGCAGGCGCCGAGGAGAAGGCAGTGGCGGCGGCAAAGGCAGCTCACGACGCCAGGGCCCACACAATGGCCGACCGCATCACCGACTGCGACACCCTTGTAACCGTGACAGGCGCAGACTTCGTCCATCTGCCGGTGTGGGAGTTCAATTACGGATACGGGGGCAGGTCCTACAGGCTGCTGATGGATGCCTCGAACGGTCAGGTTCTCGCTGCCGAGGCGCCGGTGGGCAAGTGGAAGAGAGCCGCCCTTGTGGACGCTGTGCTGGGAATGGCCGGGCTTGCGATGATCCTGGCTTCGGGCGGGAGAGGATACGTTCTCGGGACTGGCATCGCATGCCTCGTCCTGGCCGCACTCTATTCCGGCTGGACGGCCTTCGGCCTGGAGAGATAGCCGTCCCGGCTCCCGGAGAACGGAGAGAGGCGGGAGAATGCGGATAACGGAGTCCGCCGTCAGACGACCTGTAGCAGTGACCGTGCTCTCGACAGTGGCGCTCATACTGGGGGCCATCGCGGTCCTGCGGATGCCCGTGGACCTCCTGCCCTCGGTGGAATACCCCCGGCTCACGGTGGAGACGACATATCCGTCGTCGAGTCCGATGGAGGTCGAGAGGCTGGTTACCGATCCTCTGGAGCAGTCGCTGGCCGGAGTGAGGGGCCTCCGCAGCTACTCGTCACGCTCGTACGGCGACCGCAGCAGGATTACGCTGGAATTCGGCTGGGGCACCAGGATGGACTTCGCGAGGCTCGAGGTCAGGGAAAAGCTCGACGCGGCGGCCTGGTCGCTGCCCGACCAGGCGGGACGACCCACGCTGGTCGAGTACGACCCGTCTCGGCGCCCCTTCATGGAGATACTGGTCTCGCGGGAGGGCGACTGGACCGAGACCACCGACTTCGTGCGCCGTGCGGTCACAACCCGCATAGAGCAGGTCGACGGAGTGGCGGCATGCGAGATCGAGGGCGGAGCCGACGCCGCGGTCTATGTGCGTCTGCGCGAGGGAGCCCTGGAGGAGCTGGGAGTCAGCCCGGCATCCGTGTCCGCGGCTCTGGCAGGCGCCAACGCCAGGATGCCCGGCGGCCTGGTAAGAGAGGGGGAGAAGGAGTTCTTCCTCTCGCTGGAGGGGCAGTTCCAGACGCTCGAGGATGTAGAGCGCACAGTTGTGGGCTTCCACGGCGCCACTCCCGTCATACTGGGAGACGTCGCGGAGGTGACTCTGGACGAGAAGCCGCCCTCCGAGTGGGCGAGCCGAGACGGCGAGAGGTGCATCATCCTCCGGGTGAGAAAGATGTCCGGCGGAAACACCGTGGACATCTCTCGCCGAGTGCGCGAAGTGATGGACGAGCTGTCCGAGCAGTACCCCGGAGTCGGCATGGAGGTGCTGACCGACGACGCGATCTTCATAGAGGAGTCCATCTCCGGGGTCGTGCAGTCGCTCCTCATGGGCGCCCTGCTGGCCTTCGCCATCCTGTTCGCATTCCTCCGCAACTGGCGCAGTCCTGTCATAATGGGCCTGTCGATGCCGCTCAGCATCGCAGTGGCGCTCTTCTGCCTCTACATGAGCGGAGTCACGCTGAACATCATGTCCCTCGGCGGCCTCGCGCTCGGCACAGGGCTCCTTGTGGACAACTCAATCGTGGTTCTCGAAGCGGTCCAGAGGCGGCGCGAGACGGGCGAGGATTCCGTGCAGGCGGCCCTGGCCGGGACGAGGGAGGTGGGAGGCGCGATACTGGCGAGCACGCTCACCACTCTCGTCGTGTTCTTCCCAGTGGTGTACCTGGAGGGCGTTGCAAGCCAGCTCTTCAGGGACCAGGCTCTCGCGGTGAGCTACGCCCTGGCAGCCAGCCTGCTCGTCGCGGTCACCGTCGTCCCGACTCTGGCCGCGAGGATGAAAGGCTCTCCGGGAGAGGACCCCACAAGAAGGGTGAAGGATAGCTACGCAGGTCTGGCCCGGACCGCGGTGCGCAGGCCGGGAAGGGTCGTCCTGGCATCCCTCGCACTTCTCGCCGGCTCGGTGACCGTCGCCCTCGCCCTCCCGAGGCAGCTTCTGCCCTCTGTGCCCGTGGGCGATCTTGACATCTCGTTCTCCGCGCCCGAGGGCACCTCCATGAGTGACCTGATCGCCCTCTCGGACAGGGCGTCGGCCCTTGCGGCCCGTTCGGGTGCATCGAGGGTCTTCGGTCGTGCCGGAGTCAGATCGAGCGAGGGGGTCGATGCCGTGCTGACTGCGAGCTTCCAGGGTCCGGACGAGGCCGCCCGGGCCATGGAGGCGCTGCCGGCGGCATGGGCGTCGGGGTACTCCTTCCCGCTGTCGGCCGCTCCGCACGAGACTCTCCTCGGAGAGATCCTCGGAGGCGGTGGAGACTTCACCATCTATGCCGAGAGCGACGATCTCGAGGCTGCCCTCCAGGCGGCCCGTACGATAGGGGATGCGGCGTCGGGCATGGGGAGCGTCACCGGTGTCGAGGTCGGGCACCTTCCCGGCAGGCCCGAGGTGCTGCTCAGGCTCGATCCCGAGCTCGCCTCGCTGCTGGGCCTTGATCCGTCGGCCATAGCCGACTGGGTCGAGAGCATCGCCAGAGGACTTCCTTCGACCACCTTCTACCGGCAGGACGAGAGGGTTGACGTGATGGTCCTGTCCGATGCCGGAGAGGGCGTGTCCCTGGAACGGGCGCTCCTCCATGCGATGCCTGTCGCCGGCACTCTCGTCCCGCTTGGGAGGCTCGTCAGCGTCGAGAGGCGGCAGCTTCCCGGGTTCGTCGAGCACTACCAGGGCAACAGGGCCGTGTCCGTGACGATATCGTCCTCCGGCTCGAACCTCGCGGGGCTGTCGGGAAGGATCGCTGGAGAGGCCGGATCCCGGCTGGCCGGATCCTCCGTGACCCTCAGGTCCGGCCCCGAGATCGAGGAGATGGACAGGGCTACCCGAAGCCTGATCCTCGCGGGACTGCTCGCCGCAGGGCTCGTGTATGTGCTGATGGCGGCCCAGTTCGAATCTTTCAGGGGGCCCTTCGTGATAATGTTCACCGTGCCGCTGGGACTGGTCGGAGTCGTCCTCGCTCTCGCGCTGACAGGCCAGAGCTGGAACGTGCTGTCGGGGATAGGAGTCGTGATCCTCTCCGGCATAGTCGTAAACGACGGCATCCTTCTAGTCGAGAGGATCGGCCAGCTCCGCAGGGAGGGGCTTGATCTCGAGGAGGCGGTGGTCGGCGCGGGCCGAGACAGGTTCAGGCCCGTGATGATGACAAGCGCAACTACCATCCTGGGCCTGCTTCCAATGGCCATCGGAGTCGGCACCGGCGGAACCCTGCGCCAGCCACTCGCGGTCGCGGTCATCGGGGGGATGTTCGTCGCGACGCTGCTCACCCTCGTGGTGGTGCCCGCGGTGTTCTGCCTGCTGGGCCGCAGGACGGCCCGTTGATAGACGCCATCCTGCGAAGGCCCCGCGGCACGGCGGTCATATATCTCGCCCTGCTCGTGCTGGCGGTGATCTCCTTCGCGAGGATCCCCATCGAGGGAACGCCGGATACCCAGCTGCCCAGACTCAACGTGTCCACTGCCTGGCCTGGAGCGGGCCCCGAAGCGGTCTGCGAGGAGGTCACGCGCCCGGTGGAGGATGCAGCGAGGCAGGTCGAGGGGGTCGAGGAGGTGTCGTCCAGCTCCGAGACGGGCTCGAGCAACGTGACCGTGTCCTTCGAGAAGGGCACGGACATGGACGTCGCCGCGATGGAGCTTTCCGAGCGGATATCCTTCGTCAGGGAGGATCTTCCGCCGGGCGTCCTGCCCTCGAGCATATCCGCCGTCATCCCCGAAGAGATGGAGAGCGAGGACTTCCTGGTCTTCGCGCTCTCCGGGGGCGGCGCCCAGGAGATGAAACGGCTCGCGGAGGACGAGCTGATCCCCGCCCTGGAGAGGCTCGACGGAGTCGGCGGAGTCACCGTTCAGGGCCTCGGAGACGAAGAGATCGTTGTTGACGTGTCCCCGCAGGCGCTCCGGGAGAACGGGCTCACCCTGGCGGAAGTCGCCCAGTCTCTGAACGCAGGGATAGTGGACAGGAACACGGGCGTGGTCACCGACACCACCGGGACCGATGCAGTTCTGAGGGTGACCACGGTGCCGGTAGGCACCTCGGACCTCGAGCGCATGATAGTGGCGATGCGCGGCGACCGCTTCGTGACCCTCGGCGACGTCGCCCGCAGAGTGGCCGTGCAGTACAGCGAGAACACCCTTACCGTGTTCCGCTACAACGGTCTGGACCAGGTTACCATCCAGGTCGACCGCGTTCCGGGCAGCAACGCCATACAGGTCGCCGACAGAGTGATGCACAGGGTCGAACAGCTGAGGGAGAACCTGCCTGCGGGAATGGCCCTCGACCTCGTGGAGGACGGTACAGAGAAGATTCGCGAGGACCTCAGAGCGCTGTCCTGGAGAGCTCTGGCCAGCCTCGGCGCGATATTCGCGGTGCTCCTCCTGATGAACCCCGGTCTGCGCGTGATACTGCTGATCCTGAGTTCGATACTCTTCTCGGCCGCACTGGCCGTGACTGCGGTGTACCTCGCCGGCTACACCGTGAACATGCTGACCCTGAGCGCGCTTGCCGTGGCGTTCGGCCTGCTCGTGGACGCCGCAGTGGTTGTCATGGAGGCGATAGCATTCCGACGGCGCGGCGGGGCCGGAGCGGAAGAAGCTGCGGGAAGGGGCGCACGGGAGGTCGCCCTGCCGATACTCGGCGGCATCCTCACGACTCTCGTCGCCTTCGTTCCGCTCATCGCCAGCGAGGGGATACTGAGGCTCTACTACAGGCCCTTCGCGTTCACCATGGCAGCAACCCTGGCCGCCTCGTACGCCGTCTGCCTCACTCTGGTGCCCTCCGTCGCAGGCCGCTGGCGCGGAAGCTCATGGTTCAGGGAGCGGAGGTGGGATGCACCGCTGGCGAATGCCGTTGCACGCCTCCACCACAGACCATGGATCCCCGCCATCGCCATCCTCCTGCTCGTCGGAGGCGCGGCCTGGGTCTTCCTGGCGAAGATCGAGAAGGGCCGCAACTGGGGTTTCGACTTCGAGCGGGACGCCATCGTCGTGTGGATGGAGTTCCCGCCCGGCACGCCGCAGGAGGTGGTGGACGGCGCGGCAAGGGGCTTCGAGGAGATCCTGGCCGGGCGCGAGGGAATAGAGTCCATGAGGACATTCGTGACGGGCGAGACCGCGTACCTCAGGGCGGCCTGCGAGCCGTCGGCCCTCGAGAGCGGAACGGCCCTCGGGCTGGAGGCCGAGGTTTTCGCCCACGCATCCACGATAGGGGGCATACAGGGGATCTATGCCGGCGGCATCAGCCCGGAGGGCTACTGGAGGAGCACGACCTCGGCGGGGATGGTGCAGACGCTGGAGCTGAGGGGATACGACTATGAAGGCCTCAGGAACATCGCGCGGAGCATACAGGCGCTGCTGGAGAAGCATCCGAGGATCGCCGAGGTGAACATCGACTGGAACAGGATGACCGCCGACAGATCCCAGCTCGGCACAGTCTTCGACAGGCAGGAGCTGGCCGACCTGGGCATCAATCCGGCACAGCTCCTCGCCGCCGTGAGATACGGCCTGCCCGGGGGATTCGGAGGTCAGATCCAGCTCGGTGACAGGCGTCTCGACCTGGGCTTCAGGCTCGACGGACAGAGGAACCCGCTGCTCTCCGACGTGATCGACGGCAGGATACGGACCGCCTCGGGAGGTGCCGTGAGGCTCGGAGACCTCCTGCGGCTGGACACGCTCTCGGTGCAGGGTACGATCGTGCGCGAGAACGGCGAATACTCCCGGACCATAGCCTACACCTTCATGGGAGCGGAGAGGATGGCCGCCCGCTTCAGGCGGACTCTGCTCTCGAGCCTCGTCCTGCCCGCCGGGTTCAGGGTGTATCAGGACACTACCTGGGTGCCGAGATGGCTCCGAGAGGAGGACAGGTCGACCGACCTGAACCTGCTCGTCGCACTGGCCATAGTCGCTGTCTTCGCAGTGACGGCGATACTCTACGAATCCTTCACCGCGCCGCTCTGGGTGCTCGCGGTCATCCCTATGGCGATGGTCGGGGTGGTCGCGGGCTTCTGGATCACCGGTCAGGTCTTCACACCGCAGGCATACGTGGGAAGCGTCTTCCTGGTAGGAATCGCCGTGAACAACTCGATCCTGCTGGTGGACTGCTTCCTCCGTCACAGGAGGTCCGGAACGGCGACGAGGGATGCCCTCGACATGGCCGTCAGGGAGCGCCTGAGGCCCGTCATGCAGACAAGCCTCACCACCATCGCGGGGCTGCTGCCCCTGGTGCTGTGGCCGGTAGCCGGTTCGGACGACCTGTGGAGCACGCTCTCCTTCACCGTGATCTCAGGCATGGCCACGTCGACCCTGCTGGTCCTCGTGGCGCTGCCCTCGCTGATACAGCTGACAACAAGGAGAGGACAGACGGAATGAGAAGCATCTTCGCGCTGATGGCCCTGCTGGCCCTTCTCTCCGGATGCGGAGGGGTTTCGCAGCCTGCGGAGGAGGAGGCCCTCGAGCCGTCCCCTCTCCCCGTGGCGGCCGGGCTCGTCGTACGGGACACCCTCTTCCAGGTGGTGGAGGCTACCGGCAGGATAGGTTCGGCCCGTACGCAGGACATGGTCGCCCAGATACAGGGCGTGGTCTCGGCAGCACCCGCGGGCGAGGGGCTGGCCGTCCTCTCCGGGCAGACTGTCTTCCGCATCGCGGCTGGCGAGCAGGCGGCCGCCCTGCAGAACGCTCTGAGCGCCTACCGCTCCGCTCAGGCGCTCTACGATTTCGAATGCTCGAACTACGAAGGCTCCCTGACGGAAGAGGCTTCCGACATGCTGCGCAGGACGACGGGTCTGCTGCAGGCAGAGGCCGACCTCGCGAGGGCCAGGACCCAGTACGGCAACGCCGTCCTCTCGGCAGGCTTCGACGGAGTCGTGGCCGAGGTCCTAGTGCGGGAGGGCGTGACCGTATATCCCGGCACCAGGCTGGGATCGGTAGTTGACATGGAATCACTGGAGGCCGAAGTGGACCTCGACGAGAGGGATCTGGCCCTCTGCAGGGTCGGTGCGAGGGCGTTCGTGACAGTGCCCTCGCTCGGGGACACGACGATCATCGGCACTGTCTCGGCTGTCTCCCCGGTGATAGACCCTTCGACACGCGCCGGAAGAGTGGCCGTGGCCCTGCCTCCGGTTCCGGGCCTCAGACCCGGCGCGACGGCCCGGCTCGAGATCGTCACGGATGTGCTTCCAGACCAGCTTCTAGTTCCTGAGGAGGCGATCCTTTCCAGGGACGGCAGGCCCATGGTGTTCGTGGTGTCTGATGGACATGCCGACTGGAGGTATGTCACCACGACGGGCTCGGGCAGGGGAGTCGTCGCGGTGTCCGAAGGGGTTTCCGAGGGCGAACAGGTGATAACGGGAGGGCACTACGCCCTGGCGCACGACGCACCGGTGGCGGTAGTCGCCCAGTAGGATCGCACGACGCCGGCATACGATGTGATCGTGGCGGGCGGGGGAGCCTCAGGGCTGATGGCGGCCGTGTTCTCCGCCCGGGCGGGCGCACGCACCCTGGTACTGGAGCTCAACGACAGGCCGGGAGTCAAGCTCGCCCTGACGGGCGGAGGACGCTGCAACGTTCTGCCCCGCTCGGAACCCTCCGGAGAGTATGTCACCACGTCGTCGGCCAACTCCCTCAAGAGGATCCTCGCAGGCTGGAGCGTGAAGGAGGCCGGCCGCTTCCTCAGGGTCGAGGCGGGCATGGAGCCGATACCCGAACGGGGCACGGGGAGCCTCTTTCTCGGTCCCGGCGGCGCGGCGATGCTCGCGAGACGTCTGTCCGGCATGGCCGTCGAAGCCGGAGCGGAGATCCTCACCGGACTCCGGGTGGCCTCACTGGAGCCATGGGGCGCGGGATGGAGGATCGGGGCCGGAAGCGGGGCCGTCTTCGAGACGCGTGCGGCGGTTCTCGCAACAGGCGGCCGGTCCTGGCCGTGGACCGGGAGCACCGGAAGAGGCTACGCGCTTGTCGAAAGGCTCGGGCACACCGTAAGGCAGACCTTCCCCGCGCTGGTCCCCCTCCTGCGCAGGGGCGGGGTGCTCGCCGGTCTGGAGGGAATCGTCGTCGATGCCGTGCTTCGGTCGTCGTTCCGGGGAAGGAAGGCTTCTTCGCGCGGGCCGCTGCTGTTCACGAAGGACGGCTTCAGCGGTCCTGCGGCGATGAACATCTCGCACTGCGTCTCGCTCCCCTCCGCGACTGGCTCGGAGCCGCCGGAGGTAAGGGCCTGCTGGCTGCCCGACGGTGCCGGTGCGGCAATGGCCGAGCTCTCGGCGCATGGCGGGACTGTGGGGGGCTTCCTGCGCATGGCATTGCCCGCACGACTCTCATCGGCTCTCGTCCGGCTGGCCGGTCTGGACCCTGGAGAAAGGGCATGCGGCCTCGACCGCGGGGCTCGGACCGCACTGGAGAGGGTGCTCCTCGACTGCCCGCTGGATGCAGGAGGAGACGCCGGCTGGAGGAAGGCAGAGACCACCGGCGGAGGGGTGGCTCTCGAGGAGGTCGAGTCGCACACGCTGGAGAGCAGGCTCCACCCCGGTCTCCACTTCGCAGGCGAGATGCTCGACGCCTTCGGACCGGTGGGGGGCTGGAACCTCTACTGGGCGTGGCTCACGGGTCGGGCGGCCGGCCTCGCAGCCGCCGCCCGCCGGCACATCGTCTAGATCTCCGCCATCCCGAGGAAGAACCGGCTGTAGAAGACTGGCCTGCCCTCGGCATCGGTCAGCTCGAGTGTGCTTATCCTCTCTACATGAGACTGCGGCAGGGGGAACAGCACGAGCCTCGGACCCTCCCAGTCGCCGCCGGTGACGTACGGCTCCCAGGTGCTCCACATCTCCCATATCTCGACAGGCTTGAGCAGCGAACCGGCCCACTTCTCCAGAGTGCCGATGACTTCCTCCCTCGAGAAGTCCCGTCCCGCAGGCATGGACTCCTCCTGTAGCGCGTCGAGATCGGAGGAAGGAAGGATCTCCAGGGACACGACGCCCGGCTCGTCCTTCCGGAACACCAGCACGTCCCCCTCCCAGGAATCGGCCGGCGAGTTTCCCGAGCCGGTATCGAGGGGCAGTGGCGCAGCTCTTCCCGGAAACTGCACCTCGTAGTAGAGGAACTTGTCGTAGAATCCGTCCGACTGCCTGTGTACGACGAGGCATTCGGGCGTCCTCCAGATGTCCGAGGCCCATCCGAATCCAGGGATTGACCAGGCCTGGCTCCAGGGAACCACCTGCAGGGAGTACGGGCAGATGGTGGTCAGGCCGCTCCACTGTATCGCAGAACCGCCGCCGGCTATTCCCGCATCGAGGCTGAACTGCTCGTCGGGAACCGGCCAGACCGAGACGATCCTGCCCGGAGATCTCACAGTGAGCGTCCCATCGAACTCCGGGCCCCAGATGTGGATGACGGGCGCCTCGACGCAGTCGATGGCG
This sequence comes from uncultured bacterium, assembly GCA_964569245.1. Lineage (GTDB taxonomy): Bacteria > Fermentibacterota > Fermentibacteria > Fermentibacterales > Fermentibacteraceae > JAAYTY01. Next base: position 123,400 of record CAZMTK010000003.1, on the reverse strand, counting down.
GGACGCTCGAACGACGACTCGTCGGGAGCTCCGACCGCTTCGGCGACGCCGTCTCGGTAAGAGACCAACCCCCATTCGTGGACATAGATCTCGTTGTGCGCCGGAGCGACCACCGTGTCGACGAGTGCCGCCATGAATATCGCGTTCAATCCAGACCTCCGTTTCCACGCTCTCCGCCTGGCACACCCGTTCTACAGCGCGGGAGTCCCGCCAATTCCACGGTCATTCCAGGGGGACAGGGGCCCTTTCGAGGGAAGAGAGGGCCTCCCTGAACTTCGCGAGCTGCTCTGCGAACCAAGCATTGTCGGGCTCGCGCCTCAGAGCCTCCTCCTCCCATGCGACAGCCGCCTGGAACTGCCCCGCGGCATAGCAGGCCTCTGCAAGCGTGTCCACGATGTTCATGTCGTCGGGGGCGAGCATGTGGGCCTCCATGGCAAGATCGAGGGCTCTCTCTGGATGGAGACCGCGCTCGGCCAGCGTCCAGGCGAATGCGTTCAAAGTCTGGGCGTCCCGCTCGCCGGAGGCCAGCGCACGCTCCATTATCCCGATCGCCATGGATCGCTCGGGCTCCCTCCCGGCGTCCATGTACGCCTGGAAGAGGAAGACCGGCTCCCAGAGGGCGTAGATTCGCCGGACCTCTCCGACAGGGTCCTCGTGGTCGTCGACCCGGATGTCCACGAGGACGTCTCCTACGCCCTGGTACCCGCCTCCGGTCCTCGCCACGAGAACCGCGGCGGACTGTCTGCCCCTGCTGTCGCCGCCGGCGGAGTCGCCGGCGGCGAGGGCGAGCACGAGGCGGCGGGAAAGGGGCCCTTCCGCATCCAGGAAGGCCTTCTCCATGGCCTCCACCACCTCCGGGCCGGTCAGGATGTTCCCCTGTATGGCGTAGCCTGGGCCGGTCACCCCTCCCGCCCAGGACATGGCGCCTCCTCCGGTGAAGGTGGCCGATCCTCCCTCCATGTCCACCATGCCGAGCTGGCGCTGCTGGATGTCCTCGTCGGAGGCGATCAGCGAGTCCAGAGCCTCTCCGGCCGTCATGCCCCCGGCCAGAAGCTCGAGGCCGGCCGGCCCCAGTGCGACGTTGACGAGGGCCTGGGTGGCGACCGCGCCAGCGGACGGGTCAACCCAGGGCACGATGCAGCCGACCGCCAGGACTCGCGAGGCGACGGCCACCCCGCACTCGCCCGTAGAGGTGTCCACCGCGGCGATCGAGAAAGTCGAGCATACGAGGCCGTCCTCCGCCGTGCCCGCGAGCCCGGCACCGGAGACGACCGCGGCAAGGATCAGCAGGTTCACCAGTCCTCCTTCGAGCCGTGCCGGGGATCAGCCCTGCCAGTGGCGCACCGTGTGGGCCCTTATGGCCTCCCCCGAGCGGATCACAGCCGAGTTGTCGCATTGGAGGGAGCTGCAGAAGGCTATGGCCTGGTAGGGATCCCTCCTGGGGTAGAGGTAGGCCAGCACGGATACGGCTCCGGGGGAGCAGTCGCACTCCCCCAGCACGTCCAGGGGGGTTCCGCAGACGGGACAGAAGAGAGTCACGCCCTCTCCCTCGGGGATCGTCCCCTCGACCAGCTGCCTGGAGGGGTCGCCCAGAACGGCGGAGAGGGCGACGCGGCCCTCGCCGGCGGAGCAGCGGAAGCCCAGGAGGATCGCCGGATATCCGCCTATCTCGTGCTCGAGGGATACGAGGTCGTGCCCGGCGGGGCAGTAGACGGCGTTCACGACCACGCTCTCCGCGGCGGGCGACTTCCGCTCTCTGATGGGCTGGGGAATGTCCAGCCTGCCAAGATCGTCGAACATCCTGCCAGTCATCGGATACTCCCTACCTGAGGATCGTGACGAGAAGATCCTGGTTGAAATCACCGGAGCGGAGCCTGACGAAGTAGATGCCGCTGGGAGCGCCGCCCGTCGGAACCGTGAGGACTCCCTCGGCCGAGACGATGCCTGAAGTCGAGACGACCAGCCTCCCGGCGAGGTCGTACACGTCCATTCCCATTTCGGCCGGGCCGGTCCATGCGCCGACGCTCCTCAGCCGGACGTCGCCTCTCGCGGGATTGGACACCGGAGCGAAAAGGCAGTTCCCGGCGCCCGAAGGCCCTTCTGCGCCCAGGCCGCCTTCGAGGGATACGTATATGTCCCAGTCGGCCGTTCCCGCTGTGCCTGCCCAGGCGATGACGCCGTCGGCCAGCGCCGGCGACCATGCAGGTCCCGCCGGGTTCACGAGCTGGGCCGGCGCCGACCAGCCCGAGCCCGTCAGGGTGCTTGCCCAGATCTGGGCTCCGGCCCCCTTCCCCTGCTGCCAGGCGAGCACCGGCGCCCCTGTGGGCGACTCTCCGATCGAGGGAGTGACGGCCGTGAGGGACGGCGAGGAGAAGATTGTCTGCTCGGCCTCCCAGGAGCCTCCTCCCCACCTGCGGACCCTGATGCTGCTGCCCGAGTCGTCCTGCTGCCAGGCCGCGAAGAGCTGGCCGGCCGCCACCCCCAGCACCGGCGCCCGGCAGAAGCCTCCGGAGCTTATGGCGACGGGGCTCGAGAATCCCGACGCGCTGCCGTACGACCAGAGGATCTGGTCGCCCTGGAAGCCGCTCCGCACCCATGCGGCGTGGACCTTGCCGTCGGGACCGGCGGCAGCCGTCGGTGAGAAGTCCTCCGATCCCTGGGCCGACAGGAAGGAAGGGGCGTAGCTGCCGTCGGTGGAGCGGACCATGATGTCGCCCTCGCCCCTCCTCCAGGTCTGCCAGACGAGCCAGAGCTTCCCCGAGGCCCATGCGAGGCAGGGGTCCACATCGTAGCCGGATCCCGTCGTGACGGTCTGGACGGTGCCGAAGCCGGCGCCGTGCGCGAGCATGATGTCGTAGCCGTAGGTGTTCTCGTCGAAGCTGGACCAGGCGAGCCAGGGCTGTCCCGCCCCGTCGATCGCCAGCGATGGAGAAACATCCCAGTACTCGTCGGAGTCGACGAGCATCACGCCGCTCCAGCTGTCTCCGTCGAAGTTCCTGGCAGCGATGTCCAGCCTGGAGGTGGAGCCTGTCATCCAGGCGATCCAGACGTTCTCGCCGCTCACGGCGACGGAGGGGAAGCAGTCGGACGTGGTGCTGGTGGAGACCTTCACATAGGCGTCCGATCCGCCCTGGTGCGACCCGACTCCGGCCATGGCGCCGCCTCCCTGCGGCTCGATGGTGGGGTCTCCGAGCAGGACGCACCCGTAGTGCCATGCAGGATCGCCGAGACCGACGCTGTTCATCCAGGCCCTGAAGGCGACGCCGGGGGCGGATCCGCTGCCGATGGGCCCGTAGAAGGATTCGAATTCGAGCATCGAGCCCGTCTTCGTCGAGCCGATGGCGAGCTGGACGTAGTCGGTGCCGAAAAGATACCAGTTCCCGAGGCAGTTCGGCTCGGTCCACCTGCAGTTGGAGCAGGCGAAAAGCTGGACGAAGGCAGTGTGCGGGTTGATCTCGGCTATCTCCGGAGACATGACGGTGCCTGAATAGCCCGATGGGCTCTTGAAAGTATGCCCCCACGGAGAGGAGTGCGCCATGAGGTGGATGAACTCGTAGCCGTAGGCCATCCTGTCGCGGTAGTATGCCGCTGTGGTCTGTGCGGGATCGTTCACGACGGTGACCGAGGAGTAGATGAGGTCGAGCCCGCTGGCACCGTAGCCGCTCCAGTCGTCGTCGTCGTATGCGAGCGCGCGCGCCGGGACGGCCAGCCCCCCGGTGCGATAGAGGTGGTTCTTGTCGAAGAAGTCGCGGAGCAGGTCGACCTCGTTGCCGAACTCGATGGCGTGTGCATCGATCCTGCCGACCCATATCTCGGCCTGCCGGTTGCCGGCATGGGCGTCGAACATCCCGTCGCCGTCGGAGTCGGTCCAGGTTCCGTTGAGGTCCATGAAGTACAGGTCCAGCGGGAATTCCTCGTGCGGTCCGCCCCACTCGTCCATCTCGTACCAGGCCGCGGGGAGCCAGCCCACGAAGATTGCGCCTCCCAGCCCCGCATGCCCCTGCAGCATGGAGCGGAGGCTGGCCGCCGTGCCGCCGCTCATGGCTGTCATCGTGACGTCGTAGCCTTCCGCCTCCAGGTCCTGCTGGAAGCGGGTCAGCTCCGCAGCCAGCGGAGACTGGAGGGCGGCGTTCACTACTACGAGGATCTCCGAGTCGGCCCTGTCGTCGCGCGCTTCCCTGATGACGCTGAAGGATGCGGGATTCGCCTCGAGAGGACATCTGGGAGTGAGCGCGAAGGGCAGGCATGCCGGCCCTTCCGGAGCCTGCGCGGTTCCGGCAGCGGCGGAGAGCAGCAGCATGAAGAGCGACACAGCGACCTCCCGGGAGAGAGTGTCCGCGGAATTCTTCGTGCAGATTATCGGGGAAAGGCCAGTGCTTCGCCAGTTCGGAGCGCGCGGGCAGATGCGGCTTCGGAGCCCTCGCTCCCGCCCTTCGACCTGTCGCTGCGCGGCCGATGTTGCCATTCCCCGCCCCGCCGGCTTAGTTTCCGGCCTTGCCGGCAGGCGGTCTGCCGCTAGAGACCCGGCCGAGGGGGCCGGGCGGAAGGCATCCCGAGATGGCTGAGAGCATCACGCCGCAGAAGAGCGACTACGCCCAGTGGTACCAGGACGTCATTCGCGAGGCCGAGCTGGCCGACTCTGCCCCCGTCCGCGGGTGCATGGTCATCAGGCCCTGGGGCTACGCGATCTGGGAGAACATCCAGAAGGGGCTCGACGCCCGCTTCAGGGAGACGGGGCACGAGAACGTCTATTTCCCTCTCTTCATCCCCCAGAGCTTCCTCCAGAAGGAGGCCGAGCACGTCGAGGGCTTCTCGCCCGAGCTGGCCGTCGTGACGCACGGCGGCGGGAGGAAGCTGGAGGAGCCTCTCGTGGTGAGGCCCACCTCCGAGACCATCATCAATCACTTCTTCTCGAAGTGGATAGGCAGCTACCGGGACCTCCCGATGCTCCTCAACCAGTGGGCCAACGTGGTGCGCTGGGAGCTGCGGCCCAGAGCCTTCATCAGGACCACCGAGTTCCTGTGGCAGGAGGGCCATACGGCCCACGCCACCGAAGCCGAGGCCCGCGAGGAGGCCGTGAGGATGCTGAGGGTGTACGAGGCGTTCGCGAGGGAGGTCCTTGCCGTGCCGGTGATCGCCGGCCGGAAGACCGACCGGGAGAAGTTCGCGGGAGCCGTGGAAAGCTACTCGATAGAGTCGATGTCGGGCAACGGGTGGGCCCTCCAGTCGGGCACCAGCCACTATCTCGGCACGAACTTCGCGAAGGCCTTCAACACGCGGTTCCTCGACGAGAACAACGAGCAGCAGTATGTGCACCAGAGCAGCTGGGGAGTTTCGACCAGGCTGGTCGGCGCCGTCATCACGGCTCACGGCGACGACCACGGCCTGAGGCTGCCCCCCGAGATCGCCCCGCGGCAGGTGGTGGTGGTGCCGATCTGGAAGAGCGAGAGCGAGAAGGCCGAGCTGCTCCAGGCGGCGGAGCGGATAGCCGCTGATCTCGACGCGGCAGGCGTCAGGGCGAAGCTGGACGACCGTGACACCGTGAGCCCCGGATTCAAGTTCAATCACTGGGAGATAAAGGGCGTGCCCCTGCGCTTCGAGCTCGGTCCCAGGGACCTCGCAGGCGGACATGTCACAGCGAGTTCGCGGATCCGCCCAGGCAGGGAGGGCAAGTTCGCGCTTCCCTTCGAAGGTCTGGCTGCCGAGACCAGGTCCAGGCTGGCCTCTATCCAGTCGGAGATGCTCGCCGATGCCGAGCGCAGGCGCGACGCGATGACCTACGAGGTCCGCACCTACGAGGAGTTCAAGGCGGTGTTCGAGGAGAGACCCGGGTTCTATCGCGTGTGGTGGGCCGGCGGAAGGGAGGACGAGGAGCGTCTTCAGGAGGATACCAAGGCCACGGTGCGCAACATCCCTCTCGACCAGGCCGGTACCGGGGGCCCCTGCTTCATGACCGGCAGGCCCGCCGGCAGCAGGGCGATCGTTGCCAGGGCGTACTAGACGCAGCAGGGCTGCCCCTCCGGGCGTCTCCGCACGGGAGCTCGCAGCCGCGGCGGCGATATGCCTGGCGATGGCCGCGGCCGTCACCTGGCCGATGCTCGCGAGACCCGGCTCCGGCGCGCACGACAGGGCGGACACGCTGTTCAACACCTGGCTCATGGAGTGGAACATCCACGCCGTCTCGACCCTGGCGAACCCCTTCCATCCCCCCGTGTTCCTGGGACAGCCCGACGCTCAGGGGCGGAGCGACCTGTTGCTGGCCCAGTCGGCCGCCGCCGTCCCTGCGAGGCTGGCGGGGGCATCGCCCCTCGCCGCCCACAACATCGTCTTCGCAGTCTCCATGGCGTTCGCGGGCTTCGGCCTCTTCATGCTGGCCAGGGAGGCGGGCCTCGACCGCTGGGGAGCCATGTTCGCAGCATCGGCGATGGTCTGCGCCCCGTTCTTCCAGAGCCACCTGTGGCACATCCAGCTCATGTCCCCGGGATTCGCCTTCCTTGCCGTGAGGCAGACCATGAGGGTCTCCTCAGGAACCGGCGCCGGGTGGCCCCTGGCGCTGCTAGTGGTCCTGCAGTGCTGCGCCTCGCTCTACTACTGGCTGTTCCTGGGGGTCGCACTGCTGCTCGCGCTGCCCTGGGCGGCGGCATCCGGCGGCTCGAAGGGGCTGGCGCGGACCTCGCTCTGGGCCGGAGCGGGGTTCGCCGCCTCTGCAGCCCTGCTGCTGGCTGCGGGACACTTCTCTCACTCCTCAGGCTGGAGCCCCGACTCCATGGCCTCTACAGACGTGTCGGCCTTCCTCTCGCCCTGGGAGAGCAGCAGGCTGCTCGGATGGGCGAGGCCTTCCACGACCCATGGAGAGGCGGCCCTTTGGCCCGGCATGGCGGCAGCTCTGGGGACCCTCCTGTTCCTCCTCCGCAGGAAGAGGGAAGCCGCCGGCATCGCATGGGGCTGGTACTTCGCTCTCTCGGCAGCTGTTTTCGCAGTCTTCTGCCTCGGCCCCACGCTGTCGGTCTTCGGCAGGCCCGTCTCGCCCGCGCCCTGGAGACTGATCGCCGGCCTGCCGGGCTTCTCTTCGATAAGGCTGCCTGCGAGGGCGGGGGTCTTCTTCCTCTTCCCCGTCATGCTGGCTGCGGGGCGCACGATGAGAGGAAGGCCTATGATCGCAGTGCTGGGAGCCGCGATGTCGCTGGCGGAGGTATGGCCGGGACCGATGAGGCTCCAGCCGGTTGAGCCGAGGAGGTACCACTCGTGGCTCGCATCGAAGGATTTCGAGGCCATCGCGATACTTCCCGTGGGAACCTCGCTCGACGTTCCGGAGCATGAATGTACGAACCTCTACGGCTCCATGCTCCATTTCACCCCGATGGCAAACGGCTATGCCACCACTCTTCCCGAGGGATACCGGCGCACTGCCGAGATGCTGAACTCCTGGCCCTCACCGGAGGCAGACAGCGTCATCCGCGAGCTGGGGATCGAGTGCCTGATCTGCCTGGATCGCATGCCGCCCGATGCCGACCCTGTCTGGACCGACGAGCCAAGACCCGCGGCGGCGGTGATACTGGTTCCGACCAGATAGGCTGGTCGGTGCCCCCGACGCCTCCCATTCCTTATGTTACCGCTTCCGGCGCGGCAACCCCGGGGAAGGGAGGGGGCGCCAGATGCTAGCGATGTGCGCTGTCGTGCTCTCAGCCCTGCTAACCGCGGCAGATGCGGGTCCGGACTCGATTCCGGTCCTGCCGGATTCCGTCCTCGCCTGCCGCATAGTCGAGGACGCCGTCTCCTTTCTGGGGGCGCCTTACGTCTACGGCGGCACAGGGCCCGGCGGGTTCGACTGCAGCGGTCTAGTGTTCCGCGTCTTCGCCGACAACGGCCTGACGCTGCCCAGGACCGCCGGGGACATGAGAGATGCGGGCGCCGGCATCGGTGAGGACGACCTCCTTCCGGGCGACCTGGTCTTCTTCGACGATCCCGGGCACGTGGGGATCTATCTGGGAAACGGCCAGTTCATCCACTCGTCGTCCTACCAGGACAGGGGCGTGGTGATCACCAGCCTCGACCAGCCGGGCTACGCCAGACGCTACGCGTGCGCCAGGAGAGTCATACCGGCGCTGTCGGGAGGGCTCCCCGGCCCCGACTCCGGGACGGGGCCGCCCCGGGGTTTGACACCGGGAACGGAATGACCTACCTTCGGTCACGGGGGGCCACAGCCTGGGAGTGCTTTGGTTACCGATGGAGGCATCGCCCTTGCGCTGAGCCGAAGCAGCCGCCCTCCGGGGCGCGCCGCCCAAGCGAGATGCGCCGAGGCCGTACAAGTCCTCTAACTCTGCCGAACGTTCATTCTTCAGGACCCTGGCCCCCCACAGCCGCTCCGCCCCTCCGTCGCTTCAGGAGCTGCTGAGCGGAATGTCTCGCAGCCTCTTGAGCATGCCGGGAATCAAGGACAGGAGCTACAGCCTCATCCTCGCCGTCTGCGGCGCGTACTCCATCGCGGTCTCGCTCGTGCCTTTCGCGAGGCTCGTCCCGAGGTTTCCGCTCCAGCTCCTGATATTCGGCGCGCTATACGCGCTCTACCTGTGGAAGCCCCTCCCTGACGCTGCCAAGCGCTGGGTCTACTACCTCGTGCTGACGGGAAGCTACCAGGCCCTGCGGATCGTGGTCTCGACCAGGTTCGACCCGTTCCACGGCCCAGGCGTGACGGAGCTCGAGCAGCGGATATTCGGAGTCCTGCCGACAGTATGGCTGCAGTCCGTGCTGCATCCCACCCCCGGCTTCAGATGGTACGACTACGCCTTCGCAGTGCTGCACGCATCCCTCTTCGCCTTCCCCCTGCTGCTGCCGGGAGTGCTCCTCTGGCGCAGGGGGCCCGATTCCATGAAGAGGGGCGCGGCGGCCGTGACGCTGATATCCATGGCGGGCTATCTGACCTATGTGCTGTTCCCTCTCACCCCGCCCTGGATGGCGAAGCTCGAGGGAGCCTTCCCCGAAGTGCAGAGGATTGTCTTCGACGCCATGGGAAGGTTCACGTCGAACTGGCTTCAGGGCGCCTTCCAGCCCAGCCCGAGAGGCGCGATGCCCTCTCTCCACGCGGGGCTTCCGTTCATGACCCTGCTCGTCGCCCTGCACGAGTTCGGGCGGCGGGCCGCCTGGGTGGCCCTGCCCGTGGCCGCCATCTGCTTCGAGGTGGTCTACGGAGCGGAGCACTACGTCATAGACATACTGGCCGGGCTGATCTACGGCTTCGCTGCATACGTGCTCGTCTACAGGGTGCTCCTGCCCGACGGGGCGATGCGCCAGGGAGGGGAAGGCGATGAGGAGTGAGGACCGAGGAAGGGGCACCATCCAGCGCCTGCTCGACCTGAAGAGGCGGGGGGAGAGGATCGTGGCCCTGACCGCCTACGACTGCCCTACGGCAAGGGCCGAGGAGGAGGCCGGCGTGGATTTCATCCTGGTCGGGGACTCCATGGTCATGGCGGTGATGGGCGAGGAAACCACTCTGGGGGCAACCATGGACCTGCTGGTGGCCCATGCGAGGGCTGTCAGGCGGGGCGCGCCGGGAACGCTGGTGGTGGGAGACATGCCGTTCGGCTCCTACCAGGCGTCCGTCGAGGACGCCGTGAGGAACGCATCTCGCTTCCTCTCCGAGGGGGGGGCCGACGCCGTCAAGCTGGAGGGGGCGGGACCCAGAACCCTCGAGAGAGTCGCGGCTCTCGTCGAGTCCGGAATACCCGTGATGGGCCACATCGGCCTGCTGCCGCAGTCGGTCAGGCTCACGGGAGGGTACCGTGTGACGTCCGCCCAGGCCACCGACCGGCTCGTGGGCGAGGCACGGGCCCTGGAGGCGGCGGGGGTGTTCGCGCTGGTCGTCGAGAGCGTCGAGGAGTCTGTCGGAAGGGACGTCACCGCCTCGGTATCCGTCCCGACGATAGGGATAGGAGCCGGGAGGTTCACGGACGGCCAGATACTGGTCGCGAGCGACATGCTCGGCCTCACACCGGGCTTCGAGCCGAGGTTCCTCAGGAGATTCGCGCAGCTCTACGACGCAATGGTCGGAGCCGTGAGGTCATACGCCTCCGAGGTGAGGTCGGGGGGGTTCCCCTCCCGCGGACAGGTCTATTCCCCCGTGGAGGACGACTCCTGATGAAGGTGCTGGTCGCAGGGTCCGGGGGGAGGGAGCACGCCATCGCCTGGGCTCTCTCCCGCTGCGGGCTGCACGAGGTGCACTCCGCTCCGGGAAACCCGGGCATGGCCAGGCTCGGTCCCTGCCATCCGGTCTCCCCCATGGACGGAAAGGCGCTTGCGGGCCTTTGCCGTGACGCGGGCATCGGGCTCGTGGTCATCGGCCCCGAGGCGCCGCTCGAGGCGGATGTGGCGACGGCGCTGCGCGAGGATGGCATCGCCTGCTTCGGCCCGGGTGCATCAGGGGCCAGGATCGAGTCGAGCAAGTGGTTCGCGAAGGATGTCATGAAGACTGCCGGAGTCCCCACCGCCGACGCCAGACGCTTCGAGACGGCGTCCTCGGCCCTCTCCTGGATGGGCGACCGCGTGTCGGACTGGGTGATCAAGGCCGACGGTCTGGCGGCCGGCAAAGGGGTCTTCCTGCCGGAGACTCTCGAGGAGGCCTCCTCCGCCCTCGATTCCATCCTCTCCTCGCCGGCGGGAGTGCGCGGTCTCCTTGTCGAGAGGCGCCTGAAGGGGAGGGAGGCGAGCGTCATGGCGATCTGCTGCGGGACGTCCGCAGTCGTCCTGCCTCCCTCGAGGGATCACAAGAGGGCCTTCGACGGCGATGCCGGACCGAACACCGGAGGGATGGGAGCCGTGTGCCCACCCCCGGACCTGGCACCAGACTTCGATGCGCGCGTTCTGCGCGAGGTGTTCCTGCCCGTCCTCCAAGAGCTCGCGTCGAGGGGGATAGACTACCGCGGAATCCTGTACGCCGGGCTCATGGTCTCGGAGGAGGGCGTCTCGGTGCTGGAGTTCAACTGCAGGTTCGGGGATCCCGAGACTCAGTCAGTGCTGCCGCTCCTCGAAGGCGATCTGGCCGGCGACCTGCACCTGGCCGCCTCCGGTTCGGGCGTGCCGGAGAAGGTCGGCAGGGCGGAGGGCGCCGCAGCATGCGTTGTGGTCGCATCGGGCGGCTATCCCGGACCGTACTCCAAGGGCCATTGGATCGAAGGTCTCGAAGAGGCCGGGAGGGAGGCGCTGGTCTTCCATGCCGGGACCGCGGAGAGAGACGGCCGCATCGTGACGGACGGAGGGCGGGTGGTCTCCATCACCGGCACCGGCGTCAACCTGGAAGAGGCGCTCGAAAGGGCATATCGCGGCGCATCCCTGGTGCGCTTCGAAGGGGCGCGCTACAGGAAGGACATAGGGAGGACGACATGAGTGATCATCCGCTGGTCGGAATACTCATGGGCAGCGAGAGCGACAGGGAGACGATGGACCAGGCCAGAACCGTCCTCGAGGAGCTGGGGGTCCCCTGCGAGGTCTCGGTCATGTCAGCCCACAGGAACCCCGACCTGGTCGCCCGCTACGCAGGGGAGGCGGAGGGCAGGGGCATCAGGGTTCTCATCGCAGGCGCGGGGCTTGCTGCGCACCTCGCCGGGGCTGTCGCATCAAGGACCATTCTGCCCGTCGTCGGAGTCCCCCTCGCGGGGGGCACTCTCGGCGGTCTCGACGCGCTCCTCTCCACTGTTCAGATGCCGAAGGGCATCCCGGTGGCTGCGGTCGCCATAGGCTCCCACGGGGCCAGGAACGCTGCATGGCTCGCCGCGGAGATCCTGGCGCTCTCCGATCCTGCTCTAGCCGGCCGCGTCCGGGCTGCAAGGGGCATCTGACGGGCAGGACGCTGCCGGTTTCCCGGGAGGCGCCCGAAGAGGCGCCCGTATCGCGTGCGGCTGCAGCGATCCGTTCGGGGGGCATCGTCTTGTATCCGTCGGACACAGTCTACGGGATCTGCTGCTCGGTCCGGGACAGGAAGGCTGCCGAGAGGCTGGCGGCGCTCAAGGGGTGCTCTCTGCCGCGACCGTTCGTGGTGGTGGGGATGGATGCGGATGCAGCCCTGGAGCTGGCCATGCCTCCGGGGGACGAAGTCATGGACAGCCTGGCACGATGGTGGCCCGGCCCTGTCAGCGTGGTGCTCCCATCCAGCCCCGCCTGCCCCTCCTGGGTCCAGGCTCCCGACGGGACCGTCGCCCTCAGGGTTCCCGCCGATCCGCTCAGCAGGATGCTGCTGAGGCTCGCCCGAAGGCCGCTCGTGTCCTCTAGCGCGAACACCTCCGCCGGCGCACCCGCTCTGTCGGTGGACGAGGTGGACGAAGGGGTGATCGCAGGAGTGGATCTCGTGCTGGACGGCGGGAGACTGCCCCCCTCCCTCCCGTCCGCCATCCTGCGCCCGGTGCCCGGGGGGGTGGAGAGGATCAGGTGATGCGCGGGATCGAGTCCCAGCCGGACAGGATGCCCTCGACCGTCACTTCCAGCCTCTCCAGCAGGAGTCTGTAGTATTCGGCCGCCGCGCCCCGCTCGAGGGGTCTTGCAGGTTCGTCGTCGTACCTGATCGATGACCTTGGGGCGGGCCACGCCCACGCCCCTTCGACCGCCCTCCACGACCTGCTTCCGTCCCACTCCGGCAGCATGTCCAGCCTGTCCGAGAAGACGACCGAGAGCTCGTCAGAGCCCCCGTGCCCGGCGGCGCCGCCGAAGAGCCTCCGTGCGATGTCGCCCCCCGCGACCCACCAGTCAACCAGAGCCGTCATCGTCCCGTATCTCTCCACTGCCTCCGGCAGGACCTCCCTGAGGACGCCGGTGTTGCCGCCGTGCCCGTTGAAGACGACCAGCCTGGAGACGCCCGAGAGGGATATCGAGCCTATCAGCTCCAGCACCACGGCCCTGTAGGTATCCTCCGTGAGCCACATGCCGCCGGGGTGGCCGGCCAGAGAGCGTACGAGCCCGTATGGCATGGTGGGGAGCACGACCGCCCCGAACCTGCCCGCCAGGTCGCAGGCTATGCGCTCGGGTGCGACTGCGTCGGTTCCCAGCGGGCCGAGGTCGTGCGCCTCCACCGTACCGAGGGGGAGGAAGGCGAGCGAGGGTTCCAGCCTCGCGAAGTCGTGGGTCGTCATCTCGAGAAGCTTCATCCTGCTCCTTCCTGCCGGGGAGACCGCGCGGAGGCCCTGCCCGGGAACAGCGCAGTGCGGGCTGCGCGGAGAAGGCTTGGCGCATGCATGAGGATGTTGGAATAGGCCTGGTTGGCGAGCGGGCAGCCGCACTCCCCCCTCCTGATCGAGCGCCTGATCGCGCGGGCCCTTTCGGACTTCCACGCTCCGGCGAAGCCGCCCTCTCGCCCCGCCCTCCCCATCTCGGAGCCGTAGGCTCTTATCGCGCAGGGCCAGAGGGCTCCGTCGGCGTTGATGTGGGCGTTCAGTATTCCCGCGTAGCACGGTATCACCTGGCGCTTCTCCTGCATGATCCTCACTACAAGGTCGTAATAGACGATCCTTAGCGCGGTGGTGATCCGCCCGAGGAGCTTCATGCTCCGCATCCTGTCAACGGCGGCTGCCTTGAAGCCGAGCATGATCCTGCGGTAGGTGTCCGGGTCGGGCGTTATTCCTGAGCCGCGGTTGAAGAACTCCTCCCGCTCCTCGGCGATCTCGTTGATGTAGGTGTCCACGCCGAGGCTGCCGGCGAACTCCATGATCTCGCCGAGCCTTCCGGCGTTCTCGCGGGAGATCACCGTGCCCACTCCGACATGCAGCTCGGGGTGGCGCTCCCGCAGGGCCAGGAGCCTCTCGAGGGTGTCGAGGAGCCTGGCGAAGTTGCCGGGGACCCCCCGCACCTCGTCATGCAGGTCCCCGACCCCGTCGAAGGAGGGCTTTATCGTGAGCGCGGCTCCAGGCGCCTCGCGGGCGACGATCTCCAGCATCTCGGCGGTCATGGACTCGATCCTAGCGGGCAGGAGGGCGTTCGTGGGGATGTGGATGACGGCGGGATCGAGGTGTCTGCAGGCGAGGCCCACGATCTCCGGCAGGTCGTCCCGCAGGAAGGGCTCGCCGCCCGAGACGTTGAAGAAGTAGGTCCAGCCGATCTCCCGGAAGAGCGCCTCTATCTCCGCCAGCGACAGCTCCTCGAGGGGAGGGGCCTTCCAGATGTAGCAGGTCCGGCAGCGCGACTGGCACCTCCTCGTGACCGAGAAGGTGAGATTCACAGGGGGCGGCGGGGTCCCGACGCCCATCATGAACAGCCTGGCGCGCAGGAGGCACGCCGCGAGCCTCGCCGACTGGCGGAGATGTCTCATCATCGAGGGGCGCCTCTTCCAGAGGCCGTCGAGGACGAGCGCGCCGGCCGCGAAGACTCCCTCGGAGACGATGAGCACGATCCTGTGAGAGAGGGCGATGGTAGTGGCGACGGCCAGAGACGCTCCTGCGAACTCCTGCAGAAGAACCCCCTGGATGGACTCGCGCAGACCGATGCCCCCGGGCACGATCACGAGGAGCAGTGCCGCGAGCCAGGAGACGGGCATGGCCAGCAGGCAGACGGAGAGCATCTGGACCTCTCTGCCAGCGCCCGCACCCGCCGCGAGGAACCAGAAGAAGAGCGAAGCGCCCCTGAAGGTCCAGGAGAGCATGTCGAACCCTATCATGACAGCCTGGCTGCCCAGGGAGAGCTCCGGCAGTACGCCGGGGTCCCCGCCGGGCCTCCTCGTGATCAGCGCCGCCAGCCCCCTCCTGATGCCGGGCGCAAGAAGCGCCAGGAGCGTGGCTCCCATTGAGACTGCGAGCGCTGCCCTGACTCCCCCGGGCATGCGGGTGCCGCCGGTGAAGGGTATAGCGACCAGCGCCATGAGGCATACCGACACCATGAGGTAGATGTTCTCCAGGGCGATGGCCGCGCTGCTCTTCGCGCCGCCGGCGCCGCGCGCGCCGAGGAAGGCCGCCCTCCCGATGTACATCCAGAACTTCCCCGGGATGTAGCTGCCCATCTGCGTCACGTACCAGTTGCGCTTCGAGTCGGAACCGTGCGAGCCGGGCAGGGACAGCGCCCGGAGCACCCTCTGCCACGCGCAGGGCGCGAACGCCTGGCTCAGCAGGGCGGACAGCACGGAGAGCGCTATCAGGGGCCAGCGCGCGAGGGGGTCGAATCCCGAGAAGAACGCCTCGACCCGGGGCTTCCACGAAGGCCACAGGACGAACGCGAAGACGGCCGCGGCAGCCGCGGTCAGCAGCACGCCCAGCCAGGCGGCGGCGGCCTCCGCAGCCTTTCTTCTCGCCACTCTTCAGGCCCTCCTGCGGCGCGAGAGCAGCTCGAGGAGGCCGATCCCCGCAGTCAGGGCGATCCCGGTCACGCTGGCGAGGGCGCCGATTCCCACGTCCGAATGGTCGAACCTGAAGCTCACTGTGTGCTCCCCTGCAGGCACGGCCACGCCCCTCTGCCAGCAGTTGGCCCTGAGAAGGGGTGTCTCGACGCCGTCGACCTCGGCGCGCCACCGGGGATACCAGGTGTCGGCGAGGACCAGTATGGAGGGAGAGCCCGCGCAGGTCTCCACGACGACCAGCTCGGGCAGGTCCGCAACCATCCGGGCCGTTCCGGAGGAGTCGCCGCCGTGCGGGATGCCGGGATCCCTGTCCAGCACCGTGAGCCTCTCCGGCGGGGGGCCGCCGGGATCGAAGGAGCCCCCGGCCGATGCAGGATCCACCGCCCAGTCCGACGCCAGGAAGACTCTCGGCTGCGGTCTCTCGAGCCCCTCCGGCACGCCGCCCGGGCCTCCGGAGACAGCCGCTATCAGCGAGTCGTAGGGTACTACGACGCCGGACTCGAAGAGCACCGTGAAGGCTGTGAGCCTCGCCCCGGCCAGCCCGCCGCCGGAGACAAGCTCCAGCATGTCGTCGTTGGCCTGCGTTCTCGCCGCGTGATACCCGGCGACCGACAGCACTCCTGACGGGATCATCTCGTTTCCGCCAGGGAGAACCCTCCCACCGCCGGCGGCGGCGGCCAGCCGGGAATAGTCCGGACACACAGACTCGATTCTGGTGTCCGGCAGGAAAACCTGGAAATCCCTGTCTACCGGGACGAGCTCCAGCGACATGAGCAAGAGCGCAGGCACCAGCGCGCCGCCCGGGGTCAGCCTGCCCCTCGAGGCCAGCAGCCCGGCGAGCCCGACCAAGGCGGCCGAGACGCAGGCACGCAGGAAGTCACCAGCAGCCATGTCTATGCGCCGCTGTACGATCCAGTCGGAGGGGGCGACCCCCGCCCTATCCCACCATCCCGCCTGGAGGCTCTCCACGATAGGGCCTGCCGCAATGAAGGCGACCAGGCACGATGCAGAGAAGACGAGGGCCGCCTTCCACGATCGGCCCCCTTTCGCGAGGAGCGCGTCGAAGCCCGGGCCGGCCATCAGCGAGAGAGCCGACGTGCTGAGGAACGCCGCCATGTGGGGGGCCCTGAGCTTCCTGAAGAGCGGCACCAGCCGGTAGAGGAGAGAATAGACGGGGGTATAGCCGCCCCACGAGACGACTAGCCCCGTGACCAGGATCGCGAGCAGGGGCCATCGGCAGGCCGACCTCCCGGCGAGCAGGCCGATCAGCGCGAGAAGCGCTACCGAGACCCCGGTGAACTCGCTGGAGAGCCTCAGACCGAGCCTCCCCCAGTAGAGCGGGATGCCCCCGGCGGAGCTGTCGGCGAAGCCGTGCCTGTAGCCGAACAGGCGGGGGAAGACCATGACGAGCGTCTCCTCGGGCGGCAGGGAGTAGCTCTGCGACTGGTCCAGCGACAGGTTCTCACCCCGGCTGGAGTACCTGGAGAAATCATACCCCGGAAGAAGCTGCACAGCTCCGACCGAGAGCCCGAGGACGGTCATGAGCGCCAGGCCGCCGGCGGCGGCCGCCGCCGTCCGCAGGCAGCGCGACTGCAGGGACCTCGCCGCTGACCACAGGAGGGCGGCCATGCCGCTGTAGAGCAGCATCTGGGGATGGCTCGAGAGCGCCTGCATGCCGAAGCACAGGCCTCCCAGGGCTGCGAACCAGAGCCGCCTGGTGGCGAGCCATCGCTCGCAGGCGAACAGCAGGAGGGGGAGGTAGCTCCAGCAGATGATCTTGCTGCCATGCCCCGCATAGAACAGGGTGTTCGCCCAGGCGCCGGCTGCGAAGGCGAGGGCACCCGCCAGCCTCCCCTGGCGGGACACGCCCACAGCCCCCAGGAGAAGCCAGGCCGACATGCCTCCGATGACGAGGTGCACGGGAAAGAGGAATCGGACCGCAGCCTCGGCTCCTGCGAGCAGGAGTGCGCCCCGGATCGGATACGTGACAGGGGCGGAGAACGAGGAGTAGAAGGGGATTCCGCAATAGATGAAGGGATTCCAGTGGGGCAGGCGCCATTCGAGGAGAGCCTGCCTTGTGAACTGGAGAAAGGGGTAGCCCTGGTGGACGGTGTCGCTGAGATCGCCCCCCGGAAGGCGCGGGGACGACAGGACGCTCCAGTACACAGCAGCCGACAGGGCAGCCATGAGACCCAGCGCTGCCAGCCAGCTCCCTCGATCAGCCTGAATCCGCACCATCTGCTCCGCCTTTCGCTGTGTCGCGGACTCCAGGAGCCGCCCTGAAGGCGGGAAGCGCCAGAAGGATCTCGAGAACGGCCATGAGCGCCGTCTGGCAAAGGCAGGCGGCCACAACGGGGCCGGCCGTGCCGGGAGGGGCCGCCAGCACAGCCGTCACGGTCTCCCTCACGCCGATGCCTCCGGGAACTACGAAGACAATATACCCCGCGAGCCACGACAGCGGCGCGGCAGCCATGACGGGCCAGAACCCGCGGGTCTCCAGCCCCAGCCCGGTGAGCCACAGGTAGAGGGAGAGCCCGCGAGCCACCCAGAGGGTGCAGAAGAGGCCCGCCACCCTCAGCCCTGCCGAAGTCCGGATCCCCGTGAAGGCGGACCTGCCCTTCAGAGCGAACGCAGCCTTCTGGACGGGGCCCAGCAGGGGCAGCAGGAACATCGCCGCGGCTGCCGCCGTGGCTGCGGTCCTCACAGCAGGGGCGATGTCCGTGGCGCCGGAGAGCAGCATGCAGGGCAGGGCCACGGCGCCTGCCGCCGCAGCGCCCGCGACCAGCTCCCAGACCGAGGCAGCGACTGCGCGCGCAGTGGAGAGCCCTTCGCTCCTCAGGAACCCGATCCTGCCCGCGAAGAGCCAGATCTTGCCGGGCATGTATCTTCCGAGCTGGCTGGCGAACCACGCAGCCCTCAGCCCGGCGGCGGACGTGTCCGATCCCAGCTCTCTCGCGAGCATCATCCAGCCGAATGGATTGAATGCAAGCGATGCAGCCAGGATCACCGCCGAAGCGGCGAGTGCAAGCGGATCCGGAGACCAGCTCACCCTCTCGAACGAACCGGAGATCTCACTCCACCTCGCAGCCACCGAAGCTAGAGCGAAGAGCACCAGCACTGCGAGAACAGCCCTGGATGCCCAGCGCACGATCAAGTTCCTGCTCCAGGCGCTCAACGCGTCACCATGCCTTCGGCTCTGAGCCAGGACACCGCGGCCTCCAGCCCCCGCGCCAGATCCGTGCCGGGAACGAAGCCGGCCGAGGACGCCTTTTCGATGGAGACGAAGTGGTCCCTCCCGAACAGCAGATACCGGCTCTCGGACAGCACTCCCCTGAAGAGCCCCAGTGCGATCGCCGCGCGGAACGCCGCCCTTGGCACGGGAATGCGCAGTACGCGCCTTCCCAGTGCCCTGCCTACGGCCGCTATCAGCTCCGACACCGTGACGACCTCCGGCCCGCCTATGTGGAAGACGCCGCCCTCGAGCCTCCCCCCCGGCATGGACTCCATGCAGGCCCTCGCTACATCGAGGACATAGGTGGGCCTTATCCTGGCCCCTCCAGTTCCTACCAGGGGGAACCAGCCCTTCGCCGCCTGCCTGAACAGTGCGGCCTTGTGGACGTCGCCCGGGCCGTAGACGAAATCGGGTCTCAGTATCGTGAGCCTTCCCTCGGGCACGATCGAGCGGAGGATCTCCTCGGCACGCGCCTTCGATCGCTCGTAGGCGCCCCAGGGGGCCGGCGGCAGGTCCTCGGAGGCGCCTGCCACGAGGCCTGCGACGCCCGGCGTGCCGAGATGCACGACAGGGATCCCGAGCCGAGCCGCCTCGTGAGCCAGCACTCTTGCAGGAGAGACGTTGCCGGCATCCAGCGCAGCCTCGTCCACTCCGGCCCCGCCAAGCCGTCCGGCGGAATTGACCACCAGGCCGGTATCCGATGGAACCGACCCGGGACGGACGTCGCCGTCGCGGGAGCGGACGTGAGCGGCGACCTCGTGACCCGCGCTCTCGAGAAGAGCCGCGACTGCGCCTCCGACGAAGCCTCCCGCACCGGCGACGAACACCTTCAAAGGATCGCCTCCAGCAGGGAATCTGCATAGCGATCCCAGCAGAACCTCGCCGCCACCTGCGCCACGCGGCCCTCCATCTCCGCTCCCTGCGGAAGCTCCAGCGCTCTCCTCATTGCTGCCGCGAGGCTTCCAGGCGAGCAGGGCTCGGCCAGGAAGCCTGTTCGCCCCTCGTCTATCAGCTCCGGCAGCCCGCCGGTCCTCGTGAGGACCATGGGCCTGCCGAATGAGACGGCTATCTGGGCAACGCCGCTCTGGGTGGCGCTCCTGTACGGCAGGACTACGAGGTCGGCCGCCCTGAAGTAGGCCCAGACCTCGGCATCGGGAATGAAGCGCTCGTCCCATCGAGCCCTGGGGGCGATGCCTGTCCCCTCGAGCGCCTTCCTGATCGGCTCCGCGCCGGAGTAGCACTCTCCTGCGAGAAGCAGCTTGCAGTCTCCAGGCATCTCCCGGAAGGCTTCGACAAGATCCTCCACCCCCTTGTAGGGGCGCACGAGCCCGAAGAAGAGGATGACTCTCTCGCTCTCGCCGTAGCCGAGTGCGCTCCTCGCGGAGCCCCTGCCGCGGTCGAAGGCCAGGTACTGGTCGTAGACCGGGTGGAACAGCCTCAGGA
Source organism: uncultured bacterium (assembly GCA_964569245.1). Classification (GTDB taxonomy): domain Bacteria; phylum Fermentibacterota; class Fermentibacteria; order Fermentibacterales; family Fermentibacteraceae; genus JAAYTY01. The sequence continues at coordinate 103,421 of CAZMTK010000003.1, read as the reverse complement.
GCCTGGCGCGGGGCAGCAGCGCCCGCGCCCTCTCCTCGTCGGCTGCGCTGTGCACGACAAGGACCTCCGCCTTTCCGAGGAACCACTTCGCCAGAGCCCTGCCCATCGGGAAGCCCTCGTGGGGATGGATGTTGTGGCAGACCGCCGCCCTGCGCACCGCGCCCGCGGAGGGCAGGCTCCAGTGCAGGGCGGGGGCGAAGAACGGGTGCCACCACTGGACCACTGCCGCATCGGCGCCGAGGCGGGACAGCTCCCGCCTCGTTCGACGCCATGACGGCGGGCTGCAGGAATCCATCGTCGCGACTGTGGCCACCCTGGCCCCGCCAGCCGGATCGAACTGGGAGACACCGGGGAAGAGCGCGCGGGGATAGAGCCGCGAGAACCCGGCCCTGAGCACCTGAACGCGGGCCTCCAGGGCGTCGGCGAGCCTCATGCCGAACTGGGAGATCCCGCCCCTGTGAGGAGGGAACGGGCCGGCGGCGATGAGCCTCATGTCCCCGAGCCGGTCGGGCGCCCCGCGGTCTCCACCACCGTGTAGAGCCTCTTCCCGGGCAGCAGGCGGAGCTGCATCTCGCCGAGAAGGCCGAGCGAGACGAACTGGAATCCTATCATCATGAGGAACACGCCCAGGAGGAGGAGGGGCCTCCTGCCGATCGAGGCCCCGGTTGCGATCTTGAGGATGGTGAGGTAGATGGAGATGCCCAGCCCTCCGGCGAAGAGCGTCGTGCCGATCCCTCCGAAGAAGTGCAGAGGCCTGAACGAGTAGCGGTGCAGGAAGAGCACCGTGAGAAGGTCGGCGTATCCTCGGAAGAACCTCGCCGGGCCGTACTTGCTGCGTCCGTGCATTCTCGGCCTGTGGTTGACGGGCTTCTCCCCGGCTGTCCAGCCAAGCTGGGACACCAGCACGGGGGTGTACCTGTGCATCTCTCCATACAGGTCCATGCGTCTGGCCGCCTCGGCACGGTACACCTTGAGTCCGCAATTGAAGTCGTGCAGGGGTATCCCGGTGGCGCGGCGCACAACGGCGTTGAAGAACTTGGAGGGGAGCCTCTTCGACGGAGGGTCCCTGCGCTCCTTCTTCCATCCGCTCACTACGCCAAGGCCCGACTCTGCGAGCATATCGGCCATCGCGGGGATCTCCGCCGGATCGTCCTGGAGATCGGCGTCCATCGTCGCGATGATCGCCCCTCCGGCGGCGGCGAAGCCGGCCGAGAGCGCTGCGGCCTTTCCGTGGTTCCTCCCGAACCTGAGGCCCGTGACGGGGTAGGCGGAGGCCGCCCTGCGGATCTCTTCCCATGTGGAGTCGGTGCTCCCGTCATCTACGATCACCATCTCCCACTCGCGACCCGAGAGCGCGCCGGCAGTCTCTGCTACCAGCTCGGGAATGCTCTCGGCCTCGTTGAAGGCCGGAACGACCACGCTCAGCAGCATTCCTCCGCCTGCTTCCATGGAGGCGAAAATCTCACCCTGCCGTGCCCGGGTCAACGAGCGGTCCTGCTGGCCGGATGCCGGGGGCTTCGTAGCGGACCAGGCGCAGGCCGAGGGAGGGATCGGAGGATGCGTAGTGGAAGTCGCCGAGCCAGTCTCCCAGGGAGATGTGGAGCCCTCCTCCGGCGGACCTGGCCCCTGCCACGTGAGAGTGCCCTGTTATCACAATGTCCATCCCTGAGCGGATCATCCCGTCTGCCCACGCGCGCAGGTGCCGGGGGACGACGTCGGACTGCCTCCTGAGGATGCGTCGGCTGGTGCCCGACGCGAGCTCCGCGAGGAACCCGCCGGCGCCCGTCGGCAGGGCCCGGAACAGCGCTCTCGCGACACCGGACTTCAGGAACGGCCCCAGGAGGAGCTTGTAGCCCCAGTCCCCCCTTCCGAGTCCGTCGCCGTGCGCCAGCAGGACCCTCCTGCCCTCGACGAGGACCTCGACCGGCCCCCGATCCAGGACCCTGGCGCCTGTCGCCGCGGAGAAGGCTTCGCCCACCCACATGTCGTGGTTCCCCGGCAGGAACGTCACGCTCCAGCCGGCACCGGATGCCGTCGCCAGCGCTGCGAGGACCCTGGAGAAGCCGGGGGGCGCTCCACGCCTCTCGTGCCAGAAATCGAACAGGTCTCCCACGATCCAGAGTTCGCCGGGACTGGCCCGGGCGATCTCCCCGAGGAAGGACAGAAAGCCCTCTCTGCCCGGATGGGGCTTCTCCTCCGGGAAGAGGTGGATGTCTGACACCGCGATGAACGGCCTGCAGCCGGGAGCCAGCTCCAGGCTCACTTCGAGAGCAGGCGCTCCACAGCGCCGAATCCCGTCTCCACTTCCGTAGAGCCGCCTGGTCCGAAGAGCACGGCCACCGGGAGATCTCCTGGAGGGATGCATCTGGCTGCCGCCGAATCGGCGAGGAAGACGGGGAGCACTATTCCGAGGGAGTTGACCTGCTCCTGTGCGGAGTTCCTCGCGGCCGGGCTGGTCTGAACTGCGAAGGCCGCCACGTTGCCGGCCGTCCCTGTTTCGGCTATGGCTTCGAGGTCGGACTCCGGCCCGGGATGTCCCGGCAGCGGCAGCCAGAGGTACAGCACTATCGCGGAATCAGCCGACACCTCCGCCGGAGTTCCGTCGGGGGCGAACAACCTTCCCGGAAGCGACGGGGGCGCAGGCGGCGCCTGCTCCAGGGCGGCATCTCCTCCCCCCTTCGAGCAGCAGCACGCGAGCAGGGCCGCGAGGCATGCCGCTCCCCACCTGAGCGCCGGAGTCATACCGGCTCCAGCGATCCGGCCGCCCTGGCGGCTCCGGAATCCCCGGAGCCCGGGAGCACGATGACCGCAGTTCTCCCGCCTCCGTACAGAACCCTCGGCCCTCCGGGACCCGGATCGCGAAGTGCCAGGGGAACCGGGCAGCAGACCAGAACCATGACGGAGGAGTCGGAAGGGAAGGAGAAGGCTGCGATCCTGAACGGGAAGAGACTGCAGGCCGCTCCTGAAGTTCCGGGCTCCAGGAGAGCCCCGGCGGGCAGACGGAAGCCCGCCCACGCGGCCAGGCTGTCCAGCGCCGGCCTTCCAGGGGGAGCCTCGGCGCTTGCAGCGAGCACGCAGCCCAGCCTTGCAAGGGAGCCCGCATCGGAGATGGTGCTGGCTGGACGCCCGAACAGAATGAGCGCGGCAAGCGGAGGCGCCGCCGCACACGCGGCTGCCAGGGCTGCCGGCAGCAGCCGGTCGCGTCCCGGCAACGCCTCAGACCTGCGCCTGCGAGAGGCGCACGACCTCGGCACGGAGCGAAGCTGGCGCGGAAACCCTCATGAGGTCCCTCACCCTGCTCCGGAGCGCCATGTTCTCGTCCACGCAGGACCTGCAGTCCTCGCAGGTCTCGAGATGCTTCTCGAGCCTCTCCCGATCATCTCCCTCCAGCTCGCCGGAGACGTAATCGTGGATCCTGCGGGCAGCATCAGAACATCTCAACTCCCACCCCTCCCGGTGCCTGACCGCCAGTCGCTCAGCTTCCTCTTGAGTATCGCCCGACCCCTGTGTATCCTGGACCTGACGGTACCTATCGGTATCTGGAGTATCTCCGCTATCTCGGCGTACGACATCTCCTCCACGTCGCAGAGGACCACGGCGCTCCTGAACTCCTCCGGGAGCTCCTCCAGGGCCCGGTCGATGTCCTCCCTGAGGATGTCGTTCAGGACACACCTCTGGGGATCCTGGGTCCTCCTCGCAGGGAGCTCCTCTCCGTCGCCTCCCTCGCCCAGCTCGTCGATCCATTCGCACGGGACGGTCTTCGGAGCCCGCCCCTGGGCTCTGCGATCGTTGAGGAAGGTGTTCCTGAGTATTGCAAACAGCCAGGCGCGCGCGTTTGTTCCCAGCCGGTACTGGCTCCGAGCCCTGAAGGCCCTCGCGTAGGTCTCCTGCACGAGGTCGCAGGCGTCGTCCCTGTTGCGGGACAAGTGCAACGCGTATCCGTAGAGCCCGTCGAGGAACTGGAGGATCTCGCTCTCGAATTCGTCTTTCACAGGGGCCGGGTCACCAGGCATCCGCATCACCTCGCTCGTATTCTATTGGGGCAGAGCCCCGGGGCGCAACGGCAGTCCTGGTGCGGAACGGTCCAACTACGGGTTGTGTGGTCGGGGTCGGGCACCCCCAGCATATTGACACGTGCGATTGCTCTGCATACACTGCGAGCATTGCGGGGTCACATCCTTTTGCCGGTCTTCTGGCTTCGAGGGGGCTGTTTTGAGAGGGGCTGCTTCTCCCGGTCAGGACCTGTTCGGGCAGTTCGAGAGGCAGGCGGCGCTGGAGGACCGGGAGGAGAGGATCTCCCCCCGGTTCTCTTCGAATGCCGAAGTGGTCCTGAACAAGCGCTATCTGAAGCGCTCCACCGACGGGGAGATTCTCGAGACCCCCTCGGAGATGCTCTGGCGCGTGGCCGTTTCGGTGGCCTCCGCCGAGGACCGCTTCAGGGGGGACTCCGGGAAGTGGGCCGTATGCTTCAACAACATGATGGCGAGGCTCGAATTCCTGCCGAACTCCCCCACGCTGATGAACGCCGGGCGCGAGCTGGGACAGCTATCCGCCTGCTTCGTCCTCCCGGTGGAGGACGACATGGAGAGCATCTTCGAGGCGGTCAAGAACACCGCGCTCATCCACAAGAGCGGCGGCGGGACGGGATTCTCCTTCTCCAGGATCCGACCGAAGGACGACGTGGTCCTGTCCACAAGGGGGATATCCAGCGGCCCGATCTCCTTCATGACGGTCTTCGACAGGGCGACCGAGACGATAAAGCAGGGCGGTGTCCGCAGAGGGGCCAACATGGCCGTGCTGAGCATCGACCATCCCGACGTGCTCGACTTCATCCTCGCCAAACGCGACATGCAGAAGCTGAACAACTTCAATCTCTCGGTCGCTGTCTCCGACAGATTCATGGACGCCCTGGAGAGGGGCGGGGACTTCGATCTGGTCAACCCAAGGAGCGGTGAGCCCGTATCGAGCATCCCGGCCGCCGAGCTGTTCGAGCACATCGTGGAGAGCGCATGGGCGTCCGGAGAGCCGGGGATCATCTTCATCGACCGAGTGAACGAGGCCAACCCCACGCCCGCCCTCGGCAGGATAGAGGCCACGAATCCCTGCGGCGAGCAGCCTCTCCTTCCATACGAGGCGTGCAACCTGGGCTCGATAAACCTGGCGGCCATGCTGACGGCGAAGCCCGACGGATCGTCCGCAGTCGACTGGGCCCTGCTCGACCGCACCGTGAAGAACGCCGTCAGATTCCTGGACGACGTCATCGAGGTCAACAGATACCCCCTCCCGCAGATAGCCCGCATGGTCGAGGGGAACAGGAAGATCGGCCTCGGGGTGATGGGCTTCGCCGACATGCTGTTCCATCTGGGTCTCCCCTACGACTCCGAGGAGGCTCTCAGGTTCGCCGAGCAGCTCATGAGCTTCATCGAGGACAGGGCCAGACAGGCCAGCGAGGAACTGGCCAGGGAGCGCGGCCCGTTCCCCAACTTCAGGGGAAGCATCTACGACAGCCAGGGTCTCCCTCCGATGAGGAACGCCACGGTGACAACAATTGCGCCCACCGGCTCGATAAGCATCCTCGCGGGATGCGCGAGCGGCATCGAGCCCGTGTTCGCCCTGGCGTACGAGCGGAGGAACATCCTCGACGAGGGCGACGAGCTCCACGAGATGGTGCCCTCCTTCGCACGGGTCGCGAGGGAGAGGGGCTTCGCCACCCCGGAAGTGATCGAGAAGATCGTCGAACGGGGCTCCTGCAGGGGCCTGGATGCCGTGCCGAGCGAGGTCCAGAGGATATTCGCCACCTCGCACGACGTCCCCCCCTCGTTCCACGTGAGGATGCAGGCCGCCTTCCAGAAGTACACCGACAACGCCGTGTCGAAGACCGTGAACCTCCCCGAGAGCGCCTCCCGCGAAGACGTGGCCGAAGTCTACAAGCTCGCGTTCAGGCTCAGGTGCAAGGGGGTCACGGTCTACAGGGACAGGAGCAGGGACAGGCAGGTCCTCAACATCGGGAGGCAGCAGGAGAGCGCCGCTGAGTGTCCGGCGGAGAAGAAGCCCGCCGCCGGCCCGAGGCCCCGTCCGGAGGTCACCACGGGGATCACGCGGCGCGTCCGCACCGGCTGCGGGAACCTCTACATAACGATCAACGAGGACGAGTTCGGCCCGGTCGAGATATTCACCCAGATGGGCAAGGCCGGCGGCTGCGCCGCCAGCCAGTCGGAAGCCCTCAGCAGGCTGGTGTCGCTGGCGCTGAGATCGCACATCCCGCCCGACGCAGTGGTCCGCGAGCTCAAGGGGATAAGCTGCCACAGGGTCGTCTGGCAGGGGAGCGACAGAGTACTGTCCTGCGCCGATGCAATAGGAAAGACGCTGGAGTGGCACACCGGGAACCGCCTCGAGGGACTGCCGGGCACTGTCGAGGAGCCCGTTCAGGCGAGGGCTCCAGAGGTGTTCAGGGACGACGACCTCCAGAACCACGCGGGGGCCTGCCCGAGCTGTGGCGGACCCCTCAAGTACGAGTCGGGCTGCGTCTCCTGCGCGCTGAACTGCGGCTATTCGGAGTGCGGCTAAGGCTTCTTTCCCGACTCGAGCTCGGCCAGAGCCCTGCCTATCGCCTCGGAAACCTGCGCCGCCATCTCGGGGGTCATGCTAAGACCCTTTTTCGTGGGCAGCCACTCCCCGTTCTCGGACATGTAGAACATCCTGGCGTCTATGTACTGGCGGCCCCTGAACTCCTTGAGGACCACCCTCAGCAGATCCTCGCCCTTCTCGAGCTCCAGTATCGTCTTGTCCACAGGCGCACCTTCCTTGGAGAGACGGCCGGGTAGCTAACTGAACCCGCCCCGGGTCGTCAAGTCCCGCGGAATCCCGCAGGCCGGGGCCGCCGGCCTTTCCGGGCCATCCCCGACTGCCGGAATCCCTTCCGGGCGTGCGCCCGGCCGAATCACCGCACCCTGAACGCTCTCGGCAGGAGCGCGCCGAGCGTGGTCGACTCGACAGCTCCCGAAGGTCCGGAGATCAGCATCTCCGCCTCCGGCGGGCAGAATTCGGCGAGAACCTGCAGGCAGGCCCCGCAGGGGACCGGCACCACGTCGGGCGAGTGCACCAGCAGCCGCACGAACTCCCTGCATCCGGATGCGACCGCGGCGGCAGCCGCGGCTCTCTCCGCGCAGATGGAGAGACCGAAGGATGCGTTCTCCACGTTCACCCCGGCATGCAGGCGGCCTTGCGCATCTTCGATCACTGCGGCAACCCTGATCTTCGAATAGGGGGCGTACGCGAGGCCGGCCGACTCGACCGCCAGAGAGAGCATCGCGGCGGGATCGCTCATCCCGTCACCTCCCGCAGGAATGACGAAGCCCCGAACCTCTCCTCCAGACCGAAATACTCCGCCAGTGTTGCGGCCACGTCCGCGAAGGTCGCGCGAGTGCCCAGGGGAGATCCCGTCGAGCCGGGGCACACGACCAGCAGCGGGACGTACTCCCTCGTGTGGTCCGTTCCCGGAGTCGTGGGGTCGTTCCCGTGATCCGCGGTCAGGATGAAGAGGTCCCCTCTCCGCAGCCTGCCAAGGATCGCGCCCAGCCGGGAATCCACCTCCCGGAGGCCGCGGGCGAAGCCGACCGCGTCGTTCCTGTGGCCCCAGAGCGTGTCGAAGTCGCACAGATTCGCGAACACAAGCCCTCCTCCGGGCCCGCATGCCTGCTGCTCCAGGCGGTCCAGGCCCTCGGCGTTCGAGGAGACGTGCACTGTGGATATCGCCCTGTGGGCGAAGAGGTCGTCCACCTTCCCGACGCCCCCTGCAGGAATCCCCTCGGCGGCGAGCAGGTCGAGGAGGGTCGTCCCGGGGGGCGCGAGCGAGAAGTCCCTCCTTTCGGGGGTCCTCCGGAAGGCGCCGGGAGAGCCCGTGAAGGGCCGAGCTATGACCCGCCCCACGCCGTCCGGCGGCTGGAGGATCTCCCTCGCCTTCCTGCAGGCGTCGTAAAGCTCCGCGAGAGGAACGACGCCGGTATGGGCCGCGACCTGGAAGACGCTGTCGGCTGACGTGTAGACAATCAGCGCACCGGTTTCCAGGTGTTCGGGGCCCAGCTCCTCGATGATCTCGGTGCCCGAGGCCGCCACGTTGCCGATGACCCTCCGTCCGGAGGCCTTCTCGAAGGCCTCCACGATCCTCTCGGGGAAGCCGCGCGGATAGACCGGGAACGGAATCAGGCTCGTCAGCCCCATCAGCTCCCAGTGCCCAGTAGTGGAATCCTTGCCGGCGGACCTCTCCGTCATCCTGCCCCATGAGGCGGTCGGCCTCGCTGCGGGCGGGACGCCCTCGACCGGATGGAGATTCCCGAGACCCATCGAACCGAGGAGGGGAAGATCGAGCCCGCCGACGGCCCTGGAGAGGTTGCCGAGAGTGTCGGCACCCTCGTCGCCGTAGGCACCGGCATCCGGAAGAGCCCCTGCTCCCACTCCGTCCAGCACCAGGAGGACCGCCCTGTTCGGCACCGCTAGAAGCTCCTCTCCAGTACCAGCAGGGCCCTCAGCCTGTCGTTCGTGTCCCTGAGCCTCAAGGAGACGACCTCCGCAAAGGCCCTTACTACCCTGTATCCGATGGAGGGATTCGACTCGAAGACTCTCGTGATCTCGTCGTGGTCGAAGAGCGCCAGCTCGACCGGCTCGTTCGCGTGGACCGAGGCGCTCCTCGGGCGCCTGTCGAGCAGGGCCATCTCGCCGAAGAAGTCTCCAGCCTTGACGAAGCCTATCACCTGTTCGTGCTCCCCGCCTATGCTCCTCGTCACCCTCACGCTGCCCGAGAGGACGAGGTACAGAGTCCTGCCCTCCTCCCCCTCGGACAGGATGGTCCTGTCGGTTCCGTAGGACTCGAACCGGGCCATCCTGGAGAACTGCTCGAGCTCGGCGTCGCTGAGACTCCTGAACAGGTATGCCCTCCTGATGAGGCGTACGAATCCGCCTTCCTCCCTCACCTGGCCTCCTCAGAACGGACGCCCTCGCGGCGCACGCCGCACAGCCTGATGAAGAGCGTCTTCTCCCCCGTGTAGACCACCTCGCCTGGCTCGGCTCCCCTGAACTTCCTCACGTACCTGACCTTCGTATAATCCACCGGCACGACGTCGGGACGATTCCTCACGCTGGCGGCCGCCAGGGCCGCTGCGGCCTCGAGGACCGCCCTCGGAGGTGCCTGCCCCCTGGATTCGTGCCGGAGAACCACGTGCGCCCCCGCCGCCCCCCTGGCATGGAGCCAGATGTCGTCCCTGCCGGCGATCCTGAAGGTGATCTCGTCGTTCTCCCGAGCGCTGCGCCCAACCAGGCAGGTCCAGCCGCCGCCCATGACCCTGCTGAAGGGGCTGCGAGACTCCGCTCCCCGTGCCCCCCCGACCGTCCCGGCGAGGCGGGTGCTCCTGCCAGGCGCGTCCCCGCCGGACAGAGCCGCATCCAGCTCCTCGATCGCTCTCCGAGTCTCGCGGATGGAGGCTTCGAGCCTTCCCCTCTCGACTCCTGCATTCCGCGCCTTCCTGAAGTATCTCTGGGCGTTCTCGACGGCGCTCCTCCCGGGCTTGAGCGGGATCCTGTGCTCCACTCCGTTCCAGTCGGGCAGGACGACCTCCTCCGCACCCCGGGGCACCGAAGGGATGCTGGCTAGGAGGATGGAGCCCCGGAGCCTCAGGAGGTCCGCGGAAGGGGCTCCGTCGAGGGCTGACTCCAGCTTCTCCAGCCTTCTCGCCAGAAAGGCCCGCCTGGTGGCGATGGCATCCTCCAGAGCCTCCCGGGATGCGCCATCTGCCCCGACACCCGAGGGCGGCGACAGGACATCCTCTATCGGCGCCCCCGCTCCGAGCCTGATCGGCATCGGTCCGTACGCGGAGGCCCAGGGGACGAACTCGCGCGACTCCAGAGCCGCCCCGAGCTCGGCGACCACATCGGCGACCTTCCTGCCGGAAGCGCGGCACTCCTCGAGAATCGCGCCCGCCGTCGCCGGTCCCACTCCTTCGAGCAGGGGATGGATGTCCTCCGCGGACGTCGCCCTGCCGAGCGCCTCGATCACGGACTCCTCCCTCCAGGACCCCGGCCCCGCCCCCGAGGATGGCGGTCCCGAGTACACGGCGCCCGGGCAGACGATCCTCACTCTCGACATGGAGCGCGAGACGACCCGCGTGCATGCCAGTATCCTGTCCCCCGCACCGGCGAGGACCAGGTTGCAGTTCCTCCCCGTCATCTCGAAGATCAGCCTCGCCTTGGGATTCCCGTACCGCCTCGTCTGGGAGAACTCGAACACGAGGATGCGGTCGAGCCCTTCCTGACTCACCATGCAAAGCCTCGCCCCGTCCAGATGGTCCGACCACGGCTGCGCCGTAGAGTCACCTGCGTCCGCCCCGCGGTCTCCCAGCCAGACCGCCGGGGAGGGCGGTCTGGCGTCCAGGAGGAGCGTACGCTCTCCGAAGGCGAGAGCCAGACCTCCAGGGAAGGGGCGGGTGACGCGCGAGCAAGCGCTTCCCGCGAGCTCCTCCGCGAGCCTGCCGGCAACGACGGAGATGTAGACGCCGTCCAAGGAATGACACCCCCGGGGGTTGAAACCCTTAGTATATACGGATACGCTCCGGGCGGAGCCCGGAGAACCCCTCCGCGCGGCGGGGCCCCGATTCGGGACGGTCTGGCTGTCCGGCGGCCGGCCCCGGGCCGAAGCCGCAGACTGGAGGAAGGAGGTCTGCCCTGGAATCGATGACGGGATTCGGAAGGGCTTCCTGCGAGTCCGGAGGGCTCAGGATGGTGGTCACTGCGCGCTCGGTCAATCACAGGGGGCTCTCGATAGCGCTCAGCATGCCGGCCTCGCTCGCTCCGATGGAGGAGGCGGTGAGGGCGGCGGTCAGGAACCGCATATCCAGGGGAAGGATAGACCTGTCGGTCGCGATAGACGTGCCCGAGGGGCCGGCAGGGCAGATCGTCGACCTCGATCGAGCCAGACAGGCGCTGGACGCCTCACGGGCCGTCGCCGAGGAGCTGGGTCTCCCGGGCGGGCTCTCGCTGTCGGACATCCTGTCCTTCCCGGGCGTGGTGAGGCGGGAGGGCCAGGGTTCCGCAGCCCCCGACGAAGGGTGCCTTCTGGCCTGCCTGGACGCCTGCCTGGACGACCTGTGCCGCTCCAGAGCGGCGGAGGGAGAAGTCATCACCGGAATCCTGCTCGAGAGGATCGCGAAGATCGAGTCGCTGCTGGCGCCCCTTTCTGAGGGCTGCCGCGAAAGGCTTCATGAGAGATTCTCGAGGACCCGTGAGAGAGTAGAGCGCCTGGCGGGAGACCTTGCGCTCGACGAGGCGAGGCTGGCGATGGAGGTCGCTCTCCTCGCGGAGAGGATGGATGTGAGCGAGGAGATCGAGCGCCTTCGCTCGCATCTCGCCACCTCGGCCGCCCTGCTGCAGGAGGGCTCCGACGACGCAGGGAGGAAGCTCTCCTTCCTGGTGCTGGAGATGCAGAGGGAGCTCTCGACGCTGGCATCCAAGCTCGAGGACCCCTCTGACGTCATGACCGTGGTGGAGATGAAGAACGAGATGGCCTCCATCAAGGAGCAGGTCGCCAATGTCGAGTAGCGGCAGGGGCATCCTCGTGGTGCTCGCCGGTCCCTCGGGGGCGGGGAAGACCACTCTCGCCCGCCATCTCGTGGAGGCGAGGCGCAGCACTCGCTTCTCCGTATCCACGACAACCCGCCGGCCGAGAGAGGGGGAAATGGAGGGGCGCGACTACTTCTTCGTCACCCCGTGCGAGTTCGACAGGCGGGTGGAGGCGGGATACTTCCTGGAGTGGGCCCGCGTCCACGGCGAGAGATACGGCACCTCCGGGGAATGGGTGGCGTCGGCGCTGGAGTCGGGCTGCAGCGTCGTGCTCGACATAGATGTGCAGGGAGCCCTCGCGGTCAGGAAAAGGGTGCCCGGCGCGGTGCTGATCTTCGTTCTGCCGCCCGGCATGCGCGCTCTGGAGTCGAGACTGGCAGGTAGGGGGACCGACAGCCCGGAGGACGTCAGGAACAGGCTCACGGCCTCGGCCGAGGAGATCCGATGGGCCGGCGCATTCGACTATCTCCTTGTCAACGATGGGCTCCCCGAAGCCCGGAGGCTCCTGGAGTCGGTCTTCGACGCGGAGCTGGCCCGCACGGATTCGGCTCTGGGCAGCCTCGTGTCCTCCGACTACGAGGCTCTCTTCCCGGGCTGCTCCGGGCTCTGGGAGGGGAGACGGGTCGTGGTCGCATCCGGTCCCACCAGGGAGGCTATCGACGACGTCCGCTTCGTCTCGAACCGTTCCAGCGGCCTGATGGGGTGCGAGCTGGCCGCCGCGTTCCGGGACCTCGGGGCCCGTGTGACCCTGCTTCTGGGCCCCTGCGCGACGCCGCCCCCCCGGGGGGTCGTGGTGAGGGGATTCACTTCCGCCTCGGACCTCGGCACGGCGCTCGAAGAGACGACCCGTGAGGGCTGCGACCTCCTGGCGATGGCCGCCGCGGTGGCCGACTTCCGCCCGGCAGCACGCGTTCCCGGCAAGATCCACAGGTCCTGCGGGCCGTTCGACATCCGGATGGAGCCGGTCCCCGACCTGCTGGCCGGGCTGGACTGCCGGTGCCCCAGGCTGGCCTTCGCGCTGGAGTACGGCGACGCCGCTCTCGAAAACGCGAGGGGCAAGATGGAGGCGAAGAACTGCGAGGCGGTGTTCTGCAACAGGGGAGACGTGCCGGGAACCGGCATGGAGTCGGAGGGAAACGCAGGCGTGCTGCTTCTGCGATCCGGCGGGCAGGTGGAGATCCCCCGCGGATCGAAGAGGTTCGTCGCTCTCAGGATAGCCTTCGAGATGGGGAGGCGCCTTGTCCGGGCGTCCGTCTGATCCTCTCTGGCACGCGGTCCACACCTTCGGCCTGGACGTCGTCCATCTTCCTCCCGGGGCGGCCGCGCCCCGCACGGCGTCCAGTGCTCCGGAGACGGAGCCTGCGACATGCTCTCTGCGCCGGGCGATGTCCGAGCTGGCCGCGGAGGCGGCGCAATGCAGGGCCTGCCGCCTTGCCGAGACGAGGAACCAGACGGTCTTCGGGGAGGGAAATCCCGACTCGGGGCTGGTCTTCGTCGGCGAGGGTCCCGGCCAGACCGAGGACGAGACAGGCAGGCCGTTCGTGGGCAGGGCGGGCCAGCTTCTCGACAGGATCCTGGCCTCCATCGAACTCGACAGAACCTGCTGCTACATCGCAAATGCGGTGAAGTGCAGACCTCCCGGAAACAGGGTGCCCCTGCCCGATGAGATGGAGGCATGCCGCTGGATCCTGGAGCGGCAGCTGGAGATCATTTCACCAGGCGTGATAGTCGCGCTTGGTGCGAGCGCCGCCTCGGCTCTCCTCGGGAGCAGGGCCAGCATCGCCCAGCTAAGGGTGGGCTGGCACTCCAGGGGCGCCGCATCGCTGATGGTTACCTACCATCCGTCGGCGGTCCTGAGAACACCGGCGCTCAGAAGGCCGGTATGGGAGGACATGAAGAAGCTCAGGTCGCGGCTGGCCGAGACGGGCCTGCCCAGGAGGGGCGGGAATGGCTGAAATCCACGGATTCGTCCCGCCGCGCAACGTCGAGGCGGAGAGGAGCGTGCTGAGCGGACTGCTCATGGACCCGGAGATAGCGGTCGAGCTCTTCACGAAGCTCTCCGCCGACGACTTCGCGGACGAGCGTCATGCGCTCGTCTGGCGGGCCTGCCAGCAGCTCGACTCGCGCAACAGCGTGATAGACCTCGTCACGGTCTGCGACGAGCTGCAGAGGATGAAGTGGCTCGACCAGGCTGGGGGGGTGGAGTACGTCTCCTCCATCACCGAGGACATCCCGATCCTGTCGAATGTCCTGCAGTACGCGGAGATCGTCCGGGAGAAGTCGATGCTCAGGAGGCTCCTGTCGGCCAGCCAGATGAACATGGGCGACGTCGTCGAGGGCAGGCTTCCAGCCCGCGACATAATAGACAGGGCCGAGAAGAGGATCTTCGAGATAGGCGAGAACCTCGTCTCCAGGGATTTCGTGCCGCTCGCCGACCTGGTGTCCACCGGGATGGCCGACCTGGAGAAGCTCGCGAGCGCCGGCACCTTCGTCACGGGACTCTCGACCGGCTTCGAGAGCCTGGACAAGCTGACGACGGGACTCCACGGCGGTGAGCTGGTGGTGATAGCCGCCAGACCGTCCGTGGGCAAGACGACCCTCGCCCTGAACATGGCCGAGCACATCGCGTCGAAGTATCCCGGTGCAGTGGGATTCTTCAGCCTCGAGATGTCGGGGCGCCAGCTCGCACAGAGGATGATCTGCTCGAACGCCGGGGTGAACATGAACTCCATAGCCCTGGGAACCCTGACTCAGAAGCAGTACCAGGAGATGGCCCACGCATCCGACAGGCTCCACCGCCTTCCGATGTACATCGACGACAGCTCGCCGCTCTCGGCCGTCGAGCTGAGGGCCAAGGCCAGGCATCTGAAGAAGAGCCACGGGCTGAGCGCCCTCTTCGTGGACTACCTCCAGCTGATGAGGGGCATGGGAGGCGAGGAGAACCGCCAGCAGGAGATCGCCCGCATATCGGGAGACATGAAATCACTCGCGAAGGACCTCGACGTTCCCATCGTAGCCCTCTCCCAGCTCAGCAGGAGAGCCGTGACGCACGACGGGCCTCCCAGGCTGAGCGACCTCCGGGAGAGCGGAGCCATAGAGCAGGATGCAGACGTGGTCATGTTCATCCACGAAGCCCAGGGCGAGGAGGGCACCCCCGACGAGGGAAGCAGGCCCGCGAGGGAGGTGAAGCTGGTGATAGGCAAGCAGAGGAACGGCCCCAGGGGGGTCATCAACCTGGTCTTCGAGGCCTACAGGGGCAGGTTCATGGAGGTGTCCGACCGCTGATGCCGCGGAGGAGGACCGCCTTCCTCTGCACCGAGTGCGGTGCCGACCATCCCTCCTGGAGCGGCAGATGCCCTTCCTGCGGAGCATGGAACACCCTCGTCGAGGAGAGTCTCGAGAAGCCGGTCCGGAGCCAGGCGTCGAGGAGACCCGCGCCGCCCCCGGTTCCCGTAGGGGCCATCCCCGCCGCACCCGGCTCCAGGC
Organism: uncultured bacterium; assembly: GCA_964569245.1. GTDB lineage: Bacteria > Fermentibacterota > Fermentibacteria > Fermentibacterales > Fermentibacteraceae > JAAYTY01. The sequence goes on along the minus strand of CAZMTK010000003.1, from coordinate 88,328 downwards.
TCGCGAGCGGGATCGCAGAGCTGGACCGAGTATTCGGGGGGGGCATCTTCAGGGGCTCGGTGAACCTGCTCGGAGGCGAACCCGGAATAGGCAAGAGCACGCTGATGCTCCAGCTCGCCTCCGCGCTGGCCGGAGCAGGCGAGACCGTGCTGTACGCCACCGGCGAAGAATCCGCGGAGCAGGTCGCCGAGCGCGCAAGGAGAACCGGCTCCCTGGCCGAGCGCCTCCTGGTAATGCCGGCTGCTGCGCTGTCCGAGATCGCGGAGGCGCTTCCAGGAACCGGCGCCTCGATACTCGTGGTGGACTCGATACAGACGATCTTCTCCGAAGATCTGACGGGCGCTCCCGGCTCGGTGGCACAGGTGAGGCACTGCGCGTCCGAGATCGTCGGGATGTGCAAGCCGTCGGGCGTCACTGCGCTCCTCGTCGGGCACGTGACGAAGGACGGCATGCTGGCGGGACCGAAGGTCCTCGAGCACCTGGTGGACTCGGTGGTGACGTTCGAGGGCGATCCGGGCCGGGGCCACAGGATGCTGAGGGCGGTGAAGAACAGGTTCGGCTCGACGAACGAGCTCGGCATCTTCGAGATGACGGCCTCGGGCCTGGTCGGGGTCGCAGAGGCGTCGGCCTGGTTCATCTCCAGGATGTCCCCCGGCGTGAGCGGAAGCGCCGTCTGTGCAGCCGTCGAGGGCACGAGGACCTTTCTCGTGGAGGTCCAGGCGCTGACCTGCCCCACCAGGTACGGGTACCCCCAGAGGAGCTCCAGCGGGCTCGACGCCAGGAGGCTTCCGCTCCTGCTGGCGGTGATCGAGAAGCGGTGCGGGCTCGATCTCGGCTCGCAGGACGTGTTCGTCAACGTGGCGGGCGGAGCGGTGCTCTCGGATCCGGGGGCCGACCTCGCGGTCTGCATGGCGGTCGCCTCGAGCAGGCTCGACAGGCCTCTAGCCCCTGGAACCGCGCTCTGCGCGGAGGTCGGTCTGGGAGGGGAGCTGCGACCGGCGGGATCGTTCGACAGACGGGCCAGGGAGGCCCGGTTTCTCGGCTTCACCGCACTCGCGGGAAGCGCGGAGGATTGCAGCCGCGCCGATGAAGGCGGCTGCTCCGGCTTCGATACCCTGCGCGACTGCATGAGCGCACTGCTCGGGGCGCAGCCGCGTGAAGTAGGAGGATTTCCATGAAGTCGAACGGATGGGAGGCCCGCGTCCTCCTCGTGCTTCTGCTCACGGTGCTGGGCAGCTTCGCCCCGCAGTGGAACTGGTGGGTGGGCTGCCTGGTGGGCCTCGGAACAGGCCTGCTCACCGTGGCGATCGAGCTCCTGTTCGTCAGGCTGCCCATTGAGGATGCGTTCCTCATAGTCGCCGGTGCCGCAGCCGGGGTGGTGGCCGGGCTGCTGATCATGCTCACGCTGAGCCTTGCGGGGGTGAAGGTGGCGCCGGTCATGGTGATGGTGCCGGCGGCCCTCGGCTACGCCTTCGCCCATGTGGCGCTGGTCAAGGGGAGGAAGAGGGGCGCGCCGGGAATCGCGCCCGGCGGGTCGTCGGCTCCTTCCGGATCGAGGATGATGCTTCTCGATTCCACTGCGCTGGTCGACGGCAGGGTTGCCGACATGGCGCTCACCGGCCTGCTCACCGGGCCGTTCGTAGTGCCGGCGGGCACGAGAGCCTCGATAGACTCGATGCTGAAATCGAAGGACCTGGTGCTGAGGGGGCGGGCCAGGAGGAGCGCGGAAACACTGGAGAGGCTGACCGAGGCGGCCGGCAGGACCGGAGGTCTGGAGGAGAGGGACTTCGGCGAGCCCGCCCGCCAGAGGAACAGGATGCTCGAATGGCTGCGCAGAGAGGGAGCCACGCTGCTGAGCTCGGACCCCGATTTCCTCGACACCGCCGCCCGGGAGGGAGTGCGCGTCATCAGGCTGAACGAAGTGGGGGCGGCCACCAAGGCGGTGGTGCTGCCCGGCGAGAGGATCAGGATAAAGCCGATAAGGCGCGGCAGGAACAAGGGCCAGGCCGTGGGCTTCCTCTCCGACGGGACCATGGTGGTCGTCGAGGAGGCCGAGGACATGATCGGGAAGACCCTGGAGGCGGTTGCGCACACGACTTTCCGCGCATCCGGGGGGACCATGGTCTTCGCAACGCCCGCGGCCTCCGACGAGGAGGCGGAGCAGAGGGATCAGCGCGATCCGGGCAGTGCAGCAGCAGTCGAGTTCGAAGAGGAGGAAGGTGACTGACGGACGCTCTCCCGTCTGGGGCGCCGTCCTGCTTGCGGCAGGAAGGGGCGAGCGCTTCGGCGGCGACGTTCCGAAGCAGTTCGTGGAGGTCGCCGGCAGGCATGTCCTGTCCTGGGCGCTCGACGCCCTGGCCGGCCTCGGCCTCTTGAGGAGCATAGTCGTCGTCCTCCCGCAGGGACGTGCGGGCGGATGGTCGCCGCCCGAGGGCGTCGCATGCGTGCTCGCGGAGGGCGGCCCCCGCAGACAGGACTCCGTCAGGAACGGCCTCGCCGCCCTCGACCCCCGCATAGACCATGTCCTTGTCCACGATGCTGCCAGGCCCTTCGCTGGGGGCGACGCGATGTCGAGGGTGATCGAGGCGGCGGAGCGGACTGGAGCGGCCGTGCCGGTGATACCCGTGAGCGACACGCTGAAGAGGCTCGAGGGCGGCAGGGTCGCCTGCACTCTGGACAGGACCGGGCTGTGGGCCAGCCAGACTCCGCAGGGGTTCAGGAGGGACATCCTGGAAGCCGCGATGGATTCCCAGGCCGACTTCACGGACGAGTGCGCCGCCCTCGAAATCGCGGGATTCGAGGTGTCCGCAGTCGAGGGAGACCCGCTCGGGGTCAAGCTGACGTCGCAGGCGGACCTGAGGCTCCTCGAGAAGATCGCTCCTGCGCCAGCGAGGCGCATGGCCGTGGGCTTCGACGCTCACCCGGCATCTGAAGGGAGGCCTCTCGTCGTATGCGGCTGCCGGCTGTCCTCGTCGGGGGGGCTTGAGGGACACTCCGACGGCGATGCCGTGCTTCACGCCGTAGCCGATGCAGTGCTGTCGTGCGCAAGGGCGGGAGACATTGGCGTCCTCTTCCCGCCCTCCGACGAGTCTCTTCGGGGGGCGGACAGCTCGGTTCTGCTGTCGCGCGCGCTCACCGTCGCCGGCGAGAGGGGCTGGCGGGTGGTATCCGCCGACATCACCCTGATCGGGGAGTTTCCGAGGGTCTCCCGGCACAGGGAGGCCATGCTCGCAAGGCTGGCGGGCATACTGGGCGTCGGGCCTGACGCCGTCTGGATCAAGGGGACTACGACCAACTCGCTGGGATGCCTCGGCAGGGGGGAGGGCCTGGCCTGCATCGCTCTCGTGGAAATGGAGAACCGCCCCGGATGATCCACGAGCTGCTCGCATGGCTGATCCGGCATCCCCCCGGAGCCTGGATACACCTCGTGCTCGGCGCGACCGCTCTGGTGGAGACTCTCTTCCCGCCCTTTCCCGGGGACGTGCTCTTCGTGGTGCTGGCGGGCTGGTGCGGCGGCGGGGCGCTGGCTGCTGCGGCATCGGGCGCCGCCGGCGCTGCCGGGTGTCTGGCCGGTACCGCCGCCCTCCTCGCACTCGGCAGGAGGCTGGGGAGGAGCAGGATGAGGCCCTTCCTTCTCAGATGCCTCGGGGAGGGCAGGGTCGCGAGGGCCGAAGCGCTCTTCGAGCGCAGGGGCGGCCTGGTTCTGCTCGGAAGCAGGTTCATCCCGGGGATCCGGTCCGCCATCGTGGTTGTCGCGGGCTACTCCGGCCTGAATCCCTTGAGGGCCTTCTGCTGGGCTGGCGGCAGCGCCCTTCTCTGGTATGCCCTGCTCGCGGTGGCCGGCTCGATGCTCGGTGGCAGCCTGAGGGCCGTGGAGTCGCTGATGAGGAGCTACGAGATCTGGTTCTGGACCGCCCTGTTCGCCGTGCTTGCCGTGCTGGCGTCGGTCAGGGCGGCGGGGAGGCGGAGATGAGGCTACTCCATGTTTCGGCTGAGGTACACCCGTTCGCCATGACAGGCGGGCTGGGGAGCGTGGCGGGCTCGCTGCCGCAGGCTCTGGCGGAAGCCGGTCACGAGACTGCTGTGGTGGCCCCCTACTATTCGAGGAGGATCCGCCAGGATGTCGAGTGGCTTTCCGGCGAATGGAGGACCTGGAGGGGGGAGAGCTTCGGGGTGGCGACCGCGAGGCTTCCCGGAGGGGTGCCCGTGTACTTCGTCGCAGAGGAGGGCCTCTTCGGAAGGGAGGGCTACTACGGTCCCAGCGAATTCGAGGCCTACCCGGACAACGCGCTCAGGTTCTCCTTCTTCTGCCGAGCCGCGGCGGCTGTGCTCGGCTCGACCGGTCCGTGGGACGTCGTGCACTGCCACGACTGGCACTCCGGGCTCGTTCCTCCGATGCTGGAACACCTCGGCGGCCCGCCGACCGTGTTCACGATCCACAACCTGGCGTTCCAGGGCCGGTTCGATGCAGCCCTCTATCCCGAGACCGGGCTTCCCCCCGCGATGTTCTCGGTCGAGGGTCTCGAGTTCTTCGGAGACTTCAGCTTCATGAAGGGCGGGATCGTGTACTCGCGGGCGGTCACTACGGTGAGCCCCGGCTATGCGAGGGAGATACAGCTCCCTTCCGGAGGAGAAGGCCTGGACGGAGTGCTCCGCTCCAGGGCGCATGTCCTGTTCGGAATACTGAACGGCATAGACACGGAACTATGGGGTCCAGAGGACGACCCGCTCATCGCAGCCCCGTATGCGGCTCCCAGCCTCGGCAGGAAGCTGCTCTGCCGCGACGCTCTCGTCGCAGAGACCGGTCTGGACGCGCCTCGCAGGATTCCCCTCGCCGCCGTAGTGTCCAGGCTGACTCCGCAGAAGGGCATGGACCTCCTCGCGGCAGGCGCCGCAGGGCCGGTCGGCAGGGGGGAGATGGCCCTCGCCGTGCTGGGTTCGGGCGACAGATGGATAGAGGACTCGATCTCAGCCCTCGCCGCCGACTACCCGGACAGGGTCTTCTTCAGGGCAGGATGGGACGAGGACTTCTCCCACAGGCTCTTCGCGGGGTCGGACATGTTCCTGATGCCGAGCAGATTCGAGCCCTGCGGGCTCACCCAGATGATAGCCATGAGGTACGGCAGCCTTCCAGTGGCCAGAAGGACCGGCGGGCTGGCCGACACGGTCATCGACATGCGCACGAGGGGCACGGGATTCCTGTTCGACGGCGATTCCCCCGACGATCTGGAGGCGGCCCTCTCCCGTGCGGGGGACGCCTTCATCGACAGGAGGGCGTGGAGGTCCGCGATGAGGCGCGGAATGGCGCGGGACGACTCGTGGGCTTCCAGGATTCCCGCATACGAAGAGGTCTATGCGATGGCAGCCGGCGCAAGATGAGAGCCTCCGCTCCCGCTGCGGTCATTATCCAGTTCTGGAGCCCTCGCAGGGCCTTCGGAATGCTGTCCGACCCGGGTTCCGCCGCTCTGGCGCTGGCATCTGCGGCGGCAGTCTGTCTCGCGATGCTGATCGCTGCGGCAGGCATCGGCGACTTCGAGGGGGCCGTCGGGAGGTACGAGGAGGCGAGGTCGCTCGAGCTGGTCGAAGGCGGTGCCTCTCAGGCCGAAGCCGACTCGGCGGCCGCCGCCGAGGTGGAAGCGATCAGGCTTTCCAGGAGGATCGAGCCGTTCGCGAGACTCCTGGAGCGCTGCGTTGTCGCGGCGGCCGCCGGCGCCGCAGCCTGGGGTCTGGGCAGGTCTTCGAGAGGAGGGCCGGGCCCCGGCCTTCACATCGCCGCCGCCGCGCTCGCGCAGGGAGCCTACCTGATCTCCGCGACGGCATCCGCCCTTCTCATGATGACGCTGACGGGCTCGCCCTCGATACCCGGCCTGCTCTCTCTGGCGGGAGGAGCCCCCGCCTCTCCCGGACAGCTCGAAACCGCCCTCTGGATCGCCGCCGGCAACATCGATCTTCCTTCCATCGTCACTGTCTCAGTCTGGGGGCTCGGCATCTCTGCCATCTCGTCGAGGAAGCCCCTCGAGGGCATACGCACCGCGGCGGCAGTCTATGCCGCTGGAATCGTTCTGGTGTCCTCCCTGGCATTCGCCGGGAGGAGATAGAAGGTGAGAGACATGCCCGAACCCGAAGTGTGCGCTTTCTCCGCCCCGGGGCTGCCGGGGCGGCATGCGCGGCTCTAGGAGGAGTGCAGATGCGATTCGCACCGGTCATCCTCGCGATGCTGGCGTTCGCCGTAGGCGCCGACGAGCTGGACCTCTCGGGCTGGGTCTCGCTCGCTGTCGGCAACTCGCCCGAACTCGCGCGGGCGGACGCTTCGGTGATGAGCGCGTCCTCGGGGGTTTCGGCCTCCAGGTCGTCCCTGCTGCCAAGCCTCACTCTCTCGGCCAGCGCCGGCCATTCCTGGTACAGCTCGCCCTTCGCCGGCGATGTGGACGAGGAGACATACGGCGGCAGCGTGACTCTCTCCCAGGAGATACTCGCCTCCGGGGGCGCCAGCTGGATGGAGCTCTCGGCTTCGAGGCTCGATCTCGATGCGGCCCGCATGGACCGCGAGGCGGCGCTGCTCGACCTCCAGCTGTCCGTCGCGAGGGCTTTCTACGGCGTGGTCGAGGCCATGGGGCTCGTGGAGTCGGCGCGCGCTTCCCTCGCGAGAAGCGGGAGCCAGCTCGACAGGGTCCGTGCACTCTACGACCTCGGTGCAGCCACCAGGCTAGAGCTCGTCCAGTCCCAGGTGAGCGAGAGCAGGGACAGGCTGGCCGTGGCTCAGAGGGAGCAGGCGCTGAACGCCGCATACACGGAGCTCTACCGGGTCGCCGGAGTGTCGGACGTCCCCCGAGGCGAGCTCCTGGTGGACACGTCCGCGGTGCTCAGGCCGCTGCGCGCGGCAGAGGCCGAGGCCATACCGGTCGCCGTGGACGGAAATCCCTCGCTCGCCGCGGCCAGACTCTCGGCCGAGGGCGCAGCCACGGCGCACTCCGCCAGGCGGAGAGCCTATCTGCCGTCTCTCTCCGCGAGCGCTTCCTGGAGCTGGAGCGACACGCGCTTCGAGCCCGGCGACATACCGGACGAGGACTCCTGGAACGTCAGGCTCAACCTGACATGGCAGATCTTCGACGGCTGGCTCAGGGAGAGCCGGATCCAGGCTGCGCGCGCAGCTGAGCTCTCCGCACAGGCCCAGGCGAGGTCCGCCGAGAACTCGCTGACGGGTTCCGCCAGCAACGCCCGCGAGACCCTGCTCAACTCCATCGCGAGCTACGAGCTCGCGCTGATGTCTCTCGACTATGCACGCAAGCAGCTGGAGCTGTCGCAGATGAGCTACGATCTCGGCAGCCTGGGTCTGATCGATCTGCTCGACGCCCAGGCCGCCCTGACGGAAGCCGAGGCGGCGGCGATCAGCGCCAGAGCCGGCTGTCTCGTGGCCGAGGCGGAGCTCTGGGTTCTGACGGGGCGGAGCCCCCGTCTGGGGGAGTAGCAAGGTGGCCCGCAAGAGGAAGAAGAGGCTCGTCTGGACATTGCTCGTCCTCGCTGCCGCGATGATCGGCGGCATAGCCCTCTGCAGACCGCGGAGCCGAGCAGGCCAGGTGCAGATCGCGATCGTGGAGAGCGGCAGGCTCGAGCAGCGGGCGACCGGGAGCGGCCGGGTCGAGGGGCTCTCGAGGGTGGAGATAAGCGCGTCCACGATGGGGATCATCGACACCATCGCGGTGGCCGAGGGCGACACGGTGCACAGAGGCGACCTGCTGCTCGCGCTGGAGACAGCCGAGGCCGCAGCCTCGCTGGACGAGGCCGAGGCTTCGGCCTACTCGGCCTCCGTCGCCTGGACGCAGGCCGACCGCGCCAGGGACAGGGCCGAAGCCCTCTTCGAGGCCGGCCTTGCCAGCGAGGAGCAGCTCATGGCCGCCAGGGAGGCCGCCCAGACGGCCTGGGCCTCTGTCCTGCGTGCGAGGGCGGGAGTGGAGATGGCGGAGAACGAGCTCTCCAGGAGGACATACACATCCCCGATGGACGGGATCGTGACCGCGCTCAACGTCGAGCAGGGCGAGATGGCCGTGGTCGGCACGATGAACAACCCGGGAACCGTCCTCATGACGATAGAGGACATGTCCACCCTGGCGGTCAGGGTAAGGATGGTGGAGAGCGAGGTCGTGGAGGTGGAAGCCGGCATGCCGGCTGAGGTGACGCTGGACGCCCTTCCCGACACGACCTTCGACGGCGAGGTGACGGCCGTCGGCCTCTCATCGACTTCGGCGGGCCTCTCTGCGGACGAGGTCGCCGAGTACGAGGTGACGGTCCTCCTGCCGTGCGCCGACCCCAGGCTGAGGTCGGGCATGTCGGCGCAGGTGGAGATCGTCACCGCAGCCCGCGACTCATGCCTTTTCGTGCCGGTGCAGTGCGTGGTTCCGCGGGAGGACCCCGGGGACAGCACGCGCGAGATCGATGTCGTCCTCAGGATTTCCGGCGGAAGGGTGGAGTCCGTGCCCGTCAGGACCGGCATAGCAGGCATGATGGACATAGAGGTCACGGGTGTCGAGCGCGGCGACAGCGTGGTCTCGGGGCCGCTGGAGGCTCTGAGGGACCTCCGCGACGGAGATCCGGTGAGGACCGGAAACGGGAGGCGCGGTGACGGCTTCAGGTCCCGTCGTTGATGCGAAGGGGCTCCGCAAGGTCTACCGCATGGGCGAGGTGGACGTGGAGGCCATTGCAGGGATCGACTTCAGGATGGGACAGGGCGAGTTCACCTGCATGATGGGCGCGTCCGGATCCGGGAAGAGCACTCTCCTCAGCATAATCGGCTGCCTCGACCGCCCGACGGCCGGCTCCTACGAGCTCCTGGGCCGCAGGGTCGACAGCATGGACGACTCCGAGCTGGCGCTGATCCGGAACAGGTTCATCGGATTCGTCTTCCAGACCTTCAACCTGCTCCCGAGGGCATCGGCAGTGGAGAACGTCGAACTCCCGCTCGTCTATGCACGGGTATCGGGACGCGACAGGCGCGAGAGGGCGATGGAGATGCTGGAGCAGGTCGGCCTCGCGGACAGGGCCGGCCACAGACCGAACCAGCTCTCCGGCGGGGAGCGTCAGCGGGTCGCCATAGCCAGGGCCCTCGTCACCCGCCCGGCGCTGCTGCTCGCCGACGAGCCGACCGGGAACCTCGACAGCAGGACCGGCGTGATGATCCTCGACCTCTTCCGCAGGATACACGCCGACGGCAACACCATTCTCCTCGTAACCCACGACGCCGGAGTGGCGGCTTCGGCGAGGCGCGTCGTCCGCATCCGCGACGGCAGGATAGAGAGCGACTCCGAAGGATGAGGCCGCCCGAGGTGGTCGTTTCGGCGCTGTGGGCCATGAGGTCGAACCGGATGCGCACGTCGCTCGCCTCGCTGGGGGTGCTCATCGGCGTTTCCGCAGTCGTCTCCCTGGTGGGGCTCGTGACGGGCATACGGAACTACATAAGCGACCAGTTCGACACGGTCCTGGGGGCTCGCGTGTTCGAGATCTCGAGGTTCTCGAGCGGATTCGAGGACCTGGATGCATGGCTCGAATCGCGCAGATGGCCCGAGCTGACAGTTGACCAGGCGATGGAGCTCGAAGGGCTCATGACGACGGCCGGCGGCGTCGCCTGGAGGTCCGGTTCCGGCGGGAGAGTCACCTTCGCAGACCGCACCGTGGAGTCCGCGAGGATAAGGGCCCTGGCCCCCTCGGAGACCGAGGTAGCAGGCTTCGCCGTCGGCACAGGGCGGTTCTTCACCCATGCGGAGTACGAGGCCAGGGCCAGGGTCTGCGTCCTGGGGAGCGACCTGGCGGACAACCTGGGCACCGCTGCCGGGCTGATCGGGGGCGATGTCACCGTGAGCGGCGTCCGCTTCACTGTCATAGGCATCGCCAGGCCCCTGGGGAGCATCTTCGGGCACGGGCTGGACGACTTCGTGGCCGTTCCCTGGACGACCTGGTCCGAGCTGCTTTCCGACGGCAGGAGCGAGGTGGAGATCGCCGTCATTCCGCGCCGGGGGGTAAGCCTCGAGGAATGCCGGGAGGAGGCCCGGCTCGTGCTGAGGAGGATAAGGGGCGTGCCCTTCCAGGCGCCGGACAACTTCTACATCACGACCCAGCAGGGCATCCTGGATTCGATGCAGCAGATCATGGCGGGCGCTGCGGCGATAACGATCGGCATAGCGGCGATATCCCTCCTGGTCGGCGGGATCGGGATCATGAACATCATGCTCGTGAGCGTGACGGAGAGGACCCGCGAGATAGGCACCAGGAGGGCGATGGGCGCGATGAGGCGCGACATCGTCCGGCAGTTTCTCGCCGAGGCTCTGATCATCAGTCTCGCGGGAGGCCTGCTGGGGCTTCTGCTCGGCTATGCGCTCACGATAGCAGCCGACAGCCTCACCCCGGTCCCTGCCGCTGTAAGCCCGCTCGCGGCCCTGCTTGCCGTGTCGTTCTCCGCTGGCACCGGGCTCGTCTTCGGAGTGATCCCCGCCTGGAAGGCCGCGAGGATGGATCCCGTGGAGGCCCTGCGGTATGAGTAGGCTCGGAGGCACGCTCAGGCTGGCATCGGAGAATCTCGCAGCAGCCCTCCGGGCTCTCTGGGCGAACAGGATGAGAAGCCTCCTCACGACCATCGGCATCGTCATCGGGGTCATGACCGTCACCGGCGTCGCAAGCCTGGTGCAGGGCCTGAACGACCAGGTGACCGACGCTCTCGGGGGGTTCGGCGCCGGAACCGTGTACATTCAGAAGAGGCCCGTGATAATGGCGGGCGGCGGCGGGGAGATGCGCCGCTACTGGCGCAGGGAGGACTTCAGGGTGTCCGATGCCGAAAGGCTCGCGGGCCTGTCCGACGTGCTCGCCGCGGTGCCGATGGCCGACTGGTTCGTCCAGGCCGAGGCTCCGGACGGGAGAGCCTTCGCCGTGAATCTCGTCGGGTCCAGCTCGGATTGGCCGCTGGTGAGCCATCGGGACATCGAAAGCGGCAGGTTCTTCACGCCGTTCGAGGTCGCCTCGCGCAGGAGGGTATGCGTCCTCGGCCCCGGAGTGGCCGGGAGGCTGTTCGGCAGCCTGGATCCGGTGGGGCGCACGGCCACCTTCGAGGGCAGGGAACTGACGGTGATAGGAGTCACCGACAGCCTCGGGGAGATCATGGGCCAGTCCCAGGACGGGTTCGTCGTGGTGCCATATACCATCTTCAGCGACTGGAGGAGCCTCTCGCGCAGCCTCTCGATAGCAGTCGAGGCGAGGCCCGGCACGGACATGGCGAGGTTCGTCGCCGAGGTGGAGAACGCGATGCGCAGGCTGCGCGGACTGGCGATCGACGAGGAGAACGACTTCGAACTGGTCACCGCGGACCAGCTCATGGAGACCTACTCCAGGATCTCCTCCGGGATCTACGCCGCCATGCTCGCCATCTCGGGGATCGCCCTGGTGGTGGGCTCGGTGGGGATCGCGAACATCATGCTGGTCAGCGTCACGGAAAGGACCAGGGAGATAGGCCTGAGGAAGGCCGTGGGCGCGAGGAACTCCCAGATACTTGTGCAGTTCCTCACGGAATCGGTGATCCTGGCCCTCTCCGGAGGAGCGATCGGGATCGGTCTGGGCGCTCTGCTCGCGTGGCTGGTCTCCACCGTGACCCCGGTCCCGGCCGGCCTCCAGACCTGGAGTGTCGGCCTCGCGCTGCTGATGTCCCTTCTGGTGGGAGTGTGCGCCGGGGCCTTCCCCGCAGCCCGGGCGGCGAGGCTCGAACCCGTGAGAGCCCTGGGGCACGACCAGTGAGCCGCGGCGGGAGGCATGCAGGACTGACGGCCTTCTCGTTCGCCGCAGGTGCCGCTCTGCTGTCCGCGGAGGTCACCTGGTCGCGCACTCTGCTCGTGCTGGTGGGCGGGAGCGTGGACGCCTCCGCCTCGGTCCTCTCGTCTGTGATGCTCGGACTGGCGCTGGGCTCCGGCTTCTTCGGCAGGATCGCAGGGAGATCCTCCAGGCCGACGGTTCTCCTGAGAGTTCTCGCCGCAGCCTCCGGTGCCGCATCCCTGCTCCCAGTGCTGCTCGCCGGCCCGCTGTCCGGCCTTTACCCCTCGCTCATCGCAGGCTCCTTACCGCAGTGGCTCGTGCGCGCCCTGCTGTCCGCGGCGCTCCTGATTCCCCCGTCGGCCCTGGCGGGAGGCCTGATACCGGTGCTGGCGGCCGTCATCGCTCCTTCGGGGGGCGGCAGGGAGATTTCCAGGCTCTATGCCTGGAACTCGGCCGGAGCGTCGTTCGGTGGGCTGGCGGCCGGGCTGGTCCTCCTGGAGGCGCTGGGAGCCCGCCTCACGCTCGCGGCCTCGGCGCTGCTCATGGCCGCGTCCTCCGTGTTCGTGCGCGGGCGGGAGGACGCCATGCCCTCCGGAAAGGCGGCTGGCGGGCCGCCCGGAGTTCTGCTGTGCGTTCTGTACGCCTCCGGCGGGGCGATCGCCCTCGCATGGGAGGCCGTCTGGGCGAGGCAGCTCACCTTCCTGCTCGGCAACAGCACCTACGCATTCGCCCTCATGGGCAGCGCAGTCCTCGCGGGAATGAGCGTCGGCGGCTTCGCCGGGAGGAGGCTCGCCGGCAGGGCAGCGCCGCTGGGAATGTTCGCCGCCGCCGAGTCGCTCCTTGCTCTGACAGGGATGCTGCCGCTGGCGGCCGTCCTCTTCCTGCCCGGCCTCCCTTCCGCCATCGGGCTGGGCGGGGCTGCTGCGGCAGCCGCTTACCACTTGCTCGCTCTCTTCTCGATCATGCCCGCCGCCGCCTGCATGGGCGCGACGTTCCCCCTGATGGTCGCGGCCGGCACGAGGCCGGGGAGCCTGGGTCCGGACGTGGGCGTCCTGTCGATGGCCAACGCCCTGGGCGCCGGACTGGGCCCCTTCCTGGCGACCCGCCTGGTCTTCCCCCTGGCGGGAGTGACCGACGGTGCGGCGCTTCTTGCCGCCCTGGGCGGCGCGGTCGCGCTGGCAGCCGCGGCCGCCTCACGAAGGAGGTCCGCGGCGCTCCCAGCAGTCCTGCTCCCGGCATCGGCGGTTCTGCTGGCGGTCTTCGCGGACCCTCCGGGCTCTTCCCCCCCGTTAGGAGGACTCGACCTCCTGTTCTTCAGGGAGGACAGGACGGCTACGGTAGCCGTCTTCGGCAGGGAATGGGACGGCTACAGGAGCCTCCGCATCAACGGCGTCGAGGAGGTCCCCGTCGACCAGCCGTCGCTGGAGGCCTTCAATCTCCTGGGGCACCTTCCTTGGGCCTACAACCCCGACGCCAGGGACGTGCTCGTAGTGGCGCTCGGAGGAGGGATCACCGCCGGTGCCGTGCTGACCCATCCCGTGGACACGCTGGTCTGCGCGGAGATCTGTCCGGCCGTGGTGCTGGCCTCGCCGATCTTCGAGGAGGAGAACGGCAGGCCCGATCTCGACCCCAGGTTCACCCTGGTGGAGGACGACGGGCGGAACTGCGTGGCAGGAAGCGGCAGCAGATGGGACATGGTCATCTGCGACGCCACCCACCCGGGCTCCTCCGACAGCTGGGTGCTCTACACCAGGGAGTTCTACGAGGACCTGCTGGGGCACCTCTCGGACGGAGGGATAGCCGCCCAGTGGCTTCCTCTCCACCAGCTTCCCGTCGAGGACCTCGAGAGGATCCTCGCCACGTGGGCGGCCGTCTTCCCGCACAGGGCCCTCCACCTCGCCGGCGGCAGGCACGCCGTGCTGGTGGGTTCGGCTGGGCCGCTGGTGCTCGACGCGGCCATGATGTTCGACACGCCAGAGGCCCGGCGGATGCTTGCCATGTGCGCGTTCACCCCGGCCGACATCTCCTATCTCGAACCCCTCGCGACCGACTGGGACGGGAGATTCGGCCGCCCGCAGCAGGAGCTGAACACCGACGACAGGGCTCCGTGCCAGTTCATGAGGAGGCGCGTTCCCGCCGATCCCCAGGCGACCATCGCCCCCGGGGCAGCCACGCTCCTCGCCATGTCCGGCGGCTCGGATGCCCTCAGGCGATCACAGCTTATCTACTGGTCGGGCGATCCCGCCGGAGCGGTCGAGGAGATCGCTGCTGCGCCCGCCACGCCACTCTCCCGCAGGTGGCTCTCGCTCTATCTTTGTACGGCTGCCGAGCAGGCGATGACCGCAGGCATGGATGACGAGGCTGCCCTTCTGGCAGGCAGAGCCCTCTCTGCCGACGGGTCCTGGGAAAGGCCGGCCAGGCTGCTGAGGACGCTGGGCCGAAAATAGGAGGCGACGCGCCCGGGCGTCCGGGCGCCTGACGATCGGAGGTGGCATGGGAAGGACGGCGTTCCTCTTCCCCGGCCAGGGATCCCAGAGCGTGGGAATGGCCGGGCACCTGTGGAGCAGGCGGGAGGCTTCGGACCTCCTCTCACGAGTCGACGGGATGGCCGGAGCGCCCGGTCTCACCGCCCTGATGGACTCGGGGCCCGAGGATCTCCTCACCAGGACGGACAACGTCCAGCCGGCGATAACCGCGGTGAGCCTCGCAACACTCAGGGTGCTGCTCGCGGCGGGCATCAGGCCGGACGGAGCCGCGGGGCACAGCCTCGGAGAGTATTCGGCCCTGGTCTCTGCCGGAGTCGTCTCGGAGGCCGACGCCCTCAGGCTTGTTCGCCGCAGGGGCGAGCTGATGCAGGCCTGCGCCGACCGCAGCCCCGGCGGAATGATCGCAATGATCGGCACTGACAGAGAGACGGCCGCCCGCATAGCGGCCGAGGCCTCGCCCGACGGCCTGGCCGGGATCGCGAACATCAACTCCGAGGGCCAGGTAGTGCTCTCCGGTCCCGCGGACGCCGTCGCGAGGGCTGCGGAGATAGCCAGGGCATCGGGAATCAGGCGCATTGTCCCCCTCAAGGTCTCCGGCGCCTGGCATTCACCCCTCATGCGAGACGCCGCCGCCGGGCTGGTCGCGGAGTTCGAGGCGACGTCCTTCTCGGACCCCGCGATCCCCGTCTACGCAAACGTGACGGCAGAACCTGCGGAGAGCGGCCGCCGGGTGCGGGAGCTGCTCGTCCTCCAGATCACCTCCCCGGTCCTATGGGCCGACACCATGCACAGGATGACGCGTGACGGGTTCGATACCTTCGTCGAGGTGGGCCCCGGGACGGTTCTCCAGGGGCTCCTGAAGGGCTACGGCGGAGTCAGGGTTCTCGGGACCGGCTCGGCTGAGGCGCTGGAGGCCTCTCTGGCGGCGCTGGCCTGATCAGCGGGACTGCGGGCCGAGGTCTCTTACGACCACTTCCTGCGCGCCGCAGGCGTAGGGCGCGACCTGGTAGGGATCGAAGACCACTCTGAAGCCTTCGATGCCGCCGTCCGGGCCGGGCAGGGGAAGCAGGGTGCCGTAGTTCTCGGGAACCAGGGCGGTGCCCTCCTCTATCCAGCTCGTTTCGGCGCCAAGCCTGCGCTCGAGCGTGTCCGTCACGGCGGTCCTGAACTGGTCGCGGGACGCTGAATCTCCCAGCAGCGAGAGCGGGAGGACGAATGCCCCCGCCTCCAGGTCGTAGATGAAGGCTCTGTGCCAGGTGCTGCCGTGCGCGCCCCCTAGGAACTCGTACCCCTCCATCGAGATGCAGACCAGCCCTGCCGGCGAGGGCTCTTCGGAGTATTCGGCGATGTGAAGGAAGCCCGGCGGAGAGGGCCTGCCGACACCGCTCGCCTGTCGCGACTCGGCTGCCTGATCGAGGAACCTGCGGAGATCCTCTCTGGCGCTGCTGCGCAGCGACTCGCCCAGAGCCGGGATCTCGAGGCAGACCGGGGGCAGCGTCACCCTGTAGGCGAACCAAGACCCCGAATCGGCGAGGACCAGTTCGTCGCTCGCGGCCTCGGGAGACTGAACCACAGCCGGGCGCAGGCTTTCGGGGACCAGCCCGTCAGGAGGCTCCAGATCGCCGAAAGCCAGTTCGGCCAGGCATCCCTCCCTCCAGGGTCCGATGCGCCACTCGCCGCCGAAGCGGTAGCAGATCCAGGTTCTCCCGTCGTCGCTGTTCCACAGCCAGAGCCTGTCGTGCGAATCCCAGAGCCAGTAGACGTTCAGATTGCCGCAGAGCTCGGACTCCGAGTCCCTGAACACGGTCCCGCCCGTCGAGTCCTCGATCGTGACGACCCAGACTCCGGGCTCGCCCTCGATCGGCACCGATGCGATCCATTCTCCCCCCGGAGAGACGAGACCCTGGACCTGGCCGGCGGTGCTGCGGTCGCCGCCGCATGCAGCGAGAACCGCCATGAGGACTGCTGCTGGGAGCGGAACGCTGTTCGGTGGTGCTGTCAGTCGAGACATCCTCTCCTCCCTGGGCGAGCTGCCGCTGGTGGCGTCCGGAGAAACGAGGCGCGCGAGCGGGTCCCGTGCACCGCATGTCCTAATCTCTGTTCATTCGAGCCTCCCGGCAAACCCGGATCGGAGGGCTGACGCTTCTGGACGGCCTCGCCTCGCGGCATGGCTGGCCGCGGTTCCTCGGGCATTCGTCCGCCTGCCCCGTCGGAGCCTCGGACCCCGGGCAGGACGACTGGGACATCGGTGCGCCGGCTCCGTCTCGACGCATCCGCCGAGGCCGTGAGGACATGGCCGACCGGCCCGGTTCGCCCGGGTACCGTGCGGAGAAGAACTCGACGACTCTCCGGATGCAGGCGCATCAGCACGGCGCGGGAATCTCCCGGGAAGCGGCCGCTCGTGCCGTCGCATTCAGAATAGGAAGCGGAATAACGGATTCCCATGGCGACAGGCCTGCGCCGTTTGTGGAACAACTCGCTCCTTGGTTATGTATAACGCCTGAAGCAGAAACGCACGGAGGGGCCTGATGAAGCCGGAACCAGTTCTCTCGGATGAAGCTCCGCGTCCGATAGGCCCCTACAGCCAGGCCGTAAGGGCCGGCGACGTGGTATTCCTGTCGGGCCAGATCGGAATCGATCCTCTCACGGGCAGGCTCGAGGAAGGCGCGGAGGCCCAGGCAGTCCAGGCGCTGCGCAACATCAGGGCCGTGCTGGCGTCGGCCGGCTGCTCCCTGTCGGATATCGTGACCACTACCGTGCTCCTGGCCGACATGGGCGACTTCGCGGCAGTGAACAAGGTATATTCCGAGTTCTTCACCGATCCCTTCCCGGCCAGGGCCGCCTTCCAGGTGGCGGCGCTTCCCCTCGGGGCCAGGGTGGAGATACAGGCGACGGCATTCTGCGGAGGAGGTGGCGGGTGATATCGAAGGTGATCGAGGTCGTCGGCCAGTCCGATTTCGTAACTACTCTCATCCTGCTGGCGATCCTCTTCCTCTCGATCGGCTCGTGGGCCGTCGCCCTCGCGAAGCTGCGCGAGTTCAGGAAGGTCCTCAGCTCCTCGCGCCTTTTCATGGATGCCCTGCGAACCACCGGCAAGCCGCCGGGAGGCGACTTCTGGCGGGACGCCCGCGACAAGGGGCCGCTCGCCCGCATGTACGCCGAGGCAGGCAGGTTCCTGCAGAGGCGGGCCGATCGGGGACAGAGCGGGCCGCTCTCCTCCGACGAGGCTTCCCTTCTCAGGAGCGCCCTCGAGCGCGAGGCCGGGGAGGATCTCTCCGAGCGCGAGCGCAACATAGGCTTTCTCGCCACCGTCACTTCCGTCTCGCCTCTCCTCGGCCTTCTGGGCACCGTCTGGGGCATCCTCACCAGCTTCATAGGCATGAAGGAGACCGGAACGGCGGACCTGAGCGTGGTGGGAGCAGGAGTCTCCGTGGCCCTCACCACAACCGTTGCGGGACTGCTGGCCGCCATCCCCGCCAACATCTTCCACAATTTCGTCGTGGGAAGGATCGACGCGCTGGCCGGCGACATAGACAGATTCCTCTCCGAGCTGGTCGACGTCTGCAGGAGGGGCGCGATTTGATCAGGTCCCGTCACCAGCGGTTCTCCACCATCAACGTGACCAATCTGGTCGACGTCACGATGACGCTTCTCGTCGTCTTCATGCTGACCGGCCCGGTGATGCACCGCAGCACCGACATAAGGCCTCCGTCGAGCGACCAGGGGCGGATCATAGAGAGGCTGGACCCGGGGGTCGCGCTGGTGATCGAGGTGGACTCCCTCGGCAACCTTCGTGCGGGAGGCGAGCCTGTTCCCATGGGCGAGCTGGCCGACCTCGCCACGGCAGCCAGGGCCGCGGGGAGGACGGAGGCCTATCTGAGAGCCGACAGGAACGTGCGCTACGAGGCCGTGGCGTCGGCGCTCACGGAGCTGCGGAGGGGCGGCTACGAGTCCGTGGGCCTCGTGCAGGAGGCGAGGAGGACCGAGCAGCCGTGAACAGGCGGACTCTCCTGCTGTCCGCCGCAGTCCATGCGGGTCTGATCCTGCTGACGATGCTGCTGTCGGCCGCGGGCAGGAGCGAAGTGCCTACCGGAGGCGGCGACGCGATCTGGGTCGATGTGGTCACGCTGGCGCAGCCTCGCGATGGCGCTCCCGACACTCCCGCGACCATTGGGGAAGATGTCGAGGACGTTCAGGAGAGGCCTCCCGAGGACATGGCGGAGGAGGTCCCGGAAGAGGCTCCCGACACGCAGGAGCCGGAGGTGCAGGAGCCCCCGGAGACCCAGGAGATCGAGGATGTCCAGGACAACCCCGAAGCAGTGGAGAACCCCGCAGACAGCGAGCCGTCGGCGGAACAGCGCCCGCCGGACCTGCAGTGGGCGAGCGTGGACGCGAGCGGCGGAGCCGGCTCAGGCGCACCAGGGCCGGTGACGTACGAGGGCAGGGTGTTCACAGCCATAAGGCGGAACTTCCGCACGTCGGTCCAGCCCCCGCGCTCCTACAGGATAGAGTACACCGTGAATCCCGACGGGTCGGTCGAGGTCGAGACGATAAGGACCAGCGGAGACGCCGCATTCGACAGAGCGGTGGAGCACGCCCTGGCGGTCGCCCAGATACCGCCCTTCCCGGCGGGGAGGTCCGCCCCCGCCGTGCTCAGGATCGAGTTCCTGGGAACGGAGCAGGAATGAGAGCGACCTCGAGGACCGTCTTCGCCCTGCTGACCGCTTCGGCCGCACTCTCCTCCGCCGGCGGCTTCATCCCCATGACGCCCATAGGGGCCGATCTGATCCCTGTGGAGGTCTCGGTAGAGGGCGAGCGCAGCCTCGTCCGCCCTGCGGAAGCGCAGCTCCGCGACGACATCGACTTCTCCGGCCTGCTGACCTGCTCCGGCGATGCCGATGCGAGGATCGAAGTGGAGATAGAGGGCCTCTCCGGTTCTCGCGTCAGGATGACCGCGGTCATCAGCGCAGCGGGCGAGACCGTGCTCACCAAGGAGTACACCGCCGTCGAAGGCGAACTCTATCCCATGGTCCACGCCATCGCCGACGACGCGGTGTACGCCCTGACAGGCGAAACCGGAATAGCCAGCACGCTGATCGGCTTCATATCCCGCTCGGGCGGGAGGTACGCCCTCGCGACGCGCGGCTTCGATCCGAGGGGCCCCACCTACCTCCTGCGCGACACCTCGGTTATCACCACCCCGGCGTGGAGCCCCGACGGCTCTACGATCGCCTTCACCGCCTTCCGATCCGACAACGGAGACCTGTGGCTCTACGGAGTGCATGACGGAAGGGCGAGGAGAGCGCTCGCGCGGCCTGGCCTCAACTCGACGCCAGCCTGGACCCCTGACGGAAGGGCTCTTGCCGTGATGCTCACCGAGGGCGGCAATGCGGACATCTACCTCTTCGATCCCGCCGGAGACGCACTAACGAGACTCACGACGAGGAACTCCATAGAAACCTCGCCCAGCATCTCGCCGACGGGGCAGCAGGTGGTGTTCACCTCCGACAGGATAGGCACTCCCCAGATCTACGTGATGGACATCACGGGAGCGGCGGCGGAGAGGCTGAGCTACGCGCATCCCTATTGCGACAGCCCGGCATGGTCGCCCCGGGGCGACATGATAGCCTATGCGGCGCGCGCCTCCGGCGGCATCCACATATTCGTCATGAAGTCCGACGGGACGGAGGTGCGCCAGGTGACGTTCGACGGCACCCTCAACGAGGATCCCGCATGGGGCCCTACCGGAAGGCACCTGGCATTCTCGAGCGACAGGGATGGCGTCAGGTCCATCTATGCACTCGAGCTGAACAGCCTGAGGCTGAAGAGGATCACAGATTCCGGCGAGTGCTACTGCCCGACCTGGTCGCCGGCCGTTTCCACCAGGTGATGAGGAGGAGAGGAGGATGAACACGATGAAGAGGCTCACGCTGACGCTCGTTGTCGCCCTGTGCCTGGCGGTTGTCGCCGGGACGGCCGGATGCAGAAGGGATACAGGTGCAGACGGCTCCGACAGCACGCTCGTGTTCAACCCTGACAGCACGGTCGGCATGTGGGAGACAGACACCCTGGGCTCGTCGCTCACCGGGCTCGAGATCCACCAGCAGGCTCTGAGGGACGTCTTCTTCGACTACGACTCCAGCGACCTCGACCAGGAGGCTCTGGACAACCTGATGTACGACGCCGCCTACATCATGGCCCACACCGGCTTCAAAGTCCTGGTGGAGGGCCACTGCGACGAGCGCGGCACCATCGACTACAACCTCGCACTCGGAGAGAGACGGGCCCTCGCCGCATACAACTACCTCGTGAACTACGGCATTGCGCCTTCCCGTCTCCAGTACGTCAGCTACGGAAAGGAAAGGCCCTTCGTCATCGGCTCCGACGAGTACGCCTGGTCCCAGAACAGACGCGCGCACTTCCGGGTGCTCCCGCAGTAGCATGGACCGGTCGAGGCTCCTCGCGCCCCTGGCCCTCGCCCTGTTCTGCGCATGCTGGGGCGGGAAGTTCGTGGACATGCCCGGGAGGGTCGAGCGCATGGAGGCGGGTCAGGCGGATCTGCAGGCAGGCGTGGACTCCCTGCGTGCAAAGGCCGCCACTGCAGAGACCCTCCTGCGCAGCCTGCAGGCGCAGTCGGGCTCCAGAACGGCGGAGCTCGTCGAGCAGCTGTCGGCGCTCACCGACGAGATGGAGCAGCTGCTGCGCCGAATGGGCGGCGGAACGCAGGCCAGACCCTCTGCGGCCGACACCGCCGTGAGCGCAGGTGCGAGGGTGATCTACGACGAGGCCTATCAGCAGTACCAGCAGAGAGACTACGGAACGGCCTCCATGGGGTTCCTGGAGGTCTTCGAAGACCCGGGCTCGGGTTCGCTCGCGGACGATGCGCTCTACTTCGCGGCACTCTGCCATGAGGCTCTGGGCCAGGCCCACAAGGCGATCGAGGAGCTGGTGGCCCTAAGACTGATGTTCCCGGAATCAGAGAGGGCTCCGGCCGCCCTTTCGAGGGCGGCGGCCATCTACGCAGCTCACGGCGCCGGGGCCGACAGGGACCGCATCCTGCAGGAGCTCATAGAAGACTATCCGGGCTCCGAGGAGGCCGGTCTGGCCAGGGTTTCGCTGGGGGTGCGCTGAGTTCCCCGCCGCATGCTGCAAGGCGGAAGGGCCTCCTTCCGCCCGCCGCGCCTTCTTTACCGGCCGGCCCGGCGGAGGCATAATCCCGGGCTGATCGAATCAGTCCCACGAGAGCGAGAGTGGCGGAACTGGCAGACGCGCCAGGCTTAGGACCTGGTGGGGAAACCTGTGGGGGTTCGAATCCCCCCTCTCGCACCAATGCAGCCTGGGGAGTCCGACAGAATGGCATACGAGCTTGTGAAGGAAGAGGGGACCCGGAGGACGATCCGCTTCACGGCGGATGCCGGGGACGTGGACGAGCTGTTCCGGAAGATAAGGAAGCGCATCAACAGCGAGCTCAGGATCCCCGGCTTCCGCCCGGGGCACGTCCCGAGATCGATGCTCGACAGCAGGTTCGGCAACCTCATAAGGACCGAGGTGGCCGAGGAGATGAGGGAGCGGATGCAGAACAGCCTGCTGGAGGAGCGCGACTGGATCCTGGCAGGCATCCCGGTGCCCGACGACGCCCTGCCCGCCGAGGGTTCCGGGTACAGCTTCGAGATCACCTTCGACCTCTTCGAGACCCCGGAGCCGACCGGCTACGAATCCTTCGAGGTCAGGATCCCGCGGCTCGACGAGGAGAAGTCACTGGAGGCGGCGCTCCATTCGATAAGGGAGCGCTTGACGGGCTTCGAGGCGGTCGACCGCCCCGCGCGACAGGGAGACATGGTCCTCATCGACGCGGTCAGGGCCGAGGACGCCGGCACGAGGGAGCCGGAGCACATGGCGCTGCGCCTCGGCGACGACGGTCTCGGGGCAGGCCTGGACGACCTTTTCGTCGGCCTGTCGAAGGGCGACTCCTTCACGGCCAGGACCGAGCCTGCCGACCCGCCGGCCTCCGGGGAAGCCCCCGAGACGGGCAGGCCGACCGTCTTCACTCTGGTCCAGGTGAGGGAGCCCGTGCTGCCGGAGCTGACGGACGAGCTTGCCTCGAAGGTGAGCAGATTCTCTACGGTCGCCGAGCTGAGGGAGAACCTGCGGGAGAGGATAAGGCTGAGGTACGAAGCAGAGAGGGCCGAACTGATCGAGTCGCAGGTCATGACCCTTGTGCTGGACAGGAACCCTTTCGAGCCCCCGGCGTACATGATAGAGAACCTGAAGGGGGATCTGATAAGGGATCTCGAGCGCGAGCCCGACGAGGAGAGCAGGGCCTTCGCCGGAGAGGTCGCCAGAAGGAAGGTCAGGGAGTTCCTGATCCTGAGGGCGGTAGCGCTCAAGGAGGGGCTCGAGCCCGAAGAGGCTGATCTATCCGAGGAGGCGGGGAAGACCGGCTCGAGGTCGTCGGCTCTCGACCGGCTCAGGAACCGCAAGGCTCTGAAGTTCCTGCTCGACAGGGCTGCGGTCACCGAGACCGAGCCCGTCCCTGCAGAGGGCTCCCAGCCTCCCGAAGGGAGGCCGGCGTGGACATGGAGGAGGATCCCGTCTCCGGAAGGCGGGGCTGTCGAAAGGCAGGGCTGAGCGATGTCGATAATCCCGTTCGTCGTTGAGCGGGTCGGAAACACCGAGCGCTCCTACGACATCTACTCCAGGCTGCTGAAGGAGAGGATCGTCTTCGTCGGAGACGTGATCAACAACTCCAGCGCGAGCGTCATCGTTGCCCAGCTCCTCTTCCTCGCCGGGGAGGACCCCGAGCGCGACATCAGCATGTACATCAACAGCCCCGGCGGAATAGTCTCGGCAGGTCTGGCCATCTACGACACCATGAGGTTCATCCAGCCGGATGTGGCGACCTTCTGCCTGGGCTCCGCGGCCAGCATGGCTGCCCTGCTGCTCTCGGCGGGTGCGAGGGGCAAGAGGAACATCCTGCCGCACGCGAGGGTCATGATCCACCAGCCGATGGGCGGCGTCCAGGGGCCCGCAAGCGACATCGAGATAGAGGCCAGGGAGATTCTGAAGCTGCGCAGGGAGCTCAACGAGCTCCTGGCGCTGAACACCGGGCAGACCGTAGAGAAGATCGAAGAGGACACGGACCGGAACTACTGGATGGACGCCCGCGAAGCGGTGTCCTACGGCCTGGTGGACAGCATCCTCTCGGCCAGGAGATAGCGATGTCGAGGACGGGCAGGTGCTCCTTCTGCAACAGGTCCTCCTCCGAGGTCGGCCGCATCATACAGGGCCCGGGAGTGAGCATCTGCGACGAGTGCGTCCGATACTGCCACGAGCTCATCTCCGAGAGGCCTCCCTCCGCGCCCGACAGGCCCCTTCCATCGGCTGGGCCCCTTCCCCGTCCCGACGAGATCAAGAGGAAGCTCGACGAGTACGTGATAGGGCAGGACAGGGCGAAGAGGGTGCTATCCGTAGCCGTGTACAATCACTACAAGCGTCTCAGGGCCGGCTCGGACGAAACCGCCGGCGTCGAGATAGACAAGAGCAACATCCTCCTGGTCGGCCCCACCGGAGTCGGCAAGACTCTCCTGGCACGGACCCTCGCGCGCATACTTGATGTCCCGTTCGCCATAGCCGACGCCACGACGCTCACCGAGGCCGGCTACGTGGGAGAGGACGTGGAGAACATACTCCTCCGCCTCCTGCACGTGACCGGAATGGACGTGGAGAGGGCCCAGCAGGGGATCATCTACATAGACGAGATCGACAAGATCTCCCGCAAGTCCGAGAACCCCTCCATCACGCGCGACGTCTCCGGCGAGGGAGTGCAGCAGGCTCTGCTCAAGATCCTCGAGGGCACCGTGGCCAGCGTACCTCCCCAGGGGGGCAGGAAGCACCCCTATCAGGAGAACATCCCGGTGGATACGCGCAACATCCTGTTCATCTGCGGCGGGGCCTTCCACGGTCTGGAGGAGATAATCGCCCGGCGGATCTCGACCGGCTCCATCGGCTTCACGGGGTCCTCCGCCTCGCCCTCGGGCGAGAGGCCTTCGAAGTCCGAGCTCATCCGCAGGGTGGAGCCGCACGACCTCGTGCGCTACGGGATCATCCCCGAGCTGGTCGGCCGGCTGCCCGTCCTGGTCACCCTGGACGACCTGTCCGAAGACGACCTCGTCAGAGTCCTCACGGAGCCGCGAAACGCCCTTCTGAAGCAGTTCGAGTACTTCTTCAGGCTGGAGGGAACGGCTCTGGAGGTCGGACGTGACGCGCTCCTCGAGATAGCAAGGGAGGCGCGCAAGACAAAGAGCGGAGCCAGGGGGCTCAGGGCCATCATGGAGCGCATCCTTCTCGAGACCATGTACAGCCTTCCCTCGGACAAGGCCGGGGTGGAGAAGGTTGTGGTCACTCCCGGCTGCGTGACGGGGGCCGAGGAGCCCATGAGAGTCCGCAGGAGCCGCAGGAGAAGACGCACCGCAGAAGCCGTCTGATGAGGCCCCTCTCGCTCTCCTTCGTCGCGTCGGTCCCCGGCCCCTCGGGCCTGCCGCCCTGCGGCCTGCCGGAGATATGCCTTGCCGGGAGGTCCAACGTGGGCAAGTCCTCCATCATCAACGGGCTCTCCGCAGGCAGCCCCGCGCGCACGAGCCAGCGCCCGGGATGCACGAGGATGTTCAACCTCTACCGGGCAGAGGAGGGATTCGTCCTCGTGGATCTCCCGGGATACGGATATGCAGAGGCTCCGGCGGAGGACAGGAGGCGCTGGCCCCTGTGGATCGGCGAGTATCTCTCTACGCGCAGGGTGCTGACGGGCGTGGTGCTCGTGGTGGATGCGAGACATCCCTCGCTCGAGAGCGACGCCGGGGCGGCACAGGCGCTGCGCGAGTCCGGCAGGGAGTTCCTGGTGGTGCTCAACAAGTCGGACAAGACAGGCCGAGCCAAGCTGGCGTGCTCCATGGCCTCGGCCGGGTCGCTGGGTCCCGTGATGGCCGTGTCCTGCAGGACAGGCGAGGGCATGGACCCTCTCAGAAGGTGGATCTTGAAGACGGCGCTCGGCAAGGGCGAAAGCCCGCGATAGGAGAGTGGCCAGGTGGCGGTTCGCATAGTAGTCGGGCTCGGCTGGGGGGACGAGGGGAAGGGCCGTGTGGTCGATCTCCTGGGAGAGGGCGCCGCAGCAGTGGCGCGCTTCTCCGGCGGCGCCAACGCCGGGCACACGGTCGTCATCGGGGGGGAGACCCTGGTGCTCCATCAGCTCCCGACAGGGCTCCTCCGCGATGGAGTCCTCGGCCTTGTCGGAGCCGGATGCGTGATCGACCCGGCCGCGCTCTGTGCCGAGGCCGAAGCCCTGGGAGAACGGGGCTCCGACATGCTGTCGAGGCTCCTGCTGTCCCCGCGGGCGCATCTCGTCCACCCCGCCTACAGGGTGCTGGAGAGATACGACGAGAAGTCGCGCGGGCCCGGGGCGATAGGCACGACAGGCTTCGGCATCGGGCCCGCATACGCAAGGAAGTACGCGAGGAGGGGGATCAGGCTCGAGGATGCGCTCGACCGCTCCCTCCTCGAGGGACTCTCGAAGACCGCGGTCGAGGAGGTCGCGGGCATGGATTCCGCCTTCGACCTCGAGGCCGAGGCCGCCGTGTTCGTCGAGTCGGCCCTCAGGCTCGCGCAGCAAGCCCGCGACACCGGACCCGTCATAGCGGAGCTGGCTGCCAGGGGCGAAACGGTGCTCGCCGAGGGCGCCCAGGGAACCCTCATCGATCCCGACCACGGGACATACCCGTTCGTGACCTGCGGATCCTGCGTTGCGGGGTCCGCCTGCGTCAGTCTGGGCTTCGGCCCGTCCCTGGTGGGGGAGGTCGTCGGCGTGATGAAGGCCTATGCCACGCGAGTCGGGGCCGGCCCGTTCCCCACCGAGATCGCGGGCGAGACAGGCGACCGCATACGCGAGAGGGGCCGGGAGTACGGAAGGGCGACCGGTCGCCCCCGCAGGTGCGGCTGGTTCGACGCCGTCCTCTCTCGCTACGCGGCGGGCGTAAACGGGTGCGACATGGTCGCGCTCACACTTCTCGACGTGCTTGACGAGCTGGACGAGATCCCCGTGTGCACCTCGTACGCTCTGGTGCCGAGGGACGCGGTCCCTGTGGGGAGGACCCTCGGTAGATGCGTGCCTGTCTACGAGGTCCTCCCGGGGTGGAAGACCGACATCTCCGGCGAGAGGCGGTGGGAGTCCCTGCCCGCCAGGGCGCGTGACTACGTGGAGTTCCTCGAGAAGCGCACCGGGACGAGGATCGGGATGATCTCGACTGGCCCCGAGCGCGACGACATCATCCACAGGAGATGACCGGGGCCGGCGCCTCAGTCCGCTTCGCCGACACGCACTGCCACCTGTGCTTCGACTCGTTCGCGGACGACCTGGAGGCTGTGCTGGCGCGGGCGTCCCGCTCGGGGGTGGACCTCTGCATCGTGCCCGGCACGGACCTCGCGACGAGCAGGAGGGCAGTCTCGCTGGCAGGCAGCCGCGATGCTGTCGCCGCTGCAGTCGGGCTGCATCCCTGCGAGGAGCACTGCGGGGACGACATGAAGGAGATCGGACGCCTCGCCTTCGAGCCCGGAGTTTGCGCGATAGGCGAGACGGGACTGGATCTGAAACGGGAGGAAAGACCTCTGGCGGAGCAGGAGCGGCTGTTCCGGAGCCACATGGCTCTGGCGGAGGCGACCGGCCTGCCGCTGGTGGTCCACAGCAGGATGGCCGAGTCCCGGGTGCTGTCCATGCTCGACGGCCATGCCGGCGCCGTAGTCCTCCACTGCTACACCGGGGGCTCCAGGGAGGCCCGAGAGGCCGCTGACAGGGGGTACTTCCTCGGGTTTTCCGGGGCCGTGACCTACAGAGCGAACCACGAGCTGAGGCGCACGGCCGCCTCCCTGCCGCTGGACCGGCTTCTCTCCGAGACGGACGCGCCGTTCATGGCTCCCGGGATACACAGGGGCGGCAGATCCGAGCCGGCCATGGTCCCTCTCACTGCCGAGATCCTTGCCAAGTCGCGCGAGGAGCCCTCATGGAAGACCGCCGAGACCCTGAGGGAGAATGCGGACAGGGCGTTCCTCCGCGGAAGGTGGAGGCGGGCCGCTGCAGTCTACATCCTTGGAAGGCGTGCCTACGTGAATCCTACCGGGATGTGCACCAACGACTGCGCCTTCTGCGTCAGGAGGTTCAAGGCCGGCATCGGCGGCTACCATCTCAGGCACGATGGAGGGGATCCCCCCGAGAGGCTGGTGCTTGGCTCGATCGGAGCCCTGGATCCCGCAGGTTTCGACGAACTGGTATTCTGCGGATACGGCGAACCGACCATGCGCCCCGGCCTGCTGGAGCGAGCGGCGCTGCAGGCGCGAGCTGCCGGCTGGAGAACGAGGCTCGACACGAACGGCCTTGCCGGGGCCGTGATGGGAATGGACGGGGCCCTGAGGCTCGCCCGCCTCTTCGACTCCGTCAGCGTCAGCCTCAACGCCCACGACGAGGATTCCTACGGACGCGTCTGCAGGCCCTCCATCCCCGGCTCGTGGGAGAGCCTGATCGAGTTCGTGCGCGGGATCGCTGCGAGCGGAGCCCAGGCGAGGCTGACGGCCGTCCGCTGGCCGGGGGTCGACATGGATGCCGTCAGGCGCTTCGCATCCTCCCTGGGTCTCCTGCTTGTGGAGAGGGGGGCGGTGTGACCGCTGCCGAGGTGCGCGACACCCTTTCCCGGATCGGCGTGGCACCCTCGAAATCCCTGGGGCAGCACTTCCTGCTGAACGAGGATGCGGCGGAGCGGATAGCCTCTGCATCGCGCGGGAGGAGCACGCTCGAGATCGGACCGGGCCTCGGCATCCTGACGAGGCGCCTGGCGGGCCACTGCGAGTCCGTGACAGCAGTCGAGATCAGCGCTCAGCTCGCCGCCTACCTCGGGTCGGGCATACTCCGGCCCGGCATCAGCGTAGTAAACGCCGACTTTCTGGCGGCGAACCCCTCGGCCCTGCCGGGATACCCCTTCGACACCGTGGCCGGAAACCTGCCGTACGGCATCTCTTCCGCTGTCCTGTCAGCCATCTCGGGGCCGCAGTTCTCCGGAGTCGAGCGGGCGGTTCTCATGCTCCAGACCGAAGTCGCCGCGAGGGCTTCCTGCATATCCGGCGGACGGGATTACGGGCGCCTCTCTCTGCTCCTCTGGCCGGAGTTCACCGTCTCCAGGCTCCTTGACGCCGGCCCCGGAGATTTCTATCCACAGCCTGCGGTGAGTTCGAGGGTCATTGTCCTGGACAGGAGGCCCGAGCCGATGGTGCCACCGGGAAGGGTCCAGGCATTCAGGAGGCTGGTGCGGGTGTGCTTCGCCTCGAGGAGGAAGACCATCCTGAACAACCTCGCCTCGCTGACGGGGCGGGAGGAGGCGGTGAGTCTGCTGGGGCGGGCCGGCATAGAGCCCGGCCTGAGAGCGGAGCAGGTGCCCCCCGAGGGATTCGCGCGCCTGGCCTCCCTGGAAACCTCGTGAAGCGGCTTCTGATCGCTGCGGCTCTCGCCGCCCTGGCTGCGCCGGTCCCGGCCTACGACCTCACCTACTCGCTGGCGCTTGACCAGTACAAGAACACCAGGAGGCTCACGAACACGCTCTTCCTCACCCAGCAGCTCTCCGGCGAGATCGCAATGAACGTGAACACCACCTTCTCCGCCGACAGGAGCGACGACCTCGACAGGTTCCTCGACAACCGCAGCGGAAGAGCCTGGATAAGCTGGACCCCTTCGAGATCCGTCGAGATCGCCACCAGTCTCGCACGCACGATCCAGACTGAGGAGCGTTTCGGCGAGACGATACTCGACCAGGTGGACAACACCGCCACCGGGGAGGTCCGGTTCCGCCCGGCGCAGTGGATCAGCACCGAGATCGGGCTGGGCTCGCACTTCCTGGACTACGAGAACGTATCGGGGGACTCGACCGTCTCCGGCCACGACGAGGGCGGGGTGAGGAACGCCTCTGTCAGCCTGAGCAGGAGCGTGTTCAGCAGGCTGAGCACGAGCCTCTCGCTCGGAGAGCACCGCACGCTCGGGCGCCAGTTCGACACCGGAAGCGACGACCTGGTGCTTCGGATGACCTACCTGTTCCCCGAGGGGTTCGAAGGGGGCTCCCTCGAGGCTACAGCCGGAGCGACGCGGGTTTTCACGTCCTACGCCGACTCCCAGTACAGCCATCGCGAGCAGGACTGGAGCCACAGCCTCACGATCACGACCCCTGCGCTGATGGAGAACCTCAGTCTCCAGGTCTCGACAGACTGGTCCTGGAACAACCGCTACTGGGACAATCCGGCCGACACGACGGTCGCCGGCGACCCCAGGGACAGGCTGGAGAGGGCTCGCGGGATCTCCGGCAGGCTCCTGTGGAGCATGATGGACGACCTGGACCTGGAGTTCACCCTTGCTCGCTCGTTCGACAGGAACGACAGGAAGAGGACCTCGCCGGGCGTGCCCGAGGTCTTCGAGGTCTACGACGTGTCTGACGACAGGCTGTTCTCCGCCCGGGTCTCCTACACTCCCGGGGATTCGAGGGTCACCTTCGAGAGGAGCATCCAGCTCTACAGGTTCGACAGCGAGGGAACGTGGGAGGACCAGTTCGGCTTCGTGTACGAGGACAACAGCGACAGGGACGAGCAGAGGCAGCTCCTCTCCCTGGCCGTCGAGATGCCCTTCACCGGGAGGCTCGTCGTCAGGGGCCAGGTGCAGGGCCAGCGGGTCGAATCGGTCTACCTCCGCGCGGAGCAGTCGGGCAACAGCAAGACCTCGTCCACATACAGCCTCTCCCCCGGGTATCGGTACGATCTCGGCGGGGGCTGGGAGATCGATCACGAAGTGCGCCTCAGCGCGGACTACACTACGTTCAGATTCCCCGAGAGCAGCTTCTCGGGTAACGACCTGCTGTTCAGGAGGCTGGACTCGCAGCTGAGGCTGGGCCGCCTCTCGTCCGACTCGACCTCGCTCGGCGTCAGCCACAGGCTGAGGCTGCAGGACCAGGGCACGCTCGACGGCAAGCTGTACGGCCCCTACGAGCAGAGCGCGAACAGCATGCTGACTCTCGACACTGGGTTCCACATCGGGAGCGGGATCGGAGTAACGCCCAGCTATTCATACGAGTATTCCGTCCGCGACTTCCTCGGAAGCTCCGCCCCCAGCCTGGAGGAGCACCTCCACCATTTCGGCCTGAGGTCGAGAATGAACGTGGGAAAGGGAGCCCTCGCTCTGCAGATCACGAGAACCTTCTATTCCGACGGCAGGCCGAGCTACTGGAAGGCCTCCGTCGGCTTCGACTACGTGCCATGACGATCGCCACCCCGATTGAGACCCCTTGCCCGGACCGGAGACTCGTCGTCCTGGCCGCCGCCGCGATAGCGTGCGCCTGCTCGATATTCGAACCGAGGACTCCCGAGGATCCCGGCGGCGAGGGGTCGTTCTGGCAGTATCCGTCAGCTCCCTGGATCGTCGTCAACAACATCGACGGCTCTCTGGAGGCGCGATCCATCACCCTGTACATGACCTCGCTGGACACGTCGTTCGTCTTCGTCCCCGACGTCGCCGACAGCGTCGAGTTCGGGGGCTTCCTGGACTTCTCCTCATGGGACTACGCCGACGAGCAGAACACGATCACGAACCTCTTCGCCCAGGTGGCCGCCGAGGACAGCGTGATCGTCGTGGATTTCTCGTTCGTCGAGGGCTACCCCGATCCCCCGGCGCCGGCGGACAGCGCGACGATCTGGCGCGACTACGAGATCGTCATCGTGGGAAGCGGCTTCGCCGAGTGGGAGAGCCCGCTCAGGGGGAGGGCCAGGATCACGCTGAAGGAGAGCTCCACAGCCACGTGGGCCGTCTCGCTCTGGGAAGACTTCAGACCCGGCGACTACTCGCCCGGCGAGGAGTACACCTGGGGCTACGCGAAGGCCTCCTATCGCTGACCCGACCCTGGAAGCCGACGTCCCGCCGGACATGACCTCGGACACCCTGGCTCTGGTGGACGGCCTCCGGCAGGGATGGAGAGGGCTGGCCTTCGACCTCTGCTCCGGCGCCGGCCATGCTGCGTTCGAGGCTGCTGCTCTCTGTCCGGGCCGTGCCTGGGTCTGCATAGACACGAACCGGAGCCTTCTCCGAAAGGCCTCAGCAGCGGCCGGAAGGTCGGCGGATTCGTCGTTCATGTTCGCCTGCTGCGATGCGGCATGCGTTCCGTCGGACTTCTCCGCCGGATGCGCGGGACTGGTCATCTGCAACCCCCCCTACGGACGGCCCGGCGCAAACCGCAACCCGGCGGACGGGGCGAGACGCGAGGCAAGGATCGCTCCAGACTCCTTCGGCCCGGCCCGGTTCGTCAGAGCCGCGGAACACCTCCTCGAAACGGGCGGCGTGCTGAGGATGCTCGCAAGGCCGTCAGGGCTGGCGATGCTGCTCAGAGCTCTGGATGCCTTCGGCCTCGGCTCTCCCGTCGTTCACCCGTGGGGGACGCCCGGGGCTCCGGCAGTGCTCGTAAGGGTGGACTGCGTCAAGGGCGGCCGCAGAGACCTGGTCCTCGTCCCCCAGGAGCCTCTTCCCGCCTTCGCGAGGCCGTCTGCGCCGTGATATGATTCCCCGGGGGGCGTCCCTCTGCAGTGCGCAGACCGGCCGGACATGGAGGTAGCTTGAGGATCGTTGACGCCCACTGCCATCTGCTGCCGCTCATAGACGACGGTCCCGGCGGATGGGACGAGGCCGAGGCTCTCCTCGGAATGCTAGCTGGCGCTCTGGGGAGCGGCGCGATGTGCTTCGCCTCGCCTCACGTAAGGTTCTCGACCTGCGCCACTCAGTCCTCGCCCGTTCATGCGAGGATGGACGAATACTCTGCAGTCGTGGAGAAGGCCGCGGGGGGGATGAGGGTGGGACTGGCGCCGGAGATCCTTCTCGATGCGGTCTCTCCGGTCCCGCCCGAGCTCTCGTTCATGTGCTTCCCTGGGACGAACCGCCTGCTGGTAGAGCTCCCGCCGCGAGTGCCGGGGATGATCGCCGCCCTGATGCTGGGCCGCCTCGCGAGACACGGATTCACGCTCATGCTGGCGCACCCCGAGAGGTATCGCTTCGTCCAGAGGAGGATCTCCGCCGTCTCCTCACTGGCCTCGTCCGGGACAGCGCTGCAGATAAGCCTGCGCAGCCTGCGGAGCCCCTCGGGCGCTGTCAGGCTCACTGCTGAGAGCCTGCTCCGGGAGGGCCTCTGCCATGTCCTCGCCAGCGACTGCCACCATCCCGGCGACGCCATGCTGACCGAGTGCAGGGAAGAGATAGAGGCTCTTTCCGGAAGGAGAGCCTGGGATGTCCTCTGCCGGGCCAATCCCTCTGCGGTGGTCGAGGGCAAGGAGCCCGTTCTCCTTCGCGAGGCCCTGCAGTGAGCCGCCCCGGGTTCCTCGTGATCGGTTCAACCGGGCTTCTGGGCAGGCACTTCATGTCGGCCCTGTGCGACTCCGCAGCAGGTCTCGATCTGCCGGAGCTGGACCTCCTCGGCGACAGCGAGGCGGTGCGCTCCGCGGTGAAGTCCTCCGGCGCCGGCGTGGTGATCAACTGCGCCGCCATGACCGATGTGGACGGCTGCGAGAAGCACCCGGCCGCCGCTTACGCTCTGCACAGGGACGCTGTCGGCGTTCTGGCCTCGGTGTCCCCTGTGCTGGTCACCTTCGGCACCGATCACTCCTTCTACGGCCCCGGCTCCTCTCCGTGGCTCGAGACGGATCCGACCTCCCCCGCGAACACCTATGCCAGGAGCAAGCTCCAGGGCGAGGCTCTCGCGCTCCGTACCGGGAGCTCCCTGGTAGTCAGGACCTCCTGGCTCTTCTCCGGGGACAGAGGCATCGTGCCGTATCTCGCCGGAAGTCCGTCCAGTCGAGGCCCGGTACGCGCCGTCACCGACCAGAAGGCATGCATCACGTACGCTCCGGACCTCGTTGATGCCGTGCTTGCAATCATCCGCGACGGCGGCAGGGGTCTGTACCACCTTGCAAACCCTGGGGAGGTCTCTCCGTTCGAACTCGCCTCGGAGCTCCGCGCCGGGAGCATGGATGATCCGATCCCCGTGCGGTGGGAGGACCTCCGGCTTCCGGCCCGCAGGCCACGCTACTCCGCACTGGGAACCTCCAGAGGCTATGTTCTGCCGTCCCGTCACGATGCTCTGAAGCGCTGGAGGCGAAACCATGGGTGAGATCGGAGACTACCTGTCGGCGGCGGCTGCCGCCATGGCATCGCTTGATGCCGGGGAGCTGGAGAGGGCCGCGGGAATCTGCTCGGAATCGATCCTGTCCGGAGGAACCATCTTCTTCTGCGGGAACGGGGGCAGCGCGGCCGACTCGATGCACCTCGCAGCGGAGCTGGTGGGACGGTTCAGCCGGGACAGGAATCCCATCAGGGCTCTGGCTCTCACCGCCGACACCGCAGTCCTGACCGCAGTGGCGAACGACTTCGGATACGACCTCGTGTTCGCGAGGCAGATCGAGGCTCTCGGGCGGACGGGCGACGTGCTCGTAGCAATCTCAACGAGCGGATCCTCTCCCTGCGTTCTGCGGGCTGTCGAATCGGCCCGCTCGGCCGGCATGAAGGTGATCGCCATGACCGGAGAGAGAGGTGCGGGATTCGCCGCATCGGCCGATGCGGCAGTGGTCGCCCCCTCCGGCTTCCCCGGCCATGTTCAGGAGGTCCTCCTGGCCGCCGGGCACGCACTGTGCCTGGCCGTGGAGAACTCGGTCCGCAGCGCATGAGGAGGGGCAGGACTCTCCTCCAGCTCTCGACCGGCCTGGCTCTGGCCGGACTGGCGATGTGGCTGACCTACCGCAGGGTCCCTCCCGGGGAGCTGCTCGACCTCCTGGAGGGCGCTCGCTGGGGTTGGCTGCCGGTGGTCCTGCTTCCGCTCGCCGCGAGCTACGCTTTCAGGATTCTGCGTTGGACCGTCCTGCTGAGACCGATCAGGGCCGTCAGCTTCCGTGATGCGTCCAGCCCCCTTCTCGCAGGCTTCATGGTGAACTCGATCCTTCCCGCCAGGGCCGGCGAGATAGTGCGCGTTCTTCTTCTGTCTCGGCGCACCGGCTTGCCGAAGGCCTCAGTGCTGGGCACCGTTGTTCTCGACAGGATCTTCGACGGGCTGACCCTGACGGCTATGACGCTGGGCTGCATCGCAGGGCTCTGGTCCGGCCTGGGCACCGGCGTCAGGCTCGGGCTCGTCGCTGCCAGCGCCATGTACGTCTTCATGCTCCTTTTCGCACTGGCGCTGCACAGATGGCGCGGCGCCGCCGCCCGCGCCGCCGCAAGGCCCCTTGCCCGGGCCGGCCTGAGGCGCCCAGCGGCGAAGCTGGAGAGCCTGCTCCTGTCTTTTTCCGACGGTCTCGCGACTATCCGGAGCGGAAGAGAGGTCCTCTTCCTGGCACTGACCTCGGCGGGGGTATGGGGAAGCCTCGTGGTGTCGATATATCCGGTGTTCGCGGCGCTCGAACTGCCCCTGGCATGGCACTATCCTGTGATAGTCCTCGTCCTGGCGGCCTTCGGCATGCTGGTTCCGACGCCCGCAGGCACCGGGACGGTCCATGCCGCTCTCGCGGCTGCGCTCCCCGCAGTGACCGAGCTGACTACCGAACAGGCGATGGTCCTGGCCCTGCTCTTCCATGCCACCCAGTTCCTGCCGGTCATTGCGGCAGGCATCGCGGCGGCGGTTCACGAGGGGGTGCGACCGCTGGAGGTGGCGGACGAGAGCTGACGGGCGCGCCAGGCTGGCCGCCCAGATACTCGACAGACAGGAGCTCGATATGCATTCGATTGTGCTGCAATCGAATGGAAGATCCGTTCTCCTGGCTCGAATGTTGCTCGTCTCGGATTGCAATGCGTGCAGATGGCTCCAGGCCAGACCGACATCCGAACGACTTGGCGGCACTGCCTGGCGCGAAACGAAACCGGAGGCATGATGCCCACATATGATTACGAGTGCACGAGTTGCGGGCACAGGTTCGAGCATTTCCAGCAGATGACCGATGCACCCCTCTCCGCGTGTCCGTCCTGCGGAGGTGCCGTCAGGAGACTGATAGGCACGGGATCGGGGATCATCTTCAAGGGTGCTGGCTTCCACGCCACCGACTACCGCAAGGGCTCGTGCCCCGAGGGGAAGGGCTCGTGCGAGTCCGCGAAACCCTCCGACGACTCGGGCGGTCACACCTGCTCCGGCGGCTGCTGCTGCGGCAAGTAGCGTACGGCTGCAATCGCGCGAGGAGCGCGGTTGCAGCCGTAGCATCGATTCCACCGGCATGACACGCGGCACGAAGTGCTGTCATGAATGCCGTGCAGCCATGCTGCGGGCACCCGGCGGAAGATCGCGCGATGTGCGCGATTTCCGGCCGCAGCATCGATTCCACCGGCATCACACGCTGCACGAAGTGCCTTAATGCATGCCGGGCAGCTTCGATTCCATTCGCCCCTCCCCCCCCCTGGTGCCTTGCTTCCGCCTGCCGCCCGCCGCCTGCCGCCCGATGCCCGACGCCCGACGCCCCCCTATATTCCCCGCTCGGCACCTTGATCCCCATCCAGGGAGGCCCATGGGTCGTCACCGGGTCATGCTCCTGCTGCTCCTGCTGGCCGCGTGCGGCGGCCGGTCCGGAACTCAACCCGGGGGTGTCGTGGAGGTGGTGTTCTGGCACGCCATGGGCGGCCCGCTGGGCGATGTCCTCGAGGACACCCTGATAGCGGAGTTCAATGCGACCCACCCGGACATCCGGGTCGTCCCGGTGTCCATGGGGAACTACAGGGCCCTGAGCCAGAAGATCATGGCCGGCGTCATGGCGGGGGAGCCGCCTGCGCTGGCACAGGCCTACGAGACCTGGACCGCGCAGCTCATCAGAGGCGGGGCGATCGTCCCTCTGGACTCCATGATGGCCCTGGACCCCTCTTTTCGCGATTCCGTCTGGCCGGACGTCTACGAGGTCTTCCGGAGGGACAACACGTTCGAGGGCCGGCTGTACAGCCTGCCCTTCAACAAGAGCGTGCCTCTCGTCTATTACAACGCCGATCTATTCGACAGCCTGGGCCTCTCGCCGGCGGAGACATGGGAGGAGCATAGAGAGCTCCTCAGGAGGCTCTGCCTGGACTCCAACGGCGACGGCGACCTCCTCGACGAGGGCGACCGCTGGGGCGCAGGCGTCACCGTCAGCGTATGGACCTTCGAGTGCCTTCTGGCACAGGCGGGAGGCAGCCTCCTCTCCGAGGACGGAACCGAGACGGCCTTCGACTCCCCAATGGGGATCGAAGCGCTGGAGTACCTAGAGTCGCTCGTCCACGAGGACGGATCGGTATTCCTCGCCACCGGCTTCGAGCACCAGAGGGCGTTCTCCGAGCGGAGGGCGGGTCTGGTCGAGGGTTCCGTGACCTCGCTCGCCTACCTGCTCCAGGACATGCAGAGGAAGGCCGAGAGCGGCCTTCCGACCTTCAGGATCGGGGTCGCGCCTCTGCCGGCAGGCCGCGAGCGCGCCGTCTTCATAGCCGGTACGAATGTCGTGATCTTCCGCTCCGACGACCCCCGCAGAGTGGCGGCCGCATGGGAGTTCGCGACATGGTTCCTGGAGCCGAGGCAGCAGGCGAGGTGGTTCGCCGGGAGCGGATACCTGCCCGCAGTGAGGGCCGCTCTCCAGGAGCCGGAGGCCCTCGACAAGATCGGAAGGCACCCCGGTCTCGAGCGTGTGATAGGCCAGCTGGAATACGCCCGGTTCGAGCCCCAGACCACCGCCTGGTACGATGGAAGAGAGTTCCTGTCCGAAGCGATCGAGATCGTTCTGTACGGCAGGATGTCGCCGGAGGAGGCCCTGGAGAGGGCCGCCCGGCTCACCGACGACGAAATGCGTCTGGACGCCGGGGCTGACCGATGGGAGGTCGAATGAAGCCGCTCCTTTTCGCCGCCCTTCCTCTGGCAGCCGGCACGGCCGCTGCCGTGACGGTGGCCGAAGCCCGCATGGATGCGGACGGTGACGGCCTGCCCGACCTTCTCGGGCAGACCGTGACGATCGAGGCCGTGGCGACCTGCGAACCAGGGCTGTTCTCCACCAGCGGAGTCTCCTTCTATGTCCAGGACGAGACGGCCGGCATCAACGTCTATGCCTACGACCCGCCGTCCTTCCCCGTGGAGCCCGGCGACCTGCTGCGCATCACCGGTGAAATCGACCAGTACAACGGACTCACCGAGATAAAGCCCTCCTCTCCTTACGACTACGAGCTCCTCGGCTCTCCGGGTCCTCCTGAGCCCGTGCAGCTCGCCAGGCACCAGGGAGTCTCGGAGCCTCTGGAGGGAATGCTGCTCAGGGCGGGTGATCCCTCCGGTCCGGCGTGGGTGACTGTTGCGACCATGCCCTCCCAGTCGGGCGGCGGCTTCAACTTCAGCGTCTGGAACGGCGAGACGGCCATCGCGGTCAGGGTGAACGGATCCACGGGCGTCTCGGTGTCCGGGATAGAGCCCGGCGTGCGGCTCTTCCTCACCGGGATAGGAGGGCAGTACGATTCCGAGCCCCCCTACACGTCGGGCTACCAGCTGATGCCCCGCTACCAGGAGGATCTCGCGTTCTACAACCCGTCCATACCGGGCTATTTCCACCTCGACCTGCTCTCGGAATCACCGTTCTGCCCCTCGTCGGGCGAAGCGATACTCATGGAGTACGGAGGGGCGCCGGGATTCAGGTTCACGGTGAAGGTGTTCGACAGGGCCGGGAGGGAGGTCGCCAGGCTCGCGAGCTCCCGGGTCGGAGGCGACATTCTCGAATGGGACGGACGGGACGACAGGGAGGAGATCCTCCCGATGGGCCCCTATATCGTCCTTCTCGAGGGGATAGCCCCCGATGGCGGGCGGCTCGTCACGACCGAGACGGTCGTGGTGGCCGCCGGCCTGGAATGAGGTGGTTCCATGAGACTGACGCTCTTCGCCGCATCACTTGCGCTGGCTGCCGCTGCGCCCGCCCTCGCGGCCTTCGAGGAGCTCGAGCTGGGAGTAGCCGACCAGGCGATGGGCTCCACCGGCGTCCTGGGGACCGGCGCGGCATCCGTCATTTCGAACCCCGCCTCTCCGGCCGGGATCGCCGGCTGGTGGGTGACCGCTTCGAGCCGTCTGCCTTTCAGCCTCACCGAGCTCGCTACCCACGGCCTCGACGTGTCCATGCCCCTGCGCGGAGCATGGCGGGGCTCTGCCTCCATCCGGCAGTTCGGCTTCAGCGATTACTCCGAACAGCTCCTCGCAGTGACCGTCTCGGGATTTCTGGGAAGGGAGCTCGCCTTCGGGCTCCAGCCCACGCTGGCAGCCGTAAGCATCGGCGACGGGGTGTCGAGGTACGGTTCGGCGACGGCCTTGTCGCTGAACGCGGGGTTCCAGGCGCGGATATACGGGCGGTGGAGGATAGCGGCCTCCATCCGCAACCCTTTCGAGAGCGGCATCGGAGAGAGCGGAGAGCACCTCGAGAGGCGGATCGACGCAGGCCTTGCCTACGAGCCCTCCGCCGGCATGGAATCCCGCATCTCCCTGTCGAGAGACTTCCGCGGCACGAGGATCCACGCGGGCCAGGCCGTCCCGGTCGGCCCGGTGAGCCTCATGGCCGGGGTCGGCACCTCCCCTGCCGCGATCTCAGCCGGCCTCTCGGCCTGCGTATCCGGGGTGAGGCTGGAGTACGCGGTCCAGTCGCATCCCGACCTCCAGCCCACGCACCAGGCCGGGATCACCTATGTCTTCTAGCATCCTCCTCGCGATCATGGCTGCCGCTGGGCCGTTCGACAGGGTGGACCTCAACACGGCCACCCTGGAGCAGCTGCGCGAGCTGGAGGGGATCACCGGAGAACAGGCGGACTCCATCTACTCCCGGGCTCTCGCGACCGGTGGATTCGCCGACATCTACGAGCTGGCCGGCATACCGGGCATGACAGCCTCGAGCCTCGCCTGGCTGAGGGACAACTGCATGGTTTCGCCGCGCACGACAGGCTCCCTGAGCCCTGCGGTGCTGGACATCATGGAGCGGCTGGCGGTGGAAGACGGCCCCGGCGACGCCGCCGTGGACGAGTGGGAGAACCTGCTGATTCGACCGATGCCCGTGAACGGCCTGAGGCACTGGGACCTCAGGATGCTCGACAGGGTGAGCATCGTCGATGCCGCAGCCGTCGAGCGCAGGCTTCGCGACCTGGGCCCCGTCTCCAGCGTGACGTCGCTTCGAGGAAGCGACGGCCTCAGCTACTACGGCTACAGGAATCTCAGGGACTACGTCTCGACCCGCGAGCTGGATCTCTCCAGCAGCGACTTCTTCGGCGGCCTTCGCGTGGCTGTGGAAGGCGGCGGTGGGAGGTCGGAGGGAGAGGGATCCCTGGCGACACGCCTGGACGACCTGGGCAGCGCCATCAGGGAGATGGAGGCCGGAGACAGGGACTATTCGGGCAGCCCTGTGGACAGCGCCGCGCTCTATGCGCAGCTCGTGTCGGAGCGCGACGAGCTGGCTTCCGCCCGCGCCGTGACCGGCTGCGTCCAGAGGCTGCGGCTGGGTCTCGGGGACAGGTGGAGGGGGGGTGTCAGGCTCTCCAGGGGGCGCTGGTCCACCGCCGGGCACGGCCTCCTGTCCGGCATGGACATGGGAGTGATCAGCGAGACCTACGACGTCGCGAAGGCCTTCGCCTCCCTGCACCATCTCGGACCGCTCCACCAGGTGGTCCTGGGGAACTACAGGCTGGCCCTCAACCAGGGCCTCCTGATCGACAACACGGACGAGCTGATGAGCCGCTCTCTGTACAGGCCGCAGGGGCTCCATCCGGACCTCACCTCCACGCGGCAGGCCGCCTTCACGGGGGCTGCCTGCGAGCTTCGCAGCGGGCCGGTCGTGGGATACGCCTTCGTCTCGTCTTCACCCCGGGATGCGCTCATGAACTCCGACGGCACCCCGAACTCGCTCGTGCTCTCACGCTGGCGCACCTCCTCGACGGCCGGAGCCCTGCGCGAGACAGCCGCCGGGGGCTACGGCTATCTGGACCTGGGTGGAGTCCTGCCCTGCGGGACCTTCGTCGGGGCCGGAGCGCTGACCCTCTCCTGGAGCGACAGCCTGGCCCCCGACCCCGGGTTCCTGGACATACCGAACGACGCGGAGACCTGGAACTGCCCCGAGTACTCCGTCATGCCCAGCGGCGACGCCCTCTCGGCCTGGTCGGTCTCGGGTCAGACCGTCCTGGGCGGATTCGGGATCGAGGGCGAGGCCGCGATGCAGGACAACCGATCGATGGCGTTCGTGGGCGGCGCCAGATGGCAGAACGACTGGTTCTACATGCTCTGCTCGATGAGACACTACGACCTGGGATACACCAACCCTTACTGCAGGGGGTTCTCGGAGCAGGACAGGTTCGACGACACCGTCTTCGAGAAGCCCTACTATCTCAACGACCCCTCGGCATCGGACCTCGCAGACTGGCCCGTTCCGAAGCCGGAGGAAGGGCTTTACCTGGAATCCCGCTTCCAGGTCAGCCGGCACGTGCTGTTTCCCAGGATCTACCTGGACGTGTGGCGCTCGATTCCATGGGGCTTCGAAAACTACAGGTTCCAGGGGGAGCTGGAGTACAGGCCGGTGTTCCCGCTGCGGTTCAGGCTCAAGTACAAGCTGCAGGACAAGACGAGGATGCAGGACCTCCTGCCGACAAGCTCTGTGACCCACGAGGCTACGCTGAGGACTCTGGTCCTGCCTGCGGGCGGGGACTACTTCGAGATAGGAGTGAGGGCGGGTCTGGTCGAGCTGACGCCGAATCCCCTCTACACCGACGACAGGCTTCTGAGCGGGGGCTATCTCAGCGCGAGGTGGGAGCACCGGTTCACGCCGGAGTTCTCCGTGCTGGGCGGAGCAACCCTCTGGACCACCGACGGAATGAGCCAGTGGGAGTTCGAGGACACCGGAATCGACTTCCTGGACGGCAGGGGCACGAAGTTCTACGTGACGGTCAAGCAGGAGATGTCCGACAACATCCAGATCCGCCTCAGGCTCCTGCGCAAGGACACCTTCTTCCCCAGGAACGGGCTTTACAGGCCCGATCCCGACGACCAGTACTACTACGAAGGCGATCCCGGCAGCCCCGTCAGGGACTTCGGCGACCACGCCGAGAGCTACGGAATCAACTGCCAGCTCGATCTGCGCTGGTAGAGCGGAGGGTGAAATGACACTGCTCGGCGGCTTGCTCGCTCTGGCTGCGATGACAGGCGGACTGCCCGAGGACTGCCTCCTGGGCACCCCCGGATCACCCGTCACCGCGCGCTCTCTTGCGATGGGCCGGTCGGAGTTCATGGATCCCTCGCCCCTGGGCGCCCTCGCCAACCCTTCAGCAGCCGCCTCTGCCGGAGCCGGACTGGCCCTCTGCGCCTCGGCCGGCCTTGACATGGGGGTGGAAAAGCGCACCCGGACTGTCTACGACTCCTTCGGGAGCTCCATAGGAGAGGCCGAGCACTCGTTCAACCGGAGGAGCGACCTCCTGCCCGGGGGCGTTGCCGCCTCCCTGTCAGGACTCGACGGCATGCCGCGCGGACTGGGCCTCGCAGCAGGCTGGCGGGTGCAGACCGGTTTCGGCTACGAGTGGGACAGGGAGGTGAGGAACGAGTACTACGCCCTGCTTGGGAGCGAGGCCCTCTCGGTCTCCGGATCTGCCGGCGAACTCTGCGCATCGGCGTCATTCTCCCCCTTCGATGCGCTCTCTCTCGGGCTCGGGGCCGGCTGGCTCTCCTGCACGAGGGAGGAGTCCTGGAGGCAGACCTGGGTGGACGAGAGCGTCCCCGACGTACTGGAGACCCAGGAATCCGACCTCGAGATCGTGACGGTCCGTGCCGCCTTCACGGCGCGCCCCTCTCGCAGGGTGGCGGCTTCCGCAGGGATCGAAGCAGCCCTTTCGGCCGGATGGTCGGGAGACTCCGACGGTCCGCTGGACCTTCCGCCCCTCGCCCGTGCCGGCATCGTATGGATGCCCGGCAACGCCCTCAGGAGCGTCTTCACCGCGGAGCTCTCCTACAGGGCGATGTCGGGAGCGAGATTCGACGGCGCGGACATGGGTCTCGGGGACTCCTGGAGCGCGTCTGCAGGAGTGGAGAACAGCCTGCCCGGGGGCGGGCCCGAGTGCCGCTTCGGCTTCAGGTACGACCGCTCACCGATCGCGCGCGGCCTCGACTGCGTCTCCGTCACCGCCGGACTCGGCTTCGACCTGTCGGGGTGGGCGCTGGATGCCGGAGGCCTGTTCTCCCCGAGGACCTGGGAGCAGGTCGAGGTCGGCTCGCTGCCGTCATTCACCGAAGGCGACAGCCTCTCGGTCGAGGAGACGGGGACGGTCCTGCTGCTCTCCCTGAGCCGCAGGATCTCCCTGTAGAGCGGGCGCCGTGCGGACGGCGGCGCTCCTGCTGCTCGCGGCTGCCGCGGCGCCGTGCAAGGCGAGGGTCTTCACGCTGGACATCCTCCACACGAACGATGTCCACGGCGGGATCGTTCCCCGCGAAGCCACATTCCTGAATCCCGACTTTCCGCCCATGATCGGCGGCGCCGCCTGGCTCGCCTCGTACGTGGACTCTGTCAGGAAGGAGGCCGCCGAGACCGGGGGTTACGTGCTCCTGCTGGACGCCGGGGACGTCTACCAGGGAACGCCTGTAGGCGGCTACGACCTCGGATCGTCTGTAGTGAGGTGGATGAATCTGATCGGCTACGATGCCATGACCCTCGGAAACCACGACTTCGACGACGGGGCGGCGAACGCCCTCGCCCTCGCCGCAGACGCGGACTTCCCGGTGCTCTCCTGCAACCTGGTGGAGGAGGCCACAGGGCTCCCACCCCACGGCATCGAGCCGACGGCCATGTTCGAGTTCGAGGGGGTGAAGATCGCCATCATCGGGCTCTCGACGCCGGATACGTGGGGACTCGTGGACCCGGCGCTCCTCGAGGGGTACTCCTTCCTGGACGAGGAGGAGTCCGTAGCGGAGGCGATGGAGGAGGCCCGTCGCCTGGGCGCCGACATGGTCTTCGTCCTGTCGCACCTGGGCCAGCCCTCGGATCCCGGGAGATACGTGGAGGCCGTGAGACAGTCCTGGATTTCGGGGGAGGGGTTCGAGAAGGAGTTCGCGCTCAACAACGCCGAGCTCTCGACGCTCCTGCCGGGGATCGTCCTGATCGTGTCCGGCCACACTCACTACGGCCTGGAAAGGCCCTGGGTGAACCCGTTCACCGGCACGATCGTGGTGCAGGGCTACGCGAACGGGACCGGGGTCGGCCACATCAGACTGCTGATCGACTCCGAAGCCCGCACTGTCACCGGCTACGAGCTGCCGCGCGGCGGGGAGATCGTCAACCTGCTCCACGACGAGTTCCAACCAGACATGGAGGCCCTGGCCCTGGTAGAATCCTTCAGGACGGTGGCCGAGGCGGGCATGGACGAAGTGATAGGAGAGGCTCTGGAGGAGATACCCAGGGGAGGCGCCGAGCACCCGATGGGGAGGCTGGTCGCCGATGCCGTGCTGGAATGCACCGGGGCCGACGCAGCCCTCGTGAACCGCGGCGGGATCAGGTCGTCCCTGCCCAGGGGCCCGATAACGCCGAGGATTGTCTACGAGGCCATCCCGTTCGAGGAGGACCTCTACCTCGTCGAGGTGACCGGCGCCCAGCTCAGGAGGATACTGGAGACCGGGATGCAGGGGCGCAGGAGGGACATGGAGCCGGCGGGATTCACGGCGGTGAGGAACCAGTCCCTTCCGGACATGGCCAAGATCGAGTCCCTGACGGTGGGAGGGCAGCCGGTCGATTCGTCCAGGACCTACGTTCTCGCAACCACCGGCTATCTCGTGCAGGGCAACGTGGGGTACGACATCATGAGGGAGTTCGAGGCGGTACCGGCAGGCTGCACCCTCTTCGACGCCGTGATCGCCTACGTGAAGGCCCACAGTCCTCTGGAGCCCGACGAGGTCCCAAGGATAGAGTGGACGGAGTAGCGGCGATGGCGGGAGGCGCTCCGAAGAGGGCGGTCGTGCTTGGTGCCGGCCTCGCAGGACTGAGCGCTGCGGACATCCTGGTGTCCCGCGGGGTGCAGACAGTCGTGGTGGAGAAGGAGGCCGGACCTGGAGGCCTGGCATCCACCTGCAGGGCCGGCGGATTCCATTTCGACTACGGACCCCACCGCTTCCACACGAAGAACCCCGCTGTCCTGGCGAGAGTGTCCGCCCTCCTGGGTGGCGACCTGATCCAGCTCGAGAGGCTGAGCCGAATCAGACTGCTCGACCGATACTTCCTGTACCCCCTCAGCCTGGGAGACGTCCTCCGGAGGATGCCCCTCAGCAAGGGGGCCGCCATGATGGCCAGCTATCTCGCCAGGAGGGTGAGAAGGCTGCTCGGAGGGCTCCCCGACGACAGCTTCGAGACCTGGGTGGTCAACCGCTTCGGCCGATGTCTC
Organism: uncultured bacterium; assembly: GCA_964569245.1. Lineage (GTDB taxonomy): Bacteria > Fermentibacterota > Fermentibacteria > Fermentibacterales > Fermentibacteraceae > JAAYTY01. The sequence goes on along the minus strand of CAZMTK010000003.1, from coordinate 43,601 downwards.
TACGACATCTACTTCGGCCCGTACACCGCCAAGCTCTGGGGGATGCCCCCTTCGAGCCTCTCGCCGGACTGGGCCAGCCAGCGCATAACAGTGCCCAGCCTCACCGGCCTTGTGAGGGAGACGCTCTTCCCCCGGGGCGAGAAGGGCGCGAGGAGCCTGGTGAGCACGTTCCACTACCCCAGAGGGGGCATCGGGAGGATCTCGGAGGCCTTCGCGGCGAGAGTGACGGAGGGCGGGGGCATCCTCATGACCTCCGTGGAACCGCTCTCCATAGCCCGCAGTCCCGCAGGATTCTCGGTGGAGACGACCGACGGCGTAATCGAAGCCGAGGGTTTGATCAGCTCGATCCCCGTGACCAGGCTGGCCGAGCTCGCGGCTCCGATGCTGGACGAGCGCGCCCGCGAGGCCGCAGCCTCTCTCTCTTTCAGGAGCATCGTGTTCGTCACGCTCAGGCTTGCCAGGCGCCCCGCTCCCAGGGACCACTGGATCTACACGCCGGAGGACTGCTACAGGTTCAACAGGCTCTCCATCCCGGAGAACTTCGACCCGTCGGTCTCCGTCTCCGGCGGGCAGGTCGTCTTCGAGTTCACCTGCCAGGAGGGAGACCCGCTCTGGAACGGTGGGGACTCGCTGGTCGCGGAATGCGTGAGCGGCGGCGAGAGACTGGGCCTCTTCCAGGCCGGCGAGGTCCTGGGACATGCCGTCACGAGGCAGGCGCACGCCTATCCGATCTACGACAGGGGATACGAGGTTCGATCCGGAGTCCTCCTCGAGGCGCTCGACGCTCTGCCGGGGATCGTCACTTGCGGAAGGCAGGGCCTCTTCCGCTACAACAACATGGACCACTCCATAGAGATGGGCGAATACGCGGCCCTCGAGCTGCTCGGCAGGGGCACCCTTCGCAAGCGATTCGACTGGACCAGGAGCACATGGGCAGACGGCTGACGCCGCCGGACCGCTCCAGGGCCCTGAAGCTGATCTTCGCGGCCGTGTCCGCCCCAGCCTTTGCGATGCTCGCCGCATCCCTCATCCAGCCTGCCGTCGGAGGAGACTTCGGAGCCGCGCTGGAGCGCTTCCTCGGCCTCACCTGTCACCGCCTGCCCCGGCGCTGCCTGCCGCTGCCCTGGGGTACGAGCGGGCTGTGCGCCAGATGCACTGCCTACTGGGCCGGGCTCGGAACCGGGACGTTCTTCACAGGCGCATCAGGAGGAGGCCTCCGCCACCCGCTCGCCGGGCTGGCGCTCACGGCCCCCATGGCGCTGGACGGGCTCCTCCAGGCCGCGGGGCTCTACGAGAGCCTCAACGTCATTCGAGTGGCGACCGGCCTGGCCGGGGGCTGGGGCACCGGCATCGTCCTGGTCTGGCTCTTCAGCACACTCCTCTGGAGCCGATCCTCCACCGGGGATCGGACCCGGGGGAACGGCAGCGAGGCGCGGGGCGGACGGGCCTGACCGCAGGGGGCCGTCCCGGTCCGCCCTCGGTGTTGACAGACCATACCGCCGTATGAAGATTCTGCTGCTGCCGGACCCCAGGGGCCGGCCGCTTTCACCCGTCGGGAGAGGCCGGGCTCAGTCGTCTCGGGCCCGCTGTTGCTTTCCTGCAAGAACGCACCACACTTGCGGAAAGGACGTGGTCCATGCAGAAGAGGAAGGTGCTCATACTCGGCGCAGCCGGGCGCGACTTCCATAACTTCAACACTGTGTTCAGAGCGGACGAATCGTTCGAGGTCGTCGCCTTCACCGCCGCTCAGATCCCCGACATCGCCGGCAGGAGATACCCGTCCGAGCTGGCCGGAGGGCTCTATCCCCAGGGAATCCCCATCATTCCCGAGGACGAGCTGGAGGAGGCCGTCGCCTCGCACTCGGTGGACGTGTGCGTGATGGCCTACTCCGACGTGTCGGACAGCCACGTGATGGCGCTCGCGAGCCGCTGCAACGCAGCTGGAGCGGATTTCACGATGATCGGCGTGCGCTCGACCATGCTTTCGAGCAGCCGACCTGTGATCGCGGTGACCGCTGTCCGCACCGGCTGCGGCAAGAGCCAGACCACACGCAGGGTGGCTGAGCTGCTCCGTGAGGCCGGAAAGAAGGTCGTGGTAGTCCGCCATCCGATGCCCTACGGAGACCTGGCGGCCCAGAGGGTCCAGCGCTTCGCCACCATAAAGGACCTCGAGAAGCACCGCTGCACCATAGAGGAGATGGAGGAGTACGAGCCCCATATCGCCCGGGGAATGGTCGTCTACGCCGGGGTCGACTACGAGGCGATCCTGCGCGAGGCGGAGAAGGAGGCCGACGTCGTCCTCTGGGACGGGGGCAACAACGACACCTCCTTCTTCAAGCCCGACCTCACGATAACCGTCGTAGATCCCCACAGGCCCGGAGACGAGATCTCCTACTACCCCGGCCAGACCAACCTCAGGCTCGCGGACGTGGTGGTCATCAACAAGATCGACTCGGCCTATCCCGAGGATGTCAGCGAGGTGCGCGCCAACGTCCGCAGAACGAACCCCCGCGCACGGATAGTCGAGGCGGCCAGCCCCGTCAGCGTATCCGATCCGAACGTCATCCTGGGGAAGACCGTCCTGGTGGTCGAGGACGGGCCGACCCTCACCCACGGTGACATGGAGTACGGCGCGGGATTCGTGGCGGCCGAACGCTTCGGGGCGGCCGGCACGGTGGATCCCAGGGAGTTCGCCGTGGGTTCCATCGCCGAGACGTTCGAAAGGTACTACGCCGATCGCGAGGAAGCCCTGGTCCTTCCGGCGATGGGCTACGGCGCCGAGCAGATGAAGGACCTGGAGGCCACTATCCGCAGCTGCGAGTGCGATGCCGTGATAGTCGCAACCCCGATAGACCTCGGACGGGTCATAAGGATCGACAAGCCTTTCGTCAGGGTGACGTACGACCTCCAGGAGATAGGCAGGCCCGACCTTGCCGAGGTGCTGGAGCCCTTCACCGGGGCGGGGCGGCCGCGAAAGGGGATGTGAGGATGGAGGAGGTATCCGGAGAGGGCTCCAGGGCGACGCCTTCCGCCGCAGCAGCGGAGGCCGCCGGGAGCGAGATCGGGAAGGACCGCGAGGAGGTCCGATCCTACGTACACATCTTCCACGAGTGGTGCAAGGGCTGCGGAATATGCGTGGCCTTCTGCCCCAAGAAGGTCCTGGAGATGGGCCGCGACCAGAAGGCGCACGTCGTACATCCCGAGCTTTGCATCAAGTGCTACATGTGCGCCCGCCGCTGCCCGGACCTGGCGGTCACCGTGACCGAAGAGATGGAGAGGATGCGGGAGGAGGGCGATACCGAATGACCGTACCCTGGGGAGAGACCAGGCTGGTCCAGGGCAACGAGGCCGTGGCCCTCGGCGCCCTGGCGAGCGGCGTCAGGTTCTTCGGCGGATACCCCATCACTCCCTCTACCGAGGTCGCCGAGATCCTTTCCCGCGAGCTCCCGAAGCTCGGAGGCGTGTTCATACAGATGGAGGACGAGATCGCGAGCATCAGTGCCGTGATGGGCGCGAGCCTGGCCGGCGCCAAGTCCATGACCGCCACGAGCGGGCCGGGCTTCAGCCTGATGCAGGAGGGCCTGGGGTTCGGCTGCATCGCCGAGATCCCGTTCGTGCTCGTCGATGTGATGCGTGCCGGCCCCTCGACGGGGCTCCCCACTCAGGTTTCGCAGGGCGACGTGATGCAGGCCCGCTGGGGAACCCACGGCGACCATCCCGCCATCGCCCTCGCGCCTGCTACGGTGCGGGAGTGCTTCGACCTCACCATAAGGGCCTTCAACCTCTCCGAGACGTTCCGCACGCCCGTCATCCTCCTGTCGGACGAGGTCATCGGGCACATGCGCGAGCGCGTCACCTTCCCCCGCAAGGAGGATGTGGAGGTGGTCGCAAGACCGGTTCCCGAGACTCCGAAGGAATGGTACGAGCACTACCATCCCGCGGCCTCGAACGTCTCGCCGATGGCTTGCTACGGTTCCGGCTACCGCTTCCACGTTACCGGGCTGACGCACGACAAGCAGGGCTTCCCGACGAGACGGCGCGACGAGGTGAACGAGAAGATGGAGCGCCTGAAGCACAAGATCACGAGGCGCCTGGACGAGCTCGTCGAGGTGAAGATGCACGACGTGGAGCACTCCAGGGTGGTGATCTTCGCCTACGGCTCGGTGGTGAGGTCCGCGAAGGCGGCCCAGGTCATCCTCGAGAAGAAGCACAAGAGGGTCGGGGTCTTCAGGCCCGTCACCCTGTGGCCCTTCCCCGACCGCGAGGTGAAGCAGCACCTGGACGAGAAGGACGTGATCATAGTCCCCGAGCTCAACCAGGGGCAGCTCATCCACGAGGTCGAGAGGCTCACTTCCGATACGGTGAGGGTCGTACCCGTCCAGCGCGTGGACGGATACGAGATCACACCGGAGGAGATAGTCGCCGCGGCCCTGGAGGTGATGTGATGCCAGCCGAGTTCCCGTACGAGCACAAGTATCTCAGGGCGAAGAAGAAGTTCCCCCACGTGTGGTGCCCGGGATGCGGCATAGGCATCGTGATGGGATCCATCATCCGGGCCATAGACAGTCTGGGATGGAACAAGAACGAGGTGATGGTCGTATCGGGCATCGGCTGCACCTCCCGCATGCCCGTGTATCTCGACTTCAACACCCTCCACACGATGCACGGAAGGGCGCTCGCCTTCGCCACCGGGATAAAGCTGGCGAACCCCGACCTCAGGATCATCGCGGTGATGGGCGACGGAGATGCGCTCGCGATAGGCGGCAACCACATCATCCACTCGGCGCGCAGGAACATAGACATCACCGCGATCATCGTTAACAACTACAACTACGGGATGACAGGCGGACAGCACTCGCCCACGACGCCGCTCGAGAAGATCACGAAGACCTCTCCGTACGGCATGGTCGAGCCCGATTTCGACACCTGCGAGCTGCTGAAGGCCGCGGGAAGCGTGTTCGTCGCGCGCGGGACGGTGTACCACGTGATAGAGCTCGACGGGCTCATAAGGAAGGCTCTCGAGAAGAAGGGCTTCAGTGTCGTCGAGGCCATCTCGCCCTGCCCAACGAACTACGGAAGGGACAACAGGCTGGGCGACGCCGTCAAGATGATGGAGTCCCTCAGGGACGACTCGGTCAACGTGGCGCAGGCCGCCCGCATGAAGCCCGAGGAACTGGCCGGGAAGATCGTGAGAGGAGTCCTCGCGGACAGGGAGGCCCCCGAGTACACGGATCTGTACCTGGAACTCTGCCGCAGGGTGCGGTCTTCCGGGGAGGTCGGCGAATGAGGTATGCGGAGATAAGGCTCAGCGGCTCGGGGGGACAGGGCCTGGGTCTGGCCGGCCGGATCCTCTCGGAAGTGGCGATGGCCGAGGACTTCAACGTCTGCCAGACCCAGAGCTACGGCCCGGAGGCGCGAGGCGGCGCAAGCCGCACCGACGTGATAGTGTCCCGTGACGAGATCCTTTTCCCCAACTGCCGCGAGATCGACGTACTCCTGGCCATGAACCAGGAGAGCTGCGACACCTTCAGCGAAGAGGTCAAGGAGACCGGAATCATCATCCTGGACTCCACGTTCTGCGACCAGACACCGGCCACAGGCACGGTTTACAAGTACCCGTTCACGCGGGTGGCGGTGGAGAAGTTCAAGTCGGCCCTGACCGCCAACATGATAGCTCTTGGCGTCTTCGCCTCGATAACCAGGTACTTCCCCTACGACGTCTGGAAGAGGGTCATATCCGCGCGCACTCACGAGCGATTCCGCCAGGTCAACCTGGAGGCCTTCGAGTTCGGATGCGCCGAGGGCCGAACGCTGGCGAAGGAGCAGTCGGAGAACAGGCCGGTGGTCTGGGATCGCAAAGCTCCGGTGCCGTCCGGCCTCAGGAAGAAGCCGCGAGGCAGGCAGTCCTGACACACCGACGAGCCGGGGAGCTTCTCCCCGGCTCTCCCATCCACCGAAGCGAAGCAGCAGATGCATGGCATGGCACGCCGCTGCCCGGCATCCTCATGCCTGCCATCGCCTGCGTCCGCGGACGGAGCCCGGTCTACAGCCTGTGATCCTTTGCTCCGAAGAGATCCGTGCGCATATTAGGCACGCCTAACAACCGTGCCAGCCCTGGAGGGCAGCGATGGAGCAGCAGGCCGCTCTCACCGAGAGCATGGAGGACTACCTCCTCTCCTTGTACCGGCTCGTCCGCTCCGGTCGGAAACCGCGTGTGACCGACATAGCCAAGGACAGGTCCGTGAGCCCTGCGAGCGTCTGCCAGGCGCTGCGGAGACTGGAGAGGGAGGGTCTCGTCCGCTACTCGTCGGGAAGGAGCATCAACCTGACCGAGGAGGGAGCGAGGGCCGCCCAGCGGCTTGCGTCAAGGCATGACTTCCTGCTGGTCTTCCTGCGAGACATCCTGGGCGTCGAGCCCGCAGCCGCAGAGAGCGACGCATGTGCGCTGGAGCACCACATGAGCTCCGACACCCTCTCCCACCTCGTGGCCTTCGCCCAGTTCGCCGAGCTCCGGATGCTCGGCGGGGCGAAGATCGGCGCTGCATTCAGAGGGGCCGAGCCCACAGGCTGCCTCTCCGCGCCGCCGCCCGGCCGCTGCAGGAGGCGCGGCCGCATGGGCCTTGCGCTGTCCGACCTCCCTCCAGGGGCCAGGGTTCGCATACTGCACCTGCACTCCGACTGCGCCGCGAGGCAGAGGCTCGCCGAGATGGGTCTGCTGCCAGGCGTCGAGGTCGAGGTGGTCCGCAGAGCCCCGCTGGGGGGGCCGGTCGAGATCAGGCTCGAGAACTCCTCCCTCACCCTCCGGAGGCGCGAGGCCGCGTCAGTCGAGGTCGAGGAGGCACCGGTCGGGTGAAGACACTCAGGGTGGCCCTCGCGGGCAATCCCAACTGCGGCAAGACGACCCTCTTCAACTGCATGACTGGCATGGCGGAAGCCGAGGGGAACTACTCCGGCGTCACCGTGGGCTCCGCAGTGGGCCGCGTCCGCCGGGGCGACCGTCTGCTCGAGATCGCCGACCTGCCGGGAATGTACGGAACGAGACCCTCCAGCCCCGACGAGGAGCTGGCGGCGAGGGCCCTCCTCTCGGGCTCCTTCGACGTCGTGGTGAGCGTCCTCGACTGCACAAGCCTCGAACGGGGGCTGGCGATGACGCTGCAGCTCCTGCACATGGGCCGGCGCGTCGTAGTTGCGCTGAACATGATGGACGAGGCGCGGCGCGACGGCTCGGCTCCGGACTCCCGGGCGCTGTCCCGGCTGCTCGGCGTTCGCGTGGTCGAAACCTGCGGCAGGACCTGCGCCGGGACGAACGAACTCCTGCAGGCTGTCATGGATGCCTCCAGGTCGGCACCCGACCCCGGACGGATAGGCTTCGGCGACGAGCTCGACAGGCACCTCCGGGAAATATCGGCCCACATTCCGCCGTCGAGGGTGCCGGCGTCTCCGGCGTACCTTGCCGCCTCCCTGCTGGAGGGGAGCGAGGCGGCGCGACGCATCCTGGAGGGTTCCGTCGGCAGGGAGGCTGCGGCTAGGGCCGCACGTGCTGCTGAGAAGGCTTCCAGGGAGATCGCGAGGGTATTCGGCGAGACGCCCGACCTGGTGCTTGCCGGGGCCAGGCACGGGCTAGCGAGGGGGCTGGCAAGGGAATGCGCTACAGGGATACGGCGCGGATCGTCGGGATACGACCTGACGCGGAGGATCGACGACGTGCTCCTCAGCCGCCTGTGGGGCATCCCGGCATTCGCCGCCGTGATGTACGCGACATTCTGGCTCACCTTCAGCGCCTCCGCCCCTCTTGCCGGACTGGTGGGTTCGCTGTTCGACACCCTCGGCGCGACGGCCGCCTCGATCATGCCTCCAGGCGCGCTGACATCGCTCGTCCGGGACGGACTTGCCGGAGGAGTGGGGGGCGTCCTCCAGTTCCTGCCGGGCATGACGATCCTGTTCCTCGTGATGACGCTTCTCGAGGACAGCGGGTACATGGCCCGGGCAGCCTTTCTCACCGACGGCTTCATGCACCGGATAGGCCTTCACGGGAGGAGCTTCATCCCGCTGCTGCTCGGCTTCGGCTGCACCGTACCGGCCCTGATGGCCACCAGGGCTCTCGAGGACAGGCGGGACAGGCTCGCGACCATGCTAGTGCTACCCCTCATGTCATGCGGAGCCAGACTCCCTGTCTACATCCTTCTCATCCAGGCCTTCTACCCCGGCAGACAGGGCGCCATGCTGGCCATGCTCTACGCTTCCGGAGCAGCTCTGGCCCTCGCCCTGGCGGGCCTCCTCCGCAGGACCGTTCTCGCCGGCAGCGACGTGCCGTTCGTCATGGAGCTGCCGCCCTACAGGCTGCCCACCCTCCGCAGCGTGATGAAGCATGCGTGGCTCCGCGTGAAGCACTATCTGACCAAGGCAGGCACGGTCATCCTGGCGTTCTCCGTGCTGCTCTGGCTTCTCAGCTACTTTCCGGTTCCACAGCCCGGACCCGGCGGCCCGGCTCCATCCGGAGCCCGGAGGCTGGAGACATCCTACGCCGGCAGGATCGGCCGCACGCTGGAGCCGCTGATGGCGCCCCTCGGCTTCGACTGGAGGATCATCACCGCCCTGCTGGGCTCTCTGGGCTCGAAGGAGCTGTTCATCTCACAGACGGCCATTCTTCTGTCGCTGGAAGGCGACGGGCACGACAGCCTGGTGTCGGCTCTGCGTGCGCGATACTCGCCTCCGACCGGGCTCGCCGCGATGTTCTTCATCCTGGTCTCTCCTCCCTGTGCGGCCTCGCTGGCGGTCCTGCGGAAGGAGTCCGGCGGGTGGAAGTGGGTGGTCCTGCAGTTCACCTTCCTCACCCTGCTGGCATGGCTGGCAGGGTTCGCGGCGGTGAAGCTGGCGGGCTGACGCGGGATGGCCTGCCGCCTGGAGGCTGAAGACGCCCAGGATCTCTCCTGGCGACGAGAGGGCCCGAGCACAGCGAGACGGGCCCGTGTGGACGGCCTCCTGCAGCCGCCGGCGCTCGGCGCTCCATCGCAACATCGGCTGAACGGAGGACGGGAAGGGCGCCTGCCTAGAAACCCGCCCAGAGCCCCAGCACCGAGGAAGTCCAGAGGTCGTCCTCGAGGGCGGACCGGAAGTACACTCTGTCGGTCCTGGGAACGCGGCTCGCCAGCGCGGGCAGGTCGTGCCCCGGGGGCAGCCTGACCCCGACGTCCGCTTCCAGCAGCTCGTCAGGGACGTCGCGAGGGTCCTCCGCTTCGACGGCTAGCGGGCATGATGCCGCAGCCTCCCGGAGCCAGCCGGGGGGGAAGCCGTCCAGCGAGCGAAGCAGGATCGACGGTCTTATGCCTCCGTCGATCCCGTGCATTTCGGCCACTCGGGAGCAGTAGTCCGCCCTCTCTTCGAGCCCTCTCAGCGTGTCCAGCAGGTCGAGCGGGAATGGTGCGAGCGGCTCCAGCACCACGTCCAGAACGCAGAACGGATCCGCCGACCTGCGCCTCCTCACGTGCGCCTCGACGAGGGAGCGCCGGGCCCACAGGTCCTCCGAAGCCAGCCTCACGGAGCCGTGCCGGAGGGACGGCGGATCAGGCAGCGAAGAGGGGTGCCGGGCGCCCTCGTCGTCCAGATCGTATTCCTCGGTGCCCTCCCAGCCGTCGAACAGCAAGGGGCGGTGGCCCAGGTCGAGGTCGAACCCGAACATCTCCGCGATCGCCTCCCTGACCCGGCGCATCTCGTCGAACCCCATGCCCGGCGATTCCAGCACGTAGTAAGGAGGCCTCTCCATCCAGCGCAAACCCGTCTCGCAGGAGCGCGCCCTAAGCTCCGTGCCTGGGAGAACCGAGAGGTGGAATACCTGCGCGTCGAAGTCGAAGCCCCTCGCCGAAATCTGTCTCGCAGCCTCGAGCGGGCCTGCAGCGGTGTCTCCGGGAAGTCCCAGGATGATGTCCAGGACGGGTTTCACACCAGCCTCCGCGAGGGCCTGAGCGCCGTCGAGCGCACAGCCGGGATCCCCGCGCCTCCCCGCCGCCCTCAGAGCTCCGACGCACCACGACTGCAGGCCGATCTCCAAGCTCCGAAAACCCGCCGACGCGTAGAGTCGCGCAAGATCGTCGGTCACCGACTCGCCGGAGATCTCGCCGAAGCATGACGCTCCCAGCTCGCCCAGCCCCTCGAGCAGGGCTCCGAGGTCGGGTCTCGCATCGAAGGTCGGGTCCAGGAACACCAGTTCGGAGGCTCCCGCCCTCACCAGTCTGCGGCAGAGCGTCAGCGCAGACGGAGCGTCCATCCTCCTCGGAATCGGGTGGCGCCGCCTGTAGGAGCAGTAGATGCATCCGGACGGGCATCCTCTGACGGTCTCCACCGATGCGGAGCCGTCTCGGCGGAGATCGAGCTGGCCCGAAAGCCAGGGGTCCGGGTATGCCCCGGGCGGGAACGAGTGAACCCCTGTATCGAGCACGCCGGACTCAGTCCGGAGTGCGGCAGATCCCCCGGGGCTGATCGAGAGGAGGCGCCCCGCCAGGGGCTCGCCCTCGCCCGCCACGAGAAGGTCGAAGGCGCCGCTGGAGATCAGCCACCCGTTGTCTGTGCTGACCTCGGGCCCTCCTGCGACCAGGACCGTGCCGGGCGCCCTCTCCCTGACCAGAGAAGCCACATGGCAGCTCCGCTCCGAGTTCCAGCAGTACAGCGTGAAGGCGACCACCCCCGGCTCCGTCGAAGCGATTCGTTCGGCCAGTGCGCGATCGCCCAGCCGGTCGGCCTCGTCCTGACCGAGCACGCGGCCCGGAGCCAGGCCGGCAGCGGCCGCCAGCACCGCTCCCGCAAGCGGGACGTTCCCCGTGGGCTCGAACGGCGCGGAGGGATTGAGGGGAAGCTGTACGAGTACGGGTGAGTTCATGCCCGGATGTCGGGCATCGCGGTCTGTCCGGCAAGCGCCAGCCCGAGGAGCAGGGGATAGGTCGCCGCCGCAAGCAGGTTCGCAGCAGGGTGGTGCAGCCGCCTACGGTCGAGATAGAGAGTCGTCGCGACCGGTGCGGGCAGGAGCGCAAGGGCTGCCGACATGGCTGCGCCCGCCTGAACCCCGCCCGGCTCGACGAGCATCAGCGCCATCGCCGCAAGCAGACAGGGTATGCCTGTCAGGAATGCGCGTCTTGCGAGGCTCTCGGAGGAGGCCAGCGGAGGGAGCGAGGAGTGCACTGCGCGGTCTCTTCCGGCCTTGAGCCTTATGAGATAGACGATGACCGCGGAGAAGCACACGGCGAACGCCAGAAGGGCCACTGCAAGGGCCGCCCCGGCCAGCCAGTTCACGGGATGGACCTGCATCCCGGAGGCCATGTGCGCCCTGGCGAGGAACGGCACGAGAATGGCCAGGAAGGCCTGCTGGCAGGCCATGACAGTCAGGAACGCCCTGTTGCTCGCCACCTGCCGGCCCAGGACGCGAAGCACCTGCATCATGAGCATCTGGGTCGTTATCTGCCCGAAGCTGCTGGTCATGAGCTGGTTGCCCGCCCTGCCGCCGGCCAGGAGCCAGAGGAGAGCGAAAGCCGCGAACTGGAGCATCTTCACGAGGCGGTAGCGGAGCTTCTGCCTCTGGCGGTGAGCCTCCTGTCCCGACGGACCCTCCAGCAGGGCGGCCCAGACCGGGAGGCTCCTCCCGTATCCGCCGAAATGGAGATAGAGCTCCTCCAGCACCAGCGTAGCGATGCAGAACAGGGAGGCCGCAGTTATCATCCGTCCTCTTCCCTCACCGTTGCGAGCACCGAACCCCCGGCCGCGAAGAGAATCAGCGTGGCAAGTATGGATACGCGGGCGCTCCCGGTCATGTCCCGTACCGCTGCGAACATCAGGGGGCCGAGGATGCTCGCGAACCGGGACGAGACCGAGAAGAGACCGAAGTACTCCGCTGCCAGCCCTGCGGGGATGAGCCTGCTGTACATGCTTCTGCTGACCGCCTGCAGACCTCCCTGGAACACGCCCACCGCGCAGGCCAGGACTGTGAACTCGGCGGCGGTCCTCATGCGGGAGGCGGCGAGCACGATCACCATGTAGGCGGCTATGCCCGCGAGGATGGACCTCTTCGCGCCGAATCGCGAAGCCGCCCTGCCGTAGAGCATGCTTCCCGGCACGCCCACCGCCTGCGTGAGCAGGAGGGCTGCGACCAGGTCGCCCGTGTCGAGCCCGAGCTCCGCCTTCCCGAACACGGTCGCCATGAGGATGACGGTCTGGATGCCGTCGTTGTAGAGGAGGAAGGCCGTCAGGAAGAGAAGGAGATTCCGCCTCCGCGGGAGAGCCCTGACAGTGGCGCTCAGCGTGGACAGACCCTCCCGCAGCGCCGAGCGTGCGGAGGTCCTCGCTGCGCCCTCGGGAACGGTCGTGAAAAGGGGCACCGAGAAGAGAGCCCACCAGACCGCCACGCTGATGAAGCTCGCCCGGGATGCGGCGGCGGCGTCCTCGAGACCGAACAGCTCCGGCTTCCGGATCATGACGAGGTTTATCGCAAGGAGGATTCCTCCCCCCAGATAGCCCCATGCGAACCCTCCGGCCGACGCCCTGTCGCGTCCTTCGGGAGGGGAGATTCCGACGAGCAGGGAGTTGTAGAAGACCTGCGCTCCCGCGAAGCCGACCTCCCCAGCAGCCAGCATCGCGAGGGTGAACGCCACCATTCCCGGACCGGCCAGCGAAAGCGCGGCCGAGGCAGCCATGCCGCATGCCGCGAAGACGCCGAGGAAGAGCTTTCTCCTGCCTCCTGCGTCCGCCACGGCTCCGAGTACGGGCGACAGCACGGCGACGACGGCGGCTGCGGCTCCGACGGCATAGCCCCAGAGCGAGGTGGGCGAACCGCCGACCCTTGCGCCGAGGACGTCGAAGCCGGCCTCCCCGCCGCCGCAGACCACTCCCGCGAAGTAGGCGGGAAGAACTGCCGCCACGACGGTCGTCACGAAGGCCGAATCGGCCCAGTCGTAGAGCTTCCAGGCCCTCAGGGGGTCTAGGAAGCCTCTCACGGCCGGCGCTTTCCGGCTATGAGGTCCGAGATCTGGCCAGTGTCGGCGAGGTCGGGAACCACGTGCGAAGCGCCGGAGGCAGCCAGCCCCTCCTCATCGTAGGGCCCTGTGGCGACGGCAAGAGTCTCGAAGCCCCAGGCTCTTCCGCAGGCGACGTCGTACGGGGTGTCTCCGACGACCCAGGTGTCCTCCGGCGCGAAGGAGGCGCCGGAGAGGAGGCGCGCGCCGCATACGGCGCTGGGTACGAGATCCGACCTCTCGCGGCCGTCGTCGGCGAATCCGCCGAACATGAAGCGGCGGTCGAGGCCGCAGGCTGCCAGCTTCAGGAAGGCGCCCTCCTTCCAGTTCCCGGTAAGGAGGCCGATCAGCACCCCCCGGTCTTCGAGCGACGCCAGGAGATCCGGCACTCCGGGCAGGACCCCTGCGGAGCACGAACCGGACGCCAGCTCCCTCGAGAGATGCCTCAGATAGGCGCTTCTGATCTCGCCGACCGAGCCGGGGGTGGGCTCGACGCCTCCGCGCCTGAGCCCGTCCTCCGTGATGAGCCTGTCGGTACGCCCGGCGAACTCCACGCCACGGAAGGCCGCTTCCACGCCGTGGACCTCGAGCATGGCTGCGTCGAGAGCCCTGGCGCCGGCGCCGGCACTCGATATCAGGGTCATGTCCACGTCGAACAGGACGAGTTTCAGTCTGCCGCCTCCGCTGCCGGACCGACAGCCCCGAAGATAGACGCCTGGAGCCGCAGGGCGCCATTGGCCGCCGCTGCGGCGGGGGCTTATTCTTCCCGGACCCGGCCGGGTCTTCGCCGGCCCTGCCGGGCCAAACCATCACCGGGGGTGTGCAATGACTCTCCAGGAAAAACTAGCCAGGCTGCTCGAAGGGCGCCAGGGCGTCTTCGTGAACACGCCCAGGGCGACCCTCATCCGTGAATGCATAGGAAACAGAGAGGTCATGACCGCCGCCTGCGGCGCCCTCGCCACATGGACCCGCCCGGAGTCCACAGGGCGCAGTCCGAGCGACACGTTGATGGTGAAGAGGCCGCAGAGCGAGAAGAACATCGACTGGACAAGCGCCAACTGCCTCCCCGTGACCGAGGAGACCTTCGACATGGTGGGGGAGGACACTCTGGCTGCGTTCGCGAAGGCCGGAAAACTCTACGTGACGGACCGCCTGGTGGGCGCCGACCCCAGGTGCGCGCTCCACGTCAGGACCGTCTCCGACAGGGCGATCACAGCCCTGTTCACCTGCAACATGTTCAGACCGTTCGACGAGAAGCTGCTTGCGCAGAGCTGCTTCCGCGACCGGCCCTTCACCCTGCTCGTGACTCCCGAGAGCAAGCTGGACCCCGGACGCTACGAAGGGCGCCTCCGCGTCGACCCGGCGCTGGGCCATACCTCCACCATGATGATCGGCATGGACTTCGACAGGCGCCTGGGGCTGGTCCACGGCTCCGCCTACTGCGGCAGCGTCAAGAAGCTCATCTTCACGGTGATGAACTACCTGCTGCCTCTGGAGGGGATACTCCCGCTGCACTGCAGTGCCAACGAGGGAAGGGACGGAAGGTCGGCCCTGCTGCTGGGCCTCTCCGGCACCGGGAAGACGACTCTGTCCGCCGACCCCTCGAGAGCCCTGCTGGGCGACGACGAACACTCTTGGAGCGACGAGTGCATAGCCAACTTCGAGTACGGATGCTACGCGAAGCTCATCAACCTGAATCCCGCGAAGGAGCCCGACATATACAGGGCGTGCTTCCACGAGGCACCTCCGGAGGAGCACGGCGCGATCATCGAGAACGCCATGATCTACCCCGACGGCACCTTCGACCTGGCCGACCAGAGGCTGACGGAGAACTCCCGCGGCTCCTACCCGCTGAGCTTCCTCTCCAACATCAAGGAGCCTCCCATAGCCGGACACCCGTCCACGATCCTCTTCCTCACCGCCGACGCCAACGGCGTCCTGCCCCCGCTGGCGAAGCTGACGAGGGAGCAGGCGATGCTCTGGTTCGTAATGGGATACACCAGCAAGCTCGCCGGGACCGAGCGCGGGATCGTCGAGCCGAAGAGCACGTTCTCACGCTTCTTCGGAGGACCGTTCATGCCGCTCCTGCCCGATGTGTACGCGAGAATGCTGGGCGAGAAGATGGACAGGCACGGGTCGAAGGTGTACCTGGTGAACACCGGCTGGAGCGGAGGCCCCTACGGCGTCGGGAGGCGCATGGACATATCGCTCACGAGGGCCATGGTAGCCGCCGCCCTGGAGGGCTCGCTGGAGGGAGCCGAGTTCGACCCCGACCCCTACTTCAAGGTCCTCGTTCCGCGAAGCTGCCCCGGCGTTCCGGATCCCTCCGTTCTGTCACCCTCCAGCACCTGGGCGGACAGGTCGGCCTACCAGGAGAAGGCGAAGAAGCTCGCCGCGGAGTTCGCCGCCTTCTTCGAGAAGAGCTACTCGGGCAGGCTGGACGCCTCGGTCGCAGCGGAGTGCCCGGGGAGGTAGACGAGGATCTGCAAGGCTGCGGAGCCGCCCGGCCTCCGGGCGGCTCCTCGCTCAGGGGGCTGCAATCTCCGGGCTGGTGCCCTGCCGCACTCACGCCTCCGCGGGAGTGACGAGCTCTGCCGCCTGCATCTGACCTTCAGGGTGTCTCTTTGCGCCCTTTGCGTCTTTGCGCGAGGTGCTGCCGCGGCTGCCTGTCACTGCTCCTTCACGGGCAGCCCGAGGTGCGACCAGTCGCCCGGGGGAGGCGCCGGCATGTCGCCCGACACGAGCAGGCGGAGAGTCCCGACGAGGAACGAGAGGCGTCTGTGAACGGGCGCGGCAAGAAGGCCGGGGAGGTCTCCGGGCGGGTGTAGGCCGGTCCTCCCCGTGTCGATCTCCTCTTCGGGCTCCGCCAGTGACCTGGCATCCCACCATGTCAGGAAGCCTGCCGGCAGAGGCTCCCCCGCCTCCGGAGCAGCCATGAGGAGGAGGAAGTCGCACTTCGCCCGGGCCATGGACTCGAAGGTCCATCCAGTGCGGGGCAGGGGGCCCACGGCGAGCCTCCGGCCGTCGTGAAGGACTATCCCGTACCTGCCCGCCCTGCCGGGGGGGAGACCGCTCATCCAGCAGACGCAGCCGTGCGATTCGAGCCAGCAGAGAGCCGCCCTCTCCAGGCCGGCAGCATCGTGCTCCACGCTCCGGGCCCGGAAGCCGATCCCGCCCCTCCTCTGCCTCTTCCGGCTCATTGCCGGGAAACTCCGGCAGGCATAGATTCGCTAGTGATTTTCACCTTCTCCGGCGGAACGCCCCGCCCTTCCAGGGAGAGCGAACGATGGAAAAGAAAACACCGCTCTACGATCGCCACTCGGCTCTCGGCGCCAGGATCGAGCCGTTCGCCGGATACCTGATGCCGATCCAGTACTCGGGCATCATGGCCGAGCACATGGCCGTCCGCAAGAAGGCCGGTCTGTTCGACCTGTCGCACATGGGCGAGTTCATGGTCGAGGGGCCGGGTGCATCCGACTTCCTGGACATGCTGCTCACCAACGATGCAGGCGTGGAGCCCGGGAAGGCCTACTACAGCACGATGTGCTACCCCGACGGCGGCATAGTGGACGACCTCATAGTGTACCGGCTCTCCGAGCGCGAGTACCTCATGGTGGTGAATGCGGCCAACCTGGACAAGGACTGGGCCTGGGTCTCCAGCCATGCCAGAGGCTTCGACGTGCAGGTCGTAAACCGGAGCGACGAGACGGCCCTCGTGGCGATCCAGGGTCCGGAAGCCCAGCAGATCGCGTCGAGGTACACAGACGCCGATCTCGATTCGATACCCTACTACGCCCACAGGAGAGGCTCCGTCGCCGGAAGGAGCGCCATCATCGCGCGGACCGGATACACTGGGGAGGACGGCTTCGAGTTCTACCTCTCCTCTGGAGACGCTCCGGCAGTATGGGACGCGGTGATGGCCGACTCGGCCTCGAGCGGGATAGTCCCCGTCGGACTCGGCGCGCGGGACACCCTCCGTCTGGAGGTGGGGTACGTCCTCTACGGGAACGACATAGACCATACGACAACCCCTCTCGAGGCGAAGCTGGGCTGGGTCGTGAAGCTGGCTTCCGGAAAGGACTTCATAGGCCGCGAGGTCCTGGCGCGGCAGAAGGAGGAGGGCACCTCGAGGAGCCTCGTGGGGCTCAGGGTAGAGGGCCGCGGTGTGATACGCCACGGCACCGGCCTCTTCTCAGGCGAGAGCCGTGTCGGCGTTGTGACCAGCGGGACGATGGCCCCTGCTCTGGGGGTCTCCGTGGGGCTGGGCTACGTCGAGAAGGCCCGTTCGAAGACCGGAACCGAGCTCGAGGCCGAGATCAGGGGCAGCCGGGTGCCGGTGAAGATCGTCAAGATTCCCTTCTATGCAGCAGGCAGTCGCCGCCAGGCCTGACCGGGCGGGGAAGGAGCTTCGCATGAGCAGAGTACCCGAAAACCTCCGATACACGGAGACGCACGAGTGGGTGAGGCTCGAGGCAGACGGCACCGTCACCCTCGGCATCACCGACTACGCCCAGCAGCAGATGGGCGAGATAGTCATGGTAGAGCTGCCCAGGAAGGGCCGCCAGGTGTCCAGGGGCGCCAGCCTGGGCGCCCTCGAGGCCGTGAAGACCGCCTCCGACTACTACTCCCCCGTCGACGGAACCGTGCAGGACGCCAACACCGGGCTCGAGTCCGACCCCGGCCTCGTGAACACGGATTGCTACGGAGCCGGCTGGCTCGCGGTCATCAGACCCTCCGACCCCTCTCAGCTCGACGCGCTCATGGACGCTTCACGCTACGCCAGGCATACGGGCGAACAGTGAACAGATGAGCAGGTTCACCTCTATCCTCGGAAACGAGCGCAGGAGGATGCTCGAGACCATCGGAGCGTCCTCTGTGAGCGACCTGATCGCGCCCGTGCCGGCGGCGTTCAGGCTCGGCAGGCTGCTCGACCTGCCGCCAGCGGCATCCGAGCTCGAGGTCTCCCGGGAGATCGAGAGGAAGGCCTCGGCCACGGGCGGCGCGAGCCTCGTCTGCTTCGCGGGCGCAGGCGCCTACGACCACTTCGTCCCTGCTGCCGTGGATCACGTGCTGCGGCGCAGCGAGTTCTACACGGCCTACACTCCGTACCAGGCCGAAGCCAGCCAGGGAACCCTCCAGTGCATCTACGAATACCAGACGATGATCGCCAGGCTCTGCGCGCTCGACTGCGCCAACGCCTCGATGTACGACGGCGCGAGCGCGGCCGCGGAGGCCGCGCTGATGGCCATGCGCGTCCGCAAGGCCGACAGGATTCTGGTGGCGGGCTCCCTCAATCCGGCATACCTCGACGTCGTGAAGACATACCTCTCGCACGGGGGGTTCTATCTGAACGAGGTCCCGTTCGGCGCCGACGGCCTGCTGGATGCCGGTGCGCTGGAGAGCCTCCTCGCCGGAGGCGCCGCGGGCCTTCTCGTCCAGCAGCCGAACTTCTTCGGCCTGGTGGAGGACGTGAGGGGTATTGCGGAGATCGTGCACTCCAGGGAGGGCCTCCTGGTCCAGGTCACAGACCCGGTCGCTGCCGCCGTCATCACCCCTCCGGGGGAGGCAGGCGCCGACATCGCCGTCGGGGAGGGTCAGAGCCTCGGGATCCCGCTGTCGTTCGGCGGCCCCTATGCCGGTTTCATGGCATGCCGGAAGGAGCTCGTGCGAAGCATGCCGGGCAGGATCATCGGCCGGACATCCGACCGCGCGGGGCAGACTGGCTTCGTCCTCACCCTCCAGACCAGGGAGCAGCACATCCGCCGAGAGAAGGCCACGAGCAACATCTGCACGAACCAGGCCCTGATGGCGCTCGCCTCGACGGTGTACATGACTCTCGCGGGCGAGGAGGGGCTCAGGGAGGTCGCCTCGCGCTGCTTCTCGAACAGCCACTATCTCGAAGGTCGCCTGCTCGGGATCCCCGGTGTTAGCAGGATCTTCTCAACGCCGTTCTTCCGCGAGTTCGTGCTCGAATTCCCCGTCCCCGCAGAGGCTCTCCGGGACAGGCTCACGGGCGCAGGCTTCCTCGCGGGCGTGCCCCTGCCGGACCTCAGGCCCGGCGCCATGCTTCTCACGGCGACCGAGAAGCGGACGAGGGTCGAGATGGACGGTCTGGCAGCGGCCGTCGCATCGGCCTGCGCGGAGGTGTGAGGTGGAAGGAACCATCTTCTCCAAGAGCTGCTGCGGACGCCGCGGGATGGACCTCCCGGCTCCCGAGGTTCCGGTGCTCGATCCCTCAACGGTTCTCGGCCCCGACAAGCTCCGTTCCGCTCCGATCGGCCTCCCCCAGGTCAGCGAGCCTCAGGCCGTCAGGCACTTCGTCAACCTCAGCGTAAAGAACTACCATGTGGACAGGGGCATGTATCCTCTGGGCTCGTGCACGATGAAGTACAACCCCAAGCTCAACGAGGACCTCGCGAGACACCCGGCCTTCGCCGGGCTGCACCCGCTTGCCCCTGCGCGGGTCGCCCAGGGAGCGCTTGAGCTGATGCACGAGCTCGGAACCTACCTGTGCGAGATAACCGGGTTCCGCGGAGTAACCCTCCAGCCCGCCGCCGGAGCCCAGGGAGAGTTCGCGGGGCTCCTCCTCATCAGGAAGTGGCACATCGCCAGGGGCGAGGCCGGCAGAGCGGAGGTGCTGATGCCCGACTCCGCGCACGGAACCAACCCCGCATCGAGCACGCTGGCCGGCATGCGCGTGGTCAGCGTCAAATCCGACTCCCGCGGCGAGGTCGACCTCGACGACCTCGAGGCGAAGGCCGGCCCCAGGACCGCCGCTCTGATGCTGACCAATCCCAACACGCTGGGGATCTTCGAGTCGCGCATCGGGGAGATCACGCGCATCGTGCACGAGGCCGGCGGCCTCTGCTACATGGACGGCGCGAACCTGAACGCCCTGCTGGGCATCTCCAGGCCGGGGGACATGGGATTCGACGTCTGCCACGTCAACCTGCACAAGACCTTCTCCACTCCGCACGGCGGCGGCGGCCCCGGCGCCGGGCCGGTGGCCTGCACCGAGCCGCTGGCGAGGTTCCTGCCGGCCCCGGTCGTAGCGCGCTCCGGAGACGGCTCCTACGCGTTCGAGCCCGGCGGTGCGGAGTCCTTCGGGAGGCTGCTGGCCTTCCACGGCAACTTCGGGGTTCTGGTCAGGGCTTGGGCGTACATCAGGACTCTCGGTGCAGCCGGCCTCCGAGAGACGTCGGAGAACGCGCTGATAAACGCCAACTACCTCAGGGCTCGCCTGAAGGGAGCCTTCGAGCTTCCCTACGACCACGGCCCGTGCATGCACGAGTTCGTTCTGTCCGGGGAAGCGCAGGCGAAGAAGGGCGTGAAGACCCTGGACATCGCGAAGAGGCTGCTCGACTACGGCTTTCACGCCCCCACCGTGTACTTCCCCCTCATAGTGCACGAGGCGATCATGATAGAGCCCACCGAGACCGAGGGCCTCCAGTCCCTCGACGCCTTCGCCGAAGCCATGCTGGCCATCGCGAGGGAGGTCGAGGAGAAGCCTCACCTGGTCACCGACGCCCCGGTCAACACGCCCGTGCTGAGGCTCGACGAGGTCCGTGCAGTCAAGGAGCTGGACATAGCGGAGCCGTGGGAGAGAACGTAGAGAAAGGAACGCAGGACGTTCTGGAGTGGCGGTCGCACCCTGCCGGCGAGAGGCCGGTGGCTGCCGCCATGCTGCTCGTTATAATGCTCGCTGCCTCCGGAGCCGCAGTGCTCTGGGGGGGGAGCCCGTGGTGGGGCGTCGTGGGCTTCGCGATGCTATTCCTTGCACTGTGGAGCTTCTTCCTTCCCGCGTGGTACCGCATGGACGGGAGGGGGGTCTCGAAGCGCACGGTCTTCGGGCTGGAGAAGCGCGAGTGGCGTGAGGTGCGAAGCTTCACCGTGGACAGGTACGGGATGCTCCTGAGCCCGTTCCCCGGACCCACGAGGCTTGCGAAGTTCCGGGGTCTTTCGATACAGTTCTCGCCCTCCAACAGGGAGGAAGTCGTTGGGTTTGTCGAGGCAAGGACCGTGGGGGACCGTACCGGCTGACGCCGCGGAGAGCGACTCCTACGACGATCTGATCGCCAGGATCGCCCGGGAGATTGTCGTCCGCGAGCTCACCGTACCCGCGATAATGTTCCTGGAGTCGGTCAAGCCCCTCTCGTTCCTCGGGAACCAGCTGCTCGTGTTCCTCGATCCGGTGGTCTCTCTCGTGGTCACCTCCGGGGAATACCAGCGCTTCGTCAGGATGCTCGAGGACAGGGGGAACCTCGAGAAGCTCATAACCATGATCGAAGAGGAGAACGCCCTCGAGGAGGCCCGCAGGAGGGACGAGAGGAATAGACGTCCCAGGCGGGGACTCCGGGCCCTCCTGGGGCGGCTGCGAGGGTCCGCAGGGGATCAGAAGGGAGACGGCATTGGCCGGCAAGGAGATCACCAGGATACTGGCCACTGACTGCGGCAGCACGACGACCAAGGCCATCCTGATCGAGAAGCGGGACGGCGAGTACAGGCTGATCCGCCGGGGAGAAGCGCCGACTACCGTGGAGGCTCCCGCCGAGGACGTGACCAAGGGGGTGCTCAACGCCGTCGGCGAGATAGAGGACCTCGAGGGCAGGGAGTTCCTTGACGCCTCCCGCGAGGGTATCGCCGTGGGCGACGATCCCTCCAGGGGAGTTGACATCTACGTCTCGACCTCCTCCGCGGGGGGAGGGCTGCAGATGACCGTCGCCGGAGTGGTCAAGTCCATGACCGGCGAAAGCGCCCAGCGCGCCGCCCTGGGCGCGGGCGCGATAGTCATGGACGTCGTTGCCTCCAACGACGGCCGGCTGTTCCACGAAAAGGTCGCGGACATCAGACGCCTCCGCCCGGACATGATACTTCTCTCGGGCGGGATAGACGGTGGGACCATAGACCATGTCGTGGAGCTGGCCGAGGTCATCAGAGCCGCCGATCCCAAGCCGAGATTCGGGGTGGGCTACAAGCTGCCCGTGATCTATGCCGGGAACAGGGACGCGACGAAAGAGGTCGAGCACGAGCTCGGCGGGATGTCCGCCCTGAAGGTGGTCCCCAACATCCGGCCCGTTCTGGAGAGGGAGAACCTCGGCCCGGCGCGCGACACGATACACGAACTCTTCATGGAGCACGTCATGGCCCAGGCTCCCGGCTACGGCAAGCTGATGCAGTGGGCGGGCCACTGGGTCGACGGGAAATGGGAGAACGTGCCCATCATGCCCACGCCCGGGGCTGTGGGGAAGCTGATCGAGATGGTCGCCAAGGCGGAGGGCATCCATGTCATGGGCGTTGACATCGGCGGCGCCACGACCGACGTGTTCAGCGTGTTCGACAGCCAGGGCCAGCCCGTCTTCAACCGCACGGTCTCAGCCAATCTGGGGATGAGCTACAGCATATCGAACGTTCTCGCCAGTGCCGGCATGGAGAACGTCATGCGCTGGGTCCCCTTCAGGATGGACGAGGCCGACCTCAGGAACCGCATACGGAACAAGATGATCAGACCCACGACCATCCCCCAGACCCTGGAGGAGCTGATAGTCGAGCAGGCGATCAGCCGCGAGGCCCTGAGGCTCGCCCTGGTGCAGCACCGTGAGCTGGCCGTCGGTCTCAAGGGAGTGGCGCAGGAGCGCACCATCGGCGACGCCTTCGAGCAGACCCAGACAGGCGCCACCCTCGTGGACATGATGAAGCTGGACCTCCTCATCGGCTCGGGCGGAGTTCTCTCGCACGCTCCGAGGAGGTGCCAGGCCGCGCTCATGATGATAGACTCCTTCCTCCCCGAGGGCATAACCATGCTGGCTGTCGACTCGATCTTCATGATGCCCCAGCTCGGCGTCCTCTCGAAGGAGCTCCCCGAGGCCGCCACCGAGGTCTTCGACAAGGACTGCCTCATCAGGCTCGGCAGCTGCATCGCCCCCTCCGGACAGTCGAAGGACGGCCAGACCACCGCTACCATCCAGATGGAGTCCCCCGACGGCCGGACGCGCGAGCTCAGGGTCGTCTACGGAAGGATGGATGTGATCCCCCTGGGCGTGGGAGAGAAGGCGAGGGTGACGATTCGCCCTGCGAAGGGGATCGATGTGGGAGCCGGCCCAGGCAGGCAGCTCGAGTCTGTCGTCGAGGGCGGAGTGGTGGGAGTCGTGCTCGACGGCAGGGGCAGGCAGCCCTTCAACCTTCCGGCGGGAGACGCCGAGAGGGTCCGCAAGCTGCAGGAGTGGGCCATGGCCATGACGGCCTACCCCGAGAAGTTCCTTTCCCTGGGGAGGTAGGAGTATGGCATTCGCATACACGCCCGGTCTGAGGGTCGCCGATGTCACTACCGTCCGCAAGGAGCGCCGCCTCCCGCTGAAGGGCAGGGTCCTGGTCCGCGAAGGCGCCGACGTGGATGCAGAGACGGTCGTCGCAAGGACCGAGCTGCCCGGCAACGTGAAGATGCTCAACATCGCCAACATCCTCGGCGTTCCGCCCGACGACATCCCCGAACTCCTCATGAAGAGGGAGGGCGACCCGGTGTCGGAGAACGAGACGATAGCCCAGTCCAAGGGCCTTTTCGGGCTGTTCCGGAACACCGTGCGGTCCCCCATCGAGGGGTCTTTCGAGAGCTTCAACAAGATCACGGGACAGGCGGTCCTCCGGGAGCCCCCGATTCCGGTGACGATAGACGCCTATGTGAAGGGGCGAGTGGTGGAGGTGATCCCCGACGAGGGCGTCGTGGTGGAGACCAGGGCGACCTTCGTGCAGGGAATCTTCGGAATCGGGGGAGAGGTCAGGGGACTCCTGAGGACGGTCGTGAAGGGCCCCGACCAGGAGCTGACCCCGGATCTGATAGACGCCTCCTGTTCAGGGAAGATTCTCGTGGGAGGCTCGTTCGTCACTGTGGCCACGCTCCGGAAGGCGGTCTCGGCCGGCGTGAAGGGGATGGTCGTCGGCGGCTTCGACGACAGGGATCTGAAGGAGTTCCTCGGCTACGACCTCGGCGTGGCCATAACCGGCCACGAGAACAAGGGGATCACTCTCGTGCTTACGGAGGGGTTCGGCCGGATGAACATGGCCCGCGCCACCTTCGACCTCCTGAAGAGCCGCGAGGGCATGCTCGCGAGCATCAACGGCGCGACCCAGATCAGGGCGGGAGTGATACGCCCCGAGGTGGTCATCCCGGTCGGCGACGACGTCCAGGGCAGGCCGCCTTCCAGGGAGCAGGGAGCTCTCGCAACAGGCTCGCCCGTCAGAGTCATCAGGGCGCCGTACTTCGGGAGGCTGGGCAGGGTGTCGGCGCTGCCCCCCGAGCTGCAGCAGCTCGAGACGGAGGCTCACGTGAGGGTGCTCGAGGTGGAGTTCGGGGACGGCTCGAGGGCCGTAGTGCCCAGGGCCAACGTAGAGCTCATCGAGGAATAGGCCTCTTCATGCCCGTGCGCGACCGTCTGGCGGCATTCACGATCCGGGGGGCCTCGGCCCCCCGGTTCCGTTCTGCGATCCTGTCGATCGGAGGAGTGGAATGAAGTTGCCAAGCCTTCTTGCGCTAGCGCTGGCCGCCGCTCTGGCGGCTCAGCCTGCCGGGCCGCCCGGGACCTCCGAGCCCGATGCGCTCCCGCCTCCGGCTTCCTCGGTGACCGGTCTGCATGCCGGCGACGTCCGCGACGACGCCGGCGGCGCCATAGAGCTGTCGTGGGAGCTGGTCGCCGGCGCGACGGCCGACTCGCTCCTCGTTTCACGCAGCTCCGACGGCGAGACCTGGGAGGAGGTAGCCGTCCTTCCCGGCGCGGAGGTCGCGTTCGTGGACGAAGGGGTCGAAGACGGCGTCGAGTACTCCTACATCCT
This sequence comes from uncultured bacterium, assembly GCA_964569245.1. Classification (GTDB taxonomy): domain Bacteria; phylum Fermentibacterota; class Fermentibacteria; order Fermentibacterales; family Fermentibacteraceae; genus JAAYTY01. The sequence goes on along the minus strand of CAZMTK010000003.1, from coordinate 18,783 downwards.
GACATCCTTCCGGAACGGGGCTGCATCCCCGCCCGAGGGGCCGGTCGCAGCCGCCTCCTCGGCCCAGTGGCTCCACTCCCAGCGAACGGGGATGCTGGTCATTCTCGCGCTGCTGTCTGCCGTGATCTTCTGGTTCATCGACCAGGGCAGGAAGGGCCGCAGGCTGTACATACGCGAGATAGCCGGGCTGTCGGCCGTCGACGACGCAGTCGGCAGGGCCACCGAGATGGGCCGTTCGGTGCTCTACATCCCCGGCATCATGGGCATGGACGACATCCAGACCATAGCCAGCATGATCATCCTGGGACGAGTGGCCGGAAAGACCGCCGAGTACGGAGCGGACCTGCAGGTGCCGGTCTGCAACAGCGTCGTCATGAGCGTGGGGCAGGAGATAGTGAAGGAGGCGTATCTGGCGGCGGGCAGGCCGGACTCCTACCGGCGAGACAACGTCTTCTACCTCACCGACGACCAGTTCGGCTATGCGGCGGGTGTGGACGGCATCATGGTCCGTCAGCGCCCTGCGGCCATCTTCATGCTGGGCACCTTCTACGCGGAGAGCCTCATCCTGGCCGAGACGGGAAAGAGCGTAGGCGCGATCCAGATCGCGGGCACTGCGATGCCCAGCCAGCTCCCGTTCTTCATAGCCGCCTGCGACTACACCCTGATAGGCGAGGAGCTCTTCGCAGCCAGCGCCTACCTGTCCCGCGAGCCCAAGCTCCTCGGCAGCCTGAAGGGACAGGATGCAGCCAAGCTGATCATCATGATAGTCATCGTAGTCGGAGTGCTCGCCGCCTCGATAGGCACCTGGTGGGCGCCGGCGGCCTCCCTGGCGGACTTCCTCCGCCGCATCCTCCACGTGGAGTAGGGGGTGGAGGCATGAGAACACTCCTGCCCCTCCTGATAACGTTCGTCACGGGCATGATCATGATACTCAACTTCTTCGTGCCTCACCGCCCCTTCAACTCCATGGGCGACTCCCTGTCCGACTGGTACATGATCGTGGCCTCGGCCGCGATCTTCCTCGGCGCGATGAACCTCATCCAGGTCCACTTCGCGCGGATCCGCCACAGGGCGCGGAACTGGCAGTACAGCCCGGTGGCCATAGGCGGGTTCCTCCTCATGCTCGCGGCCGGGCTGGCAACCGGCGTGGAGGAGGGCCGCGCATTCGACTTCATGTTCCAGAACATGGTGGTCCCCATGGGAGCCACGATGTTCAGCCTCCTGGCCTTCTTCGTCGCCTCCGCCGCCTTCAGGGCGTTCAGATCCTCCAACTGGAGGGCCACGCTCCTCCTCGTCTCGGCGTTCGTCGTCATGCTGGGGAGGGTGCCCATCGGCGACCTCCT
>CAZMTK010000003.1:0-17340 GCA_964569245.1 uncultured bacterium | reverse complement strand
TCGTCAGGATGGGCAGCTCGATAAGCGCCGTCTTCCCCAGGGACCGGGTCGGGGTGCCATACGACTCGATACCCGTGCTCGAAGGCGTGGACAGGCTGGCCGACATCTCGATGGTCATCGCCCTGTCCGCAGGCGACCCTGGCATCCACGCATGGGTGATGGTGGCCCAGGGCAGGTTCGGCATTCCCGTGGGCGGAGGCTGCACCGCCGTCAGCGCTCCGGAGTTCTACACCTATCTCGGCTCGGGCCAGATGGTGGGCCTGCTCGGCGGGCTGAAGGGCGCCGCCGACTACGAGACACTCCTGAAGAGGGACCATCCGGGAGCCCCGGGCGGCACCGCCACCCCCGGAATGGCCGCGCAGTCCATCTCCCACCTCGTCATCATGGGATTCATCGTGATAGGCAACATCGCCTTCATCGCGGGCAGGAAGAGGAAGAGGGGGGGTGCGAAGTGAACTGGGAGGTCATCGGCATCTGGCTGGGGGCTCTGCTGACCCTCAGCCTGTATAGTTTTCTTTACAGGGACAACCCCTTCTACAAGTTCACCGAGCACCTCTTCGTGGGGATGAGCGCCGGGTACTGGGTCATCTACAACATCTTCAACGTGCTCAGGCCGAACCTGTGGGACAGGCTGACCGGCGCCGGGGAGGCCGATCCCGACCTCTGGATGATCATCCCGGCCGTGTTCGGCGTGTTCATGGTCCTCCGCCTGGTGCCGAAGGCCGCCAGCCTTTCGCGGTTCGCGCTCGCGATGATAGTCGGCACGGGCGCGGGGCTGAGCCTGGTCACGACGCTCCAGACCAACGCCCTGGCCCAGGTGGAGGGAACCATAGTGTCCGTGACCGGCGCCGGACTGGCGGGATTCCTCGACAGCTTCCTCCTGGTCGTCGGGGTGGTCTGCGGGCTGGTCTACTTCTTCTTCTCGAAGGCCCACAGAGGGGTGACTGGCGGCGCCGCCGGAATCGGGATCACCATACTCATGGTAGCCTTCGGCGCCAGCTTCGGCTACACCGTGATGGCGCGAATAAGCCTTCTGATCGGTCAGGCGCAGTTCCTGCTGTTCGAATGGCTGCCCACGATACCCCTCTTCAGGGGCCTCGCCGGATAGTCGTGGACGGCGTTTGTGTCTGCTTGACAGCGGCGGCCTCCCCGGCTATTCTCACTTCGGGCATGGTGCCCTTGCAGCGGGAGTCCGCCATTTGGAGGCGGCTCAGGATGCGTATGCTCGGCAGTGTTCGCTTCTCGATAGAGGTTGCGCCCCCCGGGAAAGGGAGGTGGACCAGCTCCGGAGGGCAGAGGCTTTCGACCGAGGTCCCCGATTCTTGGGAAAGGAGAAACAGACCGTGCTGAGTAGGGCTACAGTGCTCTCTCTCGCCCTGGTCCTGCTGATCGCGTTCGGCGCGATGGCCGGCACCACGGGCAAGATCGCAGGTCGGGTCACCGACCGGAACGGTCAGCCCCTGGTAGGCGCCGCGGTGCTCATAGTGGGCACCCCCTACGGCGCCATGACCGACGCCAACGGCGAGTACTTCATCATCAACCTCGAGCCCGGGGAGTACACGCTGAGGGCGCAGATGGTGGGCATGTCCATGAAGGAGGCCCAGGGCGTGGAGGTCCTCGTGGACATGACCACGCGCATGGACTTCACGCTCGATCCCGAGGCCGTCGGCAACACGGTGTTCGTGGTCACGGGCGACAGGGCGATGATCCTCCGCGACCTCACGCAGTCCGTTCACGTCGTCAGCCGTGACGAGATCAAGACCATGCCGGTGGCCGGCATCCAGGACGTCGTCAACCGCCAGGCCGGCTCGGTGGACCGCGGCGGGCTCCACATGCGCGGCGGCAGAACCGGCGAGGTAGTCTATCTCGTCGACGGCGTAGCCCAGGTGGATCCCACCAGCAACGTGTTCAACAGCGACATACCGATGTCCGCGGTGGCCGAGACCTCGGTCATCTCCGGCGGCTTCGGCGCCGAGTACGGCAACGCCCAGTCCGGAGTCGTGAACATCGTCACCCGCGAGGGCGGAAACGAGTACACGGGCTCCGCCGAGTTCAGCGGAAACGACTGGCAGGCCCTCGGCCTTGCGGACGGGTGGACCTTCGTCACCGACTGGGACGAGGCCGGCCCGTTCTCCGAGGCCAGGCTCAACGCAGAGGCCGCCATCGGCGGCCCCGAGCCCTTCACGAGCTTCCTCCTGCCCGCCATCGGCATCGACATCCCAGGCGACATGCGCCTCTTCGCCTCGGGCGAGTGGCTCGAGACGGGCGGCGGCGAGGAGGGGCGCTACGAGTACAACTTCAACAACTGGCGCACCCAGTGGAGCACCAACGTCAAGCTGACCTACCGCCCCAACAACAGGACGAAAATCAACCTCACATCCTACATCCTCGACAGGGTGGCGGGCTTCGGCATCTGGGAGTACTACCGCTGCGAGGATCCGTACGTTGATCCGGCGACCGGCGACACCATGCCCGGCACCGACGTGCGCTACATCCTCCCCACGAGGTTCTGGCTCAACACCAGCAACGGCATCGGTCTCACACAGACCCTGAGCGACGCAACCTTCATGGAGTTCAAGCTCAACCAGTACATGGCCCGCTTCCAGTACAAGATCCGCGATCCGGAGGGCGGCTGGCTGGGCGAGGACTGGGACGAGGACGACTGGCTGGCATATCAGCCCTCGCGTGTGAACGACGAGGAGGGATACCCGCGCTCCGGCGCCAGCCGATACGCCTGGAACGACACCCGCAGCACGATTTCCACGGCGAGGGTGGACATCACCAGCCAGATCTCGCAGGAGCACCAGCTCAAGGCCGGTGTCGAGGGCCAGTACTACGACGTCTTCGACTACAGCGTGGACACCGCATCCGGAGGCAACATCTACCTCAACAGGTATCACGCGTTTCCGAACAGCGGCTCCGCGTACATCCAGGACAAGATGGAGTACAGGGGCATGATCGTGAACGCGGGTCTCAGATTCGACTACTTCGACGCCAACTTCGACAACTACCCGGCCGACCCGTCGAATCCCGTGACCCCCGGCACGACGCCAGACGACCCCGACCACATCGTCAATCCGATCTCCGTTCCGATCAAGTACCACCTCAGCCCGCGCGTGGGCTTCTCCCATCCCATCACCGAGCGCGACGTCCTCCACTTCACCTACGGCCACTACTTCCAGATGCCGATGTTCGACAGGCTCTACTACGGATCCTCCTACGACCTGTCCGGCGCCTTCCCCTTGATCGGCAACGTGGATCTGGAGCCGGAGGAGACCATCTCCTACGAGGTGGGAGTGAAGCACCAGTTCGACGACGTGACCCTCATGGACGTCACGGGCTTCTACAAGGACATCACGGGACTGATCGACACCGAGCGCAACTTCTACTCCGCCGTCGACTTCTACGATCACTACATCAACGGCGACTACGGCAGCGTTCGCGGTGCGGAGCTCTCGATCATGAGGCGCCAGAGCGGCTTCTGGTCGTTCAGCGGTAACTACAGCTACCAGGTCGCCAAGGGCAAGTCTTCGGGCGCCACCCAGAACTACAGCTACCTGTGGGCCGGCTGGGTCATCCCGAAGCGCGAGTCCTACCTCGACTGGGACCAGAGGCACACCGCCAACGTCAACGTCGACTTCCGCATTCCCAGGGGCGAAGGTCCCAGGATCGGCACCTTCCCGGTGCTCGAGGGCTTCGGCGTGTCCACCCAGTGGAGCTGGGGCTCCGGCTTCCCGTACACGCAGGACAACCAGGGAACCGCCTCCCCCGAGATCAACGGAAGGCGCATGCCCTGGACCATGAACACGGACATGAAGATCAACCGCACGATATGGGCGGGCCCGCTCACCTTCGACGTGTACTGCTGGATCATGAACGTCTTCAACCGGCAGAACATCACGAGCATCGCCGATATCGCATGGTATGACGCCGATCAGGACGGCGACGGCGAGCCCGACCACGATCCCGAGGGCTCGACCCACAATCCGTACGTGTATTCGCGTCCGCGCATGATCCGCTTCGGCATGAGCGTGGAGTGGTAGAAGGCGCAGGCTGAACAAACGAATGCGGGCGGTTCCCCCCCCTCCAGGGGGGACCGCCTCCCGACAGCGACTGACAAGGAGAAGTCCTTAGATGCGTAACATCCTGACAGCAGTCCTGTTCATGGCTGCGCTCTCCTGGGGGCAGGCCGGCGGGACACCAGCGGCCACAACGCCGGATTCGACCGCCGCACAGCCCGAGGATACAACCACCCAGGTGACGGAACCCGTAGCTCCTCCGGTGGAGAACACAGCTCCCCCCGAAGGCCAGGACATCGAGCGCCCGCAGAACGCCCGCATGGACATCAAGGATCTGTTCATCGCCGGCGGGATCTTCATGTGGCCCCTTCTCCTCGCGGCGATCCTCGGCGTTGCCTTCTCGGTGGAGCGCTTCATCACGCTCGGGAAGTGCAAGATCAACCAGGGCCTCTTCCTGGAGCAGCTCGGTGGATACATCCGCAAGGGCGACGTCCGCGGGGCCGAGGACCTCTGCGATCGTACGCGCGGCCCGGTAGCCTCCATCATGCGAGCCGGCCTGTTGCGCCGTGACAAGGGCCTCGACGCCGTCGAGAAGGGGATAGAGACCGCGGCCAGCGTAGAGGTGAACTTCCTCGAGCGCGGCCTCATCGTGCTGGCCTCGGTCGTCGTCATAGCACCCATGCTGGGCTTCCTCGGCACGGTTTCGGGCATGATCAACGCCTTCGGCGCGATAGCCGCCGCCAAGAACGTCGAGGCGAGCCTCGTCGCGAGCGGCATACAGGAGGCGCTGATCACCACGGCCACGGGCCTTATGATCGCCATCCCGATCCAGATGTGCTACAACTGGTTCCTGTCGCAGATCGGCCGTTACGTGGTCGAGATGGAGGAGGCCAGCGGCTTCCTCGTCGACACCCTGACCGACATGGAGCAGCTCAAGAAGCTGTAAGGAGTTCGCATGCGGCTGATAAAGAAATCTAGCCCGAACGCGGATATTCCTGAGGCTTCGATGGCCGACATCGGGTTCCTCCTGATGATCTTCTTTCTGGTCACGACCACGTTCGAGGTCCAGAAGGGCATCTCCTACAGGCTTCCCAAGAAACCGGACGAGCAGACGCAGGAGGTGGTCGTCGACGAGACCAACCGTCTCATGATGACCATCAAGCAGTGGGGGATGAACGAGTATGTGGCCCTCATAGACCAGGCCCCCCCTGGAGGACCCCTCCAGAGAGCCCGTGCCGGCGAGGACGTAAGCCTGGAGGACTCGGCCCTTGTCTCGGGCATCCGCACCCTCGCCTCGGAGCGGGCCGAGACGCTCGCAGCGGCGCGCAGCAGGCTTCTCACGAACCTGCTGATCGCGAAAGACCTCTCGACGGGGTCCTACACCAGCCTGGAGGTGGCCGTCCAGGGAGAGAACCTGGTTCCGCAGGTCCGCCCCGGGATCATGAGGTCGCACCTCGGATCGAGCATAGTCGTCGACGACGACCCCTTGTTCGGGCAGGTCGCCTTCGGCGACACTCTGGTCCTCTCCGACGCCGTTCAGGGCGAAATCGCAAGCGTGGTGAGGGAGAGCGAGCTGGTCGTGATCCTGAAGTTCTTTCCCGACTGCGACTACGACGGCATGGTGCAGGCCCTGGACATGCTGCGCCGGAACGGCGTGAGCCGCACGGGCATCACGATCCAGGAGAGGACGGGTGGCCAGGTATGAGGATAAAGCGCACTTCGAGGTCGCCCGCCAAGATCCCCACCGCTTCCACGGCGGACCTGGTGTTCATCCTCCTGACATTCTTCATGAGCACCACCCTGTTCCGGGAGGAGGGCGGGCTGAGCATCCGATTCCCGCAGGCGCATCCCGAGGTGATGACCGAGCTCGGAAGGCAGGCGCTGTCGATCAACGTATGGGTGAAGCAGCTCGAGCCCGGCAACGACCAGAGCGACATCGTGGCCCGCATCGGCGACTTCGACATGCCCGTCCGCGATGTACCGGAACAACTGAGGGCCCTGAGCGAGCGCCTCTGGACGGAGCAGAACAAGAGCGTCGACGTGATCATCTTCAACATAGACCAGCGCGTTCCCATGCGGGCGATGGTCGAGCTGTTCAACTCCCTCAGGTACGAGGAGCTGTACAGCGTGATGTTCAACGCCGAGGAAGTCCCATACTAGGGAGGACGCTGTGAGCACGCGTGCGAACGCATACAGCGAGTTCAAGGAGAAGGCCTCCCTGATGTACGACTGGGGGACAGTGATGGCGCTCGCCGCCGCCATCCTGATCTTCGAGCTGGTCCCCCCCACGGAGATGGGAAGCATATCCACTCGCACGACCGACTCCGAGATGGAAGCCGTGGAGGCCGATCTTGCCTTCGACGACACGGTCCAGGAGCAGGAGGAGGAAGTTCAGCAGGAGCAGGAGGAGATGCAGCAGGCCGCCGAGGAGCTGATCGAGCAGCTCCAGACGGACGTGACGCTTTCGCTGGGCGACTCGACGGGTCTCGCGACCGTCACGACGGTCCAGCAGACGGTCGAGAACGTCGGTTCGGGGAGCGAGGAGATGGGTCCCCCCAGGTTCATGCCCGTGGAGGTCTTCCCGAACTGCACTTTCCGCCCCCAGCCCTCGTATCCCGAGATGGCTCGGATGGCGGGCGTGGAGGGAACCGTCACGCTGTGGGTGTTCGTGAAGACCGACGGCACGGTGGGTGATGTTCAGCTCTACAACTCCAGCGGTGCGAGCGCCCTGGACAACGCGGCCATCGAGGCCGCCTGGCGCACGAGATGGACCCCCGCCCAGAACAGCGGAATCCCCGTGGGCGTGTGGACGACCGTACAGTACGTCTTCACTCTGAATCAGTAGGGGATGGATTTGTCGATCGTTGTGATAGAGCGCGGTGCATGTGACTCGTTCCGGGAGGGCGGGGCCGTAAGTCCCGGCCGACCGGGCCAGAAGAGGACGAATTGGAGGTGAAGGAGGGTATGAGGAACTCCAGTCACGGACGCGGATTCCTTCTCGCCGTCGGCCTGCTCGCCTTGCTTGCAGCGACGTCCGGAGCCAGGGAACTGCGCGAGACCGCCATGCCCGATGACGGCGGAACCGATGCCAGACCTCCGCTGGTCTGGATGCTCCACAATCTCAGCTACACATGGAGCGCTTTCCTGAACATCGGCATGTACGGCGACCCATGGACGAACTACCCCACGATGGAGTGGCCGGGCGGTGAAGGCAACGGCTATCTCTGGGGCGGGGACTTCTGGTCCTGCTGCTACGGCCCCGTGACCGTCTGGGGGGACTCCTCGGCCTACTGGGCTAGCTGCAGCGACTACGGCAACTGGGAGCTCTATGCCAGCGAGGGCTTCCCTGTCGAGAAGCTCGTGCCCGGACCAACGGCGCTCGAGGAGACCCATTACGGGTACGACGACTGGTATGCCGCATGGAACACTGATCCATACGGCATGCTGGTGTATGAGGAGAACTACGGCTGGGGCACGCCCGGCTACAACGAGTTCATAGTGACCGACCACGTCATCACTCACCAGAGCGCCAACGGAAATCCGGGCGTCCCCCTGGACGGCTTCGTGTGCGCCGTGAGGGGTGACTGCGACGTCGCTAACGCCGACGTCACCGAGTGCCATCTCGACGACATGGTGTACTACGACGGCCATGCGATCTGGTGCAACGATCCCGACGCGACCTTCGAGTACGTCTTCGACGACGGCACGCCGGCCAGCCAGGCCGACTGGTTCACCTATCAGCAGAACCCCGATGCCGCATACGCCGAGGAGGAGCAGAACATCTGGTACTACTACAACTACCTCGGTTCCGACGGCATCGTCGACGCCGACGTAGACGGCAACGGCGTGAGCGACCACTTCACGATCCTCGCCAAGGTCGTGGGCACGGACACCATCTACGCCGTCGAGCCCAACACCGGCATGATCCTGTTCTCGGCCGGCATGCCCGAGAACTACTTCGAGCACACCGTCGCCGACACGACCTACCTCGTCGTGCCGAGGAACATGAGCTACATGTGGGACAGCGACGGACCCGCGAGCTCCATAGACGACTCCGGCGAGCCCACCAACGTCCCGCCCTGCAACGGCTTCATCGGCTGGCGTCTTCTCGACGTATGGATCAAGAAGGCGAACGGCACGATCGAGCGGCCCTGCGACGTGTACGGCGTTCCTATCCCGATAAGCCACTCCTGGTGGAACTGGGAGAGCGATCCGGGCAACGACACCGAGAAATACAACATTATGTGGGGCAACAATCCCGACCAGAGCGGCTGGACCAGCGGCCCGGCCTATCTCGCCGACTGGGTCGGCAATCCCAACACGCCTCTGGCTTTCGCGCCCGAGAATCCCGGCCCGTGGCCGATAGTGGACGAGATTCCGCTCGGCCAGAACTATCCGGTGTTCGACTATCGCTTCCTGATCTCCGCCGGCCCGGTGACCCTTGCCGACGGCGACAGCCTGCACGTCACGGGCGCCTGGATAGTGTCCATGGGGCTCGACGGGCTGCGCACCACCGCAGACGTCCTCCTCGACGCCTACTACCGCAACGGCGGGTGGGGCGTGCCCAAGCTGCCGCCCTCGCCCATACTCTTCTACGAGGCGCAGGACGGATGCGTCCACCTGGAGTGGGGCGCCAACGCGGAAACCTACAGCCCGTTCGGCGGCTACAGGATCTACCGCTCGACCTTCAACCCCTCGGGATGGCAGCTGATCGAGGACATCCCGGGCACCGGCACGTACAGCTACGACGACAACAGCGTGGTGAACGGGTATCCCTACTACTACGTCGTATGCGCCTATGACGGCGAGACCGACGTGGAAAGCACCAAGTCCAACTACAAGCAGACCCTCGAGGGCACTCCGATCGCCGTGGTTCCCTCCTGGTCGGCATCGTCCGACTGGGTGAACCAGGTCGCGGTCGTCCCCAACCCGTACCGCGGCTCCGCCGCCTGGGAGCAGACGTATTTCGACAAGATAGCCTTCATCAACCTGCCGGCCATGTGCAACATCCACATCTACACGCTGGCCGGCGACCACGTCGATACGATCGAGCACCGCGGATGGGCCGGCGACGAGGGCACCGAGTACTGGGACCTCGTGAGCCGCAACGACCAGGAGATCGTCTCGGGCCTCTACATCTACCGCATCGAGACCGAGACCGAGTTCGTAATCGGCAAGTTCGCAGTCATCAAGTAGGATGGGGAGGAATCAGCCAATGAGACTCACAGGAAGAATCCTGCTGGCCGCGGCTGCCGCCCTCCTGCTTCTCCCGGCCGTGTCAGAGGCCAGCTTTGCCAAGGTGGGTACGGCGGGAGCCCAGTTCCTCAAGATAGGGCTGGGCACCCGAGGGGCGGCCATGGGCGGCGCCTTCATCGCCACGGCCGACGATCCCAGTGCGGCATGGTGGAATCCGGCATGCCTCGTCAGGGTGCCGGGCATGCAGGTGCAGGTCACGCACACCGAGTGGCTGGAGGACATCCGCTACGAGGCGGGCGCGGTGACCCGCGAATTCCCCGGCCTCGGCACGTTCGCCCTGCAGTTCGGTCTCCTGAACTCGGGCGAGATGGATGTCACGACCATTGAGCAGCCCGGCGGCACCGGCGAGACGTTCACCTGCAGCGACATCGTCGCCGGGCTCACGTTCTCGCGCATGCTGACCGACCGCTTCAGCACGGGCCTGACACTCAAGTACATCCGGGAGTCGTGGGACGACGTGTCTGCAAGCGGCATCGCCGTGGACCTCGGGACCCTGTACAACACCGGGTTCCGCACGCTCCGCATCGGCATGACGGTACAGCACTTCGGGGGAGAGCTTACCCCCGACGGCGAGTACACCACCTGGAACTCCGGCTCCGACTCGCTGAAGTCCTACATGCCGTACTCCCTGCCGATGACGTTCAAGCTCGGCATGGCCATGGATGTCATAGACCGGGGGCCCCACCGCCTCACCGTCGAGGTGGACGGCATACACCCCAATGACAATGTCGAGCAGGTGGGCGTCGGCGCCGAGTACTGGTTCAACGGGCTGGTCGCCCTGCGCGGCGGCTACCGCATCAACACCGACGAAGAGGGTCTCACTGCGGGGGCCGGCTTCCGGATCCCCGTAGGCGGAAAGACGATCGCCTTGGACTATGCCTATGCCGACTTCAACCGGCTCGACATGGTCCACAGAGCGAGCCTGGGGTTCTCCTTCTAGGGTCGCGCGGCCGGCGGGGCTCCTCGGAACCCCGCCGGCCCGGAGCCCCTGGGGAACGGATTAGATGACGACGGTCGCAATCGCCCTCCTGAGCGTCTGCGGGTTCCAGCTGACCTGGACCGTACAGCCGGCATCCGCCGGGGCTTCGGGCTCGGTCTCCGTGAGCGCGATTCTCGAGGAGGGAGATTTCGTCTTCGTGACGGACCAGGGCGTGGAGATGGCCTCCTACGAGGTCATCGCCTCGCTCGACGAGGGCTCCTTCACGAGAGCGGGGGGTACCGTCGAAAGAGAATCGCTCCCCCTCGAGGTCAGGCTCGATCTCGGAGGGGTGGAGGCGGGTTCCCACGAGCTGCTCGTCATCTCCAGGGACATCGAGTCCGGCAGGAGGAGGACCAGGCAGGAGACCGTCGAGGTTCCCGAGCTCAACGCGGACAGGTGGTCCGCCGGAGCTCTCGTAACCCGCACGGGGCCGTCCGGCAGGGCGGCCGGGACCGTCAGGATATCCTGGAGCGTCTATCCGCCATCCGGACTGGAAATCGCCGGGAACCCGATCGATGTCGCATACGTCCTCCGCAGCGAGGCCGGCGTCGTCCAGCGCGAGGGCTGGATGCAGCCGGAGGCCGGCGGGGCTCACGGATCCGACATCGTGCTCGACGGCATCGAACCGGGTCACTACCAGATCCTCGCCGCCGCCGTGAGCGACGGAGTCGTGGTTGCGGCTGCCGGAAGCTCCATTGACGTTCGCGAGGACTGGGACGTCTGGGGACGCGATGCCGGCAGGACGGCGACTCTGGTGCGCCCGATAGCCACTACGGCCGAACTCCACGCCCTGGAGGACGCCGGAAGCCCCTCAGAGCGCATGGCGGTGATGTCGGAGTTCTGGGAGAGGCGCGATCCGACCCCCTACAGCGGCGGCAACGAATACCTCGAGGAATACCTCGGGAGGCTCGACCTGATCATGGACAGGTTCTCGGTGTTCGGAATTGACGGCATTTCCACCGATATGGGACGAGTATTCGCCCTGCTGGGCGAACCCGACCAGGTCGAGGACATGCCCTTCGAAACCGACATCGAGCCCTATCAGATATGGACCTACTACTCGCCGCCCCTGACGGTCGTATTCATCGACCGCGACGGGTACGGGATGTACGAGCTAACTACGCCCTGGGACGACGTCAGGAGGGCGTATGAGAACTGAGATGCTCGTCCTGCTGGCATCGGCCGCCTCCGTCGCGACGTCCTCCGGCCTGGCGAGCACCGGCGCCGGCGGGATAACCTTCGGGATAGACACCGCGGTGTTCCTTCTCGGCGACGGGACCGACAGGCTCGCCCTGGAGATCTACGAGAGCATTCCCGTCGAACAGCTCGCCGAGTCCGGCGGCATCGCATCGGTACAGACCGACGCCGTGCTGCTCTCGGTCGAAGGGGACACCGTTGCCGTGCAGCAGTGGGTGTCCGAGATCGAGCGCATTGGGGGCCGGTCCGCCGTCAACGGAACCCTGTTTTCGGTGGAACCGGGCACCTTCGACCTGTTCGTCTCGGTGACGGATCTCGAGAACGGCTCCCGTGGAACAGCGATGCGCCGGCTGGAGATCTCCACTCCCGGCATGCTGAGCGAGCTGGAGGTCGCCAACGCGATGGTTCCCGCTGCGGAGGGCTCGGCGAATCCCCTTCGAAAGGGGAGCCTCATCGTGTTCCCTGCCGCCGACGGCAGGTTCGACCTTCCAGGCGAACAGACCGCGTACGTCTATGCCGAGGCCTACGGACTCGGCGGGGCCGCACTCTACTGGCAGAGCAGGCTTCTGACAGCGGGCGGCGAGCTCCTGTTCGCCCGGCCATGGACCATGCTCCAGGTCCCCGACGGAGCTTCCGCCGTGGGGCTCGTGGACAGCGTGGACCTGGGTGCGGCGAGGGTTTCCGGCCTGCACTTCATCGAGGTGTCGGTCGCCTCCGGCGGCGACACGGCGGCCGTCCGCAAGCCGGTGATGATAGCGAGGGAAACTGCGACGACCGCTCCCGAAGAGACACCCGTCTCCGCGGACAGATATCTCGAGCAGTTTCCCCTCGTGCTCCCGTCGGATCAGCGGAGCATGTTCAACAGACTGACGAGTCTGGAGGCGAAGGAGAGGTTCTACGATTCCTACTGGGCTTCTACGCCCGGGCGGGAGGAATTCGAGGAGCGAGTCATCGGTGCCGAGAGATACTCGACGCAGTTTTCCGAGGGATGGCGCACCGACCGCGGGAGGGTATACATAGTCTACGGCCCCCCCGACGAGGTGGAGAGCGTCCCGTTCCAGGTCGACGGGTTCCCGTACGAGATCTGGTACTATTATCAGGCTGGGAACCAGTACTTCGTCTTCGTCGACAGGAACGCCAACGGCAGCTACATGCAGGTCTACTCCACGATCGAAGGGGAGGTCTCGTACCCGAACTGGGAGCAGATGCTCCGGCCGATCCGCGTTCCGACGATGGAAGGCGACGGCCTGAGCTGCAGTGGCGCTCCCTCGGAGCGCACCGAAGTGGGATGCCTATTCTCAAGTGGTTGTCGCAATGCCGTCGGACCCGATCCGCGGCATGAAGTTCCGACAGCGGCGCCCGGATGCCGCTGGTCCTGAGGAGGTTGAGCATGAGAGCAATGACGGGATCCCGCCTGGCAGGCATTCTGTCCACCGTGGCGGTGTTCCTGTTGCCGGTTCTCGGTGCAGGGACGGCTTTGGCCGTTGATGTCGGCGAGACGATGAACTTTGTCATACCCGACCTCTCCGAGTTCCCGGAGCCGGAAGAGTCGCACCAGTTCACCTGTGTGGCGGTGACCGACCATGCATACTGGATGGTACAGGACACCTGCTCCATCACTTACGATGCGACCTTCGGCACCCTCTTGTGGGGCAACTGGATCACCCAGGCAGAAATCGACAGCCTGACGGCAAATTTCGAAGCGGGTGGTGAGTTCGAAGTCTACAACACCGTCACCCAGGCGTTGGTGACGCCTGCCGACACCGACGGGGATCCAAAGCTGTACATCCTGTTCGCAACGGTGCCTGACAAGTACCAGGACAACAACGCCCCGCGCAGGGACATCCTGGCATATATCGATCCGAGGGATCTGACGAGTGACGGAGGCCTCAACAGCCACGACATCATCTACATCAACGCCCACGCATACTACCAATCGCAGCCCGTCGCAAGGCAGCTGAGGCAGTTCAACATCGCCAACGGCCTCGGCATGCTCTGCAGGCTGTCGAACAGGCTCGACGAGGATCCGCTGAACTACCGCGCACTCGGCCAGGTTGCCATTTTCGAGTGCTTCGGCCTCGCGCAGACATCGCCCGGGAACCTCGGTCTGTACAAGCATCTGACAGAATTCGAGAAAACCCCCTATATCGACCTGTCGTTCTGGGGTTCCGGCTCCTACAAGTTCGACTTCGGACAGAACCTCGGGCAGAGCTTCCTCTGGCTCATGTACCTGGAGCAGAGGCAGGGTGCAGGTACGATCCAGGCCATCGCCCAGTCGGACACTACGGGCATGCTCGCCATGGCCAGGGCCATTGATCCGTCCGTGCCCGACAGCCTCGCCATCGAGACAAACCTCATACCCCTGTACAACGACTGGCTGGTATGCAACGTAGTCAACCATCTCAGGAGCGACTACGGCGGAGGCATCTACAGGTACGACTTCCTCGAAGGCTCGACCTACCAGTTCTCGCACGCAAACCAGGGTGTCGCGTTTGCAGAGGATTTCTCCACTTACCCGTTCGGCTTCTGGGTCGCGAGCGACAACCCGGCGCTCTTCCAGGTCTTGCCCACACAAGCCTGGTCGGCCCTGTACGTCGACTTCCTGCCCGGTTACGAGGCGACACCCGATGTGATGTTCAACGGTCAGTTCAACGATGGAACCGGCTCAGGATCGCTGGCAGACGCCAAGTGGACTGTCATCCTGGTCTCTCTAGACCCCTCGGATAACATCGTTCAAGTCCAGCAGGCATCCCTGAACGACTTCTACAACGGTTCCTTCACCCTTGCCGGTGGCGGCGAGAATTACATTGCCATAACCGGCAACAATCCCGGAGGAACTCCGAATCTCCTCTGGGCGCTAAGTCAGGACGAATCGGAAGCCAGCGTTCTTCTGGCTGCATTCCAGAACCTGGCAGATCCTCAGTACATCCATCTCTTCACTACTCTGGTGGACGATGCGACCGGCTATGCCGAGGGCTACGACTGGTTCGGCCCCGTACTCGATATCAGCCATCTAAATCAGGCAGGAGAGCCCGACTCCACTATCACCTATACGCTGAGCTCCCTTGGTGAACCGGTCTGGATGAAGGACTTCTCGGCCTGGACCTCAGGTAATTTCGAGATCACGGCATGGGGCTTCGATTCCTCGGGTGTCGAGGAATCAGCCACGCGCGAGCTGGCGGTGGGATACGCCGAAGGCGCGGGCATGGCCCTCGAGGTCTCCAACGCAAGACTGGACGTCCCGGCGGGGGCCGCCGCCCCCGGCCAGACCGTCTGTCTTATGCAGACCGATCTGCTGGGTCTCTCGATCGCCAGCAGCCTGCCCATCGACGCCGTCGTACCGGCGATGAGCGGCATCGCCGAAGGCCCTGTCAGCATCAGCGACGTATGCGGTACCATCTCCTTCCCGGCTTCGGACAGGGACGGCGCCGTGTACCGCTGGAACGGCGAGGGCTGGACGCAGATGGACAGCTACTGGCAGAGCGGACGGATGTGCGCAGCAGTGAGCGAAGGCGGCATCTACGTATACGGCACGGCTCCGGGCGTTTCCTCGCCCGCCCTGCCCGCTGTGCTTACGCTCGCGGGCAACGCGCCCAATCCGTTCTCGGCCGAAACCGTGATCAGCTTCTCCATGCCTTCTGCCGGCAGGGCGACTCTGCGAGTGTTCGACATGGCAGGCCGCGTTGTGAGGACGCTGGCCGACGACGATCTGCCGGCGGCATCCCACACCGTGGTCTGGGACGGCAGAGACGACTCCGGCAACACGGTCGGCGCGGGAATCTACTTCTGCAGGCTCGAGGCCTCAGGCCGCAGCGCGGTGCAGAAGATGATCCGCGTGGCCGAGTGAGAAGGAAGGGAGGGAAGGACATGAAGGCACTTAGAGCGCTGCTCCCGACCCTGGCCGGACTGGTGCTGCTCGCGGGATGCGGGGACCAGCTCCCCTCGGACATCCCCGATCCTATTACCGCCGAGGGCTACGCGGACTCCGGCTGGGCTGCTTACGCCGACGGCGACTTCGACCAGGCCATGGAGTACTTCCAGGCCGCAATCGAAGCCGACGTCTCGTATCCCGGCGGCTACCTCGGCGCTGGCTGGACAGCCATAAACAGGAGCGACTACTGGGTGGTCGCAGACAACTACTTCTACATGGCGTTGCAGCTGGACGCCGGTGTCGCACCGATGGCCCGCCTCGAGGGCAATGCGGTACAGGACACGATGTGGACGGTCTTCGTGTGTGTGGATCCCGATCTGCCCCCGGAGGTGCTGGATCCCATACTGGCGCTCACCGCCGACTCAGGTGCGGCATGGGTTGGAGCCCAGATACACGATATCGTCGCTGCAGATGGGAATGATGCGATCCCGTATCGGAAGGACTTCGACGGGTTCGTAGCTTCGATGCTCTTTGTCGACAACGGAACGGCGTTTACCAGGGCCTATGTTGACAGCATCACCTATGATGTCGTGAACGACATCAGCTCCGTGTTCCTGACGGCGCCAGCCGAGTCGATCGTCGTTCCCGGACCCGACATCTGGACCTGGCTAAGCGTCGACAACAGCTGCACCTGGGATTACGCCACCTACACACCCGGAGCAATGAGTCAGATCTCCTTCGACGCCCTCGTGGGATGGGCGCTCCTGCAGGATGCCCGTGGAGGAAACGGTGACAGGGTTCTAGGATCCGGCTGCATCTTTGCCCTGTCGGAAGCCGAAGACGATTACAGCTTCGGCGCGGGTGATCCGGCCAGGGAGGGGCTTGTCGCCGTGAACGACGTCAGCGCAAAGGGTGTGGCCGCATCGCTGGCGTTCGGCGGAGGTGCCTATCCCTTCGCTTGGTTCATCTGCAAGAGCGAGGGTTACGGGCTGGGGCTGGATCCCACCAGAGACAGCTTCATCCCGGAACTCATGCAGATCATCGAGGACATGCTGAACTTCGAAGGCTAGAAGGATCAGTGAACTCCACAGAGGCGGGGCTCCAGCCCCGCCTCTCCCGTTCCATACTCCTGTCACAGGCAGTGGAATCCGGGTTGCTGGAATACCCCTGGCTTGAGACTCGCTCCACTGTTCACAGAATGCAGGCGGACCCACTCGAAGGCTCATGCGGCGACGGTCCTCGCGACTCGCCGTGGGACTCCGCAAGGAAATGCCGCGCCTTCCTGGTGCGAGGTGCCCTTTCAGGCATGGCGGAGTGCGGACACCCCGGACAGAATCACGCGAACAGGCTGAAGGAGATAGTACTCGTCGAAGCCGGCATCCTCCCCTCGATCAACAGCGGATATCTTCCCGGCAGGCGTTGAAACCGTTAGGCGGGCCGGGAAGTCGAGAGTCTGCGAAGCTGATCACATAAGTATTGACAGGGCATGAAAAGTTATAACTATATGTAAAAGGATTTTTCAGTAGGAAGGAAGTCGAGGGAATGAAACTACTGACAATGTGCATACTGATGATCGCATTCGTCAATCTTCCGGCATTCTGTGACGAACCAGGCGGGACCATAGTAGTCAACGTGATAAACAGCGCTCCCGGGGCGAGCTACTACATACCATACCTTGACAACGTCCCGGGACCTATGACCGATATCAGCGACCAGTTCACATATGATGACGTGCCTGCCGGTGGCCACACGGTATCCGTAAGGGTGTTCTCGTTCCTGCAGCAGGCTCTCTGGGGACAGTCGAAAGAAGTCTACCTGTACTCCGGCCAGACCAAGGACCTGTTCTTCTTCGGGCCGTAGCATGAAGGCGTGATCGGCTCGAGCATGGCCCAGCTCAAGGGCACAGCCGCGGCGATGGCCTTCATGGCCGAGGCGTTCAGGTTCGCCTGGTTCGACTGCACGAGCGAGGGCTTCGGCCTCGATCTCATGCCGACCAGGGACGACTTCCTGCCCCTGCT
>CAZMTK010000002.1:253668-282447 GCA_964569245.1 uncultured bacterium | reverse complement strand
CGGAGGCACCGGAACTCACAGCGTCGCCACGCTCATTCCGGCTCTGACGGAATGAGCCCGCGGCAGCTCCGTTGCTTCGCCCCGGCGAAGCATCGCCCCGACAGCATGATTGCGGAGCAATCTGCGGAAGGGGCGAACTGAGCAGCATATGGGCTCTCTCGTTGGATGGTAGCCATCCAACTGGCGAGGCGGTGAGCCCGGGCGACACCCGGGCTCACGGCGAGAGACCATGACTCCGGTGAACACCTGTTTGACGGTGAGCAGAGCGGAGACACCTGAACTCAAAGCGTCACAGCAGGGGACAGACTCCTATATTTTACTAGAGATATATGTGCTGCTAAATATAGGAGTCTGGCCCCTACCTGCTGTCTATGTCGAGCGGGCAGATGCTACTGGAAATCCGCCTTTATCGAGCCGAAGGTTCCCGAATCGAGCCCGAGATCGCCGTTCAGCAGGATGTGTGGCAGGGTCGTGTCCCCGAAGTTGGCGGTAGGGCTTCCGTAAGCCCCGACGATCGCCCTGTTCGCACCTGCAGTCCAGTGCCACATGTACACCGAGCCCGAGCTCTCGGACGACCACATCAGCTCGAACAGCAGGTTGCCCTGTGCAGGGTCGTAGTAGAACGGCGTTGTGAACTCGGTCTCCAGCCACTCGTCCGGCCCGACGGTGAACGTGTAGGGCGAAGCGCTGAAAACCATTGTCTTCGTGTCGGGGAGGTAGTTGTCTGTAAAGGTCATGCCCAGCTGGTCCAGATTCGTGTAACCCATGTAGACAGAGAAGTTGTAGAAAGTGCCCCCCGAGCCGCCCGAACTGAACCGCTTCATAGAGATGCTCTCGATGAGGATCGCGCTGCTCACCTGCTCGTCCAGCACTACCCCCTGGTAGCGCAGGTCGAACGCTCAATCACCGCAGAAGGGATAGCTGCTGGGTGACTGGTCGGCCCCGATGTCGATCGAGGCTGCCGGTGACGTCGCAGACACGAATAGAACCGCCAGCAGAAGCCTGTACATGCCCACCTCCGGGTGTTCGTGTTCCTCGATCTCAATATAGGCGCTGCGAGATGAAGGGCGACAGCATGCCGCACAGCCCCGGCTCGATCTCCCGGGGGCGAAAGGAGCCCGCCTGCTCGGCCAACGACCGCAGCTGGACCGTCTCTCAGCTGCTTCTTCTGCAGCCCCTCTGATTGACTCGGGGCAGAGTGCATTGCATCGTGATTTAAAAGAACCAGTCATCGGGAGGATCGGGATGTCTGCGACTGCGGTTGTCGGAATGCTGTTCCTCACTTCGGGCATCGTGTCCATTCAGCCTGGCACCTGGACCGAACAGGCTCCGTGCGGAAGCCGGTTCGAGAGCTACACCGCTCATCCAGCCGACTCGCCTGCCGCCCGAACCGATCCAGCCGGACTGGTCGACGGCTGGCCGGTGTTCCTCGACCCGCCGGGCGGAGGCTTTCCCTACACCGTGACGCTGTTCGACATGGACGGCGACGGCGCCGACGAGATCTTCTTAACAGGCGGCGAGACTTTCGGGCTGAACGGCTCGGGTGAGTTCCTCCCGGGGTGGCCCACTTCCGAGATGCAGTACATGGGCTACGGGACGAACGACCAGAAGCCCGGGCCCTCCTGCGCCGACATCGACGGCGACGGCATCTGCGAGATCATGTGGTCGGAGAGGGACTGGTATGCCGGCAGCTCGTACATGTGGTCCTTCAACGGCCGCCACGAGGACGGGTCGAACATGGAGGGCTTCCCCCAGGAAGCGCCCGACGGCTTCTCGAACGCGCTCGACTCGCCGTTCGTGCTGGGCGACGCCGACGGCGACGGCAACCTCGAGGCCTGGAGCGCGCACACCCTGGGGAACAACTTCGTGTACTACCGCATCTCGGGGTTCGCATCCGACGGCACGAAGCTGTTCACTACGGACCTCGACGCTGACGAGAACATCGTCAACGTGTACTTCGGCGACGTCGACGGCAACGGGCAGGAGGAGTTCTTCGCGATAGCCCTGCTCTCGGGTGTGTTCCGCCTGCACGCCTTCACGCCGGAGGGCGACGAGCAGGCCGGCTACCCTCGCGACATCTTCACCTCCGTCGGCACCGCGATGTTCGGCAAGCCCATCCCCGTGGACCTCGACGCCGACGAAGACCTGGAGTTCATCTTCGGCTACTACACGCCCACCGCAACCGCGAACGCCAGGCACCATGACGGAACGCAGGTGACTGGTTTCCCCATCACGATTTCGAGCAACACACAGCTCCTCTACCTGGGGCTGGGTGATGTTACGGCCGATGGATTTCCCGAGCTCATAGCCACAGGGAAGATGCTCCCCACGCCTTATGCCGTATGGGCGATCGACCTCGCCACCGGGAGCGCACTGTCGGGCTGGCCCGCGGTTATCCCGGGATGGCCCGGCGGATACCCGACGGCGGTGGATGTCGACGACGACGGACACCAGGACATCTGCTGCGCGACCGACGGAGGGCAGCTCTACGCGATAGACCATGCCGGAGCGATCATTCCCGGGTATCCGAAGACGCTCGACGGGCCGGCCTATTCCGGCGTGGCGGCCGGAGACATCGACGGCGACGGCTTATACGAGCTGGTGGCCGTTTCCACCACCGGTTGGGCATACGCCTGGGACACGGACGGCGTGGTGGCGCCGGGCAGGGCCGACTGGCCCATGAGGGGCATCGACGAGAGATACACGGGAGTGTTCCACATCGGAGACCCGTCGGGCACGCCGGGCGGAGGCGGAGCGCCAGAGATGCAGCCGGTGCTGCTGGTGCTGCAGAACCCCGCGGGGCCGAGCGTGGAGTTCATCGTGGAGGCCGGGGCGGGATCGGAGCTGGCCGTGTACGACTTCTCGGGGCGAGAGGTCGGTATCATCGGCGTGGAAGGCCCGGGGAGCACGACCTGGGCTCCCGGAGCGGGGGCTCCCCCGGGCGTCTACTTCGCGGTGCTCAGGACCGCCGACAGAGAAACCGCCTCGGCATCCTTCGTCCTGCTGGACTGAAGGGTGCCTTCGCCGCGGGCGAGATCTCCGGAGACATGGCATCGGTTGCTCAGGGGGACAGGTCTCTCTCCTCGGAATCGGGGAGGGCTTCGCCATGAGGAACCGGTACGATCCGTGTGCTGCCTGCGCTGGACGGGAAGTCCGCATCCTGTGATTCTTGCACATGTGCTTAACGGTTGCCCGGCATTGCCTGAACGGATTGAAAGGGGATGACCCGTGCCTGATGGGATGAGAGCACGCCTGTCCATTCTGCCGTTCGCACTGCTGGCCATGCTGACGATCCATGCGGTGCCGTGCCAGACCGGCTACCGCCCGATCTCGGGAGACCTGCTGGAGTTCTGGCAGACAGCGTATTCGTATCTGATGCCGATAGTGTACCATGTCGATCCAGGGCAGCTGCCGGAGGGCGTCTCGGGCTTGCGCATCGCCTGCGTGGAGGTCGAGCAGGACTCGCTGGACCTGTTCCTTCTGGGAACCCGCGCCGAGGGCGAGATCCCTCTGCTGCTGGCCAGAGGAGGCTACCGGGGGCTGTACAACACGGCCAAGTCCGACGCTATCTACGTTCCGGAAGAGGACGAGTACCACATACTCTTCCAGATGCCGTTCAGTGCACGGTATCTCACGGGATGCTACCGGTGGGACAGGGCATCCGGCTCGCTCGTCCTCCTGCGCATCACCGACAGGGATGCCTCGTACGAGACCCTCGACCGTGCGGACAGCCTCATCGCCGCAGGAGAGATCGCGGAGGCGATCCACATTGTCGGAGTGATGTTCTACCCTTCGGCCTACTATGACAGGGACGAGATGGCGGCCCGGCTCTTCCGGGCAATCGACAGGACTGCGCTGGAGTTGTACAGGGAGGGAGACTCCGGGGCTGCGGCCGAGCTCTACCGCTGCATGGACGAGTACTTCTACGTCGCATGGGACGAATGGGTCACCCTGTTCACCGACGCCGGCGACTTCGAGGATTGCGATTTCTCGTAGTACATGGAACTGGCCGAGTACGCCATGATCCTCAACAACTTCGGTTTCTTCCTCGAGCGGTCCGGTCAGACGCAGGATGCACTGGTCGTGCTGGAGGAGGTCCTGAGGCTGGATCCCTCGCGGATGGTGGCCCACCTGAACATCGCCGATGCGTACTGGGAGGCGTCCCGCAGAACCCAGGCCCGGGAGCACTACCTGTACTACCACAACATGATGATGGAGAGAGATCTAGGGGATGACATGCCGTCTCGGGTCTCGGAGCGGATCAGCACGGCGACCGACCCACTCCCGGCAGCACAGCCTTCGCTCCGGGTCCTTTCCGAGGAATCGACCGGCTTCGAGATGGACCCCTGGAACCCTGTCAGGCTGGACGGCTGCGAGGTCATGGATGACGGGGGTCTGCTCCTGCTGCTGAGCCGCAGGGCGGACCCTTCGATCATCGAGCACGGGGTGAGGGACATGTGGGCGATCCAGCTCGATCCCGACGGCAGCATAGCCTCCTTGGAGAGCCTGCCCCGTGACCCGGGGCTCCGGCTCACCACATCGCCTCTGCTCGAGGAGGACGACGACCTCTTCCTGATCGCCTGCACGGATGCGGGAGACACCCTCTGGGCCTGCCGGCTGGAGCGGACCGACGAGTTCTGCCACAGCGCCTTCGTAACAGCTGCGGAGGGAGGAGGCTGGCTGGTCAGCATCGATCCCGACGCGGAATCAGATGAATCGGCGATCTACTTCGTGTCCTCTTCGGGGGTGTGCGTCTTCCATGCGAGACTCGGCTACAGGTACCTCCTGGACTCGACCGAGGAGTACTGCGAGACAAACCCGGTGGTGAGGGCCCAGCACATGACCCGCAGCGGTGACATCCTGCTGGGGGGATCAGTCTGCGAGTACATGGGCAGCCCCTCTGCATGGTTCACGTGCGCTCTCGACGGCGGGACGGGGGAGCCCCTCTGGAAGGCAACCGACTTCGGGCTCGGCGACGCCTGGATCCTCGACTTCACGGAAACGCGGGGAGGAGGGCTGGTGGCCGTCGGGAGAACGGTGCCGAGGGAGTTTCGAGACGGGAGGTTCTTCTGGTCAGAGGCTCCCGGCCGTCCCCTGGTAGTCGTTCTCGGTCCTTCCGGGGAGGTACTGGGCACTGAGATGCCGGACACGGAGACTGCCGTGAGCTTCCAGAGCATCTGCGCCGTCCCGGGGGAGGAGGACGGTTATGTCGTCGCGGGATCAGACGAGGACGGCGGACGCCTGGTGATCCTCCGTACCGAGATAACCAGCGCTTCTCCGCGATAGTTCCGGGGACAGACTCCTATATTTAGATGGCTTGAATAGCATAGTAAAATATGGGAGTCTGTCCCCGGGGAGGTAGTCGCAGCTTCGAGTCGGGCTCACCGATGCGGATTGCCGTTGATGTCCAGTTCTTCTTCGGTCGCCCTGCCCTCTTCGTCATAGGAGTACACGATCCTCGCCGCTCCCCAAGAACTCTCGCAGAGGTTCCCGTTCTCATCCAGGTACTCGCAAGCGAGGATGCGATCGTACTGGTCGACTTCGTATCGGGTTGCATACATGCCCGTACCGGGGTCGGGGCAGGGATCTCCGTTCCTGTCCAGGCTGTGGACCGTGTACGAGTACCCGGGTGTCTCGTATTCGTAGCGCCACCGGACGAAGTACTCGGGAGAACCTGAGTCCATGCCGAACACCATCGTCCAGTCGAGGAGACGCTCGTACTCGTCGAACACCTGGACCACGCTGCCGGTGACCTCACCTGACCGGCCGTAGTAGGTCGTCGTCCGGGTCGACCCGTCAGGGCTGTACTCGACGATCCCGCAGGATGTCCCGTCCACGTCTGCGACCGGATCGCCATGAACGTCGTAGTTGCGCCACTCGACAGGGTTGCAGTCGTCGTCGAAGACGGTTTCGGTATACGCCACCAGGTTCGAGCTCAGCAGATAGCCTTCTTCATCCACCCGTGGATTCCCCGGGTGATAATCCTCAGCCGCAAGATCGTAGCAATTCGGCATGAGCGCGCCATCGGCCGAGTAGGCCCTTGTCGAGGTGAGGTTGCCCAGCCCGTCATATGCGTACTCGGCGCGGGCGTAACCGTCACTCGTGGAAACGACTGCTCCTGTATCGTCGACCGCCCACATCGCTGTCGGCCTGCCCGCGCTGTCTGCTTCGTAACAGACGGCAGCCGCGGGGACGGAGCAGAAGTCCTCCGTCAGAAGGATGTCTCCTTCGTATCTCATCCTGGAGCAGCTGCTGCGCGGTTCGAGCATGTAAGGAACAAGATCTCCATCAGGGCCGTAGGCTCGGACCTCGACCGAGCCGTCGGGCATCCAGGTCCACAGCCTGGTGGAGACTCCGTCATCCCGGCTTCCCGGCAGTCCCTCCTCGTCGAGGACGACCATGGAGACGGTGCGGCCGTTCTCGTCGCGGGTCAACTCGTATCCGAAGGCACCATCATGGGACGCAGGGCGTCCCTCGACATCAACGAACTCGATCGTTGTCCGCGCACCCTCGTAACTGATCAGGATGCGATCCGCCAGGCCGCAGAAGTTGGCGAAAGGATCGACCTGCCCGTGGACCAGGAAATCGATCTGGACGGGTCTTCCGTCGTGGTCCTCGATGATCCTGTAACACGACAGGTTGGGAACCCTGGCGGGGTCGATCGGGGCCCCTTCTGTGAGAACCTCCATGCCTGCCCCCCAGCGGAACTTCATGTAGTGCTGTGAATTCGGCTCGGGGACATACCTGGGCCACGGAGACCTGTCGGAAGCACAGGCGATCGACAGAAGCGAAGTCAGACAGAGTATCGCACAGAGCGATGATCTCATGCGGAACCTCCAGGAATATAGCAGCGGTTCCTGTCCCGTACCGTCACTCCAGGTAACGGACAGACGCGCTTCCCATGGCGCATCCCGAACGCTCGAATATATCGAGGGAGGCTTCATAGGCTGTTCTGCGAACCGTGGCCCGGCGATCGCTCCGATGAAAGACAGCCTCGCTCGATGAAGGAAACCGTCATGCCCATCCACAGCGGCTTGTACTCGCAGACTGGCAGGATTAGCCGATGCCATGCAGGCATGCGGTGCGCATACCGGTACTCTCGGCCAACCCTCGCCCGGGCTTCCCTCCTGTCCTTGCACAGCCCCGCTGATCTGCCGATACTCGCCCTGTGAACCGGGCGCTACCCTAGGCGAAAGCACCTGACAAGGAGAACGCGATGAGCGAAGGGAAATGCAGCCTGAAGGTCAGGGACTGCACCTGCACCGGATCCTTGTGGCTCATTGGGTGGCTGTTCACGGTAGGATTCCTGCACCTGCCGTTCCTCAAGTCGCTGCTGGCGATCCTCGTGTGGCCATACTTCATCGGTTCGGCCCTGCGGATGCCGGGGCTGTGAACCGGAGCGACGGAGATCTCCAAGGCGACCTCATCCTGATGACACTCCTTCTCGAGGGAGGGCTGTTGTGCTGAAGGCTGTCTGGCTGATCGCAGTGCTGGCGGTTCTGCTTCCCGTTGCCGTAGCTGCAGCGCCGTTCCCCACGGGACAGATCCAGTACTCCTGGCCGCTTCGGCTGGGCGGCGAGCTGGGGCTGAACTTCTACCAGCACTCCTGGTACGATCCAGTGGCGGCACCGTTCGTGTCGGTATCGGCCGGGCGCGACGGCCTGGGGCTGAACGCCGGGATCAAGGGCACCCTCTCCATGTTCTTCCTGCCCGTCGCCACGGCAGGAATCGGCGCATCCGGCCTCTACCTCTGGGAGGGGGAGGACGCTTCATACGCAGGCGCGAGGGGCAGCGTGTCGTTCTCTCTGCTGTCGGTCTTCAGCGGAGCATACAGGAGGGTGTCGGGCGACACCGGCGACGAGTGGCTGTTCAGCCTCGGTGTCGGATTGGGCATGCCGTAGCGAGACTGCATTCGAGGATTCCATTCCGAAACCCGGTGTCGATACCGGGGCTCTTCGTCTGCGGGGCTGTCCTAGTCCGCGCAACCTGTCAGGGGTATCTTCCGGCAGACAGGCTGCAAGGGGCTTCTTCCTGATCTGGAGGTAGACAATGGGCGCACGTGTTCTGGTGGCGGCAGCTGTGCTGGCTCTCATCGGTGCTGCAGGGGCCGCGGACATCGAGAAGTCCGTGGTGAAGATCTACGCCACCGTCACCCAGCCCAACTACTACGTTCCCTGGGTGAGCTTCGCGCCCTTCGACGTGTCGGGCTCGGGCTGCGTGATCGAGGGGGACCTCATCCTCACCAACGCCCACGTGGTGAGCGACGTGACATACCTGCAGGTGCGCAGGGAGGGCGACCCCAAGAAATACGTCGCCAGGATCGTCGCCGTTTCGCACGAGGCCGACCTTGCTCTGATCACGGTGGACAACCCAGCATTCTTCGAGGGAGTCCAGCCCCTGCGGCTGGGGGGCCTTCCCAGGACGAGGGAGAGCGTGACGGTGTACGGCTACCCCGAGGGCGGGGATGCTCTGAGCACGACTCAGGGGGTGATCTCGCGCATCGAGACCTGGGAGTACGTGCACAGCCACCAGAACCTGCTGGCGGTGCAGATCGACGCAGCGATCAACCCCGGCAACAGCGGCGGCCCCGCATTGGTCGGCGACAGGATCGTAGGCGTGGCCATGCAGTCGTTCCAGCAGGCCGAGAACATGGGCTACCTGATACCCGTGCCCGTCATCCAGCACTTCCTGGACGACATCGAGGACGGCGTGCAGGACGGCTTCCCCGCCGCGGGGATCTCCAGCCAGAACATCGTGAACCCCGCCATGACGGAGAGGTACGGTGTGCAAGAGGAGCAGGCGGGTGCGCTGGTCACAGGCCTCGCGGCGGGCTCTCCGGGCGCGCGGGTGCTCGAGCCCGGCGACGTGATAGTCGAGGTGGACGGCTACGAGATCGCGGGCGACGGCACGATCGAGCTCCTGCCCGGCGTCAGGCCGGGGTTCTCGCACCTCATCTCGCGCAGGCAGGTGGGGGAGACCATCCCCATGACGATCGTGCGCGACGGCGTGGAGATGACGGTTGAGATGACGCTGGACGCGACGAGGGCCGACCTCCAGCTTGTTCCGCGCGCGATCTACGACAGGTCGCCCGAGTACTTCATCTACGGCGGCCTGGTGTTCATGCCGCTCTCGTGGACCTACCTCGAGTCGGCCTGGGGGGCCGACTGGTACCACAGCGCGTTCCCGTACCTCGCCGCCACGTACTCGTCGGAGTGGAGGACCGAGGAGCGGGACGGCGTAGCGATACTGAACATCATCCTGCCGCACGAGGTGAACACCGGCTACCAGGAGCTGTACTCGGAGATCGTGGAAGAGGTGAACGGCGTGCCCGTGCGGGGGTTCCACCACCTGGTGGAGTTGGTGGAGAACTCCGACGGGGAGTACGTGGAGTTCGTTACGAACCTGGGCAACAGGATCGTCATCGACAGGGAGGATGCGGCCGCCTCGGAAGCCGAGATCATGCAGATCTACGGCATCCCCTCCGACCGCTATATCGAATAGCCGGCATCACCGACAGTATCAGGTTTAAGAAGCTTAAGAAACCCTCAAACAACTACTCTGCTTGAGGATGCAATCGGCTATTGCCTTCATTAAAGGGCGGTTCTACGAGAATGCGCGGGGTTTCTTAAGCTTCTTCAACCTGATACTGGTCAGGGGTCGGGGACGGTGCCTTTCGCAAGAGCGTCGGCGAAGTATACCCAGAAGAACTCCACCACCTCGGTGTCGCTGAAGCAGTCGATCAGCTCCGCATGCATGATCGAGTCAATCGCCGCATCCACTGATGGATCGGCCTCGCGGGCCTCCGAGAGAAGATGGCCGACCCGGGGGCACTCGTATCTCGATTCAATGGAGTCGAATGCCGCTCGGATATCCTCCGGCAGGGCCTCGCGAAACGTGAGCAGTCTGGCCGCCCTTCTCTCTGCTCGCGACGGCTCGCCGCATCCGACAGACACGGCAAGGGCCGCAGCACACATCAGGAAAGCCGCGGCCCTTCCAGACATTACAGCAAGATGCCCAGCGAGATCCTGTGGATCGAACCGAGGTCTGCAAACGGCTTGTACGAATAGTCCAGCGCGAACCGGTTCCACTTCGTGCCCAGGCCGAACGCCATTCCGTCAACGAACCCGCCGCCCGCCGCCTCGGAGGCGTCCATATCGCGGAGGTTGCCACCGACCCGCAAAGCGAGCATCTCGATCGGCCTGTACTCAGCGCCCAGAGCCGCGTTGAAATCGCCGTTCAGCGGGTATGTGCCATCGGTCGCCAGCAGAACCCTGCCGTCGAGGAGGGCGGCTGAAATGCCGGCTGCAACCTCTGTCGGCACTGGGTCGTTCTCCGCGTAGAAGGCCTTGGTCTGGATGCCCGCGTTACGCACCACAAGGGCGGCGGCGGCCCATGGCAGAGATGACGGCCTGTACAATGCTCCGACATCGGTGAGGAAAGCATTGCCAGAGTAGGTGTCGATGCTCGAGTATGCGAACCTGCCGGAGATTCCAGCCGTGATCTCGCCCGTCAGTTGCCTTGCATACGTCCCGGTGAGCGCCACGCTGCTCGCGGAGAAGGTGTCGCCGGTGCCCATCGGGTCGCCCATCGTCGTACGGTCGAAGCTGCCGCCGTAGAAGTAGTTTGCGGATACGCCCACGGCATCGTGCTCGCGTGGGCCTACCCAGCCGGCGAAGCCCGCCTGCATGTCCATGAGGTAGCCCGTATAGTGCGTAGTTATCGTACTGCCGGCGACGGACAGCGAGGCGGCTGGATTCCAGTAGAGGGCTGAAGGATCACCTGTGATGGCCGTGAAGGCGCCGCCCATGGCCACGGCTCTGGCCCCGACCGGAATCTGCAGAAACGCGAACCCGGCGGTCTCGGCCGCAGTCGCCAGAGGAGCGGTCATCAGACCAGCAATGATCAGGCCGGCGATCAGTTTCATCTATGTGCTCCCTGCTTCTGTTTGCTATCGAAAATCACCCGCGGCAGCGTCCGGGTCAACAGGTGCAAGGGCATACATGAAGAGAGCCGAATCGGAGGGGGCGCTCCTCAGCATGTCCGTCACCGTCAGTATCACCCTTCGCAGGGTTCTCGCCTGCCAGGCATCGAGCTCAATCACTGGAAGATCGTCAGGCATGGTGTCCTCCAGAAACCAGCCATCTCCCTCGGCTCTCAGCCGGAGATCGAGAACATCGCTTCCTCCCATCCCTATCAGAAAACCGCCTCCCGTGTTCCCGGGAGCATAGAGCCAGAGAGTGCACGGATCAAGCAAGCCCATCTCGAGGGTGCGCATCGCAATCGCCTCGTATCCAAGTGAGGACAGCCGCTGGAGGAGCATGAGGCCCTCCTCCTCCAGCGGTGAAAAGGCGAGACAAGCAGCCGCTGCGAGAGCCGCTGTCATCGTTATTCCTTGAGCCCGGAGCGCGAATAGCTGGAGACTATCTGCCTCTGGGCGAGCACGAAAAGCAGCAGGAGCGGCAGAGTGCAGAAGGTAGAGGCCGCCATCAGAAGGGGATAGTTGCTGGCCTGCTCCTGGTTGAAATAGGAGAGGCCGACCTGCAGTACCCTCATGTTCTCGGAGTTGGTGACGACCAGCGGCCACATGAAGCTGTTCCAGCTGCTGATCACGTCGAAGAGGACGACCGTGACCAGCACGGAGCGGGAGAGCGGCAGGACGATTCGCCACAGATACATGAAGTCGCTGCAGCCGTCGAGCTTCGCAGCCTCGTACAGCGAACGGGGTATCGTGCGGAAATGCTGCCGCAGGAGGAAGATGCTGAATACATTGGCCGTCCAGGGAACTATCAGGGCCATGAAGGTGTCCACCCAGCCCAGTTTTGCGAGGATGACGTATGACGGAGCCAGATAGACGGGCTGAGGCACCATCATAGTGGACAGGAAAAGAAGGAAGAGCACGCCTCTCCCCCTGAACTCCATCGTCGCGAAGGCGTAGGCGGCGAGGGCCGACGTTATCACAACGCCCAGCACGGTGAGGCCGGTGACCAGCAGGGTGTTGAGGAAATAGGTTCCGAAGGGCACCTCGCGCCACGCGTCCGCATAGTTGCGGAGCCCGCCCTCCTCCAGCGAAGTGGCGATCATCCATACGAACGGAAGGATCATCACAACGCCCCCTGCAGCAAGGAGCAGGTGTCGTGAACCATCCTTCAGAAACGAAGCGGGCTTCACTGGTACACCACCCTGCGGCCGGCAAGCCTGCGCTGAAGCAGGGTGAGGCCCAGCAGGACGACGAACATGAATACGGAGATCGCACTGGCATAGCCTATGTCGAACCGGTCGAAGGCTTTCTGATAGAGGTAGAAGACAAGGAGATTGGTTGTTCCAAGAGGCCCCCCGCCGGGCGGGGGCGTCATCACATAGACGAGTGCGAAGGCCTGGAACGAGGTGATCGTGCTCATGATGAGAACGTAGTAGGTGGTGGGCGAGAGCAGTGGCCAAGTGACGTGCCTGAAGGTGCTCCAGGCGCGTGCGCCGTCGAGCTTCGCAGCCTCGTAGTACTCCTGAGGAATGTTCTCGAGACCTGACAGGAAGAGGACCGTGTTGTACCCGATGCTCTTCCATACGCTGACTATCATGATCGAAACCAGGGCGAGGCTGGGCCCCGCCAGGATTCCATGCGGGTGAATCCCAATCGGAGAGAGGAGCATCTCGAACACTCCGCGCGGCTCGCGCAGCCACATCAGAGGCTCGATTCCGAAGGCGGCAAGGATGCCGTTCACAGGCCCCGTCTCGGGATTGAAGAGCCATGTCCACACCACCGATACCGCCACGGCCGAAGTCACCACCGGCAGGAAATAGACGGTGCGGTAGAAACCCTTCGCGAACAGCCTCCCGCGGAGAAGCATTGCGAGGATCAGAGGCAGTACCATGCCCGCGGGAACAACCCCCAGAACGAACCACAGCGTGTTCGCAACGCTTCCCCAGAAGCGCGCGTCAGAAAGCATCCTCGAGTAGTTTCCGGCGCCGAGGAAGCGGTGGAATCCCCCTATGTCATATTCGGTGAGGGAGGCGGCGAAGGAACCGAGTATGGGCAGCACGCGGAACACCATCAGCACCAGCAGCGCCGGCAGAATGTAGAGAAAGGGGGCGATGCGGAAGCGCCTTCTCAAATCATCCTCACATCGAAGAGGTGACGCAGAGCCTGCTCCCATCAGAGGTGATGAAGATACTCCCCCGCCTGTCGGTGCGCAAAACCCAGGCCCCCATGGCTTCGTAGCGCTCGAGGACGCTGGAGTGGGGATGTCCGAACGGGTTGTCTCTTCCTGCGCTCGCCACTGCTGTCTGGGGGCGCAGACGGCGGAGCAGAGGTGGAAAGTCCGAGGTGCGGGAGCCATGGTGAGGAACCACCATGGCTGTGACGGGCCGGGCTGATTCGGCCAGGCGCATCTCGGCGTCCTCCTCGATGTCGCCCGGGAGAAGCATCGAAAACCCCTCCGCCTCCACGAGCAATACGGCTGAGAGTTCGTTCAGGTTCGCATCTCGCTCAGATCCGCCGCCGCCGTCGATGCATCGAATGGAAACCTCGTCGGACAGACGCACGACCACCCCGCTGTCGAGCAGCTCGAAGTCGCAGCCAGTCTCCTCCACGGCCGTGAGGAAGTCGAGATACGCGGGAGACTGGAAACGCACGCAAGGGTCGAAGGCGCGGCTCGCGCCGAAATCCCTTACTACCTCCGCCATGCCCCCGATGTGATCGTCGTGCGGATGGGTCATCATCACTATGTCCACGCCCTCTACACCCATACCGGCGAGGCGTACGATCACCGGTGGCACCACCGGGCCGCCGTCGTCCGGTCCAGCGTCCACAAGGGCGGTCAGCCCGTCAGGCGCCCGTACCAGGATCGCGTCGCCCTCCCCGACGTCCAGCACGGCGACCTCCACGATCGGAGCCTCGATGCTGTCGGCCACGGGCAGCCAGTGCGAGGTGTCGGAGAAAGCTGCCTCCCAATGATCTATCACTATCAGGCTCCCGATCTCCGAGAGAGTGCTCTCCCCGATGCCGGGTACCTCCAGAAGATCCTCGGCGCATGTGAACGGCCCGAACCTCTCCCGGAAGTCTATTATCGCAGCCGCCTTCACCGGCCCGATTCCTGGAAGTGACTCGAGCTGCGAGACGCTGGCCCGGTTGATGAAGACCGGCTGTCGGTCGAGCAGCGACAGACTAAGCACTGCCGAGATTGACAATAGCCGCAGGAATATTACCATATGCTCACATGAAGGGAGGTTCCATCCCTATGAGGAACCTGCTTGTATTCCTTTGCCTTTCTGCAGTTGCAGCATCCGCCGGTGATCTGAGGCTCGAAGACCGCAGCTTCCGTACGCTGGCATACATAAGGGAAGACGGGCGCATCGAGGACTCCTCGTTCAGGACCATGGGCTACATTCGCGACGGAGAGAGGGTGGAGGACGCCTCCTTCCACACGCTGGGGTACATCAGGCAGAACCGTGTCGAGGGCGATTCGTTCGAGACGCTCTTCCACATTGAGGACGATGGCCGCGTGTCCGACTCGTCGTTCCGGACGGTGGTCAGGATTTCGATGGACGGGACGGTGGAGGATGACAGCTTTTCCGTGCTCCTCTACACCGACGGCAGCGACCCCGCCCAAACCGTCAAGATCCTCGCCTATCTTGTTTTCTTTTCAGATCTTCTGCAGTAAGGGTCAGAGTTGACTTCGTTGACTTCGGCGGCGCCGCCCTACCCGGCGCCGCCCCTCCTGCTCACGAACCGCATCACCGCCCTGTAGGCAGCCGCCCGGGTGATGCCCAGCCATCTTCCGGCTTCAGCCAGGCTGAAGCCAAGTTCAGTAGTCAGATAGAAGGCAAGGAACGCTCTCGCCTCTGATATGTCCCCGCCCCAGCTCCGCTTCAGCAGCTCATTCCTGTTGATGCGCCAGCGCCGTTTCACCTCCTCTAAAAGGGCAGCTATTCCCTCATCCGCCTGTACCCTCTTCCTGAAACGCGACCTGACATCTTCGGGAATCTCCCTTGCGATCCTTCTCGCCGTTCGGCTGTCGCCTGCAAGGTGCTCGCGAGAGACATCCCATTCTCTCGATACGGCCCGCCCTGCAGGCCCGTCTATCCCGGAACGGGTGAGCGCGTGGACCGGAACATGCTCTGTACCGCCCGGCAGATCGCCTTGGGCCATGAGCTGCTGGTAGGCGCGAACCGCCGATTTCGTTTCTCCCGCGAACGATTCGAGAGCCGAGCGCACATCCATCCAGAAGGGAGCCGGGCTCCCCTTCAGCATTCTATGGCCGCACCAGCGGTAGGCATCCAGGGCCGCCAAACCGTTTGCAAGGCCGGCCCGGACGGGGTTCAGGTGGATGTAGCAGATGAGATTCGAGAGATAGCTCTCGTCAGCCACGAGGATTGACTTGAATCTTCCCTGGAACAGGTGCCCCCTTCCCTGGTGCCGGGTGTTCATGTGGGAGGCGTGGCCGGTGAGCAGCCTCGCCATGAATGAGGAAAGCGGAGTCTCGGAAGTTTTTACCAGCAGGTGAAAGTGATTCGGCATCAGACACCAGGCCAGCACCTTCACCCCGCAGCACGTGCAGCATCTGCCGAGCCGGACGATGAAGCTGATTCTGTCGTAGTCGTCGCTGAACAGAGGGCGCCCGGTAATCGTCCGTCCCATGACATGATGGGTGGAGCCGGGCTGGTCGAGTCGGGTGGAGCGTGTCATGCCTGCCAGTGTAGCCGGTGCAGCCGGATCTTTCAAGAGGGATGCAGGCAGCATACTCAAACTCCGCGAATTCGGCGAAGTTAACGAAGTCAACTCTGACCCCACTTGACACAAACATATATTTGGAGAGCAGAGGGGGCGGAGATGGCTGAAGAGCTGACGGAGAGGCGCAGGGCTATACTGGATTTCGTGAGGGGATTCCATTCCTCGCGCGGATACCCGCCCACGGTTCGCGAGATAGGGCGCGCGGTAGGCCTCAAGAGCACCCGCAGCGTGAAGGACCACCTCGACAGGCTGGTTCAGGACGGCTACATCGAGAGGTCCGACAGGTCGGCCCGGGCGCTCTCCCTGGGCAGGAGGGCCGCGCAGACCCCCGGTTCTCTCCCTGTGATCGGCCGCGTTGCTGCAGGCATGCCCATCCTGGCCGAGCAGAACATCACCTCCCATATCGCCATCCCCGGAATCGGCTCCCGGGGCAGCTTCTTCCTGGAGGTCCACGGCGACAGCATGACGGGTGCCGGCATACTGGACGGCGACCTCGTACTGGTTCGCGAACAGCCCTTCGTCGAGCAGGGCCAGATTGCAGTGGTGATGGTGGGCGACGAGGCGACCGTGAAGCGGTTCTACAGGCGTCCCGGCAGCCGAGTCGAGCTGGTTCCCGAAAACCCTGCGCACCAGCCGATGTCGTTCGGCCCGTGCGACTCAGGGTTGAAGATCGTAGGCAAGGTCGTCGCAGTGCTTCGGCTGATGGAGAAGAACCTTCTGCGGCCCGTCACTTGATGGGCGCCGCGAAGCGTCCCCCGCCGAAGAACCTCACCGCCTGAACCCCTCCATTGCCCTGGAAGGCAGTTCTGCCAGTGAGGATGCCATCCTCCTCCGAGAGCTCGATCCACCCGTAGGCGAATCCCGCCACCCAGGAGAGAGTGTCGCCCCGCTCCACTACGAAGGCCTCGGCGCGCACCGGCACAGGCGTGCCGGTCGCCAGCTCTCTCGGGACTCGCAGGCGGAGGCACGTGCGGCCAACCTTCGTGGGCGGCGTACCCTGGAATGGTTCGGTGAACGCATAGACGGTGTATGTATCCTCGCCGGCGAGAGTCTCCTCGAAGGCTGCGAGGTACCTGGGCCTGAACCGCATCCCCTCCGTCTCGAAGAACAGCGTATCGGGCGGCTGCCAGACGGGATAAGCCGGGTCCGAGGCAGGTCTCGAGACGCCCGGGAAGGAGATCGGCCCCTCATAGGTGCCGAAGAAGGATGTCTCACCTCTTACGAAGTCCAGC
Organism: uncultured bacterium; assembly: GCA_964569245.1. Taxonomy (GTDB): domain Bacteria; phylum Fermentibacterota; class Fermentibacteria; order Fermentibacterales; family Fermentibacteraceae; genus JAAYTY01. The sequence goes on along the minus strand of CAZMTK010000002.1, from coordinate 265,488 downwards.
TCCAGGCTGAGATCGACCAGGGGGGTGTCGAGCGGGCTGGCAGACAGACAGACCCTGCAGGCGGCAAGCGTGGTGTCGGGCACGAAAACGTTCACTCCGGCAAGCTGCATCGTGAGCGAGGCCGGAATTGTCGCTCGCCCGGCGAAGAAATCGCCGTTGGGGCCCGCCGGCACCACGACTGTGATGCACGGGGTCTCTGCCCTGGACGGGAGCCCCGACTCGTCCAGCGCCGCGTCGGCACTGTACAGGTCGATCTCCGCGAGGGCCGGCATGGCAATCCCGTTCCAGGTGACGGCTCGGGGAGTGTTCAGAAGGCTGCCGCGACCGAGGCCGACCTCGAAGCGCATGTCGTCTATCAGCACGTAGCCCGGAGGAGGAAGCCCCTCCCTCGACTGCCTTCCGCCGCAGGATGTCGCGACGATGCAGAGGCCCAGCAGGACAGCAGGAATGCATAGTCTCACTGCGTACCTCCAGGTAGCACGAAGATAGCCTGACCGGGCCTGCAGCGCAACCGCGTTCTTGACAGCCGTGGTCGGCAGTGAAGAGTATCGAGGTGTGGCGGCAGGCAACTCATGAAGTCTGTGATCGTTTCCGCGGCTTCACGGAAGCTGGGGAAGACCATGCTCGTGGAAGCCCTTCTGCACGAGCTTTCGGTCAGGGGCCTGTCTGCTTCCGCGTACAAGCTGTCGCGGACTCCTCACGAGCCCCCGGGCCTCTGCCCGGGGCCCGGCAGGCCGGGCTCGGACACGCACAGGATGCATGACGCAGGAGCCCTTTCTACCGGGATCGTGAGATTCTGCAGCCTGTTCGATCTGGCGGAGCTGCTGGGGCATTTGAGCCCTCTGGGCAGCACCGTGATATGGGAGAGCAACTCCGTCCTCGAGCTGATGGTGCCCGACTGCGCCGTCTTCATCTCCCAGCCGGCAGGCGGGGGCAAGCATGCCGCGCTCCCGCCCGGCGCCGTGATTCTCCGGGGCCCGATGGACCCTTCGAAGGCGGACAGCGCCGCAGAGCGGATAGCGTCGAGCCTCGTGTCTCCGCCGAGTCAGGCTTCTGCACCGGCAACCGCCGTACCTCACTTGCGAATGACGAGGGAGATCAGCCGCCTGCTCGCACGGATCGATTCCATGGGCGGCATCGAGCCCGCGGCCTGCAGCCTGGGCATCCGCCCGGCCGAGGCTCGATCTCTCCTGCTGAAGGCTTCAGAAGCCTCAGGGGCGAGGCTCACCGTCTCAAGGAGGGGCGGGGCCGGCGGAGGCAGGACCATACTCACGCCTGCCGGAAAGGCGCTTCTCGAATGCGGCTGCTCGGCGGCACCGGGCCGCACCTCGACCAGGAAGAGAGGCGCTCCATGATGCCCACCTTCGACGAGGCTCTGGAGCTGGTGCTCGAGAGCGTGGAGAAGCTCGACGCCATCGATCGGCCACTCTCCTGCTGCTGCGGCAAGGCCCTGGCTGAGGATGTCCGCAGCGACATCGACATGCCCCCCTTCGACAGGTCGGCCATGGACGGATATGCTCTCTGCGGCGAATCCGCCTCCTACTCCCTGTCCGGGGAAATCCACGCCGGCGAGCCCTCCGGCATCGAGCTGGGGCCCGGAGAGGCTGCGGCCATAATGACCGGAGCCCCTCTTCCTCCGGGAGCAGACAGAGTCCTGATGAAGGAATGCGCCATCCTCGACGGCGGCAGGGTGAAGGCGCTCGAGATGCCTTGCGCCGGCGCTCACATCTGCAGGAGAGCCGAGGACATCGCGAAGGGCGAGAGAGTGCTGGAAACGGGCATGGACTTGGAGCCGCATCACATAGGCATTGCCGCGATGGCCGGCCACGCGGTTCTTCGAGTGATTCGCCCGCCTCGCGCAGGCATTCTGACCACTGGAAGCGAAGTGGTGCCCCCCGGCTCCATCCCAGGCCCCGGGCAGGTGCGAAACGCCAACCTTCCGATGCTCGAGGGTCTCGTGAAGACCGCGGGATTCGAGTGCGCCTCAGTACTCCACTGCGCCGACGATCCCCGGGATACCCGCGAAGCCTTCGAGAGGCTCCTGGCGGAATCGGATGTCGTTCTCGCCGCCGGGGGCATCTCCCGGGGCGACAGGGACTGCGTCGCACCCTCCCTCGAGGCCGCCGGCACAAGGTTCCTCTTTCGCGAGGTGGCGATGAAGCCGGGGAAGCCCCTGAGCTTCGGCATGGCCTCCGGCAAGCCGGTATTCGGCCTGCCGGGGAATCCCGTGTCGGTGCTCTGCACGTTCGAGGAGTTCGTTCTGCCAGCCCTCAGGAAGATGGCGGGCTTCGCCAGGCATGAAAGGCTCAGGCTCCACGGGATATCGTGCTTCGACCACTCGCAGAAGCCGGGCAGGCACAACCTTCTCAGGGTGGCCGCGATACCCGGCCCCAGCTGGGAGCTCGCCCTCCCCCCCTCCTCCGGGTCCGGCGACCTGATGAGCACGAACAGCGCCAACGCAATAGCGCACGTGAATGCCGAGAAGACAGTTGTCGCGCCCGGTGACGGCCTGCCGTTCAGCCTGTTCCACACCGCAGGCCCCGATCTCTGCTTCTCGTGACCGACCCGGCCGGCAGGACCATCGACTACCTCCGACTCTCGGTCACGGACAGGTGCAACCTCAGATGTCTTTACTGCATGCCCGAGACGGGCGTCCCCCTGGCGGCCCATTCGGATCTCCTATCCTTCGAGGAGATGGAGAGGCTCGCCGGGATCTTCCGCAGCCTCGGCATCTCGAAGCTGAGGATCACCGGAGGAGAGCCTCTGCTCCGGCGCGATTTGCCGTCGCTCGTGTCGAGGCTAGCAGGGATGGGCTTCGACGAGCTGGTGCTCACCACCAACGGTCTTCTGCTGGAGCGGCTTGCAGGAGAACTTGCCTCGGCCGGGCTTCACAGAGTGAACGTGAGCCTCGATTCGACGAAAAACGAGGTGCTGGCCGCCATCACACGGGGAAGGATGACCCGGGAGGAGGTGGAGCAGGCGATTCTGGCAGCCAGGAATGCCGGGCTCGGGCCCGTGAGAGTGAACTGCGTGGTCCTCAAGGGGCTGAACGATCGCGAAGTGCCCGACTACATCCTCTGGGCCGCGGACATGGGAGTGGAGCCGAGATTCATAGAGTGCATGCCGTCGGGCTTCACCGGAGTCATGACCGTAACCGCCGCCGAGGTGCTCCGAACTGCCTCCGTGCTCGGAGAGCCCGTCAGGACCGAGGGCGTCCCTGGAGAGGTGCAGGAAACATGGCGCATAGAGGGCACGACACTCACCTTCGGGCTTATAGCCCCTCTATCCACAGGGAACTTCTGCTCGAGATGCCGGAGGCTCAGGCTCTCCGCTGCCGGACAGCTGTTCCCCTGCCTGGATACCGCCCGTTTCTTCGACCTGAGGAAGGCTCTCAGGGGCGGCGCCAGTGATATTGAAATCGAGGATCTTGTGAAGAGCGCAGTCGCTTCGAAGCCTCTTCGCCACGGGGGCTGCGCGAATGCAAGGATGTGGAGGACCGGGGGATGAGGACTTCGGGCAAAGGCGGACTGACGCACACCGATTCGGAAGGCCGCGCACGCATGGTGGACGTGTCCGGGAAGCCAAGGACGAAGAGAACGGCCGTAGCGGAGGGGCGGATCACGATCGGGGAGAAGGCTTCGGCGCTGGTCGCCTGCGGTTCCGCGCCCAAGGGCGACGTGGCTGCAGCCGCGAGGATAGCCGCCATTCAGGCGGTGAAGCGCACTCCCGACCTGATACCGCTCTGCCATGTCGTGGGCATCGACTCGGTGCAGGTGGACGTGGAGCTGGAAGGATGCGGCATGACTGTCAGGTGCGCGGTTTCCGGAACCGACCGAACCGGGTTCGAGATGGAGGCTCTGACCGGCGTCTCGGTAGGCCTGCTGGTGATCTACGACATGCTCAAGGCGGTCGACAGGGGAATGGTGATCGGACCGGTCCGCCTCATGAGGAAGTCGGGCGGGGCGTCAGGGGAGTACAAATGCCAAGAGTGACGAGCATCCTGACAAGGAGTTCCGGCTCCGCATCTCCCGTGGCCGTCTTCGAGCCTGAAGAGGGCGCACGGATAGTCCTTGGGCACGTGACTTCGTGGGCATCCCGCGAATCCGACCTGCCGCAGGGGTTCGATGCCTGGATCGACCTCGGAGAGACCGACCTGGACAGCCTCGCCCCTGGAGTGCGGCTCAGGCTGGGCACGATACCCGTCGAGACTGCCGACAGACCGGAAGGACTGAAGTCCGGTTACGCCGTTGGAACCGCTGTCGGACCGGGAACGGCCAGGCCGGGGGACGTCGCCTCCTACGAGAACCATGGTGCTTCCAGGGCCGCAGTGCTTACCCTGAGCGATTCGTGCAGCAGGGGGGAGAGGGAGGACGGCAGCGGCGCAGCCCTGGTTCGGATGCTGTCCGAGGCGGGATTGCAGGTGGTGCGCTACGCCGTGATGCCCGACGGCAGAAGGCCGGTCGCCCGGAGGCTTGCCTCGTGGTGCGACGACGGTTCTTGCGACATCATTCTGACAACCGGAGGGACGGGATTCTCGCCAACCGACGAAACTCCCGAAGCGACGAACGACATCGTCGAGCGGCCCGCGCCCGGGCTGGCCGAGATGATACGCTTCAGGTCGTCGGCAACCATAGCCTCAGCATGGCTCTCGAGGGCCGTCGCGGGAATCAGGGCGATGACTCTCGTAGTGAATCTGCCGGGAAGCGTGAAGGGCGCCACCGAAGCCTGCGGCTTCCTCCTGGAAGTGCTGCCGCACGCACTGGAGGTGCTGGCAGGAAGAGCCCATCGCTGCGGGGGATGAAGCGGCCCTCACGACGCAGCCTTGCGCCTGACGGCATCGAGCAGCTTCGGGACCTCCGCTGGAGAGCCGGCGATGAACGTCGCTCCCGCGAGCTCCCCCGCGCCGCCATAGCCCCATCCGCATCCGATGGAAGGCAGCCCGCATGCCGCAGCCGCCTCGATGTCCATGTACCTGTCGCCTATGACGACTGCAATGCCGTCCGTGCGCCGAGCCATGTTTCTCACGCGGCCTGCCTTGTCGAGCCCCTCCGAGATGCCGCTCAGCTCGGTGAAGAATCTCCTGATCCCCAGAGCGCCCGTCACGAGCTCTATGTAGTCGATGCCGGCGTTCGAGCAGACAGCCATGCTCCACCCGGCCTCCTCGACTTCGGAGAGCATCTCCTTGACGCCCGGATAGCATTCGCCGCCCGACCGCACGGTCTCCCTCTGCGCCCTGCGGAGAGCTTCGAGGAAACGCGAGTGCAGCCCTTCGCCGCCGCCGGGAATCAGTCTCTCGCAGATGACCGGCATCGGCTCGCCGTATGAAGCCTCTATCTCCTCGTCGGCTGGCGGCGTGGCCCCCACCTCCACCAGCGCAGTCCTGATCGCCGGTGTGAGCGCTGCTTCGGTTCTGTGGAGGGTTCCATCGAGATCGAAGATCGCGAGATCCAGAAGCCGCCTCCCTTGTATCCGGCGCGGGCCGGGAGTGAAAGATAACCGGCATCCATGCACCCCGCGCCAGCCCGGCCCACGGCATGGGCCGGAGGGTTATACTTGCTCCATGAGACTTTGGGCCATGTCGGACCTTCACCTGTCGGCGTCGGGGGCCAAGCCGATGGACGTCTTCGGCCCCGAGTGGCGGGGACATGCCGCGAAGATCGAAACCTCATGGAGGAGGCTCGTCGCCGCGGACGACATAGTGCTGGTGCCGGGCGACCTCTCGTGGGCGATGCGTCTCGAGGATGCCTCGCAGGACCTCGACCTGATACGATCCCTTCCGGGCAGGAAGGCTGTTCTGAAGGGCAACCACGACTACTGGTGGAAGTCTCTCGCCAGAGTCAGGACGGCACTGGGGGAAGGCTGCACCGTCCTTCAGAACGATGCAGCAGACATGGGAGATCTCGTGGTGGCCGGCACGCGCGGGTGGAACCTTCCCGGAGGAGTGTTCTACGACGAGGAGCGCGACCGTTCCCTCTGCGAGCGCGAGCTCGAAAGGCTGGACATGTCGCTGGACGCAGCAGCAGGGCTTGCTGGAGACGGGAGGCCCGTGGTAGTCATGATGCACTTCCCCCCCTCGGAAGACGGCAGAGCCACGGGATTCACCGAGCGCATCTCGCGATCCGGAGCGAGGCTGTGCGTGTACGGCCATCTGCACGGGCTCGGCCCGACCTCGCCCTGCGACTTCGAACTGGACGGAGTGACCTACCTGCTGGTCTCCTCCGACCATCTGGGTTTCGCCCCCCTGGAGCTGCGCCGGGAGCTGTGGGCAGCCTGCACGCGGAGGTAGGCGGAATGATAGTCTCCGCGGGCGGGCTGGGGGTGTCGTTCGGTTCCGACGAGGTGTTCTCGGGGCTGACTTTCAATATCGAGCGCGGCGACCGGACAGCCCTGGTCGGCGTGAATGGCGCCGGCAAGACGACGCTGTTCCGCGTGCTCGCAGGCGTTCTCGAACCCACCCAGGGGACCGTCACCCGGGCGCGGGGCATCAGTGTGGGCTACCTGCCGCAGGAGATGTCGGAGTTTCCGTGCGGACCGCTTCTGAAGAGGGTCGCCCTTCACAGCAGCGAGATCAGGGAGGCGCTGGACAGACAGGCCGCCCTGCACGAGGACCTGGCGGCGGGCGCAGGTGACGCCGCCGTCGTCCTGCGCGAGCTCGGCGCCACCGTGAGCCTCCTCGAGAGCGCCGACGTGTACAACCTGGAGAGCCGGGCCGCCCGCCTGCTGGGAGGCCTGGGCTTCCGTGCGCATGAGATGGACAAGCCCCTGGAGGACTTCAGCGGCGGCTGGAGGATGCGGGCGGAGCTCGCGGCGCTGCTGCTCGCCGAACCCGACCTGCTTCTGCTCGACGAGCCCACGAACCACCTCGACCTCGATGCCCGCCTATGGGTGGAGCAGTACCTCGAGGAGTTCCCGGGAGCCGCATGGATCATCTCTCACGACCCTGCTTTTCTCGACAGGACAGTCAACCGCGTCTGCGAGATCGAGTTCGGCAGGATGACGATGTACAAGGGCAACTACTCGAAGTACGAGGAGACGAAGAAGAGAGAGACAGCCGAGCGCGAGCACCAGGCACGCCTACAGCTCGACCGCAGGGAGAAGCTGGAGCGTTTCGTCAACAAGTTCAAGGCGAACCCGAAGAAGAGGAACCTGGTTCAGAGCCGTCTGAAGATGCTGGAGCGCCTGGAGGTCATCGAAACCCACAGAAGCCCGAGGAGGATGCGGATAAGGTTCCCCGAAGTTCCGAGATCGCCGCTGAGGGTCGTGGAGGCGTCAGGCGTCTCCAAGGCGTACGACAGGACTGTCTTCGAAGGAGTGGATCTCCTCATCGAGCGAGGCGACCGTGTTGGAATAGTCGGTAGGAACGGCGAGGGCAAGTCCACCCTGTCTCGGCTCCTCGCCGGCATCGAGGAACCGACCACGGGCAGGGTGAGCATCAGCCAGGGGGTGCTGACCGGCTACTACTCACAGGAGGTAGAGCTCGCGCTGAACCGTGACCTGAACCTGATGGAGCAGCTCTCGACCGTCGCTCCCGAACGGAGCGAGCAGGAGCTCCGCAGCTTCCTGGGCATGTTCCTCTTCACGGGAGACGACGTCTTCAAGAAGACAGCCATCCTCTCCGGGGGCGAGAAGTCGCGCATCGCGCTGGCGAGGATCCTCATGACTCCTCTCAACCTGCTCATCCTCGACGAGCCGACGAATCACCTCGACATCTTCTCGCGCGAGGTGCTGGAGGAGGCTCTGAAGGAGTATCGAGGCACGCTTGTTCTAATCAGCCACGACGAGAACCTCCTTGCCGGCACCGTGGAGCAGGTGTACGAGGTTGAGGGTGGGGCAGTCAGGAGGTTCAACGGCCCGTTCAGCTACTACCTCGAGAAGAAGCAGAGGGAGCTCGAGCAGCAGTTCCTTGCCGAGGCGGGACGGCAGAGGCAGGGGCCCACGAAGCGCGACCAGGAGAAGGAGCGCAGGCGGCGCGAGGCAGAGGAGAGGAACAGGCTCTACAAGCTAAGGACGGCGGTCGAGAAGCGGATGCACAAGGTGGAGAAGGAGCTGATTCCCCTCGAGGAGAGGCTGCGCACACTCGAGGCCGAACTCTGCAAGCCCGAGGTGCTATGCGACGGGAAGCGTGTAGTCGAACTGCAGAAGGAGCACTCCTGGGTGGCCGACAGGGCGGCCGCCCTGCAGGAGAAGTGGAACCTGCTGGCCGAGGAGCATGAAAAGGCGTCCGCCGACCCTTCGAAGGAGCATGATGTCGCCGACCGGCCTGGCCGGCGCCGTTACCAGCACTAGACCGGACGGGCTCCGGTGTGAAGGAGGAGGCAATGGGCAGACAGAAGGCGCTGAAGATCCTCAATCCTGTGATGTTCCTTGTGTTCCTCTCGGTTGCCGCGGGAGGGGCAGCCAAGCTGATGGACGCAGTGGATTACATGACCTTCAAGCAGTTCCATCCGGTTGCCGGAGTGACGCTAGTCGTGCTGGCCGTTCTGCACATCATCCTCAACTGGCCATGGGTACGGCAGCAGCTCGGTCGGAAGAGGAAGTAGGCCGGGTCCTGGCGCCGTTCGCCGTTCGATCGGGCTAGCCCCGCTCAGGAGCGCCTTCCCGAAGCGCAGCCATCCGTTCCGCCCGTTCAGCAGCCGTTCCTCTGGCGAGGCGACCGGTCTGCACCTGTGCCGGCATCCTAGTCCGCTATCGCCTCTGCGAGCGGCAGCACCAGGTCGGTCGCGAGAGGGATGGGGAGCTCCCTGCCGGCCTGCAGCGAGGCCCTCAGTGCAGCGTTCCTGACCAGGGCGGCCTCGGGTGGGCAGAGCGAGGTCGGTCCCAGCCCGGCCCTGATCAGAGCCCTGATCGAGTCCTCGTCGGGCAGATCACCGGCGCCGATCAGCGCAACGTCCAGACTGCCGATCCCGGGCGTGACCGAGACGGATACCGCGCCGGGAACGAGAGGCAGCAGAGATCGCGAGAGGATCCTCTCGACTATTCCAGCAGCCACCGCCAGCAGGTCTTCCCCGAAGCCGGGGAACGAGAGGACGAGCCTGACCACCCCGTCAATCTCCGGCGGTTCGAAGGAAGGGTAGTTCTCGGGCATTCGCCCGGGCCATGCGGGAGTGAACGAGGCTCTCGACGGGGGAGGGGGAGAGACCAGCATGCGCCACGGCTCGAGCCTGGGACCGGACCCCGTCCCCTTCAGCCAGACGACCGAAAGGCCGCCGCCGGAAACCGGTCGTCCGGCGGCTACGAGGCTGTCTATCGCGCTGAAGACCGGCCCCCAGACATCGGCGAAAACCGAATCCCACGGATGACTGAGGGCGGCGAGGTCTTCAATCTGCGCAGGCGTGGCCTCGGAGGATGTTATCACGGTAGCAGCCACAGGGCCGTCCTGGGTGAGTATCACCTCCGAGCCTGCGCCTCTCCAGGCCTGTCCCTGCCCCAGCAGCGCTTCGCCAGTCAGCAGTATCACCCCGTTGCACCACTGGCCGGTCAGCATGAGGGTGTCGGGAGTGGAGGCAAGCCACTCGCTCCTGCGGACCGGTATTGCCGGGGGGGCGTCGACGATTTCGTTCGACAGGACAGGCACGTCCCACATCACCAGCACGGCCCCGGCAGGGTCTGATGAAGAAAGGGCCAGAGCCCTGCTCCACCCGGATGCGTCCTGTTCCAGGCAGTCGGTCTCCAGCTCGAGCATCCCGGGCAGGATCGAATCGCCGAGGCCCGGAGGAGCGATGACAATGTACGCGCTCCAGGAAGTCCTCTGGACAAGCATGCTGTAGCACGAGCAGGCCCAGAGGCGCTCCCGAGTGCGATCGGGCAGGCCGTGCCAGGGCTGAAGTGGCAGTCTTCCCCCGGGAAGGAAGAGGGCGATCGCGTCGAACCGGGGGGAGAGCTGATGAAGCCTGAAAACCGGTATCGAGGGCTCCTGAGACAGCAATGCTGCTAGGAGGAGCGCCGCCGTCACCTTCCGCCCTCTAGCGCGTTCAGAGTCGAATCCATAGCAGCGGTGCGCTGGTTGGCGGTTTCAGCCACTCCGCGAGCGTAGGGCACTGCACCTGTGGGTGCAGTTACCGCAGGGGTTCCCGTGACGGCTTCGGTCGCCTCGACGGCCTGCTCGGCCTCGACGCCTGCGGTGGTTCCCGAAGTCTCACCGCCGCCGGGTTCGTCTCCGTCGCTTCCTCCGCACGACAGCGCAAGGAACAGGGCCAGCGCGAAAAGAAGCCGGCTCACACCGCACCTCCCGTCACAGCCATGGGGCCAGCACCCTGCCCAGCACCTCCGGACCCTCGATCCACGACAGGACCAGACCGTAGTTTGTCACTGGCACGCCGGCCTCGTGCAGGCGGTGAACCCGCGCTGCGGCGGCCTGCCTGCTAATCATACAGCCTCCGCAGTGGATGACAACGCGATACCGGGCAAGCTCCTCTGGAGAGGGGAATTCGCGGCCGAAGGAATGGTCTATTGCCAGCCCGGGCACCTTCCGGGAGAGCTTGTTTGGAATCTGTTCCGTGCCGATGTCCTCCGCCATCCTGTCGTGGTTGCACGCCTCGGCGATCAGCACCCTGTCACCGGACCGCAGTGAGTCGAGGGCTTGCGTTCCGCGCGCGAAGAGAGCGAGGTCGCCTCCGGTGGTCTGGTTGATCATCATTATCGAGAAGGTCGTGAGAGGGATGCCGGGAGGGACCCAGGAACTCATCAGGTCTATCGCCTGGGAATCGGTTATCACGAGCTGCACGCCGCCGTTCGAGTCGAAGGCCGACAGGAAGTCCCGAAACTTCTTCTCCTCCATGGCTCGCAGGCCCTTCGAAGAGCTGCGCCCCAGCTTCAGATCGACCCTGTATAGCCCCACCGGGACCATCATCCGGAGAAGGTACTCCATGACCATCTCCTGAGGTCGGAGAAGCCTGCCCGAAGGCGTTTCCTCGTCCATCGGGATGTGCAGTATCACGGCTCTGCCGGGTTCGACGAACGGCAGCAGCGCGGTCTGGCGTGATTCGCCCGGACGGAGCGACGAGACGAAATCCACGACGGGTCTCATGCTGGCTGCGAGAGAGAGGTCCGCAGTCAACGAAGGGACTTCGGTCCTGTCGGGAAGAGCCGTGCGGCAGAACTCGAGCGCCTCCGCAAGCGTCGCCTTCTCGGCTTCCAGTGCAAGCCCCGCGTCCTCTCTCAGATTGAAGACGATGCCGAGGGCGCGTCCGTGCCGCCTCGACAGGTTGCCCACCAGCTCCTCCACCTCGAGCGTGCGCGACCTGACCGCTTGCACCGGGTCTATCACGAGCAGGGCGACATCCACCTCCTCCAGTGCTGCGAGAGTCTTCCGGCGCTTCTTCTCACCCAGCCCCGAGGATTCGTCGAGCCCTGCAGTATCGAGCAGGCGCACGGGTCCCAGCCCGTGGATCTCCATGACTATGCTCTTGATGTCGGCGGTGGTGCCCGGCTGGGGGTCGACTATGGATGCCTCATGCTGGGCAAGGAGGTTCATGAGGGTGCTCTTGCCTGCGTTGACCCTGCCGAAGATACCTATCACCAGCCTGTCGACCCTGGGCATGCCGTCTCCCGTGATTGCGTTCTTCTTTACTCTAGCAGGGAGCCAAGGAGCGGACCAGTGCAGATCGGAATGCATTGTTTCCTTGACCCTTATCGCGAGTATCCCGATAATCACGCTCCGCGTGCGGAGAGGTGGCCGAGTGGCTGAAGGCAACCGCCTGCTAAGCGGTTGACGGGCCTAAAGCTTGTCCGGGGGTTCGAATCCCCCCCTCTCCGCCACGCTCATTTCTGCCCTGCAGAAATGAGCTCCCGACAGCAGGTTCGCACGCGAACCTGCGAGAG
>CAZMTK010000002.1:245882-253568 GCA_964569245.1 uncultured bacterium | reverse complement strand
GCGAACCTGCGAGAGCGCTTCTGTTCTGCCTGGCTGCATAGTGCTCGGACCCTCAGCCGGCAGTTCTCGAAGTTTCTGAAGCCATAGGCTCTCCTGACGAGCATCTTCATCTTGTTGTGGAAGCCTTCGGTGATCCCGTTGTTCTTCGTGTATCTCCACATGCACACGATCTCCTCGATCCAGTCAGCCAGGGTGTTGCCCAGGACGACAAGGGTCTACAGCCCGCAGCCCTTGAGCTGCTCGATCAGGGCGAGCAGCCTGGGGATCATGCGCTGACAGGTCCTCCTGCTGCACGTCTTCCGTCGGAACATCCCGCAGAGCTCCTGCTTGAAGCCGTAGATAGCCCCGATCTCGGGACGGCTCCCGAAGTAGGAACTCAACCTCGTCTTCTGCTCGGGGCTGATCCTGTCGCCGTGCCTCCTCATGAGGGACCTCAGCCCGCGGTTCCTCGACGACACCGGGTCCAGCGTCTTCCAGGTCGCCAGGAAATGATGGTTTACCAGCCGGATCACATGGAACCGGTCAGCAACGATCCTGGCGTTCGGGAAGTACCTCCGGACGATTGACCGGTACGTAGCAGACAGGTCGATGCACACCTTCCTCACCCGGTCCCTGCCCTGGAGCATCTCGAAGAAACCCGCCAGAGACTGCTCGGATCTGCCCAGAACGACGTCATAGACCCTGTGGCGCTCGAGATCGCAAAGCGTGGTGGCGTATCCCCGCCTCCGGGTGAAGAAGTGCTCGTCCATACCCAGCACCTCCGGACAGCCACCGAGCTGCCTCTCCGTGATCCGCCTCTCCAGGAAGTCCCTGTGCCAGCGCCCCACCGTCGCCATCCCATCCGCTCACGCTCCGCAAGCCTCTTGCTGCAGATCCCGTCCATGTGGTCCGTGAATACCTGCCGCCTGAACGTCTCCGTGCTCCGCCGCCAGGGCTGAACCCCCGGAAAGCGCTGGTTGAAGTATCGCCCGCATGTCCTGCAGAGGTACTTGTGCCCCGTGAGCCTCAGATAGCACGGCCGCATCCCCATGCTGCCGTGCCTCAGCTCACGCACAAGCCTGTCCTTGACCCGCAGATGCTCTCCACCACAGAAGGGACATGCGATCCGCCGGGTGTAGCTCGCGTCTATGCAGACGACGTTCCCTCCACTCACGCCCGTTATCCTGTACCCGCTCAATCCCAGTATACTCGTGTCACGGTTGTTGACCTTCTTTGTTCTGGCTTCTCCAGCAAGAACAGGCTGATATGTTGCTGCCTCCGGTCTCTGAAGACGCCTGGCTGCGGTCCGCCGGCTCTGCTGTCTGTTTTCAAGGGTTTCTCAAGTATCTTAAACCTGATACTGACGGGGTAAGGAGCGTGCGTCAGTGCCGAGCCGTCTGGTAAGCCTGCTCGAAGGGATGGAGCCGTTCGCCGTCGCCTTCAGCGGCGGGGTTGACAGCTCGCTGCTCTGCGCTGTTGCCGCAAAGGCAGTTGGAGAAGGCTTCATCGCACTCACGGCAGACACGCCTTTCACGCACCGCTCCGACATCGAGAGAGCCTGCGCCCTTGCGGCGGATCTCGGGTTCGAGCATCACCTGGTCAGGCTCGATCCGCTTGCCGACCCCCTGGTCGCATCCAACCCTCCCGACAGGTGCTACCTCTGCAAGAAGATCATCCTCGGGAGGCTGCTCGAGGAAGCAGCCGCCTTGGGATTCACGGTGCTCGCCGACGGCACGAACGCCGACGACATTCAGGAAGACCGCCCCGGTTTGAGAGCCCTCCGCGGGCTTGGGGTGCGCAGCCCGCTGGCCGAGCTGGGCATCGGCCGAGAGGGAGTCGTGAAGATGTCCGTCGGCCTCGGCCTGCCCGACCCGCACCGGCTCAACACCGCCTGCCTCGCCACAAGGATCCCTGCAGGCACAGCTGTCACCCCGGATCTTCTCAGCCTCGTGGAGGAGCTGGAGCGCCGGGTGCTGGCGCTGGGCTTCTCCTTTGCCAGGGTGCGCACCGACGGCGTCGATGCAGGAGTGGAGCTGTTGCACGAAGAAGCCGGCAGCCTGTCTCCTGTTCTGGTGGCTGCGCTCGAAGAGATCGTCAGGTCGGCGGGTCTGCGCCTGTCCGGGATCGGGCGCTACGGGAAGTGACAGCGGGCTGCTGAATACGGGGCTCTAGCCTGTCGACTACGAGAGGCGCCCGATGATCGTCCCCGCGCCGATAACGGCATCCCCTTCGTAGATCACCGCAAGCTGTCCCGGCGCGACAGCCGGCTGGGGCTCGTCGAACGATACTTCCACCCCTTCGCCGCCATCTGTCACGCTCACGGTGCAGGAAGCCGGCCGGTGCCTGCTGCGGATTCTCACCGCTGCCCTGAACGAGCCCGAGGGGGTCTCGAGGGCGATCCAGTTCATCCCTCCGGCCCTCAGCCCTCCTGACAGAAGGCGCTCTGCTGGACCCACGATCACACGGTTGCCCTTCACGTCCGTCTCGAGCACGTACATCGGCCTGCGAAGGCCGCCGATTCCGAGGCCGCACCGCTGCCCCACGGTGAACAGGAACGCTCCGCGGTGCTCTCCGAGGAGTCTCCCTTCGACATCCACTATCGGCCCCGGTGCAGGCGATTCGTCGCGAACCACCGATGCGAACGCGCCGTCCGCCGCGAAGTCCTGGCTCTCCTGCGGCCTTACCAGGTTCGAAAGCCCCGACTCATCCGCGATCCTGCGCACTTCGCTCTTCGTTAGGGTGCCAAGGGGAAGGTCGAGCAGGCGGAGCTGAGCCTGGGCGAGCAGGGACAGGAAGTAGCTCTGGTCCTTGCTTCTGTCAGATCCTGCGAACAGAAGGCTGCGCCCCGCGGACGACACGGCCGTGCGCGAATAGTGTCCGGTGGCTACCCTGTCGAACGACAGCCCGGATGACCTGGCGGCCTCGAGCAGAGCGCCGAGCTTGACATGCCTGTTGCAGAGGGCACACGGATTGGGAGTGAGGCCCGACGAGTACATCCGGCCTGCAGCTTCCAGAACGTGCTTCCTGAAGCTCGAGGAGACGTCCGCCACGGTCAGGGGAATGCCGAGCCTGTCCGCGACGGCGGCGGCATGGTCGGCGGCTGTGGATGCTTCCTCGCTCCAGCAGGAGCCCGGAGGAGCGGATTCGTCTCTCCCGGGCAGCATGTGAATGCCGGAAACATCCCAACCCCCCCTCCGCAGAAGGAGCGCTGCCACAGCGGAATCCACCCCGCCGCTGAGAAGGACGAGGTACTTCATGCCGATCTCCTCCTTGGCTATACTAACTCCGGAGGCTTCCTGGGACACAGTCATGCCTCGGAGCAGGCTGTTGGTTATGTTCGTGCTTTCCTTCCCGGGAACGGAAAGGCGATGATCAAGAGCGATATCGACTTCTGCTTCTTCTCCGGCACCGGCAACACCGCTGCCTGCGTCACCGCCATGGCTGCGGTGTTCAGAGAGGGCGATGTTGTGGTTCGAACGCGCCCGATCGAGGACACCGACCCGGCCTCTCTGCCTCCAGGTGGCGTGCTCGGGTTGGCCTGTCCGGCGGCCGCCTTCACGACCTATCCCCTGGTCTGGCGATTCTTCCGCAATCTGCCGCCTTCCGGCGGGAGATCAGCCTTCCTGCTCGTTACCATGGGCGGTTCTACGATGGGGCTCGTGGGCCCCCTGAGGCAGCTCCTAAGGCGTCTCGGCTACAAGGTGCTGGGCGCACGGCAGATCTTGATGCCGTCGAACTTCCTGAAGAGGAATGCGAACCCGGAGAAGGATGCGAAGCTGGTCAGACGCGGCATCGAGAAGTCTGAGTCCTTCGCTCGTGAGCTGATGCACGGAACCGGCTCCTGGCGTAGGGTGCCCATCCTCTCCGATCTGGCATGTATGCTGCTCGGAAACGACAGACCGTTCTCGTTCATGCGGAAGAAGCTGCCCCTCGAGGCCGACAGGTCGGTCTGTACGAGATGCGGTCTGTGTGCGGAGCACTGTCCGGTGAGGAACATAAGGATGAGAGACTTCCCGCAGCATCTCGACCGATGCGAACTATGCATGCGCTGCCAGGGGATCTGCCCGGTGAACGCGATCACCGTGGGCGGAAGGAAGTACTCCCAGCGACAGACTACGGCCCGGCCCTGGGAGGCGTGAGCCCCGGGGATGCGGGCCTGAAGCTTTGGTGTCGGCAGGGCCACGGCCCGTCCTTTACAGGCAGTCACCCAGTGAGGATCCGATATGGATGACGTGAAGAAGAGAACTGACGGTTTCGACAGGACGGCTGCGGGAGCCCCCGTTGATTTCATCAGGGAGATCATCAACGAGCACAACCGCACCGGCCGGTTCGGGGGCAGGGTCCACACGCGGTTTCCCCCGGAGCCCAACGGATACCTGCACATAGGGCATGCGAAGTCCATATGCCTCAACTTCGGCATAGCGAGGGACTACGCAGGGAAGTGCAACCTGCGCTTCGACGATACCAACCCCTCGAAGGAGGAGGTGGAGTACGTCGATTCCATCATCAATGACGTGCGATGGCTGGGATTCGACTGGGAGGACAGGCTGTTCTACGCCTCCGACTACTTCGAGGACCTGTACCGTTTCGCCGAGCATCTGATACTGAAGGGGAGCGCCTATGTCTGCGACCTCACGGCCGAGCAGGTGCGCGAGTACCGCGGCACGCTGACCGAGCCGGGGCGGAACAGCCCCTGGCGCGACAGGAAGGTCGAGGAGAATCTAGACCTGTTCAGGCGTATGAGGGCCGGCGAGTTCCCTGACGGGTCGCGCACCCTGAGGGCGAAGATAGACATGGCCTCGCCTAACCTGAACATGCGTGATCCCGTGATCTACAGGATCCTGCGCGCCAGCCATCACAGGACAGGCGACAAGTGGTGCATCTATCCGATGTACGACTACGCCCATCCTGTGTCCGACTCGCTGGAGGGGATCACCCACTCCATCTGCACGCTCGAGTTCGAGGATCACAGACCCCTGTACGACTGGTTCCTGGACGAGCTCGGCATACACCACTCCCAGCAGATCGAGTTCGCCAGGCTCAACCTCACCCACACGGTGATGAGCAAGCGCAAGTTCCTGGAGCTTGTTAACGAAGGCCTGGTGCGCGGCTGGGACGACCCCAGGATGCCGACGCTGGCCGGCATCAGGCGCCGCGGCTACCCCCCCGCGGCCATACGCGCGTTCGCCGAGCGTGTGGGAGTAGCCAAGCGCGACAGTGTAGTGGACATCGCGCTGCTCGAACACTGCGTGAGGGAAGAGCTGAACCGCACTGCCCCCCGCGCCATGGCGGTTCTCAGGCCGGTGAAGCTGGTGATCGAGAACTACCCGGAGGGTCAGACCGAGGAGTTCGACTTCGTGGTGAATCCCGAGGATCCCTCTGCGGGCACGAGGCGGATTACGTTCAGCCGGGATCTCTACATCGAACGGGACGACTTCATGGAGACTCCGCCATCGAAGTTCTTCAGGCTCTCGCCCGGCAGGGAGGTGCGCCTGCGCTACGCCTACCTTGTGAAATGCACGGGGGTGGTGAAGGATCCCTCCACCGGCGAGATCAGGGAGATCCGCTGCACCTACGACCCTGCGACGAAAGGCGGTGACGCCCCCGACGGGCGGAGGGTGAAGGCAACCCTGCACTGGGTGTCCGCCGCCCACTGCGTGCCTGCCGAGGTGCGGCTTTACGAGCACCTCTTCGGCGTGCCCTTCCCGGGCTCGACCGAGGGGCGGAGCTGGAAGGAGGACATCAACCCCGCCTCGCTCGAGATCCTCACCGGCTGCATGGTCGAGAATCATCTGGCATCATCCGCCCCGGGAACGGCCTGGCAGTTCGAGAGGCTGGGCTACTTCTGCGCGGACACGGGCGACTCGAGGCCGGGAGCCCCTGTGTTCAACCGCACCGTAACCCTGAGGGACGACTGGGCGAGGATCGCGAAGTCCGCACCGAAGGAGGGGGGGCACTGACGTGAAGGTAAGAACGAGGATTGCGCCCTCTCCCACTGGCGACCCCCATGTCGGAACGGCCTACCAGGCCCTGTTCGACTACGTATGGGCGAAGAAGAACGGGGGGAGCTTCGTCCTCCGCATCGAGGACACGGACAGCTATCGCTCTCACGCACGGTTCGAGCAGGCGATATGCGACTCGCTCGAGTGGCTCGGCCTGAAGTGGGACGAGGGTCCCGGCATCGGAGGGCCATTCGGGCCGTACCGCCAGAGCGAGAGGCTGGGCATTTACCGCGAGCACGCCGCCGCACTGCTCTCGAAGGGCGCTGCATACAGGTGCTTCTGCACAAGGGAGCGCCTGCTCTCGATGAGGGCTGCCCGCCGGTCGGGCGCCGACTCGGGATACGACAGGCACTGCCGCGACATCCCCCGCGACGAGTCCGACCGCAGGGCCGCCGCGGGTGAAGCCCATGTGATCCGCATGAAGGCTCCACTTGAGGACGAGTGCGTGTTCACCGACCTTCTGCGCGGAGAGATCCGCAAGGCATGGTCCACGGTGGACGACCAGATCCTGCTCAAGAGCGACGGGTTTCCCACATACCATCTGGCCGTGGTGGTTGACGACCACCTGATGCAGATCAGTCACATCATCCGCGGCGAGGAGTGGATCAACTCCGTCCCCAAGCACATCTTCCTATTCGAGGCCTTCGGGTGGGAGCCGCCGGTGTTCTGCCATCTTCCGCTTCTTCGGAATGCTGACCGCAGCAAGCTCTCGAAGAGGAGGAACCCTACCTCCATCACCTACTACAGGCGGGCTGGATTCCTGCCGGAAGCGCTTCTCAACTACCTCGGCATGATGGGTTGGAGCATGCCCGTAGGCGAGGAGAAATTCTCGATCGAGGACATGCTGAGAGAGCTGCGCCTCGAGGACATCACACTGGGCGGCCCGGTGTTCGACATCGCCAAGCTGCGCTGGCTCAACGCAAGGTACATCCGCGAGAACTACACCCCCGAGAGCCTGATGCCCGTGATGGAGCAGTGGGGCCTGGGCAGGGAGCACCTGCTGGAAGTGCTGAAGGTCGCCCACAGCAGGCTGGAAACTCTCGGGGACTGGGGGCCGCTGACCTCGTTCTTCTTCTCCGACTCGGTGCCGCTGGACCCCCGGGCGCTGGAGATGAAGGGCAGGACGGCTGCCGAGGTTCAGGAGATCCTGCAGCTAGCGGTGTGGCGGATCGAGAGACTCGACGAGATGACTCCCTCCGCCGTCGAAGGGCTCTTCAAGGATCTCGGCGAGAAGCTTGGCGTAAAGCTTCGCGACCTCACGCGACCCTTCTACGTGGCGATCTCGGGCTCGAAGGCCTCGACCCCGTTGTACGACTCCATGGCACTGCTGGGCAGCGACATGTGCCGGGTGCGCCTGCGCAGAGCCATCGAAAGTCTCGGCGACCTCGGGGGAGAGGCGCTCAGCAAGGCGGTGAAACGCTACGAGGACCTGTTCGGGCGCGACGAAGACTGATAGTGCGAAGCCTGTGCCGGACTTGACATAGGCTCGACCGTCCGGAGATAATCCCGCTCCCTCGGCGGTCCCATCGTCTAGAGGTCTAGGACGGGTGGTTCTCAGCCATCAAACCGGGGTTCGATTCCCCGTGGGACCGCCAATTCCATTTCTGGTACAGGGCGATACGAATGTAATTGGCAACGCAGCCGCAGGGCGTCTGCGTTTCGTGCTCGCATTTCATGCGAACCCGAGGTCCGCGGGGGACTGCGT
>CAZMTK010000002.1:108948-245782 GCA_964569245.1 uncultured bacterium | reverse complement strand
GTCTGCGTTTCGTGCTCGCATTTCATGCGAACCCGAGGTCCGCGGGGGACTGCGTTTCCCCGTGGGACCGCCAATTCCATTTCTGGTACAGGGCGATACGAATGTAATTGGCAACGCAGCCGCAGGGCGTCTGCGTTTCGTGCTCGCATTTCATGCGAACCCGAGGTCCGCGGGGGACTGCGTATCCCCGTGGGACCGCCAAAGCATATCTGGTTATACCGCAATATGTTAAACTAACTAGGCCAAGCTGACCGGCTACTTCCTCGAATCGGGAAGTAGCTTCGCGGCCGCTCTACCTGAGGACCACCGGAATAGCTCGGCAGACAATGACCGGTCGGGCAACTGGGGAAGCCTCTTGCAGCAAGATCTGGATCTCGTGATCTCCTGCAGGCATCATACGTGCCTGCGCCCGTGTTACTCTTCGACGCTTGCTTTCCCGGCGGATTTCGCTACAATACAGCTACATACGAACAAGGGGGGAGGGGGTAAGATGCTCGTTCGCTTCCTTCTTCCCTCAATCCTTCTCGCCTCGATGTCCTTTGCTCAGTCCTCCTGGCTCCAGTTCAACGCCGGCGCTTCGGAGAATAGCTCGCCCCTTGTGCAGTTCAACGGCACCTGGGACAGCTTCCTGACCTTCGACGTTGAGCTGCGCGGGCTCCTCGCGGAGACCGTGACGGTGGACTCGCAGGCGTATCTGCGTCTTCCTTCCCCCGGTACAGTGCCCTCGGACAAAGTCGGCTGGCCCGAACTGCCCATCGTAAGGCGAATGGTGTGGCTCCCCGATGATACGGACATCGCACTCGAGTACTCGGCCGCATGCTGCGAGGGCATCGAGTGCATCCCAGTGTATCCTGCGCCATTGGACAGCCTCGTTACGGACAGCACGGGAGCGAGTTGGATCGGTGAGTACTTCCGGCAGGATTCTTCCGCATACGCCTCGGAGGAATGGTATCCCGACACCCTCGTGAGGCTTGTCGGGGAGTTTCGGCTGAGGGATCTGCGTGTCGGCATCATCGACGTCCATCCCGTGCAGTATCTAGCCTCAGAGGACAGCCTCCGAGTCTGGAGTGATATCGAGATCGCGCTGAGCTACGACACCACTTCCTCCTGGCCGACCTGCGACCTGGGATGCTACGAGGGGCTGATCGGGGACAGACTGCTTGGGTATAGCCCGGAGCCTCCTCCGTGGGCGCCCGTCCCGGGGAGGGTCTCCCGTCCCGGAGACCTTGAGTCTGGGCCGGGCTTCGTGCCGGACTACGTTATCCTGGTTGCATCCGGTCTCGATGGCTGGTGGGTGGATACACTTGCGCACCACAGGGCCGACCTGGATGGGTTTGATGTGGCGATTGCACGGACGGACAGTGTGCTGAGTCAGTTCGGGGGGAACGAGCAGGCTATCACGCCCGATATCATTCGCGACTTCACTGAGGCCATGTGGGACTGGGGATCGGCAGAGACGAAGCGGCCGTCCTACCTGCTGTTGACCGGCGACCATGAAGATTCCTCGTATGCAGGAGAGGACTGGTTTCTTCCAACGAAAGTAAGGCTGGTCGGTACGTGGCCGGAGCAAGGTTCCGACGGCTGGTATGCCGGGTTCGGAGATCCCCCGGAGCAGTACGGCGTATTCCCGGACATGATCATCGGGCGTATTCCAGCAAGAACGACCTCTCAGCTGAAGGATGTGGTTGACCTCATCATGGAGTTCGAAAGCGAAGTGATATCCTGGCCGCCACCCTCCAGCCTTGCATGGCGAAGGAACTTGTGCGTGCTCGATGGCTTCGATCCTGTATCGGAACCGACTGAGGCCTGGGGCGAGGAAGTGTCGGCCTGGCTGGGATACACGCTTGATCTCGCGGCCTGTGGGGACGGGGATCCTTCCACCAGCAGCGACGGTAGCACGATGTCCAGCGGTCAGTGGTGCGATGATTGCGAGTCCTTCATGGAGAATGGCTCTCAGGTTCTGCTGTATAAAAATCATGGTGCGGTGCACTTCTTCGAGTGCGCCATGGACGGAGCCGGAGGCATGCCTGACTCGACATTCGACACGACTGACGCCTGGGCCCTCTGTGATGGCAACGAGAGCCATGGGTGGCCCTTTGTCCTGCTGGCGAGTTGCTCGCAGGGCACATTCAACTGGACCGACAGCCTCCAGTATAATCGCTGCTACCCGTCCTGGATGTACTTCGATCCTGACGGGAACGACTATGACTTCGGTGTCCAGTGCTTCGGTGAGGCTCTCCTGCTGAACACTGATGGGGGAGCCATCGGGGTTTATGGGCATAGCTGGGCTGCAGGAGTGCAGTTCCTCGCTCTAGCCGTGAGGACTTCTGAAATGGTGTTCCACAGGGGCGTCACTCGCACTGGAGACGCTGTAGCCAGCGCGAGGATGGATATGTCCTCATCTCTCTGGGGATCCTCGGGCTGGGGGGACGATCTGGCAGGTGGAAACCTCCTTGGCGATCATGCGGTCGACATGGGTGACCGGGTGAAGTTCAGGAACCGGTGCGACCTGATAGTCTCGCCCGAAGACATCGAGATCAGTAGATACCCGACTGTCCCGATCGAATCATCCTTGCAGGTTACCATGCTCCACTCGATCGTTCGCAATGCCGGGGCGGAGGAGTCGGGGAGCTTTTCGGCGACGATGGAGGTCGAGTGCGGGCAGTACGACACCACGCTGACCAGGACATGCAACGGCCTCGAGCCAGGCGAGGAAGCCACACTGTCTTTCGGCTGGAGAGCAGGGAGCGTGAGCTTCCCGGCAACTCTGACCCTGCACGTGACGGCAGACCCCCAGGGACGCTGTCCTGACAGCTGGACCGCGAACAATGATGCGACTGCTGAAATCGAGATCATCGACGGCTATCCCAACGAAGACGGCTGGCCGATCCGAGTGCCCGGGTCTGTAGCTTCTCCTCCGGCGCTGGGTGATGTCGATGGTGACGGCGAGCTCGAGATAGTCGTCCAGGTCGGACAGCACTGGCTGGTCTGTGCGGAGCCAGAGGGTGAGATCAGGTGGGTGGCGGGGCCTTATGAGCTGTCTGTTGGATGCATCGGCTGGACCGAGGATTATTGCGTCCCTGTGCTTGGCAGTGTCTGCGGAGACGAAATCCCCGAGGTCGTCATCTTCACCCCGGACGAACTCCTGATCCTGGATGGGAGTGACGGGGACCTGCTGTATTCGAGGGCACACGGATGCGGTGCTTCGCTTCCATGGGGAGGTCATCCCAGGACCGCAGTGCTGACCGATCTCTTCAGCGAGCAGGGGCAAATGTACCGGCGAGACGAGATCGCCTACGTTCTCAGGGACACGCTATACGTGCTCCGGGTGCAGGGCGACAGCCTCGCAGCCCTTGACCGGGAGTACGTGCCAGGAGCTGTCACGCAGGGCTCTATCAACCTCCAGTCGTGGGTATGCGCCCGCGACCTGAACGGGCAGTATCCTGCCGAGCTGATCATAACCTGCAGCCGGCACGAGATCCTGGGCGCCAACAAGGAAAGCCGGCTCCACCTCTACAGCTATTCCACTGGCAGCATCTATGCGAGCAGGACTTTCACCGGGGAGTTCTACAGGGCGATCCCTGCGGTTGGGTCGCTTGCCGGCTCGAGTCTTAGGATAGCCCTCCCACGGGGCATGGCCGCTTCGAACTTCTATCCGGCATACATCCTGGATGCGGACAGCCTGCAGAACACGCCGATCAACTGTGCGTCGAGCGACACGACGAGCGATTGGGTGCTGTCATGCATGATCGTGGACTGGGATGCGCTTCAGGCCGGTACGGATCGTGTCACCACTCCATCCGCAAACCGAGCTTTTTCGTGGGAGCCGGATGGAGACAAGCACTCGTTCAGTCTGATCGAAGTTTCAAGCGAAAGGCCGCCGTTTGCAGCGCTGGGCAATCTCGATGCAGAAGGGTATTCCGATATCATATTCGCGAGCAGGTCTGGTCTTGTGCGTGCTCTTAATAGTGGTGGGGAAGGTCTGACCAGCCTTGGCTTTCCCTACACTCTTCCATCTGACATCTACGGTGGATTCGCAATTGCGGACATCGACAACGACGAGAAGGTCGAGGTCGTCTTCGGAACGGTCGACAACTACCTGCATGTCTGGGAGCTTGGTGAGTGCGACGAGGGATATTCTCCTTGGCTGCAGTGTCAGCATGACGCCGCGAGAACAGGGGTGCTCGAGTGATATCAGCGTTTCTCGCAGCCTGTCTGGTCGCTGTGACCCACGCCCCGGGCTGGAGCGACCCGGTGATCAGCATCCAGACTCCTGGCGACGACTATCAGAGAAAGGATCTCGTGATCTCTGAGGGGGAGTTCGTGCACCAGGGCTGGGATCTCGAGACGCTTCCCAGGATTGCACGCAATATCGTGCTCGTCGATGGCTCGTTCGTCCTTCCTGACACGCTGGTTTCACGCGAGGTCTGGTCAGGTTATCCTTCAATGGCGGCAGTAGGTGACCAGATAGCCTACTTCTGGCGCGAATTGGACGATCACATCTGGTATGCGATGACGGATCAGGAGGGCAACCTTACCCTCCCTCCGACCCAGTTTAGCTATCTGGGCTGTGTCTGGCCCGAGATCTCTGCGTCGAGCGACAGCCTCGGTAGGATACATCTTACCTGGGACGCCCATGGGGGCATCTACTACTCCGTGTTCTATCCGGGAGGTCCGGAGGTCTTCAGGGACACGATCCCGGAGAGCGCGGAGAACTCGCTTGTTCTCGTCGACGGCGATCGCGTGCACATGCTGGTTCTCGGCTTCGCTGGTGGGAGTACGCAGCTCCCCAGGTATCTCGAATACGACCTCGACGGCAACATGATCATCGCACCATTCGAGTTCGCCGACCCCGCAGCTGAAGCAGGCCATCGTTGGAGCATGACGACAGACAGCGATGGAAACGCCTGCATTCTCTACAAGGAGCAGATCTCGAGCGTGGGTGAGTATCTGAAGTTCTTCAGAGTCGACCGTGACACCGGCTCCCTTCTGATAGATGGGCAAATCATCTATACGGAGCCTTCCGTCGGGAGCACGAACTGGCCGACACTCCTTAAAGCTTGTGGGGGGACCTCTCTGTATGCGATGTGGATAGAGGGTGCTCCGCCGGACGGCTTCAACAAATACGTGAAATTCTGCGTTCTGGACCTGAACGGAGACTACATCGAGGCACCGTACATAGCATATGACTACACGGACGAGACACCGGAGGACCTGTACTACTTCAGGGCGTGCTCGAACGATGCCGGTGACATCTTCGCGAACTGGACAGAGATCGATCCTGGAATCCAGAAGGGGTGGATCCGCCTCGGCTGGTTCGACCACAACTGGCTTGGCGTGGGGGAGGGAGAGGCGGGGCCTGCGGTTCCTGGACTGGAGATGACTGCCTCGTGCAACCCATTCTTCTCATCCGTTATAATCACCTGTGAAGGCTCACCCCTTCCCGGGCAGCTCATGGTCTACGACATCACTGGGCGTCTCATTCGGAGTCTCTCCGACCGCGAAGGCTCGTCATTCACCTGGGACGGAAATGATGGCTCGGGGACTCAAGTCCCCACAGGGACCTATCTTATCCAGGGGGCTGTCAACGGGCAGGCTACCACAATCATGGTGGTCAGGCTCTAGCTGAAGACCTGTCCGGTCGAAAACACCAGTTCCATTCCTGCATGGCACCTAGTCTTCGACCGGGAGAAGGTTATCGACCCAACGTCGGGGAACGGCAAACAGGAAGCCATCTTACGAGACTCTGCTCCAGCTCGCGATCTTCACGAGCTGGGCCATGAGGGTGTTCAATCCACAAAGCAAATGGCCCGCCAATTCGGATCTTCACCGGAATGCAGGCAACCTGGAGTCTGTCTGGAGAGACGGGCCGATCTACTCGTAGTGCGTCCACATCCGGAGGACCTTGATGGTCTTCACTTCATCGAGTACCTGGTAGACCAGCCGGTGCTGGATGTTGATCCTGCGGGATATCGCGCCCTTCAGGTCACCGAGAAGCCGTTCGAACGGAGGCGGGGCAGCGTAAGGATCTTTCGCGATCAGGTCGAGGAGAGCTTCCGCCTTCTCACGTAGCCCGGCTGCCTGGATCTTCTTCGCATCCTTCCGGGCCTGCCCGGTGTAGACCAGGCGCCAGGTCACCAGCCGGGCTTTTCGCTGCACTTCTCGACCGGCGTGTTCATGCCCTCGACGATGCTCTCGCGCATGCCGGGGACCGAGAGCAGGAACAGGGTCTCCTGGATCGATCGCCAGTCCTCCTCGGACAGGAGTACGGCGTTGCTTCTCTTCCCTGTGATCAGGATCGGTTCATGAGTCTCGGCCGCCTCGTCTATGAGGCGGTACAGCCGGGCTCTGGCATCTGTGGCACTGAGCGCTGACATGGTCCTCCCTCCCGTCAGCACTATCGTACGCAATGCCGTACGTGGAGTCAATGCCTGCCCTTTGCTCCGGTGCTCCATTCCTGCATGGCTGCCTGAGACTCGACCGTGAGAGGATCCCCGGCTTCATCGGCTGGAATCACTGCCGTGT
Source organism: uncultured bacterium (assembly GCA_964569245.1). Lineage (GTDB taxonomy): Bacteria > Fermentibacterota > Fermentibacteria > Fermentibacterales > Fermentibacteraceae > JAAYTY01. Next base: position 239,257 of record CAZMTK010000002.1, on the reverse strand, counting down.
AGCATCTCACGAGATTCTGCTCCCCCCCGGTCACTTCTCGCCTCGAGAGAAGTGACCACGGCCGGCAGTTGTTTCTGGCCCCCGGAAACAACGGGAGGCAGGAATATCCACGGGCTGGGCGATCAGGGTGTTCCAACCACAGATGACCTGGCCCGCGAAAAGCATATCTTATTGCGCCGCAATATGGTACTAAGATCTATACCAAGACGACTGACCTTTCACAGGCAGGCTGCCCTTGTGAGTCTCCCTTGTAACCGCCTGGCTATCTACCGAATCGTGCCGAAGAGCCCAGCTCCGCCTCTATCTCCAGCAGGCGGTTGTACTTCGCCATGCGTTCGCTGCGGCAGGCGGAACCTGTCTTGATCTGGCCCCCGCCCATGGCTACGGCGAAGTCGGCCATGAAGGAGTCCTCGGTTTCGCCGCTCCTGTGGGAGATGACGTATCCCCAGCCTGCCTTCCTGCAGAGGTCGATCGCCTCGATTGTCTCCGTCACGGTGCCGATCTGATTGAGCTTTATCAGTACGGCATTGGTGGACTCCTCCTCGATTCCCCTGGAGATGAACCGCGTGTTCGTGACATAGAGGTCGTCGCCGACGATCTGCACCCTGCCTCCAAGGGCTGCGGTATGAGCCTTGAAGCCCTCCCAGTCGTTCTCGGCCAGTCCGTCCTCGATGGATACGATGGGGTATCTCCCAATCCACTCCTCGTAGAGCCTGGTCATCTCGGCGCTGGTCTTCGACCCCTGCCCGGACTTCGAGAGGTTGTACGAGCCGTTCTCGAAGAAGGAGCTGGCAGCAGGATCGAGGGCGATCGCAACATCCGCGCCCGGCCGGTATCCAGCCGCTTCAATGGCTGAGACGATGACTTCGCAGGCTTCGTCGTTGCTCTTCAGGTTCGGAGCGAAGCCTCCCTCGTCACCCACGTTCGTGGAGTAGCCCCTGTCCGAGAGTATCTTCTTGAGGGCGTGGAAGGTCTCCGCTCCGTAGCGCAAGGCTTCGGCGAATGTTGGCGCCCCCAGCGGCATGACCATGAACTCCTGGAAATCCACGCTGTTGTCGGCATGCTTGCCGCCGTTCAGAATGTTCATCATCGGAACGGGCAGGCGGACTGCTCCAGGACCGCCCAGGTATGTGTAGAGGGGAAGGCCGGCCTCAATGGCCGCCACCCGCGCAACGGCCATCGAGACTCCAAGTATTCCGTTCGCTCCCAGCCTGCCCTTGTTAGGAGTCCCGTCGAGCTCGATCATCCTGTGGTCGATATCGGCCTGCATGCGCGGTTTCATTCCGACAATCGCCGGCGCGATGGTTTCGTTCACTCCGCAAACGGCCTTGAGGACCCCCTTGCCGCCATAACGCTTCTTGTCGCCGTCACGAAGTTCCACAGCCTCGTTCTCTCCCGTCGAGGCGCCGGAAGGCACGGAAGCGGCTGCCTCGATTCCGTTGTCGAGCCGGCAGAACACGCGGACGGTGGGGTTCCCCCTCGAGTCGAGGATCTCCATTGCCCTTACAGAATCGATTCTCGCATCCATCGTTCCATTCCCTTCAGCCGGGCTCAGTCGCGCAGCGCCGCCTTGATGCGCAGCGGGCTGGCCAGCAGGTCAAGAGCATCGTGGACATCTCGAACCACCATATCGGCAACATGAAGAAGCTCTACAGCGGCTCCCTCCGGCCCTATCACCGCGATGCCGAGGCCGGCGGCTCTCATCATTGGCACATCGTTGCGCCCGTTGCCGATGGCTACTACACGCTCGCCGCCGACCCGACGGACGAAATCCGCCTTCTCCGACCCTTTCGCGACGATCCGCAGCTCGACGGGCAGCCCTCTCAACTGGGTTCCAGCCGTGCCGAAAGTGTCCGCAGTGAGAACGGATATCCTGAGCCGCTCCGAAAGCCGGACGAGTCTTTCGGCGATACCCGGGAGCAGAAACCCGTCCTTCGAGAGGGTGCCGGTGAAATCAAGGACGAGGTCTGTCGTCCTCTCGAGGCTCCATTCTTCGGGCTTGTCCGGTCTGATGCCCATGAGTTGGCTCCATTCCTGTGCCTTGAGGCATGAAACTAGGCAGGCCGCAAGTCTTCGTCGAGTCAGCCGGCCTCCTTCACATCGGCATGCCTCCGCTTCTCGTGATGCAGGTGGCGAGGCATGAAGGCCGCCCCCGCTGTCAGGGTGGGAACCATATCGCCGGGTATGACGACAGCCACAAGGAAGAGATGCCGGTCTCTGGTGACGATGTCGTGCAAAAGGCCGAAGAGCGCGGATATCGCGCCGAAGGTGAGCGCCGTTGACATCATCAATGTATGGAACCAGCAGACATCACAGCTCCTCCGGAACTCCCTGATGACAGGATAGAGCCCGGCTGTCAAGAACATGACCTTCGAGCCGAGCATCGGTTCCTTGTCCGATCGACATCTTCAATGCTCCCGATGATTTGCTGTAGAAGTCATCAGCCCGGATAAGGGCGGTCAGAGGTGAATACACCTCCGCGGCTTCCGGCGTCGATTCTGAGGTGTCTGCAAGTCGAGCAAGCGCTTCCCCCGCAGCGCTTAGGCCTGCGAAGAGGAACCGAAGGCACAGCAAGAGAATGCCGAGCATTCAGGCTGTCGGAGAGGATACGGTCTCTGTCCGCTCATGCGAGCGGCGAGACATCCTTGATGCGCAGGATGGGGCGGTCATTCCCTGGGGAATGCAAGGCGCCACTGGATGAACTGGTTCTTTCCGCTCACCGCCATCTGCGTAATGACCGTCGAAAGCGTGTCCGATTGCCGGGCAGGCTGAAGCAAGAACCGCCGCAGGATACAGGTAATTCCGATGTTTCTACGGGCTGGCCGCACCCCGCTGGCCCGGAGCTTGCGATACTGATATACTTGCCGAGTCGCGAAGCGCAGTCTGTCGGCCCTCCCGCGACAGGGCCGGAACCTTCCAACAGGAGGATTACAACGATGAACCGTCTGATCGCTGCCATGCTGATGATCTCACTCGCCTGGGCCCTCCAGGGCTGCGGCGGCAGGCCCGCCGAGCAGACTCCCTCCGACACGGAGACCGCTGCGGGGACTGCAGTAGAGGAGACGCCCGCCGAAACGGCCCCCGCCCTCAGCGAGACGATCACCCTGCCCGCCGGATGGGAGATCTTCGACGCGGTGACGGCAGCCGACGTCGAGGCCGTCATCGGACGCACGGGCTACCAGACCTGGTCCGAGACACTGAGCGATGCAGCCGCCGGCAAGCCACAGGGGAGCTTCTATGACGGCAGCCTGGCTGCGTCCAAGATAAACTTCCTTGTGTACACCACCGAGGGCCAGGCCAACTACGACCGCGTGCTGGGCTTCGTCAACAACCCCGTCGAGATAGCCAACACCGACGGCGCGAACCCGATGTGGGACCGTGCCGTGATCGGAGAGATGACAGACATGGCCGACACGCTCGCGGTCATGCTCGCACTGAGGGGCGACGTCTGCATCAGCATCAGGTACATGCCGTCTCTCTATCCCGAGCTCGACACGAGCGAGACCCTGGTGAAGCTGACGGAGATGCTGATCAACAAGCTATACCGCGTCTGAGCCCGGGACTTCTCTGTAATGGGCCGCAGGTTCCGGCTTGCGGCCCATTCGCATTCATTCGGGACGCCCGACCGGCCAGCCCTGACCCGGGGGCCGGCAGGCCGATACCGGTTCAAGGATCCGGATGGCAGAAGGAGGATTGCGCGGGTTTCTCAAGCATCTTCAACCTGAAACTGGGGTTTTGACAGGCGGAGATGCTCCCCGTATCGTCTCACGGGAAAACCGCATGTACCGGGGATGGGAGTGGTCATGATCAAGTTCATGCTTCTGTTCGCCGCAGCCTCCTTCGGCTTGGCTGCCGGAATCGGCCCTGACGCCTCGCTGAGCGCCGTCGAGGCACGGCTCGATAGAGACGGCAAGAGCTCATTGTACTCGGTCGGCAGTTTCACTCCCGTTGCTGCAGGCGACGGCACGCTGCTCGCCAGGGCGTTCGAGCTGCATCCCTCCGGCTATGTGATAGTCACCGCCGACGATGCGCTGCCACCCGTGATAGCCTATTCGTACGAGGGCAGTCTGACAGGCCCGGAGGGAGGCTTCGGCGTCGTCGACCTGGCGAGGATGGACCTCGAGCAGAGGCTGGAACTCTTGGAATCCACACCGGCACAGACGATCGAACGAAACCGTGAGCTATGGGCGGCCTGCACCGGCGGCGCACCTGCGGCTCTCGAGCCGCTCGCCCAGTGGCCCCCTGAGGGCACCACGCCCACCGGCGGCTGGCTGTGGGAGAACTGGACCCAGGGCTCGCCCTACAACGCATACTGCCCGATGGACAACATCGCAGGCGCACGGAGCGTTGCCGGCTGCCCTGCCGTGGCGATGGGCATGATCGTGGACAACCTCGAGACCGCCATGAGCCTGTTCTTCACCGACGCAGACGACTACTACCACAACTACCATGAATACTACTGGATAGACGACGATCACATCGCGCACGACTTCCCGTCGTGGCCCGAGCTGAACCTGCTGGTGGACACTCTCGAAGCCCATTATGCAAACGGCACGCCGCTTTCGAACTCCGACAAGGCCGCCCTGGTAGCGGCCTGCGGCTTCGCCTGCAAGCAGGTGTTCACAGCTTCGGTCTCCGGCACCTTCGGGGTGGGCCAGGCCTACGACGCATACGTCAGGTTCGGCTTCTGGGACTGCGAGCTGCTCTACGAGTCGTCCGACAGTTTGTACGAGAAGCTTTCGGCGAACATGATGTCGGCGAACTGCGCACACCTAGCGATCGTCGACGAGGGGCCCAACTACGGCCACAACGTGGTGCTGGACGGATACAACACCGACGACTACTACCACATCAACTTCGGTTGGGGCGGCTCGTACAACGGCTGGTACCAGTTCCCTCTTACCGGGATGCCATACGGGATGAACATCATCGAGGGCGTGGTGCTGAACATCGGCGTGGGCATGACCGGGGTGGAGGAAGGACCAGCAGGAGCCGATCCCTCCGTTTCCGTGGAGGCTGTGGTCAACCCGTCGTCGGGCAGCCTTCCACTCGAGATTCGCCTGCCGGAGCCTTGCGAAGCGAGAGTCGAGGTGTACGACCTCGCCGGCAGGCTCGCAGCCGTGCCCGCCGAGGGAGCCTTCACAGCCGGGGTGCACGAAGTGGTCTGGCATCCAGGCACGCTGCCGTCCGGTGTCTACCTGGTGAGGGTGACCGGCACGGCTGGCTCGGCAACGACCGCCGTGACTCTTCTCAGGTAAGGCCATCCCCCTCGGAGAGAGAGGCCGGCCGGGGTCGCCCCCGGCCGGCCATCGTCTGTCCGTCTGCGCGTCAGTCGAGCACGACCACCCTGGAAACCGCCGACCCGGACTCGCTGTCGAGCCTAACGAAGTAGCAGCCCGGGGAGAGCGGTGCGCCGGCCCCGTCGAGCCCGTCGAAGCAAAGCGTGCCCGATGAGCCTGCCGAAGCGGTTCCGTCGAGAGAGCGCACAAGCCTGCCCGAGAGATCGTACAGGCCGGCGGTGAATCCTGACGAAGCAGGGGTGCTCCAGGTCATGCTGAAGGAGCCGTGGGAGGGATTCGGCCATGCCGGGCCGAGGGCCGGGGCCGCGCCCGGCCCGGAGGAGCCATCCTCGATGCCGGTCTGATAGATGATGAAGAGCGTGGCAGGATCTCCCAGGCAGTTGTTCTCCTGCAGCACCCAGTTCTGGTAGGTCATCCCGCCCGCCGCCTTGAAGGCGTCCTTCGCGGCGGCCTGCATGTCTCCCACCCTGGGGACGGCATAGGTGAACATCTGGTTGGCGAAGTGGACCTCGAGATGCTCGGATGGCCCCATTGCCGGGGGCGTGCCGATGCCGTTGTTGGAGTTGAAGCAGACAGCGATAGCGCCTCCAGTGGTGCAGAACATCAGTCGCTCTGCAATGCAGCCGTTCACGGAGAGCTGGCCTGCCAGGCAGGCGATCGAGTGGAAGACCGGGAACTTGCCCCAGTTGGTGAGCTGGGTGTAGTTGGAGTTGGTGATCATGTTGGTGGGCGAGTAGTACCAGTACACGCCCGACGAGTAGCCGTGGCCCTGCATCGGAGCATAGCTCACGCCCTGGTTGAGTATCGTGATCTGGTTGTTGGGATGGCCCGAGCTGTTTTCGTACAGCTTGTACTCGGTCCAGGGGCCGGGGATCCTCTTCGAAATGGAATCGCACACGAAGCTGCCCCAGTAGCCGTACTCCGGCCACAGGCCTGCGCCGGCGAGGAGTGCGCTGGTGCGCCATGACCCAGACGGGGAAACGGTCTCGTACTCGACGGTGCGGTTGACCATTGACTGGATCTGCGAGATCGTGTTGGTGCTGAAGCGCCCGACGGAAATGTCGGAGTAGTAGTCCAGCCCGTCGGTGTTCTCTCCGTACTGGTGGTCGCCGTCGGCATCCCAGGTGCCGTCGAGATCGCTGTAGTAGAGATCGGTGGTCTCGTTGAGCGTCTCGCCGCCCACGTTGAGCTTCGAGATGCGCTGTGTGTTGCCCCAGTCGCCGACTATGAGGGCGTACTGGAGGCCGTGGTTGTTGAAGGCTTCCTTCAGGTAGTTGCGAATCTTCTCCTGGGTGTCGTAGCCCGTGTAGTTGCTGGTGATCCACTCCACAGACACGAACTCCGCCGACATGCCGTGAGAAGCCCTGTGGTTCACGAGCGGCATCAGCGTGGACTGGTTCGTGGACGTGCTGATGCAGACCCAGGTGGACCAGAGCGTGTTGGGGTTGTCGTCGGCGGGGGCGAAGGAGGGAAGGTCGCCTGGATTGCGGACGATGTTCTGCAGAACGTCCATGGCGCCTTCTACCTGCGCGGGCGTGAGCCTCAGCAAGGGGACCGATGCGTCATCCTCGTAGTGCATGGTTACCCGGGCGGATGTGATCACCGAGAGCTCACCGGTGAGCGGCGAGTAGCGGAAGGGGGTGAAGAGAACGCTGCCCAGCCTGAAGCCGGTGCGGTTGCCGCTGCAGGTAGAGATCACCTGCGAGGAGGGGAATGCTTCTTCTCCGAGATAGATGGTCTCGTCGTGGAAGAACGGTCCTGGCGCCTGGCTGATCGCCGTGACCCGGACGGGAAGGATGTCGTACCGTCCGTCGAGAGCAGTCTCTGAGAGGACTTCGAGCTCGGCGCCCGTCACTGTCGTACCCTGGGGAATCACGAAGCAGTAGGACACCCCGGGCAGATTAGGCATGCCCTCCTCGAAACAGACCACGCCATCGGGGAAGGACAAGACGCTGCCGGCTTCGAAGCGATCGATCCTGACATCGTCCAGGGAGAGAGAGTAATCGAAGACGATCTCGCCGCCGACTGCTGTGGCAGCCAGCAGGAGCGATGCAGCCAGGGAAAACGCGATACCCGAAGACCTCATGTCTTTCTCCTTCCGGTGACTTTCGTTCACGGTTCTCCAGTTGCAATCGTAACACTCGCACCGGGAGGCCCTTGCGTCAACGACCGTCAATACGGCGACTCCGCCATCCCGGCGATTCGTCCTGCTCGTAGGCGACGCCGCCGCATCCGCTGCAGCGGCAGACCATCAATCGGTCCTGTTCGATTGCGAACGCCAACTGGACCGAACCGCTCCTCCATCGTATCGATCTGCAACGAAGAAGGCGGGTTCCCGCATCGAGAGGAATGGGACACCAGACAGAAGCCCTCGAGGACATCAGGCGCAGGTTCGAGATGCTGGATTGCCGGATCGGCAGCCTCGACGAATACCGGACGGGCTCGCGAGCATGAGGAGACAGGGAACTGCGTCGTGCAACTGATCGGGGGCTGCGAATCCCCGCTCGAGACTCAGAACGGACAGCGCCTGGCACGGCTCGCCGCCGCAGGACGAGATCGCCCTGATCTGATCGCCGGATGAATCGGTGAGAGGGCCGACAGGCTTGACAGAACGGCTGAATCGGCCGGGGAGCCCGTCATCGAAAACCCTGCGACGGGATGCTTCCGCCAGAGCCGCCCGCCGCCTCTCCCGTACTCCGGCTCCTTCTGGCCTCGAGCGCCCTTCCGAGCCGGTCTAGCGCCTGTTCCAGAAGGACTCGCGGACACGCCAGGTTCATTCTCACGAATCCTTCTCCGCCTCTTCCGAAGAGCGGCCCTTCGTCAAGGGCAAGCTTGGCCTCGTCCAGCAGAAAGCGCTTGAGACACCCGTCGTCTAGACCCAGCTCCGAGCAGTCCAGCCAGGCGAGATAGGTTCCCTCCAAGGGACAGGGCTTGATGCGAGGCTCGTTCTCCGCGAGCCAGCGACAGAGCAGTTCGTAGTTGCCTCTCAGATAGTCGAGGAGCTCCTCCAGCCAGTCGTCGCACTCCGTGTATGCCGCTATGAGGGCCGGGATGCCGAGGGACGAGGCGCCATGGAGGCCGAGCGCGAGCAGCATCTCCTGGTAGCGCATGCGAAGCTTGCGGGAGGGGATGATGGTCGTGGCGGTCTTGATCCCGGCCATGTTGAAGGTCTTGCTGGGTGCATGGCATACGAGCGCTCTGTCGAGGAAGTCCCTTCCGAGGGTGCCGTAGCTGACGAACCTGACAGGAGGGAACACGATGTCGGCGTGTATCTCGTCGCTGAGGACCAGAGCGCCGTGCCTGATGAGAATCCTCCCGAAGCCCCTGAGCTCGTTCTTCGTCCAGACCCTTCCCACAGGGTTGTGCGGGCTGCACAGGATGGCGAGCTTCACGGACCCGGCCTTCTCCTCCAGGTCGCGGTAGTCCATCACATAGCGGCCGTCCCTCGACTTCAGCGGATTCTCCACGACCCGGCGTCCCAGAGTCTCGATCGTGGTCCTGAACGGGAAATAGACGGGAGGCTGGATGAGAACGCCGTCGCCCGGCGCAGTGTGGGCCAGCACCGCGCAGGCGACCGCAGGCACGACTCCGGGGACGGCGACTATCCATTCGCCGGGCACGCTCCATCCGTAGCGTCTCGAAACCCAGCCTGAGACGGCATCGAAGAAGGCGGGGGGGCGCGCCGCATATCCGAAGAGCGGGTGATCGAGCCTCCTTCGCATGGCCTCGACAGCCGGAGCAGGCGTGGCGAAGTCCATGTCGGCGACCCATAGCGGAAGAGCGTCCTCGACTCCGCCGAAGAACTGCCCCATGGCGTCCCACTTCAGGGAGCACGTCCCCCTGCGGTCCAGAAGCTCGTCGAAGCGCCCTTGCACCAGTCCTCCCTGCATCGTCGGAACGGAATGACGGCAGGGGCTTGACTTGGAACCCGTGCCGCAGGACAATCATTCCTCGACGGAGCCGCCTGGTAAAGCACCGCAGTCGAACTCCCGAGGAAGGCGCTTATGGAGATCCTGACTCTTCTGGCGATATCCATCCCGTGTGGAACCGCGTGGACCTGTCTGGCCGGCGGACCAATGGACGACTGCCTGGAATGCGTGGAGGAGCTGCCGAGCGGAGCCGTTCTCATGGCCGGAAGCACCACGGACGAATCGGGTCTCGCTGCGGACGGCTGGCTCTTGTGCGCATCGCCCTCCACCGGGGATGTGCAGTGGGAGAGGACCTTCGGCGGCCCCGGAGACGACTGCATCCGCGCGCTTGTTCCCGCCTCCGACGGCTCGACGTACGCAGTGGGCGAGACCGCCGCCGGGCCCGGAGACAGCGACCTGTGGGTCATGAAGCTCGGTGCGAATGGCGAGTGTATCTGGCAGAAAACGTTCGGAGGCGACCTGGAGGATGCCGGAACCTGTGCCGCTTCCAGACCAGGTGGAGGTCTCTATGCCGGGGGATATACCTGGAGCACTGGAGCCGGGGGCTGCGACCTGTGGATTCTGGCTCTGGATGCCGTCGGCAACGAAGACTGGTCGAGGACCGTCGGCGGTCAGGCTCAGGACAAGGCCTTCTGCATGACCGCGACAGCCGACGGAGGAGTGATCGCAGGCGGCATGACCTTCTCGTTCCAGGCCCGGGGAGGCGATGCCTTCCTGGCGGCCTTCGATTCGGAAGGACGGGAGCTCTGGAGCGGCTTCTGGGGCGGCGAATCGTACGACTACGCCATGGGGCTTCATCCGACGGCGGACGGGGGCGCCGCAGCGGTTTGCTGGTCCAAGCGGATGACATGCGCCATGATGATCCTGGAGGTCTCAGGACAGGGTCAGCTGCGCGATTCCGTCCTGCTCGAAACCGAAGACGACCTTCGCGCGGAGGGCATCGAACCCCTGCATGACGGCTGGTGCACAGCCGGGACTTCGGAGAATCCGGTCGCGGGGGACAGGGATTTCTTCGTGTGGGGTCTCGGCGCGGGAATGGACAGCCTGTGGCTGGAGACCGTGGGCGGAGCCTTCGACGAGGTGTGCAGGGACATGACATGCACTTCCTCAGGCATGCCTGTTCTCGTCGGAAGCGGGGCAACCGGGCGAGGTGATACCGACGGCTGGGCCGTCTGCATCGAGCCTGCTGGAACCCGGTGACCTGGAGAACCGCCTCTGGAGGTGGAACTGTGCCGCATGAGGATTCGCGTGATCTCCTGAAGAACCATGCCTGGGGCTCTCTGGACGGCTTCGTGAGCGACCAGGCGAAGGGCGTACCATGTCCTCCCTGGCAGAAGGTGCCGCCCGATGCGGCTCCGGATGTCCTGCTGCCGCAGCATGACGGCCTCGGCGGCATGCCGCTTTGGGAGGCGATCGGGAAGCGGAGGAGCAGGCGCAAGTTCCTGCCGGACCCTGTCGAGGCTGTGCAGCTCTCGTACCTTCTCTGGGCGGTGCAGGGGCTCCAGAACCTGTTCAGGGAAGGGCAGGCCTCCTTCCGCACGGTTCCGTCAGGTGGAGCCAGACACCCGTTCGAGACGGTTCTTGTCGTCCGTTCGGTGTCGGGAATCGAAGCCGGGCGCTACAGATACATGCCGTCTCAGCACGGTCTGGTCAGGGAGGGAGACGCTCCTTCGCGCGAGGAGGTGAAGGCTGCCTGCCTGGGCCAGTCCTTCGTCGGGGATGCGCCTGTCGTCTTCTTCTGGACGGCGGTTCCCTACCGCACCGAGTGGCGGTACGGGCCTGCCGCGCAGAAGCTGGTGGCGCTCGATTGCGGGCATGTCTGCCAGAATCTCTATCTCGCCTGCGAGTCCATCGGCTGCGGAACATGCGCTGTCGGAGCCTACGACCAGGCTCTTGCCGACAGGGTGGCAGGCGTGGACGGAGTAGACGAGTTCGTGATCTACATCGCCCCTGTCGGGCGCTGCTGAACCGTGCTGCTGCTGGGCACCATCGTCAACGCTGCGACGGTGATCGTCGGCGGGGTGACAGGCGCGCTGGCGGGCAGGAGGCTCGGCACCCGGTTCAGCGAGGCGGCATTCAGAGGCATCGGCCTGTTCACTCTGGTCATCGGGACATATATGGCCCTGATGACTTCCAGCTTCCTGATACTGGCGGCATCAGTCGTGCTGGGCTCGATTGCCGGTGAGGCGATGGGAGTGAGCGCCGCCCTCGAGCGTTTCGGAACCGCGCTGGGGCGGAGGTTGAGCTTCGGCGGCGAGAGGTTCGCAGAGGGCATGGTTGCTGCCTTCCTTCTTTTCTGCATGGGCTCGATGACCGTCCTCGGAGCCGTTCAGGAGGGGATGGGCCGGTCGTCGGAGCTTCTTCTGACGAAGGCGCTCATGGACGGAGTGGCCGGGGCGATGCTTGCGTCGGCGCTCGGTGTCGGAGTGGTGTTTTCGGTGATACCCCTGCTGCTCTACCAGGGGGGGCTCACGCTGGCCGCAGCGGTATTGGGGAGCGGTCTGCCCGAGCAGGTCGTGGCGGAAGTATCCGCAGCAGGAGGCGTTCTTCTGATCGGTCTGGGCATAGACATTCTGGGCATTCGCAAGATGAATGCCGCGAACATCCTCCCCGCCCTGCTCATAGCGGGCATTCTCGCCGCTGCTTTCCAATAGGGGGCCAGGGCAGAGCAGGAAAGCAACTCCGCTGATTCGATGGTTCCTTCGAACAACGCCAGGTATTCTGCAATGACATTGAATACGGGTCGAGCAAAGCGATCCGTGTTGCCAGGCTTTCACGGCATTCATCTTCCAGGCAACTAGACTGTTGTCTACTTACCCTGCTTTACCCCCGGCCCCTTGCCCGACCCGCACGCTGATCCGTCACAGAGCCTCCTATCTCGGAGTTCGTGCGAGTCTGAAGCCCAGGTAGTGCTGGCGCGCGTCAGGGGTTTCCACGAAGCGTTCAGAGCAGGTGCAGACAGCCACTCCCAGGTCGAAGCTGCCTCCCCTGCTGATTCTAGTATTGTAGCCGCCGTAGTCGGTCCAGGCTGAACCGTCGGCAGGGGCACCCTCGTAGTTCTGATGGTAGAGGTCCTCGCACAGCTCGATAGCGTTTCCCAGCATGTCGTACAAGCCCCACGGATTTGGCTGGAGCTCGCCCACCGGATGCAGTCGGTATCCGGAATTCGCTGCCATCCAGCAGAAGCTGCCGATATCCGTGGAGTCATCCCCCCAGTAGTAGACAGTTTCCGTCCCTGCCCTGCAGGCATACTCCCACTCGGCTTCGGAGGGGAGGCGGTATGTATAGTCCTCATCCATTCGGTTCAGCTCATCGATGAACTCCAGGCAGTCGCCCAGGGAGACGTAGTGTACCGGATAGGCAGGCCCGGCGCCGTAGATCTGCCTGGACGGGTGTGCACGATCGCGCTGCTCCTCGATCGTGAAGCCGGTGACAGCCTCCCACATAGCCTGTGTCACCTCGGTGGTCATCATCTCGAAAGCTTCGACATGGACTTCGTGCACTGGAGAGTCATCGTCGTATTCGCTTGCCGCGGGGTCGCCCATCAGGAAAGTGCCTGCGGGGATCGAGACGAACTCCATCCCCAGATCGCCGGCTGTGTCACGCGAAAAGGCGACTGCAGAGGTCAAAGCAATGACGACCGCCGACTTGAACAGGAACCGCATGAACGCCCCTCCCTGGTATGCTGCCGCGGATGGCCTGCCTTCGACCCGGTGTTACTGCCCATCAACATAACCTGCCTGCGGACCGTAGCAACAACTCGATCCAGCCCTTCTTCCGGCATGCAAGTCCTTCGATTTCCTGCATCGATACTCGGAGGACGACAGAAGGAAGCTTCGTCGAGTCCCCCTGATTCATGTCAAGCTTCATGGGGGAAAGCGCGTGAAGAGACCTCCTGACAATCGCCATGCATATGTGATGGATCATGCATGCCCGGACACCCCCCGGCTGCTCTGACTGCCGTGCGCCGATACCTATTGACGGGGGACGGACCAGTCGAGTCGATAGAGGGTTCTGGTGTAGGATCGGCGGCCGGAGAGTGACGTGCCTCCAGGAAACTCCCACGAGCCTAGAGGGACGAACCGCACTCCCAGCCTCTCCTGCGCCGGCATCAGCGGCTCGATCGCCCCGTGAGGGTCCAGGTAGTGCGTAACACCCTGCTCCCTGAGGAACTCGACTGAGGTCACCGCATCCTGCGTGAGGCCGGGGTATGACGACCGTGTAACCTGCGGCGAGATCAGCCCGCCGAGGTCGAGCAGCCTCCTGCCGCTCTCATACCCGAATATGCCTATCTCCTGAACGGCGATGAGCGAACCCTGAGGGGTCAGCCTGTTCAGCTCCCCTGCGACCTCGTGATACACTTCGAGATTGCGGGAGACTCCTGCCATGTGCGGCCTCACGCCCATCCCCCATGCAGCGGCCTGCCATCCCGCCATGCACACCGCGAAAGTGACCAGGTGCCTCTTCGGCAGAAGCATCCCGGTGCGCATTAGAGACAGGGCGACATACGAAAGAACGGGCAGAACGGGCAGGAAGTAGCGGGTTACGAGAGGCGCCCTCCCGACGAGCAGGATGGCTAGAAGAACGAGGGGAACCAGCAGGGGAAGCAGCACCGAACGCGCATTCCTGTCCTTCCATCTGGTCTTCGAGATGCCCGCGACAAGAGCCAGGAGCACGGGCCCGTGAGAAGCCCCCACGCCTCCGAGGATTCCCGGGACCTCACGGAGCAGATACTCGGCCAGCGAGCCCCCCTGTACCTTGGCATGCGCAGCCGCAGGCAGGACAGCCCCGAAGATCGAATGAGCCGCGAGGATCCAGGAGGCCGCGATGGCCGCCCACGGAAGAAGACCTCCAATCAGGCGACGGATGCCGCCGCCCGTGAAGAGAGGCGTGAGCAGCCCGAGAAACACCAGCTCCGGCCTTGCAAGGAACGCCAGCCCCGCAGCGAGCCCTGCGGCAAACGGCGACTTCCTCTCCGGAAGCGCCCACAGCATCCAGCAGATGACGAGAAGCGCGGCCAGAGACGACTCCATCCCGGAGCATCCCCAACGTATCATCCAGGGGTCGAGAGCCACGAAGAGCGACAGAGCGAATCTGAAGACAGGCTTCATCTTCACAGCTCCGGTGAGGCTCCATGCTAGCATCACGCAGGCGCCGGCTGCAAGCGAGGAGAGCAAGCGTGCGGCTTGTACTCCGCCGAAGCCCGCTGAATAGGCCGGCGCGAGAAGAAAGACCCAGAGAGGGCTGCTGCAGGCATAGACCGGAGGACCTGCCGGATCGAACCTGAGCCCCGCCCCCGACGCCAGGTTGCGTGCGAACTGGAGGTGGATCCAGGTATCGTCTATGGCATAGCCGCCCGTGAACAGGAACAGGCAAGCCGAGTAGGCCAGCGCGAGCAGAGCCGCTGCCGCGATGGCGCGTACCCCTCCGGAGTCCGGTTCCTTCATCGGCTAGGCCATAAGCTTTCCGAGCTCTTCGACCATCCGCCGCGCCCCCGAGAGCACCTCGGAAGGTCCGTCCGCCACCATGTAGGCCGGGGTGGTCACGACCTTCATCGAAGCGTCCACTACCGCGTCGCGAGCCCCGCACTCCCTGTGTCTGGCGCCCATCGCCCTGGCGTGTGCAGCCGCCTCGCCCTCTCTGCCGAGCGTCACGAGAACGCCCGGGAGGAGTCTCGCGAGAATCATCGGAGCGATGCACATCGCCGCTATGGGTCTTCCCGCACGGTTCGCGGAGCGGACGAGTTCCTCCACTTCGGGCAGCACTCTGCAGGAAGGGCCGTCCAGAGCATAGGTGCAGAGGGTGAGGGCGGCGCCCATGCCGCCCGGAAACAGCACCGCATCGTATTCGGAGCCGACGATCTCGGAGAGCGGCCTTATCCTGCCCCGGGCGATCCTCGCGGACTCCTCGAAGGCGTCTCTGCCGGGCAGGTCGCTCCCGGTGACGTAGCTGACGGTCTTCCTCTGAGCGACACGCGGCGCAGTGCAGATTGCCTCGAAGCCCGCCTCGTCGAGCGCGATCAGAGCGGCCGTGCTTTCATGGATCTCGGACCCGTCCCGGTTTCCACATCCGCTCAGAACTACCAGGACTCTCCTGCCTTCCATCACCGACCTCCTATGGCAGCCTGAACTCGAGGTTCACGACACCCATGCAGCTCTCGTCCATCTCCAGCGGCCAGGCCCACGAGGACAGACCCCCGTGAGACAGCCTGTAGAAGTGGGCTCTTATCCGAGGCTCATACGAGCCTATCTCTGCCAGATCCACCGCCATCTCGGCCTCCCAGAATCCCTCGCCCGCATGTGAGACCGATTCCCAGCCGCTCTGCCAGTCCGACCGGCTGTCGCCTGAATATCTCGTCGCGTCCGCCCCCCCGTCGGGGAAGGCCTTCACCCTCCAGTACTCTCCACCGGCAAGCAGAACGAGTCCGAACGCCTCACCGTCCAGACCGTCCTCGACCTGCATCCGGGCATGGACGAAGAGAGTCCCGTCGCGCGCGGAGACCCTGAATGCGGTCGGGGGAAGGACGTCTGCGCCGCCGTCATCGCCGGCGAACACTGTCTCGGGGCGGCCCGGGTACTCGCCGTCCGCGCACTCCCCATCAACCGCTGCTCCGGCTTCTGGCGCATCCGTCGTTCGCAGAACGGGCCAGCGCAGCGAGAATGCAGCCGTCCTGCCCCGAGGGCCGTACGGCGTCTCCACCGTGATGACAGGGGCAGGGTAGATCGCGGTTCCGGGGTTCTGGCTGAAATAGACGGTCCTCGCCTCTCCCGGCGCGACGGCGACTTCGAGGCTCTCGGGTCTGAGCCCCCAGCCCTCCGGGTCAACCCTGAGGGTCACCGTACGCTCCGTGTCCCCTACGGCATTGAGCGTAAGGGCAGCGGATTCGAGTGCGGCCTCGAGAGGTCTGAAGTCCAGCAGGCGGGTCTCGAGCAGATGGCGAAGCACCTCTTCCTCGGCCGTGTTCAGATCCGCGGGGAAGACGTATCTGGGGTCGAGAAGCGCGAAGAAGGCTTCATCTCCTTCCAGGGTCAGCCACCCTACCTGGTGAAAGCGGCCTGCCTGGAACTCCTCCCTGCCGAAGTCGCCTCCCGAGGTCCCCATCGTGATGTATTCGATGCCGTCCAGCGACTCGTGGCTGTACGTGTGGATGTGGCCTCCGAGCACGACCTCGATGTCGGCCTCCCTCAGGAGCCTGTGCAGGCAGTCGATCATCTGCGGATCCTCTCCGACCAGGACCCAGAATGGCATGTGGGTCAGCAGGACGGAGGCGTCGCTCTTCTCGATTTCTTCCAGCAGGTCCGCAAGCCTGTTCAGCCCGCTCTCGTCCAGGTGATCCATCCTGGAGGTGTCCCATACCACGAGCTTGATGCCGCAGCGCTCCTCTACTCGATCGGGCTCGTCGCCGGTCATCTCCATCCAGACCGATTCCGCCTCGTCGAAGGTGATGTCGTGGTTCCCGGGAACGAGCACGGGCTCCGTTCCCGGGATGCAGGTGCGGATGATCCCGAGCACCTCGGCCCACTGCGCTTCGAGCTCCCCCCTGTCGTCCGTGTACCCCGGGATCAGATCTCCGACGTTCACGACTGCGTCGGGATGCATGAGAGCAATCGTCTCCAGGCAGGATTCGAAAGCAGCCAGATCTCCGCCGCCTGTGAGGTCGCCCAGCACGGCGATCCTCGCCGGCGATGCGCAGAGGGCCATGAGAAGGGCAGCCGCCGTCAAATAAGTCCGCCTCCTCGGATCGTCATCCCTTTTGCTTCCCTGAGTTCATGTGCTGTATCTATACCCAGAAATCCCGGAAGGGGGGACAGATGTCGAAGAGGCTTCTCGCTGCTGCAGGAATGCTTGCCATATGTGGTTGCTACTATGGGACGATGCAGGGTGCGCGGACCCTGGGAGACGGGCAGGTCACGATCGGGGGCAATCTCCAGATGCCGGCCTTCTTCAGCAGCCAGGACAGACAGGAGGCCGAGGACAGCGGCGAGGACTACTTCGAGACCTACGGCAGCCTGGCCTTCAGCATCGGTGCCACGGACGACATAGACCTGGGCGTGACCGCCTACGGATATGGTATCGGCCCGCACGTGAAGTACGGTTTCCTGCCACGCGAGTCCCCCACGGCGGTTTCGATCCTGGCAGGGGTCAACTACGTCATGCCGGCACAGGTCGTAAGCCCCAGGGGATGCCTGGCCGTGGGAAGGCTCCTCGGCGAGGATCTGGAGGTCTACGGCGGAGTGGAGGCCGGCTACGGGCCGGACCTCGGGAACATCCCGGAGGACCCGGAAGGCGAGCACGACTGGGATGAAGTGGAGAATACGTTCTACAACGGGCTCAAGGCCGGTATCGTCTACACCATAAAGCCGTACGATTCGAGCAGGGAGTACAGCTCCTTCGTGCCCTACAGCGTGATCTTCGAGTTCGCCGTCCCGCTTGGCCTCGAGCACAGCATGGTGGTAGCAGGCATAGGGATCACCTACTAGCCCGTCTGCCCGGAAGAGCGTCCAGAAGGACGTCGGCCGGAAAGCGCCCGTCGATCCCCTGCACCACTCCCTCGTGTGCCAGGAGCTCCAGCTTGAGCCATACCCAGTCACTCCCTGAATAGCCGCCAGGGCCGACTGCAGCCACGACACGGTGGCAGGGCAGGATCAGGCCCGCAGGATTCGCCCTGCAGGCGGCACCCACCGCCCTCGACGCACCGGGTCTGCCCAGGGATGATGCGAGTCTGCCGTAGGTGATGACCTTCCCCGGGGGGATGCGGACGAGGGCCAGCTGGACCCTGCGAGAGAATGCACTGCCGGGCGGCAGGTCGAGCGGTATTGCCGAGAGCTGCGCGCATCCATCCTCGAAGTAGCTCGCCAGGAGATCTCTCATGCCACAGGGCGGCATTGGACGCGCCTCATGCAAGTCGCTCCACCGCGAACCCGAGAGCCCCTTCCGGGTGACGTCGAACTCCCATGTCCCGAGCTTCGAGGAGACCCTCCAGGTGCCGGGGGGCGGCAGAAGACCCTTCCCGTCAGTCATGCAGGAACCACTTCAGTCCGCCCCAGGTGGCTCTTGCGAGGCCAGTATAGATGTATCCTGGAGTCGGAGTCGCCTCGACCCAGGTGGCGGCCAGATCCTCGCTGGTCTCGTCGTGCCCGGTAAGACCGTTCCCTCCGCTGGCAACCTCTCCTGTCTCGGTCATGCTGGTTCTCTGATAGGATTCTCCGATGGCATGAGCGCCCAGGGATATGGAAGACTGAGATGCAGCGGGGGTGTCGTTCAGATAGGGCGTGGGGGTTGAGCCTGCGTCCGGCCCGTCCAGGCTTATGCCGTCCTTCACCACGCGCCTCGTGGTGTCGTCGCCCCAGAGGGCGTAGTCAACGTCGTAGACCACGTCGGTGCTGCCATTCCAGTAGAAGAGCACGACAACCTCGTCGCCGTTGGTCAGCCCGGGGGCAGAGCCCACGTATCCGTTCGGGGGTATCGTCATGGGCGTTCCCGTTCCGGTATTGAGGATGTCGAAATCGGGGGCCTCGCCGTATTCGCCCTGATAGGCAGTTCCGCTGATGGCGATCGTGACCGTGCCGCCTGCGGGAATCGAGGCGCCTGCAGGGAACTGAACGCAGAAGTCGTTGACGTTCGAAGTGATCGGGCCTGCGACCAGCCGGGGGTAGAAGCTGTTGACGGAGGCGGAGGTGCCGTAGAGGTCGCAGAGGTAGTAGCAATCGAGGAAAACCGTCGAGTTCGTGGGGTTGTGTACCTCGACGAACTCCCCCTCTGTCGGAGTTACGCACACCTCTGTTATCAGGAGGTGGCCCTGGGCGGATGCCGCTGCGGCCACCGCAAGCAGGACAGCCAGGATTCTCATATCTTTCTCCTCTTGATGGCGGCGGTCCCACACATGTCGGAACAGCGCAAAGATAACAGCGCGAGTCCAGCAGTGCAGGAGGTGTCTGTTTGACCGGAGTATTCGACATGCACGTACATACCACGAACTCGCCCGATGCGGAGCTGTCGGAGCTCGAGATCGCCGAGCGCGCAGACAGGTCCGGGCTCGCCGGCGTAGGCCTTGTCGCCCACGTCGACTTCCACCCTCGCGACTTCTGCAGCCGCTTCTTCGATCCCGCGAGGTACGACTCCGCGGTGGAGGGTGCCCGCGGGGCCTTCCCGGAGGTCCGGCTGCTGAAGGGCGTGGAGATCGGTGAGCCCCATCGTTACGAACATCTGGCGAAAGACGAGATGAAGGGCAGGGAGTACGACTTCGTGATAGGCGGTCTGCACTGGGTCGGGGAAAGGATGGTCCTGGAAGCCGAGGGTTTCGAAGGGATCGAGCCCCTGTCCCTCGTCGAGGAGTACTTCAGGCAGCTTTGCGAGATAGCGACGAAGTGCGACATAGATATCCTGGCGCATGTGGGGATCTTCCGCCGGGGTCTCGCCAGGGCGAAGCTGGACCACGGATTCGACGAGACCGCTCTGTGGCCGGGACTCATCGACGGCCTTCTCTCCGCGATGATCGACAGGGGAATAGCCCTGGAGATCAATACGTCGGGACTCCGGCGTCCGGAGAGGGTCACGTACCCTGGCCCCCCCCTAGTCCGGAGGTTTCGCGAGCTCGGGGGGGAACTGGTGTCTGTAGGTTCGGATACCCATTCCGAGCCGTACGTGTTCTATGGACTGAGCGAAGGGATGGAGCTGCTGCGCTCGAGCGGTTTCGACTCCGCCTTCTTCTTCGAAGGCCGCAGGCCGAAGCGCTTCCTCCTGCCCGCCTGACAGGACGGCGAAAACTGGACGGGCTGCTGCACTGAAGGCTCGAATGAACTTGTTCGAACCTGTGGCGAGCCGTGCGATTCAGCATGGGGTCGCGCCTTGTTCCGCAGGGCCGGAGATGTCCGCCTCAGGGTCTGGTGTTCGGCAACGTCATGCAGCAGATGGAGCTGCTTCGCAGGGCTGCTCCTGAGAAGGCTGCGGGAGGCTAGCGGAGCGTGAGTTCGGTGATGCGGCTCAGGAGGAAGGCGGGGTAGTCGGGGATGCCGGGAGTCTGGAACTGCTCGGCGATGGCCGCAATCAGACGCGGCAGTGCGAGGCCCGAGCCGTTCAGGGTGTGAACCAGCCTGGGCTTTCCGCCGTCCGAAGGCCTGAACCTGATCATCCCGCGTCTCGCCTGGAAGTCCCTGAAGTTCGAGACGGACGAAACCTCCAGCCAGGCGTTCTGTCCCGGCGCCCACAGTTCGATGTCATAGCACTTCGACGCCGCGAAGCTCAGGTCCCCTGCCGCCAGCAGGACGACCCGGTAGGTCAGCCCGAGCTGCTGCAGGAGCGCCTCCGCCTGCGCGAGCATCTCCAGATGCGCCTCCGCTGAACGCTCTGGGTGGGTGAGCCATACCATCTCCACCTTCTCGAACTGGTGAACGCGGTTCAGGCCCCTTGTCTCCCGGCCGTAGCTGCCGGCCTCCCGCCTGAAGCAGGGAGTGTAGCCGCAGAGCTTCACCGGCAGCTCCGCCTCGTCGAGGATCGCCTCCCTGAACAGATTGGTTATCGGCACCTCCCCCGTGGGTACCAGATAGAGGTCGTCGTGCTCCAGCCTGTACATGTCCGCCTCGAGCTTCGGAAGCTGGGCGGTAGTGGTCATGCTCTCGGACCTGGCGAGAAACGGCGCCCAGACCTCCAGCATGCCGGACTTCGCGTGTGTATCTATCATCCAGGAGATCAGCCTGCGCTGCAGCGCGGCGGCAGGACCGCGCAGCAGGATGAAGTTCGAGCCGGCGATCCTCCCTGCCGCCTCGGGATCCAGCCCCCCCCGGAGAAGCTCCCAGTGCGGACGAGGCTCGAAGTCGAAAGCCTGCTTCTCGCCGAACTGCCTTACTACGATGTTGGCCGAAGCGTCGCCCCTGGGAACGTCAGGATCGGGCATGTTGGGAAATCTGAGTTCCAACCCCGAAAGCGCGGCATCAAGAGCCGAGGTCTCCTTCTCCCGAAGTGCGATTCGCTCGCCGATCTCGCGCGATTCGGCCATCGAGCTCGAGGCGTCCAGTCCCTGTCTCTTCGCCAGGGAGACCTCCTTGGAGAGCTCGTTGCGCCTCTTCCTCAGCTCGTCGATCTCGAAGACGAGGGCGCGCCTCTTCGCATCCAGCCCCAGCCACTCGTCTATCGGGCATGGTTCGTTCTTGGATGCCGCAGCCTCGCGGACCCTTTCG
This sequence comes from uncultured bacterium, assembly GCA_964569245.1. Lineage (GTDB taxonomy): Bacteria > Fermentibacterota > Fermentibacteria > Fermentibacterales > Fermentibacteraceae > JAAYTY01. Next base: position 217,852 of record CAZMTK010000002.1, on the reverse strand, counting down.
GGATCGTTGCGCAACAGATCGCGATCGAGCATCGGCCCCTCCTGGTCACGGGATGTCCGCTGCGGCAGCACCGGCTTCCACTGTTCAGCCCTCCCAGCAGGAGGACTGCCGCCTACGGGAGCCGGCTATCGTCCCTACGGGTCATCCGCCTCTCGCGGGGGCAGTACCCCTTCGGGGGGCTGCCAGCCGCTCGAGGCATCCTAGATATACACAATAAGGGCGATGACTACTGAGGTGACGGCGGCGAGGAGGACGGCTGCGGCCGCGGCGTCCTTCGCCCGGCCAACCAGGGGGTGGAAGTCGGGTGCCACTCTGTCAGCCAGGAGCTCCAGGGCGGTGTTGAACCCCTCCGCCACCCATACCATTCCGATGGCGAGGACTATCGCGAGCCACTCCCCGGCCGAGATGTCGAGCCAGAACCCGAGCGCGACAGCGACAGCGGTGGCCAGGAGGTGCAGCCTCGCGTTGGGCTGTGTGCGCAGGATGACCGCCACCCCCCTGAAGGCATATCTGAAGCTCCTGATCCGCCCCTTCACCTGAAGGTCACCCCCAATCCGTCTCCGTCGAGCAGGAGCCCCACTGCAAGCCCTCGCGACATGTCATGCCCTGAGGCTCCGCCGCCGCACTCCGCGACTGCGAGGCCGCAGGCGGCGCCTATCGCCAGTCCGGCCGCCACTTCCGACGGGCGGTGCCTGCCGGTGTGGACCCTCGAGAGAGCCGTCCATGCCGCCGCCAGAGCGGCCGGAGCGCCAGCCATCGCCCCGTGCCTCTCCCAGAGAACAGCCGCGATCGCAGCCGCTGCGGCTGAGTGCGCCGAAGGGAAGCTCATCGAGTCGGATCCGTCGGGCCGCTCCCTGGGGACGCAGAGCTTCAGCACGCCGGTCACGCCGTATGAGAGCAGCAATCCGTCGGTGAGATCCCTGCCGGTGTCCTCCATCTCGTCGCTGGAAGCCGCCGCCCCGATCGCCCACACTGCGGGACAAGCCGCGATCGTGCCGAAGCCGAACACGGGCTCGACCAGGGATGCGGCGTCGCCGGCGGCGCCGCTCCCCAGGAAGCCGGCGAAGCCCCCTTCACCCTCGACCAGGGCGAGTGCGGCCGACAGCCCCGCACCTCCCAGCAGGACGATGGACTGCGGGCTCTCGTCCAGCCTCGTCGCTGCAATGTAGACCCTGTCGGCCATGTCTTCGAGGCCCGCCAGAGAGGCAGCCAGCAGGAGAGCGGAGTGGACGATCAGCCTGCGCTCCGTCCGGTCGAGCGGAGGGCGTAGAATTCCTTCACCGCATCCACGACCTGCAAGAGCTCCGACTCCTCCAGCTCTCCGAACACCGGCAGCGAGAGAACCTCGCCTGCAGCCTCCTCGGACACGGGAAAATCGCCCTCCCGGAAGCCGAGATGCCGGAAGCACTCCTGCAGGTGGAGCGGAAGAGGGTAGTAGATCGCGCAGCCGATGCCGCGGGACTTCAGATGCTCCATCAGCCCGTCCCGGCGGCGAGCCCTGATGGTGTACTGGTTGTAGACCGACCAGGCCGCGGGATCGGTCACAGGGACGGACACCTCGTCCACTTCGGCGAGTGCGCGGTCGTAGAAGGCGGCGTTCCGCCTCCTTCCCTCGTGCCAGGAGTCGAGATGACGGAGCTTCACCGTGAGGAAACCGGCCTGAAGGGCGTCCATCCTGCTGTTCGTCCCCACCTCGCTGTGGAAGTAGCCCTGACCGCCATGCTCGCGCAGTCGAACAAGACGATCCGCGAGGTCGCTGTCGTCCGTGGTTATGGCGCCGGCGTCTCCCAGCGCACCCAGGTTCTTCGAGGGGAAGAAGCTGAAGCAGCCGCAGAGGCTGAACGAACCGGCACGCCTGCCCATCCACCGCCCGCCGATCGCCTGACAGGCGTCCTCTACCAGTGCGATTCCCCATTTCGCACAGGTTCGCCCGATGGAATCCATGTCGGCCACCTGTCCGAAGAGATCCACCGGGATCACTGCCCTCACCCTGGATCGGGACGCCTTCACTACGGGGCCGTCGGGCGTGGGGTCGCACTTCGTTTCCAGCCACTCGTCGAGAGCCGAAGGATCCATGCAGAGCGTTCCCGGAAGGACATCCACGAACGCCGGCACCCCGCCCGCCCTCACCACTGCGCCTGCGGAGGCGAAGAATGTGAAAGGCACCGTGACCACCGTGTCGCCGGGCTCCGTTCCTGCCGCCTGCAGTGCGAGGATCAGCGCGTCAGTGCCGGACGCGCATCCCACTGCCCTCCCGGTGCCGCAGTAGGCTGCCAGGCTCTCCTCGAACCCGTCCAGAACCGGGCCCTTGATGAACCGGGAGGAGGCCAGGGCCCCCTCCAGGACGGTCCTGAGCTCCTCCATGATACCCGCGTGCTGTCTTCCTATGTCGAGCAAGGGAACAGGCATCCGGCTCCTCCCCGATCCGCCTAGTGGGCTCCTCTTCCCGTGAGGACAACGAACACGGTCCTCGCGAGTATCTCGAGGTCCAGAAAGAGGGACATGTTCTCGATGTAGTAGAAATCGAGCTTCAGCTTGTCCGCGACATCCTCTATGGAGGTGTCGTATTCGAGCTTCACCTGAGCCCATCCCGTTATCCCGGGCTTCACGGTGAGGCGCTTGTCATAGAAGGGATAGACCCTGCGCAGGTCCTCCACGAAGCGCGGACGCTCCGGCCTGGGGCCCACGACGGACATCTCGCCTCTGAGCACGTTGATGAACTGGGGGATCTCGTCCAGCCTGGTCCTCCTGAGGAACGCGCCTACGCGCGTGATCCTCGGGTCGTCCCTGCCGGCCCAGACCGGTCCGCTGTGCTTCTCGGCGTCGGCCACCATGCTTCTGAACTTGAAGATCCTGAATATGCGGCCGCCCCTTCCCACGCGCTTCTGACGGTAGAAGACGGGACCGCGGCTGTCCAGGCGTATCGCTACAGCGAGCGCTATCCAGAGAGGCAGCCCCGCAACCAGGACTGTCAGGCTGAGAGAATAGTCTATGACTCCCTTCAGGAGCTTCTGCAGGAAGCTCAGGCGCTCCGGCAGAATCTCCATCAGCTGCTCGCCCAGAATCTGCGTGTTGTGGACGTGTCCGGCCACTATGTCGAACAGGTCGGGCACCACCTTCACCCTGATGTTCGACGAAGTGGCGGGAAGAAGCAGGGAAAGGATGTCCTCGTGGAAGTTCGAGGCGATCGTCACGATCAGTTCATCCACTTCGCCCCTGCGGAGGAGTCGCGGCAGGTCGGCCGCCGTGCCGATGATCCTGTCGTCGGCCACCGCCGAATCCGGCTGGGAAGCGGAGGGGCTGACGAAACCCGAGATCCTGTACCCCAGCGCAGGCGAGGACTCGAGGTGAGCCGCAAGGTCGAGCGCCTTCCTTCCAGTGCCCACGATGACCGCGACCCTCGTGAGGCGGCCCAGGCGGGAGAGCCTCCGCTCGAACAGCCTGGCGATGGAGCGCGAGAGTATCGTCAGCACCAGCATGATGAAGAAGTAGATGAAGAGGATCGACCTGCCGGGGGACATGCCCGGGCTGGCCGCGAAGCTGAGAGCCAGCAGCAGCAGGATGCCTATCGTGACGGGCTTGAAGACGAGCCTCAGCTCGTCCGTCCAGCTGCGGTCCCAGTGCAGAGTGTAGCAGCCGGACAGCGAGAAGAGCACCCCCCAGTAGAGCCCTGCGAAAAGGCAGCCCGCGGCGATCATGCTTGCGGAGAGCGATGCCGTGCCTGGGAATAGCCCGCTGTAGAACTTCAGCCACACGGCAGCCAGCACCGCGAGCACAGAAGCCGCGACGTCGAGGGCGATCCCGGCGAGAATGGCGTACTTCTTCATGGGCTGCCGGCGGCTCTCTTCCTCTCCCATGTCTCCACCGGCCGCCCGGCGAGGGAACGCAGAAGGCCCGCCATCGAGGCGGAGTTCATAAGCCAGAAATAATAGGGGAACAGCAATTTGCTGGGAAGGCCTCCGTGGGATGCTGCCCCTGCGGCTGCTGCTGCGTGGAAGATCATCAGAAGGGAGAACGAAGCCGCGTAGGGCCATGGGTGCCAGAGGAGGCCTGCGGACGCAGTCGCGGCGATTATCATGAATCCCGTCTTCCAGCGGAGAACCTTGTGAACCAGAAGCTGGAGAGCGATCAGCGGCCTGCCCGCCGAGACCGCCCGCAATGCGAGCTTCATGCAGCTTGTCGACATCCAGCTTACGATGCGAACGAGCCTGCGGTACTGGGCCCTGTCATCCGGCGCCGGCTCCATGGCGACAGCCTCCGGAGCGAAGACGCAGTCGTACCCCGCGATTCGCGCCATGACCGCGAGCTCGAAGTCGTCGGCCCTGTCCTCGGACAGCGGAATGAACGCCTCGCGCCTGAGCGAGAAAACCGCTCCGGTGGCTCCCAGAACCGCTCCCAGCCTGCTGCAGAGCCCCTTGATCCACTTCTCGTACTTCCAGTAGACGCTTTCGCAGGTCTCGGTCGAGAGGCTGTTCCTCCTCGAGCCGTCGACGCACCCCACCGCCGGATCGGCAAGCGGGACGACGAGCTCCCTCACCGTATCAGGGCCGAATACCGTGTCGGCGTCGGTGAAAACGAAAACCTGCCCGCGGGCCAGACTCGCGAGCATCTGGATGATGCGCGGCTTGCCTGCCCTGGTCTCGCTCCGGACGAGCGTCACGCCCTCGCTTGCGCGGGCTGCCACGATGGCATCGGTGGCGTCGGTGGACGCGTCCGAGCCCACGAGGATCTCGATCGTTCCCGGATAGTCCTGCGAGCGGATGTTGTCGAGCCTGGCCCCGATCACCTTCTCCTCGTTCCTTGCAGCTATCAGCACGCTCACGGCGGGCCATTCGCCCGGGTCGGGCTCCTTGAACCGGCGCCTGCGGGCAGGGAGAACTGCGAGCAGGACGGGGTATCCGACGTAGTGCACGAACAGGAGGCCCGCGCAGATCCAGAAGACCGCTTCGAGAAAGCCCCTCACTCCGAAGCCCCTTCCGAACCGGGGCGCCTCGAGAACAGGTGTCTCCTGAATGTCCTGAAGGCGAGAAGGGTACGCCTGCCTTCCGTCCTGGGGCGGGTCAGGCACTGGACGGCCTTGTAGACGAGATAGGACGGCCGCAGGTAGAAACTCCTCCGGGCCTCGTCGCACCAGTCTACCAGCCTGGAGGCCGGAAGGCCCGGCAGGTTCACGATGCAGTTGTGCAGACCCTCCGGGGTCACCCACTGCCTGAAGTCCTCGGTCGTTATCCGGCCTTCCTTCTCGAACTGCGCATACAGTCTGGTGCCGGGATAGGCCATGATCGGGAAGAACTGGGCGGTGTCGGGCCTTAGCTTCACGGCAGCCGAGAGGGTCGCCTCCAGAGTCTCCTCGGTCTCGCCGGGGTTCCCGGCCATGAAGCAGCCGTGGACCAGAAGCCCTGCCTTGCGCGCCCTGGATGCGAATTCGAGATTCTGCTCGACAGTAGTGCCCTTCGTCACGCCGTCGAGTATCTCCTGGGAGCCTGATTCGTATCCGACGATGATGAGCCTGCACCCGGCGGCCTTCATCAGCCTCATCGCCTCCAGCGAGAGGTTCGCCCTCGTGTTGGCCGTCCAGGGAAGGCGGTTCCCCGATCTTATCAGCTCGCGCGATATCTCCTCGACCCTTCTGCTGTCGGCAGAGAAGGTGTCGTCCTCGACAACGATCTCCTGCACTTCGGGGAAGTATTCGGCGAACAGGCCGAACTCCTCGGCCACGTGACGCGCAGACCGTGTTCTGTAGAGACCCCTGTGCATCACCTGCGGCCAGACGCAGAATGAGCACCTGAAGGGACATCCCCTGCTGGTTATGGTCATGACGCTGGGATATCTGGCCGCTGCGAAGAAGTAGTTCTCCGGCCGGAGATGCCGTCTGTACACGTCGGCAAGGAAGGGCAGGGAGTCGAGGTCGCCTATCGGCGGCCTCTCGGGAGTCTTCACTGCAAGCCGATCGCGGAGAAGGACCAGCCCGGCCACCCTGTCCAGCGAAGTGCCGCCCTCTATCGCTGCGGCTGCATCGGCGAGCGTGTGGTCGTACTCGCCTGCCGCGACCCCGTCGAGCGTCGGGGCGAGGCCGAGGCACAGCTCCGGCAGGGCGCTGGCATGTGTCCCGGTGAGCAGGACGATCGCTCCGGGAACCGCCTTCTTCAGCATGGACGCGACTCGCAGATCGCTGTAGATGGACGGCGTCGATGTATCTACAACGACGAGGCCGGGACGGAACGCCTGCACTCTCTCGAGGAGTGCTTCATCATCCATTCCAGTCGCGGGGCAGTCGAGGAACAGCACTTCGTGTCCGGCCGCTTCGAGAGCCCCCGTTCCGTGCGCAAGCCAGAAGGGCCAGTACAGAGTGCCGCTCTTGTTGATGGCGGGCGAGCGCGAGGTTCTCGAGAACCTGCCGTTGAGGAAGGGAGGATTGACAACCGCGGCTCTCATGTCGCTACGATCCCCTCCAGAATGCGTGCGACCGCCTCCGCAGCGACGTCCCAGTGGAAGCCCGAAGCCCTCGCCAGAGCCTTCTCGGCCAGGGCGGCCCTGAGAACGGGGCTTCCACAGATCTCCTCGAGGCCTGAAGCGATGGCTTCGACGCTGTACGGATCGACGAGCAGGGCGCCGTCGCCGGCCACCTCCTCGAGCGTCGTCCCCCGGCTCGCAAGCACCGGGCATCCGGCTGCCATCGCCTCCAGCACCGGAAGGCCGAAGCCCTCGCATATCGAGGGGGAGGCGAAAGCCAGGCAGGTCGAGTAGAGATCCCTGAGCTCCGCTTCCGTCACTGCGGACAGGATCCGTATCCTTCCGCGCAGGCCGAGTCTGTCGATCTCTCGCTCCATCGAGGCGAACGCTCTGTCCCGCCTCACGACCATGACGAGTTCCGGCAGGGAGGATCTCGACGAAGCGAGACGGTATGCGGCGAACAGCCTTCCCAGGTTCTTGTATGCACGAGCATTACCGACGTAGAGGAGGAACCCCTGCCTCTCCCGGGGTGTGTGCCTCGCGGGATCGAACAGGTCCTGCGCCGGGTGGATGACCTTCAGTTTGTCGGCTGCAGCGGGGAAGCGGGCCGTGATCCTGTCTCCGACCCAGTGCGAGTCCGTCACTACCGCTGCCGCCCTGTCGATCGAGCCGGAGATCAGCTTCCCGAACCATCTGCGCGAGAGGGCATTCCTGAGCCGTCCGGGGCCGAAGTAGCCGGGGAGCTCGAGCACCATGAGATCGTGGACGGTGAAGCACCCGGGAATGCCCGGCCACGAGGGGCCGGCCATCGAGAAGTTGTGCAAAGCATCGGGCTGCGCCGCCCTGACTACCCCGGAGAGAGCGTGCCGCTCTCCTGGCCTGAAGCGGGGTACCGCGCTCTCGGAGACGGTCAGCCGCGACGAGGAGGCGACGTGCACGTTCGACGAACTCCCCGGGGAGACGAGCATCTTCATCTCCCAGGCTGGTCTGACCCTGCAGAGGCCCGCCGTCACGGCCGCCGAGTAGCGGCCGATCCCGTCCAGCACGGGCTGGAGCGCCCTGGCGTCGAGAAGCAGCTTCATTCAGCGGGTGAGCCCGCGGTCTGCAAGCTCCCTGGTGGCGGTCTCGACGAGGTCCGCCGCCGTGCAGGTCCGGACCCATTCGACCAGCTCGTCCAGACCGTCCTCGAAGGCGATGGAGGCTTCGAAGCCCAGCATGGCCGCCGCCTTGCCGGCATCGGCGAAGCAGTGCCTGATGTCGCCTGCCCGGTACTGGTTGCGAATCTCGAACTCCTCGGGCCGGCCCAGCTTGCGGGCGAGGCCGCATGCCATGTCCAGAACCGAGGTCGGCCTCCCTGTGCCCACGTTGAAGACCTCGCCCGAGACGCCGGACTCGAGCGCGAGAAGGCAGGCCCTGGCGATGTCGCTGACATGAATGAAGTCACGGCTCTGGCGCCCGTCCTCGAATATCACGGGAGGCTTTCCGTTCAGAAGCCGGGAGGCGAAGATCGCTCCGACGCCCGTGTAGGGATTGGACAGGGCCTGGCGAGTGCCGTAGACGTTGAAGAACCTCATCGCGACCGTGGGTATGCCGTATGCCTCGCCGACCGCAAGGAACATCTCTTCGTGGTCCCTCTTGTTCACGGCGTAGATGGATGTCGGATAGAGAGGCTTGGTCTCGGGAGTAGGCACCGGGGAGCATCCGCCCCCGCAGACCGGACACACCGTTTCCCAGCGCCTCTGGGAGAGCTGCTCCGCCGTCCTGAGGCGTGGTGCGACCCTTCCGCACGACTGACAGTGGTACATGCCCTCTCCGTATATGGACATGGAGCTGGCTACCAGCATGCGCCTGATTGACGAGGCCCTCCTTGCAGCCTGCTCAAGGACGCAGGCGGCGCCGAGGGCGTTGACGGAGGTGTACCTCTGCATCTCGTACATGGACTGGCCGACGCCAACGGCTGCTGCGAAATGGACCAGCATGGAGCAGCCATCGAGAGCCTTGTCGACAGCCCCGGCATCCCTCACGTCGCCGACTATCAGCTCCACGGCATCCTGCAGATATTCCGGCCTTCGCCCCGACGGCCCGTGGACCTGGGGCTCGAGGTTGTCGAATGCTCGCACCGCGTAGCCTCTGGAAATCATGAGATCTGCCAGATGGGATCCTATGAAGCCGGCGCCGCCGGTTATGAGAACCCTCTCCAATTGCACACCCTCCTCGGGAGGAGACTCGGACCAGTGAACAAAGAAAATAAGCATGCAGGGATCGCCATGCACAGTACCGGGCCTCCGCGCTGGCTTCCGAATATGCTGGCGGATATGTTCGCAGCCGGAGGTCGAGCTTGCGAGTCGCCGTTCTTCTCCTGAATCACGACCAGTGGGAACTCACGCGCATGTGCCTGGACTCTCTCTACCGGTCCGAAGGCGGCGTGGAGATCCTGCCCCTGCTGATAGACAACGACAGCGCAGCCGAACCCCCCGCCTGGCTCTCCGACTACCCGGGGCTCAGGTTCCGCAGACTGTCGGAGAACACGGGGTTCGCGACAGGAAACAACAAGGCCTTCGAGCTCATGGAGCCGGGAGAGGCCCCCTACACCTTCATTCTGAACAACGATGCCACGGTCGAGCCTGGCACAGTGGCAAGGCTGGCCGGATTCCTCGAGCAGGAGCCGCGTGCAGGCATCACCACGCCTGCGGTATTCTTCGCATCGAAGCCGGACACTGTCTGGAGCGCCGGCGCCGAGTTCAGACCGGCGAGGATGATCTACGACCAGCGATTCTGGCCTGACAGGAAGAGCCTGCCGGAAAACCCTGTGAAGACCGTCTTCGCGACCGGCTGCGCGACGATGACAAGGACAGAGCTCTACAGAAGGCTGGGCGGCTACCGGGACGAGTTCTTCATGTATTTCGAGGATTCCGACCTGGGCATAAGGGTGATGAGGGAGGGCTACGACATCTGGCTGATTCCTGACGCCGGCGTCTTCCATCACGTATCGGTGAGCGCCGGCGGCGTGCTCTCGCCCTTCGCCATCTACTACAGCCTCAGGAACCGAATAGTGCTCGGGAACGAGATCCTGCCGCTGCGTCACAGGCTGGCCTTCTACGCATATCTTGCGGGCATGGTTGGGTCCAAGACCCTGGTCTATCCCTTGAAGCGGAAATCCGCTCTGGTGCCCGCCATGTGGAAGGCGGTGTTCGACGGCTTCACACGGAGGATGGGCGCCAGGTACAAAGCCGCCCGACCACTCCGGATCGAACCCGGAGGGCGCACCGGGCAGCAGTCAGGAAAGACTGCCGAGAGCAGCTAGCAGGCCCTCTGCACCAGCTTCCAGCGATCTCTCCTTCTTCACGAACTCTCTCGCCGCCTCGCCGACATCCGCCCACCTGCCTGCCTCGACAGCCTTCCTGACTGCTTCTGCGGCAGCATCCGGCTCTCTAGGGGTGAGGAAGCCTGTGATTCCGTGCTCGATGTTCTCCACGAAGCCTCCTTCCGCGACGGCCACCACCGGGCGGCCGCAGGCCATGGCTTCCAGTGGAACAAGGCCGTAGGGCTCCGAGTGCTGTCCGCAGATGACCACCGAGCACGCGCGGTAGAGCTCCCTCAGCTCCAGGTCGGAAAGCCCGGAAAGGACAGCGAGGCTGATTCGTGCGCGCGCGGCTGTCCTCTCGAGAAAGGCACCGTATCCGGGGAACTCCCTGTCCGCGGTGACTACGATGCTGCGAAGGCCTGCGCCTGCCGCCGCTCTGATGGCGAAATCGTGCCCCTTGAACGGCCACAGGGCTCCCACGCTCAGGGCGAAGCCGCCTCCCCCAGGACGGTTCGATGGCGAGAAGAAGGAGCTGTCCACGCCCGGGCGGACCACCCGGGCCTCTCTGCCATAGACGGAGCCGATCCTGCCAGCCATGTATTCCGACAGGGCGATCACGAGATCGGCGGCACCAACCGATCGGCGGTCCATCTCGAGCTCCATCCGAGCGAGAGGAGCCAGGATCGCCTCGGACAGCCTGCTGCCGGTCCTCCTCACCAGGCCGGGCTCGAAGATATGCCTCGGGTACTCGAAGCAGAAGTATGCGGAAGGCCTCCGGATGAAGCGGAGAACCGGCGGTGCCGCAACGTACATCGAGTTGCAGATCAGCGCCGGCCCGTGACCGGCAGCGTCCATCAGCTCTGCGGCCCGCATGCAGAGCTTCTCGAGCCGTCTCAGCCTCGCCATCGGCCCCAGCGGCCCGCCCAGCCTGCGGATCCCTCTTATCCTGGAGCCGTCCGGGAATGGCAGAACCTCTTCCGTGAGCCCCGCGAGTTCCGGGAGAGGATGGGACCCTGACGGCGACCAGGCCCGCACGGGTCTCTCTGGTGCGATTCTCGAGAGCATGCCCGACAGAGCCCTTATGCCTCCGCCGGAGGGCAGGTTGTGGAACAGGTGGAGACCTTCCGTCTCAGCCATGGTCGGCACGGGCCCTGAGGATGATCTCCAGCATCTGCTCAGCCTCGGCTGCAGGATTCCTCTCCCGCTCTACGAAGGCTCTTCCGGCTCTTCCGAGGGCTTCGCAGCGGGCTGGGTCTGACAGCAGGGAGGATACCGCCGATGCGAGTGCTCCCGCATCCCTGGGCACGAGAACGCCTGTCTCGCCATCGGCGACATTCTCGGGGAATCCCCCCTCCGACACCGCCACTACCGGCCTGCCCGAGGCCATGGCCTCCAGCGGGACGAATCCGTAGGGCTCGTTCTTCTGCGGACAGACCACCACCGACGCAGACGAGTAGAGGCGCTGGAGCTCCTCGAAAGGAAGCGACATGCGTATGGTCACATCAACGCCGAGCCTCTCTGCCATGCCCTCGATCCTTTCCGCGTATCCCCGGCTTCCTCTGTCTCCTACGACGACGAGCGGGGGCCTGGAGGTGCGCGGGATCAGAGCCAGCGCCCTAACCGTCAGATCGTGCCCCTTGAGGGGATGGAGGGCGCCGACAGAGAGAACGTATCCGAAACCGCCGCCGTAGCGGGGCGTGAAGTCCGCGGCGTCCAGAGCGGGCCTTACGACGACGGGCCTCCTGCCGTACGCCTCTTCAAGCCTCTGCGCCATGTAGAAGGAATTCGTCGCCACCTCCGAAGCGGCCAGGAATCCGCTCCTGTCTAGCCTCTTCTCGCGGAGCAGCACGTGCCTCACCATGAGCTCGGAGAGCCTGTTGGGAGTCTTTGTGACGCCCTTCTCGTAGAAATGCCTCGGATACTCGTGGCAGTAGTACACCGAAGGGATGCCGAGGATGCCGATGAGCGGAGGAGCAGCGACTATCATCGAAGGGTGCACGAGAGCCCTCTCGCACCCTTCCTCAATCATGGCCGTGGCGATCCGTCTGCAGAGCCCTTCGAACGCTCGAAGCTTCCTCCACAGCATCACAGGAGCGGCCAGCCTGGAGGCGCGGCCGAGGCGCGCCCCCTCCGGGAAGGGCCACAGCCTGGCATCGAGGCGGGGATCGGGGAAGAATCTTGCGGCTCCCTGCGGCACATGGAGCCTGAAGTCGAGCCTGTGCGAGAGCCCAGCAAGATGGCTTGAGGCTGCACGCACCGCTCCTCCGGTTGGGAGGTGGTGGAAGAATCCCGTCCTCGGACGGTCTGGTTCGCAGAAGCTCGTGTTCATGATGGGAGAGAATACGAGGGGAGGGCTCCGGGTCAAGGTGGTCGTTGACCGGATGTCGACAACTTCATAATAGTGGGTCTCCAAAGGGAGGTTCCATTTCTTGCGGATAGGGCTGGAGATTTCGCCGCTGGTGATGAGGATGTCCGGCATGCCCAGCTATGTTCTGGGGCTGCTGTCGGGGCTTGCCGAGGTGGACACTTCGGACGAGTTCTTCCTCTATACCAACAGGCCCATTCCGATAAAGCTCGACCTGCCGCCCAACTACAAGATCTGCCTGGTCAACCGGCCCATCCCGAGGGCACAGCTCTGGTTCCAGCTTTCACTGCCGACACACATGAAGAGAGACAGGCTGGATGTCTATCACTCGCCCTGGCACAGGCTGCCCCTCAGGCTTCCGGTGCCGGCCGTTGTGACGATCCACGACCTCTCGGGCTATCTGATGCCCGTCATACACACAATCCAGACCCGCCTGCACAACTTCATCATGCCCAGCCTGCTCAGAAAATCAGCAAAGATAATCGCAGTGTCGGAGTTCACAGCTTCTGAGATCCGGAGACACTTCCCCGATGCCTCCGGCAAGATCAGCGTCATCTACGAGGCCGCCCCGCCGGACTACCGCAGAGTCACCGACGAATCCAGGCTCGATGAGGTCAGGAAGCTGTATTCGCTTCCGCAGCAGTACATCCTCTATCTCGGCGCTTTGGAGCCGAGGAAGAACGTCATCGGCCTCCTCAGGGCCTTCGCCATGGTCACGAGCAACGTTGACCAGATGCTGGTGCTCGCCGGCTCCAGATCCTGGAAGTATCAGCCCATCATAGATCTCCTCAGCCAGAGCCCTCTTCGCGAGCGGGTGATGCTCGCCGGGCCGGTGGAGAGGAAGGACATCCCGGCGATACTCTCGATGGCGGACTTCCTGGCCTGGCCCAGCCTCTACGAAGGGTTCGGCCTTCCTGTACTGGAATCGATGGCATGCGGCACTCCCGTTCTCACCTCGAACAACTCCTCCATGTCGGAAGTGGCCGGCGAAGCCGCCATGCTGATCGACCCCACGGTCGTCGAGGACATTGCGCAGGGCCTCGAAAGACTCTGCCGGGACAGGGATCTGCGGGAGGATCTCGCTGAGAAGGGACTTCGTCAGGCATCCCGCTACTCGTGGAAGAGCACCGCGGAGCAGACCCTGGACGTCTACAGGAAAGCCGCACGATCCTGACGCCTCGCAGAACCGGATTTCGACAGAAAGACTGATGTCGCTGCGCAACGGCTTCACCGAACGGCTAGGCTGGCTGACCGGAACCACGCCCGGCAGGGGCAGGGGTTTTTCGCTCATGTCGGCCGGCAGCCTCCTCGCCGCCATCTTCATGTATCTGAGGCAGGCGGAATTCGCGCGAATGTTCGGGACCGACTGGCGCACGGACGCCTTCGCGATAGCGCTCATGGTTCCCACCCTTCTCAGGGAGATCATCGCGAACTCCTTCGGCTCGACATTCCTCCCGGTCTATTCCGATGCAGTCAGGAACAGGGGAATGCAGGCCGCGAAAGCCCTCACCGACAGGGTCATCACATGGATCGGCATGGCAGGCATCCTGCTCACGGTCGTGCTCGCCGTCTTCAGGAATCGGCTCGTGCAGGCCTGCGGGCCGGGGCTCGCGCTCCAGGCCAGGGAGCTGGCAGGGACCATGGTCCTGGTGCTGCTGCCCACCGTGCTCTTCTCGGCAGTGTCGGGGATTCTGCAGGGGCTCTACAATCATCAGCGCAGGTTCGGCATGACGGCTCTGATACGCCTTCTGGAGATGGGCGGGTCCTATGCCACGGTGCTCGTCGCCTCGGGAAGGCTGGGAGTGATGGTGATGCCGGCATCGGTCCTCTTCGGAGTCATGGCGGCTTTCCTCGCCGCAGCGCTGGGCTCGCCAGGCCCGGGATACAGATGGAAGCCCGTGCCGGATGCAAGGGAACCCGCATTCCGAACACAGATGTCGATGGCTGGACCCGTGGTCGTCGGAACCCTGCTGGGCCTTCTGACACCGTTCATCAACAGGGTCTTCGCTTCGCTGCTGACAGAGAGCTCCGTCACCGCCCTCGACTACTCCGACAGGATGGTCAAGATCGCCCTCTCGGTGGTCTTCCTCCCGGTAATGACCCTGGCGGACACCGCCTTCTCCGACCTGGCGGCCAGGCGGGACATGGAGGGCTTCCGCTGCGAGCTGCGCAGCCTGCTCTACTGGTGCTCGTTCGGCATGGTGCCTGCATCGCTGATGCTTGCGGTGCTTGCCGTTCCCGTTGTCTCTGTCCTCTTCCAGCGGGGGAGCTTCGACGCAGACAGCACGAGGCTGGTGGCCTGGAGCCTTGTCTTCTACGCTCCATGGCTTGCCCAGTACGGCTTCGGAACGATACTTCAGAGGGGATTCTATGCTCTCAAGGATACGAAGACCCCGGTAGCCCTGGGGATCTGGGCGATGATCGTCAACGCTCTCCTGTGCGTGCTCCTGGTAGGACCGCTTGGCGTAGGAGGGCTTGCTCTCGCGGTGACTCTGGCCTCCGCCGGCAAGACCGTCCTGCAGGCTGTCGTCCTCGACAGGAAGGCAGGCGGCTTGAAGGCCGGCGGGATAATCTCAGACCATGCCCGGATAGTCTTCCCCGCAATCGCTGCTGCGGGCTGCGTGCTCGTTCTCGGCAGATTCGCGAGGTTCGATCTCGAAGCCCCTTTCACCGAGCGGGCGTCGCTCCTTGCACTGTACCTTGCGGCCGGGGCAGTCGCCTACCTGCTGGCCTCCCTCCTTGCCAGGTCGCCCGGCGCCCTTCGCCTCCTGTCAAGAGGGGGTCGGAGTTGATTTCGTTGACTTCGCCCAGACATGATGTCTGCCTGATAGTTGCACGGGATCCGGCACCGGGGGTTAGAACAGGACGATGCCTTGGAGAGAGAGCGCCGCTTGGGCGAAGTCAACGAAATCAACTCCGACCCCTTGTTGCTAAGTTGATGTCTAGATAACCATTACATGGGATACCCTGGTGCATGAGGGCGCGTCGAGCACGAAGATGTACAGCCCGGAGGGCACGCGCTCTCCGCTTGCGTTTCTGAGGTCCCATGACAGCATGACCGTGCCAGGCGCGGCTATGCGGTCCGTGAAGTCCGCCACAACTCTTCCCGACACATCGAATACCCTGAGCGAGGCACCCGGAAGGTCGCCTCCCGAAACGCCAACCTGCAGAACGGCGGTACTGGTTGCGGGATTGGGGAAGACAGGGCCAAGCGCCGTGACGAACGGCTCTACCGGTATGTCGCCCCCTCCGATCCCCGTTTCCTGTACGACAGCCTGGACGGAAACGGCGGGCCAGCCCGGTCCGAACGAGTCGTCCACCGCGAAAGCCCTGAACCAGTATGTCCCGGGTGCATGGTTGGAGAAAGTGAAGGAGCTCGAAGGTATGTCCTCGATGAAGGAGTTCCCGGTCCATGTTTCGATTCTGATGTCGTCCACATACATGTCTGCAGAGGAGCCGTATGTCTCCCAGCGGAATCGCAGCGTCTGGCCCTGCCATTCGTCCAGCTCGTGGATGTACAGCCTCCAGGTCATGTCGGTTCTGGTGAAGGTCTGCAGGTAGAACCAGTTCGCTCCTCCGTCGGGGGATACGGATACAGCGCCCTGGCAGGAGCCGCTCGGGACGGTGTACTGCGACCAGAAGCTCAGCCTTCCCCCGCCGTTCTCCGGAACTGTCACAGTGCCGTTCCAAGTCATGCTGCCGGTGCCGTTGGAGAGATAGCAGCTCGAGGGCGAGTGATAGGCGCTTCCGGTAACGACCCAGTTGCTGAGCGTGAACGGCCCCGAGTCCCCGGTATCGTCCAGGAGCACCTGGTAACCCGCAAGCTCTTGGAGGACATAGCTAGAGGCGCCTGAAACGTCCGACCAGTCCACCGTGAAGTTCGGCGTGACCGTTCCGATGGCCGCCATCACAGGAGTGCCTGGCACGTGTGGGGAGTATGGACAGCCGGCGAGGAAGGCCGAGGCAAGATGGCTCCTGAGATTTCTGCGAGTGAGCCGAACCACCTCGTCGGCGGCCGGCCAGAACCCGGCTTGGTCTCCGCCAGTCTCGTGATTCCATGACATCGCGCCGTAGAGCGCATAGGCATGGTCGCGAGTGTTGCCCGCTGCTGGATAGGAGACGGTGTACGCCGGGCCGTAGACCTCCCCGGTGCCCCACTGAGCCTTGATCTCTCCCGTCGTAGAATACTCAGCGGCGTGGGTCGTCGGCTGATCCGTCCACCCCCATGGACAGAGGAGGATGTTGCCGTACGTGTGATCCGAATGCATCTGAGCGGGCGGGTGCGTCTGCCAGAAGGCGTCGATGTTGCCGGTCTCGGGCTCGCTCAGGGGCCCGGTGCCGCAGTAGGTCTCGCTGGACGGGCTGCTGCTCGATCCCGCGCCGCCCCAGTCCACCGCCCAGTTCCTGTTCAGGTCGACCCCGTAGATCCCACCGCCGTTGTCGCGACGGTTCTTGCGCCACATGCCGCCACCGCCGGGGTATGTCATCTCGTTGTAGACCCACCCGTCGACGTTGTTGCAGGGCAGGAACCACAGTTCCCTGTGCTCAAGCACCCACGTGGCCTGATAGCCGCAGAATCCGTTGCGGCCATAGTTGTCGCATAGCCACTCCATGAAGGAGCAGACGTTGAGCATAGAAGCGCCCTCGCGGGCGTGGATGAGCCCGTCATACCACGCGTTGGGCATCGAGGGATCGTCTGCCGAGAAGTTGTTGTTGGCGGAGATCTTCACCACGAGCTGGGGCCTGCCTTCTATGGTGCTTCCGATCGAAGTGGGCGCGCTTGTGATCGAAGGATGGGCCGCATGCAGGGCGTTCATCCACGACTGGAGCTCCGCCCAGGTCATGTAGCCTCCCATGCTTCTGCCTTCGCAGCGGGACGCATAGAAGCCCTCGAGATCCAGTATCCTGGCATCAGCCCTCAACCCCGTTCGGGACAGAAGCTCCAGTTCTGACTCCGTCGCCACGAAGTCCGCGCTTCCGTCGTCGTACACGTGGATAACGTCGAGTCCAAGTGCTGCAAAGGATTCAGCCTCGCCGAGACTCGACGGCCGGAAGCACATCAGGGAGTAGAGCTCGGCAGCGCAAGGGACCGCACAAAGGGCCAGCAGGACCATCGGCAGTTTCACAGCACTCCCCCCTCCCCGAGTCGGTCTATCCGATTGAAACTGAATTCCATCAATGCACTCGTCAATGATCACGCATCCGGGGCATCGTGCTCCGGGAGCCGTGGAACAGCGGACGGTCTGGCGAAGCAAGAAGCCTTGTTGTATTCTCAAACATTCGCACATCAGGGAGGGGTCGATGCCGCGCCTGGACGGCCAGCCACAGGAGCTGGACCTGGCACACATCCTCGACAACATGCTCGAGGTCTTCTACATGACCGACGAGAGCGGTCGCATAACCTTCGTCAACAGGGCCGGAGCAAGGCTTTTCGGGTATGCCGCTCCCGGCGAGATGACCGGCCTGGATCTCTCCAGAGACCTCTTCATCTCACCCTGCGCGGCCCGGGAGTTTCTCGAGGCCCTCGGCACTGAATGGTCTGTTCGGGACTACCCTGTCGAGCTCCGGACGAAGGATGGCTCTCATATCCTGGCCGAGACGACCGCAGGCCTCATCCGCGACGAGAAGGGCCGCGTGAACGGAATCGAGGGCTTCGTGCGCGATGTCACGGCGCGCCGCCGTGCGGAGATGCGCATCGAGCACCTGAACGGCGTACTTCGATCGATGCGGAACGTGAGCAGCGTGATCACCCGCGAGCGCGACAAGACCAGGCTCGTGCGCGAGGTGTGCTGCAACCTGACCACAAGCCGCAGCTACAACAACACCTGGATACTCCTGTTGACGGCCGAGGGGCGTTTCGAGGGCTTCGAGTCGTGCGGGCTGGGACCATGCGAGAACGAGATGAGAACGATGTTCGAGGCGGGGAGGATGAACGCCTGTGCCGGCATGGCCATGTGCAGGAGCGGAGTGATCGCCATCCCGCGACCGTCGGAGACCTGCCAGGGCTGCCCTCTGCTCGGGAAGGACACCGCCAGCAGGAGTCTGGCCATCAGGCTGGAGAGCGGCGGAGAGCTCTTCGGGGTGATGGGCGTGTCGATTCCGGGATCTCTCGCGGAAGATGCGGAGGAGCAGGAGCTCTTCGCGGAGGTAGCCGGCGACGTTTCATTCGCCATTGCCAATCTTCGCGCGGAGGCCTGCAGGGCGAGCACTGAGGAAGCCCTCCGCAGAGCGAAGGAGGACGCCGAAAAGACCAGCCGGCAGCTCGAGACCGCACTCCAGATAGCTGAACAGGCGGCGAACGACGCCCTCGGATCGAGCCAGGCCAAGAGCGAGTTTCTCGCGAACATGAGCCATGAGATCAGAACTCCCCTGAACGGCGTGATCGGAATGACAGGGGTCCTGCTGAATACCGAACTGACCCTGGAGCAGAGGGAATATGCCGAAACCATAAGAAGCAGCGGCGACCTCCTGATGGGCATAGTGAACGACATTCTGGACTACTCGAAGATCGAGGCCGGCCGGATGGACCTCGAGATCATAGACTTCGACCTGCGCGCCCTGGTGGAGGATCTCGCAGATCCCCTGGCTCTCCGCGCCCAGGAGAAGGGTCTGGAGCTCATCTGCACGGTGGATCCCGAAGTTCCATCGCTGCTGAGAGGTGATCCGGGGAGGCTTCGCCAGATACTCGTCAACCTCATCGGCAACGGCATAAAGTTCACCCTCAAGGGCGAAGTGGCCGTCGAGGCTCAGCTCGTCCAGGAGACGGAGAATCGGGCTACGATCAGGTTCGAGGTGAGGGATACCGGGATAGGCATCGATCAGCAGCAGATCCCCAGGCTGTTCGAGCCCTTCTCGCAGGCTGACGCCTCGACGACGCGCAAGTTCGGAGGCACGGGGCTGGGGCTGTCCATCTGCAAGCACCTCGTCGAGCTGATGAACGGCAGGATCGGAGCCGAGAGCAAGGAGGGCGCCGGATCGACCTTCTGGTGCGAGATCACTTTCCAGAAGCAGGGCGTGCACAGGGCAGTGCATGCCGGACTGACCAGCATAGAGGGGCTGAGGGTGCTCGCGGTCGACGACAACCGCACGAACCGCAGGCTGATGTCGCTTCTCCTGGGCTCCTGGGGATGCCGGCACGAAGAGGCAGAGACCTCCGATCTCGCGCTGGAGAAGCTCTACTCGGCTGCAGCGGAGGGAGATCCGTTCAAGATTGCGATACTGGACAAGCAGATGCCGAGCGTTGACGGCGAGACCCTCGGTACGAGGATTCTCTCCGACCCCCTGCTCAAGGGCACCAGGGTCGTGCTCATGACCTCGCTGGGCGTGAGGGGCGATGCTCGGAGGCTAGCCAGATCCGGCTTCTCGGCATACCTCACGAAGCCCGTGAAGCAGTCGGTGCTCTACGACTGCCTGGTAACGGTGGCAGGGCTGGAGGTCGAGCCGGGCTCCGAGGAGACGCCGATCGTCACTCAGTACAGCATCAAGGAGAACGCCAGGAGGCGTCTCAGGATTCTCATCGCCGAGGACAACCAGGTCAATCAGAAGGTTGCGGCGGCCATGCTGGGAAAGCTCGGCTACCGTGCCGACATCGCTGAAAACGGGAGGGACGCACTGGAGGCGCTCAAGAGCGGAGAGTACAGCCTCGTGCTCATGGACTGCCAGATGCCCCTGATGGACGGTTACGAGACGACTCGAGCGATAAGATCGGAGGAGATGCCCCTCGCCCTCCGGGTAATTCCCGTAATCGCGATGACAGCGAACGCGATGGAGGGCGACAGGCAGAAATGCCTGGAAGCCGGAATGAACGACTATCTGCCGAAGCCCATCAGCCCGGCGAGCCTCTCCGCCGTGCTCGATCGCTGGCTGCCTGAGACGGCGGTGCATGAGCAGCAGTCAGCCCAGCACATTCCCGATACGCTCGGTCCCATAGACTGGCTTGACCTCCTCGAGAGGGTGGCCGGCGACTCGGACCTGGCCGTGCAGATACTCGAAATCTTCGCCCGCGATTCGAACGACCAGATTCTGAAGGTGCGGGAACTTCTGGAGGCCGGCGACCTGGACCAGGTGAGGAGGCTCGCCCACACTCTGAAGGGAGCTTCCGCGAACGCTGCTGCCAAAGGCATGAGCGAGATAGCGCGGTCACTCGAGATAGCTGCCGGCACAGGCTCTAAGCGCTCGGCCGAGAGTGCCTTCGCACTGCTCCAGACTGAATTCTCCCGTGTGCAGTCAGGCATATCCAGAGGTCTTCCCTTCTCCACCCAGCCTCCGGGCGAGGGGGCATGAAGGTCCTCGTCGCCGACGATGACCTGACCTCCCGAACCCTCATCTCCGCGCTTCTCGCGAAGAGGGGCTACGAAGTGCAGCAGGCATGCGACGGGAACGAAGCGCTCGCACTGCTGTCCACGCCGGACCCCCCGAGACTCGCAGTGATGGACTGGATGATGCCCGGGCTGGAGGGGGTCGAGGTCATCGAGCGGACCCGGGAGGGCGAGAACAGGCCTTACATCTATTTCATACTGCTGACCTCGAAGACCGAGAAGGCCGAGGTGATAGAAGGGATATCCCGGGGCGCCGACGACTACATCACCAAGCCGCTGTCGTCGCCGGACGAGCTCTACGTCAGGGTGCGCACGGGCAGGAGGATTCTCGAGCTGCAGCAGAAGCTGGAGACGGCGAACAGGTCCCTCACGCTGGCGTCGAGGACCGATCCGCTTACAGGGCTCCTGAACAGGCGGGCGATATTCGACGACCTGGGAGATCTCGCGCCGGACAAGCAGGGGCGGTACAGCCTGATCATCGCGGATATCGACCGGTTCAAGGAGATCAACGACACGTGGGGGCACGAGGCCGGCGACAAGGTGCTCAAGGATTTCGCAGGGATACTGTCAGGAGGGTTCCACGGCAGCGGAATGATAGCAAGGATCGGCGGCGAGGAGTTCCTTGCCGCTGTGTTCGATGACGAACCGGGAATTGCCGCCGTCCGGGCGGAGATGACGAGGCTGAGGGTGGCCGAGTACGAGTTCAAGCTCGACCGGAAGAATTCCGCCAGGATCACCTGCAGCTTCGGAATCCACAACCCTGGATCGCCGCCGGAAAAAGATCTGGACACGATCTTCCGCAGGGCCGACAAGGCCCTCTACGAAGCCAAGAGGCAGGGCAGGAACCAGGTCGTCGTGTACACCCCGGACATGGAGATCCCGCCGCCGCTCTGATCCGGCCCAATTCAGGCCTTTTCAAGGAGTTGAAGAGCAACGAGATGTTCGGATAGCCAAAGGCGCAATTCATTTCTTGACAATATAGAAACAAGACTTTATATTTTATCAGGTTCCATTACCAAAGGAGGATCCTGATGAGTGAGGAAAGGAAAGAAATCCTCAGAATGCTTGCCGAGAAGATCATCACAGTGGATGATGCCGAGAAGCTCCTCAGGGCTCTCGACGAGGGCGAGCGCAGGCGTGCCGAAGCCGAACGCAGCAGGCCGAGGACTTTCCATCATTTCATGCGTCCCGACGCGTTCTCGGGTGTGGGCCAGGCTCTCGCAGGCATAGGGCCCATGGTCCACGAGGCGGTGCACGAGGCCATGGAGGGCGTTCAGAACGTGATGGTTGTAAAGGAGGACGAGGAGGGGGCGCAGGAGCTTGCGGCTGCCGAAATGTCCTTCGAGATCGAGGCTGGCTCCGGGTTGCTTGTGCGGAACAGGGGTTTCAGGCGGTCCAAGGGAGGGAATGTGATCCTCAGGGGCATCGAGGGTCCGGTGTGCCGTTTCGGTGGAACCGGGGCTGGAGGTGTGAAGGTGTACAAAATGGGTGACAGGTACATCCTCAGCTGGCCCGAAGACGATCTGGAAGTCGATGTCCCTGCCACGGTCTCGAACCTCACTGTGCTGACAAAGGGCGGGGACATGACCGTGGAGAACCTCGGATGCAGGCTCGACGCCAAGACCATGGGCGGAGACATCGAGGCATCCGGGCTGAAGGCCGATTTTTCGGTGACAACGATGGGCGGCGACATACGGATCGACGTGCCGGAAGGCTGGCAGGGCCGCGGTGCCGGCACGACCATGGGAGGGGATATCGGGATCGCCATCCCGAAGTCGGTCCCCGCCAGGATATCGGCAACGACGATGGGAGGCACCATCGAAATCCCCGATTCGCTGGGGAAGGTAGCTCGCACGAAGAGCTGCCCGGGCGTGAAAGCAGAGGCTGTCGTAGGTCCAGAAAGGGAGCCAGCATCGGAGATCAGACTCAAGTCCATGGGCGGCGACATCGAGCTGGGGGGGAAGTGACATGCCGGTCGGAGTTCCCCCCAGGTGCCCTTCCTGCGGCGGAGAGCTGGTGGTGGTGAAGCTTGCGTGCCCCTCATGCGGCTCAGAGGTCACCGGCGAATACGAGCCGTGCCCGGTATGCCGCCTCGATTCGGACAACAGACGGGTCTTCGACCTCTTCCTTAAAGCCAGGGGCAATCTGAAGGATGTCCAGCGGGAGATGAAGGTGTCCTATCCCACGGCCCGGGCTAGAGTCGAGGTGCTGTTCCAGCATCTGGGCCAGGCACCCGAGCCTCCGGATCCCCTCAGGGTGCTGAGGAGACTCCGGGCAGGGGAAATCGACGCAGAAACGGCAGAGAAGCTTCTGAAGGGCGAGTGCTAGCAAGATGCCGCATGCTGGCACGATCCGACGTTCCTGCCTCTGCGTACATTCGACCGGCGACCGTCTTCGTCCGTAGTCCCTTGTTCGGTGCTTGCCGCATCGGGTTGATCCCTATGTCGGGGAACTGGCTCTGACCCTATTATAGTCGCTATTTTTGTTCATCCCGTTCGAGATTGCCCGATCGGGAGAACATGCCGACTTGTCAACTCATTCCTGGCCAGGAGTGTTCCAGGAGAACAGGGAAGGAGCGGCTCTGAACCGGTCTGCAGGAGCCAGCCGTCCATCGTTCTGCACAATCCCGGCCAGCCACATGGCGGCGCTGGTGCTCGCGATTGGGCTGCGGATCCTGTTCGTAGTCGCTGTCGGGCTGCCTAGAATGACTCCCGACCTCAGATCCTGGCCCATGGATGACGACTCCCACCAGTATGTCAGGTACGCGATAGACCTGATGGACGGGCGGCAGGACGAGGCTTCGGTCAGGATGCCGCTGTACCCACTCCTACTCGCGGCCACCTGGAGCCAGCGGACTCCCTGGCTGCTAGCCATCCTGATCCAGCAGCTTATGGGACTGGCGATAGGGGCAGCCTGCTGGCTTGTCGCCGCCTCGTGCTCACGGAGGGCCGCTCTTCCCGCTGGCTTGGCTGCCATGCTCCTGCCCCAGCACGTCCTGTACTCTACCCGGATCATGCCCGACACGATGGCGCTTGCCGCCGTTGCCTGCTCAGGCTGCCTATGGCTATGGACCCTTTCAACCCGAAGCCCGAGAGCCGTTACAGCCTTGTACTGCCTCGTCGGGCTTGTGCTCTCGATTGGAGCAATGACGAAGCAGGTGCTTCTGTACTCCCCGATCATCTACTGCGTGCTTCTCCTCTTCGACAAAAGGCTAGGTCCCGGTGTGAAGCTCGTGTCCATGGCATCCATGCTGGCTGCATTCCTGGCCATGCCTGTCGCATGGAGGGAGTTCAACAGGTTACGATTCGGGCTCGATGCGTACTCGACTCAGGATTCCTTCGAGCCGTTGGGGAGAGTCGCCATACTGGCGGGTCTCACCGACCAGCAGAACGTCTGGAGCGGCGAGTTCACGGCTTCTCTCGACTCTCTTGCGATGATAGATGGCAGGATCGACCTCGGGACGAGGGACAGCATATACCGCGCACGAACTTGCGAGATCATTCTTTCTGCCCCATTGAGGATTCTGCTCCCCCATCTCGTGAGCTGGCCCCGCTTCTTCAATCTGGGCTACGCGAACCTCATACTGAGGAGCATGGGAACTGAAGAGGCCGGATGGCCGTTGCTGGCATGGAAGCTGGTTCTGCTGGTCATCTACCTGCTTCTTGCGGCAGGTCTCATCATTGCGGTTTTCGTCGCCAGGGTAAGGCGTCGGATGAAGCCAGTTCTCCTGCTGCTGGCGGGGTGGTCCCTGTTCTCAGTGCTCGTCTACGGGCCTCTTGCCACTACGAGGTACGGGCTGACCTTCTTCTGGATTCTCACTGCAGGTGCGTCAGCCGCGTTCGCAATCCTCCTCGAAGGAAGGTCCGGTGGCCCGGGATCGAGCATATCTTCCGGCGAATAGAGCTGTACCGCCCGGACAGCGCTGACGACGAATCAGCATGCTGCAAGGTCTCTGCAGGAACGGAGGACGAAAATCCGGGCTGCAGCAGGGTGCGGGCGAAGTTAACGAAGTCAACTCTGACCCTACTTGACGGGGCGGCATTTCGCGATAATGCGGGGGCTGGAAGGAGTGCTTCTGGGCAGAAAACTCGCGATCTTCACCGGCAGGCCGCTTTTCGACGAGCCCCTGCACGTCGGGCGGCCGAATCTTCCTGACAGGAAGACGTTCGACGGTTTCGTAGACTGGATGTTCGAGAACCGCTGGTTCACGAACAGCGGCCCCCTGGTGAAGCTGTTCCAGGCGCGGCTTCAGGAGAAGCTCCGGGTACGCCACTGCATACCGATGTGCAACGGCACGATAGCGCTGGAACTGGCCTACAGGGCAGTGGGCCTGAAGGGCGAGGTGATAGTGCCATCGTTCACTTTCATCGCAACCGCCCACGCCCTGCAGTGGCAGGAGATCACGCCCGTCTTCTGCGACATGAAAGCGGAAGACTGCACGATTGACCCGGAACATGCGGAAACGCTGATCACCGCTCGGACATCGGGGATCGTCGGCGTCCATACATACGGCAACCCCTGCGACCACGCCGCACTGGATGCCATGGCCGGGAAGCATGGGCTGGAGATCGTCTACGATGCGGCGCACGCCTTCGGGAACGAAGTCGGAGGAGAGTGCATCTGCAGCCTGGGAAGGGCTTCGATCCTGAGCTTCCATGCTACGAAGTTCTTCAGCTCGTTCGAGGGGGGCGCAGTAGCCACGAACGACGACGAGCTGGCCGAGCGCATCCGCCTCATGATGAACTTCGGGTTCGCGGGGCGCGAGAAGGACCGGGTGGACTACATCGGCACCAACGGGAAGATGACCGAGATCTGCGCCGCGATGGGCCTCGCGATGCTCGAGCGGATGGAGGACATCCGCAGGACGAACCAGGCCAACTTCGAGGCCTACTACGAGGCAGTCAGTGGAATTCCCGGCATCTCGATGATCCCCCCCAGCTCCTCCCTCACGAAATCCAACTGGCAGTACGTGGTCCTGACGGTGGACGAAAGGCTCTTCGGACTCACGAGGGACGAGCTCCTGTCGGTGCTCGAGGCAGAGAACGTTCTGGCAAGGCGCTACTTCCACCCGGGATGCCACAGGATGCTTCCTTACAGCAGGCAGTTCCCCAACAAGGGAAGGAGGCTCCCCGTCACGGAGAGCCTCTCGGAGCGAGTGCTGGTGCTGCCTACCGGAGAGGCCGTGGACGGCACCGTAGCGAGGTTCGTCGCAATGATCATCTCGAAGGCCCACGAGAGCGCCGGAGAGATCCGCAAGATGTCCGAGAGGGGGCTGGACAATGGCTGAAGTGTCTCCGTCGAGGCCTGTCGGCGGCTTCTTCCCGCTGGACTTCCCCGCAAGGCCCGATCCGGGTCAGACTGCGCTCAAGCACCTCGAGTTCGCCAAACCGTTCTACAACGCCCGCAGTGCCATCGGTGAGCTCATACGCTCCAGCGGAATCGTCGACGTGCTGATGCCGGCCTACACATGCCCCGTCCTGTTCAAGGCCGTCGAGGCATCGGGCGCGAAATGGAGGACCTACAAAGTTGCCCCCGGATTCATGATCGATTACCAGGGCCTTTCCTACACTGCCAAGCAGGGCACTCTCGTAATCGTGAACAGCTACTTCGGCGTGTACGATCCTGAGATAGAGCAGCTGGAAGAGATGATGGACCTCTCGGGCTGCCGGGTGCTGCTGGACTTCGCGCAGGCCCTCTACTCGCCCTGCCCCGACAGGTTCGCTGCCGTCTACTCCCCGCGCAAGTTCCTGGGAGTGCCCGACGGGGGCTTCCTCGTGGTGGGACAGGGCAGCCGCCTGCGCGAGCCGCCTGTTCCCCTCATCAAGGCCGAGGAGGGAGTCTTCGGCGAGCGGATCTCCTGCCACTCCGTGAGGGGCGAATATCCGCAGGGCGAGGCCTTGGATGTGTTCCGCCGGCTGGAACGCGACATGCCCACGGGCCCCATCCGGATGTCTGATCTGGCCCAGACTCTGTTCAAGTCGTTCGATCACGGCGCTGCTGTCGCTGCGAGGAAGGCAAACTACGAGATCCTCCAGGGCTGCTTCCCCGACAAGGCTCCCTCGTGCAGGGGCGTGCCGATGTGCTTCCCCCTGCCCGTGGAGGCCGAGCGCTTCCCCCAGGTGAGGCGAAGGCTGACCGATGCGGGAGTGTTCGTGCCTCACTACTGGCCCGATCTGCCGGAGCAGTTCGAGGACCTGGGACGGACGGTGCTGGCCCTGCCTGTGGACCACAGGTACACCGAAGAGGACATGAAGGCGATGGTGCCGGTGGTGGAGAAGGCCGCCGCATGGCCGTGACGGCGCCGGGAGGCGCAGGAACGAGCTCCTTCTACACGGAGGAGGAGCTGGCCTGCCTGGGGCTAGAGAGCTTCGGGCACGACGTGAGGATCAGCAGGAAGGCATCGCTGTACCACCCCGAGCGGATCTCTGTCGGCAGTCACGTGAGGATAGACGACTTCTGCGTGCTGTCTGCTTGCGCCACCGGGTACATAAGAGTCGGCTGTTTCGTTCACATCGCGGCTCAGTGTACAATCGAAGCTCCGGCGGGTGTTGAAATGCACGACTTCGCAGGGCTTGCAGCCAGATGCACGATCTACGGAGGCACAGACGACTACAGCGGCGAACACCTGACGAATCCCTGCGTTCCCTGGGAATACAGGAGCTGTGTGTGGAAGCCGGTGATTCTCCAGAAGCATGCGCTGGCAGGCACTGCAGCTGTGATCCTCCCGGGCGTAACGATGGGCGAGTGCAGTGTCGCCGGAGCGATGGCGCTTGTGATCCGTCCCATCCCTCCCGGCCAGATCCATGCAGGCATACCTGCCCGGTACATCAAGGATCGCAGCACGAAACTCCTGGAGCTCGAGCGCGATTTCAGATCAGGGCTGAACTGCAGCTGCAGGGAAGCCTGAAGAACAGGAGACCGGACGATGGCTCAGGAGACCTTCGTAAGGCGGGTCAGGATCGTCGGGACGGGGAGCTATGCACCCGAGAGGGTTGTGACCAATGAAGAGCTGGCACAGCGCGTCGACACTACCGATGAATGGGTCAGGTCGAAACTCGGCATAAGGGAGAGGCACCTTTGCACCCCGGGGCAGTGCACTTCCGATCTGGCATCAGAAGCAGCCAGGCGAGCACTTGAAGACGCTGGAATAGCTCCTTCGGAACTGGACATGATAGTTCTGGCGACATCGACTCCCGACCGGCTTGCCCCTGCCACGGCTCCGAAGGTACAGCACATGCTGAATGCCGGGAATGCTGCGGCCTTCGATGTCAACGCGGTTTGTGCCGGTTTCATCTACGGGCTCACCGTCGGAGCCCAGTTCGTGGGTACCGGGATGTCGCGGAAGGTCCTCGTCATCGGTGCCGACACGTTCTCCAGCATCACGGACTGGAACAGGCGTGACTGCGTCTTCTTCGGGGATGGCGCGGGCGCGGTAGTCCTGTCCGAGACAGAGGATGAATCCGGATTCCTGTGCTCACGCCTGTATGCTGATGGAGCGGGATACGAGGCCTTCACAGTGCCTGCTGGAGGCTCTGAGAGGCCGGCGTCGGAAGACACGCTGTCAAAAAAACTCCATACCTATCGCATGAACGGCCGCCTCGTGTACGACACCGCAGTACAGGTCATTCCTGACGCTCTGAAATGCGTCCTGGACAAGGCGGGACTGCATCCCGAATCCGTCGATCACGTTATCCCGCATCAACCGAGCATCCGGATCCTGGAGGAGAGCGCGAGACGCATCGGCATACCGTTCGACCGCTTCCACACCAACATGGACAGGTATGCCAACACTTCGAGCGCAACCATACCTCTGCTGCTCGACGAGGTTAACCGCTCTGGATCCATACGTGCAGGCCAGGTGGTTGCCTTCGTTGCAGTAGGAGCCGGATGGGTCTGGGGTGCTTCCGTGATGAGGTGGTAGAGGATGAACATTCTTCACGCGGTCATAGGGCTCTCCTCAAGCCTCGGAAAGAGCCTGTCAGCCGGTATCATCATGCGAGGTGGGCTGGTCTGCGGCACGTGGAGGGGAACTCCCCCCGACGTAGCCGGACTCGCAATCTCGCGCCAGTGCGACGTGTCTGACCTTCCTGGACTTGAGCGGTTCGCAGCTGAATGCTGGACGATTTCCGACCGCATCTCTCTGGTGTACCTCGCAGGGATCTCGAGGAACGCGATGAGCCACCGCTTGGAGCCGGATGACTGGGAGGAGGTGATCCGGACCAACCTGACGGGCTCCTGGATGGCTGCAAGAGCATTCCTTCCCGGTATGCGCCAGTTTGGCTGGGGTCGGATCGTCTTCGCCGGATCGGTAACCGGGAGGCTGGGGGTGCCGGGGACTGCGGCCTACAGCGCGTCCAAGGAGGGATTGAAAGGACTCGCCAGGACCATGGCAAGGGAGAACGCGACGAAGGGGATAACTGTCAACTGCATCGAACTCGGCTACATGGATGCGGGGCTCACTTACACCATCCCCGACGAGATTCGAGAAGGGATTCTCAAAGACATCCCCGCAGGCAGATTCGGGGATCCGTGCAACCTGCTCGAGACGGTGTTGTTCCTCGATGCCGCCGATTACGTCACTGGGGCGGTGATACCGCTCACTGGCGGCTTGTAAGGATCCTCAACCCCCGAACCTCCATCTCAGCGGATATGCGGCAGCGGCATCCTCAGACTGGGGAGGGTGTGCCAGGCA
The DNA here is from genome assembly GCA_964569245.1 of uncultured bacterium. Lineage (GTDB taxonomy): Bacteria > Fermentibacterota > Fermentibacteria > Fermentibacterales > Fermentibacteraceae > JAAYTY01. Next base: position 188,720 of record CAZMTK010000002.1, on the reverse strand, counting down.
GCTCTCCAGGAGCCTCGAATACAGGGGTTCGTTGTGGACCCGCCAGGCCAGCGAGAACCCAATGACCCCGTCAGGGGCGAAGGACCGCTTGAACTCGAAGATGCCGTCTTCTCCCTTCGGGCCCCCGCCCAGCAGGAACTTCGACAGCCCCGCATCTCTGGCCCATCTGATCATCTCGTGCTTCAGCATGTTGGCGGGTCTGAACTCGAAGTATGCCTCGTCGGTGCCGCCGAGGAACGAGTACATCGCCGTCTCGGACAGGAGAGCCAGCTCGGCAGAGACCACCCTTCCGGAAATCATAGCGTAGAACAACTGGGCCCTGTCTCCGAGCCCTCCGAGCAGCTTCTCGAAGAACTCCCGGGGGAACCTGAAACCGTGAGCCCCTCGGCGCACCATCGTTGAGTCGTAGATGCGAAGGAACTCCTGGAAGAGCGCTCCAGCACCTTCCTCTCTGACGACCTCCACACCGCTCCTGAGAGCCTTGTTCACATTCTTGCGGTTGTTGTGCCTGTACGATGCCCAGATCTCGGCATCGCTCCTCTGGAGATCGACTACCACCTGGCGATTGCCCTCTCTGTACGAGTACGGGGGGCAGATCGTTCCGGCGGCGAGAACGATCGGGTTGACCCTTACGAGGTCGGCGACTACCCCGGTGGCCCTGCAATGGGAGGAGAACTGCTCGTGGAAAGCATCCAGCAGCCGACGGTCGGCGGTAGAACCGTAGAGCCCGCCATATCCGTACGCCGAGGAGAGGTCGCAGGCATCTTCAGGCGCCTCGAGCCAGTCGATGTAGGAAAGGGGCCGCCTGAAGTAGGGATAGAGGATGATGCCCCCGTTCTCCTCGAGTACAGCGCATTCCGGCATGGCGGACGGATCTACCACGGAGAAGGCGTCGTAGTACTCGCTCCTCGCGAAGACATCCCGCTGCTCCCGGGGAAGCCTGGACCACGCTGCGCGCCATTCCGCATCTCCACACCCGAAGATCCTGATAACCTCCTCCTTCCTGTGAGCAGGCCAGCCTCCCCCAATAATCATCTGCAGGGGATGCGATCTGCCACTTTGCAGGCGCCGCCGATCCTGAGTTAGTATTGCCGCTGCAGCTCCTTGCTCTCGGAATTCGACAAGGCATTCACAGCCACTCCATACAGGCGGGTCAGCGGCGTGAGAAGGGGAATGAGACTGCTCGGAACGGTTCTTCCTGTGCTGGTCTCGCTCGCGATCCTCGTGCTCCTCTACAGGCGGGTCGACCTCGACAGCCTGGTTGCGGGGCTCAGGTCGGGCAGCCCGCCGTGGGTTCTATCGTACGTCCTCATGTCGGCGGTCGAGCCAGTGCTGAGGGGCATTCGATGGGCTCTCCTCTCGGGAGCCAGGCCGTTCTCCATCTCTGTAAGAGGGCTGTTCATCGCGAAGGCGGGCAACAACCTCCTCCCGCTGCGCATGGGTGATGCCGTTCGATCTCAGTACATACGGGACAAGGCGGGTGTACCTTACAGCAGGTCGGCCGCTTCGATACTGGCTGAATCGGTTCTCGACCTGGCGATGCTCGGTGTGCTCGTACTCGCCTATGCCGCAGCTGCAGTTTCTACAAGAGGGCTGCTCTATGGACTGGGCATGCTGGTCGTGCTGCCGATGGCCATAGTCGCTGTCATTGCCGCCGAGAAGAGACGTAAGCACAGCATCGCGCGTGAGGGAGGCCTGGTATCGCTCGTCCACAAGGTGGCAGGCCATCTCAGTGTGATGATGAGAGGGAGGAGGGCTCCATTTGTCCTGGCCGCAACGGCCCTTGTCTGGATCCATGCGCTGGCAACCTCGTGGTGCGGCCTGAGAGCATTTCTCCCTACTGTGACGCCTCTCGGCATGATAGCGACAATCGTGTTCGTGTACCTGTCGGTGCTCGTGCCATCGGCACCTGGTTTCGTGGGGACCTACCATGCCGCTGTCGCAGGCAGTCTGGCTCTCATGGGCTACAACCTCGCATCGTATCCTGCTGCTCCAATCGCCATCCATCTCCTCCAGTTCCTGCCTCAGACCCTGATCGGCATCCTTCTGGGGCTTCGCTACCTCTTCTCGAACGACTGGCGGAAGGCCCTCGGCGATTTCATCACAGCCAGGAAGCGCCTGCTGAGAGGTCCAGAGTGAGGGTCGCCATACTCGGCGGGGGCATATCAGGCATAGGAGTCGCGCACTTCCTGCTTACCATGTCGAACGATCCCTCATTGGAGGTACACCTCTTCGAAAAGCGCCGAACACTGGGCGGAGTGTGCCAGACCATCGAGATCGACGGCTTCAGGTTCGACCTCGGCCCGCACAACATCCATTCGGTGGACCATTGGTTCAACGACTACATGGAAGCCCTTCTCGGAGAGGAGTACAGGACCAGGGTCTACCAGCCCCTGGTGGTCTTCAGAGGCCATTTCGTACCGTACCCGATGAAAGGGCTGGACATCCTCAGGAGTGTCAGCCTTCTCACTTCGGCCTCCTGCGCAGGGAGCTTCCTGTGGAGCAGGATCGAGTCGCTCTTCAGGGAGTGGAAGGACGACAGCTTCGAGGACTTCATCACGAACAGGTTCGGCAGGAAGCTGTACCGGATCTTCTTCGGCCCCTTCACCGAGAAGACCTGGGGTGTGCCCGGTAGCAGGATCTCGGCCGACTTCGGCCGCCAGAGGATAGGGGTGTTCAACCTCTGGGACCTCTTCAAGAGAACCGTTCTGGGTGTCAAGCCGAAATCCATGGAAGCGGAAGAGGATCCATTCCTGAACTCGAGATGCGTGTATCCCGACTACGGGAGCGGCACTATCATCGATTCCCTCCTGGGGCCCTGTCTTTCCGATCCTCGGTTCCATCCCCACCTCTCGTCGAGCGTCGAGGTCCTCGAGAGGAGGAGACAGGGCTTCACCCTTTGCTCGGGATCGCAGGAAGTGGAGGCAGACCTCTGCTTCAGCAGCGTCGCGCTCACGGATCTCTGCGGGATGCTGGGCCTCCCCGTGCCCGGGCTGGAGTATGTCTCCACCCGCTTCGTGCTGCTCATGCTGGACAAGGAGAGCGTTTTCGACAAGACCCCCTGGGTGTACTTCTCCGACGACCGCACCAGGTTCAACAGGGTGTCGGAGCCGCGGAACATGAGCCTCCGCATGGTTCCCAAGGGGAAGACCTCGCTGTGTGTCGAGTTCACAACCACCGGGAGCGACGAGATCTCAGGCGCTTCTCAAGAGCAACTCATCGAGTGGGCCGTCTCGGGGCTGGAAGGGTACGGGCTCCTGAAGGCTGGTGATCTGATCTTGGCAAAGGTCGTCGACTGGGAGAACACCTATCCCCTCAGAACTCTGGGCTACCGCGAAGAAGTCGCGAAGGCGCTCGAAGAAGTGGCCTCGATACAGGGGATCGTTACCCACGGCAGGCTAGGCAGGTTCGAGTACATGAACATGGACCACTGCGTGATCGAGGCCCGTGATCTCGCGGCCAGAATCCTGTCAACCTAGCGCCGCCGAGACTGTCGAACCTGTGGAAGGGTTCGCAGCAGGCCTGGCAACGCCTGTCGAGAAATGGTTTGAAGCCGCTGTTGCAGGTGCGGTCATCTTACGGATCGCTCTCGTCTCTCTCGTGGGTCCAGTCTGCATGTGGAGGACGGTCGGCTCCTGGGAGATGGAGTACGACTCTTCCCAGTACATCTCCTTGGCGGACGATCTGGCCGACGGGATGCAGGACAGCGCATCCGCGCGACTCCCGGCGTACCCGCTGCTTACAGGGCTTCTGCGCAGCCCTGAGGCTCCTCATATGAGAGTACTCGTTGCGAACCACTTCATGGAGATCCTTGCGGCATTGCTCTTCTATCTCGCACTGCACCCACTTTCCAGGTTCGCAGCGACCGGCACGGCTCTTCTGGTCCTGTTCTTCCTCCCCTACGTTCACTACGCGAACAAGGTCCTTCCGGAATCTTTGACGGTCCTGCTCGTAGCACTCTCAGTCGCTATCTTCTCGAGGCTTCCAGCATGCAGGAGTGCGGCGTCCTGCATTCTGGCAAGTTCCGCTCTCGGGCTGGTGATCTCGCTGGGGATCATGGCCAAGCCCGTTGTGCAGTTCGCAGTGCTGCCGGTTCTGGCGGTGCCCCTCCTCCACCGCGACGGGCTGGGGCTCCCCGCCAGAATGGCCATGTGCTCGGCCATTGTGCTGACGGCCGCCATCCTGCCAGGCCTATGGCGGATGCACAACCGAGCAGCCTTCGGACTGGACGCCCTCTCGACGCAGGACGCCTTCGAGCCCATGGCAAGGTTCGCGCTGCTGGCCGGGGAGACCACGCAGGAGGAGGTCTGGAGCGGAGCATACACCCGTCGCATCTCCGCACCGGCCGACGGGCCCGGGGGAATCGACTTCGGGATACGCGACAGCATCTACAGGGCAGAGACGGCAAGGCTCATCAAGGAGCACTTTCTGAGGATACTTCTGCCCCACCTGACTACCTTCTACGCATTCGCCAGCCCATACGAGGGGGCCAAGCTGGCTGCAGATACCTATGCCACGGAATGGAGACCCCTGCTCATATCTCACTCCGCGATCATGGTGGCTTTCGGAGTGTTCTGCGCCGCGGGATGGGTGCTTCTCGCATCTGTGCCGCCTGGGATGATCAGGATTGGGAGGATGGGGCACTTCCTCGTTCTCTGGACCGTTGTGTTCATTCTAGTCACCGGCCCGCTGAGGTTCCTCAGGTACGGCCTGGTCTTCTACTGGAGCATGTTCGCTGCGGCGCTGCTGGGAGTGGAGAGATTGGCGTCGTTCGTGCGGCGTCGTTCAGGGAAGTCATGCTGATCCATAGCCGGAACTGCGACCGCCCCCTCACGACGACGAAAGAGCGAAAGACCGTGAGCGCTGCGCACCGGGCAGGCACCCTGCTGGCTCTGGCATTTCTCGTGCGTGTCGCCGGGATCCTCCTGATCGGGCGGCCCGGCAGCGCCGGCTGGGAGGGTAGGATCCTCTACTCGGACAGCTATTCGTACCTCCACGCCGCCGAGGACCTGTCGGACGGCCGCCAGGACGAGCCCCTCTACCGCCTCCCGGGCTATCCCCTCATGATGCTCACGACCCGCGGACTGGCAGGACCCGACTGGACGGCGACAATCCTTCTCCAGCAGCTCTCCGACCTCGCCACGGCATTGATCGTGAGCCTGGCCGCCCTTCCCCTTCTCGGAAGGCCCTGGTCGCTCCTCGCCGGAGCCTTCTATCTCCTTCTGCCGTCCGGCGTCATCTATTCCTCCTACCTGATCCCGGACATAGTGGTATCAATGCTGATCGCCATGTCCGGACTCCTGTGGCTGCGGACCTCCGAATCGCCCGGCACGGCGAGAGCGCTGTCGAAAGGCCTCCTGGCCGGTCTCTGCTTCGCTGCGGGCCTGCTCTTGAAGCCCGTGCTGCTGTACGCTCCCTCCGTGTACGTGGCCCTGGTGTTCATCCCCCGTCCAGGGCGGCTGAGGAGGGGGCTGTTCGCCGCAGTCGTGGCCGCAGCATGTGCCTCCGCATACCTGGCTGTCAGAGCCCACAACATGTCGGCCTTCGGCCTCCCGGGAATGACCACGCAGGATGCCCTGGAGCCGATGGGCAGGATGGTCCAGATTGCGGACTACCGGGGTCTCGGCGTGGGCGGCGCGACGTTCTGGATGTTCAGGGACAGTCTGGAGGCTCTTTCCGCTGTCGACGGCGAGATAGACTACGGGAAGAGAGACAGCGTTTTCAGGGCGGTGACGCGCGAGGCGATACTGTCGAATCCTCTCCGCGTAGCCTACTTCGAGCTCAGTCGCTGGCCTAAGTTCTTCGTGAATTTCGACGGCCACCAGCCATACCTGGGCATGACCTCCGACGACGAGAAGCCTCTCTGGTGGGTCATTGTAACTTCCGTTCCTCAGTCTCTACTAGGCCTGGGACTGCTCGCGTCCCTCCTGTCTGGCGCGGTGCGGAAGAGGCTGGGCAGCCTGTTCTGGCTCGGCTTGGCTTGGTTCCTGTACTCCGTGCCGGTGATCGGTCCCATCGCGTCGTTCAGGTACGGCCTGATGTTCTACTGGGCGCTTGTACCCTTCGTCCTGGTCTCTCTCCAGGAGCTGGTCAGAAGGCAGAGAGAGGCGATCCCCGCAGCGCAGAGCACGGGCAGGAAGGTCAACCCGTAGCGCGGTCCAGCGAGGGGTCCGTGAACGATCGCCATCACAACCATCCATGCCCCAGCCAGAGGAAGAAGGACGCCGAGTTTCCTGCGGACCTGTCGAACGGCCACCCCCAGTGCGAAACCCGCCGGAATCGAGAGTATGAACAGCGCGGAGGCCGCCTTCAACAGTGTCTCTGCAGGCTCGCCCCGAGCCAGACCCAGATACCTCATCGTGTTCCCTACTCCCGTGGAGAAGAACCGCGGCCAGCTCGAGAGGTGCGGTACGATCACGGCGGCCGGGTGCCGCCGGAGTTCGTCCATGGCCATGTGGCGGTAGATCCTGCTGCGCAGGTCGTAGTCTATCCTGCCATCGACGCTCGACAGCGAATCGACGCTGTCCCTGACCGATGTGAGGAACTCCATCTGCGTGGCACGGCCCGTCAGAACCCAGATCCTGCCCGCCTGCTCGTAGCCGTCCTGTGCAGATATGGCGTCCATACCGAACGAGTCCCTGTTGTGCATGCGCCAGACCAGAGATCCGGCCGAGAACACAAGGAGCATGAGGAGGACCGCAGCCGCCCTTGCAGAGAAGGAGCGCACCTTCGTGAAGGGGATCATGATCACGAAGACCGCGGGGGCGAAGAGGAACACGGGCTTGATCAGGGCGCCCGCGGACAGCAGAAGGCCGATTCCGCCGTATGCTGCCGCGAGGCGCCTGTGGCTGGGGCTGGAGGCCCACTTCAGCCACAAGAGACAGACTGCCGCCGAGACCGTTGCGAGCAGGGTGTCGGGCAGAATCCTGGACGAAGTAGCCGCGGCTGCAGGGAGTAGGAGCCAGCACGCGGATGCCGTCCACCAGTGGCGGCATCCCGTCCCTGCTGTCATCGCCCCTATCAGGAGGGCCGTGGCCAGGTCGGCGATCTGCTGCAGCAGGACGACGGGAAGGGTGCTGCCTGGTTCCAGCGCCGAAAAGGCAGCGAGCAGGGCGGGATAGCCAGGAGTCCTAGTAGAGACGCTGTCCTGGACTCCATCGGAGATGTCCGATGCGAGCGCGAGATAGGTATGGGAATCGGGCTCCATCGTCCATGAAGTCCATGATTCGACGTTCCATGGACGGCCGGCGAAGAGAACGAGAAGAATTCTCAGGATGAAGAGCCCGATCAGGGCGGTGATGCCCAGTCTTCCCGGCAGACCTGCCTTCTCTGGAGAACCGAGAGTCACTCGTCGCTCTCCGACAGCCTCAATCTGAGCCCCTGGCACCTGCTGTACGCGGCCAGGCTGAACAGGGTGAAGGAGCCTCTCTTGAGCAGTGTGTCGCCCCCGAGGCTTACTACCAGGATCGATGCGATGGAGAGGAGGGCTGCGTGCCCGATGTTCTCGTGCAGGCTGTCAGTGAACCTCTTCTGCAATCCCCGGATGCAGCAGCTGATGAAGAATAGGTAGAGGATGGTGCCGACGATGCCCGTCTCGAAGAGCAGCAGCGCCCACCCGCTGTGCGCGGAGAGCTCGTATCCGATAATGCCAGTCATCTGCTGGCGGTATGCATACCAGGATCCCACGCCCCATCCGAAGACGGGCTTCTCGGAAAACCCGTTGAGGGCGATCCGTATGTTTTCCAGCCTCATCCCCGCATCGGGGTTCTCTCTCAGGGTGCCGGTTCTCGCAGCGACAGACAGCTGCTGGATTCGATCTATCATCCTCTGCGTCTGAGTGGTCTCGGGCATCAGGGAGAACGCGAAAACGCCGGTCAACAGCACCAGTACTGCCCACCAAAGCCTCCTCCTGTAGAGCATCAGCACGAGCATGTATGCCGCCATGGGTGTCCTGGCTCCGGTGATGAAGGTCGCCACCGTGACGAATCCGAGGGTGCCCAACGCCAGAAGTCGGATCCAGGCACGCCGCCCCTGGTGGATGGCCATCAGCAGCAGCGGAAGGAGAAGCAGCCCGCTTCCTGCCGGCTCCTGGTAGTGGGGAACAGGGCCGAACACCGTTACCCCGCTCATGAACGGCAGCCACCTGGGCATATAGGCCAGGATGTTGGAGAACAGCCCCAGGCACATGACCACGAGGAGCCAGATCACCTGTCGAGGGGTGGCGGAAAGCATGAACGCAACGCATAGCAGGAAGAAGATGAAGTTGCCGGTGTTCTCGAACTGCGTCTTGAACGAGGGAGCGAAGCTGAGGAGCAGGTTCGAGGCGGCGAGGTAGGAAGCCAGAGCAATGGCTGAATTGAGTATCCGGGCTTCCTTGAGCCAGTAGACGGCAGAGGCGACTGTCCTGCGGGATGCGATCAGAAGAAGCAGTGCGAGCAAGGAGCGCATGCCCCCTCCGAGAAGCGGCACTTCGAGCTGCACACCGCCCATCGTCATGAACATAAGCGCGTAGAACAAGAGGAGCCTCGCCCTGGAGGAGGCGAACGAGGCAAGACCCGCAAAGATCCCTGCAGCGAGGAGGGCGTAGCTGAGAAGGGCTGGCAAGATCCCCCGTCAGCTCCGGACCGGGGATGGCAGGTCCGAAAGCAGGATCGCTGCCACCGTGTCCGAGACGTCCGTCCTCGTGTACTCCGGCGGCGGGGTCCAGGACGGGGTGCGACCCAGGGCCGTCCGCAGACATCCGGCGACTCTCTCCGGATTCACGCCGGCAAGGATGTTGCTGCCGCACTCGACGGTCTCCGGGCGCTCGGTGACGTCCCTGAGGGTGACGCAGGGGATACGCATGATGCAGCACTCCTCCTGCACCGTCCCGCTGTCGGACAGTACGCAGCGGGCGTTCTTCTCGAGCATGACGAAGTCGAAGAGGCCGAATGGCTCCAGGAAGCGGATCTCGGAATCCGTCGAGAGCAGGGACATCCTGGACATCCTGTCCCTCGTACGGGGATGGGTGCTCACTATCAACGGCATGCCGTGCTCTCTGCGGACCGCCTCGAGAGCAGCAACCACGCTGCGGAGCCTTTCCTCGCTGTCAACGTTCTCCGCCCTGTGCACAGTAACAAGAAAGTACCTGCCGGGCTCGAGCCCCAGTCTCTCGAGCACCCTGGAAGAGCCCACCTCGCGCTTCCTGCTCTCGAGAACTTCGAGAATCGGGTTGCCGGTCACGAGGATCCTTTCAGGGTGTATCCCCTCGCGGAGCAGGTTGGCCCTGCTGCGTTCCGTGTAGGGCAGCAGAACGTCGCTGCACACGTCCACAACCCTGCGGTTGACCTCCTCGGGAACCCGGTCGTCAAAGCAGCGGTTTCCCGCCTCCATGTGATAGACCGGGATTCCCATTCGCTTCGCGATGAAGGCGGACAAGGCGCTGTTCGTATCCCCGAGGACCAGCAGCCTGTCCGGAGGCGTCTTCTTGAAGACGCTCTCGCATCCCTCGAGGATCCTCCCTACCTGCCGCCCCGGGCTGAAGGCGTCAGCTCCGAGACTGACATCAGGCCTTCGGATTCCGAGCTCCGAGAAGAAGACATCGCTGAGAAGCGGGTCGGCGTTCTGCCCGGTGTGGATCAGCTGGTGCTCGCAGAGGCTATCGAGCTTCGGAATGAGAACGGAGAGCCTGATGATCTCAGGCCTTGTTCCGAGAACCGTAGCTATTCTCACCGGAGGAGCTCCGCGTCCTGCCCGTCAACCTGGTCGGGCATCAGCCCGTGCTGCAGCAGGAGAGTTCTTAGCTGCGACCTGTCCACGAGCGAGGCTGCTGAACTGTATTCCCCGGCGATCAGTGCTCCCCTGAGAGGCTCGTTCCTTACTTCGGGCAGTATCGAGGCAATGGCGTAGAACCGCTCGCCCCTCTCCACCGTCCTCGAAATCTCCTCCTCGGAAACCAGTATCTCATGGACCTTCTCTCCGGGTCTGATCCCCGTCGTCACGACGGACACCGGCCTTTCGCCGATCAGGACGGCGGCCAGATCGGTCATCCTCGCGGAAGGGACCCGAGGCACCCAGGTCTCCCCGGGTGAACCGTCCCGCACTGCGGCGAAGATTGCGTCGACAGCGTCGTCGAGGCTGAGGAGGAACCGTGTCATCTCCGGGGTGGTGATCGTCACCGGGCCTCCGGTTCGGATCTGTTCAAGGAAAAGTGGGATGACCGAACCCCGCGAGGCGAGGACGTTCCCATACCTGACGCAGACGAAGCGCGTGCCCGGGCATCGCATGCTTCCCTGGAGAAGAATCCTCTCCTGAATGGCCTTCGTCATGCCCATGACGTTCACGGGCTTGCATGCCTTGTCCGTCGAGATGCCGACCACGGTATCAACGCGGAGCCGGTGCTCCTGGATGGCTCTGACAATGTTCTCGGGTCCGCAGACGTTGGTCTGCACTGCCTCGAACGGGAAGTACTCGCAGGTCGGAACCTGCTTCAGTGCTGCCGCGTTGAACACTACGTCGGCATCCTGGAGCGCGGATGCGACAGAGTGAAAGTCGCGCACATCGCCTATCCTGAACTCGAGCAGCCGCCTGGAATTCTCGAAGATGATCTCGTCAGTGGGCGCAGCCCTGTTCGCGTATTCCACCCGCATGAAATGCTGCTTGGCCTCGTCCCGAGAGAACACCACGATCTTGGCGGGCATCCCCATCTCGCCCGAGAGAAGCCTCCTGACGAGCACCTGTCCAAGGGAGCCCGTGCCCCCCGTGACGAGGACCCTCTTCCCCTCAAGCACCTTCATGGCGTCCTCTCCATTCGTCGTATCTCTCGATGTCACCCCTCAGGGACGTGATCATCTGCTCCAGCGGAGGCACTCCGATTCCTGTCTCCCGTGTGAACTTCTCTCCTGAGAGGCTTCGGTCCTCCGCCGGCCCGGCAGCCGGAACGACATCAATGCCGAGATCCAGAATGCGGCTGACCATCTCCAGCAGGGTGTACTTGGACACCGGCTCGGAGGATACGTGGTAGAGACCTTCCAGCGAGGGCTTCAGCCCGATGATGTCGGCCACGACTTCGGAGAAGGCCTGTGTCGTCAGGCCGCTCCAGACAGATCTGGTGAAGCCTCTGGCGGTTCCGCCCCTGCAGGAGAGGAACCACTCGAGCAGTCCGGTGGATCTCCTTAGCTCACGCCCGATGATCGAGGTTCTGAGAGTGAGGCACCCCTCGAGAAGCGGCTCGCCCAGAGCCTTGGAACGGCCATAGAGATCCTTCGCGTCGGGGGGGTCGTCCTCGGTGTAGGAACCCCTGAGCCCGGAGAAGACGCAGTCGGTTCCTATATGGATCAGCCGCGCCCCGCGCCGCCTGCACATCTCCGCGAGCCTGTGGGGGAACAGGGAGTTGATCTCGATCGAGACTATCGGATCAGACGCCTCGGGAATCTGCCTGATCACACCGATGCAGTTCACCACCACCGCCGGGGAGAGCATGGTGATGCACTTCTCGACAGTCTCGAATCTGCGCGCGTCGACACCCCTTATCAGGGCGCTGCCTTCGAAACGTCCGTAGAAGTCCGCAGGATGCAGAGCGGCGCCTGGTTCCTCCCGGAAAGTCCCACAGGTTCTGAAGCGTCCGGACAGCACCTCCAGCATCTTGTGGCCAAGCATTCCGCTGCCGCCCAGCACCAGCACACCGTCCTGCCTGTCTGCCAATGCCCGAGACCTCCCTGGCTGCGTTCCGGAATGCCGCGCTCCAGCCGGGGCGTGGGTTCCGCCTCTCTCGAGGAGCCGGACGACAGTCATCCGGCCTTTCGACCGGTGCAGGATTATATTGCCATGTCGTTCTCTTGCATACGGCCACTGTCGGAGGCGTGAGCGGCTTGAGCAGAAACAGGCTGTTGGCGGTATCCTTCGCCTATCCCCCAATGAAGGCCGCCATGTCCGTTCTCGTATGGAGGCTCCTAAGGTACAGCGGTCACGAATTCAGTGTGATAAGGGGCTTCGACGGAAGGGAAGCGGACCCGGGACTTGCTGGCATCGCTGAAGAGGGCGCATCGGGGATCTTCACGGTAGGCTTCGTTGAGCCCCGGCTGAGCCTGCTCGTCAGGAGGGCTATCTACGGCACTCCCCTCGAACAGCTGGTCTGGATTCCGGACATCTACCGTAGATGGGTTCTTCCGACATCAGCCAGGGTGGTCTCGATGTGCGATCCCTGCCGCGACGTTCTGGTCACCTTCGCTTCACCCATGAGCGCCCACCTCGTCGGGCTCGAGGCCAGGCGAAGAATACCTGGCCTGAAGTGGGCTGCCTACTTCGGCGACCCATGGACCAACAACCCGATGATCAGGCGCATCCGCCCCGCAGCTTCGCTTCACAGGCGGCTGGAGAAACAGGTTCTGAACTCGGCGGACCTGCTCGTGTTCCCCTGCTCCGAGATGAGGGATTTCACGCTGGCTGGGCACGGCCGATTCCTGCTCGAGAAGTCCCGTGTGGCTCCCCACGGCTTCGAGAGCCGCTTCTATGCCGGCAGGCCGGCGGGAAAGAATCGCGGCCCGCTCGTGATCAGGCACCTGGGTAGCCTCTATGGATCGCGGACGCCCTCCGATCTGGCGGACGCCCTGGAGCTCCTCTGCCGGGAGAGGCGCGAGGTGCTCGAAAACCTCAGATTCGAATTCTTCGGCACGGTCCAGAAAGGCTCCCGGCTGGGGAGCCCGCCCGAGAGCCTGATTTCGTTCCACCCCTCCGTTCCGTATCTCGCCAGCCTCGATCTGATGAGCTCTGCTGACGCCCTTCTCGTTATCACCCCATCGGATCCCGGATCAGGGGTGTTCCTCCCGTCGAAACTCGTTGACTACATCGGAGCCGGTCGGCCGATAATGGGGATATGCCTCCCGGGCGCGTGCCGGAACGTGCTTGAGAGCCTCGGAGGCTGGATTTCCGAGAGAGGCAGCCCTGCTTCGGTTGCGGCCGCTCTGATCTCGCTCTCGGAGTTCCTCCGGAGCAGGGGAGGAGATCCGCTGCCATGGGGGGAGCCTTCTGTGCGCGAGAGCTTCTCGGCGGAGAGAACCGGCCGTGCATTCGGTGCTATCATGGAGGAGCTGTTCTGAAGGGCATTCGCACCGGATCGGGAGGGGCCTCTGCAGCCCCGACACCTTCTCACAGGGGGGTCGCAGTCACCTTCGCAGGCAACGTACTCGCCTTCCTCGCGACACTGGCCGGCGGAATGGTCACCGCCAGAGTGCTCGGTCCAGCCGGACGCGGCGCATTCGCTCTCCTTCATACGACACCCGACCTTATCGTAAGCCTCGTCCTGCTGGGAATCGTCCAGACCAACGTATGCTTCGTGTCGAGCGGGATGCTGCCCGCAAGACGCATGATTCGCGTGTCGCTCCGGGCATCCCTCGTCCAGACTGTCGCAGGCATCGCCGTATTCGCGGTTGCGGTCCTCTTCTTCAGGGAGCAGTTCCTCGGCGGCTCCGTAACCTCCCTGATGCTTCTCTCGGCCGCGCTAGTGCCACTGGGGGTATTGCAGGCGCACTGGTCTTCGCTCCTGTGCGGGCTCAGGCGGTTCGGGAGGCTTGCTTACATCAGGGCTTCGGCTCCACTGCTGCTGCTGGCTGGCTATCTGGTTCTGCTCGTCTGGCTCGGGCTGGGAATAGCGGGCGCTCTCGCAGCGGTCGTAGGTTCGTCCGCGGCTGTATCCGCCATGATGCTCTCGTCGCTTCGGGCATCCCGTTCGAAGGCAGCCGGAGAGAGCGGCAAGGAGGGTTCTGGAGAGCTCGCGGGCGGCTTCTGGAGAAGGTACCTGTCCTACGGGATCAAGCTCCATGCTTCCGCCCTGGTCTGGTTCATGATCATCCGCGTGGACTTATACATGATAAAGTCCATGCTCGACCTCGAATCCGTCGGCTTCTACGCCCTGGCTTCGAGCCTCGCAGAGAAGCTCTGGCTCGTTTCAACCTCTGCCAATACCGTGCTGCTGCCCTCCCTGGCCGCAATAGAGAACCATGTCGAGCGTGGCAGGATGGCAGCCAAGGCTTCTCGACAGCTCACCATCGTCCTGCTGCCGTTCTTCGTCCTCGGAGTCCTGTTCGGCCGGCCTCTCATAGTCCTGCTCTACGGAAGGGAGTTCGAGCCGTCCGCGCTCCCCTTCGTCATCCTCCTCGGGTCCACGCTCGTACAGGCGCACAGGTCCATGACGGCGAGCTTCTTCGAAAGCTCCGACCTCGCGCTGGTCAATGTCGCCACGCGGTTGACGGCTTTCCTCCTGAAAGTCGCGCTTAACCTTCTGATGATCCCTCCGCTCCTCCTCCAGGGAGCCGCTCTGGCCAGCCTGGCGGCCTACTCCTTCGAATGGCTGCTGGGGACAGGCGCCTTCCTGAGGAGGACCGGTCTGTTCTGGAAGGAGGTCGCTCCTTCCACCGCGGATGTGGCGTCAGTCCGGTCCAAGCTGAGGGATCTCGCACAGACTGTAATCCGGGGAGCGGGGACTCCGAGCTCAGGTGAAGCTCCCGGGAATACCGGGGGAGCGCAGGTGTGAAGACATCCTTCTGCTTCGTGGGAGGAGGCGCGAGGACGCTGATGGGGCATTCCGAAGGAGGCTCGGAGAGACAGATCGCCCTCCTCTCAGCCGAGCTGGCACGCAGGGGGCGCCTGGTCCGCCTCGTGTCCACGGGTTGTCAGGATGAAGCAGTGATCCGGGGAGTACACGTCCTCCCCGGATGGCCGCCGGAATCTTCACTGCCGCTCGGGATTCGCATGTGGGCCGAACGGCTGCCCTCCCTTAGAAGGCTGTTGGTAAGCCTCGAGCCAGACATTCTCTATACGAGGGGCTTCTCCGTGTTCGCGCCCTCGGTCGCTGCAGCATCGCGCAGGTCGGGCTCGGCATACCTGGCAGCCCTTGCCAGCGACGACGATCTGCGGGTGTTCCCCAGATCCCGTCCGAAGGGGATCCTGCGCGCTGCTGGCTACGGTCCTGCTGCCAGGGCCGCCTTCGTGCGATTCGCGCTAGGGAAGGCCTGTCTGGTGCTGGCGCAGCACGGCGGGCAGATGGAAGCCTGCTTCCGGAGAGGCTTCCCAGCAAGGCTCGTGAGGAACGCATTCCTCCCTCCCCTTTCGATTCCCCGGTCGGAGGACAGATTCGATGTCGCCTGGATCGGCCATCTCTCCGCCTTCAAGGGCTTCGACCGCCTCTTGGAGGTGCTTCCCGGGATCAGGGGCATGAGAGTCGCAATAGCAGGAGCCATGCAGGAGGACTGGTGCAGACAGCTTCTGGAGCGAGCATTGAGGTTCCCGGGAGTAGCATACCTTGGAGAGCTTTCTCACGAAAGGACCATGGAGCTGATCGCTTCCTCTAAGGTTCTCCTGAATACTTCTCCCGCAGAAGGCTTCTCGAACGCATTTCTGGAGGCATGGTTCCTGGAGAGGCCTGTCGCAAGCCTGATAGCGAACCCCGACAGTCTTCTGACGGGGGCTGAATCTCCAGGGTTCTGCGCATCTGGAGATGCAAAGGCGCTGGTGGCCTTCCTCGCGGACGTCGTCGCCGACCCCGAGAAGCGCCTGGTGATGGGCGCCCGCGGTCGGGATCTGGTCGAGCGGAACCACATGCTGGGGCCAGTAGTGGACTCTCTGGAGCGGGCTGCGGAAGACGCGGTCGGCTGAGACAGCGCCCCCGCTCACCATCCGGGAGGCAGCCTGACGGGAACCTGTTCGGCAGGAAGCGCGGCTTGAGCGGCCGATCCAAGAGAATGACCCCGGGAGAGCGGCCACCGGAACGCAGCCCCAGCCTCCCTGACGACCGGCACGCGCTCCGGATCGAGCCCCAGAAGCCTGCAGTGCTGCTCGTCGACTTCTGCAGAGCTGTCCGAGAAAGTGACGACTCCCACGGGACACGGCTGCGGCATCAGCGGTCCGTCCCCCTGTCCGCATATGAGTGCGTCGGTCAGCGAAAACACGAGGCGCTGAGGGGTGTCGGCCATGGATCCGTCGGGCCTTCCGTAAAGCGCGATCCTGTTGATGTCCAGCACGGTTCTCCACACCGTGTCGTTTCCGTGCCATCCTCCGTCGATTTCTGCCTCCCCTGAGACAAGCCTCCTCAGTGTCAGGGCCACCCTCGCCCCGAAAAGCCACCGCGAGAAGGAGGCCCTGCCTATCCTTCGGTTGGCTCCGTCCAGCATGTTCTCGGCGAAGGTCTTGAGAAGAGAGGTGCCCGGGTAGCAGTCCCCCCCTGATCCCGTGCCGCCCTTTCTGTGATGCGGCAGGTACTCCTTGTGTCCGTTCAGCCCGACGAGATTCTTCAGTGCGCCTGTCAGCCCCGCCTTTCTGTGGGTCTTGAGCTTGGGGAGGTTCAGTATCACTTCGGCTTCGAGAGCCTCTCTGGCGATTATGTACTGGTGACGGGCGGGAGAGTGCCTTGCAGCGAGGAGGTCGGGGTCGTACATGGAAACCCGGAATCTCCCCGGGGGGTTCGAGACAGGCTCCAGCAGGCTGTCGCACCCGAGGTCGAACTGGACGAGTCTATCTCCGGACCTCGCGTCGAGCACATGCCCCTTCTCGAGTCCCGAGCCGCGCATGATGGTGCAGCGGAAGTCCTCCACGTCAACGGGACAGGCCGGCCGGAGGTCGGATATGCGCTGGAGGAAGCCCGGAGTGACGATCCGCTCCCAGCGACAGCCCTGGATGGGGGCGTCCCCGATGATGACCCGTGAGGGCCTGCATTCGAGGACCAACTCCAGGGCGGCAAGGACGAAATCCGGTGGAGTGCTGAGGCACTCCGTGCCTCCGCCGCTCCTGTTCTCGTGATAGACCCAGTTGGGCTTAATCAGAACCACAGAGCCTGGAGGTATCGGCAGGCCGGCTTCTCTGCAGACACCGCCGACGGCCCTTTCGAAGAGACTCCTGAGAGAGCCTCTCGAGTACCAGTCCCTCTCGGGAATGCCGGCCTCCCTGGCGCTCGCAAGACCGATCATCCAGTCCTCCCGTGGCCCTTCCATTCCCCGCAGTGTCCTGAGACTGCATAATCCCGGAAGGTCGGGCGCTTCCGCCGGCCTGTCTCGTCTGGAGCAGCCTGATGGTCGAGCCGATACTGAAGATAGCCGTTGGCCGGGACAGGAGGGGATGGCACGACCGTTTCGTCGAGGCCATCGAGGTCCGGAAGGACGGCCCAGTCCCTCTCTCTTGCTCGCTCGTCTCCCTGGACAGAAGCGACTGGACCGACCAGGTGGCAGATTCCGACCTGGTTATCTGGAAGCCTCCGTACATGGGACACGAGTTCTCAGGCTACATGAAGGAGCGGATCTACTTCCTCGAGCGCTTCATGGACAAGGTCGTGGTCCCCGGCTTCGACACCGTCTGGCACTTCGAGAGCAAGGCGGCCCAGAGCTTCCTTTTCAAGTTCGCAGGAGTGCCGATCCCTCGGACTTTCGTCGGACTAGATCTCGAAGAAGCGCTGGAGCGTGCGGCGAGTGATCCGCTCCCGGTGGTGCTGAAGAACTCCGCTGGAGCGGGGAGCGTGAACGTGAGATCGGTGCACAGCCGCCGGGAGCTGATGAGAATCGTAAGGAGGGCCTTCAGCCCGGAACTCTGGGACCGCAGCTCACCTGGAAAGGGAAAACTGGCAAGGCTCGCCTCCAGCCTGGGTCGAGACTGGTTCCCCGATCTAGTCCGCAGAAGACTCTCCGGGGCAGCCCCCTTCGGCATCGCATACTGGCAGGAGTTCGTCCCGGGCAACGCCGCCGATCTAAGGGTGACGGTGATAGGCGACTGCTTCGCTACCGGGTTCTGGCGCTGCAACCGGCCCGGCGACTTCAGGGCCAGCGGGAGCGGGCTCATAGACTACGACAGGGCCGTACCTGAAACCGCGCTGCGTCTGTGCCTCGACATCAACGCCCGCTTCGGCTTCGACTCGATGGCCTACGACATCATCTTCAAAGACGGCGGCATGCTCGTCACGGAAATGTCCTACGGCTACTCGGACACCGCCGTCCGCGGAATTCCCGGCCACTGGGTCCTCGAGAATGACGGCGGGCTGAGGTTCGTCGGAGGGAACATCTGGCCTCAGGAGCTCTGGGTCGAATGGGCGATCCGAAAGGCCGCCAGGAGAGGGGTGCCCCGAAGGCCATGAGGGCCCTGAGCGGAGACCTCCCTGTTGTCCTGGTGGCAGAGGCCTCTCCCGACGACCCCGACGCCATCGGCGGAGTGAGCGGTCTGCTGCGTGCCTTAAGGGCGCACGCGCCGTCCGGGTGGGTGCTCCTCACTCCGAGGCCCTGCACCGGCTGGGCAGGCGGTGCTGCGCCGGACCTCGGCCCCTCCCTCTGCAGCAGCTCGCTGCCGCACAGGATCCTGTTCCCCCTGAGACTGCTGACACGCCTTCGGAAGATGACCTCCCTGCAGCCTTCCGTCATCTACACGCACAGCAACGAAGCCGCGATGCTGCTGTGCCTGCTGAGGAGGCTCGGTCTCGTCCGATCGGCGCTTGTGCATCACCAGCACGGCTCCGAGAGCCCCCTGACCTACGCCACGTTCAGGATCGGCAGGGCGCCGGGACTGGTCTGGCTCTACGACCTGCTGCTCCGCACTACCCACCGCTCCGTCGACCATCTCGTAGTCATAGACAGGGCCTGTCTGGAGGCGAATCTCGCCTGGGGCGTCCCCCGGAGCCGGATGACGGTTCTTTCCAATGCCGTGGACACCGACGTATTCCATCCATCCGAGGAGGAGGCGCTCGCGTTCCGCGATGCGTACGGCATCCCTTCAGGCTCGCGCATCGTGGCATTCGTGGGGAGGCTGGAGGAAGTCAAGAGGATCGACCTGCTGATAGAGGCCGTTCCCCTCGCATCATGCTGTCCCTTCCTGGTGATAGCGGGGGAGGGCACCCGGGCTGAGAGCCTCCGCAGGCTTGCATCCGCGTCCGCCTCCTCGTCGAGGGTGATCTTCACGGGGGCGCTGGACTCCCGCGCCCTGCCAGGGCTCTACTCGGCGGCTGATGTCCTGGCGCTGCCGTCGGCGGCCGAGGGCGTCCCCATGGTCATCCTGGAGGCCATGTCCTGCGGAGTGCCTGTTGTCGCGACAAGAGTAGGCGGGATTCCTGACCTGATCGACGAATCGAGCGGCATCCTTCTGGACAGGGAGTGCACCGCTTCGGAACTCGCAGGCGCCCTGTCCGATGCCCTCGGGAGACAGTGGGACGCCGCTGGGATAAGGATGGCGGCCGAGCGCCGATCCGCTCAGCGGGCTGTAGAGGTGCTGCAGGAGGTGTTCAAGGGGATAGCATCCGTGAGGGGATCCCAGACCAGTTCAGCACCCCTCTGACGGCTGTGCGGAAGGATTCGTAGGAGTACTTCCGAGAGGCATCGAGCCCCCTGGCGGCGAGATCTCTCCTCAGCCCGGCATCGCCCAGGAGCTTCGAGAGAGCCTCCGCAAGAGTCACCGGGTTCTGAGGCGGGACCAGTAGACCGGCACGCCCTCCTTCGAGAACCTCCGGAATCGCGCCGATGTCCGTTGCGACGACAGGTACGCCCTTGCTCATGGCCTCGACGAGGACCAGGCCGAAAGCCTCCTCGCGTCTCGTGGGGAAGACGAACACCGACCCCCCCGATGCGAATCTCTTCTCTATCTCCCCGTGCGACAGCTCTCCCAGGATACGGACTCTTCCATCGAGACCCTTCGAGGCCGACCAGGCGGAGATGTCCCCGAAGATCCCCGCGTCCGTCTCCGGGCCCATTATCTCCAGAGGCGGAACCGCCTCTCCGGATTCCGAGACGAGGGCGTAGGCCTCCAGCAGATCCCATATCCCCTTCCTCGCCCGGACTGTGGAGAGGAACAGAATGGCTGAAGGAGCCTTTCCCGCCCTTTCGCAGGCATCGTCCGGAGCGGCATATGCCCATCCAGGCGGAAGGCAGTTGGGGACCGTCCTGACTCTGTCCGGCGGCACCCCGATGTCCTCGAGGTCCTTCGCGACAGCCGAGCTGGGGCCGATGCATCTTTCGAAGGAGCCCCAGAACGAACGTACGCGCCGGGCATGGAACCTGCTCCTTCCGGTGCAGATGCTCCTGTACCTCACCATGTGGGAGTATCCAATCCACAGCTTCGAAGCGCGCCTCAGGAGAGGGAAGAGGCAGTAGTCGAAGGTGAGGGCGGGAGGAAGCGAGGCGGGGAGGTAGAAGGCTGCATCGAACCTCCTCCCGAGCCTAAGACCTGCAGCTCTCGCAAGCATTCCGGCCGCTCTCGAGAACTTGTGTAGCCGGAGCTTGCCTATCTCCGTGTTCTTCCGTGAAAAAGCCCTGTCCAGGACCGTCACTCTGCACCCGAGATCGCCAAGCGCCCTGACGAGATAGCCCGTCATGACCAGGGAGCCGTGAATGGCGCCCGAGCTGTTGCCGACGACGAGCACTTCGACAAGGTCCCGTCCCATCCTAGCCTTCCACCGTTCTCCTTGAGAGCGCCTCCCGGTACACGGCCAGAGTGGCATCTAGCATTCTCTCCGGAGTGAATTCCTCCAGGATCCTGCGTCTTCCCGAAGCGCCCATCCTGCGGCAGAGATCCGGGTCGCGGGACAGCGCATCGAGCCGTTCGGCGAGGACGACGGCATCCATGGGAGGGACGAGCCATCCTTCCACTGAGTCCCTGACGAGCTCGCTGTTGCCGCCCATACCGGTGCATAAGACAGGGAGCCCGACCGCCATGCACTCCATCAGGAAGTTAGACATGCCCTCTCCCATGGGGGACAGGAGCACGCCTGCATCCGCCATGAGCAGACGGGGCACTGCATCATCTACCTGCCCATGGAAGACCACTGTCCCGGAGCAGCCCGAGGCGGATGCCATCGCTTCGAGCCCCGCCCGGTCGGGTCCGTCGCCTATCAGGTGGAAGACGAACCCGGAAGGC
The DNA here is from genome assembly GCA_964569245.1 of uncultured bacterium. GTDB lineage: Bacteria > Fermentibacterota > Fermentibacteria > Fermentibacterales > Fermentibacteraceae > JAAYTY01. The sequence goes on along the minus strand of CAZMTK010000002.1, from coordinate 167,867 downwards.
CTTCTGTCGCGGAGAATGGCTGCGGCGCGTATGAGAGTGCGGAAATCCTTGTGGTCCGACATGGAGCCTGCCATGACCACTGCGAAAGGGTCGTGAGAGCCCGGCGTCGCAGACAGGCCGCCTATCCTTCCGGGCTCGAAGGCGTTGGGGACCAGGCGGGCTTTCGATTCCGGAATGCGCCAGGCCGCGAGCCCGGCGAGGCTGTTCCCCATGCACAGCCTTCCGAGACGCGCTGCGAGGAGCAGTCTTGAGCGCTTCCTTCTTGGAAGGGTTCCCATCCTGACGAGGCTCGTGACATGTACGGCTCCGATTCTCGCCGCGACGCCTCCCATGACGGCCGAGGAGATCCAGCCCCAGGAGTGTACGATCTCTGGCATGACCTCCGTTGCGAGCCGCCAGGCGGACCGCAGTGCAAATACCCTGTTCCCGTGACCGGGGCAGCCGATCTCGAGCCGGATTCCGGCTTCTTCGAGCTCTCTCGCGAACGAGCCTCCGTGGAGCGACCAGACGGCTATCTGGTTCGAATCCTTCATGACCCGGCAGAGGAGGCATAGCTGCCTTTCGGCTCCCCCAGGGCCGAGCCCGTCCGTCGCGAGCAGAACCCGAAACCCGTCATACGGCCGACGAACTGCTATTTCCGTTTCCTGCCCGCCTGCAATCCGCTCCAGGCGAAGTGCGGTCTGAACGTTGAGAGCGCCGGAACCTCCGACAGCCCGCCCCGGGTTTCTCCCGCGGGTCCCGTGACAATGAGGTCCCCTGGAGGACACGGGGCCAGCCCCCAGGGGCTCGAGAAGCCGTTCCGGACGATTCCGAGATCCATGGGCTCCATGCCGATCGTCGCGGCGGACACGGCATCGACTGCGAGTGGAGAGGCCCCGGCTATTATCAGGCCGGACCGGACCGGATCCGCATCGAGGGGCCCGTTGCCGTCCCCTCCGACTATGCCGTCCACGATGTTGAAGAACCTCCTGGCAGGTCGATCGAGGATGAACCCAGACGAATCGCAGTAGGAGAGAATCGCTGCAAGATCGAGCACGGTCCTCCAGATGGTGTCGTTTCCGCTCCAGTTGCCGCTTCTTATGACGCGTCGCGTGGAACCGAACAGGCCATACCCCAGAGGCTTGAGCAGACGCATCACAAGCCTCGCGCCCCGGCCCCCTCCGAGCATGAGCCTCTTCGCGGACGCAACCATGCGGCTCTCCAGCCGGCCTGCCCTCCTGTCGTCGGGGAACTGGTCCCCTCCCTCGGAAGGAGAGCCCATCCTGTAGTGGGGAAGCAGGTTCTTGTTGCCCGCGAGACCGACCAGGCCCTTCAGGCATCCCGTCATCCCGCACTTCTTGTGCGTCTTGAGTTTGGGAATGCTGATTATCACATCCGCCGCCAGGGCTGTGCCGCACACCTCGTATGCATGACGCCAGTTGGAGTGATGGCTGTTGGTCTCTTCCGTGTCATAGGCCGCGCCGTAGAAGCGAGCCGTCCCCCTGCTGTCGGCGAAGTGGCTCCGACCTCCCAGATCGACCTTCAAGGCCCCCTCTGGATCTCCCGGGAGCTTCTCGCTGCCGACGCAAATCCCGTTCCTGACAACCCATCGCTCGCTCCTCAGATCGATCAGCTCGATCGACAGCTCCCGACAGCACCTGCGGGCGATCTCCTCTGTCATCCTCCGCAGACCGGTGCGCTCGGCGATAAGTTCGAAATCGGAGTCGGTCTGCGGCGAATCAGCGATCACGATCCTTCCTCGTCCCGAGAGCGCTATCACCACATAGTCCAGCGCCGCTCTGACGACTGACGCCGAAGTCAAGATCTGCTCCCACTCGCCGGGCCTTCCTTCACGGCTTTCACGAACGAGATTCGGCTTCAGGAGGACCAGATCTCCGGGCCGGACAATCTCCCCCAGCGGATTCCAGGCTTCGGTGCCCGAGCCGGCGCGATCCAGCCCCAGGAGCTCCAGCGCCTTGCGGACGCCGTCGTAGGCGCTATTGGCCTCACTCAGGGAAGCGCCCTTCCAAGGATACTCCGGCCATGCAGTCGAGGGATCGAAGGGTGGGAGGCTGGGATAGGCTGCAGTACCGGCGCGAGCGACTGCTACCCTGCATTCCAGCGGAGGTGCACTCTCAGCGCTCACACCTGCACCTACTTCGTGTCTTCAGGCATCAGCCCTTTCCATATGCAGACTCCCCGCCAGGCTTCATATTCATCACCGAGCGCCCGCTCTCTGCAGGATACGGAAGGTGCATGACAATATACTCCGGTTTTCCCTACCGATTGTACAGACGGTTGCCAACAGCACTGCAGAACCTGGCTGTGGAAGCAATATGCGCAAAGCGATGGCTTCACGAGTCCAGCCCCGGGTTCCGCCGACTGGTTGCCCGCCTTGCTGACATGCAGTACTGGGACCGCGGAAGGATCGAAAGGTGGCAGCGGGAACGGCTGGCGGATGTTCTGCTTGCTGCAAGAGAAGCCCCCTACTACAGAGATGCAATCCCTGACGAGCCTTCCGTCAGGAGGGATCCTGTCGCCGTTCTGCAGTCGCTCCCGCTCTTAAACAAGCGGATCGTCTCGGCTGATCCGGAGGCCTTCCTGCAGCGTTCAGCCAGATTCTCGAAGCTCGTCAGAAAGGGCACGAGCGGCACGACCGGATTTCCCCTCAGGGTCTACTGGAGCCGCGCGGCCAACGACTGGGAACGTGCGCTCATCTGGAGGCATAGGGCGTCTGCCGGATGCAGGATGGGACGCGACTGGAGAGGAATGCTCGGAGGATACAGGATCGTTCCCCTTCAGCAGCACGAGCCGCCCTTCTGGAGAGAGTCGGGAGTCGCGAGGCTGTCGTACGTGTCCACGTTCCACATCTCTCCTTCGACCGCCCCCGCGTACTGGGCCTACATCGAAAAGCGCGGGATAGCCTATCTGACCGGATACCCGTCTGCCCTGTACGCCCTGGCGCTCTCGATGAGGGACTGCGGGCTCAAGTCGGTCATCAGGGGGGCCTTCTTCGGTGCAGAACCCCTGCACTCGTTCCAGCGAGATCTGATAGAGGACGTGTTCGGATGCTACGTGTGGGACTATTACGGTCTCACCGAGCGTGTGGTCTCGGCCAGCGAATTCGAGTGCAGGAACGGGCTCCACATCAACTGGGAGAACACTTTTTTCGAGATCGTGGATGAACACGGCTCGCCTGTCGAACCCGGTGAATGCGGGGAGCTGGTCGGCACGTCTCTCAGCAATACCGCATTCACGCTCCTGAGATACAGGACGGGAGACATGACCAGGCTGCTCCTGGACGACTGCAGCTGCGGAAGGTCTTCCACAAGGATGACTCCGGTGGGAACGAAGGTCGAAGATCTCCTCAGAATGCCTGACGGGCTCCTCCTTTCAGCCTCGAACCTCACCTTTCCCTTCAAGGTAGCCCGACACATAAGGCAGTCGCAGATCTACCAGCCCTCAGAGGCGGAGATCGTGATACGAGTGGTTCCCGATGCCGGCTTCACCGAACAGGACGGCTCGGCACTGCTGGCCGGCTTGATGGAGCTCTTTCCGCAGGGTGTCGCGTTGTCGCTGGAGCTGGTCGGTGCAATCCCGAAGACACCTTCCGGAAAGTACGCATTCTGTGTTTCGGAGGTTGCCCGAAAAGGAGCTGTCAGGCGAGAATGAGATCCGCGACAGCCTGGACGATGCCTGTCCGTCCCCAGAGAACCCGCCTGCCGGCATCCGGCGGGATCGGAAGGCCGTCCGCCTCCTCAGGGGTTCTGATGTGCATCAGCCTGCCCGCTTCCTCGAGAGTCTGATCCACAGCTCCATTACGGCCCATGAAGAACGAGAACGAAGGCACGCCGAGGACTGCGGCCTCGCGGGTCATCGTTCCTCCGCCGCCGATCACGATGTCGCAGGCCAGGATCAGGGCCGGGCCGTCAAACTGGCGTGCGGGGATTACGACCTGTGCGGCGTGGCTGCCCGCGACCCTGCCCAGGTCCGAAGCGTCCCTCGGTATGAATACCAGCTGGACTCGCGGATCCCCAAGCAGCCTCTCCAAGAGGCTGTCCATTATCAGGTCGGCCCGCGGGTCGTGGTAGTGCGCCTTTCCTGCCGGAGGCCTGAAGAGAACCCTGATCAGGTCGGCCCGCAGCCCCAGCTCCGTCGAAAGGGCCGGGTCGGGCTTCGCGTCGGCCAGGTAAAGCTGCTCCTTGTAGCCCGGGAAGCGCCGCACCAGGTCGGTTCTTATTCCTGCCTCCCGGCACCTCTCGTCGTCTATCAACTCCGGCAGGAGGATCCGCGCACAGAACCGATTGAAGATCGCTGGATTCACCCACTCGTAGTCGTACATCGTGACGGAGGGCACGCCGGCCAGGCGGGATGCGATGGGAAGCGCCCTTGATCCGTGCCCGAAGGACAGGTCGGGCTTGAGAGCTCTTCCCGCCATGGCCAGAGCCAGACTCCGTATCATCGTCCCGACTGCCTTGCCGGAGAATCCTGCAGGATATGCTCCGCCCACCACTTTGTGCGGTATGCCGTACATCTCCAGAAGCTCCAGCGTGGAAGCCCTGTCCCTCGCCGTGAACAGCACCTCGTGGCCCCGCCGCTCGAGCTCACGGGCGATCGGCCTCATCACCAGGACGTGCGGCGAGTTGTCGGCGTCGAACCAGATCCTCACGCCTGATCTCCGGTTCTGCGGGCGAGAGCGGAAAGAGCTCGGAACATCCAGGCCTGGCACCATCTCATGTGAATGGTCCTGTTTGAGAACAGCCTTCCCCGCCTGAAGACGAAACCGCTCCTGCGATCGTCCCAGAGCGTTTCCATCGCCCTCCTGGCGATCGACAGCGACATCTCCACCGCATCAGGGGCATGCCTCTCAAGCGCCAGGAAGGTCACTATTCCCTGCGCGAAGCAGTGGGGGTCGAGAGGACGAGTCCTGTCGGACGCGTAACGCGCGGTTCCGTCCGAGAGGAACAGGCGGCTCCTGTAGAATGCCAGCCCCCTTCCTATGGCTTCGTCCCACCTTCTGGTGCCGAGCGCAGCCGACAGCTCCTCGAGGAGCTGCAGTACGTATCCTGTGTGAAAGCTGTCCACCCAGCGCCAGTGAGAAGCCTCCCCGTACGCCCAGGATCCGTCCTCCGCCTGCCTCGCAACCACGAAGTCCGCGGCCGAGGCTGCAGCCGGCGCATCGCTTCCGCAGCGGGCCAGTATCCGGGCGCCGAAGAGGGAGGCGTTGTAGACCCTGGTCGCGTCGGCCGGTGAATAGCTGAAGCATACGCCCTCGGGGTACTCGTGCCTCCGGAGGCAGTCGCGCACAAGGCCCGCTGCCCCGGAGAGGGCGGCTGAGGCAGCAGGGCTTCCGGCATGGAGCAAGGCCTCGGTCACGAAGCCGGTCGTGACTACAGTGGGTGAGTAAGCGGGAAGAAAGAACGCCCGGCCCTGCCACGGGAAGTCGTATCCCCAGCCGAAGGCGCCGGGGAGAATCCTGCCGGGTGAGGCGATCTCCCGGGCCAGACCCTGCGAGTGAATCCTTTCCTTCGTGAAGGCCGGCTTTCCGTCGGGGAGCGAGGCCATGCCGAAGAGAGCGTCGTCCATCCATTCACCCTCCGTCGAGACGCCCGGAAGGGAGGGGAGGTCGGCCGCGCCTGACCTGAAGAGGGCGAGTGTCTTCGGGTTGAGCCCCGGCCCTATGCCCAGGATACTCCTCGGATCGAAAGGGCAGTTCTTCACGGCCTGAATGACCGCAAGCCGCATCCTCCTGGACTTCATCATGGGACGGAGAAGTCTGCTCCTGAGCCCGTCGTAGGGGTCCGAGCCCTCGAAGCGCTTCGCCCTGGCAGCTTCCCAGATTCTCAGGGCGGTCGGGGCAGGGGAAATCCCGGAGGGTGCCTTCACATCTCCTCCGAGAGGAGGGATGCGGTTTCGACGGGCATCGGAACCCTCCTCTCGAGGCTCTCGAGTATCCTGAACGTCGCCATGGTGGTGGCTACGACCGAGGCCGGCGGAATGGCCGGCACGCCTGTCGCAAGCGAACCCACGAAGGCGGCGAGCTCCTCCTCGAAGCCCCTGCCGGGAGCTCTCGCGATACGCCTGGATCTCCCGGCGGCGAGCTCGACGCGGGAGAAGTTGTCGAGAACAGCCGAGCGACCCGAGCCGTGGACCTCGAGCCGCTCCTTGGCTACGGCCTTCGCGCCGGTCGACACATAGCAGAGGACGCCGGTGGAGCCGTTCGAGAACCTGACGAGGATCGAGGAGCTGTCCTGCACGGGCGACGAACGGTCGCGCAAGTCGGCAGCTATCGCGGTGACCTCGACTGGATCAGCCCCCGCGATGAACTGCATGAGGTCGATGAAGTGGCATGCCTCCCCGACGATCCTCCCGCCGCCCTGGCGCGGGTCCTGTATCCAGTGGTCGAGCGGTATCCGTCCCGCGTTCACCCTGTACAGCATCTGGAGGGGAGCCGCGTCCTCTCCGAAGTGCTTCTTCAAGAGCGCGGCAGCCTTCGAGAAGCGGCGGTTGAAGCCGACCTGCAGTACGGGCGCGTCCGAGCCCAGCCTCAGGAGAGCCCCTGCTATCGCCTTCAGCTCGTCCATCGTGATGCACAGGGGCTTCTCTACGAACACGGACTTCCCCGCCTCGAGGCACATCAGCACAGACGGCCCGTGGAGGTCGTGGCGCGCCGCGATCACCACCGCATCGGTCCCGGGATCGGAGAGGATGTCCTCGAGACTCGACACTGCCGCCCTGAAGCCGAGCCTCTTCCCGGTGTCGGATGCGGTGAGGCCGCTCCGGGTGCAGATCGCCTCCAGTCTGACGCCGCGCACCCGGGAGAGTGCGGGAAGGAGGAACGACTGAGCGAAGGAGCCCGAGCCGAGGAGGGAGATGCCGTGCGTCCCTTCAGATCTCCTGGCGGCAGCGGGAAGAAGGACTCGTCTCGCAGGTCTGAAGCCGCCTTCGGGATACTCGAGAAGTATGCCGCAGTAGTGCTCCGACTTCGACGCTATCATCGAGTAGGCTGAAGGAGCCTTCCCGAAGGGCATCCTGTGCGTGGTGAGCTTCGACGGATCCACCCGGCCTGTGCGCATGAGGCCCAGCACCGCCTCCAGGTTCCTGCCCTCCGTCCATCTCACGTAAGGATACGGATAGTCAAGCCCGCCCTCCTCGTACTCCGGGTCGTACCTCCCGGGTCCGTAGGAGCAGCTGACGGAGAACGAGAGCTCTTTCCGGTAGTAGTCCTCCCTGGGAAGGTTCATCCCGACGGCACCGACGACGACCACGCGGCCCCTCCTCCGGGCGAGCCTGCCTGCGGCCGCGACGGCGGAGCTGTCGGTCGAGCCCGCGCATACCAGCACAAGGTCCGCCCCGCGCCCTTCGGTGAAGGCGAGGCAGGCCGCTTCCGCCCGGTCGTCGTCCGCAGCGGCTCCGCACGCGACTGCCCCCGCGGAAAGTGCCAGATCGAGCGCCTCCTTCGATATGTCCAGGCCGAAGACCGTGCAGCCCGCGCCTGAGAGGATCTGCCCTGCCAGACAGCCGATCACCCCGAGCCCTATGACGACAGCCCTGTCGCCTATCTCGGGCCGCGCCAGCCTGGCTCCCTGGAGGGCCACCGCCCCGAGAGTGGCGTATGCCGCCCTGTCCGCAGGCACGCCCTCGGGCACTCTGCAGACGAGGTTGCGGGGGACGGCCACCTCGTCAGCGTGATTCGCATACCCCCCGCCGGCGCACGCGACCAGCGTGCCCGGCTCGAGCCCCTCGATGGCGCCGCCTGTCTCGACGACCCTTCCAGACAGGCTGTACCCCAGCGGCTGCGCCCCCTCCAGCTTCGCACGAACCTTCCGGATCGTGTCGCCGAGGCCCATCGTGCGGGCCATGTCCAGCACCTGGCGGGCCTGCTCAGGGCGCGAGCGCGCCTTTTCGAGGAGGCTCATCCGCCCGGCGAGGACCTTGCCGCCCTCGGTGCCGGGGCTTATCGCGGAGAAGAGCGTCACCACCCTTACCCAGCCTTCCGGAAGGGCGGGCGACGGCGCCTCGAAGATCTCGACTGATCCGTCGCTGAGGCGCTGACCGAGGATCTTCAATGCAGAAAAACCTCCGGGAACGCTGAGGGACGGCATGTCCCTGCAGGAATCCGCGGCACCCGAGGATTATACGCCCGGGGCGGGGCGGCTACCACGGAGGTCCGTGCTCGCTTAGTATCCTCTCATGAGGATAGCGCTGGCCGGATCGAAGGGCGTGCCCGGGAGGCACGGGGTCGAGGTGGTGGTCGAGGAGCTGGGCGCGCGCCTGGCGGCTCTGGGCCACGATGTGACGATCTTCTCGTGGGCGGGCTACTCGGACTCCGCGTTCCACCGCGGCTGCAGAGTGGAGTGCACGCCGGGGCCCGTCTCCGGCGCTCTCGCGATGCCGCTGCACGCCGTGCGCTCGTTCCGGACGATCCTGCGGAGGCGCAGGGATTTCGACCTGGTGCACATCCACAGCGTCGATCCGTTCCTCTTCGCCGGCCGACTGACGGATGAGCTCCCGGTGGTTGTCACCTCGCACGGCAGGGCGTATCTGGCGCGCGAGGCCGGCTTGGCGAGGAGGGCGCTGTCCCGCCTGGCTGAAAAGCGGTTCCTGTCGTCCAACTGCCGTGCGACAGCGGTCGCTGCGCACCTCGCCGCTTATTATGACGAAGTCGCCCCGGGCAGGGTCTTTCTGGTGCGTAACGCGACGAGAAGCCTGGGCACCGGCGGAGGCCGTGTTCTGACGGATAACTGTCTGGAACCCGGGAGCTACGCGGTGTTCGCCGCCGGGAGGCTGGTGCCCTCGAAGGGGCTGCACACGCTCCTGGAGGCATGGCTCATGGCGGGAATACCCCTCAGGCTCGCGGTGGCGGGCCCCATCCCCTCCGGTCGCTACGGGAGTCGGATGGCCGCCATGCTGAAGGAGGCCGGCGCGGCTGCGACCGGCCTGCTCGAGGCTCCCGATCTGGGAGACCTCATGCGCGGCGCACGGTTCGGAGCAGTGCCCTCGCAGCTCGAAGCCCAGAGCATGAGCCTCCTGGACATGCTGTCGTGCGGGCTCACAGTCGTCTACAGCGACATTCCCGGCAACAGGGAGCTCGCACGGGGCCTGGGTTTCTCCTTCGAGCCGGGTTCGCGGGAGAGCCTCGTCCGGGCCCTGTGCGAAGCGGCCGGAGACCGCCGGCCAGGGGACCAGCCGGCCATGAGGAGGGTGCTGGAGCTCCATGACCCCGATCGTGTGACGGAAGCCTATCTGGATGTCTACCGCCAGGCTCTGAGCGCCTGGCCTGGGCGCTGAGAACTGTCCGGATTTCTGGCCTTCCTGACCGTGTTTTCGTAAATTCGCTATTGCACTGCGTTTCGCGGAGGATTCATGAGAAAGACCGTCGTCCGTGCGGGGATGATCCTTGTCACGAGCTTGGTGATACTCCTTGTGGGCGTGGCCCTGGCGCAAGACTACACCAGGGCGGACACGCTCGTGAGCATGGGCGACATCTGGAGCATGATCGCCCTCCGTTCCGACAGCCTGGGGATCTTTGCCGAGGTGGACCGGGAGGACTTCGTCGAGCCGCCCTATCCGGTCCCCGGTGACACGCTGGTCTCGGTCCGCGGGCTGCCGGGAACCCTCGACAACTACTTCACCGTCTTCACTACGGAGACTCCTCCTGGCGTCGTCGTCCCCATCGAGTTCAAGCACGGAGACAGCCTCTTCACCACGAGAGTGCAGACCCGGAGCATCCCTCTCCTCCTCCACATAGTGGTGGTGCCGGGATTCATCCTCCGCTTCCTGATAGCCGCCTCTCTCGTCGCCGTTGGCCTGTGGGCGTTCATCAAGAGGCCCTTCTCGAGGGCCGTCCGTGTTCTGACGCTGTTCTGCTACGCCCTCTCGATCCTCATGACCTTCGCCTTCCAGAGCGTGGCACCCGCATACGCGAGCTTCCGCCTGCCGTTCGAGCCCTACGTGTACCTGATCGGGGGGCTGCTGGGATGGATGGCAGCCCCTCTCTGGCTCAACCTCCAGTTCGTGTTTCCGCGGGAGAAGAGTTGGTATTTGCGGAAGCGCCTTCTCTTCGACCTGCTGTGCTTCCTGCCGCCGGTTTCGACCATGCTCGTTGCATCCGGCATCCTGCTGGATCTGCTCCCGAAGGAGCTTTCCTTCTTCGCCGCTCCTCCCTTCCTGCAGATTCTCGTCACGGCCTACTTCGCGGCCGGAACGGTGCTGCTGTTCAGGTCTCTCGCGGCGGCCCGGGACAGGATAGAGCACAGGATGGTCCGCCTGGTGCTGTGGGGGTCGCTGCCGGGGCTGGTCCTGATGTTCCTGGTGATGCTGGCCGCAACTGTTTTCGGCAGACTGTGGGAAACCGTCCCCTACGTGGTGAGGCTTTTCGTCATAGACGGCCTGTTCCTCGTGCATCTGCTGATACCCTTCTCATTCGCGACTGCCTTCGGGAAGTACAGGCTGCTGGAGATCGAGGGTCGGATGCGCAGGGGAACGCTCTTCGTGATTGTGAACGCTTCCCTCCTGGCGTTCCTCCTCGCACTGGTGTACAAGGCCGGCGGGTGGCTCATCACGATCACCGGATCACAGGGCCCTGCGCCTCTCCTCGTGGTTTCCATCGGCGTGGCAGTCGGCTTCGCCCCCGCCCAGCGAAAGATCAGGAACTGGCTGGAGGACAGGTTCTACCCCGAGCGTGAGCGGCTTCGCGTACTTCTACGCGATTTCATAACCCTCACAAGGGACATGAGTGACAGGGACGAGTTCTGGCTGACCCTGGAGGAAAAGCTCTCGCAGGGCCTGCAGACCGAGTCGGTCATGCCGGTTCTCTTCGATGCGAGGAGCGGGAATGCCATCGAGGTATGCCGGGGCGAGCCGGCACCGTTCAACCGGGGCTCGAGGCTTTCCAGCCGCCTGGCTCAGTATGCACATCCCATGCTGGTCGACGAGATCATCGCAAGCGGCAGGCTGGGGCTGGACATGGATCAGGTGAGGTGGCTCCACGCCCACAACGCGGCACTCCTGCTGCCCTTGATAGGGCACGGAGGCCTGCTGGGATTCGTCACCGCAGGAGGCAAGACCACCGGTGAGGACTACACACACGCCGAGATGGACATCCTCTCCAGCCTGACTGCTCAGATAGGCGTGGCGGCGGAGAACCTGGAACTTCTGCGCGAGAAGGTCGAGAAGGAGAAGCTAGAGGAGCAGCTCGAGATAGCGAGGGGCATTCAGAAGAGCCTGCTGCCCCTCAAGCTGCCGGAGACTCCGGGGCTGGATGCCGCGGCCAGCATCACCTTCTGCCTCGAAGTCGCTGGCGACTTCTACGACATGGTGGTGCTCGAAGGCGGAAGAACCATGCTCTCGTTGGGCGACGTCACGGGCAAGGGGATGGGCCCCGCACTCCTCACCGCGAACCTCCAGGCCTCGCTGCGGGCGATAACCGAGGTGGGTCTCACGCTCCCGGCAGTGGTCTCGAGAGTCAACAGGCTGATGTTCGAGAACACGCCCGACGAGTTCTTCGTGACCTTCTTCACGGCGCTCTATGATCCGGGCTCGAGGACTCTGGAGTGGGTGAACGCGGGCCACAACGCTCCGATGCTGTTCCGAACCTCCGGAGCGGTGCAGAAGCTAGACGAGGGCGGGCTGCTCCTCGGGGTCGTGCACGATGCCGCATACAGAAGCGGCACGACCGTCCTGCGCCCCGGCGACCTCCTGTTCCTCTACACCGACGGCGTGAGCGAGGCCATGAGCCCTTCCGGCGAAGAATTCGGGGAGGACAGGATCGAGGCGCTCGTGTCCGCCGGGAGGAACCTGCCGCTGCAGGAGCTCATAGACCGTCTCGAGGCTGAGGTCAGGGAACACACCGGAAGCGGCGACTTCACGGACGACTTCACGATCATGATCGTCAGGGTGAAGGATTAGGGACTTCTCCGGCGGATTGGAGCATCGGATGAAGAAGGCGCTCATCACCGGAATCACCGGCCAGGACGGTTCCTACCTGTGCGAGCTGCTCCTGGAGAAGGGCTACGAGGTCCACGGAATAGTTCGCAGGTCGAGCAGCTTCAACAGGGGGAGGATCGAGCACCTGATACAGAACGCCGACGCCTTCGGAGACAGGCTGCACCTCCATTACGGCGACATGACCGATTCGAGCTCGCTGAACAGGATACTGGAGCATACGGGACCCGACGAGGTGTACAACCTCGCCGCACAGAGCCATGTGAAGATCTCCTTCGATCTCCCTGAGTACACAGGGGATGTGGATGCTCTGGGAGTGGCAAGACTGCTGGACGCCATCCGCGAGGTGGGCCTCACCAGGGACTGCCGTTTCTACCAGGCGTCCACCAGCGAGATGTTCGGCTCCTCGCCTCCTCCCCAGAGCGAGGAGACGCCCTTCCATCCCAGAAGCCCCTACGGGGCCGCGAAGCTGTACGCCCACTGGATGGTCGTGAACTTCAGGGCGGGCTACGGCCTCCACGCATCCAGCGGCATACTGTTCAACCACGAGTCGCCCCGGAGGGGCGAGAACTTCGTCACGCGCAAGATCGCCATTGCGGTGGCGAGAATCAGCAAGGGCCTCCAGAGGAATGTGGCGCTGGGCAACCTGGACGCCCGAAGGGACTGGGGGCACGCCAGGGACTTCGTCGAGGCAATGTACCTCATGCTGCAGCAGCCCGAGGGCAGCGACTACGTGATAGCGACCGGAGAGACGCACAGCATCCGTGAGTTCGCCGAGAAGGCCTTCTCGCGCGCAGGCCTGGACTGGCGGGAGCACGTGGTGACCGACGAGAGGTATCTGCGGCCGACCGAAGTAGATCACCTGTGCGGAGACGCCTCGAAGGCCAGGAGGGTTCTGGGCTGGGAGCCCCGGGTCTCCTTCGACGAGCTCGTGAACGAGATGGTTGATGCAGAGATGGAGATGCTGCGCAAGCCTCTCGAGACCGGGAAGTGATCCGTTGCGCATCGCTCTCTTCGACCCCTGGAGCGGTGTCAGTGGAAACATGGTGCTGGGCGCCATCCTCGACGCCGGGCTCCCGGCGGTGGAGCTGGAGGCCATGCTTCGCAAGCTGCCGCTCGAAGGCTGGGCCATCGAGGCGAGCCGAACGAGGCGCGGGGGTCTGTCAGGTACGCTGGTCGAGGTCAAGTCGCATTCCGAGACCGAGCACAGGCATCTCGGAGAGATCACGGAGATGATCCGGTCGGCCGGGCTGCCCCCCCGTGTGGAGGGGCTCTCGATCGAAGCATTCGAGGCGCTGGCGGGAGCCGAGGCCCGGGTGCATTCATGCGCACGCGAGGAGGTCCATTTCCACGAGACCGGTGCTCTGGACGCCATAGTTGACATCGTCGGCTCGTTCGCCGGAATGTATCTGCTGGGGATTGAGGAGGCATGGTCCACCCCCGTTGCAACCGGTTGGGGAACAGTGAGCTGTGCTCACGGATATCTGCCCGTTCCGGCTCCCGCCACGGCCCTGCTCCTCGAAGGGGCCAGGATCAGGCAGGGGCGTTCCCGGGCCGAGCTGACTACGCCGACAGGAGCTGCGATCCTTAGGACCCTCGTACGGGACTGGTCTTCCCCGCACCCCGAGTGCACTGTGGTCGGAGTCGGGATGGGCGCGGGCTCCATGGAGCTCGAAGAGGCACCCAATCTGCTGCGAATGATCATGGGTGAGACCGGGCCCGCCGCCGGATGGTCCCGCGACGAATGCGTCGAGATCGTGAGCCTCGTGGACGACATGGATCCGAGGCTCTGGCCGCCGCTGCAGAAGTCCCTTCTGGCCGCCGGAGCATTTGACTGCTATGCCCTTCCCGGAACCGGCAGGAAGGGGCGGCCGGCGCTCGAACTGACCGTTCTGTGCCCTCCCGAAGCCGAGAGCCGCGTCCTGGAAGCGCTTTTCGAGGGCTCCACCACGCTGGGCGCACGGGTCAGGCCCACCGAACGGGCCGTGCTGCCGAGACGCATTCTGGAAACCCCTACGCCATGGGGTCCCGTGAAGGTGAAGGTGTCCCTTCTCGGCGGGCGAGCCGTGCGAGCTGTGCCCGAGATGGACGACTGCCTCGAGATCGCGGAGAAGGCCGGCGTGCCTCCCGCAAGGGTCCTCGAGGCCGCCCGCTCCTCTGCGCTGTCCTTGACGGACCCGCAGGGCTCCTAGGCAGGCGCATGCCCTCCCTCGCTCCTCCGGGCATGGATGACGGGGGGCTGCCCCGCACCGAGCTCCACAGACAGCGTGCAAGATCCGCCTTCGTCTTCGGGCTGGCCGTCCTGCTGTCCGCACTCGGACTGGGCTACCTGTTCAGCCTGAAGGGGGAGCCTCCGAACACCGAGCGCTTCGCCGCAGTGGGGGACTTCCCCGAACGTCATGCATGGTTCAACACCCAGGAGCCCCTGAGCCTCTATCGCGAACTTTCGGGACATGTCGTGCTTCTCCTGTTCAGCGATTTCACGAGGCTCTTGGATGCAGCGGGGCTGGAGAGGCTCCAGCGGCTCTACGAGGATCTCGAGACCAGCCCTGTGGCGGTGGTGACCGTGTTCGTGAGCTCCGTGGAAGATCCCGACTCGTGGCGTGCCACGATAGCGGCCTGGGGGATCGGCTTCCCCGTGATCGTCGATCACGACGGAATGGTGATGACCAATTTCGGTGTCCGGGAGACGCCCCAGCTAGTGGTCCTCGATGCCCATGCAAGAGTCGTCGCGAGATACGGCGCGGAGTGGAGAAACGCCGACCTCGAAGGGCTGATCTCGGATCTGACGGCCGAAGGCGTGGCGAGCAGGGCTCTCGCCTACCAGCCCTTCAGAGCCCTTCCGGGCGAGTACGTTCCACCCGCGCTGTCAGGGGCGCCGTGAGCCTGCTGGCCGAGGAGAAGCTGGAGAGGCTCCTGGAGGGAGAAGCCGAGACCCTGACCAGGCGCGACCTCGTGGATGTGCTGTCCATGGGGCCCTCGATCGACGGCCTGCTGTCAAGGGCCGCCCACTCCGTCCTCCTGCGCACTCTGGGGCCCGGAGTCTATCTGAGGGGCATAGTCGAGATGTCGAACTCCTGCCAGAAGAACTGCCTCTACTGCGGCCTGCGGAGGGGGAACTCGACCCTGCCGAGGTATCGCATGAGCGTCGAAGAGGTGACCTCTGCCATCGAGGACGGCTGGAGGCACGGAATCCGCTCGTTCGTCCTGCAGTCCGGAGAGATGCTGGGAGAATCCCACATAGGAAGGGTGGCGGAAGTTCTGCGGTGGGTCGCAGGCCGATGGGGGGGCGAGGCCAGGATGGTCGTCTCGATCGGAGAGCTCCCGAGGAGGACGCTCGAGGAGCTCAGGGAGGTCGGTGCGCACCGCTATCTGCTCAGAATCGAGACAAGCGAGCACGACCTCTACAACCGCATCCACCCGAAGGACGGCCTCCACAGATTCGGCGCACGCCTCCAGTGTCTGGACGACCTCAGGGAGACCGGCTGGCAGGTAGGCAGCGGGGTGCTCGTAGGAGTGCCGTGGCAGACCGTCGAGAGCCTCGCATCCGACCTGCTGTTCCTCAGGGACAGGGACATCGACATGTGCGGCCTCGGCCCGTGGATAGAGCACTCCGACACGCCCCTGGCCGAGTACCGCGATCTCGCGCCTCCCAGGGAGGCACGGGTCCGGCTGACGCTGCGCATGATAGCGCTGCTCAGGCTTATGATGCCGGACATCAACATAGCCGCAACTACCGCTCTGCAGACGCTGGATCCCGACGGGCTGGAGAAGGGGCTTCTAAACGGAGCGAACGTCGTCATGCCCAACCTGACGCCATTGAAGTACCGGATCAACTACAGCCTCTACGAAGGCAAGTCCCTCGCTCCGGACGAGCTGGACAGGCTGCTCGCAGCCATGACAGCCAGGTGCGGGGCGATCGGCAGGAGGGTCTCGCTGAGCGAAGCCGGCGATTCCCTGCACTACATTCGCAGGACACGTTCCGGACGCCGCGGAGGATGAAGCGGTGCGGTGGACGTTCCACGTGCTGAAACGCGTCGATTCGGAATCCTCGTTCCTCTGGATCGCCGCATGGGGAGTGTGATGAACGGTCGGCGACGCGGGGGCTGTCTGGAGGGTGCTCACTCGGATTCCTCCGGAACGGGGCTGGGCTTCGCCAGAGTGGACGTTCGTCGCGGAGCCAGGCAGCCCCTCCCGGAAGTGATCCTTGGAAAGGGGAAGACCCCGTCCGACATCGTGGATATTGCGCGCGTACTGCTGGAACATTCAGGACATGCGATCGCCACGAGACTCGATCGGGAAGCAGCCTCGGCCCTCCGCGAGGCCTTCCCCGAAGGAAGGCTTTGCGAGAGGGCGATGGCCTTCGCTGCCGGCCGCCTGAACCGTCAGAGGCCGCGGGGGGAGCCTGCGGTCGCGGTCGTTTCGGCCGGCACCGCCGATCTGAGGAGCGCCGAGGAGGCTGCGTTCATACTGGAGGAGATGCGGGTCTCGGTGAGGCGATTCTACGACGTGGGGGTGGCGGGCATCCACAGGCTCGGCAAGGCTCTGCCGGACATCGAGAAATGCGGAGCCTGCATCGCGGTTGCGGGGATGGATGCGGCTCTGCCGAGCGTGCTCGGAGGTCTGATCGGCATCCCGCTGGTCGCAGTTCCCACCTCGACGGGATACGGATCGGCCTTCGAGGGGCTTTCCGCCCTGCTCTCGATGCTCAACTCCTGCGTTCCCGGCGTGGTGGTGGTGAACATAGACAACGGACTCGGCGCCGCGGCGGCCGTATTGCGGATCCTCCGGGGGCGCGGGAGGTAGCGGATTGGACCTCGTGACCGGCGGAGCAGGCTTCATCGGCTCCAGCATAGCGCACGAGCTGGTGCGGCTCGGCAGGAAGGTCAGGATACTCGACAACTTCTCAACCGGGAGACGCGTGAACCTGGCAGGACTCGAGGGCCGGCTGGAAGTCTGCGAAGCCGACCTCAGGGATGCCGGGGCCGTGGCAAGGGCCATGAAGGGCGTGGAGGTGGTGTTCCACCAGGGCGCGCTGCCGAGCGTTCCCCGCTCGATCTCCGATCCGGCCGCCTCTAACGACGTGAACGTCGGCGGAACCCTGAACGTCCTGCTGGCGGCCCGCGACGAAGGCGTAAGGCGGGTGCTCTTCGCTTCCTCGTCGTCGATCTACGGCGACGCCCCTGAGAAGCTGAAGAGCGAAAGCCTGCCGCCGCGACCGATGTCGCCATACGCGGTAGGCAAGCTGGCTGCGGAGAAGTACTGCCAGGTGTTCCACGGGGTGTACGGGCTGGAGACGGTATGCCTCCGGTACTTCAACGTGTTCGGGCCGCGGCAGGACCCGGAGAGCCAGTACGCCGCAGTCATCCCGCTCTTCACGAGAATGGTGCTCTCTGGCAGGCCGCCCCTGATACACGGAGACGGAGAGCAGTCCCGCGACTTCACGTTCATCGACAACGTCGTGAGGGGGAACCTGCTGGCAGCGGACGCCCCTGGCGTGGCTGGGATGGTGTTCAACATCGCCTGCGGAGGCAGCGTATCTGTGAACAGGATGGCCCGCGGAATCCTGGAGCTGCTGGGAAGGAGGGATCTCGAGCCTTTTCACGGTCCGGAGCGAACGGGAGACATCCGTGACAGCCTCGCCGACATCTCCCTGGCCCGCGAAAAACTGGGCTTCGAGCCCATGGTCGGCTTCGACGACGGCCTGCGCCTCACTGTCGAGCATCTCGCCCGGCAGTATCAGGTTGAAGATGCTTGAGAAACGGAATCACCAGCCGCTCATGGAATCGGATCTCACCGTTGCTGAACGCCGTTGCCCGGCGAGACCGCGAGTCGAGCCCTGAGGATGGGGCGCAGGAACGGATCCGCGCCTTCCGGGTTGTCTTCGCTGAGCCGGTGGCCTGCGACACCGGCGGTTTCTTGACCGCAGCCTGCAGGGAAGCTATTCTGTTCCCGGAAGATAGGTATTTCTCATGATCCGCTGCACTCTGCTTGGACGGAAGGAGAAACGGTGAAGGCTCTTCTCTGTCTTACGGCGCTGCTCGCCATGTCGGTGACGGCTGCGGGCGTCGAAATCCTGGATTCGGGGCCCGGCGGCATCACGCTGTCGCTGGAGACCCCGGCTCCAGTCTTCGGGCTGACGCATCTCTCGGGCAGCTCCTACGCCACGATATCGCTCGAGGGCGCAGAGAACCTAGCCCAGAAGGGCCTTCCGCGGCTTCCGGTATACCGCTTGTGGATAGAGGTTCCCATCGATGCCGAGGTCCGGGCGTCGGTAACGGTCATCCGCGCCGAGACGCTTGACGTCCCGGGCGGCTCCCCGTTCGAACCAGGCCTCCCGTCCGTCCCGAAGAGCGAGCCCAGGGACTCCTACGTCCTCGAGTTCGATCCCTCGGTGTACATCGAGGGCCAGGCCTGGCCTCGCGAATGGGTGAGGGTGATCGACGCCGGAATGATGCGCGGCAGGCATCTGGCGCTTGTCGAGGTTCTTCCCGTTCGCTGGAGCCCGTCCACCCGGACGGTCGACATGCTGTCCAGGGCAGAGATAAGGCTGGACTTCGAGGGGGGCGACCTCGCCAGAACCTTCTCGGAGGCCGATCGGATGGCGGCCGACGGCTTCGAACGGCTTCTCGCGGCGACTGTCGAGAACTACGGCACCTTCGAATCGTTCGACGGATCGGACTCTCCCATGGGAACGTATCTCGTGATCGCGCACCCGGACTTCTACGCCACCGCCATGTCCGAGTTCGTGACCTGGAAGACCAGGTCAGGCTGGCCGGTGACCATGGTCTCCACCGCGGAGACAGGCGGCACCGCAGAGCAGATCGAGGCGTACATAATAAACGCCCTTCAGAACTGGCCCGAACCTCCTCAGTATGTCCTCCTGGTCGGAGACACCGGCTTCATTCCGGGCAACACCGCGACGGAGTACTCCGGAGTGACAGACCTGTACTACGTATGCCTGCCCGACGGAGGCTGGATGCCCGATGCGTTCATCGGGCGGTTCTCGGTGCAGACCGCGGGTCAGGCCGTTCTGATGGCGCAGAGACTCGTTGAGTACGAGCAGTGGGACTACTCCGGTTCCGGTGCCTGGATGCAGAGCACGGGGTGGATAGCGAGCTCCGACAACTCGTCCATCTCCGAGGGCACTCACAACTACTGCATCGACACGTACTGCACGCCGCTCGGCTACACTGCCGACAAGCTGTATCCGGCGACATACGGTTCCACGGCTGCGGACGTGGTCGCCGCCGTCAACGAGGGCGAGTCGATGCTGACTTTCTCCGGTCACGGCTCGCAGACGAGCTGGGGCGACATGGCCTTCGGTTCCAGCAACTTCAACCAGCTGAACAACGAGGGCATGTTCCCCGGCGTGATCTCCCACGCCTGTCTCACGGGCGAGTACGCCACGGGCACCTGCTGGGCCGAGACCTGGACGAGGACGCCCGGAAGGGGCGGGCTGTGGTTCTGGGGCTCCGTCCCCTCGACCTACTGGGACGAGGACGATATCCAGGAGCGTGGCGAATACGACTACTTCCTGGGGCAGGACATCTTCTGGTCCATGGGCTTCCTCAACGGCGGCAAGCTGGCCCTCTACGCCTACTACTCCGGCGGTGGAAGCGTGAAGTACTACTTCGAGGGCTACAACCTCATGGGAGATCCCTCCGCGGAGATGTGGACCTGGGTCCCTGCCGGAGGCATCCCCATGACCATGAATGTCTCCCATCCGTCGTCCATCAGCGGCACCGGCCCTGTTACGGTAACCGTTGCCGGAGCGTCGGACGACGCGATCGTCTGCCTCTGGAAGGGTGACGAGGTGTACGAGCGGGGCTGGACCTCGGGCGGGAGCGCCACCTTCTATGTCGAGCCCGAGACGACGGGAACCATCCTCGTGACGGTGCGCCGGCATGACTACAAGCCCTATCTCGGGAGCATCACGGTCAACGGCACGGGCAGCGGGGAGGGTCCGGGAGGGACCGTTCCGCTATCCATCTCCTGTCCCAACCCGGTGACCTCCGGCGGCGCGCTGACCGTCACCGGCAGCGGAGCAGTGTCGGTCGAGGTCTTCGACCTCTCGGGAAGGGTCGTCGCACGGCCGTTCCAGGGCGAGATCGAAGGCACGATGCAGGTAGGCATCGATACCGGCGAGCTGGCCTCGGGAGTGTACTTCGCCAGGGCGGTCTCAGGAAGCGAGACAGCCTCGGCCAGGCTGACGGTCATCAGGTAGCTGCAAGTACCGCGAAATGTCTGCGGGAGGGCCTCAGGCCCTCCCGCTTCTCCTTGCCGGCCCGCTTCCGGCGCGGCATGAGTCCAGGGGGCGTGTGTCGGGCGGGAACACCCCGACCAGCCCCGCCTTTCGCGGCCTGAGGAAGGAGATGCGCACCTCCACGGTCTCTCCAAAAGCCCTCGCGAGGTGCGTGCCGTAGGAGGTCTGCTTGGCGGCATGTCCCTCGAGGGCTGCCCTCATGCCATCCTCGTCCACCGAGTCGGTCTTGTAGTCCATGGCGTGGAGCCTGCCCCCGTGCTCGACCAGGAGGTCTATGTACTGCTCCCTTGGCCTGCCGCCGTCCATGAAGACGATCGGGAGCTCCCTGCCGACTATGCGGCAGGCTCCCGGCTCGAACGGAAGGTCCGGGATCGCGAAGAACGACTCCGCGAGCCGTCGCACCTCCTGCCTGTCCACCTCTGGAGGCAGGATCATCGATGGCAGACGCTCATCCAGCCATCCGGCCGGATCTCCGAAGTCGATCTTCTCCATGACTGCATGAACGCACGAGCCGAGGAGCATGGAGGACTGGACCTCCTCACCCGTGAGGATCGCCGCCGGCGCGAGATCCGGGAAGGTCGCATCCTCCCCTGAGATGGGAGGGCCTTCTGCAGGCCGGCCAGCGAGAGGCCGGACCTCCTCCATGCGGATGATCCGCGCCACATCCGGGCTGGATTCGAGCGTCTTCGCCAGAACGCGTCCGAACAACTCCGCAATGGTATTCCTTCTCGGCGCCGGGTCGTTGATCACGATCAGCCTGGACCTGGCCCTCGTGATCGCCACGTAGATCAGCCTCCTGCTCTCGGCCAGGGACATCTCGCGCTGTCTGTCGGCGAGTCTGTCGTAGCTGGCGGATCGCAGGTCCGCATCGAAACGCACGCCGGCCGCTCCGAGGGCATCGGATGCGAGCACGTCCCTGTCCTGCGACTCGGAGATCTTTCCCTGCGTGGCCAGGAATACCACCTTGTCGAAATCGAGCCCCTTCGCCCTGTGGATGGTTGAGATGACAACGCACTCGGGATCCTCCGGGGTCGCAGGGGGCTCGGCGATCTCCGACTGAATCCCCTCCCCGTCCTCGTCGAGCATGTCCGCGATGTCCGCCAGGGACAGCTCCCGGTTCTCGACCGACCATTCGAAGAGGTACTGCAGGTTGGCCAGCCTCCTTGGAACGTCATAGCCAGACGCTCCTACGACTCCCGGCAGGGCTGTCTCGCTCAGGATGATCCGCAGGAGCTCGGGGGCAGTGGTTCCCAGGGAGCACGAGCGGAGCGCCGAGAGCATCCTGCAGGCATCCACGACTGTCCGAGGAGCGCGCTCGACCGGCTCCTCGTAGGATCTCAGACCGGATTCGAAGGCGGTCGTGATCTCGGAATCGCGGATTCCGAAGAACGGAGACCTCAGGACGGCTGCGAGACTGAGCTTGTCCGAAGGCGAGGCCAGGCACTTCAGGAGATTCCGCATGTCCCCTATCTCGAGCCTTCTCTTGAAATCCCGGCTCGAATCGATCACGAAGGGAATGCCCCGCGCTGCAAGCTGGGAGACGTATGTCTCGAGGTCCGTCCTGGTGCGCATCAGCACCGCCCAGCCGCTTCCGTTCCCGGCCGCTCTCTCGCGTGCGAGGAAGTCAGCGAGCCATGCCGATTCGAAGATCCTGCGCTCGGCTGCGCTCGCGGTCGCCGGAGTCTCGACGATCTCCACAGTGGCGCCCTCGGGGGCATCGGGAAGGGCCTGGAGGTCGGAATAGGAGCATTCCTGGGATTCCTCGGACAGGGGTTCTCCGGGAAACAGGCACCTTCCGAATGCGTTCACGAAATCGATTATCCTGGAAGTGCTCCGGAAGCTCACAGAAATGGGCGAGACCAGGGCTCCCTGCCTCTCCAGCTCTCCCTGCATCCGCCTGTACGACGGGAGGTCCGCCGCCCTCCACCCGTATATGGACTGCTTTCTGTCTCCCACTATGGTCAGCCTGCCGCCGGCCACCCTTCCATCCGAAGGGGAAGCGAGCAGAAGCCTGAACATCTCCGCCTGTACGGCGCTGGTGTCCTGGAACTCGTCTATGAAGACATGGTCCGTCTCGGACAGGAGTATCCGCCTCAGCTCGTCGCTCCTCTCGAGAGCCCTCCTGCAGCACCAGAGAAGATCTTCGTACGTCAGCCCGGATCGCCGGTCGCGCCGCATCCTCCTCAGATCGTCCACGAGAGGCATCACCAGCCTGATGAACTGCGAGGAGAGAATGGCCTGGGGCATGATTCGCTTAACCCGGTCGGCCAGATCACGGGCGGTTTCGAGCCTCGCCGCATCTCCCCAGTGCCGCCTGCTTCCAAGATTCCCGCGGAGCGGCTTCAGGAGGTGTCTCAGACGGATCGCGAAATCCGGAGCCCCCAGCGCGCCCCTGATGTTCGACGCCGCTTCTTCTATCGCGTTTCTGAGAGTGTCCTCACGGGCTGCGCCGGAGGAGAGCGAGACGAGCTCTTCCATGCAGTCGAGCCAGTACTCGATCTCCAGCTCCCTCTCGTCATGGCCCAGCAGCCTGGCGGAAGGGGAGTCGAACCAGTCCGGGAGTGAAGCGAGTGAGGCGACAATTCCCCGAAGCCTGCTGCCCAGCATCATCAGGACGGAACCGCACTCATCCAGCAGCTTGATGTCCAGCGACAGGAGGTATTCGTCGAGAAGCCTCGTGACCTCCCTCCGCGTAAAAGCCTCCTTCGACACCGCGAATCCCGGGTCTATGCCCGCGATATGGGCGAACCGCTTCAGGATGGACGAGGCGAATCCGTGGATGGTGTCGATGGAAGCGCAAGGTACCATTGACATCTGCTCTATCTTCCGGGTCTTTGAGAGGCTCGTGCTCGCGTCGATGGCCCGCCTGATCCTAAAGCGGAGCTGAGCCGCAGCCGCCGTGGTGAAGGTGACGACTACGAGCCTGTCCATCGGGATTCCAGCCTCCAGCATGCCGATCACCCTGCCGGTGAGGAGATGGGTCTTCCCGGTGCCGGCACTCGCCTCCACCGCCACATTGCGTACTCTCTCGGCGAGGATGGCACGACGCGAGGCGCCGTCCCCGAGGTCCTCGAGACGCGAATTCTCCACTTCAGGCCCCTTCCGGCTCATCCGGTTCGAGAGGCTCCGAACGGGTGCGCTCGTCGTTCTGCCACTTGTACTCCATGATGCCGCCACGCGACCAGACCCTGCAGACCGAGGTGAAGCTGCACGTCCTGCAGGCACTCCCCGGCCGGGGCGGCAGTAGGCCCTTCCCCAGCCTGTCGAGAAGAACCCTCAGTCTCTCGAGAATCGCCCCCCTGCAGGTCCGGAGCTCCTCTCCCGACACTATCGGCTGCTCCCCGCCGTCCAGCCCGAGATGCAGATATCCCATCACGCCCGGAGCACGGCCTTCGCTCTCTCTGATCATGGAGTAGAGGGGAACCTGGAACTCGTTCCCCTCCGTCAGATCCCTGACGAAATCCGTGCGCCTCCTGGGTCTGCCCGTCTTGAAGTCGACAAGGACCTCCGTGCCGTCCGAGTCTGTCGCTATCAGATCGATCCTGCCGGTGAGCTCGAAACCGAAGAATTCTCCGCGGACGGGTTTCTCGACCGATCTGGGACGCCAGCCACGCGAGAGCAGGAGGCTCTTGAACTCGTCAACCGCCCTCGCGACCTCTGCCAGCGCAGCAGCCCCTATGGCTCCAGGCACGGTGCGGGTGAAGCCCAGGGATTCGGCGCTCATCTTCACCGCTTCGGATGTGTCCGGCTCGGGACGCCCCCCGATGGATGCGGAGAAGACCTTCCTCAGAGAATCGTGAACGAGGCTGCCGAAAGTCACGGCGTCGGGCCTGACGCCGAGCTCCTGGGCCGGCTCCTCCTCCAGCTTCCAGATGTTCCTGAGCATGAACAGGAAAGGACACGCGGCGAGATCCCTGATGCTGCTGATGCGCACTCTCCTGGGAATCGGAGGGCGATCTCCGTCCGAGCCCAGATCGCCGTCCCATGCGAAGAAACCCGATGTGACGGCCCTGGAGCGTTCCGCGGCCTCCGCTTTCGCGAAGAACGGCGGAAGCGGCCCTCTCCTTCCATCGGGATGCCGAACGGCAGACTGCCCTGGTCTGTCTCCTCCGAACAGCGCCGAAGAGGGGCTCGAGGCCGCCTTGCGCAGCCAGAACGGCGTCCCGCCGCCGCCCGCTTCGGCGGCCCTCGCCGGCACGAGAAGGGGATCCAGCAGCAGAGACGGCTCCAGCACGGCTCCATCCGGGCTCCTGCTCCTCCAGACGACCGTCAGTCTCTTCGAGGCCGCCTCCATGGCCTGCCTGAGGAGGAAGGCCTCCTCTCTCTCCCTGTCCATCCTGGAGGACAGCTCCAGCCTCTCGGCCAGCTCGGCCGGGAGCCTGGCATCCTCCCTGGGGATGCCCGGAAGAATACCCTCGTCTGCGCCGACGATGCAGACAGCCTCGAAAAGAGCGCCTCTGAGATCCTCGAGCGGCATGAAGCGCACCCCGGATTCAGAGCCGCCCAGCCTGATCCTGAATGACGACAGGGCGAGCCTGATCGCCTCCGATGCCTGATCTCCGGAGACTCCGGCATCGAACCTCGGATGGATCTCCCTCCCCAGCGCCGAGACGCGGAATCCCACTTCCTCGAATGCGAGCTTCTCGGCCGACTCGAAGAGGGCTCGAGAGAAGTCGCCAGCCGAGCGCGCGTTCGACAGCTCCACCTCCATTGCCGCTAGTATGTCCGTGAACGCCCTGAATCCTTCGGTCGAAGCCTGGGATGACGCTGCCGCGATCCAGCCGTCCAGGCCGGATCTGCAACCGGTGGAGGAGACCAGTCCGGCGATGAGGCTCCTGTCGATGCCGAAGCGCGGATCGACGGCGCCCGTCGAGACCAGCCTGGCGAGGTACAGGAAGTGGTAGTCCGCCTCCCTCGCTTCGAGGAGGCTGGATACCAGGGCGCCCTCCGGGAGCGATACCGCCGGAGCCTCGATCGGGTCCCTTACCGGGATACCCTCGCCCGAAGCAAGGAGCATCGAAGCCCTGAGAGCCGGATCGCGCCCGGAGACGGCTATCGCTCCTGCGGGCGTTCCCGAGACCATGGCGGTCCTGACGAAGTCCACCGCCGTGCGGGCGGCGGCGCTCGTTCCGGGGGCGTCGACCAGCTCGAACCCGGAGGGCACGTCAGTCACCGACCTCCTCGCGAGGAGGTCGTCTGCCAGGTTCCCGAAGACCCCCATCGCGACCATCGCATCGGGCCTCGCCGGAGAGGGATCCATGCTCGAGAAGAGCTCGGAGGTCTTCATGCCCAGTCGGCCCCACTCCGGGAGCCCCGCAGGGAGGGGGCTGAAGCAGCACACCTCGACCCTGCCCGATCTCACGGCCGCCCTGAGCAGCCTCCTTTGAAGGGGGTTCATGTCGTAGTATCCATAGAACAGCACGGCAGCGAACCTGTCCCAGGCTCCCTCCCTCACGGCCTCCTCGATCAGTGACTCGGCAGATCTCGGCGCGCACCGCCTGCGCGCGGCGGCATAGACGGGGAAAGCGATTCTGATGGATTCCTCAGTGGGGGTCGCGGGCCTGGAGGACGACCGGGAGTCCAAAGCCGCAGAATACTCTTCGTGGGATATTCCTCTTGCCATGAGGGACTCCAGGAAGTCCGCGAGAGAGCTTCCCGCACGGGCGCTGCCGTGCAGATTCCCGTAAGGCAGGTCTGACGGAATGGCATCCATGGCTGCAAGCCCCATGAGGATCCTGTCCAGCTCCCCTGGAGCCTCGTCCTCCAGGACGGCCCCCGACAGAACCCTCCGCGCCAGCTTCGGGAAGGTGGGAAGGAACTCCACGTTGGCGAGAATCCCGAAGCGGTCCAGCAGGATCCTCTCCAGGCGCTCCAACTGGACGCGGCCTGCGGCTACGACCGCCACCCTGCCAAGGCCGCGAAGCCTCCCGATCTCCTCGACGAGGGCGCGCTCGAGCGAACGGTAGTGACCCTGGAATACCTTCAGAACATCCTCCCCGTGTCGCTGCAGAGAGGGGAGCCCTGAGCTTGCGCGAATGGGGAACCAACGCCTCCGTGAGGAGTAGGACCACCTGAGGCGCGAGCGGATGTCAGACTTCCTGCCGGAGATGGTTTCATGACTCGGAATAGAGGAACGGTATCGTCAGGGCGTCAACTGCCGGGCATCGCAGCACGCCTTGCCACGGAGAAGTCTCCCGCCGAGAGGGCTGCGCTGTGGAAGATGAGGATCCGACTGGTGCTGGACCAGGGCAACCGCGAGGCCGCAGAGGGATACATCGCGGAAGCTCTGGCCGAGCTGCCCGGCCTTCCAGCCGTACAGACCGCTGCCGCCGACGGATTCTCACGGCTGGGCAGATGGGAGGAGGCGCGGGGCGCATTCAGGCGCGCGGCCGAACTCCTCCGGATCGAAGGAGACGAACGTGCGGCCCGCAGGCTGGAGCTGGGTCCTCTCTACAGACTTACGGAGGCAGCCGGCAGCCATGCCGGGTGCATCGAGCTGGCAAGGGGCTCCGAACCCCTTGCCCATGTTCTCAGGACCCGGGCCTGGAGGAGGGGGGGCGCCCCTGTGGCGCTTCCGATCCTCGGGGAGGGGAACGGCCTTGCATCCAGGCTGCTTGCGCTCGAAACAGCGTTCAAGACAGGCGACGCCAGTTTCCTGCCCGGGCTGGTCGATGAATGGGACAGGTCCGAGCCCGAGTGGAGATGGCGGGTGTTCGCCGAGGGAGTGATGCTCGCCAGAGATATGGGAAGACCTTTGGAGGCGTGGCGCAAGCTGGCGGCGGAGCTCTCCCGCTCGGCGGTTCTGGATCCCAGGTTCGAGGTCGAGAGGAAGGCGGTTGGAGCCCTCTTCAGGTCGCGGGGTTCTGGACCGGGGGGAGTTTCTGCTGTAAACTAGCTCTTGTCGGTCCCGGGCCGGCCGAGCCGGCAGGGGCGCGGAACGCCACCATTCAGGAGACCCCGGAGGCTAGCCATGGCAAGAATCAAACCGCTGAAGGGCCTGAGACCGCTCAAGGAGTATGCCAGCAGGGTGGCTGCGCCTCCCTACGACGTGCTCGATTCCGACGAGGCCAGAGAGATGGCAGCCGGGAACCCCTACAGCATACTCCACGTGACGAAGCCCGAGATCGATCTCGACCCGTCGATAGACCTCTACGATCCTCGGGTCTATGCCCGCGGTGCAGAGAACTTCAGGAAGATGATCGCCGACGGGATCCTCGTTCAGGATCCCGAGCCCTCCTTCTATTTCTACAGGCAGATAATGGGCGACCACGCCCAGGTGGGACTCGTGGGATGCGCCTCGATCGAGGACTACGACAGCAACGTGATAAGGAAGCACGAGCACACCAGGAAGGAGAAGGAGGAGGATCGCCTTCGCCATATCGATGCGCTGAACGCCCAGGTAGGGCCGGTCTTCCTCACCTACCCGGACATGCCGGAGCTGAGCGCCATCCAGGCGGAAGTGGGCAGGGCAGAGCCCGAATACGACTTCACCGCCCCTGACGGCGTCAGGCACACCCTGTGGCTCGCGTCCGGGGATGCGGCGGTGAGGAGGATCGAGCAGATATTCGCTGAAGTCCCCTTGCTCTACGTTGCGGATGGCCACCACAGGAGCGCTGCGGCCACGATACTGGGTCGGAGGCGCAGAGAGTCCAATCCTGGACACACCGGAAACGAGGAGTACAACTGGTTCCTGGCCGTGATCTTTCCCAAGAGCCACATGAGGATCATGCCTTACAACAGGGTGGTGAAGGACCTGAACGGGCTCTCCCCTGCCGAGTTCATGGACAGGGTCGCGAAGAGTTTCGACATCCTCCCGTCTGCGCCCGCCAGCCCCGAGAGGGTGCACGACTTCTCTCTGTACATGAGCGGCTCCTGGACAGGTCTCAGGGCGAAGGAGGGCACCTATCCTCATGACGACCCGGTCCTCAGCCTCGACTCCAGCATCCTCCAGAACAACCTGCTTGGCCCCGTCCTCGGCATCGACGATCCAAGAACAGACAGGCGGATCGGCTTCGTGGGCGGAATCAGGGGCACGGGCGAGCTTTCGACGCTCGTCGATACCGGGAAGTACGCCATAGCCTTCTCGCTTCACGCCACGACGATGGATCAGCTCCTGAGAGTCGCCGAGAGCGGGAACGTCATGCCTCCCAAGTCCACCTGGTTCGAACCCAAGCTCCGCAGCGGGCTGGTGATTCACCTGCTGTGAGACCCGCGCTCCGACGTGCGATATCGGCTTCAGCGATTCTCGCAGTCTGTGCCTGCGGGACCGGGGAGGGGCCAGCCTCCGCAGTGACCGGACTGGCCGAAGCCCTGGCCGACTCCGACTACGCCTCTGCCTGGTCAATGATCACTCCCGAGTCGCAGGCGTGGTACGATTCGACCGTTTTCGTCCTCCATCATTTCGGGTACTTGGAGGCGAGTCCGGCGCTGGAGCGCCTTGCTGGCGGGATGACCGAGGAGGAGTTCACGGCTTTGACGGGGCAGGAGCTGTTCGCGAGGATGAGCTCGGCATCGGAGACCGCGCATCGCTTGAGCACGAGCATCAGGTCAGTGGAATACGTGGATTCGACATTCGCGATCGTAGTGGTGAGGACGTCCCGGGGGTCGCAGGAGATCCCGGTGCGCCTGACTCCGTCGGGCTGGGCCGTAGACATAGCCGGGCTGGTCCCACCACCGGAGGAATAGGGAGGAGGCAGCGATGGCCGGTGTCGGCAGGGGTTGGGTCATCATGGCCGTGGTGCTCGGTGCCGTCGGCCTTCTTTTCATTCTCTGGGGATTCGGTGTGGATCTGGGGAGGTGGTGGCCCTCTGTCTTCTGCGCGATCGGCATCGCCTCTCTGGTGCGCGGCCTCAGACATCGAGAGAACGTGTTCGTCGGGTTCCTGCTGCTGGGCTGGGGGGCCGCCGGCATAGCAGCCCTGCATCACGACTCTATCGGCATAGTCAGGGTCTGGCCTTTCCTGATCGGAGTTCTGATCGTGTGGATACCCGTTTCGTCCCTTCTGGCGAAGCTGGGCGGAGGGGAGAGCTAGCAGGACTGCAGGCCAAGGTCGAGACTCGCTGTTCCCGGCGGCGTACGGCACACGGCTCGCCGAAGACTCTCGTCGAAGAATTCCTGCATATCCGCTGCTTCAGTTCCTGACGGAGGGAAGGCATGACGATACTGCTGCTTGGAATCCTGGCGGGGCTGGAGCCGCAGTTCGACTGGCCGGCCGCCCCTGTCCCTGGAGAGGCTGACATCGTGAACCCCGCATGCCTCGCATGGCATCCTGATCTTATGCTTGCGGCCGGCTTCCAGGTCAGCGACAGCTCCTTCGAGCGGTTCGACGGCCTCGCCCTTGCCGCGCCAGGCTTCGGTTTCAGGGGATACTGGAACGATGCCGAAGGTTTGCGGAGCTTCACGATAGGTTCTGGAAGCAGGTTCCTGAGAGACATGCTGGCTGCCGGCACTTCCTATACGTGGTTCGACCCCACTCGCGATTCCGAATACGAGGGCAAGGGGTTCTGGACGTTCGGCGTCTCGGCGAGACCGTTGCGGTGGATGGGCCTGGGCATAGTGAGACGTGGCGGATTCACTTCCGGCAACTTCGTGCAGGAGCGCTTGTGGAAGGCCGGGCTTGCATTGCGTCCCGCCGGGCGCGCGGTGACTCTCCTTGCCGGACTGAGCACCGGCGAGAGTTTCGAGGATGTCGAGTACTCCGGTGGCGTTGAGCTCAGGCCGATGGAGGGGCTCGCGCTGAGGTTCGACGGTGGATCGGAAGGCTTCAGAGCGGGCATCTCCACCGATTTCGGCAACCTCGGCCTCGGCGGTTCCGCCGCCTTCGACGAGGACGACGGCTACGCCGGAGCGAGGGGCCAGGTGCGGCTTTCCTCCAGTCCCAGGGGCAGCCTCCTTCCGCCTCCGTGCCGCTTCGTGAGAATCGAGCCTGGGAATTCGAGGGAGGAGAGGACGAGGGGCTTCTTCGGGCCTTCGCATCCCTCCTTCACCGAGGACGCCCTTCTCCTGAGCCGCATGGCCGAAGACGGAACAGTCGATGGCGTTCTCGTGGAGATAGACGGCGACATAGGCAGCCCCGCCCAGGCTGAGGAGGTGCGCGAGCTGCTGAGCCGTGTGAGAGCCGCCGGCAAGCCTGTGTACATCTATATGACCGGCGGGTCGAACTTCGACCTCTATCTGGCCTCTGTAGGAACGGACGCCTTCCTGCACCCTGCTGGCGAAGTCGGGCTGATCGGTCTCTCGGAGCACTGCATCTTCCTGAGGAACATGCTGGACGGCCTGGGTGTGTATCCGGACTTGTTCCACATCGGCGACTACAAGAGCGCCAGCGAGATGTTCACGAGGCCGGACATCTCCGAGGCGCAGGTGGAAGCCGAGACCGCCCTGCTGGAGGCATTCGAGAGGGAGCTGTTCCGGGGAATCACGGATGGAATGGGCCTCGAGGGTCCACAGATCCGCGCTCTGCTGGAGAGGGGGCCCTGCACCGGCGCCGATGCGCCGAACCTCGGCCTCGCCGACGGCATCCTGTTCCCGGACGAGCTGGAGGAGCGGATGGAGACAGATCTGGGCCGCGGCGCGAGGATCAGCTCGCTGGACCAGTACCGCTCCTCCATCCCCGTAGAGGAGGACTGGGGCCCCGAACCGCATGTTGCCGTGGTGGTCGCCACCGGGATGATCACGAGAGGGGAGAGCGGAAACTCCTTCCCTCTCGGTCGAACCATGGGCAGCGAGACGATGTGCGAGGTCATAGAGCGCGCCGCATCGGCCCCGGGCGTGAAGGCGCTGGTGCTGAGGGTGGATTCGCCGGGTGGAGACGCCTTCGCCAGCGAAGAGATCCTCCACGCCCTGGACAGGGCTTCGGAGCGGATTCCAGTCGTGGTCTCCATGGGGGCAGTGGCCGGTTCGGGAGGCTACTACATCGCCTGCGGTGCGGACAGCATCTTCGCAGACGCACTGACAGTGACCGGCTCGATCGGAGTCATCACAGGCAAGTTCGCGATCGCAGGGCTCCTGGACAGGCTAGGAGTCAACGTCGAGACGCTCACTTCGTGGCCCATGGCCGACATGGGAAGCATCTTCTCGCCGTACACCCCCGAGCAGCGCGACAGGATGCAGGCCCTGATGCAGGACAGCTATGACCTGTTCGTGAACCGTGTGGCCGAGGGTCGGGGGATGACCTTCGAGGAGGTTCAAGCAGTCGCTCAGGGAAGGGTATGGGCCGGTGCGGACGCAGTCGAGCGAGGCCTCGTTGACAGGCTTGGAGGAGTAGTCGACGCAGTGGAGTGCGCATGGAGGATGGCCGGCATGGACCCCGGCGACGAGCCGGCGGTGGCGGTCTATCCCCAGCCGGGCCTGATCGGATCTCTGCCGGTTGGTCCGCTCGGCGGACTGGCCGAAGCCGTCGAGGTGGCCGGTCGCATGGGCACGACACTGTACCTGGCTCCTGTCATCCTGGTGGAATAGCACTCAGCTCCAAGGGGTCGGAGTTGACTTCGTTGACCTCGGTGTCCGGCGCTCATTGTGCGTGCCGTGATCAGGGTCACGGGGCGCCCGGTGCGGCGTGAGCTCATGGAAACAGACAGGAACTGCAGGGCGTCGAAAACAACGAAGTCAACTCTGACCCCTGTTGACGTCAGAAGGCTTCACCGAAGCCGAGCTGAAGCTTCATGCCTTCCGGGGAGAGAAATGTCCAGTCTATCCGCACCTTGGTGAGGCCGGCCATGAACCGGAGTCCTGCGCCGACATTCCCGTGATACCTGTCCCACCGGATGCCGCCCATCCCTTCTGCGACCTGTCCCGCATCCGCGAAGAGCGCAAGGCTGACGAGCGCGGATGGAAGCGGACCGGACGAGGGCTCGAAGCCAAGTACAGGCCGGTGCAGTTCGAGGTTGGCTACGGCTCTGACCGGCCCCGTGAACCTGTCGTCCGCATAGCCCCTCAGAACCTCGTCCGGCCCCAATGACGGAAGGAAGGGGAAGGGCGAATCCTCCACACCCCACCGCTGTGCGACGCTGTATCGAAGAGCCGCCACGCTGCCCTCGACGAAGGGCGCGTAGACCGCCTTCTCCAGCTCCAGGTCTGCATAGGAGAACCCCGATCCAGACTCGACGAGGAAGGTAGCCGAAGTGTACCCGGGTAACCCCAGCAGCGGACATCCGAGAAAGGCTACCTCCGCTCTCGGGCCCGAAGACCAGGCGGAAGCCGTGTGCAGGTCCGGGACGGTCTCCCACAGGATGCTGGAATCCATGTCGAACGCAACAGAATGCCGCGTCTCCACACCGAGCCCGGCTTCCAGCCGCTCCCCCAAACGCTGGGTTCTGCCAAGGTAGAAGACGTCCTCCTCCCTGTCGAACTCCACGAAGCTGTCGGGGTCTCCTCCGTTGCCCCAGCCGAAGAAGTCGGCATCGAGGACCTGGTCGTGCGATGCCTCCAGCCTCCAGATGCCTTCGCCTCGGGGCAGCGCGGCAGAAGCGGTCTGGTACTGTCCGCCACGTGTGGTCCACCAGAGCATCGCCGATATCTCGGCGCACGGAGATCCCTGCAGGACGGCATCCACTCTCCCGCCATACACGAAACCCGAGCTGGACGAATAGCTGAGGACCGGGAGGAACGTGGCATGTGCGCCGGCCCCGTTGAGGACCGTCAGCAGAACGAGGGTCGCGACTCTCAGCATTTGCAACCTCCGTGCGGTTCTCGATATATAAACCTTCTTGCTTGAGCAGTCTCCCGGCCGATGTTCCCTCCAGGGTCGGCGCCGGTGAGCCGGGGCACGAGAGGAGATCGATTGAAGGGCCCCATCGCAGTAGTACCAACCTACAACGAAATAGAGAACATAAGGAGACTGCTGCCCGCCCTGCTCGCCCTGCCGGAGCGTCTGGAGATCCTCGTCGTCGATGACAACAGCCCGGACGGCACGGCTGGTGCCGTCGAGGAGATGAAGCCGACCGGTAGGGTGCACCTGCTGTCCCGGCCCGGCAAGGCCGGGCTGGGACAGGCCTACGTTGCGGGATTCCGCTGGGCGCTCGAACAGGGATTCGATCCGATCGTCCAGATGGATGCGGACTTCTCTCACGATCCCGCAAAGATCCCGGAGCTGCTGGCCGCTCTGGAGAACTGCGACTTCGTACTGGGCTCGAGATACTGCAGCGGCGTTAACGTGGTGAACTGGCCCCTCTCGAGGCTACTGCTGTCCTGGCTCGCAAACCGCTACACGAGACTGGTGACCGGAATGCCCGTGATGGACGCAACTGGAGGATTCAAGGCCTTCAGACGGGAAGCTCTCGCCCGTCTCGACCTGGACAGGATACATTCCGACGGCTACTCTTTCCAGATAGAGGTGACCTACAAGCTGCTGAAGGCCGGATGCAGAGTGGCTGAAGTGCCCATCGTCTTCGTGGACAGGCATGCCGGCACCTCGAAGATGACCAGGAGCATCGTATGGGAGGCCGTGTGGATGGTATGGCGGCTGCGCTTCCCCTGGCTGTTCTGAGATGACCGCGGCGCTCCTCGCTCTGACTGTTATCGGCGCCCAGGTGCTCGAATGGGACCTGCAGACCTCGATGACCTACGTGAACTCGATCTACCGTTCCGAGGAGGGAATCTGGTGCGCCACCTCGGGAGGCATGATCCTGTGCGACACTGCCGGCGGCTTCGTAGAGACGATAACCTTTCCCGACGAGCTGCCTCATTTCAAGGTGAACGACGTGATGGCGGACCAGGATGGACGCCTGTGGGCGGCCACTGCGGACGGCCTCGCCTGCAGGGAGGACGGGGAGTGGATCGTCTATACGGCGTTCGAGGGGATTCCCGGCGAAGCGGTCTGGGATGTCGAGGCGGTCGGCGAGTGGGTGTTCGCGGCCAGCGACGGGGGCTTCGCGAGATGGAGCGGCGGAACCGACTTCGTGCCCCTCGACGAATCGACCACAGGCGGGGGATTCACTGCAGGGGAGGTCACCGGCATGGCCGAGCTGTCGGATACGCTCTGGCTGGCGACCGAGGATGGCGTCTTCTCTCTCGATCTCTCGACAAGCCCCTATGACTCCTCATCGTGGAGGTCCTGGTCCGATGTCACTCAGGACCTCGGAATGACCGATCTGGTGGCGAGCGGGGACAGCCTCTTCGGCTACGGGGATAACGGGGTGTTCAAGCGGGGAGGGAGCCGCTGGATCACGATCCTGGACTGCTTCTCACCCGACAGCCTCGTCTTCGACCTCATCGACACGCCCGAAGGGCTTGTCGCAGCGACCCGCGGGGTCCGGCGCAGAGTCTCCGGCAGGCTGTGGGAGCCGCTCGGGACCGGCTTCCCCTCCCAGACCTGGGCCACCGCACTGGGATGGGACGGAGCCCGCGTGTGGGCAGGTGCCGGCTCCTACGACAATCTGCCGGACGACCTCGGCAGAGGTCTCGCGGTGCTGGAAGACGGCGTTTGGCAGGTTCGTGAGATACCAGGCCAGCCCTCGCGGAGCTGCTACCAGATCTCGATTGACGGCGGCGACATGTACCTGGGCAGCCACAACCGGGGTCTCCTGGCCCGCTACGAAGAGGGTTGGCGGAGCTACGAACAGGCCCAGGGCATGCCGAACATCCTCAGGACCTATTCCGTGGTTCCCTGCGCATCCGGCGGAGTGTGGACGGCATCGTATCACAACGGACTCACCTGGTACGACGACAACGGTACCTGGTCGCTCGACGACGACACCACGGTGACGTTCGTCTCGGAGAGCCTGCCGGGTGTGCCTCCGGGCTTCCCCCAGATGCCCGCTCCGCTCTTCAACAACCAGGTCGTGTCCCTGTCGCAGAGGGGAGGGTGCGTCTGGATCGGCCAGGAAGCCTTCTGGTCGTCGCCCGACGAGCCCAGCGGGCTCGCCGCAGTGACCGGCAGTCCCCGAACGGGAGACCTCCAGTGGCAGACATGGGACTTCTCCGACGGCCTGGCCGTCAAGAACATCAGGACCGTGCAGGCACTCGGGCAGGACATGGTCTGGATCGCATTCGGGAGCGACCAGGGATGCCAGATGCTGGACTTCAACGGCACACCCATGGACAAGACCGACGACACCTGGTTCCCCGCCCCCGGGCAGGCCTTCACCACGGCGAGCGGTCTTCCCGTGAACCAGGTATACTGCTTCGCCCTCGAGCAGTCGGGGAGCGTGCTCATAGGAACGGGGGACGGCCTCTGCCGGTGGACTCCGGCCGCCGGGATCAGGGCCGTTGCCGGGCCGCAGGATGCCGTGAAGGCCCTGGCGATTGACGGACTTCAGCGAGTCTGGTGTCTGGGAACGTCCGCCATTTTCTGCGTCGAGGGCAACCTCGTGACCGCCTTCGACGACAGCAACTCCCCATATTCCCCGGCTTCACGCGTGGAGAGCGAATACTCGGCCTGGGTCCCCTCCGAGGGCAGGGTGCTGTTCTCCTCTTCGGTCGGGCTGTGGAGCCTGAAGGTCCAGGGCGGTGGAGGGGCCTCGGGCGCCGGAATCAGCTTCTATCCCCAGCCCTTCCTTCCGGCGGGAGAGGAGCCTCTGCGAATGGCGGGAGTCGAAGACGGCCCGGTTTCGGCGGATTTCTACTCCCTGGACGGGAGGTTCCTCGGCACGGTCGGATCCGACGATCCAGAGGACTGGGAGTGGTCCGGGAGCTTCGACGGCTCTCCCGCCGCTACAGGCATCTACATGGTCGTCGTGGAGACTCCGTCCGGCATTCGCAGAACTCGGCTGGCGGTTGTGAGATGATCGAGGCTCGCGAGGCGTCGGATTCCGACCGTCAGGCATGGTCCGAGCTCGTCAAGCACGCGAGCAACGGGACCATCTTCCACACCCCCGAGTTCCTCGACTACCACCCGATAGGCCGCTTCCGCAACCATCACCTCCTGATCGAATCATCTGGAAGACTGCGAAGCCTGATGACCGGCGCACTCTCGGAGCGCGACGGCGGAGTCTGGCTCAGATCATATCCCGGAGCCTCATGGGGAGGCCCTCTCGTCGGAGACGGAGACGGTCTCGACGACGTGGAGGGCGTTGTAGACGCGATATTGGAGCACTGCAGGGCCTGCGGCTTCTCCGGCATCGAAATGACGCTCCCGCCTCAGGCATACTTCAGGCGTCCCGGCAACAACCTCGACTTCGCCCTGCTCCGCAGGGGCTTCACATACAGGAAGCGCGAGCTGACAGCCGTGATAGACCTCGCCAGGATGGGGGACGACATCGATCTGGCGTTCAGCGACGCGGCCGGCAGGGGCGTGGCCAGAGCCAGGAGGCTGGGCCTGGAAGTGGTGGAAGATCCGGACTTTTCCCGTTTCTACCCCGTTCTCGAGACCAATCTCAAGGACAGGCACGGCGTGCGGCCGACGCATACGCTCGAGGAGCTGGAGAAGCTGAGAGCCCTGGTAGGGCACGACCGGATCCGGCAGTTCCTCGCGAAGGGCCCCGACGGAGTGCTGGCCGGAATGGTGATGTTCCACTGCAATCCGCGTGTCTCGCTTGCATTCTACATCTCTCATGACGCGCGCTTCCAGTCCCAGAGGCCGGTCAACCTGCTCTACCGCGAGGTGATTGCCTGGGCGCGCGACAGCGGATACAGGTTCCTCGACCTGGGCACCTTCACGCTGGACATGGAGGTGAACAGGGGCCTCTGCAGGTTCAAGGAGTCTTTCAGCGCGAGGGGCCACTTCCGCGACACGCTCGTTCTCCACCTGGCCGGGGGCGCAGTCTGAGCCGGACCGGCGCGGGCCCGAAGCCGGCCCTCCCGCCGACTGACCGGATTCCGGGAGGTTCGGCTACCCTCGCCTGGTGCGCCCTTCTGGCGCTCTCCTTCGGCGGCCGCCTCTACTCCACCGACGTGGTGGCCCAGCTCGAGGTCGCCGGCTCCATGCTGGGACAGAGACCGCTCTTCACCGCCGAGAGCGGCTGGGTAGTAGAGGGCCTCGACGAAAACGGCTATGTGCCTCACGGTCCCGGATACTCGCTGATCCTGCTGCCGGCCGCAGCGGCCGGCCTCGTCTCGGAGCTGCTTGCGAAACCTGCCGCCGCCGTTCTGTGCGCCATGGCCAGCGCGGGGCTCGTGGCGGCATGGTCGGGGCTTTGCAGGAGATGCAACGGCTCTGCTCCGGGCACGACGAGGATGATCCTTCTCGCCCTCTGCGGAATGGCCCTGGCCTATGGCAGGATGCCGTTCGACGTCACCGCAGCGGCCTTCTTCTGCGTCACGGCGATGAACGAGTCCATTGACGGAAGACATTCGAGCGCTGGCGCGGCCCTGGGGGCGGCGATGCTGGTGCGGCTCGACAGCGTGGTGTTCCTGCCTTCTCTCGTCAGGGGAAGGCGAAGCCTGGCCGGACTGGCCCCCGGTGTTGCAGCGGCGCTGGCCCTGCTCGGAGCATACAACATGGTCCGGTTCGGCTCGCCGTTCGAGGACGGTCACTCCATGGATCCCGCCATGGCCTTCTCGCCCGGTCTCCTAGGCTTGGCAGGGCTGCTTTTCAGTCCCGGCAAGGGCCTGTTCTGGTATGCGCCCGCAGCCTTCATAGCTCTCGCGAGAGCGAGGGACTGGCGGATTGTCGCGCCTTTCGTCCTGTCCCTCCTGCTTCACTCGCAGATACGCGACTGGACGGGCGGCACCGGCTGGGGCCCGAGGTTCCTGTTCACGGCCCTGCCCCCCCTGCTGGTTCCGCTCGCCGCCCCGGGGAGGGCGGGACCTCTGCTGATGGCGGCAGGGGCATGGGCCGTAGCCTGCAGCGCTGCTGCAGTATGGAGCGACCCTGCAGAGCTGGAGCAGAGCCTCGGCGCCGACGCCTTCGAAGACCCCTCAAGGCAGGCGGTGGTCTGGCAGCCCTCGCGGTCGCCCCTGGCGGCCTCGCTGGCCAGGATGGGGCGCGGCACTCCCGACCTCTTCCCGTTCACCGCCGCTGAAGTGTCACCCGCCGCCGGAGCCGCTGCAGGAACGCTGCAGGCTGTCGCTGCAGCCGTCTTCACCGCATCGGCGCTGACACGTTCGAGGAGGGTCCGGGCGTGAGGATCCTCCATGTCTCCCCGCAGAACTACACCGGCGTTCTGACCCTGTTCGCAAGAGGCCACAGGGCTCTCGGTCACGAGAGCAGGCTCGTGACCTTCTACAGGGCCAGGAACAGGTACGAGGAGGACATCTGTCTCGACCTCCCCTTCGTCGGCCCCGCGGAATGGCTCTGGAAGGTGAAGAGAACGCTCAGGGTCGCGAGTCTCAGGGTGCCCTTCACAGGCACGAGGGAGCGCATCTGGTGGACCCCGGGGCGGCTGGAGCGGATCCTCCTGTCGTTCAGGGAGCTGATTTGGCTTCCCAGGCTTCTGGGGGCTTCGAGGCGCTACTCCCTCATGGATTTCGACATCTACCATCTCGAGGGCGGAATGAGCTTCTTCCGGGACGGAAGGGACGTGAAGAGGCTAAGAGCCGCCGGGAAGCATGTCCTGTCAAACTACCACGGTCTGGACCTGAGGATGAGGGGAGCGATCAGGCCCGTGTGGGAGGCGACGGAAGTCCACACGACCTGCGAGTTCGACCTGTACTCTAGGTTCCCTGATCTGCGGTACATGTTCCTCCCCTTCGACCCGGAATCCGTACCCCCGGCCTCGCCCCCTCCGGGGCCCGTGAGGATCTGCCATGCCCCCCGGATCAGAGCCGTGAAGGGGACCGACAGGATAGTCTCGGTCGTGGAGGATCTCTCGCGAGAGATGCCGGTCGAGCTGGTGCTGATCGAGAACATGACGCATGCCGATGCCCTTCGCGTGAAGTCCGCCTGCTCCATCGCCATCGATCAGATAGCCGACGGAGACATGGGCTACGGCGTGAACTCCCTGGAGTCGCTTTCGATGGGCATCGCCACCGTCACCAACCTCTCCGAGTCGTATCGCGCCTTCATTCCGGACCATCCTTTCGTGCTCGCCACTCCGGAAACCCTGCGCCGAGTCCTGCGGGAGCTGGTCCTGGACCGTGATTTCCGCGAAAGCCGTGCCTCCGCAGGCCCTCCGTGGATACGGAGCAGACACCACTGGCTCTCCGTCGCCCGGCAGTACCACGAGCTCTATCGCGAGCTTGGCTGGGAGCGTCCATGACGGACCTCAGGCGCGAGACGATCCTATACGCTGCTGCCACTGCAGTAGGCGGGCTCGCGATGCTGGCCTTCCTGCCATTCATGTCGGCGAGCCTCTCCGCAGAGGAGGCAGGCGCGGTAGGGTCGCTGAGAACCCTTGCGGACGTCGTGGCGGGAATCGCGGTGCTGGGCTTTCCCATGGGGATGATGCGCTTCTGGCAGGACGGAGCGACGAGCAGGAGGCATCTGCTCCGGCGGGCCCTGCTGATGCCGTCAGCGGCCATCGCAGTTCTCGGTGCGCTGCTGCTCCTCCTCAGGGATCCGGTCTGCTCCATTCTGAGGCTGGAGCAGCCCTCCCTCCTCCTGCACGGCTTCCTGCTCGGAGCCGGAGCCGCCATGGTCCAGGTTCTCGCCATGCCCCTGAGGGGGGAGGGCAGGGCCGG
This sequence comes from uncultured bacterium, assembly GCA_964569245.1. Classification (GTDB taxonomy): domain Bacteria; phylum Fermentibacterota; class Fermentibacteria; order Fermentibacterales; family Fermentibacteraceae; genus JAAYTY01. The sequence goes on along the minus strand of CAZMTK010000002.1, from coordinate 128,179 downwards.
CGCCTACCTCGCCGTACAGTCGTTCAGAACGGCCGCTTCAGTCGCGCTTCTCGCCATCCTGCTGAAGAGAGCCGGCCCGGGCGTGGCTCCGTTCCTCGCCTCCAGGTGGGCGCCCGCCCTGGCGGCGTCGCTCGCTCTGCTCCTGATGGCCCTTCCCCTTGCGAAGCGCGGAGGAGAACCGCCTTCCGGGCTTCTTCGCTTCAGCCTCCCCTTCGTGCCCTCCGGGCTGGCTCTGCTTGTGCTGCAATCCGCGGACATGACCATGCTCAGGTCAATCGGCGGCGATCTCAGCCAGAGCGGGTACTACGAGTGGGCGACCAGCGCCTGCATGGTGCTCGCGCCGCTGATACAGGGATTCGGGATGGCCTGGCTCCGCCACATCTTCCGCGATCGCGATTCGAGGAGGGATGCGGAGAGGATGGGCAGGAGCGCATTGCAGTTCGTGGTGCTGGCCCTGCTCGCCGCCTCCATCCTCTCTCTGGCCTCCCCTGAGCTGGCCTCTTCTCTCGGAGGCGGGGCTTTCGCGCCTGCAGGCCGCGTCATTCCCATGCTGGCCGGAGCGAACGCAATCTACGCCCTCTTCGTCGTAGCGCAGACGGGCCCCATGCTGAGCGGAAGGACCGACTGGATTGCCCTCGTCACCATTTTCGGGGCCGGAGCGAACATCCTCTTCAATGCGAGGCTGATCCCCTTGTACGGGGCACAGGGCGCTGCTCTGGCCACGCTCGGCACAAACGTGTTCATGGCGGGAAGCCTCTTCTGGATCGGCCGCCGTGCCTTTCCCGTGAGCCTTCCGGTGATCTCCGTACTCATGCTCATAGCCGCCATGCTCGGTCCCGTGTCGCAGCTCCATCCCGTCCTCAGAGCAGGGATCGCTGCCGCCGGCGCTGCTGCGGCGCTCTCCCTGGTCTCCGCTCTTCGGAGGGCTGGATGATGTCGCGTACCCTGCTGTCGGTTCAGGTGCCGGTGAGGGACCCTGGAGCAGAGATGTCCCTTTTCCTGGGATCCCTCGCCGGCCAGGAGGGTCTGGACTTCGACTGGGAGCTCGTTCTCGCGGATGACGGAAGCGACCCTCCGGTGTCCGGGAGGTTCGATCTGGAGGTCTGCGGAGCCACCCGGGTGAGGGTGGTCAGGCTGGAGGGCACCGGAAACAGACCCGCGGCCAGAAACGCCGCACTAGAGGCTTCCGAGGGGCCAGTCTCGCTTCTGGCAGATGCCGATCTGAGGTTCGCTCCTGACGTCCTGAAGGCCCATGCTGATGCCCACAGGGCCGGCAGGGCAGACGTCTTCAGAGGAGCGAGGATCAACGCATGGTCGCCCCGGGCGACTCCGTGGCAGAAGTGGTTCGACACGAGGGCCGGCAACCTGGCCCCGGCGGGACCCATGCCGTGGAGGCACCTGGTCACCGGCAACGTGAGCATCAGGACCAGGCTGCTGATAGAGTCCGGAGGGATGGATCCCTCGATAGTTACCTATGGCGGCGAGGATACCGAGCTCGGCTACAGGCTCTTCCGCATGGGCGCCTCGTTCTGCAGGGACCCGACGGTGCGGGCCTACCACCTGGATTCGGTCACCGTGAGGAAGCACTCCGAGAAGATGGCGGAGTACGGAGCGGGCGGTCTCAGGAGGTTCCTCGACGCGCACCCAGAGGCCGGAGGACTCCTGGGGAGCAGGTGGATGGCCCCGGTTTTCTCGGAACCCGCAGCATTGGCGCCGGTGAGGCTCGCCGTGCGGCTCGCCCTGCTTCGCCCCCTGTACAGGTGCGTGCTCGCCTGGATGGAGAAGGCCGGAAGGCCCCGCATCATGTTCACCTACCTGTCCGTGGGGGCTGTGCTCAGAGGTCTTTCCGGAAGGGGGATATGAGCGCGAGGCGGTTCGTCTTCGAGCGTTTCCCCGAACTGGCATCGGACCTGGCGCTCCGTGACTTCACGACCTGGAGGGTGGGCGGGCCCGCCACCGCTCTCCGGCCTCGCTCTATGGGGGAGCTTTCCGACGCGCTGGGTCTCCTGGGCGAGGAGGGCGTGCCGTGGTTCGTTCTCGGGAGGGGCTCGAACGTTCTGGCTCCGGACCTCGGCTACGACGGGGCTGTCATTCTCCTGTCGGGCGCCCTGGCGACCGTGGCCTGGCGCAGGACCGGCTCAGGCTTCGTGGTGGAGGCTGGAGCCGCCGCACCTTTGCCCCCTCTGGCCGGTGCGGCCTGCATGAAGGGAGCCGGTGGGCTCTCGTTTGCCGCCGGCATCCCCGGGACTGTCGGCGGCGCAGCCTGCATGAACGCCGGAGCCTATGGATCGTCGCTGTCGGGCCTTGTGGAATCCCTGGAGGCCATAGGGCCAGGCGGGACCGTCAGGGCGTTTTCCGCCGAGGAATGCCGTTTCGGCTACAGGTCGAGCTCCTTCCAGTCAGGGGAATGGGTGGTCGCCCGCGCAAGGCTACTGCTTCCTGAAGCAGATCCCGCCTGCCTGAGAGCAGAGGCGGCCGGTCACCTGCGCAAACGCAGGGAGACGCTGCCACTGGACATGCCCAGCGCAGGCAGCGTGTTCAGACGGCCTTCGGGCGACCGGCCTCCCGGACGGCTGATAGAGGAGGCGGGGCTGAAGGGGCTGATCTGCGGCGGAGCGATGGTCTCGCGGAAGCATGCGAACTTCATAGTGAACACCGGCGGAGCAACATCGGCCGACATCGTGCGTCTCATCGATATTATCAGGGACAGGGTCGAGGCGGCCTCCGGAACGACCCTCGTCGAAGAGATCGTCTACATGGGCGGCAGGGATCTCTGCGCCAGGGAGGGGGCTCGCTGAGTGTCGAGAGTCACGGCATCGGGATTCGAGCTGGCAGACGGTCCCGTTCTCGTAACCGGAGCCGCCGGGTTCGTGGCCAGATTCCTCATGGAGGAGCTCGAGATGGGTCCCGGCGACATCGCCGCGGACATGACGACCGACTTCGCCGTTCCCGACGGAGTGACGAGGATCGCCTGGACACTGCCCGGGCCTCCGCCTATCGATCTCGCGGATGTCGCGTTCGTCGTGCACCTCGCGGCGATGACCTCCGTCGCGAGGTCTCACGGGGCCGCGCTCGACTACTACCATGCAAACGCGATGGGGACGGTGAGCCTGGCGGACTCCCTCGTGGGAGCGTCGAGCCGTGCGAGGCTGCTTCTCGCCAGCTCGGCCGAAGTGTACGGATCCGTGGAAGGGAAGATCCTCGAATCCACCCCGCCGAACCCCATGAGCCCCTATGCCGGAAGCAAGGCCGCGGCAGAGATCGCCGTGCTCCAGGCGCACCGCTCCGCCGGGCTCGACGTGGTTATTGCGAGGCCGTTCCCGCACTTCGGCCCGGGGCAGTCGCCGGATTTCGCCCTTCCCTCGTTCTGCCGCAGGGTGGTCGAGGCTGCAGCCACGGGGGCCGGCTCGGTCAGGGCGGGCAACCTGTCGGCTGTCAGGGACTATACCTACGTGAGCGACGTTGCCTCGGCCTACTCGGCGATCCTCGCGGGAGGAGCCTCGGGGGAGGCGTACAACGTCGCTAGCGGGCGGGGCCGTACGATGGGCGAGGTGCTGGAGGCCGTAATAGGGATCTCCGGGGTGCGGCTGGAGATCGAGACCGACCCGGAGCTCCTCCGTCCCGCGGACATCGCCAGCCAGGTGGGCGACCCGTCCAGGCTCATGGAACTCGGATGGAGGCCTGCGGTGGATTTCCACGAGGGCCTTGCCAGGCTCTACGACTGGTGGAGGAGAAGCAGATGATCCTGGAAGCGGCGCTGGCGGTAGTCGTTCAGGCTGCTACTGTGGAGCAGTGGGCTCACTGGACGCACCTGGGATGCGTGGGCGCCCTTGCATTGAACGGGGATCTGCTCGTCGCGGGGACTTCGGGAGGGGTGGCCTTCGGAACACTGTCCGGCACCCAGATCCGATGGGACTCCGTCTGGACCTATCCCGGGGAGCTGCCCCACTCCGACGTGAGGGCCGCGGTGTTCGACGCCGGAGGCACGCTTTGGATCGGTACATGGGGAGGCGGGCTGGACGCCTGGGAGCCCGACGGATATCACCAGCACTTCGGCCAGCTCGAGGGGCTGCCCATCAACCAGCAGGTCGGATGCATCCTCCCGGACACCTCCATCTTCGCCGGCACCAGCCAGGGGCTCGCCATACGCGATTTCGGTTACTTCCAGGTCTGGACCCAGCAGAACACCGGCGGGGGGCTTCCCGGCAACAACGTGACTGCGCTCGTGTCCTGCGATTCCGGGCTGTTCGTAGGAACCGCCTCCGGGGTCTCGCTGCTGCGGAGCGGAATGTATCCGGGGGACTTCGAGTCCTGGGTGACGTACCCCGAGATGCAGGGACGGAACCTGCGGGGCATGTGCAGGTCCGGGGACACTCTCTGGGCGGCCACTGAGAGCGGGCTGGACTATCTCGCCCCCGGCGGCTCCTGGACGAGGCTCCCTGGCTATCCCGGCGCCTCTCCGCTGTGTCTGGCTGCCGGCGGCGGAGTACTTGCCGCAGGCGAGAACGGCAGCGTCGAGGTCCGGCAGGACGGCTCGTGGTCGTCATGGGCGGTTCCGCCGGGAATGGTGGTCCGGACCCTGGCCATACCCTCCGAAGGCATCGCAGTCGCAGGCCTCAATACGAACCTGTCCTCTACCAGGGACTTCGGGTACGGAGTGGCTTGCGGCTGGAACGGCTCCTGGGGGGTGTCGGATCCGGGAGGTCTGCAGGCCAACGACCTGAGGGCCGTTGACACGGGCCCCGGAGGCGAGTGCTGGGTCAGCACCAACCACAGAGGGATCGCCGTGCTGCAAGACGGCGCATGGACGGTCTTCGAGGGCCTCCTGCCGAACGACCACCAGATCTTCGCTCTGGAATGCCTGGATGGAGGCAGCGTCTTCGCATCACCCTACCACTACGGCCTCGGCTGGCTGGACTGGGCTGGAACTCCCGACAGCTCCGACGACTCCTTCTTCTCCTGGTCGAAGGAGAACAGCGGCCTGCTCAACGACCAGGTGACCTCGATATCGGCCTCTCCTTCCGGAACCGTCTGGTTCGGAATGGAACCCTACTTCGCGACTCCCGAGGAGCCCAGCGGAGTGTCCAGGCTGGAATGGACCGAGGGGGATCCGATCTCCGCATCCTGGAGCGGCTGGACTGCCGGTGACGGCCTGCCGTCGGGGCGGGTCGAAGCCGTTCAGGACGCCGGAGGCGGTACCGCCTGGGCGGGCACGGAGTCCGGCCTCGCCCTCGTCGGGCCGGCCGACGGGGAGGTGCAGGCCGTGTACGGCACGTCGGAGGGACTGCCGTCAGCCGATGTGCGCGCCCTGCTCCTCACCCGGAACGGACGCCTCTACATCGGCACCACCTTCGGAATGGCGGTGATTGACGACCCGGGCGCCCAGCCCGCTACGGTCCCCGGAGTGACAGGCATCGTCTCCGCCCTGTGCGAGGACAACCTGGGAGGGATCTGGGCAGCCAGCTCAGACGGGCTGTACCGCATTGACTGGAACGGAGCGATTGAGACATACACTCCCGTGAACAGCCCCCTCCTGAGCCTTTCCGTGACAGGGCTGTCCTCCGATCCCGGAGAAGGGCTGGTCTATGTCGCTACGTCGGACAACGGGCTCTGGCGGCTCTCGCTGGGGCAGGGAACCTCAGGCGACGGCTCGAGCGCATTCCTCTATCCCAATCCCTTCCTGCCCGGCAGGGGAGAGGTGCTCGGCCTGGCAGGCATTCCCGACGAGCCCTTCATCTTCCGGGTGTTTGACCTTTCGGGCAGGCTTGTATATGAGTCGGCCCTGCCGGGTCGGGACGATCTGGCCTGGAACGGTCTCGACGCCGGGGGAGAGCCGGTCGCAAGCGGACTGTACATCGTCGAGGCCGTGCTTGCCGACCGAACCCTCCTGCTGAAGCTCGCTGTCGTGCGCTAGATCGCTGAACGGGGGCTCTGGAATGAAGGGTGTCATTCTCGCGGGAGGGCTGGGCTCGAGACTGCGCCCGCTCACGAACATAACCAACAAGCACCTTCTGCCGGTGTACGACAGGCCGATGATCTATTACCCCATAGAAACCCTGGCAGAGGCCGGAATCCGGGACGTCATGCTGGTCACCGGAGGCAGCAGCGCGGGCGACTTCCTCAGGCTCCTGGGCGACGGCTCCCAGTTCGGGCTGACGACTCTCAACTACGCCTACCAGGTGCAGGAGGGCGGCATCGCTCAGGCCATCGGGCTCACCCGAGCCTTCGTGGGCAAGGACAGGTTCGTGGTGATGCTCGGCGACAATCTGATCCAGCGGAGCATCAGACCTTACGTGGAGGCCTTCGCCTCCCAGGAGTCCGGTGCGAGGATCCTGCTGAAGGAGGTCCCTAACCCCAGGGACTACGGAGTGGCTGAAATCCGCGACGGGAAGGTCGTTTCCATCGAGGAGAAGCCGGCGGAGCCCCGCAGCTCGCTCGCCGTCATAGGCCTCTACATGTATGACTGCATGGCCTTCGAATACATAGACACGCTGAGGCCTTCGGGCAGGGGGGAGCTCGAGGTCACCGACCTCAACAACGCATATCTGGCGGCAGGCCTGCTGTACGCCGACATTCTGGATGGATGGTGGTCCGATGCCGGCTCCAGCATCGACGGCTACCTGGAGACCAACATGAAGGCTGCCCGGATGAGGCGGAGCGGCGGCTCGGGATGAAGATCCTGGTAACGGGAGGCGCCGGGTTCATCGGGACGAACTTCGTGCACTTCATCTCGCGGGAGAGACCGGACTGGAGCGTCACCGTACTCGACAAGCTGACCTATGCCGGTAGGAGGGAGAATCTCTCTGCTCTGGAGGCATCCGGAGCAGTGGAGTTCATCCGAGGCGACATCTGCGACCCCGAGGCCGTTTCGGCAGCCATGAGGGGGGCGGGGCTGGTGGTCAACTTCGCCGCCGAGACCCACGTGGACCGCTCGATCGACGACCCGTCCGACTTCGTGAGGACCGACGTCGAGGGCGTGAGGGTCCTCCTCGAGGAGTTCAGACGCATCGGCGGCGGCATGTTCGTCCAGATATCCACCGACGAGGTGTACGGCAGCGTCGAGACCGGATTCTCGCGCGAGGACGATCCTCTGAGACCCCGGAGCCCATACTCCGCATCCAAGGCCGCCGGCGAGCTGCTTGCGATGAGCTTCTTCCACACCTGGGGAGTACCCGTAGTGATCACCCGGGCGTCGAACAACTACGGCCCGTGGCAGTACCCGGAGAAGCTGATACCCCTGTTCGTTACGAACGCCTTCGAGGGTCTCGAGCTGCCGGTGTACGGCGACGGTCTCAACAGGCGCGACTGGCTCTTCGTCGAGGATCACTGCAGGGCCCTGGCCCGCGTGCTCGAGCGCGGCAGGCCTGGCTCGATCTACAACATCGGCTCGGGCCAGGAGAGAACCAACCTGGAGGTGACAGAGGCGATCCTGGAGCTGACAGGCGCCGACCGCTCTCTCGTGCGGCGCATATCCGACCGCCCCGGGCATGACAGGAGGTACGCCCTCGACGTCTCCCGGGCGGAGGCCGAGCTGGGGTGGAAGGCCGGCACTGGATTCGAGGAGGGCCTGGCCGCGACTGTCGAGTGGTACAGGGCTAACGAGCCCTGGTGGCGAGAGATCAAGAGCGGGAGGTTCCGCGATTACTACATCGCGATGTATTCCGAGCGGCTCAAGGAATCCGGGGAGCACCGGCGGTGAGGATACTCGTCACCGGAGGAGCCGGGTTCATAGGGAGCCATCTCTGCGACGCCCTTCTTGAGGCCGGGCACGAGGTGGTGGCTCTCGACAACCTCATCACGGGGAGCACCGACAACATCGCCCACCTCGCGGGGAACCCCTTGTTCAGATTCATCAGGCACGACGTCACCGAGCACATCTTCATCAGCGGCAGGGTGGACTTCGTCATGCACCTCGCCTCCCCCGCAAGCCCCGCGGACTACCTGGCTTACCCCATTCAGACGCTGAAGGTGGGGGCGCTTGGAACGCACAAGGCTCTGGGGCTCGCGAAGGAGAAGGGGGCTGGATTCCTCCTGGCCTCCACCAGCGAAGTCTACGGCGATCCCCTGGTTCACCCGCAGCCCGAGACCTACTGGGGCAACGTGAACCCGGTAGGACCGAGAGGAGTGTACGACGAGGCGAAGAGATTCGCCGAGGCACTGGTCTTCGCCTACATGAGATATCACGGCATGAAGACGCGGGTAGCTCGCATCTTCAACACCTACGGGCCTCGAATGAGGGCGAACGACGGGCGCGTGGTCCCTACATTCATCAATCAGGCCCTCAGGGGGGAGCCGATAACGGTCTTCGGGGACGGCAGCCAGACACGGAGCTTCTGCTACGTCTCCGACACCGTGGCCGGGCTCGTCAGACTCATGGAGAGCGACTGCCCCGGGCCTGTCAACATAGGCAATCCCGACGAGATGACCGTCCTTCGATTCGCGGAGGTGATCTCTGAGATCATCGGAAGCCGTGCGGGAATCGTGCACCAGGAGCTTCCGGTCGACGATCCGAGGATCAGGCGCCCGGACATCGCCAGGGCGCGCAAGGAGCTGGGGTGGGAGCCCGTCGTGCCTCTCGAGGAGGGGCTCGAGCGAACCATCGGGTATTTCAGGGAGAAGATATGCTGTTGATCCTCGCATGCCTGCTGGCGGGCACAGAGGTGCCGTCTCCTCAGCAGCTCGAGCTGGAGCAGCTCGGGATCGCCCTGGAGCCGGCCGACAGGTCGGAGTACGTACTCGGCGCCGGCGACATGCTCGTGGTCGTCGTCGAAGGGGGTACGAGCATGTCATCGCTGTCGGCGGGGCTCATGCCGCAGTCCGTCTGCATGGTGGGCAGCGATGGATGCGTGAGTGTTTCCGGCGTCGGCCAGCTGGAGGTCGCCGGTCTCACGATTGACGAGGCGGCCGCGATGCTGGAAGCCCTGTCGAGACGATTCTTCCCGGGGTCGCCGGCCCGCCTCTCCCTGCTCCAGCCCAGGCTGGTGCGAGTCAGGGCCGCTGGCATGGTCGAACAGCCCGGCACATACACCATGTACGCCCTGCAGCGTGTCTCCGATCTTGTGGATCTCTGCGGAGGGCTCACATCCTTCGCTTCCCACACGGGGTGGATGTACTCCGGCAGCGACTCGGCCAGGGTAAACCTCATGCTGGACCCCGAGACACACGCCCCGTCAGCCGATCCGCTCGTATTGGAAGGCGCAACCGTGATATTCGACGCCTGCACCTCGCCGGTGTTCGTCCTCCGTCCGCCCGAGACGACTGACCGAACGCTCCCGCCGATACCTTCGATGCACGCCTGGGACATCCCCAGTCCCATTCCTCTCAGTGACTTCCTGGAGACCATCGGAGGCTCGGGAGGGAACATCGACCTGTCCCGCTCGGAGCTCAGGAGGAGCGGCGAAGTGTACCCGCTCTGGACCGTCGGCGGTCTCGCGAAGCTCGAAGTTCAGTCGGGAGACACCCTGCTCTTCACTGGCGTCGAGGATTCGGTGCACGTTGGAGGCGCAGTGAACTATCCCAAGTCGATCGCTTGGAGGTCGTCCTTCACGCTGCTGGACTATGTCGCGCTCGCCGGCGGGCTGACAGTAGGGGGCGACCTGGACAGGGTGTCCCTGTCGAGACAGGGAACCCTCCTGGCCGAGGGCGAGGATGCCTGGGGGATGAAGCCCGAACCGGGCGACGTCATCGAAGTACCCTATACGTGGCTTCACAGGAACGCGGAAGCCATCTCCCTGTTCAGCGCGATAGTCAGCCTGGCTGCTCTCGTGAGCAGCCTCACGAGGTGAGTGCGATGCCATCCCAGATGCTTGAAGGGCTTGCAGGAGAGACGATAAAGACGATCGCTGCCAACGCCAGGAGGATGGCATTCTTCTGTCTCGCCGTAGCTGTCCTGACTGCAGCCTGGTCACTCTTCGCAAAGCCCAGATACTCCGCGACGGCAGTCGTGATCGTACCGGCCTCCACCCAGTCCGAGGGGCTGGCCTCTCTCGCGGGGAACCTGCTGCCCGAGGGCCTGGGTGCACTGAGTGGGCTGGCATCGAGCCTGGGAGGGCAGATCGGGATGCCCGGCGGCTTCGACATCGACGTTGTGCAGAGGGTCATCTCCTCCAGACCGGTGATGGAAAGGATAATCCTGAAGTACGACCTCGTGAGGCGCTACCGCGCTCCCACCATGCAGGACGCGCTCAGGAAGCTCATGAAGCGCACCAGGGTGACGCTGACACAGCAGGGTTTCATCGAGATCACCGCGCAGGGCGAGACGCGCGAGGAAGCCGCCGAGATGGCCAGGGACATCGTCGAATTCGCGAACGATGAGCTCTCCACGCTCGTCACCAGCAGAGCGAGGAGAGCCAGGATCGAGGCGGAGAATCTTCTTGTGGTCGCCCTGGACTCGCTTCAGACCGCCCAGGTCAGGCTCAGGGACTTCAGGGACGAAACCGGCCTCCTGTTCCCGGAAGAGCAGGGCAACAGCATGGTGACCATTCTTGGAACCATAGAGTCGGAGATGATCGTGGCCCGGTCCGAGCTTTCGGGCGCGGCGGCATCGCTGTCGCCGGGCAGCCCGGCTTACAGGGAGGCCGCCGCCAGGGTCTCCCTGCTCGAGAGGGCCATGCAGGCCCGGCTCACGGGCAGCGACAGCCTGACCGTTCTTCCCGCCTACGACAGCCTTCCAGATCTGGTGATGCGGTTCGACGGGCTCTACATGGAGGTCGAGATGCGGCGGATGGTCGTGCTTATGCTCCGCCAGCAGCTCGAGTCCCTTCGTCTCGAAGAGGCGAGGGACAGCCCGACCCTGGAGATGATCGAGCCCCCGGTGCCAGCCAAGCTCAGGACCACGCCGAAACGGGCGATTCTCGTGATCAAGATGACGCTGGCCGCCTTCGTACTCGGGTGCCTGTGGATGATGGTCCTGACCTACTTCCGCAGGCTGATGCGGGACCCTGTGTCCGGGCGGTTCTGGCGCGAGGTGTGGGAGAGCGCAAGGACCCAGATGCCGCGGAGAGGCCGAACCGAGCCCGCAGGGCACGGGCAGGACTAGGCAAGACCAGGTGTCGAGGCTGCTCCGGGAGATCCTGGGGGCTCGCGGCAGGATTGCATCTATAGGCCTTCCCGCACTCGTGAGCCAGGCTGCGGTTGCGGCATGGGGCGTCGTGGTGATCCTCGTCGCGAGGATCATCCCGAAGGAGGCCTACGCGGCCTATTCGGTCGCCCGGAGCATCGAGTTCTTCGCCGCCCTGCTGGGCGGCGGATTCGTGCTCCAGGCTCTTCTGAAGTTCGCGGCCGAGGGCGACGGCAGGCGAGAGAAGGAGCTCCTCAACGCGGCATCTCTGATGACCGCGGTGCTCTCCGTGGCCGGGGCCCTCCTGATCCTGGCAGGAGGGCCTCTCATAGAAGCCTTCTACGGCGACCTGGAGCTGGAGGGCCTTCCTCCGGTGCTCGCCCTCGTTGTCCTTCTCGAAGGGCTGTGCGGCATACCGAAGAATGCACTGCTGGCGGCCCACAGAACCCGGACTGTCATGTGGGGCGATCTCGCCTCGTTCGCGGCGAGGGCGGGCACGGTAGGATGGCTCGCGCTCGAGCGCAGGTTGTCCACCCCTCACCAGATCTTCACTGCGCAGGCCGCATCCAGTCTCGTATGCCTCCTGATCCTGGCCGCTCTGGGAGGGCGGTTCACCGCTGCAGGCGCGGGCACAAGCCTCGCCCGGGTGAGGCAGGTGATGTCGTACTCCCTTGTGACCCTGGGAACGACGATCGCGAGCTTCATCTACTCGTGGACCGACATACTGATGCTGGGCAAGATGGCTCCGGAAGCCGAAACGGCGGCCTACGGCGTGTGCAGGAGTCTCGCTGCCTTCGCGATGGTGCTCAACAGCGCCGCGAACGTCGTTCTGATACCGCTGGCTTCGAGAATGAGCTCGCAGGGCCGGGGTGGAATCCTCAGGAGGACCTGGCAGGGAGTGCTCGTGGTCGAGGCGGTCCTCCTGCCTTTCGTCCTTCTGTCGGCCGCCTTCGCTCGACCCCTGCTGCATCTGATCTTCAGCGGCAGGTACGACTACGGCTGGCCGATTCTGACCATGCTGCTGCTCACCAGCCTCGTCAGGCCGCCCGGCAGCCTCTTCTCCGCCACTGGTGCAGGGGTGGGCAGACCGGGGTACTCACTGCAGTCGGTGATTATAACCGCACTGCTGAATGTCTTGCTCAACGCGATCCTCATACCCTCGCACGGCGCACTCGGCGCAGCGATCGCCACTGCCGTCTCTCTGAGCTCCGGATCCCTGGCCGTGGTGCTCCTTGTGACAAGGCATCTGGCAGGCAGGAGAGCCCCGGCGGACTGATGCTTCGTCAGGCACTGCTCCAGCCGGGACGGAAGCTGGAGCGCGACAGGAGGAAGAAATGAAGGTCACAGGCATCTGCGGAAGTCCGAGGGCCGCCAGCAGCTCCTGCCTTCTGGTATCGAAAGCCCTGGAAGGGGCGGCCTCGCACGGGGCCGAGACCGTTCTGTTCAGACTTGCAGAGATGGACATCGGGGGATGCAGAGCCTGCTATTCGTGCAGGGACAGCGGCGTATGCGTTCAGAGGGACGGGATGAAGGAGATATGCGAGGCTCTAGGAAGCTCCTCTGCAGCCGTGCTTGGCTCGCCCGTGTACATGTACGCCCCCTCATCGCAGACAAAGGCCTTCGCCGACAGACTGTTCGCTCTTGTCGCCCCCGGCTTCCGATCCCGCCTGGGGAAGGGGATGCCGCTCCTCACCGTGTACACCCAGGGCGCCTCCGATCCGGGCTTGTTCACAGGATCATTCGACATGCTGGAGAAGGCGCTGGACATGGTCGGTCTGCATCCAGCCGGGCGCATCGTCGCAGCCGGCGTCGGCGGGCCGTCCGACCTCGAAGGCCGTCCCGACCTCCTCGACGAGGCATTTGACAGAGGCAGGTCGCTTCTCGCGGGAGGGCGATAGCGGCGCCTCGCTCCGGCGGCGTCACGTCCTCTCCGCGGACGGCGCCCTGTAGAGGTGCCGGTTGAAGGATGTGTCGCCGAGCTTCTTCACGAGAGCCACGAGAAGGGGCAGGAGCGCCCAGGTGAAGGCCAGCCGGGCGACCAGGACTCCGGTGATGCTGGCGCCCAGCGACAGCATCAGCAGCGAGTCCTCGACGACGCTGTGCGAGAGCCCCATCAGGGACAGGGAGAAGAAGACGTCGCGCCGTGGAATCTCGCCCGAGCGCGCGCCCCTTATGATGAGCCCTCCTCCGTACGATAGCCCGAGTACCATGCCGAGGATCGTGATCGTCGAGGCCTCGGGGCCGATCCCCAGGGAGGCTAGAACGGGTCGCAGAATCCTGTTCAGCACCTTCGTGATGCCGCTCCTGTCGAGTATCCGCAGAAAGGCCATCAAGATGGTTACCGCCGCGAATATCATCGCCAGGTTGCGGAGCTGCGAGAGAGCCCAGGCCGCCAGCCCCGCCTGAGGTGCCGGGGGATGCCAGAGGATTCCAGCCGGCTGCTGCAGGAAATCCCCGGCCGAATAGGCCAGATTGAGCATGGCACCCAGTGCCAGGGCGCCGAGGACTCTCCATGGAGCCATGAACCTGATCCGCACTCCCGCCTGCCTGGCGACACTCAGTTCCACGGGGAGCGAATGCGCGACCAGCATCATCGTCGTCAGCACGGTGACCTGGGCGCAGGTGAGCCCAGCGCCGGGAGCGATCGAGAGGAATACCACGATGCCGCCGTAGAGACTTGTGACCATGGCTGCCGCCCAGACGAGCCCCGTGGAGCCCGGCAAGCCGGCGATCCCCATCAGCGGAGCCAGGAAGCGCCCCAGAAGATCTATGCCTCCTGCCGTCTCCAGGACCTTTACGATGAGCAGAACCGGCACAAGCATCCGGAAGAGCACCAGACACACGGAGAAGGAGTCCCGGAGAAGGCTGAGAGCCTTCCCTGGCGCGGATTCGAACACCTACAGCGCCAGGCTGAAGCCCATGACGGCGAAGCTCGCCATGGTGAAGTTGTACACCTCGTCGTTGTCGGCCCCGCCTTCCAGAACCCTGCATCCGGCCCTCAAGACGGTACCCGGATCGAACGCCCATCCCGCGCCCAGGAAGACGTCCTCGGCCCTTCCCTGGGGTGCCGCCAGGGCGTCGCCGTCGATGAGCAGGTGGAGCTTCCCCGCAGCCGCCCAGTCGAGCGAGAAGCTCACGAGGGGAACCAGTCCGGTGTTCGACTTGGTGGATACGAGGCCGCCGCCCTCGAGCCGGATGGCCGCGTCGCGCAGCTTTGCCGTGAAGCCCAGCGCAGCCACGAGTCTTTCGCTCCTCGCGAGGTCGTACCGGTAGGTCAGCCTGTAGGAGTCGAACCTGTAAGAGGCTGAGACGGTCGTTCCCTCCGGGAACACGGTTCCGTTGTAGGAGAGGTCCTCCCCGGCCGTGCCTTCGGCCTCGAACCTCAACGGGGCGGCGAAGAGGCTTATATGGTGGCGCTCCCCCAGCGTCCTGCCGACACGGAGGCGGCAAGCCAGGGCCGGATCGGTCTCGAAGTCCTCCGTCAGGGAGAACTCCGTGCCGGAATCCCCGGGTATCCTCACATCGTTGTAGATGCTGAAGGCAATGCCGGCCTCGCCGTCGACGAACCATCCGTCAAGCGGCGACTCCGTCATCGAGGTTACTGAAAGCAGAATCGCAATGCCTAGGTTCACGGGCTCCCCCTCTCGGGATGATTCTGCGACAGACGACGGGAAGATAACCGGCTCCGTCGTCTCCGAACCACTCAGCTTGCCTCAGTTGGAGCATGATGTATCTTGGAGGCATGACAGACCGGATAAAGATCCGTCAACTGGAGAGGAAGTTGTTCGCCGCCTTCGATAAGGCCGGGTTCGAACTGTACCTGGTCGGTGGTGTGGTGCGTGACAGAATCCTGTCCCGGAACTCCCGGCAGGACGATCTTGACTTCGCTACGAGCGCTCGCCCCGCTGATACGAAACGGATACTGGAGGATCTGGGTTTCAGGACCTGGGACGTCGGAGCCGGTTTCGGGACGATATCGGCGATGCACACGAGAGCAGGCGTTCACCGCAAGATAGAGATAACAACCTTCAGGGCGGAAGTTTACAGGAAGAGGAGCCGCAAGCCCGAAGTGGTATTCGGCAAGTCCCTGGAGGAGGACCTGAGACGGCGGGACTTCACGATCAACGCGATGGCGGCCGACGCCGGAGGCGTGCTTGTAGATCCTTTCGGCGGCAGGGGGGACATCTCGGCTGGCGTCATCCGCACACCGATGGATCCCGTAGTGACAATGCAGGAGGACCCGCTGCGCATGCTCAGGGCCGTGAGGTTCGCAGCAAGGTTCGGATTCGTTCTCGACCCCGGCCTGTGCTCCGCCATGGAGTCTCATGCCGGTGATCTGGAGTTCGTCTCCCGGGAGAGGTGGCTGATGGAGCTGGACGAGATGCTCGATTCCGAGTCCGGCCGTACAGCCGCCGCTTCGGTCGCACTTCTGAAGACCACGGGCCTCCTGGGGATCGTCCTGCCCGAGCTGGTGCCCCTGGCAGGCGAGGAGGGCGCCGCACAGGGCCCGTGGCACCATCTGGATGCCTGGCATCACACGCTTGCCGTCCTGGAGGCTACTGACAGGAACCTCGATCTGCGCTGGGCCGCGTTGCTCCACGATGCCGGCAAGCCCTCAACGCGGTCCGCCGACCTGTGGGGAACCCCCAACTTCCACGGGCACGAGGGCACCGGGGTGGAGATCGTGCTGGCTGTGGCGGAGAGGCTCAGGTTTTCGAAGAAGCGTCGGGATGCGGTCGCCAGGCTTGTGAAGCTTCACATGAGGCCTGCGCTTTACCGGAAATCGTGGACCGAGTCGGCCATAAGGAGGCTGAAGAGAGACGCCGGGCCCGCGCTCGACCTGCTCATGGCCCTTGCCAGGGCCGATGCGGCCGCGCTCGCTCCCGAGCTTCGCGATGGCAGGCTCTCTGACCTCGGCGATCTCGAGAAAAGGCTCGCAGCCTGCAGGGTCGACGTCAGGCTGTTGCCGAAGAGCCTTGCTCCTGCCTTGGAGAAGCTCCATGGCATTGGAGACCTGGAGGGCCCGAAAATGGGCCGCCTGCTCGCGAGGCTGGAGGAACTGGTGGTCGACGGTGAGCTGGAGCCCGGGCAGAAACCCGCGTACTACATCGAGTGGCTGGAGAGGAATCCCCAGGAGATCAACCACCTCTGATCATGAGCAGGCCGCCATCCCCTCGTCCGAAACTCTGCAGCAGAGTTCGGTGACAAGGTCGCATTCCGGGGTTGTCTCCGGGTCGCTCAAATACACCTCGAAGCACGGTCCGGCTTGGGGACCGGAGAAGAGACCCCCGAGGATCTCCCTGAAGCGCGCCCAGGCCAGCATGAGGCTCGAGTAGGGGCCGGTGTGCCTGTAGACTGCATAGGTGCCGCCTGGGAGCACCTTCACACTTATCCCGGGTTCGTCGGGCCTGTGGCCCTCCCCGAGCGATACGGCGGCCTCGGACTGCAGGCAGCCGAACGGCGAGGCGACGGGGTCTGCGTTGTGGATGGTCATGAGGTCGGGCCCGGGCTCGACGTGCCTGCCCGAGATGTACTCGAACAGGCGCTCGAAGGCGCCCGGCAGGGTGCTGAGGGAGCCTTCGCGGCCCGCGCACAGCACGGTCATGGGCGGCAGGATGCGCAGCTCGGTGGTCATATCGGCCCTCCTTCCGCCGGCAACATAAACAAATGTTTGTATGCGTCAAGGGGCGGGCTTTCGGGTGTCGAGAGGGGGAGAGTGGTGATCCTGTAGTCTTCATTCCCTCCCGGGCCACGGTCCTGGAGGCTTTGACACTTCCATCCTGATCTGGAAACTTCTCGTGCAGAGGGCGCCGCTGCCGGACTTCTGGCTGGGTTCCGGCGTCGGAGGACTCAGGCAGAAATTCGGCTTGAGGTCAATCTGTCGGTTGCTTCATCGAGCTGTCGGGATCTGGAACACTCATATCTGCGGGTTCTGGCCTGAACTGATAATACGTAAAGCCATCCAATATCAGAATAGAGCTGAGCTTACGGCGAAGTTAACGTAGTTAACTGCGACCCGATATGCACAGGCTATCTGAGGACGACGAACCTGGTTGAAGCCGAGAGGTCTCCCGAGCATATCCGAATGTAGAGGACTCCCGGCGGCAGCCCGGCTGCATCGAACGGGAAGTCGCTGGATCCCGCCCGGACCGGTCCTTCGAACAAAGTCGTGACAAGCCTTCCCGTCATGTCGTAGAGCCCGATCCTGCAGATACAATCGACAGGTACGCAGACTGTTGCGACACACGAGCCGGAACACGGGTTCGGATGCGCTGTAACAATTGCTCCACATTCCGCGGGAGGACCGGCTTCCGGAATGCCCCCCATGGGTGGGACGAACTCCACGAGGAGGAAATCGAACTCACCGTAGGCTCCGGCACTTCCCGCACAAACCACTCCGCCGTCGCCGGTGATGATGCCACACTCCCCGGAATCGCAGTAGGGGCCGGAATAGTAGTCCTCCCCGACGAACTGGCCGACCTCATCCACTTGCAGAAGCCACATGTCCGAGTACGGCCAGCCGTGGGAACCACTGGTGCCTGCGATGTAGAACCCGCCTGAGGGAGCAACAGATATCCACCTGGCACCCTCGCTGCCGTAAGGCTCCCCATAGCAACGGCTCCAGAGAGAGTCACCTGTCTGATCCACAGCTACGATCCAGAGGTCGGCATCATCGTCGGAACCATAGCTGACTCCGGTGGCGATGTAATCTCCGGCTGGTGAGATCGCAACATGACGGAACCTGTCGTAGCCGGGACCGCTGAGAATCGCGTCCCATTCGAAGCCGCCCTGGGAATCGGTCTTGACGAGCCAGCCGTCGGTCTGTCCGGAGTTCTCGTTCTTCCCGGCAAGGATGAAACCTCCGTCAGGAGTCTCCATGGCGAAATCGGCACCGTTGGCAGAACCACCGCCGTAGTTCCTGTGCCAGAGTTCGTTCCCTTCCTGATCGACCTTCACGAGGTACATGGAGACATCCACAGGATATTCACCCGACATGCCCGCCGCGATGAAGCACCCGTCCGAAACGGGCATGATGCTGTAGAAGCAGTCGTCTTCACGCGTTCCATAGGTCCGGGACCACAGGACGCCCCCCGACGAATCGGTCCTGACCAGCCAGGCATCGCCATCGCCGAGGCCGTACGAGTAAGTGCAGCCTGCAACCAGGACCCCTCCATCCACAGTCGCGAGCACATCCCAGGCTTCGTCAGCCTGATCTCCGCCGACGCGCGATTCCCAGAGCGGATTGCCGTACTGGTCGGTCCTCACCAGGAATGCATCCATCTCCGATGTCCAGGCGTCGGTAAATCCCGCGAGCAGGAAGCCTTCGTCGAGGCACTCGGCCAAGCCGGAGCATTCGTCCCAGCCCGGTCGTCCGCCGTAGGTGTTCCACCAGCCAATACCGTTCCCGGGAGACTCTGCAGCTGCTGTGTCCGGAAAACCGGGATGCAGTGACAAGAGAAGACAGGGGATCAACAGGCGCCTGTTCATCGAACCGACAACCCTCCAGTTATTATAGCAGATCAACTGAAAGCAGACTACCATTCGAAGCATATGGTACAGTAGTAGGACTGATCGTAGCGGAAGCTCTCCGGCCATGCAATGCCGGCTGCGAACTTCGGAGTCGGCACTGTCTCTCCGTGGAGGACAAGCCAGCAGTCCACCCTCCTCCTGTCGATCCCTAGTTTATTAGAGAATCAGGTTGGGGGGCTGTCAACAAGCCTCTGACAGCCGAAGCACTGGCCTGCCGCACGCAACAGCCCAGAAACAGCCGATGTCGTCCCTGCCTGAAGGGCCGGACGCCTGCTGAATGGAATCGAATGCTGTCGACGAGGGAGATCGAAGACGGAATGCCTGCAGCCACCTCCTGCAGGAGGTGGTCATGACTCGTTCACCGGAATCAAGAGCTGAGGCTGGATTCAACTATGCGGGATATCATGGAGAGGGAGCTTCAGTCGGTCTTTCAGGCTCCATGGCGTCGGTCGGGACAAGCATTCCGGTATCAGGGTCGAATGCGTCGAATGGCAGGGTCTCCGTCCTGCCGAGCATGTACATCGCATAACCATCCGGTGTCGGGATGCATTGCGAGAACCCTTCGAGGACCAGCACCGATGTGCCCGGATCGAACCATGCGCGGGGGCCCGAGCCCACGGACACGCCCACGGCGACGGGGCG
>CAZMTK010000002.1:0-108848 GCA_964569245.1 uncultured bacterium | reverse complement strand
AGGGGGTAGTAGAACAGGCGGCCGTCACCCCACATGGCCGGTGTGTGGATCAGCACACCCTGAGAGCCCGGAAGAGGCACGAAGGACTCCTCGATGAAGGCTTCCAGCCCGGGGCATATCTTGACATCGGAAGTCTCGCCGGTCGTCCAGTCCACATTCCCGTGGAGAACCGTCGCCCCGCCGTCCCGGGTGAACAGGTAGCTGCCGTCGGGCAGCCAGCAGTAGAGGTCCCAGTCGTAGATCGACGGGCCGTTTTCGACCGATCCGTCGACGTGCAGGACCTTCCAGCTCTCGTTCCCCTCCATCAGCACCGCATCGGGGAGGATCCAGCCCCGTATGTACCCGCCGTCCGCGTCCTCCGGCACCGAGTAGCTCCCGGAGACGCCGCCGGTGGCGAAGCTCGAGAAGACGTGCTCCATGTACCAGTTGTTCTCGATCCTGAAGTTGTCGCTGTAGGGGCACTTCCAGTAGCCGTCGCCGATCTCGAGGCCCGGTATGGCGCCGCGCTCTCCCGTCTCGACGTCGTAGAAGTCGAACGGGGGAACTGGAGGCGGTGCGTCCCAGCCCCTCCTCAGGAGCTCTGCGTATCCATCGGGAGTGGGCTTGCAGGGGTAGAAGGGCTGGCCCACCAGCCGCCTGGAGTCGGAGGTGAAGCTGTACTGCGGGCCCCCTCCGACCTCGACGCCGATCGCGACGGGAACCGCGTCCATCCCGTCGACGTCGCAGACGACGACCACGAAGCAGCCCCTGAGCCCCTCCATGTCGTCCGGCACTCCGTAGCTTTCCGGAAGCCATACGCCCTGGGCGAAGACGACGTGCTCTTTGTCGGGGCTGGAATCGAGTGCGAAGACGAAGCCGTCGTACGAATACCCCTCCCGGATCTCCCAGCCTGCTTCCTCCGGCTGCCACGAGGAGACCCAGGGCCTCCGCTCGCCCGACGGCAGGGATACCGTGAAGAACCCCCCATGCGTGTCCGTGCAGAGCACCAGCGATGCGGAGAGGGGGGCGACCAGCCCGATGCCGTCGCCCAGGAGAACCGGCCTGCCCGCGGCTGCACAGGCCGCCGCAACGCCGGCGAGGAGGACGGTGAAAAGCTTCATTTCCGCTCCCTGGCCACGCTCTCCTTGATGCGCTTCACATGGCCGCGACCCAGTCCCTTCACCTCGCAGCCCAGCTCGAAGTACCTTCGGATCTTCGCGTCGTCGAGGATGCAGAAGCAGTCTATCACCGCGAACGGCTTGCCCACCGCCTCGAACACCCTGTCCGGCTCCAGTTCCAGGTACTCGGCGTGCCTCACCGCGAAGACTAGCGCGTCGGCGCCCTTCATGGCCCTCCAGAGATCCTTCTCCAGCCTGAGGTTGGCGAGCTGCTCCTGGCGATGGAAGAACCGGGCCCAGCTGTAGCCGGGCTTCGGGTAGGTGTCCTGCGCCTCGAACTCCCACCAGTGCTCCAGGTACGGGTCGTGCACACGGACGTCGGCGCCCATCTCGGTGAGCTTGCGCACTATGATCTCCGAGCCGCTGTACCTGGTGTCGCCTACGTCTTCCCTGTACGAGGCGCCGAGCACGAGAACCTCGGCCGCCGCAACCTGAGCGTTCATGTTGCGCAGTGCGTCGCGCACCATCTGCGGCACTCGAAGAGAGCGGGTGTCGTTGATGTCCACGGCCATGGGCGTGATCCTGAAGATGTCGTCGTCGAAGCCCATTATGTGCCTGTAGGACCAGACCCCCAGCCCTCCGTCCTTCGGCAGGCAGTATCCGCCGATGCCCGGCCCGGGGAAGATCATGTTGGAGTGCGTGGGCCTCACCCTTATGGCGTCTATCACCTTCTTGAGATCTACGCCGTTGCGCTCCGCGAACACCGACCACTCGTCCAGGAAGGCCAGCATGGTGGCCCTGAAGCTGTTCTCGACGATCTTCGCCGTCTCCGACTCGATGGGCCTGTCCAGAACCGTCAACGGGAACTGCTTGGTGTTGAGCACCTCGTCAAGGAACTTCACCACCCGCTCGCGGGCCTCTTCATTGGTGCCGCTGCAGACCCTCCAGAAGTCTCGGATCGATGCGACGTAGTTGCGCCCAGGCATGACGCGCTCGTAGCTGTGCGCCAGAAGGGGCTCGGCTGTGATGCCGCGCCTCTCGAAGATCTTCTTCATGATCGGGTAGGCCACCTGCTCGGTGGTGCCCGGAGGAACCGTGGTCTCGATCAGTACCAGCGCGTGAGGCTGGATGTTGTGGGCGATGACGCCCAGCGACTCCTCCAGTGCGGCCATGTCCGCAGCGCCCTCACGGCAGTCGCCCAGCCGCTCCTTGAGGTAGTCGCACTGCACATCCACTACCACGACATCGACAAGGCCGAGAGCCTCCTCAGTGAAGGTCGCCGTCATGGTCTTCTGCTCGACAACGCATCGGCGGATCATGGGGGCGACTTCCGGATCCTCCGCAGTCACGGGCGAGATGCCGCGGTTGAAGAGGGGGATCTTCCAGTAGCTCCTTGTGCTGGGGCGCTGCATGCCGATCACGAACTTGCCCGGCGTGCCGTCCGGGCGCTTGGAGTCTGCCACGACCGCAGCCATCACGGCTCCGACGAAGCCAAGGCCGACGACGCCGACTATCTCGCGGCCGAGCTTCCTGTGCTCGTCCGCCAGGGCTCTTAGGCGGGCCATCTCGGCGGGGACGTCGGCTTCGGTCGGGAGCTGGAACTTCTCGCCCTCGGGGCTGACGGAGTACTTCACCTTGTCGTCGGCCACTGTGTACCTCCCCTGGGTGGGACCTCCGGAAAGGCCGAACATACGGCCGGGCCTGTGGATGTGTGAGTGCGGGCCGGTGCACACCCCCGACCTCTCACGCCAGGGCCGTCACCACCGCCATGAGGCCGAGCGCGGCCAGCAGGATCAGCACCATCCTGCGGAAGAGCACGCGATCGATGCGGCGGGCAACCAGGCTTCCGGCCAGGGAGCCCGCTAGCACGAAGGGCGCGAGCCTCGCGATGTCGCCCCACAGCGCCGGTGTCAGGAGGCCTCGCGAGACCAGCATCGGCACCATGAAGACATTGAGGACGAGGAAGTAGAGCGACAGGTTGGCCCTGAACTCGTCTCGCCCCACATCCGTCCCGGCGAGGAACACGATGACGGGAGGACCGCTGAAGGTCGTGAGCCCGTTCATCAGGCCGCTGGCTGTTCCGGTCAGGGCAAGCGCCAGCCGCTTCCTCCTCGGCTCGGAAACGCTCCTCTTGGCGAGGCAGGCCAGCGCTGTAGCCAGGACGAGCGCTCCGATGACGATTCTCACGGGCCGGTCCGGCAGAACCTCGAGCAGGAGTATTCCCGGCCAGGTGAAGACGAGTCCGGCTGCGTAGAGCGGCAGGAACATCAGGGGCTTCGCGGCGCGAGGCACGGAAAGAAAGACCATCAGGTTCACGACGAGGCCGAAGACGGAAAGCACCGGCACGGCCTCCTCCGCCGGGGCGAGAAGCGTCAGCAGCGGGAGCGACAGCAGCGAGAAGGCGAAGCCCGTGACCCCCTGTACGAACGCCCCGAGGAGGAGTATCAGCGATGCTTCGATGCCGCTCATGAGCCGAAAAGAGGCCTGGACGATGCGGAGTGCGCCTCCGCGCAATGCCGCCTGGAATGCCGGCCCGGCCTCCTTCGGACAGCCTGAGTCGGACACCGGCGGGCCGGAACCTTTCGGGGAGGTCCGTCCGCACGGGGCGGGTGCTTCACCGATATGCTACCGGGACAGGGTGCTGCTCCGGACTCCCAGGCGGGGGCGAGCTAGTCGTCCTCGTCGAAATCCTCGTCGTCCTCTTCGTCGTACTCTTCGTCTTCCTCTTCCTCGTCTTCTTCGTCGTCGTCTTCCGAATCCTCCCAGGCCCATTCCCCTCCGGTGTCGGGGAACTCCGCCGCGCCCGGCTCATCCTCCTCTTCCTCGTCGGAATCCTCGTCGAAATCGTCCTCGTCCTCGAGGTCACTCTCGTCGGGGATATCGTCGTCCCAGGTCATCTCCACCCCTTTCCCCTGGCGTGCCGGGAAGATAACGCAGCCCATCTGAGGCGCCCCCTGCTGGCGATCTGGTCGAGGAACAGCCCCAGCCTCCTGCAGCCCTGCCTCATGTCGAACATCTCGGCAACTGCATCCATGTCGCTGACTACCCTGAGCCTGCCTGCGCTCCAGTCGTCCTCCATCCTCGCGAGAACTCCCGCGATCAGCTCGGGATTCTGGGGAACGGAGTAGCCGGCATCGAGAGCCTCTATGGTCCTCGAGAGCTCGCCCTCGGTCACGATGGCGAGGATGGAGCGCCTGGCGAGCAGGTACTCCGCAAGCTTCGTGGGGTTCTTCACCTCCGAGCCGGGAAGCGGAGGGTACATGACCATCAGTGCATCGGCCGCCATCTGCTCATCCCTGGCCCTCGCGAAGGAGACCTGTCCTGTGATGTCCAGCCTGTCGGCGATGCCAATGCGCTTCGGCATGTCCCGGTGAAGGGGCCTGAGGTCGCCGACGATGCGTACCCGGAGCCTGCTGGAGGGCCTGCGGGAGAAATGGAGCCTGAGCCCCTCGAAGAAGTATTCCGGAGTCTGGGTTCCCATGAAGAATCCAGTATAGGTCAGAGTGAAGCTGTCGCCCGGTCTCCTTGCTGGCTCCGGCCCGGGCGACAGTATCTGCGGATCGTACCCGTTGGGGAGGAAGTGAGTGGGAGGGCATCGCCCCCCGTAGGTGCGCTCGAAATACTCCGACGAGCTGGCGCTGGTGGTCAGAATCCCGTCCGCGCCGAGCACCACTCTGGACTCTAGCCGCCTCTGGATCATCCTGCTGAAGGCCGAGACGTACTGCCATTCGTTGAGCGAGTCGTAGGTCCAGAGGTCGCCGAAGTGCGCTACCCAGGGAAGGCCGGTCCTTCGCGAAGCCCTCATGGCGGCCAGGTGGCACGAGTGAGGAGGGCCGAAGGACATGATCATTCTCGCCCCCGATTCCGGGGCTGCACGAACGACGGCCCTGGAAGCTTCCCTGGACCAGATCATCGCCTTGTCAGGGATGAGGACGTAAAGCCTGAAGAGGCTCCTGAGCATCTTCAGCAGCCTGTTGGAGCCCTGTGTCGAGCGGTCGCCTCCCGACTCGCTGGCGAAATCCTGGGGCATCGCGAACTTGCCGAGGGGGTCGCGCAGGATGATCCGTGACTCGAGGACGTCCTCCGGCAGGGAGTCCAGGAGGCTCTCGTCCAGCGGAAGCCCCACCGGATTGCCCGCGACGACAGGGATGAGCGTCCAGCCACCCTCAGGCATGCATCGGCTGAAGGCCACGCATCTCGGCCCCGAGCCGGTGGAAACCGGCGGGAAAGTGTAGGCGAGGAAGAACATCCTGGCCAGTCTGCGTTCATTCATCAGCCGGAACCGTTCGCCTTGCAGAGGGCTGAATCGAGGCCCAGGCCCTCTCCAGCGCATCTATGTAAGACTCCACCGAGAAACCCTCCGCCACTCGTCTCGAGGCCTCCCTTCCAAGCGAGTCCGCCAGCTCCGGATCGTCCAGCAGGCGCTCGATCGCCGATGCCAGCGCCGAGGGATCGCCAGGTTCGACGAGCAGACCGCTCACTCCGTCCTCGATGAGCTCCGGCACCCCGGATATCCTGGACGAGATGACGGGAAGCCCCATGCCCATTGCCTCCATGAGGGAGACCGGTATCCCGTCCATGTCGCCGCTTTCGGCGCGGACACAGGGAAGGACGAATAGCCCCGCTCCCGAAACGGCCCTCATCAGTTCGGTCGATGGAATGTTTCCCGCGAACCGGACGAGACCTCCCAGGCCGGACCGCGCAGTCAGAGCCCTGAACCTCTCGAGAGCGCCTCCATCAGGATCCGAGCCGGCGATCACGCATCTCCAGTCCCTTCTCCTGGCGGCGAGCATGCTGCATGCCTCGAGCAGGATCCTCACACCCTTCTTCTCCGCCAGCCCGCTGGCGGTGCAGAAGATAGTCGGCGGCCCCTCGGCAGTGACAGCCCTGGATGGCGGAGGGAGCGGAATCCCGAGGTGGGTCATGGCCATCAGATCAGCCACGTCGCTGCCCCACCGCCCTCTGATGTATTCGATGTTGAAACGGGATATTGTGATCGGAGGCCTGGAGGCCTCCAGCAGAAGCCTGACTCTCCTTTCGGAGACGGGGGTGAAGATGTCAGCTGCGTGCACTGTCAGGCTGAACGGCACGCCCAGCAGGCGCGAGGCCCACATAGCCGCATGGGCGGAGGTCCACGCGAAGTGAGAGTGTATCCTGTCCGGAGGGTCCCGCATCATCCTCGTCGCGAGCTCCGCTCCGCAGAGGAAGAACCTGAGGCACCCGCACGAGAGAGCCTGCCTGGCCAGGCGCAGGAACCCGGTCCCCGGGCGGAGGAGCAGAGGGAGAAACCTCGCGAGAGCTGCTGGCGGAAGGACCAGGGCATTGGTGCGGAGCCATCCGCAGTTGAACGCGGGCGCCTTCTCGACTCCCGGCGGCAGATCGTCCCCGGTAAGCGATTTCCAGAAGTCGTCACCTCCGGAGAGATGCACTTTCGGGCGGTGTCCCCGGCGTGCCAGCTCGGCCAGCTCCGCGAGGACGTACGTGGGCAGGAAGTCCAGAACGTAGTCGATCCTCATCGCGCCGGGCTCCCTGGCCGGACCAGACGCTCGTATTCGGCGAGCAGGACCTTCTCCTGCTCGCCCCAGTTGTGGGTCTTCAGTGCGGCAGCCCTTGCGCGGGCTCCCGCTGCAGCCCTCCAGGAGGGATCCGAGGCGGCGCGACGGACGGCGCCCGCAATCGCGCCCGGGTCCTCCGGGTCTATCAGCATGCCGAAGCCTCCCTCCCTCACCACCCTCGCGATCTCGGGCAGGTCGCTCGCGATGACCGGAATCCCGGCCATCATGTACTCGTAGAGCTTGTTCGGAAGCGAATAATAGTGGTTGAGGCAGGTGTTCCTGAAAAGGATCAGCCCTGCGTCGGCATCCGCAGTGTAAGCGGCCAGATCCTCAGACCTTACGGGAGGGAGCACATGGAGTGTTCCCCGCAGGGCGGGATCCGCAGCCATCCTCGCGATCCTCCCCCCCGTGACATCGTGGCCCATGATGACGAGGCGGATGCCCTCGCCGGCGATAAGCCCGGCCGCCTCCACGAGCTGCTCCAGGCCCCTCTCGAACGCGACGATCCCCTGGTAGAGCATGACAGGCGTCTCCGGGCCGGCGCCGATGATGCTCCGCAGCGCTCCCGTCCTCTCTGTTCGAGGTATCACCTCGGGGCAGTTCTCAACGATCAGAGGAGGTCTGATCCAGGGATACATCTTCTCCATCTCGGCTCCCCTGCCGGGAGTGACGGCGATGACTGCGTCGGAACCGCCCACCAGGAGGCGCTCCGTGAGCCTGTCCCTCAGCCGCCCCAGCCTGCCGGTCTCTCTCAGGTGCCTTGCCGATCCCAGCCACAGCTCGTGGGAATCGTAGACGAGCCGGGCCCTCCTGATCGCCGCCGCCAGGCTGCAGACGAGAAGGGTGTCCAGGTCGTTGGCATGATAGACGGAGGCTTTCTCCCTGAGCAGAGCGGCGAGGAGGCGCAGATCGTACATGGTGTTGCGGAAGGCGTCGGAAAGGAACCTGCGGACCGGGTTCCTCCGCACGGCTCCTGCCAGCCGAACCGCCCATCCCCGTCCGCCGGCCGCATCGGCCCTCCTCCGCAGGCTCTCCGTGAGCGCAGACCTGTACCTGGGCCGGACGATCCTGATGCCGTTCCAGTCCTCGACCAGCGGGGCGCCCGGCTCCTGCCTGCAGACGACGGTGACCCTCCAGCCCGCCGCCAGAAGGCTCCTGGCCTCCTTCTTCACTCTGGCGTCGTTCCAGAGCTCGTTTCTCACGAGCATGCACACCGAGCGCGTTCGCTCCGCCAAGCATCCTCCTCCGCCGGGAGTCGAGCCCCGGCAATATAAGGGGCTGCCGACGCGCGGAAGCGGCTCTGTGGCCGCCGCACCCCCCGTACATGTAGAATCCAGACTGGCAGCGGCACTGTGCCGGCCACCATCGCATCGGAGGGAGCCTTGGCGCTGAGAGTATTCAAGTTCGGCGGAACGTGCATAGGCGATTCCCGTGGAAGAGCCGTCGCGGCAGCGCACTGCAGGAAGGCGGTGGAGGCCGGGGACCGGCTCGTTGTGGTCGTTTCAGCAATGGGCAGATCCGGAGATCCCTACGCCACTGACACCCTGCTGGAGCTTGCGGGGTCCTGTCCGCCGGCAGAACGCGATCTGGTTCTCTGCTGCGGCGAGGTCATATCGGCGGTAGTCATGGCGGAGACGCTGAGGCAGGCAGGAGTTCCCTCCGAGGCTCTCGCAGGATGGGACGCCGGAATTGTGACGGATGGTCACCCGAGCGCTCCGGACATCGAGTGCGTACAGACCGACCCGATACGGGACACCCTCTCCCGGGGCGCGTGCGCCGTCGTGGCGGGATTCCAGGGGCGCGCACGGGACGGCCGCATCACTACGCTGGGCAGGGGGGGGAGCGACACTACTGCCATGGCCCTCGGTGCTGCGCTCGGCGCAGACGAGGTGGTTCTCTTCAAGAACGTCGAAGCGATCTTCACAGCCGATCCGGCGCTGGTTCCATCGGCGGCGAGGATCGAACGGATAAGCGCCGAGGACCTCCGCCAGATGTCCTGGCAGGGGGCGAAGGTGGTTCACCCGAGAGCCGCCGAGCTGGCCATCGAATCGCGCACGCCGATCGAGGTGCGCTCGCACGACACTGGAGCGCTGGTGACGAGGGTCGAGCCCTTCGTGATAAGGAGCGGGCGGTACATCAGTGGAGTCGCAGCCGGAAGCCCCGTCTGGCAGTTCTCCGTGGACGGCACGGGCCGCGTCCCGAGGGAGTTCCATGCGTCGGTGTTCGGCATGGTCGCCGCCGAGGGCATCTCGATGGACATGTTCACCGTCTTCGGAGCCTCCGCGGTGTTCACCGTTCCCGTCGAAGAGGCCGAGAGAGTTCGCGGCATCCTCTCCGCCGGCGGTCTGAAGTGGTCCGAAACCGGGCCCTGCGTGAAGGTGTCTATAGTCGGGGCGGGGATGCACGGACTCAGGGGCGTGATGGCGAGGTTCTCCGCGAGTCTCAGGGATGCCGGCATAGACATGCTCCAGACCGTCGATTCGCACGCGACGATTTCCGCCCTGGTGCCGCTCGGCTCGAGGAATCGGGCCCTCTCTGCCCTTCACGCGGAGTTCGTGGAGAGGTGAAGCCGATCCCGGTCGTCATTCTTGCGGTCTTGCAGGGGCTGACCGAGTTCCTGCCGGTGTCGAGCTCGGGCCACCTCGTGGTCGGGTCCGCACTCCTGGGCGCTGGAGACGACGGCAGTCTCCTTCTGGAGGTGACCCTGCACCTCGGGACTCTGTTTTCGGTCGTGGTCTTCTACCGGTCGGACATCGCTGCGCTCGTCCGTGGGTGCCTGGCTGGGGAGAGGCCGCAACTCGCGCTGCTGGGTCTGCTGGCGCTGGCCTCCGTTCCCGCAGGACTGCTCGGGGTTCTGGCCGGTGAAGAGCTCGAGGTCTTCTTCGGCTCTCCAGGGACGGTCGCGCTCCTGCTGATCGTGAACGGGCTGGTTCTTCTGTCAACACGCGCAATCCCCCTCGGCGGGAGCTCGAGGCCCGGCACCGGTGGCGCCCTTCTCGCAGGGCTCGCGCAGGCGGCAGCGATCCTGCCGGGCATCTCCAGGTCTGGCTCGACCATCGCAGCCCTTTCGGCCACGGGCGTCTCCAGGACGGATGCGGCCCGCTTCTCCTTCCTCATGTCCGTTCCTGCGATAGCCGGCGCGGGGATGCTCCAGGCCGCGCGTATACAGACGGCGCCATCGGGCGACCTGCCGCTGCTCGCCGCAGGCTTCGCGCTATCGGCTCTTTCGGGGCTGGCTGCCCTTAGACTGCTGGTCGGGATGCTCCGGGATGGAAGATTCTGGCTGTTCGGGGTGTACTGCATTGCGGCGGGGGTCGTCTCCGCCCTCCTTCTGCACTGGGGAGTGAAGGCATGACCATGGTCCTGCTGATCTCGACACTCTTTTCGTCAGCCCCTGGGGACTGGTATGCGCTGGCTTCGTCGGGAGACTGGGATGCCGCATTCGACCTCGCTGTGGGCGCCATCGAGGCCGACTCCTCACATGCCGACACCTGGGCGGCCGCGGCGATTGCCGGATTCCGGTCGGGATGCACGTCTTCCTGGACGGCTCTCGAATGGGCGGACAGGGCTGTCTCGCTGGACTCGACATCGGCCATGGCCTGGACCGCGCGCGGAACGGCGGTCTCCCGTGACGACCCTCCCTCGGCGGGCGAAG
The DNA here is from genome assembly GCA_964569245.1 of uncultured bacterium. Lineage (GTDB taxonomy): Bacteria > Fermentibacterota > Fermentibacteria > Fermentibacterales > Fermentibacteraceae > JAAYTY01. The sequence goes on along the minus strand of CAZMTK010000002.1, from coordinate 98,541 downwards.
CCTTCAGGAGGGCCCTGGGAACAGACAGCATGCTGGTGGCGGCCTGGGACGGCCTGGGCGAGATGTTCCTCGCGCTGGGCAGCTTCGATCTCGCGATCGAGAACTTCCGCGGCGCCCTCTCGCTGGATCCGGGGTATGTCCCCGCCTTGCTGGGTCTCTCGAGGTCTTGGGAGGGCTCCGGCGAGATGGATTCAGCGCTCGCCCTGGTCGAGACGGCGGCTCGCGACCTCTCCGGAAATCCGTTCGTGCTGATGGAGCTCGGGAGACTGAGGGACGCCGCCGGGCTGGACAGCCTGGCTGTCGAGGCCTACGAGCAGGCTGCAGCTGCCGATTCCTCGCCGCTGGAGGCCTTGCGGGCCCTGGGGCTGCTCTACGAGTCGCAGGGGAGGACAGGAAACGCGATCAAGCAGTACAGGGCCATGATCGAGGCCGACTCCTCCTATGCATGGGCCTACGGGGAGCTGGCATACTGCTACGAGACCGCCGGCAGCAGGGACACTGCACGGACATGGTACCAGAGGGGGTTGGAAGTCTCGCCGGACTACGCCTGGGCCGCCCTCAGACTCGGACTGATGGCCATGGACGAGGGTGACTACGGTTTGGCAGCGGACTGGCTGGACACGGCGGCGAGCCTCGACCCCCTGATGACCGACGCATGGGTCAACCGCGGCCTGGTGGAGGAGGACCTGGGAAACCCGGAGGCTGCCGCCGCATTCTACAGGAAGGCGCTCGAGACAGACCCCGGGGACACATGGACATGGGGCGAGCTGGGGTACGTCCTCGACCTGTCGGGAGATCCCGAAGGAGCTGGAGCGGCCTACGAGACCGCCGTGGGCTCGGACTCCTCCTACATCTGGGGCTGGGAGCAGAGGGGGCTCCTGTTCGAGGACCAGGGGAGGACGGACGACGCGATCGAGTGGTACCTGAGAGCGGCCGAAGCGACCCAGCCCAGTGCATGGCTTCTCGGAGAGCTGGGAATGCTGCTGGAGCAGAAGGGCCTCGCCGACAGCGCCGCGTCCGTGTACGCCCGCTCGATCACCATCGACAGCACCTACGCTTTCGGGACGCTCCGCCTCGCGAGGGTTCTCGAGGACAGGGAGCGGTTCTCCGAGGCGCTCCCCCTGCTGGAGACGTACATGTCCCTGACCGGGGATTCAGCCGCCATGCTCGCCGAGATGTCGCTCATCCACGGCAGGATGGGGCTTCGCGCCGAGGCGGACAGCCTCATGGCGGCGGCCTTCGACCTGAGCCCGGAGGCTTTGGTCGACCTCGCATGGAGCTACTACTACTCGGGCCGCGAGGAGGCCGCGATCGACATGGCCGTCGCGTCCTCGGAGCCGGACAGCCTCCCCGTGGCGACCCTGCTGTCGATCGCGGACCTGCTGGTGGCCTCGGGCGGGACGGACGAGGCCGACGCAGTGTACGAGCGTGCCTCGCGCGAAGCTCCGGATGACGCCGAGGTCTGGCTGGGCTGGGGGCTGATGTACTCGGACCTGGAGGAGTACGGTCGCGCACAGGAGCTGTTCGAGGAGGCCGTTCGGGCCGACAGCGCCAGCGTGGACGCCCTGAACTATCTCGGAGAGTCCCTTCTCTTCCAGGGAATGTACGAGGAGGCGAGGCAGGCTCTCGAAAGGGCGCTCGAGATCGACCCCTCCTCTGTGTTCGCAATCTGCTACCTGGGGCTGATCGAGGAGCGCAGGGGGGAGCCCGTCGCGGCGCTCGACCGCTATCTGGAGGCTCTCAGGCTCGAGCCCGGCTACGAGTACGCCGAGTCCAGGATCAGGGCCGTCACGGATCCCGACTACGACACTCGCTGGTGGCGCGAGAATTCGAGGAGATTCGACGCCTCCGTGTGGATGGACCTCTCCATCGAGTCAGGCAATACCGAGGAGAGGAGCTATGGGGGAGGGGCGGAGGCATCTTGGACTTACGGCCCCCGCATGAGCGAGTTGACCGCCGAGTTCAGCGGCAGCCTGAAGGAGCTGCGCGAGAGGAAGCTGGAGAACTCGGCATGGGCTTCGGTTTCGGCGGACTACTTCGTGACCGAGGCGCTGTACGGGAAGATGAGCTCCTCCTGGGACAGGCAGCCCGAGACTGTCCGCCCCTGGCAGGTGAGCTCGTACGTCTCGATCGGCTACAAGGAGTGGATAGCGGACTGGCTCTGGGTCTCTCCCGAGATCGGCGCCGGCATGGTAAGGACGCAGTGGTACCTCGAGCAGAAGCGCACCGACAGCTGGACCTCCTTCCTGTCGCTGGGCGCATGGCTGGAGAAGGAGGGCTCCCTGCTGCCCTCGCTGTGGCTCGGATCGAACCTCTACATCCCGCCGGGGGACACGGAGGACGTCTATGCCTGGGGTAACGCCGAGCTGACCTTCGAGGCGTGGGAAAGGCTGTCCCTCAGCTTCGGCTGCACTCTGGACTTCACCAACAGGCCGGTCGTCGAGACATGGAAGAAGCTCGACTCCGAGATCTACACCAGGCTGAACCTGTTCCTGTTCTGATTCCGGAGCTCCCTCAGCTCCTCAGGAGATCCGCCACCGGCATGCCCAGGGTCCTCCTGAAGGACGCGAAGGCTGTCGCCGTGGAGATCACGAGCACCGTGCAAAGCCCCGCCAGCATCCACGGAACCGGGAACGCCGCGAGCGAGTCAACCGCCGATCTCAGCGCCGCGCTGATGGAGAGAAGGGCCCTGCTGACCCCCCATGCCGCCGCGCAGCCGAGCACCGTTCCGGCCAGAACCGATACCGCCGACATGAACAGAATCTGGTAGGAGAAGATCATGGCGAGCCTCCTCCCGGGCGTGCCCAGGGCGATCAGCACCCCGAGGGCGTAGCGCCTGTTCCGGAGATCGGACAGGAGGGTGTGAATCGAGCTCGAGACCGCAGAAGCGAGAATGGCCAGTGCAAGAGCTGCGAGGGCGGAGGTCACAGCTCCCACCAGCAGCTCGGCCTTCTGGGCTATGCCGCGCCTCGTCTCGGCGCGGAGTCCCATGTCCTCCACGGCTCTCACGATTTCGGGGACCTGCTCGGCCCGCCTGGCCGTCACGATGAGCGCGCTGTAGCTCCTCGGCCGCTCAGGGGCGAATAGCGCATTCACCTCCTCGACGTACTCTATCGGAACCGCAAGTGCGAACAGCGCGAGATTGCGCGAGGTGGCCGCTATCCTGGCCCTGACAGTGACTGGCCTTCTCGGGAGGCCGGCGATGGAGCTGCGCCCCACCGTCACCTCGCAGTCCATGCCCACCACGCCCTCCGGGGTCAGCCCGAGAAGATTGTTGGCGTCCGCGAAGCCGGCGTTGTAGAGGACGAGCAGGTTTTCGCTGAGAACTATGGGAAGCACCTTCACGGCGCTGTCGGCCAGGCGGTACGACCAGTCCACCTCCGCGAGAACGGAGTCGCCGAGGAACTCTCCCGTGACCCCCTCGAGCGTGATGTCCGTGTAGTAGGGCTGCCCGCCCAGGAGCCCTTCGAGAGAGGCGGGGACGCAGGCGTACACCTGCGGATCGATCGAGGCGACCTCCGGCAGTCCTGCTATCCTTTCGCGCAGAGAATCGTCTATCTCGAGGCCGCCTCGCTCCGTCTGGAAGAAGCCGGCCTGGATGCCCGGCGGAGAGACCCTCACCTGCTCGGCCGGGAGGTCGCTCGCGAGGAACCTGTCCAGGAGTCTCTGCACCCCGAGGCCGATCGATGCGAAGAAAGCCAGGAAGAGCGAGGCCATGAGCAGCATCGACTGGCTGAAGAGATAGCTCCTCCAGTGCCCCCTGTTCCAGAGGGCGATGGCTCTGAATGCGCTATGACGCGACATGGAGCCGGCCTCCCCCCAGGGCCATCACCCTGTCGGCTCTGGACAGGACGGCCCGCGAGTGGACAACGGCAACGAGCGAGAATCCGCGGGCCCGCCTGAGTCCATCGAGAAGGTCGAAGAGAGTGTTCTCGCTCTCCTCGTCGAGGCTCGCGCTCGGCTCGTCGGCCAGCAGCACTCTGGGCCTGTTTATGAGCCCCCTCGCCACCGCCACCCTCTGCCTCTCGCCCCGCGACAGCTTCGATGTGGGAGTCCCGTCTATCCTCACCCCGAGGTGCTCGAGGACTTCTCTCGCCTGCTCTTCAGAATCGTCTCCGCATGCTCCGGAAAACACCGCCGGGAGCACGGCGTTCTCCATCGCGCTCAGTTCCGGGAGCAGGTGGAAGTCCTGGAACACGTATCCCAGGAACTCGCGGCGCAGGGCTGCCAGCCCCTCCGGGTCGAGAGAGCGGATGTCGCGGCCTCCGACGGTCAGCGACCCCTCGAAGGCAAGGTCGTGGGTCCCCAGTATCCCGAGCATGGTGCTCTTCCCGGTCCCGCTCCTTCCAGTCACGGCAAGGAACTCGCCAGGCGAGACCGAGAGATCGAGCCCGTCGAGGACCCTGAGTCCGCCGAAAGACCTCGTGATGCCCTTCGCCTCGATCACCGGCGGCGTCAAAGCAGCCCTCCCGCCCTCAGGAGAAGCTGGAGGGATGCGAGCATCTCGCCGGGGGTGAAGCCGGTGTCCTCCAGCTCGAGCCGGGTTCTCGCCACTCTCTCCTCCTGCCTGACCACCCGTGCCTCGAGGGCGATCCCCGTCCCGAACGAGAGGTCGAGCCTCGCAGCTCTCGGCTGGAGCATGGACATCGCCGTCTCCACGTCGGACCATCCTGCGAACCACTCCTCGACCGGGGCCACCCTCAAGAACGAGAGCAGCCCCGAGGGTATCAGCAGAGACAGGTCTGCGTCGCCCTCTAGCAGGAGAGCGAGGGAGCTGTCAGAGGCAAGGCTCTCCTCCTTCTCCATCTCGAGCCATCGCCCCAGAGTGCTCTGCGGAGCTGGCCCGAGGTAGAGGGCCGACCAGCCGTCCCTCCCGGCAACCGCACCGAGAACCTGCCCCCTGGAGTTCGTAAGGTCCATCCTGCCGGGAGAGCTGTCGGGGGAGGCTCCGAGACAGGCGCATGCCAGAGAGGCGAGCGTTTCCGGCGGAGCCGAGCGTGTAAGGAGAAGAAGCTGGGGTTCGAGATCGGTGAGGCTCACGGCGACCACGCTCACCCCCAGGGGGCCCCTGTCCAGCAGGTCGATGAAGAGGCTGCGGTCAGCGGGGAGGATCCCTTCCGGGATCAGGCCCCAGAACTCCGGCGGGAGCTGACGCTCGGCGTGGAAGTGGGCGAGGACGGTGGAGGGCACGAGTTCGAGCTCCCTTCGGATGCCCGTCCGTCCGCATGCCGCAAGAAGCATGGCGGCGGCAATTCCGGCTGCGGCTGGCAGGTATCTTGCGTTCATCACAAAACCTCCCTGGCTGCCTCTAATATGCCGAGCGCGGGGCGAAACAGCCTGTGCATCCACCTGAGGGTTTTCCGAAAGCGGAATCCATTGCAAGAGAGCCTCTTTCGAATCCTTGACGGCCGGGGAGGAAGGAGATAGCTTCACGACCCCGGTGTGCGGGCCGACCGGTCGGAAGCACCTCCGGGACGTCGAATTGCCCGGTACAGGAGACCTTGACGGGCTCTCTGCGCATGGGTATTGATACAATTCGCGTCGCTGGCGTAGCTCAATCGGCAGAGCAGCGGATTTGTAATCCGCAGGTTATGGGTTCAATTCCCTTCGCCAGCTCCAGTTGTGTCTCGACCGTGGCGAGGTTCCCGAGCGGTCAAAGGGGGCAGACTGTAAATCTGTTGGCTCCACGCCTTCGGTGGTTCGAATCCACCCCTCGCCACCATCCGGATGCGGAGCGGGAATAGCTCAGCTGGTTAGAGCATCAGCCTTCCAAGCTGAGGGTCGCGGGTTCGAATCCCGTTTCCCGCTCCAGGAGCTGACGACGGCAGGTGCCCACGTAGCTCAGTCGGCAGAGCACGTCCTTGGTAAGGACGGGGTCATCGGTTCGATTCCGATCGTGGGCTCCAGAGAAATCAACGTGGCCGGGCATAGCAACCAGGCAGAGCAGTAAGGAGCAGCAATGGCGAAGGAGAAGTTCGAGAGGACCAAGCCCCACGTCAACGTGGGGACTATCGGACACATCGATCACGGCAAGACGACGCTCACGGCGGCCATAACGCACTGCCTGTCGAAGCAGGGCCTGGCCCAGTTCAAGGCCTTCGACGACATAGACAACGCACCCGAGGAGAAGGCGCGGGGAATCACGATCAACACGGCGCACATCGAATACCAGACGAGCAACAGGCACTACGCCCACGTGGACTGCCCGGGCCATGCCGACTACATCAAGAACATGATCACCGGAGCTGCGCAGATGGACGGGGCCATACTCGTAGTCAGCGCAGCCGACGGCGTCATGCCCCAGACGAAGGAGCACGTTCTCCTGGCCCGCCAGGTGAACGTGCCCAAGATGGTTGTGTTCCTCAACAAGATCGATGCCGTCGAGGATCCCGAGCTGGTCGAGCTGGTCGAGGTCGAGGTCTCGGAGCTCCTCGACAAGTACGGCTTCGAGAGCTCTTCGCCCATCATCAAGGGAAGCGCCCTCAAGGCCCTGAACAGCACCGGCATGGCCGACGATCCCGACGCGAAGTGCATCTTCGAGCTCATGGACGCCGTGGACAGCTGGATACCGACCCCCCAGCGGGACACCGACAAGCCCTTCCTCATGCCGGTGGAGGACGTGTTCTCCATTCCCGGCCGGGGCACCGTGGGCACCGGCCGAGTAGAGCGAGGGACCATCAAGGTCGGAGACAAGATCGAGCGCGTCGGGATCAAGGAGACCATCGAGACGACCGTCACCGGCGTGGAGATGTTCCGCAAGGAGCTGGACTTCGCGCAGGCCGGCGACAACGTCGGCCTGCTGCTCCGCGGCATAGCGAAGGAGGAGCTGGAACGCGGAATGGTCCTCGCGGTGCCGAAGAGCGTAACTCCCCACACCCATTTCAAGGCGCAGGTCTACGTCCTGACCCAGAAGGAGGGAGGCCGCCACAAGCCTTTCTTCCCCGGTTACCGGCCCCAGTTCTACTTCCGCACCACCGACGTCACCGGGACGATCACGCTGCCGCAGGGCGTCGAGATGGTCATGCCCGGCGACCACATCGAGATGACGATCGAGCTGATCACCCCCATCGCGATGGAGGAGGGTCAGCGGTTCGCCATCCGCGAGGGCGGCCGCACGGTGGGCGCCGGCAACGTCAACGCGATAATCAAGTAGGACGGACGAGGTGAGAGTCATCATCACGCTGGCCTGTGGCGAGTGCAAGCAGCGCAACTACAACACGACCAAGGACAAGCGCAAGCACCCCGACAGGCTCGAGACGAGCAAGTACTGCCGCTTCTGCAGGAAGCACACGATGCACCGGGAGACCAAGTAGGAAAGGCTGCCGCAGGGCCGTAGCACAATTGGCAGTGCACCGGACTCCAAATCCGGCGGTTGTGGGTTCAAGTCCTACCGGCCCTGCCAGGTATGCAGGCTGCCGAGGAGCGAAGATGTACGGACACGGAGGGAAGGGGAGCCGGGAGTGATCGGGTTCGTCAGGCGCACGGCCGCGAAGGCTGTCGAGTTCTTCGGCGAGGTAAAGGCCGAGATGGTCAAGGTCGCATGGCCGACCCGCGAGGAGATAGTGGCTTCCACCTGGGTCGTGATCATCGGCGTGTTCTTCGTCGCAGTCTGGATCTTCGCGTCCGACAGCATCAGCCAGACCATCATTACGACCCTGGTCGGCATACTCAGGTAGCCGGCCTATCCCGAAGGGCGAGTCGATGGAGGACCAGGACAGGGTTGCCGAGCCGGTGCAGGAGGAGACCCCCTCCGGGGAGAACCCGGCCTTCCGCTGGTACGTCGTGCATGCCTTCTCGGGCTACGAGCAGAGAGTGCAGAAGTTCCTCGAGGGCCCTCTCGCCAGGAAGTTCCCGGGGAGAGTCGGGAAGACGCTCATCCCGGTCGAGGAGGTCGCCCAGGCGCGCGGCAGCAAGCGCAGCACCAGGGAGAGGAAGCTCTATCCGGGCTATGTCTTCGTTCAACTGGAGCTCGACGAGGAGATGGTCCTGGACATACGCGCCATGGGGAACATCAGCGGATTCCCTCCCGGAAACAGAAGCTATCCCCAGCCCCTCACCGACGACGAGGTCAAGAGGGTTCTGGGACAGGCCGACGGAAAGGAGACCCCCAGGATCGTAAGGGTCCCATTCTCCGTCGGGCAGACGGTGCGAGTGATAGAAGGTCCGTTCAACAATTTCTCGGGAGTGGTCGAATCGATAAACCCGGAGCGGGGACGGGTCCGGGTGATCTTCACGATCTTCGGCCGGAAGGCGCCGGTCGAGCTGGACTTCGCGCAGGTCAGGCTCGTCTGACGCCGGGCCGCCGTCCCGGAACGCTGCAGAGGGGATCTCCGGCGACCACTATCGGGGAGGTCGTGCGGGGAGGAAAGGAGTACCATGGCCAAGAAGATCCTGGGCGTGGTGAAGCTGCAGCTCCAGGCAGGCCAGGCTACACCGGCGCCGCCGGTCGGTCCTGCCCTGGGGCAGTACGGCATCAACCTGCCCGGTTTCTGCAAGGACTTCAATGCCCGGACCCAGGGGCAGGAAGGCCTTGTCATCCCGGCCGTAGTGACCGTCTACGCCGACCGGTCGTTTACATTCGAGCTGAAGTCGCCCCCGGCCGCCGTGCTCCTCAAGAGAGCAGCCGGCCTGGCCAAGGGGTCGCCCCAGTCGAACAGGCAGAAGGTCGGAACAGTTACCATGCAGCAGGTGCAGGAGATCGCAAGGATAAAGATGGCCGATCTGAACGCTTCGGACCTCGATGCGGCCGTCAGGATGGTGAGGGGCACCGCCCGCAGCATGGGGCTGGAGGTGAGCGGCTGACATGCCACACGCCAGCAGGAGGTTCGCGACAGCCAGGGCCCAGGTCGATTCACAGACGAAATACACTCTGGAGGAGGGGATCGGCCTGGTGAAGAAGCTGGCCACCGCGAAGTTCGACGAGACCGTCGAGATGGCGGTGAAGCTGGGAATCGATCCCAAGTTCAGCGACCAGGCGGTGAGGGGCACCTGCGTGCTGCCCTTCGGAACAGGCAAGGTAGTGCGGGTGCTGGTCTTCGCCAGAGGAGACAAGGCCGAGGAAGCCCGCAGGGCCGGTGCCGACCATGTCGGCGACGACGACCTGGCCGAGAACATCCTCAAGGGATGGACCGACTTCGACGTCGTCATCGCCACGCCGGACATGATGAAGGTCGTAGGCAAGCTAGGCAGGGTGCTAGGCCCGAGGGGGCTTATGCCCAACCCGAAGACGGGCACGGTGACCAACGACGTAGCCGTTGCGGTCGCGGAGTCCAAGGGTGGGAAGATCGCCTTCAGAACCGACAAGGCCGGCAACATCAACGCACCTATAGGCAAGGCCAGCTTCGATCAGAAGGCTCTGGAGGAGAACGCAGTAGCCTTCCTGGACAAGGTGATGCAGCTCAAGCCGAGCGCAGCGAAGGGGCGGTATCTGCTCACCGTCGCCGTGTCTTCCACGATGGGGCCAGGCGTACACCTGGACGTCAACGACGTCCGAACTCGCCTGCACTAGGCCGGAGGTGATGTAAGGTGAGCATCGCCAGGACTCGCAAGGAGAAGGTCCGCGCAGACCTCGCAAAGGAGCTCGCCAACTCCAGGTGCGTGGTACTCGCCGATTTTACCGGGATTGACGTCGCGGGCATGACCAGGCTCCGCAGGGAGATGAGGTCCGCCGGAGTGGGCTTCAAGGTCGTGAAGAACACCGTGCTGAGGAGGGTGTTCGCGGATGTGGACGTGCCCGGCGATGCTGCGGTGACCGGGCTGGCAGAGGGTCCTACCGCCGTGGCCTGGGCCGCGGACGAGATCCTCCCGGTGAGGGCGCTGAAGAGGTTCGCCAGCACGAACGACGGCCGCCCCGGCATAAAGGGCGGCTATGTCTCGGGCCAGAGCCTTTCGGCATCGGAGATGACCAGCCTGGCCGACATGCCCGGACGAGATGAGCTGGTTGCCAAGATCATGGGGTCGATGAACGCGCCCCTGCAGGGTTTCGTGAATGTGACCGGGGCTGTTCTCCGCGGTTTCCTCAATGCCGTGAACGGCCTGAGGGAGAAGCGGGAGCAGCAGGGCTGAAACACAGGTGCTCCGTGGTCGCGCGATGCGCCCGGAGCGACGGAGGAGAACGAGATGAGCGACAAGAAGGCTCTCGTAATCGAGACCATATCCGGAATGACCGTCCTCGAGCTCGCGGAACTCGTCAAGGAGATGGAGGCGAAGTTCGGAGTCTCGGCAGCCGCTCCGGTGGCCGTAGCCGCTCCCGGCACCGGCGGTGCGGCGGCCGCCGCCCCCGCGGAGGAGAAGACCGAGTTCGACGTGATCCTCGAGAGTTTCGGCGACAAGAAGATCCAGGTCATCAAGGTCCTCCGCGAGGTCACGGGCCTGGGCCTCAAGGAGGCCAAGGACCTGGTCGACGGCGTTCCCTCCAAGATCAAGGAGGGCATCGAAAAGGCCGAGGCCGAGAACATGAAGAAGCAGCTCGAGGAGGCCGGAGCAACCGTCAAGCTGCAGTAGTGGCGTGCTCGTGAGCTACACCGGCGGGAGAGGGCCGCAGACGGCCTTCTCTCGCTGTTTTCCCCGACCGGGTTTCCAGTCCACTGGTGCGAGCCAGCCGTTAGGAGTGACCAGGTGAAGGATAAGAGACCTGTCAGGAACTATTCGCGGATCACTCCCGCGATCGAGGTGCCTGATCTTCTGGACATACAGAAGAAGTCCTTCGAGATGTTTCTCCAGGCCGAGGTGCCCCCGGACGAGCGCCTCCCCCAGGGACTCCACAAGATATTCCTGGACACCTTCCCGATCGAGAGCGCGAACAGGGAGTTCTCTCTGGAGTACGTCCGATACGAGGTCGGAACCCCCAGATACGGGATCGACGAAGCCCTGGCGAAGCACCTGACCTACGCAGCCCCGCTCAACGCCAAGCTGAGACTGGTCTTCAGAGGAACGCCCGACGAGAAGAAGGTCTCGAGGATAGTCGAGCAGTCGGTCTTCCTCGGCGAACTCCCGCTCATGACGGACACGGGCTCGTTCATCATCAACGGGGCCGAGAGGGTCATCGTGAGCCAGCTCCACAGGAGCCCCGGGGTCTTCTTCGAGGAAAAGGCGATGCCCAGGGGCAGAAGGGTCTGCAGCGCGCGCGTCATTCCGCAGAGGGGGTCCTGGCTCGACCTGATGCTGGACACCAACGACGTCATCTTCGCAAACATCGACAAGAGGCCCAAGCGCATCCCCATAACGATGCTCCTGAGGTCGCTGGGTCTCTCGACGGACGCTGAGATCCTGTCCCGGTTCTATCCCAGGGTCGAGCACGCCCTCGACACGGCGCTCAAGAGCAAGACGAAGTCCGTCGAGCTCACACTGAAATCGTTCGCCGAAGACATAGTGGACCCGAAGACAGGCGAGCTTCTGGCCAGGTGCGACGAGCCCGTGGAGAACATCGAAAAGCTCGAGGCCCTTGTCGCCAGGGGCATCAGGCGCGCCGCCTTCCTGGACGTCCGCAGCGACAAGACCGACTTCGACGGCATAAGGAAGACCCTCGCCAAGGAGGAGTCCAGCCTGGGGTCCGGCGTGGAGAAGAACGACGACAACGCCACACTCTGGATATACGAGGCCCTGAGGGGCACCGAGGCCCCGTCGCTCGATCACGCCAGGAGCTATCTGCGCTCGATGTTCTTCGACTCGAAGAGATACAGCCTCAGCGAGGTGGGACGCTACAAGCTCAACGAGCGCCTCAACATCGAGACACCCATGGACCGGCTCACCCTCACGGTCGATGACCTTGTCGCAATCGTGGAGAACCTCATACGGCTGCGCGAAGGGAAGATCGCCGCCGACGACATCGATCACCTCGGCAACCGCAGGGTCAAGACCGTCGGCGAGCTGCTGGGGCAGGAGTTCTCGAAGGGGCTGAGCCGCATGGCCCGCACCATACGCGACAGGATGGGCCACCAGGACCGCGAGAAGCTGACGCCGACAGAGCTCGTCAACTCGAGAACCCTGTCGAGCGTCATCAACACCTTCTTCGGCTCGAGCCAGCTCTCCCAGTTCATGGAGCAGACGAACCCTCTCGCAGAGCTCACCCACAAGAGGCGCACGAGCGCCCTCGGCGAGGGCGGCCTCACCAGGGAGCGCGCGGGTTTCGACGTGAGGGACGTCCACCACACTCACTACGGCCGCGTCTGCCCGGTGGAGACCCCTGAGGGCCCCAACATCGGGCTTATCACGACTCTATCGGTCTATGCCTCCATAAACAGGTTCGGGTTCCTCGAGGCCCCCTACAGGAGGGTCATCAAGGGCAGGGTCACGAACGAGGTTGTCTATCTGTCGGCCGACAGGGAGGACAGGACAACCATCGCAGAGGCGAACACGGAGATCGACGGCAGGGGGTTCCTGAAGGGCCCCCTGGTCAGGGCGAGGCGTGCCGGAAGCTTCCCGATGGTGCCTCCCTCCGAGGTAGAGTACATTGACGTCAGCCCGCAGCAGCTCGTGGGCGTGTCTGCCGCGCTCATTCCGTTCCTGGAGCACGACGACGCCAACAGGGCCCTCATGGGCTCGAACATGCAGCGACAGGCCGTTCCCCTTCTCTACACCGAGGCCCCCATCGTCGGCACCGGCCTCGAGGGCAGGGCCGCCCGCGACTCGGGTGCTCTCGTGGTAGCTCGCCGGAGCGGAAGAGTGACGCACTCCGACGCCTCGATGATCGTCGTTCGAGCAGATACCGATCCGCTGGACTTCAACAGGTTCGACGTCTACCACCTGAAGAAGTTCGTGAGGACCAACCAGGACACCGCCATCAACCAGAAGCCGATCGTGCGCGAGGGCGACCACGTCGAGCAGGGGCAGCCCCTGGCGGACGGAATGGCCACCAAGGACGGAGTGCTGGCGCTCGGCGTCAACGCACTAGTGGCCTTCTGCCCGTGGAACGGATACAACTTCGAGGACGCGATCGTGGTCAGCGAACGGCTGATCAAGAACGATGCATTCACGTCGGTCCACGTCTTCGAGCTCGAGACCCAGTTCCGGGAGACGAAGCTCGGCCCCGAGGAGCTCACGCGGGAGATCCCCAACGTGGGCGAGGAGGCGAAGAGGAACCTGGACGCCGACGGCATCATCAGGGTCGGCTCGAGGGTCAAGGCCGACGACTATCTGGTCGGCAAGGTCACCCCGAAGGGCGAGCAGGACCAGTCTCCGGAAGAGAGGCTCATCAGGGCGATCTTCGGCCAGAAGGCCGGCGACGTGAAGGACGTGTCGCTGAAGGCTCCTGCGGGGATGGACGGCGTTGTGATAGACGTCAAGGTCTATACCCGCAGGGACAGGTCCGAGAGGGCGCGGCGCGAGATCGACGAGAAGGTTCGCCGCCTCTCGGAGGAGCTCGAGACCCGGAAGAAGACCCTGGCCGCCGAGCGCGACGTGATACTGAAGGAACTCCTGCGGGACCAGAAGGCGGTCAACATGGTCGACGTCCTGACTGGCGAGATGGTCGTCGCGCCGGGGAGGAAGCTGAGCGCCACCGCGCTGTCCAGGATCAGCTTCGCCGACCTCGACACCGGGACCCAGCTCGTGGACGATCTCAAGGTCGATGACAAGGTTCGCCAGGTGCTGCGGAGATCCAACGCCCAGATAGAGCGCATGGAGCGCGAGTACGAGATAGAGGTGGACAAGATCAACAAGGGTGACGAGCTGCAGCCCGGCACTCTGAAGCTGGTGAAGGTGTACATCGCCAGCAGGCGCAAGCTCCAGGTCGGGGACAAGATGGCCGGACGCCACGGAAACAAGGGCGTCGTGAGCATCATCGTCCCGGAGGAGGACATGCCCTACCTGCCCGACGGCACGCCTGTGGACATCTGTCTCAACCCGCTGGGAGTCCCCTCCAGGATGAACGTCGGGCAGATCATGGAGACGAACCTCGGCTGGGTCGCGCAGAAGCTGGGCTTCACTGCGATAACCCCGGTGTTCGACTCCGCCACCAACGAGATAATCCGAAAGGGCCAGAAGGAGGCGAAGCTGCCGCAGGACGGCAAGGTACTGCTCTGCGACGGACGCACCGGCGAGCCCATGGACCAGAAGGTCACCGTGGGTGTCATGTACATGATGAAGCTCGCCCACCAGGTCGAGGACAAGATGCACGCCAGGTCAACAGGCCCGTATGCAATGGTCACCCAGCAGCCGCTCGGAGGCAAGGCCCAGAAGGGCGGCCAGAGACTCGGGGAAATGGAGGTATGGGCGCTCGAAGCATACGGCGCCGCCTATACCCTCAGGGAGATGCTGACCATCAAGTCGGACGACGCGGAGGGCAGGTCCAGGGCCTACAGCGCGATAGTGAACAACGACGTCATTCCGGAACCTGGCGTTCCGGAATCGTTCCACGTGCTCCTCAACGAGATGAGGGCCCTGGCACTTGACGTCGAGCTCGTCACCGAGGAGGAGAAGTAGGATGCTCGAGACAGTATCCCTACGCGATGCAAGGGCTTTCCCCGCCAATTTCCGCGGGATCAAGATAAGCCTCGCATCCCCGGAAAAGGTGAAGAGCTGGTCCTTCGGCGAGGTCACGAAGGCGGAGACGATCAACTACCGGTCCTTCAAGCCCGAGCCCGACGGCCTCTTCTGCGAGAGGATCTTCGGCCCGGTGAAGGACTGGGAGTGCAGCTGCGGGAAGTACAAGAGGATCAGATACCGCGGCGTGAAGTGCGACCGCTGCGGCGTGGAGGTCACTCACTCGAGGGTCCGCCGCGAGAGGATGGGCCACATCGAGCTGGCGGTCCCTGTCACACACATCTGGTACTTCAAGACCCGCAAGATCTCCAAGCTCCTCGAGATAACCAACATGGACCTGGAGAGGGTCATATACTACGAGTCCTACATGGTTCTGGACTCCGATCATCCCTCGCTCCCGGCCGGGACAGTCCTCTCCGAGGAGGAATACAGGAGCGCCCGCGAGACCTACGGCGACGTTTTCAAGGTCCAGATGGGCGCCGACGCCGTTGAGACCATGCTCAAGCGCCTCGATCTCGACGACCTCGCGGCCTTCCTCAGGACGAGCATCGCAAACGAGACCACCGTCGCGCGGAGACAGAGGAACGTCAAGCGGCTCAAGGAGGTCGAGGCCTTCAGGCTGTCCAGGAACGACAACAGGCCGGAGTGGATGATCCTCAGGGTCCTCCCCGTCCTGCCCCCGGACCTCCGGCCGCTGGTCCCCCTGGACGGCGGCCGATTCGCCTCCAGCGACCTCAACGACCTCTACAGACGCGTGATCAACAGGAACAACAGGCTGCGACGCCTGCTCGACCTCCAGGCGCCGGAGGTCATCCTCCGCAACGAGAAGCGCATGCTCCAGGAAGCCGTGGATGCAGTGCTGGACAACAGCTCGCGCCGCAAGCCCGTGAAGGGCGCCGGCATGAGGCCCCTCAGGAGCCTCTCGGACCTCCTGAAGGGCAAGCGCGGACGGTTCCGCCAGAACCTCCTCGGCAAGCGCGTGGACTACTCCGGCCGAAGCGTGATAGTGGTCGGGCCCGAGCTCAGGTTCCACCAGTGCGGCCTGCCCAAGACCATGGCCCTGGAGCTGTTCAAGCCCTTCGTGATCGCAGGGCTCGCCGAGCTGAACGACGAGGGCGTGAAGCTGGCGACCAAGCGAGTCGAGAAGATGATCGCGAAGCGCGGAGAAGAGAAGGACGAAGCTGTATGGGCGGTTCTCGAGAACGTGATCAGGAACCACCCTGTGATGCTCAACCGCGCTCCCACCCTCCACAGGCTCGGCATACAGGCCTTCGAGCCGGTGCTGGTGGAGGGGCTGGCTATCAGGCTGCACCCGCTGGCGTGCGCCGCCTTCAACGCCGACTTCGACGGCGACCAGATGGCCGTGCACGTGCCGCTCTCGTCAGAGGCTCAGGTCGAGGCGCGTCTCCTGATGCTGGGGACGAGGAACATCCTCAAGCCGGCGAGCGGAGAGCCGATCGCCACACCCAGCCATGACATGGTCATCGGATGCTACTACCTGACGAAGCCTCTATCGGGCGCCAGGGGCGAGGGGATGATCTTCAGCTCGGAGGAGGAGGTCAGAGGCGCGTACGACGGAGGCAAGGCCGCCCTCCACGCGAAGATCAAGGTCAGGGGCATCAACAAGCTCGTCGAGAAGGACGAGAAGAACAAGCCCAGGGTGCCCGCGCTCTGGAAGGACTACACAACGGTCGGCCAGGTGCTCTTCAACGAGATCGTCCCCGACGAGATGGGCTTCATAATGGGCAACGCCCAGATCCCGCACGACAAGGTGTTCGGGAAGAAGGGACTCGCCGCTCTGGTCTCCAGGTGCTTCGAAGAGCTGGGTGCGGTGAGCACGGCAGTCTTCCTCGACAACCTGAAGTCCCTCGGCTTCCACTACGCCACCTCCTCCGGCCTCACGGTGGGCATGGAGGACATGGTGATCCCGGAGGAGAAGGCCAGGCTCATAGCCGACGCCAAGAAGGAGATCGAGAAGATCGAGCTGCGCGCCAGGAAGGGCGAGCTGACAGAGGCCGAGAGATACAACAGGGTCATTGACGTGTGGGCCAGCGCGACCGAAGAGGTCAAGAAGGCCATGATGGAGGGGCTGAGCCGTCAGAACCACGGCTTCAACCCCATATTCATGATGGCCATCTCCGGCGCACGCGGCAGCGTGGACCAGGTGAAGCAGCTCGCTGGAATGAGGGGGCTCATGGCGAAGCCCCGGAAGCGCCTCTCGGGCGAGGTGGGCGAGACCATCGAAACCCCCATCATCTCATCCCTGAAGGAGGGCCTGTCGGTCATCGAATACTCGATCTCGACCCACGGCTCCCGCAAGGGTCTGGCCGACACCGCACTCAAGACCGCCGACGCCGGCTATCTGACGAGAAGGCTCGTCGATGTCTGCCAGGACGTGGTGATCACGCTCGAGGACTGCGGCACGATAAGAGGCCGCCTCATAACGCCCCTCAAGGAGGGCGAGGAGATCATCGAGCCCCTGCGCGACAGGATAATCGGCAGGGTTACGGCCGAGGACGTCTTCGACCCGGTGACCGACGAGGTGATCTGCGAGGCTGGAGAGGAGATCTCGGCCGAGCTCGCGAGGACGATCGAGGACCACGGCATCGAGGCCGTCAGGATCCGCAGCACGCTGACATGCGAGGCCCCCCGCGGGCTCTGTGCCAAGTGCTACGGCTGGGACCTCTCCAGGAACCGGATGGTCACGGTGGGCGAGGCCGTAGGAGTGATCGCAGCCCAGAGCATCGGCGAGCCAGGCACCCAGCTCACCCTGAGGACCTTCCACACAGGGGGTGTCGCAGGGCGCGAGACGAAGGAGGCCGAGGTCAGGGCCAGGCACGCGGGCACGATCGTGTTCAGGAACATGCACGTGGTCAAGGGAACCGACGAGAACGGCAGGACGATAAACATCGCCACCAGGAACGCCCAGATCGACATCGTGGATCAGACCGGAGACGTCCTGTCGACCTACGACATCGTCGTGGGCTCCATCCTCTACGTCAAGGACGGCCAGAAGCTCGACAAGGATCGGATCATCTGCCGAAGCGACCCGTTCATCATCCCCATCGTGGCCGAGCAGGAGGGCACCGCCCACTACGTGGACATCGAGGAGGAGATCACCCTCCAGGAGGAGATAGACAGCGAGCAGCGCAAGCAGATGGTCATAGTGGAGGACAGGAGCAAGACTCTCCATCCCCACATATACATTCTGCCCAGGCACATCGCGGTCCTTTCCGGAAGGCCCAGGAGGCGCGACGAGGAAATCAGGCGCTTCGCGGAGTTCGCGACCGAGGCCAGGGAGGACGGGCACGGGCGCATGGTGTTCACCTACTCCGACGTGAGCGCGACCAGGGTGGACAGCATCCTTGATGAGATAGAAGGCCGCTCCTCCGAGTTCGAGATGGCCTTCGTGAGGATCGACCCCAGAAAGGCTCCCTCGGGCCAGTACGGGCTCTTCGCAGCGGCCGTAGAGGCCCTCGCGGGGCATCCAGCGCTGAAGCCGAGGAGGAAGGCGAAGGAGACCAGGAAGGAGGCCGAGCAGCTCGACCTTCTGGAGAAGAACAGGAAGAGGCTCGGCAAGGCCATGGAGACCCTGGCCGCGAGCACCTCCAAGAGGAACGACCAGCTCGAGTCCGAAGTCGTCGACCTGCTGGCAGGCATTTCGAGGACGGTGCCCTTCATCCTGGCCTTCGGCAGCGTCGACAGAGCCGCACAGGCTACCAGGAAGCTGCTCCAGAGGCTCATGAATGCCGTCGAGGAGAGCAGGATGGTCGTCCTCGCAGGCTTCAGCCACAGGACCTCCAGGATTGTGGGCTCCGCGAGGGGAAAGCAGCGCGAGAAGGCCGCCGATCCGGTGGACGAGTTCGTGCGCGAAGAGATCATCGGCATCTATGCGATCCCCACGGGCGCACACCTGAGAGTGCACGACGCGAGCCGGGTGACGCCGGGAATGCACCTCGCCAGGATAGAGAAGAAACTCACCCAGCAGAGGGACATCACCGGCGGCCTCCCCAGAGTGGACGAACTGTTCGAAGCGAGGAAGCCGGGAGACGCGGCAGCCATAGCGGAGATCAGCGGCGTGGTCTCGATGAGCCCCATCAAGGCCGGCATACGCACGCTCACGATCCGAGGGGACCAGGGGCAGGAGGCCACCGCGAAGATTCCTGCCACGAGGCACATCAGGGTCCGCGAGGGTGACAGGGTCGAAGCTGGCGACAAGCTGACCGAGGGTCCTCTCGACCCGCACGACATTCTGAAGATCAAGGGAACCGAGGCGGTGGAGGAGTACCTCCTGAACGAGATCCAGGAGGTCTACAGGCTTCAGGGAGTGAAGATCAACGACAAGCACATCGGCATTGTCATCAGGCAGATGATCTCGAAGGCCCGCATAGAGGACCCCGGTGACACGAGATTCCTCGAGGGCTCCCAGATAGACAGGCTGGTGCTGAACCGGGAGAACGACGCGATGATGCGAGAAGGACGCCGCCCGGCCACCAGCGACGTGCAGCTGCTCGGCATCACGAGGGCCTCGCTGGCCACTGACAGCTTCCTCTCCGCCGCCTCCTTCCAGGAGACCAACACCGTGCTGGCCGATGCGGCAGTGGAGGGGAAGATCGACAACCTGAACGGTCTCAAGGAGAACGTGATCGCGGGTCACCTCATTCCCGCGGGCACCGGCCTGCGGCCGTACAGGGACGTCAGGCTTGAGCTTCCCGACGGCACCGAGCCGCCTGGCCCGCCTGAGAGCGGAGACATTGACGAGGATGAAGCGGATATCTAGGATGAAAGGCTTCACCTGCGGCGCCGTAGGATCCGCAGGCGCAGAAAGGAGCTGAGTTGCCGACCATAAACCAGCTGGTGCGTCACGGACGCAGCCAGAAGTCGACGAAGACGAAAGCCCCGGCGCTGACGGGGTGTCCCCAGAAGAAGGGCATCTGCACCCGCGTATATACCTCGACGCCCAAGAAGCCTAACTCGGCGCTCCGGAAGGTGGCCAGGGTCAGGCTGCGGAACGGCTACGAGGTCACCTGCTACATCCCGGGCGAGGGTCACAATCTCAACGAGCACTCGGTGGTCCTAGTCAGGGGCGGCAGGGTCAAGGACCTCCCGGGTGTGAGGTACCATATCATCAGAGGTGTGGAGGACGCCTCGGGCGTCGAGGGAAGGCGCCAGAGCAGGTCCAAGTACGGGGCCAAGAAGCCCTCGTAGCACGAGGATAACGGCAGAGAGGAAGCCGAAGAGGGATGCCGAGACGAGCAACACCACGGAAGCGCGAGCTGCCCCCCGACAGGAGATACGGGAACACGCTCATCACGAGGTTCATCAACAGCATAATGGAGCGAGGGAAGAAGCCCGTCGCCGAGAGGATCTTCTACGGCGCGATGGACATAATCGAGGAGAAGACCGGGCAGGACGGCCTCAGCGTATTCAACAGGGCCATGAACAACGTCAGGCCGGTTCTCAAGGTCAAGTCGCGCAGGGTTGGAGGCTCGACCTACCAGGTTCCCATGGAGGTCAGACAGTCCGAGCGCGACGCCCTGGCTATCCGCTGGATAATCCAGTACTCCCGTCAGCGCAAGGGCAGGTCCCTCGCCGACAGGCTCGCTGCTGAGCTGATGGACGCCGCAAGGGGCGAGGGCGCGGGCAGCGTCAAGAAGCGAGAAGAGACGCACAAGATGGCCGAGGCCAACAAGGCCTTCGCGCACTACCGCTGGTAGGCCCAGGGGCGCTTCCCCGGGCGGCCCCCTTCACCCTGGATCTGCGGAACCGGCCCCGGAGGAGCCCCTGATGGGGAGGACAGGACAGGACAGGATACGAAACATCGGCATCATGGCCCACATCGATGCCGGAAAGACCACTGTCACAGAGAGGGTCCTGTACTACACCGGACGCCTCCACCGCATGGGCGACGTGGATCACGGAACTGCAACGATGGACTGGATGCCCCAGGAGCGCGAGAGGGGCATCACCATCACGGCGGCCGCCACCACGTGCATCTGGCGGGACCATCAGATCAATCTGATCGACACTCCTGGCCATGTGGACTTCACGGTCGAGGTGGAGCGCAGCCTCCGGGTTCTCGACGGTGCCGTCGCAGTATTCTGCGGGGTTGGAGGAGTCGAACCCCAGTCCGAGACGGTTTGGCACCAGGCCGACAGGTACGGAGTGCCCAGGCTGGCCTTCGTGAACAAGCTCGACCGGCAGGGCTCCGACTTCGACATGGTCCTTGGGATGATGAGGGAGCGCCTCGGCGCGAAGCCGCTCCCGGTCTGCATCCCCATCGGCTCAGGCAGCGGCTTCTCGGGGGTGGTGCACGTCCTCGAAGGAGTCGCCATGCGGTTCGAACAGGAGTCGCTGGGAGCCGAGGTGATCACTGAGCCCGTACCCGACTGGATGAGGGAGCGCTACGAGTCCGCCCGCGACGAGCTGTGGGAGGCTGCAGCCCTGCTTGACGATCGCGCCATGGAACGCTACTTCGCCGGAGAGCTGGGCCGGGAGGAGGTGCGCTCGCTCATCCGCAGGGGCACGATAGAGGGGCGCTTCGTTCCCGTGCTCTGCGGATCCGCCCTCAGGAATGCCGGCATACAGCCCCTGCTGGATGCAGTGGTGGACTGGCTGCCGGCTCCGACCGACCTGCCTGCCGTGTCGGGCACTGCGCCCGACGGACTCGCGACGAAGCGCCAGCGCACCGAGGACGAGCCGTTCACCGCCCTCGTGTTCAAGATCCAGAGCGACGACCATCTGGGCAGGCTGGCCTTCATGAGGGTCTACTCCGGCGTGGCCGCCGACGGAGACACCGTGCTGAACAACCGCACAGGCAGGAAGGAGCGCCTCGCCAGGCTGCTCCGCATGCATGCCGACAAGCGCATCCACATAGAGGAGATCGCCGCTGGAGACATAGCTGCCGTGGGACTCAGGGGAGCCGCGACCGGCGACACCCTGACCGACATGGATCACCCTATCGCGCTGGAGCCGATCACATTTCCCGATCCCGTAATGCAGATGGCGATAGAACCCGAGAGCACCCGTGACGAGAAGGCGCTGGAGGAGGCTCTGGAGGACCTCACCGGGGAGGACCCCACACTCCGCACCGGGATCGACGAGGATTCGGGGCAGCTTCTCGTCAGGGGCATGGGCGAGCTCCACCTCGAGATCGTCGCCGACAGGCTCAAGAGGGAGAAGCGCATCAGGGTCAGGACGGGGAGACCGCAGGTCTCCTACAGGGAGGGCGTCGCCGCCAGGGCGGAGGCGGAGGCGGAGTTCGAGCGCGAGATAGGAGGCAGACGCAACTTCGGACATGCCAGACTGGCCGTCTCGCCGATGAGATCGGGCATCGAGTTCGTCGCCGGACAGGGCGCCGCCGGCCTTCCTCCCGGCCTGGTCGAGGCGATCCGCACGGGCGTGATGGGCGCCGTGGGAGCGGGTCCGATCGCCGGCTTCCCGCTCGACGGCATCCGCGTCGAACTTGTCGAGTCGCGCCTGCACGAATCCGACAGCAGCGAGATCGGCTGCTCGACCGCCGCCGCCATGGCCCTGAGGGACGCCGTGTCCGCCGCAGACCCGATTCTCAAGGAGCCGGTCATGAAGGTTGACATCGTGTGTCCCGGAGAGTACGTGGGCGACGTTATCGGCGACATCTCCTCGAGGCGAGGGAGGGTTCTCTCGATGGAGCCGAGGGGAGAGGTGAGCCTGGTAGACGCAAGGGTACCCCTTGCCGAGCTTTTTGGTTATACTACCTCTCTGCGCTCCTTGACACAGGGACGCGCAAGCTACACAATGCAGTTCCTCGAGTTCGCCGTGGTGCCGCCTGCAGCGGCCCTGGCGCTCAAGCAGAGGATGGGTATCTCGTGTCATCCCGCCGATGCGGCGGGCAGGGGCTGAAAGCCCCGTTCTGCGGAGGTCGGAAGTGAACGAACCCAGGCTCAGGATAAGGCTCAGGGCCTATGACCACAGGCTCCTGGACCGCTCGGCCCAGAGCATTGTCAGGGGCGTGAAGCAGACCGGGGCAACCGTTGCGGGACCGATCCCCCTCCCGACGAAGAGGAGCCTGGTTACAGTCCTGCGGAGTCCGCACATCGACAAGAAATCCAGGGAGCAGTTCGAGATGTGCGTGCACTCGCGCCTCATCGAGATACGAGATCCTGGCGAGCAGACGACAGAGGTCTTGAGGCAGCTCGACGTTCCAGCAGGAGTGGACGTCGAGGTACGATAGGGAAGCCATCCTGACTGGTCCGGCGCAGGAGCCGGGCTAAGAGGGCGGACCCGGAAGGGGCAGGCGGGCCCCGGAAGGGTCCTCCGGGGCGAAGGCCCGAAGGGCCTCGCTGTGATACAGAACCGCTCGTCCCACCGCCCAGAGGGGACTTCAGCGACGGGAGACGAAGATGAGCGCACTCATGGCTCGAAAGGTGGGCATGACCCGCGTGTTCCGGGAGGACGGAAGGGTCGTGCCCGTAACCGTTCTGGAGGCCCGCCCCTGCCCGGTGGTCCAGGTGAGGACCGTCGAGCGGGACGGCTACGAGGCTGTCCAGATCGGCTACAGGCCGCAGAAGAAGTCCAGGCTCGCAAGGCCTGCTCAGTGCCACCTTGACAAGGCGGGCGCTCCCCCTGTGGCCCGACTGGTCGAGGTCCCGAAGCCCGCGGACAGGGACGTGAAGCCCGGGGACTTTCTCGAGGTCTCGATGTTCGTGCCTGGCGAGAGGGTAGATGTCACCGGGCTCTCCAAGGGCAAGGGATTCCAAGGCGTAGTGAAGCGGCACGGCTTCTCCGGCGGGGACGAGGCGCACGGCTGCAAGTCGAAACGGGTACCCGGGGCGATAGGCCAGCATACGACGCCTGCAGAGGTCTGGAAGGGCAAGGGCATGCCCGGCAGGGACGGCTGCACCAAGATAACCGTCCGCAACCTGGAGATCGTGAGGATCGACACCGAGCGCAACCTCATCCTGCTGAAGGGCGCTGTGCCCGGCTCGAGGAACGGCTACCTCCTGGTCAGAAAGGCGGGAGGTGGAAGGTAGGATGGCCGAGGCGAGGGTCTACAACATGAAGGGCGAGGAGGTCGGAACTGCCGACCTGCCCGAGGAGATATTCGGAACCGGGGTCTCCACCCATGTCCTCTGGGAAGTCGTGCGGGCGGAGGACCTCAACTCGAGGAGCGGCACAGCGGATTCGCGGGACAGGAGCGACGTCAACCTCTCCGGAGCCAAGCCCTGGAGGCAGAAGCACACCGGACACGCTCGCTCGGGCAGCTTCCGCTCGCCGGTATGGGTGGGCGGAGGTGTGGCTCACGGGCCCCATCCGAGAACCTGGTCCCTCAAGGTGAACCGCAAGGTCAGGCGCAAGGCGGTGGCGGGCATTCTCAGCGAGCGGCTTGCCGAAGGCAACCTGAGGCTCATCCGCGACCTGGCCTGCACCGGCAGAACTGCCGAGGTCGTCGAGCTGGTCCGCAACCAGGGCTGCGACGGCCGCAGGACAGTCATACTGGTTGACGACAGCGACGAGATGACCATCAGGGCGGCGCGCAACATCCCGCGCACGGTTGCGGTCCAGGCTCGCCACGTCAGCGTGAGGGCCCTGGTGGGATCGGAGGTGGTCCTCCTCTCCGAGAAGGCCGTAGACATCCTGAAGGAGAGGGTGCAGTGATGGACGCAAGACAAGTGATCCTTACGCCCCTCGTCACGGAGAAGTCCACGGCCGCTCGGGAGAGCCACAACAGGTACAGCTTCCGTGTCCCGAGGAATGTGACGAAGGTCCAGATCGCCAGAGCCGTGGAGGAGATCTTCAGCGTCAAGGTGACCGCCGTGCACACGATCAGCATGCAGGGCAAGGAGAAGCGCCTGGGACGCAACATCGGCAGAAGGCCCTCCTGGAAGAAGGCCGTCGTGACCCTGGCCGAAGGCCAGAAGGTCGATTTCTTCGAGGGGGTGTGATCCATGCCTACGAGAAGGCTCAAGCCGGTCACGCCGGGAACCAGATGGACCGTGCTCCCCGACTTCTCCGAGATCACGAGGTCCCGCGGCGAGAAGTCTCTCATGGAGCCGCTCAACAGGAAGGCGGGCCGCAACAGCTACGGCCGCATCACCTGCAGGCACAAGGGAGGCGGGCACAAGCGGCAGTACCGGATCATCGACTTCAAGCGGAATAAGTTCGACATTCCCGGACGCATCGATGCCATCGAGTACGATCCAAACCGCTCCGCCCGCATCGCGCTGGTGGTCTATCCCGACGGCGAGAAGCGGTATATCCTGGCGCCGGAGGGTCTAAGGGTCGGGCAGACGATCGTATCAGGCCGCGATGCCGCCCCCGAGGTCGGCAACCATCTCCCGCTCGAGAGGATCCCCCTCGGCTCGATGATACACAACGTGGAGCTCCGCCCCGGCAAGGGCGGCCAGATAGCACGCAGCGCCGGAGTATCGGTCCAGCTCCTGGCCCGGGAGGGCGGCTATGCGACTCTGCGCATGCCCTCCAGGGAGATGAGAATGGTTCCGTTGGCCTGCATGGCGACTCTGGGGGTCGTCGGAAACGCCGACCATTCCAACATCAGCATCGGCAAGGCCGGCAGATCCCGCTGGCTGGGACGCAGACCCAGCGTCAGGGGCGTCGCCATGAATCCGATCGACCACCCCATGGGCGGCGGCGAGGGCAAGTCCAGCGGAGGCCGCCATCCCTGCTCGCCCTGGGGACAGCTGGCCAAGGGCCTCAAGACCAGGCCCCCCAAGCCGTCCGACAAGCTGATCACGAGACGCAGGCCCACGGGCAAGAGGAGGAAGTAGGGATGTCCCGCTCGCTCAGGAAAGGCCCGTACGTCGACGGGAAGCTTCTCGAGAAGGTCGTTGCCGCCGGCTCCGACCCCGAGAAGAAGGTCATCAGGACTTGGGCCCGGCGCTCGACGATTCCGCCCGAGTTCGTAGGGCACACGTTCGCCGTGCACAACGGCCGCAAGATGGTGCCTGTCTATGTCGTGGAGAACATGGTCGGGCACAAGCTGGGAGAGTTCGCCCCTACCAGGACCTTCCGCGGCCACCGCGAGAAGAAGAAGTAGGCGGGTGATGACGATGGAAGCTACCGCAAAGGCCAGATTCGTCAGGATGACGCCCCGCAAGGCCCGTCAGGTCGCGGACCTCATCCGGGGGAAGACAGTGAACCAGGCGCTATCGATCCTGCTCAACGTTCCCAGGGTCTCATCCCGGGAGATAGAGAAGACTCTGGATTCGGCAGTCGCGAATGCCGTACAGAAATCGGAGGGCGCAAAGCTCGACATAGACGAGCTCACCGTATCCCATGTCGTCATCGACAACGGGCCGACCCTGAAGAGATTCCGCCATCGCGCGCGCGGCAGGGCCACGAGGGTGCGCCACCGCTCCAGCCACATCACCGTCACGGTCAGCACCGCTCCTGCCGGTGGCGCGGTCAGGGAGGGATGACATGGGTCAGAAGACGAATCCGGTTGGACTCAGACTCGGCATCATCAGGGGGTGGAGCTCCGTCTGGTTCGCACGCGGCGGCAGGTACGCCGAGCACATCCGCGAAGATGCCCGGCTCCGCAAGTATCTGCTCAAGAACAAGAAGCTCGAGAAGGCGCAGATCTCGCGCGTGGAGATAGAGCGCAAGCCCCAGGAGGTCCAGGTGACGATCTGGACGGCCCGGGCCGGTCTCGTCATCGGTGCCAGGGGCGGCACGATCGACCTCCTGACGAAGGAGCTCAAGCACTTCACAGGCAAGTCGGTCAAGATGAAGGTCGAGGAGATTCGCCAGCCCGAGAGGGATGCTAGCCTCGTGGCGGAAAGCATCGCGAGGCAGATAGAGAGCCGCGTCTCGGTGAGGCGTGCCATGAAGAGGGCCATCTCCGACGCAATACGCGCCGGCGCCGAGGGGATAAAGGTCAGCTGCGCCGGCAGGCTCGGAGGCGCCGAGATGAAGCGCCGTAACACGTACCACGAGGGCAGGGTGCCCCTGCACACTCTCCGTGCGGACGTTGACTTCGCCAGGGCCTCCGCCCGCACGACCTACGGGATGATCGGCGTGAAGGTGTGGATCTACAACGGCGAGATACACGGGTACCAGGGCCAGACCGGCCCGTCCGACTAGCGGGTGATGCAACATGCTGATGCCTAAGAGGACCAAGTACCGCAAGTGCCAGAAGGGCCGTCTTACCGGCCGCGCCAAGGGAGGGGCCACCGTGGCTTTCGGCGAGTACGGCCTGCAGGCCGTTGAACCGGCTTGGGTGACCAGCGCGCAGATAGAGGCGGCAAGGGTGGCCATCACGAGGCACGTGAAGCGCGGCGGCAAGATCTGGATAAGGATCTTCCCCGACAAGCCGATCACCAGCCTCCCGGCCGAGACCAGGATGGGCAAGGGCAAGGGGGCGGTGGACCACTGGGTCGCCGTCGTGAAGCCCGGGCGCATCATGTTCGAGATAGAGGGGGTGGACGTCGGCGTGGCCCGCGAGGCGATGAGGCTCGCCAGCCACAAGCTCCCCGTGCTGACGAGATTCGTGGTAAGGAACAGGGAGGCGAACGCATGAAGAGCGGAGAGATGCGTTCGATGAGCGGGGAGGAGCTAGACAGCCACATCCGGGAGCTCAGACAGGAGATCTTCAACCTGCGCTTCCGGAAGTCCGCCCAGCAGGTCGACAACCCAGTGCGGATTCGCGAGGCGAGACACGAGCTGGCCCGGGCGCTCACGATAAAGCGCGAGAGGGCTCTGGGCATCTCGCCCGGCCCGTCCGGACAGTGAGGAGAAGCATATGGCCGAGACCCGGACAAGGAACAGGCAGGTGCTCAAGGGCACGGTCGTCTCCGCCGGCAAGATGGACAAGACCATCGTCGTGAAGGTCGTAGCCCTGAAGCCCCATCCTGTCTACAAGAAGCGGTTCAGACAGACCAGCCGCTTCTACGCGCACGACGAGAGCAACCAGTGCGGCGAGGGCGACGTGGTGCGGATCGCCGAGACCCGCCCCCTCTCCGCGAAGAAGCGCTGGCGGCTCCTCGAGATCCTACAGAAAGCTCGCTAGGAGGGCTGCAGGCGATGATCCAGCAGGAGACCAGGCTCGTCGTCGCCGACAACTCCGGCGCCAGGGAGGTGCTCTGCATCAAGGTGCTGGGCGGAACCCGGAGGCGCTATGCGAGCATCGGCGACGTGATAGTTGTCGCAGTCAAGGAGGCCGCGCCCAACGGAACGGTGAAGAAGGGCGAGGTCCGCAAGGCCGTGGTGGTCAGGGTGCGCAAGGAGATCAACAGGTCGGACGGCTCCTCCGTCAGGTTCGACGACAACGCGGCGGTGATCGTTGACGATGCCTTCCAGCCCGTAGCCACCAGGATCTTCGGCCCGGTGGGCCGGGAGCTCAGGGCGGGCTTCATGAAGATCGTCTCCCTCGCCCCGGAGGTGATCTGATGCACGTGCGGAAGGGCGACAAGGTGATCGTTGGCACCGGCGACGACAGGGGTAAGAAGGGGAAGGTGCTCAAGGTGATCCCCGGCAAGGGCAGAGCCCTGGTCGAGGGTGTGAACTTCGTGAAGCGCCATACCAGGCCCAACCGTACGAATCCCCAGGGTGGAATCGTCGAGAAGGAAGCCCCTCTTGACGCCTCCAACCTGAGGGTAGTGTGCCCCGGCTGCGGCGAGGCCAAGGGCTATCGGCGCTCTCGTGACGCCGAGGGACGCCTCAAGCGCGTCTGCCGCTCCTGCGGCGAGAGCTTCTAGGAAGGCCGGGTGACAGCGACATGAAGGAGATGCCCAGGCTCAAGAGGCTGTACAGGGAGGAAGTCGCGCCTGCCCTCCTGAAGAGATTCGAGTACCGGAATGTCAACGAGATCCCCAGAATGGTCAAGATCGTGGTCAACATGGGCCTCGGCAAGGAGGCCATCGAGAACGCGAACAACATCACCAACGCCCAGGAGCAGCTCGGAAGGATCACAGGTCAGAAACCCGTGATCGCCAAGGCCCGGCTTTCGATTGCCGGCTTCCGGCTCAGGGAGGGCATGCAGATCGGAGTCTTCGTGACCCTCCGCGGCGACACGATGTGGGAGTTCCTCGACAGGCTCTCCAGCTTCGCCCTGCCCCAGGTGAGGGACTTCAGGGGGCTCAATCCGAAGGGCTTCGATGGCAGGGGCAATTTCAACTTCGGCGTCGAGGAGCAGGCGATCTTCCCGGAGATAGATGTCGACAAGATCGACAAGTTCAGGGGGATGAACATCACAATGGTAACGACGGCCGGCACCGACGAGGAGGGTCTCGAGCTGCTGAGACTGCTCGGACTCCCGTTCCGCAGGCCCGGCGCGGCCAGGTAGGGGGCTGGAGTTGGCTAAGAAGTGCCTGATCGCGAAGCAGAAGCGCAAGCCGAAGTTCGGCGTTAGACACTACAACAGGTGCGCTCTCTGCGGACGTCCCAGGGGGTTCCTGCGAAGGTTCGGCATCTGTCGTATCTGTTTCAGGGACATGGCCAACAGGGGCCTCATCCCGGGCGTCCGCAAGGCAAGCTGGTAGGGGGGCAGGCCATGTCGATGACCGATCCCATTGCCGACATGCTCACCCGCATCAGGAACGCCGCGGCTGCCGGCCACAAGATGGTCGACATCCCGGCATCCAGCATCAAGGCATCCATAGCGGAAGTCCTCTACCGCAAAGGATTCATCAGGGGATTCCGCAGGATTGACGACGGCAGGCAGGGCATCCTGAGGCTCTTTCTGGCCTACCGCAGCGGAAAGCCGATGATCGTCGGACTCAAGAGGGTGTCGAGACCCGGCTGCAGGGTCTATGCCGGCGCCTCAGAGATTCCCAGGGTGATGGCCGGCCGCGGAGTGGCCGTTCTCACTACACCGCGCGGCGTGATGACCGACACCGAGGCCCGCGAGCAGCGGGTCGGCGGTGAGGTCCTCCTGCACGTCTGGTAGGAGGTCGAGATGTCGCGCATAGGAAGGCTTCCCGTCAAGCTGCCCCCGAAGGTGGAGGTAAGGATCGAGGGGGATCTGCTGAAGATCAGGGGACCCAGGGGAGAGGCGGAGCACAGGCTTCCCGGCGGCATCACCGCCGTCATGGAGGGCGACGTGCTCAGGCTCGAGCGTAAGGACGACTCCACCGAGCTGAAGAGGCTCCACGGGGTCTCGAGGGCGCACGTAGCGAACAAGGTCAAGGGGGTGGACACGGGGCACTCCCTCAGCCTGATCGTCAACGGGAAGGGCTACCAGGGAGAGGTGAAGGGCCGCATCCTCGAGATGCAGGTCGGTTTCTCGCACAGGCTCCTCTTCGAGATCCCGCAGGGCCTCTCCGTCCAGGTCGCCCCGGGTCAGAACACCTTCACCATAGGCATAAGCGGCAACAGCAGGGACCTGGTGGGCGCCTTCGCCGCAATGCTCTACAGGATCAAGCCTGTCGAGCCCTACAACCTCAACGGCTTCAGGTATTCCGACCAGCAGGTGCGCCGCAAGGCCACGAAGACCACGAAGGCGTAAGGAAAGGGTCATATGGCAACCGCCGACAAGAGGGAACGGCTGCGCAGGAGGCACATCCGCATACGCAAGCGGCTGTCGGGCACCCCTGAGCGGCCCCGGCTGTGCGTTCATCGCACCAACCGGCACATGATCGCCAGCCTGGTGGACGACGTTTCCGGCAGGACACTTCTCTGCGTCACCACCACTTCCAATGACTTCGCTGCCGCGGAGAGGGAGACGAAGACATCCGCCGCTGCCAGGCTGGGAGAGATCGTGGCCAGGAAGACCTTGGACATGGGCTTCCGGAGCGTGGTCTTCGACCGCGGTGGCCATCCGTATCATGGAAGAGTCAAGGCGCTTGCGGAGAAGGCCCGCGAGAGCGGCCTTGTCTTCTGACGGGGGTATGGGGTGGACAGAAAGACAGATCAGACCGAGGACAGGGCAGCCAGGGTCCAGACCGCAGAGGGAGAGGAGGAGCAGCTCCTCGACCGCCTGATCGCGGTCAACAGGGTCGCGAAGGTCATAAAGGGAGGCCGCAGGTTCGGCTTCAATGCGCTGGTCGCCGTAGGGGACGGGCGCGGCAGCGTAGGGGTGGGCCACGGCAAGGCCGCCGAGCTGCCGGAGGCCATCCGCAAGGCGACCGAGGCCGCGAAGAAGACCATGATGAGCGTCCCTCTGGTGGATTCCAGGACGCTGCCGCACGACGTGATCGGCGAGTTCGGGGCGGGCAGGGTGCTCCTTCGACCCGCCAGCCCGGGAACAGGCGTCATCGCGGGTGCCGCTGTCCGCGCAATCATGGAGTGCGCCGGGGTGAAGGACGTGCTCAGCAAGTCCCAGGGCACCAACAACCCGCACAACATCGTGAAGGCCACGATGGCCGGGCTCAGGGACCTGAGGCTGATAGACCAGGTGAACTCCTGGCGGAGGTCCGACGTCGAGGAGCGGAGGCGCCAGTCCAATGGCTAGGAAGAAGAAGCTGCACGTCAAGCAGGTCAGGAGCCGGATCCACTGCCCGGAAGTCCAGAAGCGGACGCTCGATGCTCTGGGTCTCAGGCGGATGAACCAGGTGGTCGTGCACGACGACGGCCCTGCGGTGAGGGGCATGATATGGAGAGTGCGCCACCTCGTGAGCGTTGAGGAGGTCCAGGAGTGAGACGTCTTCAGCATCTGCGCCCTGCCAAGGGTGCCGTGAGGGAGCCTCTCAGGCGCGGCTGCGGCGACGGTACCGGAGTGGGCGGGACTGCCGGCAAGGGCCACAAGGGCCAGAAGGCCAGAGGTAAGGTGCACCCCTGGTTCGAGGGCGGACAGCAGCCGATACAGCGGCGCATGACTCACAAGGGGTTCAACAACGCCCGGTTCGCCTCCGTCTTCCAGGTCGTAAATGTCGGCATGCTCGGCAGATTCGCGCCCGACACCGTCGTCACGCCCGACGAGCTCAAGGATGCGGGACTGATATCCAGCAGGCTGAAGCCGGTGAAGATTCTCGGGCACGGCACGCTGTCGGTCAGGCTGACGGTCTGCGCGCACGCCTTCACCAGGACCGCCGCCGATGCAATCGCGAGTGCCGGCGGGGCCGTAGAGGTGCTGGGCTGATGCGCGGTTTCGAGAACATCTTCAGGATTCCCGAGCTCAGGAAGAAGATCTTCTACACGCTGCTGCTGCTTGCGGTATACAGGCTGGGCGGGTTCATCACCGTCCCCGGCGTGAACCTGCAGCTCCTGCAGTCGGCCATGAGCGGCACGGGGAACCTGATGGATGTGTACAACCTGTTCGTGGGCGGTGCCCTGAGCAGGGCGAGCATCTTCTCTCTCGGCATCATGCCCTACATATCGGCCTCGATCATCATTCAGCTCCTCACGTCGGTGATGCCCTACTTCGAGAGATTGAAGAAGGAGGGCGAGGCCGGACGCCAGAAGATGACCGAGATAACGAGGTATTCGACGGTGGGCCTCGGCCTCATCCAGGGTCTCGGAATCACCCAGTACATCGTGAGTCTCAATTCTCAGATACCCGGTGTGGTGCCCTATCCCGGCATAGGCTTCACCCTCCAGACGGTGATGACGCTCATAACCGGCACGATCTTCGTGATGTGGCTGGGCGAGAGGATCACCGAGAGGGGCATCGGAAACGGGATCAGCCTGATCATCTTCGCCGGAATAGTGGGCGACATCCCATCCGCTGTCTTCTCCTTCTACAGGGATGTGTTCGTCCTCCAGCAGACCTCCTTCGTCTCGGCCATCTTCATAGCCGTCTTCATGTTCGCCGTTGTCGCGTTCGTGGTGCTGATGACGGAGGCCCAGCGGAAGATCCCCGTGACCTACGCCAAGCAGGTGAGGGGCAGGAAGATCTTCGGGGGGCAGAGCACGCACATACCGCTGCGGCTGAACACGGCTGGCGTCATCCCGATCATCTTCGCGCAGTCGTTCCTGATGTTCCCGTCGAGCATTGCGATGTTCTTCCCGGGTTCCGGCATAGTCGAGACCGTGAACAGGTTCTTCTCCCCCTCCAGTTTCCTCTACATGTTCGTGTACTCTGCCCTGATCATCCTGTTCACCTTCGTGTACACTGCGATCGTGTTCAACCCGCAGGACCTGGCCGAGAACATGAAGAAGTACGGCGGCTTCATTCCCGGACGGAAACCGGGCAAGAGCACCGCCAGCTACATCGAGAGAGTGCTGATAAGAGTCACGCTGCCCGGCTCGATCTTCCTTGCGATCATCGCCATCCTTCCCATGCTCCTCCTGCGGAACGCGCACATCAACTTCCGTTTCGGCGGAACCAGCCTTCTGATCGTAGTCGGAGTCGCCCTCGAGACGCTGAGGCAGATCGAGACCCATCTCCTCATGCGTCATTACGAGGGATTCCTCGCGAAGGGCAGGATCAGGGGAAGACGATGAGACTTGTCCTGTTCGGGCCTCCGGGCTCCGGCAAGGGCACTCAGGCGGGGAGGATCTGCTCGCGGTTCGGACTGGTCCACCTCTCCACCGGCAACATCCTTCGTGAGGAGATGTCCTCTGGAACCGAGCTGGGGCTCAGGGTAGGCGGGATCGTGCGGAGCGGGGCTCTGGTGAGCGACGCGATCGTGAACGAGATGGTTTTCTCGCGCCTGGATTCGGCGGACGGCTTCCTGCTGGACGGCTATCCGAGGAACCTGATGCAGGCTCGCCGGCTGGACGAGTACCTCGGCTCCGGAAAGCCCCTGAGCTGTGCGCTTCTTCTCGAGGTGCCGGATGCGGAGGTAGTCAGGAGGCTCTCATCGAGAACCTCTTGCAGCGCTTGTGGATTCACCGGGTCGGTCTCTCTTGGGAGCGCATGCCCGTCCTGCGGCGCTCCGTTGTCCTCGAGACCGGACGACAAGGAGGAGGTGGTCCGGAGGAGGCTGGCAGAGTACCATTCCAGCACAGCGCCGCTCGCCCGGTTCTACGAGAACCGCCTTTGCAGGGTGGACGGCACCGGGACGGAGCAGGAGGTCTGGAACCGGATCGAGAACCTGCTCCGGGAACTGGAATGACGGTCGGGGCCAGGCTCGCGAAGATGCGCGAGTCGGGCCGGATCGTGCGGAAGGTGCTCGGCGAGCTCAGGGCGTTCGCAGCCCCGGGCGTAACCACCGCGGAGATGGACTCGCTGGCGAGGGCCGTCATTTCCTCCGAGATGGGCAGGCCCTCGTTCCTGGGATATCGCGGCTACCCTGCGGCGGTGTGCATCTCGATCGATTCGGAAGTGGTGCACGGGATACCGGGGAGCAGGAGGCTGAGAGAGGGCTCGCTGGTGAGCATCGACGTGGGCGTCTTCAAGGACGGCTACCACGGAGACGCCGCTGACAGCTTCTTCGTGGGGGCGGCGCCGAGCAGGAGCGCGGGCGAGCTGGTCGAAGTCACCTACGAAGCCCTGCGCAGGGGCATCTCCGCCGCGGTGTGCGGGAACAGGCTGGGTGATGTCGGCAGCGCAGTGCAGGACTACGTTGAAAGCAGGGGATTCGCAGTAGTCCGCGATCTGGTGGGGCACGGCATCGGCAGGAAGCTGCACGAGCCCCCCCAGGTGCCGAACTTCGGAACGCCCGGTCGCGGACAGAAGCTCACCGACGGCATGGCCCTGGCGATAGAGCCGATGGTGAACGCGGGGACATGGGAGGTGCGGGTTCTGGAGGACGGGTGGACGGTGGTGACCGCCGACGGCAGTCTGTCCGCGCACGCCGAGCATACGATAATGGTCTCGGGGAGCGAGCCCGTAGTGTTGACGGCATAGCTCTAAAACAGCGATATTGCAAATTCTTCAATGTCTGCAGAAAGAGGTGTTGGTGGCTAAGGACCAGGGGGTGGTAGTCGACGGCACGGTAGCCGAGACTCTGCCCAACAACATGTGCAGGGTCAGGCTCGACAAGCCCGAGGGACACATAGTGCTCTGTCACGTATCGGGCAAGATGAGGATGAACTACATCAGGATACTGGTGGGGGACCGGGTAACCGTTGAGTTGTCGCCGTACGACCTGACGCGCGGCCGGATCACCTACCGCTACAAGTAGGGGAACTGCGATGAAGGTCCGCTCGTCCGTCAAGAAGATATGCGAATACTGCCGGATAATCCGGCGCGAGGGCAAGGTGCTGGTCATATGCCCCCGCAACCCCAAGCACAAGCAGCGTCAGGGCTGAAGCCGGCAGGGCTGGAGGTAGACCAGAGTGGCGAGGATATCGGGCATCGATCTTCCGAGGAACAAGCAGATCGTCTACGCGCTCCCGTACATCTTCGGCATAGGATTGTCCGTCTCGCGGGAGATTCTCTCGAAGACCGACATACCCCCGGAGAAGAAGACGGATGACCTCACAGAGGACGAGATCGCGACACTGAGGCACATCATCGACGCGGAGTACAAGGTGGAGGGCGCGCTGAGGGCGGAGATCGCCATGAACCGCAAGAGGCTCATGGACATCAGCTCGTATCGAGGGCTCAGACACAGGCGCGGCCTGCCCGTGCGCGGCCAGCGGACTCACACGAATGCCCGTACCCGCAAGGGACCGCGCGTCGGGCACATGAAGAAGCGCTAAGCAGAACAGGAGGAAGCCTTGCCGAAGCCACAGGCGGCCAGGGCCAGGACAGCGGCCAGGAAGATTGCCAGAGTCACCGACACGAACGGGATCGCCCACGTGAAGTCCTCTTTCAACAACACAATGATCACGATCACAGACCTGAAGGGGAACGTCATCACGTGGTCCAGCGGCGGGACTACCGGCGTGAAGGGCACCCGGAAGGGAACGGCCTTCGCGGCCAGCCAGGCCGCGGTACAGGCCGCCGAGAGGGCTCTCGAGGCCGGCCTCAAGCGTGTCGAGGTCTGGGTGCGAGGTCCGGGCAGCGGTCGTGAGTCCGCCGTCAGGGCTCTCCAGTCCACCTCGCTCGAGGTCACCGGCGTGAAGGACATCACGAAGATCCCTCACAACGGCTGCCGACCGCCGAAGCGGCGCAGGATGTAGAACATGCAGCAGTGCCGACCCGCCCCTGGCCCGGCAGGCCGGGGCTGGCCGATCCATCAGCTTACGGTCGGGGGTACCAGATGGAATACAGGAGCCTTCATCTGCCGGATCGAATAGCCTGGGACGACGAAGAAACGACCGACAAGCGCGGCAGGATAGTGATAAAGCCCCTGGAACGCGGATTCGGTCGAACCCTGGGTAACGCACTGAGGAGGGTGCTGCTCTCCTCGCTCGAAGGCGCTGCACCGGTCTCTGTGAAGATAGAGGGCGCGAGCCACGAGTTCACGACGATCCCGGGCGTCTTCCAGGACGTGCCCGACATCATCCTCAACATCAAGTCCCTGGACCTGAAGCATGAGGGCTCGGGCTCCGCCAGGCTCAGGCTGGACATGAAGGGCCCTGCGACAGCTCGAAGTGCAGACCTCAAGGGCGACTCCTGCGTCGAGATCCTGGATCCCGACCAGGTGATCGCGGAGATCGGCCCTGGAAGCCGTCTGAAGCTCGAGATTACGGTCGAGAAGGGCAAGGGCTACGTCACGGCGGAGGAGTGGTACGATGCCGGCCGGGGCAAGGAGATCGGCGAGATTCTCCTCGACTCCTGGTTCGGCCCTGTGCGCAAGGTGAACTACTCGGTCGATCCCGCCCGCGTGGGCGACAGGACCGATTTCGACAGCCTGACCATGGATATCGAGACCGACGGCAGCATCACCCCCCGGGACGCCCTCTCCAGAGCCTGCGACATCCTCGTGAAGCACTTCGGGCTCATTCTCGGCGAGGAGCCCGGCTCGGAGGACCACGGGAAGGGCTCGAGCATCACCCCTCTGCGCGATACGGCGCTTTCGCCGAGAATCGTCAACGTTCTCGAGGCGGGTGGCATCGAGACGCTCGAGGACCTGGCCGCCAGAACCTCCTCCGAGCTGCTCTCACTGCCGAATCTCGGGCAGGCGTCGCTGAAGCTGATAGTGGAGCTTCTCGAGCAGTACGACATGGAGCTCGGCGAGGATTAAGGAACAGCAAGGAGAGCCCCCAATGCGCCACAGGAAGACCACACCCAAGCTGGGACTCAGACATGACGACAGGGTGAGGATGCTCAGGAATCTCGTGACCTCCGTCATCCTCAAGGAGCGCGTCACGACGAGCCCGGCGAAGGCCAGGGCCGCCCGGAGCATGGTCGAGAAGATCATCACCCGCGGCAAGACGGACACCCTGCACGCCCGGAGAATCGTCGCAGCGTCGGTATATGGTGCCGAGGCTGTCAGGAAGGTGTTCAACGATCTGGGCCCCCGCTACGCCGCACGTCCGGGCGGCTATACGAGGATTCTGAAGCTGGGTCCTCGAGTGGGCGACGCCGCCGAGGCGTGCATGCTCGAGCTGGTGGATTCCCCTGTAGCCTTCAAGCCCGAGGAGAAGGAGAAGAAGGCCAAGAAGGACAGGAAGGCCGAGCGCGAGGAGCGCGAGAAGAGGCAGAGCTCCGCGGGGAGGGGCCGGAAGGCCGGGAAGTTCTAGCCATATGAGATCCCCGGGGACCATCGCCGTCCTCACGAGCGGGGGCGACGCCCCGGGGATGAATGCCTGCATCAGGGCCGTGGCGAGGTCGGCACTCTCCCACGGCCTTTCTGTTCTCGGTGCATTGCACGGCTTCGAAGGCCTGATTGACGACAGGTTCGTGCCGCTCGGCAAGAGCGACGTGAGCAACATCCTCCAGCGTGGCGGAACGATTCTCCATGCCGCGCGCAGCGACAGGTTCCTCACACCCGAAGGGCGTGCCGCCGCGGCTGCGAGTCTGGCCGGGAGAGGCGTCGGCGGTCTCGTCGCCATCGGAGGCGAGGGCACTTTCCACGGGGCTGATGCACTGGCTCGAGAGCATGGAGTGGCCGTCGTGGGAGTGCCCGGCACGATCGATAACGATGTCTGGGGAACCGATTTCACGATCGGGTACGACACCGCGGTCAACACAGCCCTCGCGGCGCTGGATCGCATACGAGACACCGCTGCGGCTCACGAGCGGCTCTTCATCGTCGAAGTCATGGGCAGGCATGCCGGCTTCATCGCCCTCGAGGCCGGAATCGGCTCTGGAGCAGAGGCCATCATGCTGCCGGAGACGAAAACGGACATCCACGGCATCGCAGAGACCATCAGGAAGCGCAAGGCCGAGGGAAGGCTCTCGAGCATAATGGTCGTGGCGGAGGGCGACGACGCTGGGAATGCGCTGAAGATAGCCGCGGATCTGAAGTCGCGCGAAGGGTTGGACTGCCACGTGACGGTGCTCGGGCATGTTCAGAGGGGCGGCTCACCCACCAGTTCCGATCGGATCCTGGCCACCAAGCTCGGGTGGGCTGCGGTGCAGGCCCTGCTGGACGGCCGAGCGCCGTGCATGGTCGGCGAGACCGGCGGCCGGATCGTGCATCACCCCCTGTCCGAAACCTGGGAGCGCCCCAAGGATCTCGACCCCGTCCTCCTGAAGCTGGCTGCCCTGCTCGTCTAGGGTCAGAGTCAACTTCGTTGACTTGGTCTATCTCTCGGGCCGGGCTCGAAGTCGACGAAGTCAGCTCTGACCCTTTCTGACTGCGCGGAACCAGACCAGCCGGATACGTGTAGTGGTAAAGCCTTGTAGACGATCAGGATGGCATGAAGTCAACGAAGTTGACTCTGACCCCTGTTGACGGAGGCGGTAGACCTCCTGGCCGCCGGGAGTGGAGCCGACCAGGTCCCAGAGGAGGGGGTCCAGAGAGCCTCCGATCTGTCTTCTCCAGTACCCGTCGATCACTGCGTATTCCGTACTCCGAGCCCTGACGAAGCGCGCCAACCCATCAGAGTCCAGAGTGCCGCCGCTCTCCAGGCGGGCCAGGTAGAGCGCGTGGATGGTCCGCTCCTCGATCTCGTCGAACACGAAGCCGAACGGCGCTGCACAGGACGCCCCAGCGGGGATCATGTCGCCCGCTGCTGCGTTGTCGGGCTGCAGGCGCTCCCTCGGCAGAAGAGTCTCTCTTGCGGCACTAAGCAGACCAAATGCCGCGAGCATGGCTGCCGGCGTCGCCACTGCCCAGCGGCGCCAGCCTGACGTCTCCCGGTTCAGCCCCCTCGCTGCAAGCCAGATCTCGGATGCGGCGAACGGCATGATGGGGATGCCGTACTTGACTCCCTTGGCGGCAGAAAGAGCGGCCAGGGCGACCGCGGCAGTTCCTGCGAACTCATAGAACCAGGGGCATTCCTCCCTCCGCCGCCTCCAGCCTCCGATAACCGCTGCAGACGCAGTTGAAAGCGTGATCAGGATCATCCCGGGCTCCCTGAAGAGCCTTTCGTGCTCGGAGAGGAGGTTGAGCAGCGGAGTCGCAGGCCGGAACGTGGTCTTGGACGCCGCCAGCTCTCCGGTGAACTGCGCCGCGAAAAGCCCAGCCCTGGATGCGGCATGCACGATCGCCGGGGTCAGAACGAGAAGCGAGCATGCCGCGAATGCTCCTGCATGGAGCCACTTCCGTCGCCATGCCAGCGTGACGGCCCCGGCCGCAGCAAAGGCCGCCCCGTCCAGGTGCGAGAGAACGCACAGCCCGGAAAGGGCTCCTCCTGCCGCCGCGGCAGCGATGGACCTCCTCCGCACGGACATGTCCACGGCCATCCAGCAGGCCCACCCAAGCAGCGCCAGCATGGCCTCGGGCCGGTAGATGCGGGCGAATCTGAAGAATGCCGGCATGAGAAAGAGCACCGCGGCGGGACCTGCAGAGGGCCTGCCTCCCCTCGACGGCAGGCACATGAGGACGGCTAGTGCAAGCGAGCAGAACAAGCTGATCGCGCGCAGGCGCCCCAGCCCGAACCCCGCGACGCGGATCACTGCCGTCCCGGCCCAGGCGATCAGCCTGTGGTACACGACTACCTCTTCCTCACAGTTCTCGTAGCCGCGGAACAGCTCGGATCTGACGGTTCCCTCGCGAGCCTGGAACCAGGCCCATTCGGCTATCCAGGGCTCGTCAACGTCGAGAGGGTAGCCCGGCGTGCCGGCGAGAAGAGCAGCCGCGAGCAGGCAGAGCAGAGCCAGGGCAGCGGCATCCCTGCGGTCCGCGTGCGGGAGCCTTCCATCCGTCCCGGCCGGCCTGTATCCTTCCATGCTGGTGTTGAGTATGTTGCAGCGGGCCTTCGAGAGGTATATCCGGGGGGAGGGTCTGGATATGGCTTTGAGGGCGCGGCTTGCCCTGCTGCTGGCGGCTGCGCTGATCATCCTCGCCCTGGCTTCCGGCCTGCTGCTCAGGCGGGTATTCCTGCAATCCTTCCTGGAACTCGAAACCGCCCTTGCCCGCCGCCAGGCCGAATGGCTCTCGAGCCTCGTCTCCGGGAGGCTCACTGCGCTCTCGTCCTCCGTCTTCGACTATGCGGTGCGGGACGAGACTTGGGAGTTCATCGGCACGCGCAATCCGGCCTTCCTCCATGCGAACATCAGCGGTGAGATGTTCTCGGAACTTGGGGTGGACGGGGTCCTGTTCCTCGACACCGCTGGCGTCGAGGTGTTCTCCTCGGCCTACGACCCGTCGAGCGGAATGCAGCACGCCTTCCCGGCGAGCCTCGGGGAAAGGATAGAGTCAGACCTCGTTCCCCTGCTGCTGTCGGGCGACGGGGCCGAATCGGGCCTGCTGGCGGCCGGCAGCTCAGCCTGGCTGGTAGCGAGCTGTCCCATCCTGAGGAGCGGCGGGGTAGGACCGCGGGTCGGCACACTGCTCTTCGCCAGGCTGATAGACGAGGACTTCCTCGGAGATCTGAGCATGGGGTCCGGCATGGAGATCTCGCTGGAGTTGGCGCCGCCTCTCCCCGGCGAATGGGAGGAGGCTTCGTGCCGACACGGGGCGCTCCTGCTCTCGAGGGATTCCCCGGACACGCTGGAGGCCCGGCTCGAGCTGGCTGACCTTGCGGGCAGCCCCCTGACCCTTGGATTCGCCATGGCGAGAGAGCTGTTCGCAACAGGACGCAGGAACGCCGAAACGGCGCTGCTGATTCTGGCATCGACGGGCGTTCTATTCGCCCTGGTCACGGTCGTGCTGTTCGATCTGACGGTTGTGAGGAGACTGGGCGCGCTTCTGGAACGGATTCGGAGCATCGGCCAGTCCGGCGACACTGCGGGTCGCGTGGGTCTCGAGGGCGAAGACGAGTTTGCTGACCTGTCGAGAACGATGGACGAGGCCTTCGACAGGCTGAAGAGGACCGCAGAGGAGGCCCGGACGAGCAGGCTGACATTCGACCGCTTCATGAGGCACATCCCGGGATATGCTTTCATCACCGACTGCTCGGGCCGTCTCGTGTATGCCAACGAGCGCCTCCGGAGAGAGATGCTGGCCGGCAGGGAGGACTGGGCTGGTCTCGGGTACGAGGACGTGTGGCCTCCCGAGGTGGCCGCGGCACTCGAGGAGGACGGCGACGCGGTGAAGAGCAGTTCCATGCCGGTATCGCGCGAGATCGCCTACCGCGGACCGGACGGGGGGAACAGGACCCTCTCCTGCTTCAGATTCCCTCTCGGTGGCAGGGATTCCCG
Organism: uncultured bacterium; assembly: GCA_964569245.1. GTDB lineage: Bacteria > Fermentibacterota > Fermentibacteria > Fermentibacterales > Fermentibacteraceae > JAAYTY01. The sequence goes on along the minus strand of CAZMTK010000002.1, from coordinate 57,659 downwards.
AGAGATGCTCACAGGTGGAATCTGCTTCGACATGACCGAAAGGGTGAGGGCCCGGCAGGAGCTGGCCAGGGCGGAGAAGCGCAGCATGGCCCTGTACGAGGCTGTGCCTGATACGATCTTCATCATAGGGCGCGACGGCTTCGTGAGAGGTTTCCACGGGGGCGTCGGCGGCAGGCTGGCAGTGCCCCCCGAGCAAGTAGTGGGCACATGGATCGGCAGCATAGGAATGCCCGATGACGATCTGGCTGCCGCGATGGCCTGCATCGCGCGCTCTCTGGACACCGGCAGCGTCGAGGCCTTCGAGTACCGCATAATCGGGGGCCCCTCCCGTGGATGGTTCGAGTGCAGGATGGCTCCGCTGGAGGCCGATTCCGTGATCTGCACGGTTCGCGACGTCACCGCCAGAAAGCAGATGGAGGCCGACATGCTGCGAGCGCAGAAGGAGGAGTCCATAAGCCTGATGGCTGGAGGCATAGCCCACGATTTCAACAACATACTGACGGCCATCGGCGGGAGCCTCGAGCTGGCCGCAGCCGAACCCCTGGACGCCGCAGCCGCCACGGCGTTGAGGAACGCCGGTCTCGCCGTCGAGAAGGCGACCATGATCACTCGGAGGCTCCTCACACTGGCGAAGGCTGGCGAGACAGGATCTGTCGCCAGGCTGGACATGGGCCGCGTGCTCAGGGAGACGCTGAGGATCGTGCTGGATAGGTCTTCGGTCGAGTGGCGCCTAGAGACAGACAGAGACCTCCAGCCCGTCGAGGCCGACGAGGGGCAGATGATCCAGGTCGTGAGCAACCTGGTCGTGAATGCCAGAGACGCCATGGACGGGAGGGGATCTCTTCTCGTGAGGGCCTGGATGGAATATGAGCAGGGCCGGCCCTTCGTGAAGATCACATTCGAAGACACCGGCCCGGGAGTCCCTGAGGAGCTGGCGGAGAGGCTGTTCGATCCCTACTTCACTACGAAGCCCGACGGCACGGGTCTGGGCCTCGCGGTCTCCCGCTCGATAGTCCGGAGGTTCGGAGGCGCGCTGGAGCTGCTGAGGCACGGTTCCGGGGGCGCCGCCTTCGTCGTCAGCATTCCCGCTTCTGCCGGGCGGACGTCATCTGTATAGAGTCAGCCTTACAATCCTGCCCGTGGCGGCATCCACGGCCGCCACACCCGTCCGAGTGGCGGAAGGGTTCACAGGGATGGCTCCCTCGGGCGCGGGGAGCCGGTACTCCGGTCCCTCGAGGGGCGTGAACCAGATTGAGGACGAGGTCACTTCGTGACCGTCGTCCTCGGTGCGAACGAAGTACGCTCCGAAAGCCCCGTCGCTCCAGGAGGGAGCCTCTCCTCGTGTCAGGATCCGGCTGGACCCGTTCTCAGTGAGCCAGATCGTGCCGTCCGGAGTCCACGACAGCACGGCCTCCTCGCCAGCCCACTGCGCATCGACCGCCCCCTCCGGGAGACCGGCGGGCCGGACTTCGAGGCTCGCTGCGTCGATCAGACATGCATCATGTCCGCATTCGATCATCAGGACCTGCTTCCCTGAGGGCGAGACGACGGCGGCAGGCGTGCCCGTCACCCGCGCGACGGTCCCTCCGTCAGCCCGCAGCCACCCATCCGCGCAGAACCAGACGCGCCCGGAGCTGTCGACGGAGGGGCTTCCCGCGGATGCCCAGGGGCCGTATCTCTCCATCGCAAGGCCGCCGCTGCGGAGAACTACCACCATGTCGCCTCTCCCGCCATGGGCGGTGAACGCGGCGGTCCTCCCGCGGGACGCGAGGGGGGACAGGCTCTCGAAGCCTTCTTCCCATGTTCTGAATACCGTGTCCGTCCCGGAAGGCGCTGTCAGAACGACCGACCCTCCCCCCGGAGTGGTGCATAGAAGCGCATCGGCCAGTTCTACCACGGCGACGAAGGGGCCTGCGTCCAGGGAAGCCTGGCGCGAGGTCATGGCTGCTGCGATCGCGAGGATCGCCTTCAGGACAGACCTAATCGCCTCTGGCAAGCGAGGACAGTATCCTCTCGTGCGCGCTGAACGCCAGCGGAGGAACGTCGTCGAGCCGGTGCCAGGACAGCTCCGAAGCATCGTCGCCCGCCACGGCCTCTCCCGTCCATCCCACCGCCTCCACGACCGTGAGCACCACGGCGCCGTAGGCAGTCGAGTCAGTCTCTACGCCGATCACGGAGAACGAGACGGCCTCGAGCCCCGTCTCCTCCCTGAGCTCCCTCGCCGCGCACTCTGCAACGGTTTCGCCGGTTTCGAGGAAGCCTCCCGGGAGGGAAAGCTCCCCTTTGCAGGGGGCCTTCGCACGACGCGCCAGCAGGACCTCGCAGCCTCTGCGGACCACCAGAGTGACTGCGGGAATCGGATTCCTGTAGCTGACCAGGCCGCAGGCCGGGCATGAAGGATGGCCTGACTGTTCCGGGCTGGCGCGCAGCGCGGAGCCGCACCTGATGCAGAACCTCGGTGGAAGGTAGAAGGCCTCGGTGTCGGAGATCGGGTGAGCCGGCCCTGCGGGCGGGAGGTGCCCCAGCAGCCGGCCTGTGCGCCTGGAGAAGGAGGACCCCAGGGCCTGCGCCAGATAGGTTCTGGCTGCACGCACCGCCTCCGACGTCTCGTACCCGAGCGCCAGGCGGGCCGCCGTCGCGGATGCCAGCGTACACCCGGCGCCATGCACCTTGCCCTGGACTATTCGCCTGCCCTCCATCCATTCCATGCTCCCGCGCTTCACCAGGAGGTCCGCTGGAGGACCCTCCAGGTGGCCGCCCTTTACGAGCACCGCCGAGGGGCCCATGGCAAGGATCCGCCTTCCGGCCTCCTCCATCGAGCCCCTGTCCTTCACTTCGATCCCGGACAGAGCCGAGGCCTCGTCGAGATTCGGGGTGCACAGGGTGCAGAATGGGAGAAGCCTCTCGATCATCCCTACTGTCAGGCCCTCGCCGCACAGAGGGTCTCCGCTGCCGGCGGTGAGCACCGGATCGAGTACGTAGGGGACGCCAGCCAGTCCTTCTGCCAGGGCCGTTGCCAGGGCGTCCAGTGCTCCGGTCGTCCCGATCATGCCGGACTTGACAGCCCCCGGCGCGCCGTCCTCCAGACAGGCCTCGATCTGCGAGGCGATGCAGGACGGCTCGACAGGAATCCAGGAATGAACACGTCCCGCGCTCTGAACGCTGACCGCCGTAACAGCCAGGCAGCCGTGGCATCCGGCGGCGGCGACGGCCTTCAGGTCGGCTGCCAGGCCGGCCCCTCCGCTCGGATCCGTACCCCCTGCAAGGAGTACGACCGAGTACCTGGCCTCGATTGCCCGGTTCGCTTCCTGCGGCATCTCTTCGCCTTCCCGGGCTCTGTCCCGAGCCCCCGCACCGGGTCATATTCCTGCAATCTTTCGTGCGGGACAGTGGCGTCCCGCCGGTGGCCGTGCCCTACCCGGGATGGTAATATGCGCATCTGGCTGGCGCTGGTGATCGTGCTCGGAACCGCGAGCGCCTTGGGAACCGGCCCGGACGCATCCCCCCGATCCGTGCAGACCATCGACTCCATCCGCGTCACGGGGGCTGAGTGGATCCCGAGGGACGAAATCCTGGAAGGCACGAACCTCGAGGTCGGCAGATCCCTCTTCGAGGTCACTCGCCTGGACGTGTCGGGGAGGGTTCTTGCGAACCTGCAGGAGATGGGCTACCTCGACGCATCGGTCGAAGTGGGATGGCCTGCTTGGAGCAGCGACACCAGCCTGGTCTCCATTTCCATAGCGCCCGGACGCCGGTCGCTCAGGGGCGGTCTGGTTTTCGAGGGGAATACCGTGATTCCGTCCAGCCGCCTCCGCCGGGAGTTCGCGGTGGAATCCGGCGAGACGATCACGCCGGCCCTGCTCGAGGAGACCAGGCAGAACATCCAGAGCGCATACAGGAGACATGGATACGTCACCGCCTCCGTGGAGCTGCGGATGCTGCCGTTCGAGCAGCCCGGGCCCGACAGCGTGCCCGGCCTGCGCGGGATAGAGTGCATGGTGTCAGAGGGTCCTCAGATAAGGCTCGGAAACATCAGGATCGAGGGTCTGGAGACTGTCCGCAGGAAGGTGGTCGAGAGGGAGATCAGGCTCGACAGGGGCGATTCTCTGGACACGGAGATTCTCCGCAGGTCCATCTCGTCCATTTACGGCCTGGGGCTCTTCCAGGATGTGAGGTTCTCTTACTCCGGGCTGGAGGAGGGGCGCGACACCGTTGACCTGCTCATACAGGTCACCGAGAGGCCCTACCGCCAGCTCGACCTCGGTGCTGGCTACGGCTCTCCCTCGGCACTCCTTCTGAGCGCTTTCTGGAAGCATCCTAACATCCTCGACAACAACCAGAGGCTGGTCGTCGGCGCCAGCTACACCAGGTATCTTGGCGAGGCGGGCGGGGACGAGATCGAGCCCGAGATATCGTACGAGGAGCCGTGGATCGCCTCGACGCGCTGGAGCGGGCGGATAAAGGCCAGCTACCTGTATCTTCAGCTCCCTGCGCTCGCGGAGCGCAGGTACGGGGCCGAGATCACCGTTTCCCGCGATCTGACCGAGCATCTGAGGCTTTCGCTCGGATACGCGCTGGAGCGGGACAGATTCACCTCCTCGACGCCCGGGGGCTGGACCGAGGAATCCGACTGGACGACGACCTCGAGCCTCACCGGCTCGCTGGCGCACGACACCCGTGACGCCGTGCTCGATCCCGCAGTCGGCCATCTGCTTCGCGGGGAGGGAAGGCTCTCGGGCGGTGTCCTGGGCGGGCTCGACTACTACAGGGTCGAGGGCGAGGTGAGGATCTTCAAGCCGGTCGTCAGGGACGTCATACTCGCTTGGAGGGTGCGTGCGGGAAGCGCCTTCCCCTATGGAGGCGACGACGCTGTGCCCCCGAACGACAGGTTCTACCTGGGGGGCGGCTCCACGGTGAGGGGATTCGGGTTCAATCAGCTCGGGCCCGAGGACGAAGAGGGGAATCCGGTCGGCGGCAGGATCATGCTGTTGGGCAACATTGAGTCTCGCATGAGGATCTGGCGGAGGCTCGGAGTGGCGCTGTTCGTCGACCTGGGAGGCCTGTGGGAGTCGGCGGAGGAGATATCCGCTGGAAGCACAGGGTTCGGGGCGGGCATGGGGATCAGGCTGGGAACGCCGTTCGGCCCGCTGAGGGTCGACTACGGCTTCGCCCCCACATGGACCGACGGCCTCAAGAGGGGAAGGGTGTACTTCGCCCTGGGGCACCCGTTCTAGAATGGCGATTCGCCCCCCCCGCTTCAGGACAGGGCCGCACAGGGCGTTGGCATCGGGCTTCGTCCTGATGATCCTGTCGGCCTACCTGGTCATACTGACGGGAATGCTCGACGAGACGATAGGAATGGTCGTCGCGGGCTCCGTATCCACGGACAGCGTTCTGGTGAGGATCGGCAGAATCCACACCGATCTCTTCTGGAGGAGCACGGTGGACACGGTTGAGGTGCTGGGGCGGCGAGGCCTCTATGTCCGTGTCTGCGACGGCGAAGTGGAAGGAGCGCTTCATGTCTTCCTTCTCGCAAGAGCCGTCGAGAGGGTCTCCGCCTCCCGGCTGGACATCGAGATTCCCCGGCGCGACCCGAACGGCATCCCGAGGACTCTGGCGGGGATTCTCGAAGACATAGACCGAGGAATCGTCTGTTCCGCGGACAGTCTCTCGCTGGAGTACGGCCGCATATCGGACTCCTGCGGCCCTCTGCTGGACTCGATGCGTTTCGCAGGCTCCGTGAGCCGGGGCCGCGGAATCTCCGTGAGCGTCGTCAGCGCCTCGACTTGCATCAGGGGCCTTGGGAGGTTCAGGGGCAGCGGCCAGGTCTCCATGCGCGACGGAGTGGTCGAAAGCAGCGGGTTCTCCGGCATGACCCCCTTCGGCAACCTCTACTTCACCGGATGGATGAACGGCTCGGACGGTTCGGTAGAGATCTCCTCCAGCGGCACGATCGCCGCCTCTCTGCCGGATCTCCCGTTCTCGGCATCCATGGACTTCACGGGAACGGCAGGCGGTACGATCTCGCGCCCCGAGGTCGAGGTTTCCCTCATGGACGGATCGGCCGACTACGGCGGAACCGCGCTGACATTCTCAGCCGACACCGCCATTGCGACTCTCGACGGTGTGGCGGTGAGGGGGCTGGAGCTCTCGTGGCCGGGAGCATCGATGAGGCTCGACGGAAGCATCGCATTCGCCGGGATGGAGTGGCAGGCCGGGGCGGATGTCCATATGAGCTCATTCGATCCGTCGGCGCTCGACCAGTCCCTGCCATCCGCTCGCATGTCCGGTTCTGCAAGAGCGGACCTCGAGGGCGACGCTTCCGGAGTGCGAGGGGGCAGCCTCCGCCTCTCGCTGGGCGGCAGCACGCTGGGTGACCTTCGCCTGGACGCCGCGAACCTCGAGGCCGTGTTCGGCGGCAGCCGCTGGAGTGCCTCCGGAGACCTGTCTTCGAATCGCGCCGACGTGTCCTTCACGGGATCTGGACTCCTTGGAGAGGACTTGCTGCCTCTCACCTACAGAGGCCACCTGGTTCTGGCGGTGCCTTCCTCGGATCCGGTCTCAGGTCTCCTGGGACCGGGCATTCCGCGATTCACGGGGCTGGCCGGGGAGGCGGACGTCGCAGGCACCAGGACCCGAATCTCGCTCGACGGGTCCCTCTCTCTGGACTCCGTCGCCTTCGATGGAGGAACGATCGGCGGCTTCTCTGCCTCCGGGAGCATGGACCTCGGCAGGGGACATCCGGAAGGGCTCGTCTCAGTGGAGTGCGAAGCCCTCTCGGTGGCTGGTGCCGTGCTGTCCCTCTCCGGAAGCCTGGAGATGTCGAGGGGTGAATACAGGATGGAAGACCTTTCGGCGGAGACCCCGGGGGGCTACAGGATCTCCGCAGCCGCAAGGTGCGTTCCGGGGGACACGACACTCCTCGATCTCGCCGGGATCGGCATCGACCAGTCCAAGCTCAGGCTGGTCCAGGACGGGGCCCTGGCCTGCCGGATCCTGCCTGGCGGCACCCTGTCGCTCGACACCTCGTGGGTGAAGACCCCGCAGGGAACGATCTGCATGAGCGGCACGTTCGGACCGGATGATACGCTGGACTTCTCGGTATTCATAGCGAGCGCCGACTTCGCTTCTCTCGCCTCCGCATTGCATCTCGGCAGGGGGGTGTCGGGAGTGGGCAGCCTGGGATTGTGGGTTTCGGCCTCAGGGGAGGATCTGGATGCCCGGCTCCAGGGGCGCATCACCGGCCCCTCGTTCGGCCCCTACAGCGCAGACAGCCTGGTCTTCGAGGCAGGCATCGTCGACTCCGACCTCGAGATTCCCGGATTCTACTCGTGGGACTCGGGCAACAAGTCCGGCTTCACTGCGAGAGTTCAGGACGTGTGGACCGAGGGCAGGCTCGACTTCTCTCTTGACAGGATCACCAGCGTCGATTTCCAGATAAACCACTTCGGCGACTGGGTCTTCTACGCCCTGCCGATTCCCCTTAGGACGAGAGGGGCCGACATCGTAGCCCACGCAAGATATGAGAGGGAGTACGGGAGCCTCCCCCGGTTCGACGTGGAGGCGTCTGCCATGGCCGACAGGCTGATAGTCACGAGCCTGGACATGCCCATAGACAACGTGGTCATGTACCTGACGCACCACTACCCGGACACTACCGGCTTCACCACCAGGATCAGCGCCGCATCCGCCGGGGCCGGGAACGGAGTGATGAGCACGGAGCTGCTGCTGAACCTGGAGAGCGACAGTACCGGCGTCCGCGTAGGAAGGTACCGGTTCTCGGCGGGATTCGAGAGCGTCCGCACAGCCCTGGGCGGCTTTGCAGCTCTGGTCTTCTCGGGCTCGGTCTTCTCGGGCGGAAACGATCCCGCTGTCGCGAGGCCGCTGCTCGCAGGAAAGATCGACATCGAGGAGGGGCTTGTGGGGATGCCTCAGTCGTCTCCAGCGAGCTCGTCGGTCGAACGGCGGCCGCTCCCCTTCGACCTGTTGATCGCGTTGAGAAGCAATCGCGGCGTCTGGTTCAGGAATTCCCTTGCAGACATAGAGATAGGAGTGGATGTAACCGTCTTCACTCAGGAGGGCTATCCCGAGGTGAGCGGCACGCTGAGATCTCTGCGGGGAAGCGTGCACCTGCTGGACAGGGACTTCCGCATAACGGACGGGACTGTCGAGCTCCTTCCTGGGGATCCCCCGGAGCAGAGACTCTCCATAATTGCGGAGACGGACATCAGGGGGGCGATGGACAGGGATCTATACCACATCATCGTCTCGATCGAGGGCAGCATAGCAAGCCCTTCCATAACGCTCGTGGGCACCGGACCCTTCGGAGAGCTGGCGCAGGAGGACGTGCTGGCGCTTCTCGCGGTGGGGATGACGTACGGGGAGCTGCAGCAGATGGACAGCGGAGCGATGCAGAGCCAGCTCGAGGATGCCGCCCAGGGCTATGTCGGCAGGCTGCTCGCGAGGAGCCTCCGTGGAGAGATCGGGCTGGACGAGCTCCAGCTCACGCCGGAGCTGCTGGCGGATTCAACGAGCCTGACTGTGGATGTGGGCAAGTACATACTGCCGGACCTGTTCGTGTCCTTTTCGGGCGACGTGTTCTCGACCGAGCCGGGGACGATAAGCGCGCAGTACTATTTCCACCCCGATCTCTATGTGACAGGCAGCACCAAGTCCACCCTGCACGGCGAACAGGAGCCTTCTCTGGAGCTTCACTACACCCTGCGCTACTAGACAGTATCAGGTTGAAGATGCTTGAGAAACCCTGCGGACAGCTTCCCGACATCCATATCGCCATTCCAAGCCGTTGCCTGCCCGCAGACGAGATGGGAGTGCTTCCTGATGTTTCTCAAGCATCTTCAACCTGATACCGATCGGGCTGGCGAAGTCAGGAACGGTTCAGGCGTCGGATGCCCGAGCGGAAGAGAAGGATTCCGATGACGAGTGGGATCACGCCTATGACAAATCCTCCTGCCAGAGTGGGCAGCTCGTCCCCGTGCTCGACAGAGCCCGTTGCGAACCCGATGACGATCCCTAGCACCAGCAGCGCCCCTGAGCTGGCAATGACCACTCCGGCAACGAGCAGCAGAGCCGCAACCGCCTTCGAGGGAGGACGTCCTGTGCGCGCCGGAGGCTGGATTCCCGAATCACTCGCCCTGTAGGCAGTACGGCATTCCTGCTGCGCTCTGCGCATCTTTCTCGAGATGCGGAGCACCCAGACCCAGCTCGCGATCGCGGCTGCCAGGGTGGCGAGAATCAGGAGCGCTGCTCCGGACTCATCGTCCACCCGCTCGAGATGCATTATGGGGAAGTCGTAGAGCCCGTGCAGAAGCACTGCGATCGACAAGCCCGCGAGGATGCCCTGAAGCGGCCTGCCCCTAAGCCGGCCCCGGGCGACGTGGTAGCCAAGAAGAGCTCCCCAGCACGCATGCGCCGGCACGGACAGGAGAGCCCTCGTGATGCCGACGCCCATCCCGCCCTCCAGCACGTAGAGGACGTTCTCCAGCGTGGCGAAGCCGAGGCTCGCCACGGCGCCGTAGACCATCCCGTCCATCGTTTCGTCGAAGGCCGGCCGCCTGAAGGAGTAGAACAGAAGGACCAGCAGCTTGAAGGTCTCCTCGACGAGGGCGGCCACTAGAAATGCATCGAAGAGCGATGCCTCCAGACCGGTCGCGCCCTCGGGCATGGCGGATGTGATGAGCCACTCGAAGGCGACCACGGGAGGGATGGTGAGCAGGCCGAGGAGGAAGGTCGTCCAGATGACCCTGGGAGGCTCCGGGAACCTGTCTCTGGCATGGAAGAACCATACCAGCAACAGTGAGGGAGCAACGGATACCAGGCCTGTAGCCAGCGTGATCATCATGTGAGAATCTCACAGGTTCCGTTCCATGCGGCAACTGCCCTGGCGGAGGATGGCACGCTACGCGCGTACCTGGGGCTGTTATGTTTGCCGCGTGCGGCGCTGCGGCCGCGCTGCCGGGACCGGAGGCCAGATGAGCGGAAGAGAATCGCCGGGCACGGTTCCGCCCGAGGCGGGCGATGATTGGGGGCCGCCCCCCTGTGGATTCTTCGAATCGGGAGCCCTGGAGGTAGCCCGGAGGCTCGTCGGCTGCCTGCTGCTGACCACCTCGAACGGCGCAACGACCGGCGGTGTGATAGTCGAGACCGAAGCCTATACGGCCGACGACAGGGCCAGCCATTCCTACTTCGGTCCGACCCGCAGGAACGCTTCGATGTTCCGGCGGGGAGGGGTGGCATACGTCTATCTGAGCTACGGCGTCCACTTCTGCTTCAATGTGGTGACCGGTCCGGAGGGCGTCGGCGAGGCAGTCCTCGTGAGGGCGATCGAGCCTCTCGCGGGACGCGATGCGATGATCCGGAGACGCGGAGTTGCCGACCCTCTCCTGCTGGCCTCCGGGCCGGGAAGGCTCTGCGAGGCTCTGGGAATAGACCGGAGGCACGACGGGATGTCGCTGGCCGGGCCTGAGATGGCGATCCTGGTCCGGGCCGGCGCGCCAGGACCCGAAGTGGCGACTTCCGCGAGGATAGGCATCTCGAGGGATGCCGATCTGAAGAGGCGTTTCTTCATTCCCGGCTCCCCCTATGTGTCACGCGGAAACCACAGGAACAAGGAGCCCTTGCCGGGCGTCTCCGGCTCTCATCCACGTGACGGATCGTCGAGGCGGGAGTCGTAGAGCGACAGATACTTCCTCAGAGTCTTGGGGTCGCACTCGAGAATCTCCACGGCACGGGCCCGGTTGCCGCCGACCGATTCCAGGACACTGCGGACATGCCTCGCGACAGCCTGTTCGATGCTCTCCAGCCTGGGCAAGCCTCTATGCACGCCTATCTCCTCGAAGACAATGTCCCTCTCCGTGATCAGCCTGCCGTCGCCTAGAAGCATTGCTCTCTGGATGACGTTCCTCAGCTCCCTCACGTTGCCGGGCCAGGGATGCGTAGCGAGCCTGCGGAGGGCGCCTGCGGTGATTCGAGGCAGTTCGCCGGCTCCGGACGGTCTCATCTCCGACATGAATCTGGCTGCGAGGTCCGGGATGTCCTGAGACCTCTCTCGGAGAGGAGGCGTCCTGATGATTACGACAGCAATCCTGTAGTAGAGGTCCGCTCTGAAGCGGCCCGCGGCGACCTCTACCGGAAGGTCGCTGTTCGTCGCAGCAAGAAGCCTGAAGGCGACCTCCATCTCCGTCGAGTCTCCCAGTCTGTGGAACCTGCCCGTCTCAAGCACCCGCAGCAGCTTGACCTGCATGGCCTGCCCTATGTTTCCGATCTCGTCGAGGAAGAGGGTGCCCCCGGCGGCGGACTCGACCAGCCCCGCCCTGTCCGACCTCAGGTCCGTATAGGCGCCCTTGCTTGCCCCGAATAGCTCCGACTCCAGGAGGGTGTCCGGTATGGCTCCACAGTCGACAGTCACGAACGGCCCCTTTGCGGATCGGCTCCTCCTGTGGATTCCTCGTGCAACGAGGTCCTTTCCCGTTCCGGTCTCACCGGTGATCAGCACCGGAATGGAGAGCATCGCCGCTCTGTTCATCTCGCTCTTGAGCTGGATCACCGCCGAGGAAGACCCGGCTATCTCCGGGAAGGGATCCCACTCCTCGGCTGCACCCGGTGCGCCGCCTTGCGGCACGGATGCCGCTATCACCGCGGCTGCCGGGCCGAGAGCCCTGGCCAGCTCGAGATCCCCGCCCGACATCCTCAGAGGTATCGGCGAGTCCGCTATGACCTCTCCTGCCCCCTCCGTCGAGATCCTGTCCGCACCAGTGATGCGCGCAAGCCCCGACAGATCCTCCACTCCTCTGCAGAAGCCCAATGCCCATGAGGAGAAGGATCGCAGCGTCTCGAGGCTGCAACTGCGCGCGAAGGGTGGCCTTCCGGTTCCACGGACGGCTTCCAGTCCGCGCGTAAGCCGCCGGAACGATTCGGCGTCCTCCTCCGACATGACCGACAGCAGATCCTCCCTGGTCCTCGACAGGCGGGCGAGAAGGTGTTCCGGGAGCGTCTCTGGAGACAGCGATGCAAGCTCGCACGCACGAAGAGGGGATGGCAGGTCTAGAAGTGCGCCGAGGGCTGCGGCCCTCTGTTCGGGGTCCGAGGCCGGCATCGAGCGCGCTTCCAGGGCTTCAGCAGCAAGACCCAGATTGGCGGCCAGTGCTGTGATCCTCGATATCTCGACCGATATTCCGGATTGAGCCTGTGCCAGGTCCACCAGCAGCTCGAGATGCCTGTCTCCGAGCAGGCCGGCAATGGATCTCGCATGGCGCAGAGACTGGACGGCCTCGTCCGCCTCGCCCTCCTGCATCATCAGGATGCTCCTGTAGAGGAGGCACAGGCCCTGCCTGAGCGGCATTCTCATGGATGCCGCCGCCGCCGCGCCACGCTCAGCCGCTGCCAACGCCCTGGCCCCTCTTCCGAGAAGCGTCCCGGCACAGGCTTCGAGCATGTCCAGAGTCAGCCGGCCCGGACCGGACGATGCCACCGTACTTCCCATGACCGACGGGATGGCCTTCCAGAAGGCTTCCGATTCCGGGAGAAGACCCATGCGCGTAGCGAGGACGAAGCAGTCTATGTGGGGCGGTCGAGCCAGCCTCATGCCGTTCTCTTCGCAGTAGAAGACAGCCATGCGGCAGTCCTCCATTGCTTCCCGCCAGGCTCCTGTCACCTCTCTCACCCTTCCGCGTTCCTGGAGGCTGCGTGTGAGCGCTGCCAGGTCGGCAGTGCCCCTCGAAACGCTCACTGCCTCGTCCGCCGCCTTCAGCGCATCTTCGTAGAAGCCGAGCCTCATCATCAGGGTGGATTTGGTGCAGAGCAGGTCGGTCCTCTCGCGCCCTGCGGCTGCGGGCAGCTCCGAGTCGATCAGTGACAGGGCCTGTGAAGGCCTGCCGAGCAGATCGAGGATCCTCGCCCTGCGCTCTATTCTGCTGAAATCGGAGACCTCCCCGAGCACTTCCAGCGCCTCGTCGAGCCTCGCGTCCGCGATCAGGATGTCGGCGAGGAGGAGATCTCCCGTTAGAGTCCTTCTGGTGCCGAGTGAGCGCAGATCATTCTCGGCCTCGCGGTTCATGCCCATCGGTATCATGGCTCGCGCTCTGAGCTCGGTCGCATCCCCGGGAAGGAGTTCCAGCGATCTCTCGGGAAGACCCAGCTCGAGGAAGCACTCCGCAGCAATCGAGCGATCCGGACGCCCGGGGCCTCCTTCGTCCCATGCCGCGGCGAGCTCTCTGAAGGCGCCCTCGGCGAGAAGCGTCTTCGACTCGACGGGCATCTCTGGCTCGCCACCGGCTCTGACCCCTCGGCATCTAGCTCCGTACCATGACGGACCCGGCCAGCCTGATGCCCCGGGCGCTCCGCAGGGGAGGTCCGCAGACTCCTCCCGCTCTCCTGAGAGTTCCACCTGCTGGAGATCCTCTGCCTCCAGCCAGTCTGCTGGCGCCCCGGACGAGATGACCAGGCACAGCCTGGGCGGCAGCAGCTCAGCCAGATCCTTCACCATCTCCAGGAAGTCCCGCGATGCATGGGAGGGGCTGTCGATTACCAGCAGCCGGTTCACACCGCTGGTGCCGGGAAAGACAGATGAAATGAGATCTGCAGCCGATCTCGCGATCGTGCCGGGGAGAGGCCTGTCCGGCAGCGGACGCCTCCTCTCCCATGGCGAACACCTCACCACCCGAGCCAGCCACCCCCTCGATCTCGCCATGCACACCCATTCGTTGACTACGCTGTCTCGGGCTTGCAGCGAGCCTCCGATGACGGCGGTCACGCCCTTCCGGGGAAGCCGGGGAATCGCATGCTGGTCCAGCGGAGCGCCTGCAGTGAGCCCCAGCTCTGCTGCCACGGTCGCCCTGCGCACCTGTGAAGGCGACAGGAGTCCTTCGGTCGAGCCGAGCCCGCTCTCTTTGAGGACATGACCGGGCCATGATGCAGCGAGCCTTCCAAGTGCGTAGTAGTCGGAAGCCGTAGTAGCGAAAGCTCCGGAGAGAACCTCGGGGGCATGGTCAGGAAGGTCGGGCTGCAGGATGGCATCGCCCCAGAAGAGGAGCATGTCCCGCCCGCTTCTCCTTGCGAACGGCATCGAAGTCAGGTCCAGGTGCAGGAAGCCGGCCTCGTGAAGGAGTCGGAGCGACTCTCCGATGAAGCCGGGCGAGGACGGTGTGGAGGAGACCGCCTCGAATCCTGACGCATCCATGGAGAAGCAGAACCTGCCCGGGCCGCCTTCTTCAAGCCTGTCAGGCACGGCGATCCCGGGCACATCGAGCCTGGACAGGATGCCGAACCAGTCGGCCACCTGTCCGGGTGAGGCACCGGTCCTGAACCAGCGTGCCAGGCGCCTGCCCTCGCCGTCGTCAAGCAGAGCCTCTTCGCGCCCGCCCGAGAAGAACCTCCGGGAGATGACCCTGGGCTCCGACACGCCGAACCTCCGATGAGATTGAGAGGCAGGCCGATATCTTCTTCAGGGAAATATTCCCAGCTCAAAGGATAATATCCCCTATTCTGCATCGCAACATGGGTCAGTCCCTGGCACATCCCCGGACCGAAGATGTGGGATCAAACCCTTCATATGATTGTTCGATGATGCTTTGATTGATCACGTCCATGTTCGTCTGCGGTTCGGCCGCCATTTCCCGCGCAGGGAGTTGATTCCGTAAACTGATGTCTTCCTTGTCATCCCAGGTTTTTCAAGTTGTTCCAATCTGGGGCTGGTGAGTCCTGGTAAGCTTCATGGGTATGTATGAAGGAAAGGAGGTCGAAATGACGCTGATCCTTGTCATGATCTCGATCCTGATTCCGGGGAGTACTGCAGTGAGGCTGGATACCCCTGTGCAGTGCGATGGCACCGATGCCGTCCTGCAGTACGACGACGGGACGGCATGGTGGCTGTCCTACGACAGGCAGTTCAGCGCAACCTGGTACCACATGGAGGACTTCCAGCCCGGGGCGACCGGTTGTCTCATCCAGTCGACCGAGTACTGGTTCTACCACCACGCGGGATCGTACCACCTGGCCTTGGACACCAGCATCTTCGCCGCGCAGGTCTGGTCCGGGGGATCCTCCGGGCCTGACGAAATGATCGACTGCACGAGCGCAACCGCAGTCAACTTCGCCCCGGTCTTCGTCGACTACATCCCTCCGCTCCAGGTCCCCGCGGACTTCTGGGTTGTCACCAGGCACTCCCTCTGGAACGGTTCTCCGACTCCGGTGATGGATATCGAAGCTGCGCCCGGCCCCCACAGCTTCTGGCGAAATCCCGACATGAACGAGTGGGAGCCCCTCATAGGCGATCTGCTCTACCGTGTCCACGGGAATCTTCTCGGCCTGGAGGAGGGCACCTGGGGGGCCATCAAGGTACTCTTCGGAGCCCGGGGAAGATAGTATCAGGTTGAAGAAACTTAAGAAACCCGCGTTAGCGGCTGGCCCGGTTCAAACTAAACGTTATTTATAAGCATTATCATATGGGTAATCAATTATCGCTCTGGTTTCTTAAGTTTCTTCAACCTGATACTGTCCGTTCTACTGGCGGACCAGGGTGATGTCACCGTTGCTGGTGTCGAGGATGACCACGGGGCCGCCCTCCGACGTGACGACGGTGCCATCGTCGTCGTCAAGCTCGATACTTGCGAAGCCACCACCCGAAACGATGACCGTCCCGTTGGAGGTGCTCATCCTGAACTCCGCCGGGAAGTCGCCCTTCAGGGTGACGGCTATGTCCGCATTGCTGGTCTCGATCTCCAGTCCCGATTCGGGCACTGAAGACAGCTCTGCGACGATCTCCCCGTTGGAGGTCGATGCCCCTGTCAGGAGGGCGCCCTCACCCTCTATCACGATGTCGCCGTTCGAGGTCTCAGCCCTGACCTTGCCCTCGTGACGGGTCACTGTGATGTCGCCGTTGCTCGCTGTCGCGACTATTCCACCGGTGAACCCCGCGACAGTGATCGCCCCGTTGGAAGTGTCTAGCCTCGCTTCGCCGTGGAGCCCCTCGACGGTTATGGAGCCGTTCGAAGTCTCGACGCTCTCCAGGCCCGTACCCCTCGGAACAGCCACGACGAGGCTGACGCCCGCCTGCACGTCCTCACTCATTGCCCGGGCGGTGAGCGAAGCGTCCAGCCCCGGCGAAAAGGCGATCTCGACGTCGTCGAAGCTGCTCCTGCCCACCCAGCTCGAGAGCGTGGCGACGACCTTCATCGAATCGGTGTCCGCCTCGGCAAGGACGATATCTCCGTTGAAGCTGCACACCGAGACCGTGGAGCCCTGCTCCAACGGCCATCCCATCTCCCGGACTTCGCTGACCTTCACGCAACCGCCGGCCAGAAGCGCTGCAGCCAGACCCACGGCCCGCATTCTCGCCCACCCCCCGGTCATCTGCCCACCTCCGTGCCTTTCCCGTCATACCAAACGACGGGCAGCCCCCTCCGGGGGTTACATCACCATCTGGCAGTCACCGAAATCATTCCCTCGACGGACTGTTCCGAATCCCCGGCGACATGCCCTGGATTCCTCGTCCAGATCATGATCCCGGTGCCGCCGAGGTCCAGCCACGGGAGGATGCGGGCGGAGAGCCCCGCCCTGGCACGCGTTATGTGCTCGACCGTGCCGGAGGGGAAGGAGGTCTCCCCGGGAAACGAGTCGGGCCAGCCCTCCTCCACGGTGCCCTCGCCCTGCCTCTCGTGTTCGACTCCCACCCTGGCCAGGAGGTCCCATCCCGGGCTGGCCGCTATCTCCAGGGTCAGCCTGTCGGCGTCTGGACCCAGCTCGGAGCCGATGATCCTCCCGTCGTGCAGGTAGTAGTTCCGCTCGAGCTTCTGGCTGTACACGTACCTGTCGATCCGCGTGTACTCGAGCGCGCAGCCTGCCGGGTGGTCCGGGAAGGCGGCCGAGACGCCCAGGGTGTACCCCATCTTGTTCGGCCTGCCGTGCTCGGACTGGTACTGGAAGTCGTCCACCAGCAGTTCGGCCCAGCCGCAGAAACCCTCCGCCGGCAGCACCGTCGCGTCGAAGGCGAGCATCGCGTTGTCGTCCTCGCGCTCGTTCCACTGCACTGGATACCAGGGGATGATCGGGTTCATGTAGGCGAAGTCGGGCCCGTCGCTTCGGAAGAGCACGGCTTCGCTGAAGCCCAGCCTGAGCCAGTTCCAGGGCCTGACGTCGAGCCTGTGGGCGGTGAGCCACGTGGAGGAGTCGCTCTCGACCACGGAGGTGAAGCTGGTGAAATCCACGGAACCGGCGGGGAGCCACCTCACTCGCAGCATGTCCAGCGCCGGTCCGTTGTCCGAGATCAGCAGGCTGGTGAAGCGCCCCGGGCCCCAGCGCTGGGGAATGCGGCCGAAGTCCAGGGAGAACCTGTTCCCGATGCCGGCGGTGACGTAGCCCCTGTCCACGTATAGGTGCCTGCCCTCTTCGTCGCCCTCGTGCCAGGAAGCGAAACCCTCGGGCGGAGCTTCGTCGGACCCCGCCCAGACGGACAGGCGCTCCACGAGCGAGAAGCTCCCGAACTCGCCCTGTATGTCCAGGGAGGTGCCTGCACGGAGCTCCTCCCCGGGATCACGCGCTGCGCCCTCGATCAGAGCGCGCCCGCCGATGGCGATGAAGCCCGACGTCCCTGCATGGCAGAGCATCCTTGTCGCCGGGTCCATCGCCGAAGCAAGCCTGGCGAGCACCGGGCTCCAGCCGCGGTTCCAGCGGCTTCCGGACCAGGCCTCGCTCGCGAGGTAGAAATCGATGTTGCGGTCCAGCACGGACCACCAGAGCCTGTCGCGAAGCCCCCTGTCACAGGGCTGATCCAACAGCCCGTCGGGCAGAACGCCGCCCTGGTCGAACACTCCCGCCGGCTCGAGATAGAGAAGCCATCCGACGAGAGGGTCCTCGAGGGGTATCTCGTACGACCCGACGGCACCGCTCAGGATCGCAACAGCCGCAATCAGAGTCATGCCCGACCCCCTCCCCGGCCTCTTCTGGACATCATCACTACCGTCTCGACGTGGTCGGTCTGCGGGAACATGTCCAATGGGACGACCTTCTCCACGTCATACCACGAGGACAAGGTTATCAGATCTCGGGCGGTCGTCCAGGGGTCGCAACCGACCCAGACCAGCTTCGGAGCTCCCAGCCGTGAAACGAGCCTCGACACGCGAGTACCCGCGCCAGAACGAGGCGGGTCGCATATCACAGCATCCCAGGACGCGTCGGGCGAGCCTCTCCTGGCGAGGAACTCCCTTGCACCGGAAGTTACGAAATCCAAGCGCTCGAAGCCGTTCTCGGCGGCTGCGGCCCTGCCTGCGGCCGAGGCGTCGGCATTCCACTCGACAGAGGTCACGGAGGCTCCCGCGGATGCTGCCGAGAGCGCGAGGAGCCCGGAACCGCCGAAGAGGTCGAGCACTCTCCCGCAACCGGCGATAGCCTCTGCAACAAGCCCGGCGAGAAGGCCGGCGGCCTCGGAGTTCACCTGGAAGAAGCAGCCGGGGCGGATCGAATGCCTGACGCCTGCGATCGTCTCGACCATCGCTCCAGTTCCGGAAACGACCCGCCAGACGCCGTCCGCATCCTCCCAGGCCGATGTGCATCCTGAAAGGGCTCGGACAAGTGCATCATGCGGCATGCCGCCTCTGAACTCCACCATGCCTGCTCCGCCCGAGGAGGGCGCCCGTACCGAAACCCTGCGGCAGAAGGAGAGATCGTGACCCGAGAGGACTCTGTGGATGCGCCTGCCATGATCGTTCAGGAGAGGGCAGTCATCTACCGGCACAGGGTCGCCGGCATGCATGTGGAGCCCCGTCCTGCCGCCGACCACGTCGAACGAGACCCTGTTTCTGTAGCCCTTCGACAGGGGGGATGCCAGCACAGCGACCGGACGAGCTCCGGTCTTCCTGAGCGCCGATTCGACCCATCGCCGCTTCCATTCGAGCTGCGATGCATACGCAAGGTGCTGGAGAGTGCACCCGCCGCAGGTGCCGAACATCGGGCAGAACGGTGCGGTGCGCTCGGGAGAGGGCTCGACGATCTCGACCAGCCCTGCGATGCGGAAGCTCCCGTGCAGCGAGGTGATCCCGCATCGCACCAGCTCTCCCGGGAGCGCGCCCCGGACGAAGGTCACAGGCAGCCCTTCTGGTCTGGCAACGCCGCCGACCCTGCTCCCCAGAGATTCGATCCTCAGGAGCTCGGAATCCTGCGGCATCACCAGGCTGAAGGGTCGAAGGCGGCCCTTCTGGCATGCCATGCCGCCCTGAACTCGCTGAACCGGTCTTCGGCGACGGCCTCCCGGATCTCCCTGGTGAGCGTCGAGAAGAAGTGCAGGTTGTGAAGCGTAGCCAGTATGGGGGCCAGCCACTCCCGAGCCACGAAGAGGTGCCTGAGATACGCCCTGGTGTGCGACTTGCAGGTATAGCACGTGCAGCCCGGCTGCACGGGGCGGTAGTCGTCCCTGAATCGGGCGTTGCGGATGTTCACGTGACCGCCCGGCACGAAGAATCCTCCGCCCCGGGCGTTCCTCGTCGGCACGACGCAGTCGAACATGTCGACTCCCATCGCAACGAAGTCCACAATGTCCTCGGGCCTCCCCACCCCCATGAGATAGCGCGGCCTGTCATCGGGAAGCAGCCCGGTGCAGACCTCCACCACCGCCTCCATGACAGGCCGGGGCTCGCCAACGGAGACGCCCCCTATGGCGTATCCGTCGAAGCCGAGGGAGGTGACGGCCCTGGCGCATTCGGCTCTGAGGTCCGCAAAGGAGCCGCCCTGGACGATGCCGAACAGGGCCCGGGCTCCCCCGCGGTGAAGCCTGCGCGCCCTCTCGGCCCACCTGACTGTGCGCTCCATCGAGGCCCGAGTCTTCTCGCGGCTGCTCGGCTGCTCCAGGCATTCGTCGAGGACCATCATCACATCGCTACCGAAAGCCTGCTGCATCTCCACCACCGTCTCGGGCGTGAGCAGATGCCTCGATCCGTCCACGTGGCTCTGGAACTCGTAGCCCTCCTCCGAGCTCCTCCTGAGGCGCGACAGGCTGAAGATCTGGAAGCCTCCGCTGTCGGTGAGGATGTTTCCGTCCCAGCCGGAGAAGGCGTGCAGACCGCCGGCGCCAGCGACGACATCCACTCCCGGCCTCAGATAGAGGTGGTAGGTATTTGCGAGGATCAGCCTGTAGTCGGAGCGCTCGAGGTCTTCTCCCCTGACCGTCTTCACCGTCCCCTGAGTGCCGACCGGCATGAAGACCGGCGTGTCCAGGTCGCCGTGCGCAAGGCGCAGCCTGCCGAGCCTCGCCCCTCCGCTCACGGCCTTCAGGTCGAAGAAGGGCGAGGTCATCCTTCTACGGGCGGACCGGCAGCCTGCTCGGGCGTCGGCTCGCCTACGGGCTCCTCCGGTGTCGGAGCGGGGGCGGGAGCGGCGGTGCCGTCGGAGCCCGGGAGAGCGAGGCTGTCCGGGGGAGCCCCCGCGCTGTCCGAGTCGAGGGAGTCGAGCGTCACGCTCGGCGGCCTGCCGAACCCGAGAGGGCCTGGCTCCGGGAGGGAGTCGAGCGGCTGGAGAGTCTCTTCGAGCGCCTCGTCGAGGTCCTCTCGCAGGAGGAGGATGGGATTGCCGGGATCGAGCCTCTCCACCTCGCAGAGCTCTCTCGCGAGATCGGCGCCCATCCCGTTCCTGTAGTAGAGGCTGGCCAGCCTCACATGGAATTCGAGGCTGTCGGGGAACATGGCCGAAAGCTCGAGGTAGCCGGCCAGGAGCTGCCTGTCCTGCTGGGTCATCCCCGCGTCAGCTCGGCTGTCCTGCCGCGCGAGAAGCGGGGCATGCGGCATGTGGACTACCACCAGCGCCGCCGCCATGACGAGGGAGAGGATGGTGTACGCCAGGACTGTCTTCCTGTTCCTCGCCCTGTGGGTCATTATCTCCCCGAGCGGCCTCGGGTCGAGAGCGGGGTCCAGCGGAACGAGCTTGACGCCCGCCGCCACCTCGGGGAGTGACCGCCCTCCCCTGAAAACCGGCCAGAACCCCGCGAGAAGCAGGATGAAGGACGGCCCCGTCAGAAGGACCCTCACGAGGGTTCTCCACCTCGACGGCATCTTCCCCCGCCGGTCCACCTCCGCGAGCCCCTTCGCCGTCAGAGGGTCGGCAGGGCTCGAGACGCGGGCATCCTCGAGCCATGCGAGGAGGATGGCAACCATTGTATAGAGAACCGGCAGTGCGCCGAGGAACGCGTCTGTCACGAGCCTGAGAATCGCATCGAGAAGGATCGCCCACGCGAGCAGGATGGCGGTCTCCATCGCAGCCAGGCCGAGATGCTGCCTGGCCGTGGGCTTGATGCTGTGGAGCCATGCGATGTAGCGCGCGGTTACGGTCATGATGGGCCTATACTACAAAATCAGCATGGCGTCGCCGTAGCTGTAGAATCTGTACCCCTCGGCGACCGCAGTTCGGTAGGCCCCGTGCATCAGATCGAGGCCCATGAAGGCCGCCACCAGGCAGAGGAGAGAGCTTCCCGGCAGGTGGAAGTTCGTGACCAGGGCGTCGATCCTCCGGAACTCGAAAGGAGGTCTTATGAAGAGCGAAGTTGTGCCGGCGGACGGACGAGCCTCGCCGGGTCCCAGGGATTCCAGCACCCTCGTGGTCGTAGTGCCCACCGCTATGATCCTCCCCCCGGAGTTTCTGGTCCGCTCGAGGAGCCTGCAGCATTCGGGCCCGATCTCGTACCGTTCAGGCTCGAGAGCGTTCGTGTCCAGGTCGTCGCTGCGGAGCGGCTCGAAAGTCCCTGGGCCCACATGGAGGGTGAGCATCGCCGTGCCCACCCCCCTCCGCCCGAGCTCGGCGAAGAGGGGCGCGTCGAAGTGCAGTCCCGCAGTCGGAGCCGCAACCGCACCCGGGCTGGCGGCATACACGGTCTGGTACCTCTCCTCGTCCGAGGGGCGCACAGGCCGTCTGATGTAGGGCGGAAGGGGAGTCTCTCCGGCGGCTCGAATCGCCTCTTCGATGTCGCCCGATTCGGCGCGCAGCTCGACGACGGCCCTCCCGGGGGCGGTTCTCTCGACGACGGCGGCACGCAGCCTCCCGCGAAGATCCATTGCCGCTCCGCTCCTGATCCTCCTCGAGGGCTTGATCATGGCGAGCCACCTCGAGCCGCCTAGGCGCTCTAGCAGTAGCATCTCGACAGGGCTTCCAGTGTCGCTCCTCGAGCCCCTGAGTCTCGCCGGAACGACCCTGGTGTCGTTGAGCACGAGCAGGTCCCCCTTCGAGAGAAACTCCGGAAGGTCTCGGAAGACAGCGTGGCGGATCGAGCGGTCGGATCGCCTCACAACCATGAGCCTGCTGGCTGACCTCTCCGGCGCGGGCTCCTGTGCGATGAGCTCCTCCGGCAGCTGGTATGTGATGTCCGCCCTTGTGAGACCCATGCCGGGCTCTTTCAGCCCCCTACCGGGAACCTCAAAGAGAAGCGGGTGCCTCTTCCCTCCCTGCTGAACACGGAGATGGTCCCGCCGAGCCGCTCCACGAGTCGCTTGACGATGGTGAGCCCTATGCCCAGGCCCGAACCGTCGTCTCTGGACCTGAAGAAGCGGTCGAAAACGAAGGGCAGCGACCTCGAAGGGATGCCTGTGCCCGTGTCCTCCACCTCCAGGATCCAGGCGTTTCCCTCCGGCCTAAGCCTGAGTGTGATCGAGCCGTCAGGCCTGTTGAACCTGACGGCGTTGTCCACCAGCTGGTAGACGATCTCCTCGAGCTTCTCCCTGTCGAACATCGCGGTGAACGGCTCGCCCTCCATCACCGCCCCGAAGGCGAGCCCTGCGGAGGAGGCCATGGCCTTGAGCGTCGGGAGCATCGCCTCGACGACCTCTCTGGGCCTTCCCCATGCCGACTCACGGCGCTGCTGGGTCAGCTCCAGCCTCACGAGAGACAGCAGTCTGTCGGACTGCCGCGACAGGGATTCTGCGGCTCTGGCCAGCGAGCGCACCGCCTCCGCGGCCTCCGACGGCAGCTCGCCCAGGCCGCCCGAGAGCAGGAGCTCCGAGAACCCGGTCACCGCGGCTGTCGGAGCCCTCATCCTGTGGGCGACGCCCAGGAGGATGTCCTCGGCGTCTGTCGAGGCGGGGATCCTGTCCTCGCCAGCGGTTCTTCCCTTGATCTGGTGGCTCTCCGGATAGAGCCAGAAGGACAGTGCGATGGCGTAGAGGCGCATCAGCATCGGGACAGGATTCGCGAACGCGCCCGGGGAGGGGCTGATGGCGATCATCACACCCTGGGCTCTTCCCTTCCGCATGAGCGGCACGGCCAGTTCGCTGCGCGATTCAGGCGTCACCGGGCTGAACCTGCTGTCCCTCAGCGTGTCCGCTACATAGACGGACTCGTTGTGGGCATAGGCCCAGCCGGCCGAGGTCTCGGAATGCACTCCCAGGGGATCGGGCATGCGAGTTGTACCTGTCGTCGCGAGAGGAGCGAGGCTTCCCTCGCTGTCCAGTCCGCTCCAGACGAATACCTGGCTCGACCCGGTCGAGGCTGCGACCTTGTCGAGGAACCTGTCGAGCCCCGGACTCTCCTCCTGGAGTATCTCCCAGGTCTCCACGACATGGCTGAAGGTCTGCGTGATCTTCTGCAGAGAGGCCAGAGCCTCCGCATAGTCCGCCAGAAGGGGGGCGAGACCGAGAACGAGCCTCGACAGGCTGTCCTGAGCCGCCTGCTGGACGCCGAAGAGAGAGAGCCTCGAGGGTCCGGTCCGCAGCCTCGCACCTATCGTGACGTCGAACAATCCGTCATCCGTGCGCGACCAGACCTCGCCCGCCTCGTCCTTGGGCGGGTTGGGTACCGCGAGGTCCCTCATCCCGGCTGGAACCTCCCCGGCCGTGGTCGTGGCGCCTCCGGCCCACAGAGCTACTCCGCGCGCCCCGGTTCCCGCCTTGATGAATTCGAGAACCATCCTTCGCGGCTCGGCGCCCTCCGCTCCTCCCAGGGCAGCGAGCATGCCTCCGACGAGGCCGGATCGCTCGGGAGTCCGGCCCGCGATGCCCTCGAAGGGGATGACTATGACAAGCGTTTCCGATCCCTCCGGCAGCTTCAGTGCCGTGACCTCGACCGCCAGCGTGAAGCCCCGGTCGGACTGCAGGCGGGTCTCATAGGTTCCGGGCGCGTAGCCTCCCTCGCTCCTCTTCCTGTGCATGGACTCGACGTTCTCGCGCTCCTGCGGAGCTATCCATTCGAGGAACATCGTGCCCGTGGGATCGGGAGAGCCCATCTGCGCCAGGGTTCTGACAGCAGTGTCGTTCGCCCTCGAGATCCTGCCGTCGCGGTCTATCAGGAGAGCGGGCACGGGGAGGCTGCGGAACATGGTCTCGATGAAGCTGGATTCGGCCGGAGAGAAGCCGGCCAGACTGAGGGACGGGGGAGTGAACCTTGCGGTCACCGCCCCTCCTGGAACAGGCAGGAGGCGCAGTGAGGCCACCGCAGTCACTGGGCCGGCGCGTCCGCGGAGCTCGACGTTGAACGGCGCCTGCTCGCCGCCGGAGCGGCAGTCGGCCAGCGCGACATGGAAGAGCGGGGCCGAACCCGAGCACAGTACGCTGCCTGACGGCAGCCCGGCCACTTCACCGAGAAGGGCCTCTGCAGCCTTCGAAGCAGCCAGGAT
Source organism: uncultured bacterium (assembly GCA_964569245.1). Lineage (GTDB taxonomy): Bacteria > Fermentibacterota > Fermentibacteria > Fermentibacterales > Fermentibacteraceae > JAAYTY01. Next base: position 33,061 of record CAZMTK010000002.1, on the reverse strand, counting down.
TGTTCCGCCAGGATCGAGCAGCAGCACCGGATCGGGGCCGGCTGCAGCGTCCAGGAGCGCGCCAAGCTCGCCGGCTCCAGCCGCCGAGGCATGGACTAGAGTCCCTTCGCCGGTCTCCAGCGAGGTGGCGATGACGCACGAGCGTCCGATGCAGACGGGCCACGTCCCCCTCGGAACGACGAAGTCGCCAGGAGTCATGGAGGAGCCCGCAAGGAGATCCTCCATGGCGGCGGTATGGTCCTCGCCTCCGCCCTTCCTGTGAAGAACCAGGGCCTCTCCAGGAGGGAACTGGACAGGCCCCCCCCCGCTCATGTTACTGTCTGTCATGCTGCACCGGCAGGGTCTCTCGAAGCGTCGTCAAGACTTGCAACACCCCCTCGGAATTCTATATTGTACCCCATCTCGATAAAGGAGAATCACTTGAACAGGTCATGCTACTGCCTGTGGGACGTCCAGTCAACGGACCGCTCGGCTGCCATGGCCGAGCTGCTCTGTTCCGACGCCGGTCTCGGGGAGCACACCCGCGAGCTTCTCCTCAGGGCGCTGGAAGCCAGGGAGCACGCGGGGGCCACGCTGATCTCCCCGGGCATCTCCATGCCTCACTGCAGAAGCTTCCTGGTCGAGGATTTCCTCGTGATACTGGGAAGGTCGAGGAAGGGCGTGCCCTGGCCCGACGAGCCGGCGAGGCTGATAGTGCTATTCGTCTCGCCGGTGAAGCCCAGTGGTCCGCAGGAGCACATGGAGCTGATAAAGCACCTCGCGACGAAGATCGGCGAGAGCGGACAGAAGCTCTTCAACGCCAAATCCCAGGAGGAACTCGCCAGGATGCTCGGCTTCAAGCTGGCAGGGAGCGGGGCAGATGAACCAGGACCTTGAGAAACTCATCAGCCTTCACGATCTGGACATCATGATCCTCGACCTAGGCAGGACCGACATCCTGCAGCAGGAGGTGAGGCTCGGGCTCTCTCCCGAAGTTGCGCTGACCGAACTGAAGACCATGAGAGAGCAGCTCGCCTCGACCATTCGAAAGCGGTGGATCTCTCTTTATGCACAGATCACCGCAAGGTACGACAACGCCGTGGTCCCCGTGATCATGCAGCGCTGCAGCGGCTGCTTCACGCGACTCCCGACCGCTGTCTCCTCCGCCGACGACCGCAACGAGCAGGTTCGCACCTGCCCGACCTGCGGACGGATAATCTACTGGGCGGATTGACCACAGGGCACCCTGCGGAGGGTTTCATGGACCCGGCCAGCTGGACAGAGTGCTACACCTTCGACGACGTTCTGCTCCTCCCCGGACGATCCGATGTCCTCCCATCGGAGGTCGACCTCTCGACTGTCCTCGCCCGCGATATAGTGCTTGGGATACCCATCCTGAGCGCTGCCATGGACACAGTCACCGAGGCAGAGCTAGCCATAGCGCTTGCCCAGGAGGGCGGGATGGGGGTGATCCACAAGAATCTCTCCATCGAGCTCCAGTGCGAGCACGTGAGACGCGTCAAGCGGGCGGAAAGCGGCGTCGTGGTGGACCCGGTGACACTCGCCAGCGATGCCACCGTCGGCGATGCGCTGGTGCTGGCCGCCAGGCACGGGGTTTCGGGATTCCCTGTCGTCGAGGACGGCAGGCTCGCGGGCATGCTCACCAACAGGGACTACCAGTTCGAGGAGGATCGCGGGAGGCCGGTCAGAGAGCTGATGACCCCGCTGGATAGGCTCGTGACCGCCCCTCAGGGAACCGAGCTCGAGGCGGCTCTCGAGCTTCTCCGGAGGCACAGGCTCGAGAAGCTGCCGCTGGTGGACGAGCACGGCAGGCTTATGGGCCTGATCACCGTCAAGGACGTTCACAAGGCTATAGCCTACCCGGAAGCCTGCAAGGACGCGAGAGGCAGTCTCAGGGTGGGCGCCGCCGTCGGAGTGGGCAGGGAGGGGGCCGCAAGGGTCTCGGCGCTTGTGGAGGCCGGGGTGGACTGTCTCTTCGTGGATACCGCACACGGTCACTCCAGCAGGGTCATCGAGGCTGTGAGGCTGTACCGCTCGATGTTCCCCGACATTCCCATGGTGGCGGGGAACGTCGTGACCGCTGACGCAGTGAGGGATCTCTTCGAGGCGGGAGTCGACTCCGTGAAGGTGGGGGTGGGTCCAGGCTCCATTTGCACGACGAGAGTCGTGGCCGGGGTGGGCTGTCCCCAGGTGTCGGCTATCATCGAATGCTCCAGAGCTGCTTCTGCCTTCGGCGGCCATGTCATCGCCGACGGAGGGATCAAGTATTCAGGGGACATAGTCAAGGCGCTGGCTGCCGGTGCGAGCTGCACCATGCTCGGAGGACTCTTCGCCGGGACTTCCGAGAGCCCGGGAGAGACCGTCATCTACAAGGGGCGCAAGTTCAAGGTCTACAGAGGCATGGGATCCATCGGCGCCATGCGCGACGGCAGTGCGGACAGGTACTTCCAGGATCCCTCCGGGGAAAGGAAGCTGGTGCCTGAAGGCATCGAGGGCATGGTCCCCTTCAAGGGTCCGCTCAAGGACTTCGTCTTTCAGCTCACCGGAGGCCTCAGGGCGGGGATGGGCTACGTCGGCGCCGCAACCGTATCCGAGCTCCCCAGCAAGGCCAGGTTCGTCAGGACTACCTCCGCCGGACTCCGAGAGAGCCACGCACACGATGTAATGATAACCAAGGAGGCCCCCAACTACTCGATGGAGTCCGATGGCCTCTGACCTCTTCTCCGGGCTGGGCAGGGTGAAGTCCCGGATCTTCGAGGAGGAGGGCTACGGTCTTGCCCGGCTGGAAGAGCGGGGCACCCTCTACCTTGTGGAGGTCATCGGCAGGTCGGGAGAACAGGCCCGCTCCGCCGTCGTCTGGCCGACGGCGAACGGCGTGATCAGGCGAGCGCGAGAAACCCGTCCGGATGCCGACACCAGGCTCGTCTTCTTCAGGGAACCGCCTGGCGAGACGCTCCTCGAGAGGATCAGGCGCAAGCCCTGCACCGAGGACCAGGCGAAGCAGCTCGCACTGTCGCTCGCAGCGGTGATCAGAGGGCTGCATCTGCGCGGGATGACCCTCGGCTACATCGGCCCCGAGTCCGTCCATCTGGGCTCAGATGGATCGGTGGCGCTCCTTGCGACCGGCAGGGGGGTCCCTCAGGGGCCGTTCTCGGCGCCCGAGGCGGTTTCTTCACCCTCCAGCGATCCTAGGAGCGACGTCTACGCCCTCGGTGTCCTGATGTTCAGGGCTGTTGCCGGGGATGTCTCGAAGGAGGCGCAGCTCGACTGCTGGGGTTCCCTCTCGGAACCATTCCGCAGGCTCGTCTCAAGAATGACCGCGGCCCGTGTCGAGGACAGGCACCCCAACCTCGCCGCCCTGGTGCAGGAGCTGAGGGAATCGAGCCCGCCTCCGCCCGTGATCGGCGAAGGCCATTCCCCCGGGGAGTCAATCCGTTCCGGTCCTGTTCCCCCGGCTGCGAAACGAGGCCGCGGCAGGGGTCTGCTGCTTCCCATCCTCGTCATCGCCCTCCTGGCTGTGGCGACGGCGGCATTCATCATATTCGGCCCTGACGGAGGAGGCGGGGCGCCTGCTCCGAATCCGGACTCCATCGGCCGCCCTGTCGCGGACTCGATTCCCCCGCTGCCCCCGGATACTGCAAGATCCGATACTGCATTCACCTACGCCGCCCCTTCGGAGACCGTTGTATGGGTGAGCAACTGTACCGGTGTCTCGGGCAGGGCCGGGGACTTCCGCTCACAGGCGGCCAGGGACTTCGCAAATGTTTATCCCTCTTCAGGGTCGGGGGTTAGACGCTCGTCCATACTCCTGCTCAGGAACACCGTGCCAGGACTCGCACCGGAGGAGCAGAGGCACTGGCAGTCCGCTTCTGTGCTCGCATCCGCCGACACCTCGCTCGAGATCGTCCCCGTCGACATGACGGTGATCCTGGGAACGGACCTCTCCTATCCCGGCCTGAATAGTGGCATATTACTGGAACCGGCTTCGCCGACGGACACGATAAGGGTGGACGTAGTAAACCAAGGTCTTCGGTATCTGCTGAACGGCCAGGGCCCCGCGGCGTGGTTCGCCGGTGCGCTGGACGCCAGAAGCGTCATCCTCGGCGGAACCGAGCACCTCCTCGAGGTGGTTGACGTCAGAGACGGAGACAGGGAGCCGAACGAGGAACTGGGGATTCCCGCCACGGCCCAGTCCACCTTGTTTCTGTACAGACGGGAGGTGCCGGTCATGGCGGAGCTGGAGGGTGTCATCAGATCTGCGTTCCAGGCGCTGCCGCGGGGTGTTGCGGGCCCCCCGGCCGAGGTTCCTCTGCCTGACATCTGGGTCGTCCTCGGCCAGCCCAGCGTCACGCCTTGAAGTCCTCGGAGACCGCCGTGAAAGTGCGACAGGAGGATCGTCGAATGCGTTTTCTCGTGAGCGACATGGTCGTCCATCCGATACACGGAGCGGGGACGATCAGCGAGATCTCGGTGAAAAACATCTCCGGCGAATGCACCGAGTGCATAGTCGTCGACCTGATGGTGGGCAATGCCGGGGTGCTGCTCCCCGTCGACTCGCTGGAGGATACCGGGCTTAGGCACATAGTCGACGAGAGCACGCTCGATGCAGCCCTGGGAATGCTCGCCGACAAGCCCCGTGAGCTTCCAGGCGACTGGCGAAGACGCATCGAGAACCTCAGGGAGAGGGTTCACTCGGGCGATCCACGCATGGTCGCCACGGCCGTCCGCGACATAGTCGCGCGGGCAGGCCACAGCAAGGTCAATCCCTCCGAGAAGCGGGTGCTCTCCGAGGCGATAGGCGTGCTTGCCGGCGAGGTGGCCCTCGTCAAGAAGATGGACGTGACCACCGCCAGGAGGCTCGTAGAGCGAAGGGCGGGCGTCCGACCGGATGTCTGACGGGGAATAGTTGGCGAATCCCGCTCTGAGAGGAAGGGTCTCACCCTTCTCCAACGGCAGAGAGAGAGTCATAACGGTGCTCGTGAGCATCGGGCCGGAGAGTTCCGCACCCGGTGCGGCCGACGAGATGAAATCTCTCGTGGCGAGCGCGGGAGGCGAAGTGGCAGCCAGCCTCTCGCAGCATCGGACCTCCCCCGACCCCGCCACTTTCGTAGGCTCCGGCAAGGTCGAAGAACTGAAGAGGGCGGCGGCTTCCGCTGGAGCCGCCACGCTTGTTTTCGATCACAACCTTACTCCAGGCCAGGTTGCCCGGCTCGAGGAGGCCACCGGCTGCAAGGTCATAGACCGGACCGAGCTGATCATGACCATTTTCGCCGATCACGCCAGGACTGCCGAGGCGAAGCTCCAGATCGAGCTGGCCCAGCTCAGGTACGCCCTTCCGAGACTGTCCGGCATGTGGCATCACCTGTCCAGGCTGGGAGGCGGCATAGGAACGAGAGGCCCCGGTGAGACGCAGCTCGAGGTGGACCGGCGCAGGGCGAGAAGGCGCATCGCGGCACTGGAGGACCGCATGCAGCACATCGAGGAACGGCGCGCACTGAGGGACGAGCGCAGGCGGGACATCTACAGGGTCGTGCTCACCGGGTACACGAACGTAGGCAAGAGCACGCTCATGAACGCTCTGTGCGGCGCAGGCGTACGGGTGGAGAACAAACTCTTTGCGACGCTGGACACGACTACCCGCAAGCTGGGGGACTTCCCTGGAGGCACAGTCGTGCTCTCCGACACGGTAGGATTCATCGACCGCCTCCCGGAGCAGCTTGTGGCAAGCTTTCGAAGCACCCTCGCCGTCGTGAGGGAGGCGGATCTGCTGCTTCTCGTGGGTGATCTCTCCAGCCCATGGAGGCTCGAGCAGATGGAATCCGTAAGGAGAACCCTGGAAGACCTCGGTGCAGGGGGAATCCCGCGGGTCACGGTTTGGAACAAGGCCGATCTGGCGGTCGAGACTCCCGTCGAGGGCCTGGCTGTGAGCGCCCTGGGGGGGATCGGCATAGACTCCCTGGTTCATATAATAAGAGGGGCAAGGGACTCCGTTCTGGAATGGTTCGACCTCTGGATGGAGAAGCCCGGAGGGTCGGCGCTGAACTGGCTGTTCGAGAACTGCTCGGTTCGGTGCAGGACCGTCCTTGGCGGCTCTACCAGGATAGTCGCCGGGGCGTACAGGGGGCGCGACGCCGTGAGGACCAGGATGGAGCGGGAAAGCTTCCCCTGGCGTCTCGAGGCCATTGACGGCCCGCCGTCCGGGTTGGCGGCGGAGACCTCCGGAGCATCCGATGGATGAATCTACGCGCCAGAAGCTGGTGAACAAGCTGGTCAAGAGGCTCGAGGGCCTTGCAAACCTCCACGACAGGGATGTCATCGACCTCACTCTGCTGGGGCACCAGCTCTTCCAGCTGGTATGCACTCAGGACGCCTGGTCCCTCGCGTGCTCGCTGACGGACGAGGAGCGGGAGGCCAGGAGACTCCTCCTCCGTCTCCACGATCCGGATCGCTGGAGGAGGGATTCTGCGGAATCCGAGGAGAAGAGGAGAAGCCTGCTGGAGGAGAGGCTGGTCGAAGCTTTCCTGGGAGGAGGAGTATCCTCGCCCAGGCTGCTCGATTCGATCATCGACGTTGCCTGCCTGCCTCATTTCATAGGTTTCGTCAGGGACAGGGCAGGCTTCAAGGATGCCCGCCCCAGCGGGGGCAGGGTCAAGGTCCTTGACTGATCCCGGCCGCCCAGGAGCGGATGCCGGATCCGCTTCGAGAGCACGGCAGGAGATGGAAACCCTCAGGAGAATGCGGGAGGAGTGGCGGTCGGGTGACGGTCGGCCTCTATCCGCTCGGAAACTCGCGAGACGGCTCCACAGGGCGCGGATGGACAAGCCTGCCCTGGACGTGCTTTCTTCTGTGAAGCTCGGTGTTCTGCCCGCAGGAGACCGGCTGCTCCTGGCCGCTCTGCTTCTGGGCGACTGCGATCTGCGCGGCGCCTCGCTGGCTGCACTCTCGGCCCTCAGCCCCGTGGCGCTCGCGTTGGAGGTCCGCGCCGTTGTCTCCAGCCTGATCCGCAGAACCGCCGGGTGCAGGGATTGAAGGCGAGGAGGGCGACCGCCGCAACCGGCGTCCTCCTGGCAGGAGCGTCCCTGGCATGGCTGGTAGCAACCTCGGCCCGCAGCATCAGCGAGGCAGGCAGTCTCTCCGAGCTGCTCCGGTTCGACCCTCTCCTGTTCGTCCTCTCGTTCCTGCTCCTGCAGGTGCATTTCGTGGCGGCGGCCTGGTCATGGAAGCGCGTCTGCACCGTTTCCGGCGCTCCCATAGGGCTGCGCGACGCCTATGCGGTGCATTTCGTCTCGCTGGTAGGCAAGTACATGCCCGGGAAGATCTGGGCGGCGGTCGGGAAGATCGGGCTCTCGAGGAGGATCGGAGTGCCGTCGGTCATCGCCGGACAGGCGCTGGTGCTGGAGACCCTCTTCATCGTATCCGGCTCTCTCATGATCGGGCTGCCGCTCGTGCCCAGGCTCTCCGGCAGGCTCGGCCTGGACATCGCTCTGTCCTTCTCGGCAGTGGCCCTTCTCGCCGTCGTAATGCTGGTCTCCGCGCACCCCACCGCCTACAGACGCCTCCTCGGGATCGCGTCGAAGATCACGGGCAGGAACTTCGAGTGCGGTGATCCCGGCTTCTCCAGCGTTCTTCGCCTGCTTCCCGTCTACCTAGTGGTCTTCCTCCTGCAGGGCTGCGCGTTTCTGCTCCTCGCGAGGAGCTTCGGCATCGAACTCCCGGTCTTCCCGGGAGTCGCCCTCCTGCCGACCTCCATCGGCATCGGCTTCCTCGTTCTACTGGCGCCGGGTGGGCTCGGAGTCAGCGAGATCACGCTGACCTGGCTGATGGCTCTCCTGCTGTCGGGAACCAGCGTCGGCGAGGCCGACCACGGACAGCTCGCGCTGGTGGCTCTCGCATCGAGATTGTGGCTGTCCCTGGCCGAACTCGCTGCATTCGGCGCCGCGGTGCTCCTCTGGGGAGGCCCCCGGAGACTCGCTGAAGCGCTTGGAGGAAGGAAGGACGCCGCCGTAGTGGAGTAGTGATCAACCGCTCCTTCCGCTCCAGCCGGGCGATACCAGGATGTGGGGCAGCCAGTCCTGCCCGGCGCAGTGGAGCGAATCCTCTACTGATTCTATCGCTGCCAGCAAGCTGTATGCGTTGCCGGAGAAGGGGAAGCCGGAAGCGACGGCTAACGGTTCGCCTCCGGAGAGCACCACTGCGCACGAGACCTGGAAGTCGAAGTCGCCCTTCATCAGGTCTCCTGATCCTCCAGGCAGAACGGAAGCGACGACCATCCCGGTCCCCGCCCGCCTCATCATTTCTTCGAGGCTCTCGGAACCCGTGGACATCACCAGGTTCGTACAGACGGGGGAGGGGGGGTCTCCGGCCACCCTGCCCGCGCTTCCCGCAGATCCCGAGCCGGCGGCCGCGGAGGTCGCGAGATCGTACACGAAACCCGTGAACCTCCCCGCCGATATCAGATTCCTGTCCGTCGTAGGAACTCCCTCCGCGTCGAACGGCGCTGAAGCTGCGCCGTAGGGCAGCCTTGGCCGGTCGGCGATCGATACGATGGACGGAGCCAGGCGAGCACCCTCCCTGTTCATCAGGGGGGTCGAGCGCGATACCAGCGCTGACGCACTGGAGCCGGCCCTGAGGGACTGCAGAACGGTGGACAGCACCTGCGGTGCGAGTATCACGCTGCAGTCAGATGGCGGAGTCCAGCCCTCCGCCACCGGGAGCGAGGCCCTCTTCAACAGGTCTTCGAGCACGACATCCGCATCGGCAAGGGGCAGGCCCGTCGAGAACCTCAGCCCCTGAGTGAGCGTGCGGCAGCCTCGCAGCGGTGTCGAAACGTCGAGAACCACCTCCAGAGTAGTCTTCTCGTAAGAGCCCTCGAATCCGGATGTGTTCGCGAGGGCTATCAGCGACCTCCTTAGACACATGCTCCCTGTGAGAACGGACCCGGGCTGGCGTGCCTCCAGAATGTCGCTGGCCTGAAGGATGTATCCGGCCAGATCCTCCGCAGCCATGGCTTCGAGAGCGGGATGACTCGTATCCAGCCGGCCGGGGTCGGCGCTCCCCGGAAAGTCGAAAGTCGCGCGAGGGCCTATCCTCGCTGCGGAAATGGCCATGTCCACGAGGTCTGGAAGATCGGGCGGCCCGAAGGAGGTGCCCAGGCCTATCCGGCCGTCCCTCACCACCCTGGCCGAGAGCGTCAGCCCGTATCCGGAGCCAAGTGTTATCGAGGCGTCCGCGCCTGCCGTGGCCCTCGAGACTCTGTCCTCAACCGAAAGGGCCTCGGCGGACTCGCAGACGCTCGATGCAAGCCTGAGCAGGGAGTCCCTCGCGCTTCTCATACGTCATGCATCCCGGCAGTCGACCTCGCCGAGCAGCACGTGGGGGCCGCCGTAGCTCACCGGAAGGTATCCCTGGCCGGCCCTCGAGCACCCGCCTGTCCCGCTGCAGAGCCGGAGATCGTCGGCCACCTCCAGAACCGATCCCAGCATGTCAGATACGCGACCCGAGACCGAGACCGGACCGAGCCTGGTCGTGAGCACCCCGTTCCTGATGACGTATCCCCCCCTCGACGTGATCGAGAAGCACTCCATGTCCGTAGAGCCGGTCAGAGCTCCATAGAGGAGCAGACCGTCGGAGGCCATGGCGAGCAGGTCTTCCTTCTTCAGCGTTCCGGGGAGGAGATACGTGCAGGTCATCCTGGGTTCGGGAGATGAGCGGATGTCGAGAGCCCTTGCGTTGCCGGAGCTCCTCGCCCCGCACCTGCCGGCAGTCTCGAGCGAGTGCATGGCGCCCGTGAACATCCCGTTGGAGACGAGGAGCTTCCTCGACCCCGGAACCCCCTCGTCGTCGAAGGCGCAACTCCCCGGCATGTCGAAGTGAGTCGAATCGTCTGCGACGGAAACGCATGCCGAAGCCTCTGGAATGGAGGCGTTCGCGCATGAGCCGTATCGGAAGCCCCGCGATCCGGGCTCGCTGAGGTGTCCGAAGACCTCGTGTACGAACGCGCCGGTCATCTCCGGGTCGAGAACCACCCTCGCCCTCGTCCTGCCGATCGAGGACGAACGCTCCATCTCCGAGAGCTCCTGCGCCATCTCCTGCACGATATCCTCGCAGGATCTGAAGGGGGAGAAGCCCCCCCTCCAGGCTGTGTCCCTGGTCACCGGGATCCTTCGCGAGCCTGACAGGTCGAACCTGTAGCCGCACAGGGTCTCGTGCTCGGTGACGTCCGTACCCGCAGACGTGACGACGGTCTTCCGCCTTGTCACCTCCCTGTATACCACCCTCGACGACGCGCCTGGGCTCGAGGCCGCGAGGAGTTCGCAGTAGCGCCTGCAGAGGAAGGCCTTCTCCCTGGCGGGCACCTCGCCCGGCGGCTCGGCCGAGGGGGGGGAGAAGGAGCCCGTCACTGGGCGCTCCAGCGCCAGCCTGGTGCTCCCGCGGGTTCCCGGAGCCGAGGCCATAGATGCCGCAGCCGAAACCGCCTTTGAAGGATCCGAGTCGGAGGTGTAGGCGCTTCCGGTCACCCCACGCTCGACGACCCGGACGAACGCCCCGGTCTCCCTGAACGGGCTGTACTCCGCAGGACTAGTGCCTGCCTGTCTGATCGTCGTATGGATCCTCTCCTCGACCCTTATCTCGAGGTATTCCCCGGTGAAGGACTGCGCAGCCTCCCTCGCGGCATCCGCCAGGCGGTCCGTCACTCGCTGCACTCCGGCGACAGGAATACGCCTGCTCCTGCGAGCGAGTCGAGGAGCATCCGCGCCGAGTCGGCGAACGGCGCGCTGGGCGAGCAGGAAAGAGCCTGGCTCACCAGGGACAGCCCTCTGAGGTAGTCGCCCCAGGAGGCGTAGAGCCTCCCCAGAAGCCATCCTGCCTCTGCATGACCAGCCCCCCAGGCTTCACCGAGCAGTTCGCGGGCCGCATCCTCGCAGCCCTGTGAGAGGAGTATCCTCGACTGGAGCGTGGCAGCCTCGAGGGAGGACCTTCCTCCCAGCGACATGGCCCGGAGGAGAGACGCCGAGGCCGCAGCCGTGTCGCCTGCGGCGAGAGACGCCTCGCCTGCCAGGAGCCAGCACGAAGGGTCGTCAGGAGAGGATTCCGCGGCCTGGATAGCGAATGCCGCAGATTCAGCGCTCCTGCCAGTTGCATGGAGCACTTCGGCGAGCTCCATGCATCCCCGGGCCGAACCGGGCACGGAATCCACGTAGGCTCTGAGGTATCTCTCGGCCATTTCCCACGATCCGCGTCTGGAATAGACCCTCCCCAGCCCGAGCAGCGCGTCGTGATAGCCGGGCATCAGCTCCAGTGCGTCCCTGAACTCAGCCTCGGCCTGCTCCAGCAGATTCTGGTCGAGGTAGGCGAAGCCTAGATCGCAGTCCAGCCTTGCGGACATCTCGACGAAATCCGCCTCCGAGCCTAGAACGAATGCCGCCATGAGCCAGACCATCGGTCCTCCCCCGGGCTCGTCATGTCCGGTATTATATCCGTGCTCATGCCGTGCTGCACTCACACTCGCGTCGGAGGTCAGATTGTCCCGGTTCGATCTCGTAGTCATCGGGGGAGGCCCTGCCGGCTATGTTCCGGCAATCCGGGCCGCCCAGCTCGGCCGAAGGGTCGCGGTAGTGGAGCAGGCGCACGTGGGAGGAACGTGCCTGAACAGGGGGTGCATCCCAACCAAGGCTTTCGCGGCCACCGCCGAGCTTCTCAGAGCGGGTTCATCAGCCTCGAAGATGGGTCTCTCCGGCTCCCTCTCGATTGACTTCGGGTCGGCCTCGAAGCGCAAGGACATGGTAGTGACGAGGCTCCGGAAGGGGATAGAAGCCCGCCTGACCGCGATGGGGATCGAGCTCGTCCGCGGAAGGGGGGTTCTGAAGGGGCCCGGAGCAGTGGATGTCGAGGGGCGGGAGCTGGTTTCCCGCAACATCCTGCTCTCCTCCGGCTCGAGGCCGTACTTCCCTGGCCCCCTTGGGTCTTGCGGCCTGTCGTCCAGCGACGAAGCGCTCGAGTGGAAGGATCTCCCGGCGTCCCTGATCATCATCGGCGGCGGAGTCATCGGCTGCGAGTTCGCCTCGTTCCTGAGCGCCTTCGGGGTGGAGGTGACGATCGTGGAGATGCTCCCGGGGCTGCTGCCAGGGCTCGACGACGACATCCGCAGGGCAGTCCACTCGGCGCTGTCGAGATCGGGCGTTCGGATCCACCTGTCGAAGAAGGTCGAGTCGGCTGGCTCGAACGGCTGCTCCGGATACGTGATCCTCGAGGGCGGGGAGCGCCTGGAGGCAGCTTCCGTGCTTGTGGCGGCGGGAAGGGTTCCGGTCACCGAAGGGCTGGGCCTTGAGGAGGCCGGCGTCTCCGCAGGCCGGAAGGGAATCGAGGTGGACGAACACATGCGGACCTCTGCGCCAGGCATCTACGCGGCCGGGGACGTCACGGGCCGGTGGCAGCTCGCCCACGCGGCGAGCGCCCAGGCTCTGGCGGCCGTGGACCACATGTTCGGAGCCGGGCGGAGGGTCGTCAACCCCGAGGCAATGCCCTCGTGCATCTTCACGAGCCCCGAAGTGGCGGTCGTGGGACCCGGGGAGGAGGAGCTGTCGGCGAGGGGGGTCGAGGTGGAAGTGAAAAGGTCGAGGTACATCGCCAACGGGAGGGCGGTCGGCCTCGGCGAGACGGAGGGCTTCGTCAAGCTCATCGCCAGGGCCTCGGACGGAGTGCTCATCGGGGCGCAGATCGTGGGAAGGGAGGCCAGCAGCCTGATAGGCGAGGCGGTCCTCGCGGTGCAGAACGGGCTGAAGGCCGTGGAGCTGGGCGACGCAGTCCATCCCCATCCGACCCTCACGGAGATGATCATGGAGGCTGGAGAGGCGTTCGGCGCTGGGGCGATCCATGGCTGACGGGCTCGAGTCGATCGGCAGGCTCGTCGGTATCGTTCGCACTCTTCGAGGACCCGGCGGATGCGAGTGGGACAGGAGCCAGACCGTGTCCTCCCTCAGGCCGTTCCTGCTGGAGGAGGCGTACGAGGCTGCCGATGCCGTCGAGAAGGAGGACTGGGACGCTCTCCGCCAGGAGCTCGGGGACCTGCTTCTCCACGTCGTCATGGCCGCCGTGATCGCCGAGGAGTCAGGCTGGTTCGACCTGGACGGCGTCGCCCGGGGCATATCGGAGAAGCTCGTGAGAAGACACCCTCACGTCTTCTCCGAACCCGGGAGGATGAGCCCGGCGGAGGTCGAGAGGCAGTGGGAGGCCATCAAGTCCGCCGAGAAGAGGCGGGAGGGCTTCTTCACCTCGATCCCCGGCGGACTGCCTGCCCTGCAGACGGCCTGGAGGATCCAGCAGAGAGCTTCTGAGATCGGTTTCGACTGGCCTGATGCCGAAGGCGCCCTGGAGAAGCTCCTCGAGGAGATCGAGGAGTGCAGGGCCGCCTCGGCGAAGGGCGATCGCTGCGCCCTCGAGGGCGAGCTTGCCGATGTGCTTTTCAGTGCTGTAAATTATGCCCGGCTCTTGGGATTCGAGCCGGAGAGGCTGCTGCGGCGCGCCAACAGGAAGTTCATGGACAGGTTCGCCGCGATGGAGGAACTCCTCTCTTCGAGGGGTGTTTCACTACCCGAGGCCTCTGTGTCCGAGATGGACGAGGCCTGGGAGGCATCGAAGACCATGGGTGCCGATGAGAGCGGGCTGGTTCGAAGATAGGGGAAACTGGAGGGACAGGGAGGAAGAATGAGATACCTGGTTGTTTGCGCCGTACTCGCTCTGTCGGTCACGGCCGGAATGATGGAGCCCCGCCTGGTCGAGCAGCTCGAGCAGACCCGCTCGGGCGACCTGGTGGACATCTACATCAAGCCCCTGGGCGATGCCGATCCCTCGTACATCGACCAGGTGACAGCCGGCATGACACGAGCCGAGCGCCGCGAGTTCGCATGCGATGTCTTCAAGTCGGTGGCCGAGGCTACGCAGCAGCCGATTCTCGAGCAGCTCAAGGCCTATCCCGAGGGGCTCGTGACGAACCTCCACACCAACTGGCTGGCCAACTTCATAAGCTGCAGCGCCACGGAGGAGGTCATCCGCCAGATAGCCATGCGCGACGACGTGGCCTGGGTGGATTTCAGGCCGGCCACGAGCATCTTCATCGAACCCATCGACGAGCGCCCCGGCACGCCCGGGGAGGCGAGCCGCGCGAACGCCTGGGGAGTCGACAAGATCGGCGCCCCGAGCGTCTGGTCGATGGGCTACACCGGCACTGACATAGTCGTCGGCGTGATAGACACCGGCGTCAACTATCTGCACCTCGATCTCCAGACCCACATGTGGCACGACACGCCGGCCGGTTTGCACTACGGATGGGACATGGAGGACGGCGACGGCGACCCGATGCCTACAAGCTCCAATCACGGCACGCACTGCGCCGGCTCCGTAGCCAGCGACGGCACGGCGGGCACCAACTGCGGCGTGGCCCCAGATGCGATCATCATGGCCGTGAAGGTCATGACCACCGTCAGCCCGGATGCGGAGCAGAACGTGATGGACGGGTTCGAATGGGCCGTTGACCACGGCGCCGACGTTCTGAGCACGTCACTGGGCTACATGCCCGCGTGGAACCCCCAGAGAGCCCTCTGGCGCACGGCAGAGGAGAACATCCTCGCAGCCGGCGTCCCTCACAGCATCGCCGCCGGAAACGAGGGTCCCTCCTCCTACACCATCCGCACGCCCGGTGACTGCCCTCCCCCGTGGACGCACCCCCAGCAGACCGCACCTGGTGGCCACTCGGCATGCATCTGCGTCGGAGCGACGAACAGCAGCGACGTGATCGCGGACTTCTCGAGCCGCGGCTATGTCGTATGGGAGGGGATAGCCCCCTGGTTCGACTACAACGACACTCCGCCGAACGCAGGCCTGATCCGTCCGGACGTCTGCGCCCCCGGCGTCGACGTCTACAGCTGCAGCTGGCCGGGAACGAACGTCTATACGACCATGAGCGGAACCTCCATGGCCACCCCTCACAACGCCGGTCTCATGGCACTGATGCTCGACGCGAACCCGACGCTCAGCCCCGCGCAGGTAGACCAGATCCTCGAGCAGACGGCCCTCGACCTCGGCGCCTCTGGCAAGGAGAACACGCACGGCTCCGGCCGCATCAGGGCGCTAGAAGCCGTTCAGGCCGCCATCTCGGTCGGCATCGAGAGCGGCTCGGGCATCGTGCCTGCTCCAGGCCTCGTGATCTCGTCTGTTACTCCCAACCCGGTGTCCTCAATCGCCGTCTTCGACCTCTACACAGGCGAGGCGGGCAGGGTAGTGATCAAGGCGTTCGACCTTGCCGGACGTCAGATCGCTGTTCTTCACAGCGGCGATCTCGGACAGGGGAGCCACAGCCTGTCCTTCGTCGTGCCCTCTTCCATGGGCAACGGCATCTACCTCCTGCGTGCCGAGTGCAACGGCGAGGCCGCAGTGGGAAGGATGACGATAGTCAGGTAGCAGAGGCTCCTGTCGGTGCAGGCGCCCGGCCCTCGGGGCCGGGCGCCTCTGCATCGTCTGGTTCCGTAGGAGGTAGGCTGACTTGGACATCAAGCTGCTGATCACGGTGTTCGGTACGGTCTTCCTGGCAGAGATCGGAGACAAGACGCAGCTCGCGACCATGCTCTATTCCGCAAACGGGGGGGCGAACAGCAGGCTTGCCGTGTTCCTCGGCTCGGCTCTGGCGCTGGTGGTAGCCTCGGCCGCAGGGGTGCTTGCCGGGGCCGCGCTGTCCAAGTTCGTACAGGGCAGGGCGCTCTCCGTCGTCGCAGGCATCGGGTTCATAGCAGTGGGCGTCTGGGCGCTTGCAAAGAGCTGATATTCGGTTGTCTCCCATCTATATGTCCGGCCAGCGTCTGCCGTCTTCAGGCACTGCCGGGCATGACGCGGGCTGTTGCAGGATGTATTGCCTCGGCCCCCCTTCCGCTTCATGTTTCACCGCGGTCGTCGGGGCGGTTCCGCCCTGCACCGGCTCGAAAAAGCTCGATAGTCATGTTTCGCTGGATGAGCAGTCGGCAGACATCACGGGAGATGGCTCATGATGAATCCGTATTTCTGGCTAGCCCCGGCCGGTTCTATCCTCGCGCTGCTGGTCGCCTGGCACTTCTACCGGAGCATGATGAAGCGGAGCGAGGGCAGCGAGCGGATGGCGAAGATCGCCCTGGCGGTACGCAAGGGCGCAATGGCCTACCTCCGGCAGCAGTACAAGGTTGTCGCGATCGTCTTCATCGGTCTGACTGCTCTGTTCTCGATCCTCGCCTATGTCCTGAAGGTGCAGAACCCATGGGTGCCCTTCGCATTCATCACCGGCGGGTTCTTCTCGGGTCTCTCGGGGTACTTCGGCATGAGGACCGCTACCCAGGCCTCCTCGCGAACCGCTGAAGCGACGCGGCGATCGCTCGATGCGGGCTTGAAACTCGCCTTCCGAAGCGGTGCGGTGATGGGCCTGGTCGTGGTCGGGCTGGCTCTGCTCGACCTGTCCATCTGGTTCTTCATCCTCAACCGCATCTATCCTTCGTCGGAGGGCCCCGACAGCCTGATAATCGTAACGACCACGATGCTGACCTTCGGAATGGGAGCCTCGACCCAGGCGCTCTTCGCGAGGGTGGGAGGCGGCATCTTCACCAAGGCCGCCGACGTCGGCGCCGACCTGGTCGGGAAGGTCGAGGCCGGAATCCCCGAGGACGATCCGAGGAATCCCGCTGTGATCGCCGACAACGTCGGCGACAATGTCGGCGATGTCGCCGGAATGGGCGCCGACCTGTACGAATCCTATTGCGGCGCCATACTCGCCACTGCCGCTCTCGGTGCGACCGCCTTCGCAGCGGGCGGCTTCCAGATGAACGCCGTCCTGGCACCGATGCTCATAGCCGCCATGGGGACCGCCCTGTCCGTGCTTGGAATCTTCATGGTGAAGACCAGGGAGGGCGCGGACCAGAAGCAGCTGCTGAACGCGCTCGGGAACGGGATCAACACCTCGTCCATTCTCATAGTCGCTTTCTCCGCGCTTCTGTTGAACCTCCTCCATCTGCCGAACGCTTGGGGGATCTGGGGCTCTGTCGTCACCGGTCTTGCCGTGGGGATAATCATCGGAAAGGTGACGGAGTACTACACTTCGCACGGCTTCAGACCCACGAGGGACATCGCCAATCATGCCAACACGGGGCCTGCGACGGTCATCATCTCTGGAATCGGCACAGGAATGATATCCACCGCCATTCCTGTTCTGGCCGTGGCGACTGGAACTGTTCTGGCGTTCCTCTTCGCGTCGGGGTTCGACTTCTCCGACGTACCGATGGGACTCTACGGAATCGGCATCGCGGCGGTCGGAATGCTATCGACGCTCGGGATCACACTCGCGACGGATGCGTACGGGCCCATCGCCGACAATGCCGGAGGCAACGCCCAGATGAGCGGGCTCGATCCCGAAGTGAGACGTCGCACCGACGCCCTCGACGCGCTGGGAAACACCACTGCAGCAACGGGGAAGGGCTTTGCCATCGGCTCGGCCGCCCTCACCGCGCTCGCCCTGCTGGCTTCCTACGTCGAGGAGGTCAGGGTCGCGATGCAGCATACCGTAGGCACCATACCCAGAATAGACTTCGGTTGCCAGGTGAGCCTAGCCCATGCAGGCCTGAGAGACATGATGGCCTACTTCGACGTTACCCTGATGAACCCCCTGGTCCTGGTCGGAGCCTTCGTGGGGTCTGTGATGGCGTTCCTGTTCTGCGGTCTCAGCATGCAGGCTGTCGGGCGTGCCGCCGGAAGAATGGTCGAGGAGGTCAGGCGGCAGTTCAGGACAGACCCCGGCATAATGCAGGGAACCTCCGAGCCCGACTACGCGAGATGCGTCGAAATCTCGACCAGGGGCGCACAGCGCGAGATGGTGCTGCCCGCCTCGCTCGCCATCATCGTTCCGATTACCGCGGGCCTCGTCCTGGGAGTCGGGGGTGTGATGGGCCTGCTGCTGGGCGGCACAGCGACCGGCTTCGTGCTCGCCATCTTCCTGGCCAACACCGGCGGGGCCTGGGACAACGCGAAGAAGTACATCGAGGAGGGCCAGCACGGCGGAAAGGGCTCCGTGGCCCACAAGGCGGCTGTCATCGGAGACACCGTGGGAGACCCGTTCAAGGACACGTCCGGGCCCAGCCTCAACATTCTCATCAAGCTCATGAGCATGGTCTCGATCGTCACCGCAGGAGTGACCGTGGCCTTCCATCTGCTCTAGCCCCGAGGAAGCAGAGAGGGCCGGGAGGCGTCTGCCTTCCGGCCCTGTCACTTCTCCGGGGAACGGACTGTCAGACCGACGGTCCGGGGGAGGCTTCCTCGTCCAGGTCCTTCTGCGCCCCCGTGCCCGCCCTCTTTGCATCGTACATGAGCGAGTCGGCTCGCTCTAGAGCCTGCCAGACGGTCTCCTCGCTGCCCGGCTTCCAGTAGGAGCACCCGACGGAGAACGCCACAGGAACCGTTCCCGATTCAGACACGAGGATCTCCCCGGGCTTGTTCCGCTCGAGTCTCTCCATCACCGCAGCAGCCTCGCCGTCGGTCTCGGGGAGTACTATCAGGAACTCGTCTCCGCCGAATCTCACCACTATGTCGGCCTTCCTCACGCTCGCGAGCAGGAAGGCCGCAAAATCCTTCAGATACCTGTCTCCGGCTGCGTGGCCGAACCGGTCGTTGATGCCCTTGAAGTCGTTCAGATCGATCATCAGGAAGCCGACCCTGCGGCCGTACCTGCTGGCCCTGTGGGACTCGTGCTCCATCAACTGGTTGAAATAGTTCCTGTTGTAGAGCCCGGTGAGCGGGTCTCGGACGGCCTGCTCCCTCAGCCTTCCTTCGAGCCTCAGCCGCCTCAGTGCTTCCGCAGTATGTCCCAGTAGCAGCTCCAGCGCGTTCACCTCGTCGTCCGAGAACGCATCTGCGGAGTGCGAGACGGCCTGGAACACGCCCATGTCCCCGATGGGCGCGCTGACGGCGGACATCAGCTTGTCCGACACCGGCAGCGCATCTGGCTCCTCGGACAGGCGCCCCGTGCGTATGGTCCGCCCGGTGGCGAGCGACCTTCCGCCAAGTCCTTCCGTGACGGGAGTGCGGGGCCTGTTGACGTCAGCGCCGCCGCGGGAAGTGGCCATCGTCACCAGGAAATCCCCCTCGACGAGGTCCACGCTGCATATGGCGAAGCCTATGATCTGCTCGGCAGCCTCGACCGTGAGCCTGCAAGCCTCTATCTCCGTCCGGCACGCCTCCAGGGCGATCGCCACCTCGTGCAGCTTCTCGATCCTCTGCCGGGACCTCCTTAGCTGCTCCTCCGAGGTCACCGAGTCGTCTGTGTCGGTGACGAAGCCCTCGAGAGCCACCAGCCCGCCCGAGGAATCGAATACTCCTGCGCCGCCCTCGTGCACCCAGCGAACCTCGCCGGACCTTTTCCGTATCCTGTACTGCATGTCGTATCTTCCGCCTCCGGAGATGGATGACTCGACTGCCTGCCTGACGAGGTGCCTGTCCTCCGGGATCACCAGGCTGTCGTATGACGCCACGGCGTTCCTGACCAGCTCCTCCGGCCTGTACCCGGTGAGCCCGAAACAGCCCCTGCTGACGAACTCCATGGTCCGGTGCTCGTCGTAGAGACACCTGTAGACCATCCCCGGCAGGTTCTCCAGCAGGCTGGATAGGAACCTCGTCTGCTCCTTCAGCTCTTCCTGCGCCTTCTTCCACGCCGTCACGTCGCTGTAGATGCCGAAGAAGCCTATCTGGCCGTCACCGGTCTCGATCGGGGCAGCCACCAGGAACACCTGCAGAGGGGTCCCGTCGCGCCTCACCCTCTCCGTCTCCAGGGTTATCCTGCGGCCGGAGACGACCGCCCCGGTGATCTTCCGCGCCTCCTCGAGCCTGTCCGGGCCGGGGACGATGTCGTCTATGCTCCTGTCGAGTACATCCTGCTCGCTCCAGCCGAAGAGATCCAGGAACGCCTGATTGACCTTCCTTATCCTGCCCGAGTTGTCGACGAGCACGATGCCCTCGGCGGCCGAGTCGAAAAGCTTCTCCACGAAGGCCTCCTGGGTACGGAGGGCCTTCTCCATCTCCATGACTCCCGTGATGTCCCTGTCGATGCCGTCATATCCCAGAAAGGCTCCGGACTCGTCGGTCACCGGTATGCCGCCGGTGAGGATGCACACCTTCCCGCCGGTGCTCGTGGACCTCCAGCAGATGATGTCCCGGAGAGGCTGTCGCGAGTCCATCCTGTCCGCTATCGCTCGCCTGCTCTCCTCGTCGTCCGGCTCGGCAAGCAGGTCCAGGATGTGGCGTCCCTCGATCTCGCCCGGCGAGTACCCCATTACCCGCTGGACTCCATCCGTGCAGGACACAATCCTGCCCGAGGAGTCGGTCTGCCATATCCAGTCGGCGAACGAGAGGACGAACTCCCTCAGGGAGGGGGATACATGCCTCATGGATGATCCTCCGCCGGCGGCATTCGTTCCGTCAGGGCCTGTCACGGGAGCACCAGCGCCCTGGCTGTGAACACACTGCCGTCCGCATCCATCGTGACGAGATACTGCCCGGCCGGCAGAATGCAGGACGGTGCACAGCAGAGCACCGCCTCGTGATCGCCCTCGGCCAGCAAGCCGAGGTCCGCTTCGCCGGTCAGCCTCCCGGAGAGGTCGAAGACCGCGAAGTGCACATGCGAGGGCGCCTCCAGTGAGAATCGCACTGAAATCGAGCGGCTCGAGGGGTTGGGTGAGACTGACAGCCCGCCCGCCTCAACCGCAGTGTCCGGCCCGATGCCGGTCTGGTAGCCGTAGAAGCATCCGCTGTGGCGCTCGTCGTGGCGGAACATGGGCCATCCCGGTCCAGTGCCCGCACCGGCGGAGAGTGCGTATGCCCTGCCGTGGTTGTTCTCCGGCTGGGAGGACTCGGCGTGCCCGCCGACGACGAACACGTCGAGCTTTCCGTTGCCGTCGAGATCGGCGACCACCGGGGCGTGGTCGATGTCGAACGCGTTCCCGTAGTGGGCCTGGAGGTCGATCTCCCACAGAGGCTGGCCGAGGCTTCCGCGGCGGGCGTACAGCATGCCCGAACCGGTGCCGAAGACGAGGTCGGGGGTGTCGTCCTCGTCGAGGTCGGCTATCGCTGATCCGCGGAAGACGCTCCCGCCGGCCGGGAAGGACCAGATGCCGGAGCCGGATGATGAAATGGCTCCGACGGTGTTCCCGGCGCCGTATGCGACTTCGAGGAGGCCGTCCCCGTTCAGATCGGCCAGCGATGTCGGCGCACCGGCATAGGAGGGGGTGGCGAAGCTCCAGCAGAGCGAGCCATCCTCCCCGTTCAGGCAGTAGACATGGCCGTCGTAGCAGCCGATTGCCAGCTCGGGTTTCGAGTCTCCGTCGATGTCCGCATGGCTGCAGCCGTGGTACATGTAGTCCTCGGGAATCGTCGAGGCCCACAGCGTTCCCCCGTCGTCCCCCCTGAGGGCGACCACCCTGCAGAGCCCCATCCACTCGGCCACCACGATGTCCAGGTCGCCGTCGCCGTCGAGGTCCAGTATCGCCGGGTCCGATTCCACGTGGCCGTCCCCCAGGTCGACCTGCCAGAGGATCGAGCCGTTCTCGCCGTTGAGGGCGAAGACCCAGTCGTAGAAGGTCCCGAGGACGATCTCCGGCATCCCGTCACCGTCGATGTCGGCCACGGCGGGGGGGGAGTCGGTGCAGTTCGGATAGCCCAGGGAGGTGGACCACTCGACCCCGCCGGTGGCCCCGTCGAAGCAGTAGACGCGGTACGGCGAGGAGGCGCCGGCTACTACTTCGAGCTCGCCGTCTCCGTCCACGTCCCAGATGACGGAAGAAGCGTCGTTGCATCCGCCGGTGTCGTATTCCCAGAGCTGGGACCCGTCCTCGCCGTTCAGCGCGTGTATCTTCTCGTCGTTGAAGTAGGTCCCGAAGACCACCTCGAGCTTGCCGTCGCCGTCGATGTCGCCGACGGAGGCGGAGCCGAGGGAGGGTGCGTCGAGATCGTACCACCACATGATCTGCGGGTAGATCTGGGCGCCTGCCGGGACCGCGGCCAGGAGCACGAGAAAGGCGGCCGGCGGCATCAGTCGGGCAGTCGCTGCTCTCATTCCGGATCCCCTCCTCGCCCGGCTATCCGGGCACCATCTCTCCCAGCATCTCGAGTATGCGCCGCTCGAGATCCGGGTTCCTGCCGAGGATCGCGATCCCGGCCGCGAACGAGGCGAGCCAGACGACGAACGCGATCAGCACGAAGGCGAGGACGGCTTTCGAGAAGTTCCGCTTGCTGGGGTTCGCAGAGCCGCCGAAGGCCCACACGAGCAGGAGGACCAGGTTCACCAGCGGTATCCCGAGCAGGAGAAGCGTGACGAACCACTCGCCGGTTCCTACCGCGGGCGAGTCGGTTTCTCCGTCAAAGGGAGCAGCAGCGCCCTGAGCAGCGGTCTGGCCGGAAGCCGGGGGCGCAGCGCCGAAAGCCTCCCTGCCGCAGTGAAGGCAGCTCGACACCCCAGGCTCGAGCCGCCTTCCGCATCCCACGCAGGTCTTGTTCCCCTCCATGGCCCTCCCCGGGGAGCTTGCACCAAGAACACAATAACCACTGGAAGACCGGAGTCACAACCGGCCTCGAAGCCAGCAGGGCGGTGAATCGCTCCCGGATGCCCTGAGGCTTATCTTCCACGCAGGAGGTGATGATCAGAAATAGCAGGGAGCCTGGGCACTGCGGGAGGATCCTCTGGGCCCTCGAGTTCATAGGCGAGAACCTCGACCGGAGGCTCGCCCTGGAGGAGCCGGCGTCAGCAGCATGCCTCGTCCCCCTGCACTTCAACCGGATCCCCACGGGGATGACCGGCGAGACGCCGTCCAGGTTCAAGAAGCTCGGGAAGGCGATGCCGCGTCTTGGCGCATCCTCGTGCTGCCGACACCATCCTGGCAGCGCTGTCACAGTGTTCAACCCGGTGAGGAAGGGAGACAGGACGATGGATGCGAAGACGGTCGAGCTGAAGCCGATAAAGGTGCTGTGCATGCGGCACATAGGACCCTACAACCTGATCGGAGGGGCATTCGAGAAACTGGATGGAGAGGTCAGGAGGGCCGGCGTCGCGATCGATAGGTCGCAGTGGCTCGCAATCTACTACGACGACCCCGGCTCGGTGCCGCAGGAGGATCTGCACTCCGATGCCTGCGTGACAGTCGAGGGGTTCCCGGCCCTTCCGGGGGGCTCCGCACTCACCACCTTCGAGATTCCCGGCGGGCTCTACGCAACGAGCCGGCTGGTCGGCCCGTACTCCGGGATACCCCGGGCATGGATGGAGCTAGTCTCGTGGATGCCCGCGAACGGGCTGAGGCCGCGCTGCTCGCCCTGCTTCGAGATCTACGTGAAGGGGCACGAAAGCACAAGCGACGAGTCGGAGTTCATCACCGACCTGTACGAGCCTGCCGAGCCGCTGGGCTGACGGATCCGACGCCCCGGGAGCTACTCCAGCAGGACGGTGCGGCTTAACAGCGTCGAGCCCTGCGCCGACAGCCTTACCGCATAGAATCCCGGGGGAAGCCCCGCCCCGATCGAGGCGGATGCGCCGCCGGGCGGGATCTCCCCGGACGCGGCAACGCGCCCGGCGATGTCGAACACGTCTATCGCCACAGGAACCGGGAGCGGGGCACAGGTCAGAGTCACCATGATCGAGCCGAGGGACGGGCAGGCGGTGACTGCCTGGAGGCAGCCAGCCGACTCTCCTCCGGGTGCCGATGTCGGCTGCGGGCTGAAGAGGGCGGCATCGAAGGCCAGGTGCTGCGCCCCTGCGCCTGTGAAGTCACCGAGGTAGAGGGAGTCGCCGGGCGCCAGCCAGAAAGTACCGAGCGGAGCCCACTCCGATGACCATGCACTCTGGTCAAGCGGTATCTCGACCGGCCCGGCAGGGGTCGAGAGCCGGTAGATGCCCGTCGCTCCGGCATGATCTTCCGGGATGAACACGCTCACCTCGTACCAGCCCTCGCCCGGGAGCTGCGGGCGCCACTTCGCGAAACAGGTGTCCGGGGGTGCCGCGGTGGACCACGTCCACCAGTACGTGCCACCGAAGCCGCCCTGCCCCTCGTGCCAGTAGGCGCAGCCGCCCCGCTTCGCGAATCCCAGGCTCAGGTCGTCCACCAGCGTGTCGGCGGGCACGAGGACTTCGTGGCGGGCGGTGAAGAGCTGGTTGACCGCTCCGATCTCCAGATGGCCGTTGTTGTAGCCCGGCCAGTCGTAGAGGCAGGCCTTGCCGTTCGGGTATCGCCAGCTCTGCCCCCAGCCCGTCTCGTTGGCATCGCCGTAAGGGTCGTTGACCACGACGGTGTGGTCGGAGAAGTAGCCCGTGAAGAGGATGATGTGCCCGTAGGTCCCCCCGGAGTAGTAGATAGTGCTGGAGCACACGACGGGCCACAGGCTGTCCAGCTCCGTGGTCAGCGTGCTCCAGGCCGTGCCGGCCCAGGCCGACTCCAGACCCATCTGCTCGAGGTAGAGGGTCATATAGCTCCAGTAGGCCCCGCCGGCGTCGCGACAGATGAAGCCGTGCGCGCCCGGGACCCAGACGCCGCCTGGCGAGAGCCCGAGGATGTCGTAGGTGAAGCCGAGAAAGGTGAACTCCGTGGGAATGTACTCGCCCATCGTACTCCAATGGCCGGGCGCAGGGGATGAGCACCAGATGGAGTCGGGTGTCAGCCTGCCGTAGTACTGCTGGGCCATGGTGCAGGATGAGGGGCCGCACGACCACGAGCCGTCGAACCAGTCCGGCGTGTCCCACCTCTGGTGCATCCAGGGCACGTCGATCTCCACGACGGGGTCGGGCATGTCGCTCCTGCAGGCGGCTTCCGGGCTGCCCGGGAACCGCAGCCCCTCGGCGGGGAGCGGCATGCCGCGCAGCCTCCCCGTAGAAACATCCGTCCAGACCATGCCGTGACCCGGCCAGCAGAAGGGCCTGAGTGCTCCGGTTGCGAGAACCTCTCCCGTCCCGGCGCACAGAACTGCCGGAGCGGCCCCTTCGAGCCTGCAGACGACAAGGCGGCCCGCATCCGAGATGACGGGCCACGAGCCCTCGATCCAGCCCGTCCCGGGCGGAATCCCGGGCTCCTCGATCAGCAGGATCCTGCCGTCGAGAGACCTGATCGACAACGCACAGCCCAGGACGGTGACCGATGCCGCTCCCTCGACGAGCGGCCCGCCGGGCTCTCCGCCCGGGGCGGATGCGCGGAGGCATCCCTGGCGGTCCACGAACCAGACCGATCCGTTCCACAGGGCGGCTGACGGGGTCATGGCAGCATCACCGCCGGCAACGAGCGTCTCCGTCCGTTCACCGGCTCTGAGTCGTATTCCTCCGGCATCCGAGTACATGATTCCGGAATCCGCCGGGAACGGCCCGCAGAGTGCGGATGCCGAGACCACATCCTCGGCAGTCCCGTCGCTCCACCTGCAGATGCGCTGCAGTCCCGGCAGGCATTCCTTGAAGTAGACCGAGCCACCCAGCACGAAGGCGTTCCTCCCCGCACCCGGCAGGTCGGAGATCGTGACGGGCCCCAGCTTCTCGCTCCAGGCCGCGAGCCCCGCGTCCGTTCCCGTAGTGAGCAGGAGGATGCAGCTGTCGCCTCCTGCAGCGCAGGTCATCCCTGCGGGGTCCGGAGAACCGCAGCACGGGCCCCCGGAGAGACAGGAGAGGAGGACGAGCGCACACTGGTTCATGGTGGTTCTCCGATCGGACGGTTTGTCGGATGATAGGCCGTGCGGAGTCCGATGGGAAGCCCCTCGGCAGGAGGGGGAGGCCCGGACGATTGACCATGAGCCCGCGGAACGGCAGATTCCACAATCAAAGGAAGCGGGGTCTGATGTCTGCCTTCATCGACAGGCTCGGGATCATCGGCGAGCTTCTCGCCTTCATGTGGCAGAGGAAGCTGTGGTGGATGATCCCCATGGTGGTGGTGCTGGTCCTGGTCCTCGCCCTGCTGGTGTTCGCGCAGGGCTCGGCCGTGGCGCCCTTCATCTACACCCTGTTCTGACATCCGTGAGCCTGCTGGCGACGCTCGCAGCGATAGTCCTCTCCACTGCCGGGTGGTCGGCGGGAGCATCCATGGCATCGGGCAGGAGGCTCCCGGTGCCGGGGGCGGTGGACCTGGTGCTCGTCCCGGCCCTCTGGATCGCCCTGGCAGCCCTGCTCGGAGATGCCGGCCACTGGACACGCGCAGGAATCGCCGCCGGCGCCGGCATGGCGATGGGACTGCTGGTCTCGATGCCCAGGAGGGCTTCGTTCCCCGCGATGAAGAGGGACGCGGGGCGCTCGCGGTCCCGCTTCCTGGCGGCCTGGAAGCGGTTCGCCCTGCGCATGGGAAGCTTCCAGGGAAGGCTCGTACTGGGCCTCTTCTACTTCTCCGTGATGGTGCCGTTCGCCCTGCTGTTCCGCCTCGCAGGCGACCCGCTGGGACTCTCGGGGAAGCGTTCCACGGGCTGGTCGGCCTGGACGACCGCCTCTGCCGGCATCGCGGAGTGCAAGAGGCAGTTCTAGGAGGATCTCGGTGTACATACTCGGCCTCAGCTGCTACTACCACGACTCGGCTGCCGCGCTCCTGCGCGACGGGGTGCTCGTGGCGGCAGCCCAGGAGGAGCGCTTCAGCCGCGTGAAGCAGGACGAGGGCTTCCCCTCCCGGTCCATAGCCTTCTGCCTGAAAAAGGCCGGCATATCGAAGTCCGACGTCGATTTCGCAGTCTTCTACGAAAAGCCTCTTATCAAGTTCGAGAGGATACTGCAGTCCTCCATGAGCACCTTTCCTGCCTCCTGGAGGACCTTCGGCGAGGCCATGATCAACTGGTTCGACGAGAAGCTATGGATAAGGAACAGGATCAGGAAGGAGCTCGGCATCCCTCCGGAGAGGATCCTCTTCGTCGACCACCACGTTGCACATGCCGCAAGCGCGCTCTTCGCCAGCCCCTTCCCCGATGCGGCCATCCTCACCCTCGACGGCGTAGGCGAGTGGACGACCACCGCGAAGGGCTTCGGCACTGCATCCAGAACGGCTGGCGGATCCAGCCGCATAAGTCTGACTCACCAGCAGAGGTTTCCTCACTCGCTCGGCCTCCTCTATTCGGCCTTCACGGCCTTCCTGGGGTTCCAGGTGAACGAGGGCGAGTACAAGGTGATGGGGATGGCGCCCTATGGCGAGCCCCGCTTCGTGGACGACATCCTGGGAAAGCTCGTGCACATCCATTCCGACGGCAGCTTCAGCCTCGACATGAGCTGGTTCGAGTACCACCGTTCGCCGGTCAGGAGCTTCGGCAGGAGGTTCGTGGACCTGTTCGGCGAGCCGCGCACTCCGGAATCGCCCTTCGTCACCGAGGCGACCGACCCCGGCGCGAGCCCGTCCGACCCCGTTGTCAGATCCAGCAGGCACTACGCCGACGTCGCCGCAAGCATCCAGAAGGTGACCGAGGAGATCGTCCTTGGAATGGCCCGCGCGCTCAGGAAGGAGACCGGTTCCTCCCGCCTGTGCATGGCCGGCGGCGTGGCGCTCAACTCGGTCGCCAACGGAAGGGTCATAAGAGAGGCAGGCTTCGACGAGGTCTTCATTCAGCCTGCTGCGGGAGATGCGGGCGGAGCCCTAGGTGCGGCCCTCCAGGTGTGGCAGGAGGTGCTGGGCAATCCAGGTGCCTTCGTCATGGACAATGCCTACTGGGGTGAGGAGTATGCCGAAGCCGAGACAGTGGCGGCCCTCGAGTCGAGCGGTGTCAGGTACGAGAGACTGACGGAGGAGCGGCTTGTCGAGCACACGGTGGACGCCATGCTGAATGGCCGTGTCGTCGGCTTCCACCAGGGGCGCTTCGAGTGGGGTCCGAGGGCGCTGGGCAACCGCTCCATTCTGGCCGATCCCCGCCAGGCCTCTATGAAGAACACGATCAACATGAAGATCAAGTTCCGCGAGCCTTTCAGGCCGTTCGCCCCGGCGGTGCCGGAAGACGCAGCCCCGGAGTACTTCGAGGGCTTCACACCCTGCGGCGACTACCCTTCGAGATTCATGCTTACCGTCCTGCCCTGGAAAGAGCGCTACTCCGGCCTCGCCCCCGCCGTGAACCACATGGGAACCGGCCGTCTGCAGACGGTGAAGAGGGAGTGGAATCCCCGCTACTTCGACGTGATCGAGGCCTTCGGGCAGGCCACCGGAGCCAGGGTGATCGTGAATACGAGTTTCAACCTCAGGGGAGAGCCCATCGTCAGCTCTCCGGCGGACGCCCTCAAGACTTTCCTTGCCAGCGGAATTGACAACCTTGCCATGGGAGGCTGCTGGGTCTCGAAAGAGTGATCCGGGCGGCCTTCAGCGGCTCAGCACCACGCATCTCTCCACCAGCGACTCGCCGCAGGCGTCGAGGACGATGAAATAGACCCCCGGCTCCAGGCGCGAGGCGTCCCATGCCAGGGAGTGCGATCCCGCCTGGGCTTCGCTGTCTAGAGGGGTGTCCACGACGCGCCCCGCGACGGAATAGACGGAGATCCTGGCTCTCGCATCAACCGGTAGAGTGTAACCGAGGATCGCCGGCCCCCTCAAGGGATTGCACGAGGGCGGCAGGAGCGAGGGGCTTCCGCCGGCTTCCGGGCCGCCGCCGACACCGGTCGTCGTCCAAGTCACCACCGTCGAGGCGCATCCAGAAGCCGAGAAGTCGGGACCCACTGCCTCTACCATCACGGTCGTCGTGTCCTCCGAGCCGACCCGCACGATCTCAGGCACGAAGTAGGCGTTCGAAGGAGTGGCCCCGAGAAAGGTGCGGCTGTCGTCGGGATTGAGCCGATAGACGTTGTACCGGCGCACCGGGTCGGGCGAGTGAGTCCAGCGCAGCCGAATCGTCCCGTGGTTGTCGTCGGTCTGATAGAAGCCCTCCACCCACAGGCCCGAGGGGGGCTGTGGAGGGTCGGGCGGGCCGTCCAGGATGCCCAGCCTGCCCACCCTGATGTCGTAGCCGGGGACCGGGGTTGTCGAGGAGAACCTGAGCCCCAGCGCCTCCAGTGTCCGGCCCGAGAACTGGGAGAGGCTCCAGGTGCCGAGAGTCCAGCCCTCCGACACTGTGCTCCCGGCTTCGACGAACTCCGTGAAGCCCGGGGAGTCGGTGAAGTCCAGTGCGATCTGCATGTGCGAAGGCTCACCTGCAGTTCCCGTCCTGAAGGCCGCCGCCAGCAGCGAGGAGGAGGTCAGGGGCAGGTCCGTCCTGTAGAGGTGCAGCGTAGTCGGCGCTCCGGGAACGATGTCGCCGGACACCTCCAGGCATGTGCCGCCGTAGTAGGCGTCGTCCCATGCCAGGTCGGGGTACAGCGGGACGGCCGTGGACTGAGCGATCCAGCGCCAGGTCGGGAGCAGGTCCTGCAGGCTGAGGTTCTGCCACTCGCCGGTCCTCAGCACCTCGCCGTCCACCGCGTACAGGTTTCCCTGGCCCGTATCGAAGTTGGTGACGAAAGGCAGGTCGTTCACCGCCGAGTGGTCGGGCACGTAGTGGGCCATTCCCTTCCAGGCTTCGGATGTGGAAGTGTTGCTCGGGTCGCGGTTGGCCCCCACCCAGAAGCGGTTCTCCTTCGTATAGAAGTCTTCGGGGCCGGATGATGAATTGTAGCACCATTCGGGCCTGTAGAATCCCAGCGAGGTGCGGTGGGGCTGACCCTCGGGGAACACCGCCTGCCAGTTCACCGCTGTGCCGTAGCCGTTGGCCTCCACGTCCACCCCTGCGAAGAGCTCGTACCTGCTCCTGCCCAGCGCCTCGGCCAGGATCCCCGAGTTCGTGAGCCCCGTCTGGTTCCACCAGAAATTGATGAAGAACTCGTCGGAGATCACCTCGCCGTCCTGGAAGAACATGTCGTTGCTGGCATTCAGGGCGTTCTGCCATGAGATGGCGCCGTTCTCGATCATGGCGTCGTACCACATGATGTCGATGTCGGAGGCGCTCTGGACATAGGCCATGAAGTCACGCACCAGAACCGCCATCTGGGCATTGCCGCCCGCGGTCTCCTGGTTGATGAACCAGCCGTCGAATCCGTAGTACTCTGCAGCTTCGATCAGCTTGTCGGCGACGGGGAAGGTGTCTCCCTCCTTCTGCACGAGGTCCCACACCCACTGTATCTGGCCGCCGTAAACGGCAGGCGGAAAGAAGATCGTGCCGTACACCGGCACGCCGTTTCTGTGGGCCGCATCGATGACGTAGGGGCTAGGGGCGAGGATGATGCCCTCGCCAGCCGACCCGCCCCAGAAGACCATGATGTCCAGGTACATCCAGTAGTTGAAGGCGAACATGTCGAACTCGTTGCGCCCCTGCGAGGGGTTCGTGCTGGTGCCGTACCAGGCGCACAGTGCGGTGATGTCCGCCTCGCCAGGCCGCGCGTGGGGGTTCACCGGCTCGCCTTCGAAGCGGTCGGCAAGGGGCACCCAGCTCCTGTTGTAGGGCGCGTCGGGGTCCGACGCCGGATCCCATGCGATGAGCTCGTCGACGAACCAGTGGGGTGACCACGGCTGGCCCGGCAGCTGGGCGGCGGCGGGAAGGATCAGGGCTGTCGTCAGTAGCAGAGCTTTCATACTGCACCTTCCGGGTTTCCGGGCTTGTTCGATATCAGGTAGATGATCGCCCCTGCATGAGCATCTGACAAGCTGGCTGCTGGGGAATGCACTCTGTGCGTCCCTGGATTATCTTGATGTGATCCTCCCTCAAGCCGATTATCAATTATGCGATGTTATCATAGGGGGAGAGATTGTGCGCAAGCTGCCTCTTTCCTGACCAGCCCCATTCATAGGCTCACCCTCAGGTGTAAGCCCGCAGTGGCTTCCAGTTAGCATGATGACCGATTACAGCTTGCTGGGAAAGGTCGGTTACGGTCTCGGGCGCAGGAGGCCGGTGGCCCAGCGCGCTGTGCGGCCTGAAGCGGTTGTGCTCCTGCCTCCACCTCTCCGACCGGGAGGGTTCTTCGTTCCTGTTGGACGGGCGTGACGCTGCCTGATCCGGGAGGCGGTCGATGGCGAGGCGTCATCCATCCGGCTGGTGAGGTTGTAGGGGACAGACTCCTATATTTAACAACAATTATTACTTCAGTAAAATATAGGAGTCTGTCCCCTGTCAGGGCCGGCCCGGGGGCTGCTGCAGGAACTGCTCGTTCATCCCCAGCAGGCCCGCGATGGATTCCGCCTTCTTCAGGTCCTCTCGTATGATCGGGCTCTGGATGTCGGCGAGGCACTTCTCGATGTCGATCACCGCCTCGGCGACCACCACCCTGGCCTCGTCGATCCGGCCCAGCTCCCTCAGGACCCTGGCCTCGCACCATGCGGTGTCTATCGACTCGAGGAGGTCGGCTCCCTTCGACGCCTTCGACAGGGCGAACACCTCCAGGGCATCCTCCAGCCTGGCCCTGCGGTCGCCTGTATCGTCCATCCAGTCTATGAACCCCCTGACCTGGAACATGGCGCTCCTGATTCCCGCCCCCATGTGGTCTATGGCCGGGTCCTTCTCGATTCTCCCCAAGACCTCCCAGGCCTCCCCGAACCTCCTCATTCGGGCCAGCGTGATGGCGATATTCAGGTTGCAGATGACGGCCATCCTGGTGTAGTCGAGCTCCCTGGCCGCGGTGACGGCCGTGGTGAGGTGCCTGAGCGAATCCTCGTAGTTGCCGCGCTTCTCCTCGATGGTGCCGAGATGGCACTCGGCCCAGACCCTGAATCGGGGTGTGCCGGTGGCCTCCACCAGATCGAGACACTGCCTGAAGTACTCCTCGGCGAGGTCGTCCTGGTTTATTGCCTGGTACACCTGCCCGAGGTTTATATAGGCCACCATCAGGGAATGGACGTCGCCCGACTCGGTCAGGATGCGTACTGCCTCGCCCAGGAGCTTCAGCCTCTCTTCCCATGCGCCGAAGGACGACAGTGTGGACGCCAGGTTCAGCATGGCCCTGGCCTGCTGCTTGGTGTCCCCGATCTCCCTGTAGGTTCTCACAGCCCTGCGGCAGAGACCTATGCCCCTCTCGGCCTCGGAGAACTGCACGTCGATGAATCCCCTGGTGTTGTCGTAAGTCGCTTCGAGCCTGCGCTTCTCGACACCGTCGGGCAGGGAGGACATGGCCTGCAGAGTCTCGTCGAGAATCCTGACCGCCTCGTCGCTCGCACCCTTGATGTGCCTGATGAAGGCGATCCTCATCCGGCAGAGAAGGCGCTTCTCCGCGGCGATTCCGCTTCCGTACGCCTCGGAGAAGGCGTCCACCGCCCTGTCGTATTCGGCAAGGTTGTAGTAGAGGGAAGCCCTGGCGAAGGCAAGTTCGCCCTTCTGGAGGCTGCCGGAAACCAGAGTCTCGGCCATGTCGAAGACCCTCTTCGCATCCTCGTGCCGGCCGTGCAGCACGTGGAGACCACCAAGATCGAGCCATGCTTCGAAGAGCTTCGACCGGTCCGCTGCGCCGGAGGCGGTCGTGAAACGGACGAAGCGCTCGAGCCAGGCGGCCTGGTCGAAAGTGGCCTGGCGCGCCTTCGCGTCCTCCGCCGCAAGCAGCGCGAACTTCGCCGCCTTCTCGGCGTCCAGCCCCTCGCAGTAGCAGTATGCCGCCTGAGCCAGCCGATTCTTCTCCCCGCGCCGCCATCTCTCTTCGTAATAGCGTCCCAGTTGCGTGCAGAGCGATCTCTTCACTCCGGTCGAAAGCTCCTCTATCAGGCAGCTCCTCACGCAGTCGTGGCTGAAGCGGTACAGGGGCTCGCCCGACGGGGAGAACTCCTCCTGCACCAGCCCCATCCGCAGGGGCCTCTCCAGAGCTCGCGCAGCCTGCAAGGGCTGGATATCCATCAGGAAGGAAAGCGCATCGAGCCCGAAGCTCCCCATCAGCAGAGCCCCCATCCTCAGCACCTCGCGCGACGAAGAGTCGAGCTGGTCGAGCCGCGATCTCACGAGCTGGACGATCCCGTCAGGAAGCTTCTCGGCCTCCACGCCGCAGTAGCCTCTCTCCACCCTGCCCGCCAGCGCCCCCCCCTGCCTGAGGGACCGGAGCAGCTCGCGTATGTAGTACGGGTTTCCGCCGCTCTGGCGCGTGATAGTCTCC
>CAZMTK010000001.1:222944-449263 GCA_964569245.1 uncultured bacterium | reverse complement strand
GGGGTACCAGATTCGGAAAAGGTCGTCGGATGAGAGTCCGGCGACCTTTTTCGCTTCCCGCGTGACCTGCCTCACCGAAAACAGGTCCGGGCGTAATGTTAGTGTTGACCTGAGTGGAGGGGGTGGAAGGTGGCACAGAAGCAATGCACGCCGGAGCTGATCATCGACGAGCTGGGCTTCCAGGCCATGGACCGGAGGGACGCACACCTGCTCTTCCAGGTCGTCAGCTATCGCTACGAGCGGGCCAGCACCATCATCACCTCGAACAAGAGCATCAGGGAATGGCCCGACATGCTCGCAGGCGACGAAGTCCTGGCTACCGCACTTCTCGACCGCCTGCTGCACCACTGCCACGTCGTGAGCATCGACGGAAGATCCTACCGCCTGAGAAACATCTCCCAGGCCGTCAACGAGCGAAACTGATGATCCGCCCTCACGCCGACAGGGGACTACGCGCGGGTGCGGGAAACTGGATGTCCCCTGACCGCGGGAAACTGGGTGTCCGTTGACAGGTGCCGGCCCTTAGCATCCTATTCGAACGAGCTGCAGGGTCATCCGAGGAGACTGCCATGAAGACGTACGTGGTTCCAGTTCTTCTTGTCTTCTCGATCTCCTTTGCCGAAACCGCGACCCAGACCGACTGGTCGGGCGGGGCGGGAACACCGGGTCCTGTGTCGTCGTGGGGCTCCGAATACGACTGCGACAGCGGGATGAGCGGAGTGCGAACGATCGGCTCGACAGGCCTGCACCTCGGCTCGATCCCGTCGTCCTATCAGGTCCTCAGCTCCTCCTTCGACGGCGCCTTCTGCATGCACCCGTTCGATGTGAACCTCGACGGATCACCTGACATCCTCTGCCCCGGCTTCCAGGAGGACGAGGTCACCTGGTGGCAGAACCAGTGCTGGACGAGCCCGCCCTTCGTCCGCAGGATCGTCGATGCCACAGTGAACGGCCCGGAATGCGAAACCGCAGCCGATTTCGATCTG
The DNA here is from genome assembly GCA_964569245.1 of uncultured bacterium. Taxonomy (GTDB): domain Bacteria; phylum Fermentibacterota; class Fermentibacteria; order Fermentibacterales; family Fermentibacteraceae; genus JAAYTY01. The sequence continues at coordinate 448,277 of CAZMTK010000001.1, read as the reverse complement.
GACGGCGACAACGACATCGCTTCAGCAGTCTTCTACGACGACCTGTTCGCCCTCCACCGCAACGACGACGGTGCTGGAACAGCGTGGACCAGGCAGGTGCTGAGCTCCGACATCTGGGGACCGACGGCAGTCTCTGCGGCGGATCTCAACGGCGACGGACGGCCCGACATCGCCGGCAGCGCAGGCCAGCCTCCGGAGTACTTCGTCTGGATCAACTCCGGTGCGCCGCCTCCATGGCCTCTCTGGAGCGTCTCGGCCGACTATGCGGCGGCCTCCTCGCTCTGTACCGGAGACATCGACGGAGACGGCGACATCGACATCATGGGCACGATGGACGCAGGGGGCGGGATCCCTGGAGCTGTCTGGTTCGAGAACACTGACGGCTCGGGCGTCTCGTGGGCGTCTCACGAGATCGAGACGGAGTTCGAGAGCGTGGGTTCGGGCTCCCTCGCAGACGTGGACAGGGACGGCGATCTGGATGCCGCAGGATGCGTCGTCTCGCAGTCCCTCGTGGCATGGTGGGAGAACATGGACGGGCAGGGCGGGAGCTGGGCGAGGCATGTCGTCGCCACGGACATGTACCAGCCGTGCTCTGAATGGGCGGAGGACATGGACGGCGACCTCGACCTGGACATCGTCGCCGCCTCGGCAAGCGCCCGGTCGGTCTGCTGGTGGCAGAACACCGACGGCAGGGGCGCGCAGTGGATCGAGCACTTCGCCGGAACCGACATCTACACCCCCTGGGAGGTGATCTCCGCAGATCTCGACCTTGACGGCGACCACGAGTTCCCGCTGGGACTGGAGCACAGCATCCGCATCTACTCCGCCGTAGGGCCCTCGACGAACGGCTGGCTGGAATCGACGATACTTTACCTGGGGTGCGATCCTTCCTGGGACTTCGTCGCGTGGACCGCATCGGTGCCGTTCGACGCCACCCTGGGCGTACAGGTACGCTCCAGCGACGCACCGGGAGACATGGGCGATTGGTCTTCCGTCCTCACAACGCCCGGATCCATCGCCGGCCTGCTCCAAGACGGGGACAGCTACCTCCAGTACCGGCTTGTGATGACGACAGGCGCTTCCGGACTGCTTCCGTCGCTCCACGACATTTCCTTCACGTTCGACCCTCTCGGAATCGGAGAGGGAGGCGAACCTCCCGCGAGCTTCGGCATCGCATTGAAGGACAACCCAGTGCATGGAACCGTCGTTCTGCGGCTCGACCTCCCCTGGAAGGAAAGCGTCCTGCTGGCGGTCTTCGACGTTTCAGGCAGGGCCGTCCTCAGGGCAGGCCCTGTCGTGCTCGAGGCAGGTGCGCACGAGATCGCGCTCGGCGATCTTCCGCCGGGCATGTACTTCGCCCGGGCCGCTGCGGGTGATCTCGCAGCTTCAGAGAGGTTCGCGGTGGTCAGATAGGATTCCGTCAGTTATGCGGGCCTGATGTCAGCGAAGATCAGGTGCGCATCCGGCTCACACTGGCGGCAGCGCTTCCATGCATCCCAGGGAGGTTCCCTGCTCCGGCCGGATCGGGATTCCGTCAGGAACAAAGCGCAGATTGGCACGGAGAGTCGAGAATGTGCTATATAGCTTCTGTGGAGATTGCTGAATCACAGTCATGAATCGAGGAGGTATCCAATGAGATATCGTGGTTTCATCATGCTGGCAGCCGCCCTGGCACTCGCCGCGCCCTGCGCATTCGCGCTCGACCTGCCGGCGACCGACGGAGGCCCTGAGACCCCTGCCGGGGCTGTGCATGTATCCTTCGAGCCCTGGGTCGAAGTTCCTTTCTTCACCCCCTTCAGCGTGGAGATAGATCAGAACCAGCCCAGCGCTACGGTGTACATGGCCGCATTCAGCCAGACCTGCCTCGCACAGTCCTTCCAGCAGACACACGACAACATCGCGGGCGCCGGGATCAAGCTCCAGTCCGGCGTCGGCAGCTCCGACAACGTGACCATTCAGCTCTGGACCGGCCTGCCCAACGCCGGCGGCACCATGCTGACTCAGGCCACCGCAACCGGCACGCAGGGCCAGTGGGTGGACGTGTACTGGAGCCCGGTGATGATAACCCCTGCCACGACCTACTTCCTTGTGTTCACCGGCAACAGCACCCTCGGAATCTCAGGTGACACCTCCAATCCCTACCCCTACGGCTGCGTTTACGCAAACTCGGGGTACATGCAGTTCCCCAACTACGACTACACCTTCCGCACCTACTACGAGACCGACGTGGCCATCGAGCGCAGCACCTGGGCCAACGTCAAGACGCTGTTCGAGTAATCCGGATTTCCATAGTTCCAGGGGCCGGGCGCGAGCCCGGCCCCTTCCATTCTCCACCACCCTCGGATCCGCCGACAGGTGCCGGCCGAGCCCTGTTGTCATCCACGGCTCCAGGTTCTATCATCCTGTAACGGATAGGGATGCCGGGTGATCCATCCGGCAGGAGGGTGAATCGTCAGGCATGATCGCGCCATGTGCCGCCATCCTGATGCCTCTTTCCGCACAGCACGAGCCGTTTCCCGAGGCTGTCCAAACCATCGATCCCGATCCTGCATGGATCGATACCACGCCTCTGGAGCACGCCGGGCAGGTCGCGATGTGCGAGCCGTTCCATGTCTCGCATCTCCCGGGCGAGCTCAACTGGCACATCGGGATGGTGCTCCTGGGCGATCCTTCGCTGGTGCCTTCGCTGCACCTGACGGGGATCGGGCAGGGCGGGAACGGTCCGGTCTTCACGGAGCCGGTGGTGCCGAATCCGGCGCACGGGCAGGCCGGCATCGAGTTCGCCCCGCCCTTCGCAGCCGATGTCACGATTCAGGTGTTCGACTTGTCCGGAAGCAAGATCCTCGAGGAGGACCTGGCGGAGCATCAGCCGGGCTGGCACACGGTGCAGCTCGGGGAGATCAGCCCCGGTGTCTGATTCGTGCATATGCGCGCAGGGGAGTTCGACGAGGTTGAGAGATTCGTCATACTGGAGTAACTGCCGCCGTCGCCGGCGGGGAGAAGGTGGACCATGAAGGCGTTGATGGTCGGATGTGCTCTCTTGCTGGCAGGCTCCGCCTCGGCGGACCTCGCGAACCAGTCGGACTGGTCGGGCGGACCGGGGACGCCGGGGCCCGTCGTTTCCTGGGGCAGCGACTTCTCCTGCGACACGGCGATGAACTGGTTCACCTCTCCCGGCCTGCTGAGGCTCGGGGGAGGTGTACCCACTGACATCCAGCAGGGGTCAACAGCCCTCGTCGTTGCAGACCTCGATGGGGACGGCGACCTCGATATGGCTGCCGCAGACTACTTTTCGAACGAAGTGCTCTGGCTGGAGAACACCGAGGCCTCCGGAAAGCGATGGACCGAGCATACGGTGCAGACGGGCTTCGGCGGCGCGCAGGGGCTGGCAGTTGCCGATTTCGACGACGACGGCGACTCGGACATCGCCTGCTCGTCTTCAACCACATCCAATGTCAGATGGTGGGCCAACGACGGAACGGGACAGACGTGGACCGTCCACCTCGTAGACAACTCGGCAGGCGCAATCCCCTCGATCAGCGCAGCCGACGTGAACGGTGACGGCTCGATCGACCTCGCTGGATGCGTGCCGGGAGCCTCCGACGTCATCTGGTGGCGGAACACCGCTTCCGGATCGGTCTGGACCAAGTTCAGCGTCGACATGTCGTTCGAGGGAGCATGGGGAATCGTGTGTGACGACATGGATTCAGACGGAATCGTGGATGTAGTCGCATGCGGATCAGGCACCTGGGTGAAGGCAATCGCCTGGTGGGACAACTCCGAAGGCTCGGGCATGGCCTGGCAGGAGCATACGATCGATCTCAAGTTCAACGGCGCCAGAGGGCTGGCGGTGGGCGACATGGACGGGGACGGAGACCTGGATGTCGTTGGCGCGGCAATGACCGACGACGACGTGTTCTGGTGGGAGAACGCCGGCGGTTCCGGCTCGAGCTGGATCGAGCACACGGTCGACTCGAACCTGGACGGAGCGTTCTCGGTTGCGCTCGCCGATCTCGACTGGAACTACGACCTTGACATCGTGGCGACATCATCCTCCGCCGGGGATGTATTCTGGTACAGCAATCTCGACGGGCTCGGGACGGTCTGGGAGAAGAGGGAGCTCACCGGCAACCTGCCGCAAGCCACTGCTCTGGCGGCGGCGGACCTCGATCAGGACGGCTCTGCGGAACTCCTCACAGGGGGAAGCCCTCAGACTATTCTGTGGGACTTCAACGAGTTCCAGTTCGAGGGTGCGCTGGAGTCGAGCATCCTCGACACGCAATGCGATCCGGAGTGGGGGCTCATCCTCTGGAGCGCCTATTCTCCCCCAGGAACCCAGGTGACCTTCAGGTTCAGGTCGTCCGACGATCCGGCGGCGATGGGCGACTGGTCGGACACCATGGCCGCGCCCGGGCAGCTGGGCAGTTTCGTGCCCGACGGCGACAGGTACTTCCAGTACCGTGTCCGGTTCCAGTCCACCGCCCCGAACGCCACGCCAGTCCTTCAGGACGTGACGATAGCATGGGAGCCGATGCTCGGCGTTGGCGGCGGCGAGATCCCCGAAGCCTTCGTTCTGCTTCCTGTGACGCCCAATCCGGTCTGCGGACCCTTTCTGCTGAACTTCGCATCACCCGGGTCGGCGCTCGTCTCATTCTCGATCCTCGACCTGTCGGGCCGGCTTGTAACCAGCGAAGGGCCTTCCATGTACGAACCCGGCTGGCATGCGGTCCAGATGGAGAAGCTCCGCCCCGGCGTCTACTTCGTGCTGATGCAGGCAGACGGCTTCGAGACCTCCAGGCGCTTCGTGGTTCTCGAGTAGAACGGCACCCAGGGCAGGAACCCGTCTGTCGGACCAGTGAGACGCCGGTCTCCCGAGGGAACGGCGAATACGTCGCAATGCCGGAGCATCGGACTCGAGAAGCAGGCTGCCACGGGAGCAGGGATCGGCTCTCTCCGAGCCGCATCCCCGACAGCCTTCGTCTTCACAGGCACATCCCGGGTCCGGCAGCCCTCTGCAAAGCTGCTGCAGCTTTTCTGCCAAACAGCGTCTGAATGCGATCGAATGCGACGGGATGCATGACGGAATCTCAAAGGACGCTCCGGGCACGGCATCGACGCCGGATAGAGCCTTTGACAGGCATCTAGTCCGACTGGATCGTCGCCGCCTCCCTGACATGCCCTCGCAATGCTGCCGAGATCTGGAGGTCCGACGAGTCCCACACCCGCCAGGCGTTCCCGTCGATGTCGAAAGGCTTCGCGTTCCACTCCATGGCGCTCCACCTGTTGGCTCCCGCCCAGTGGATGGCGAAGCCGGCGGCCAGAAGAGTGACGAATGCTATCTGCATCAAGGTCTTCCGCATGCGCGTGGAGGAATTCGTCATCTCGGAGATGGGGACGAGGAACAATACGAGGAAGGGCAGTGCATCCGTGAAGAGCCGCGGTCCGTACGAATGGCCGCCGATCCACCTGTCGAAGAGCGCGATCGAGATCCAATGGAGGATTATGATGACGCCCAGGAATCTGAAGAGAATCCCGTGCGGTTCCGAATGAAGAGCCCTCCTGATACCCGCAAGTGCGAGGATGAACACGGGGCAGAACACGAGCAGCCCCCTGTTAGGAGATATCAGGGATCCTGCAAGCGCCTCGAAAAAGGCGGGATGCAGTCCAAGCTTGCCTGAATAGTAGGGTATCAGAGGCATCCCGAAGCTCGCCAGATTGATGGACAACACACCGATCGCTCCGGCCAGCCCGCCGACGACCAGCGGGATGGCCCTGCGTCTCAGTGTGAGAACCATGAAGAGGCCAAGCAACGCTGACGGTATCGCGCTGGTAGGCCTGACCTCGAAAGCGAAGGCCATAGCCATCCCGTTGAGGAGCAGGGGAACAGGCCTCTTTTCTCCTGCGGTTATGGTGAGGAGAGTGAGGACCATGATCAGCATCTCGATGTCGTGCGACCACAGGCCCCTGCTCGCGGACGACCACGCAGGCGTGCAGAAGGCGAAAAGGAAGACGAGGATCAGGGACCACCGGAAACTCGTCATCCTGCGGAGGACCAGGAAGAGGAACGCGCTAGTCAGAGCGACCACGAAGCTTGCCAGGACCATCTCCACGCCCTTGTAAAGGCCGACGGCGTCCATCGACACAGGCTCCACCGTTCGGTTGTCGATGAACTCCCTGACGCTGTCTATCCCGTTCAGGGCTTGCAGCACCTCGTCGGCGAGCCAGACAAGCGGCGCGAGGATGATCGAGGTCCCGGGAGGGTGAACCAGGTACATGCGGCCTTCGCGCTCGAAGACCTCGCGGTAGTTCTGCTCGGCGAGCCTGTCGTCGTACTCGTTCAGGTCGAGGTTGCCCTCTCGGATCAGGCTCATGGCTGTGTGGATGGTCCAGACGGAGTCGTAGGAAGTGATGTTGCGGCTGGCGGCGTGGGTGATGAACACAACGGCGAGTACGGCGAGAAAAGCGAACCTGTCTCTTCCAGAAACCGAAGCGCTCCTGTTCGACAATCCGCCCCCCGGAGGATCGCTCGCCAGCCCCGTCACTCTCAAAGCGGCAGAAGCCACTCATGACTGGATGAAAACCCGACATGCTGTGTGACGGGCAATGCCGCTTTCCAAGCTGCAGTAATCTTGCTGTGCGCTGTTCATGTCAAGGATGAGGCGCTGCATACGGCATGCGGATGCCGGCCTTTGTACCGCCAGGCTCGGAAGGCGACGGCGGGCCATGGACGGATTGACCGATCGAGCTGTTCCGACATGCGACGGCGGCGCCAGCTCCCGGCCGGCGGAGCGAAATCGGCCAGCCTGTCTCCGGCAGCAAGAGCATGCCGGCAACAGCGGCTCCCCCGGAGCCGCACCCCGAGCCCTGTCAGGACTGCCAGCTCAGAGGCGCACCGGATCCCGCCGATGACTCTCGGCAATGCCTCCATGCCAGGTTCGTCAAGATCACCCGCCACCCTTCTTAGGGAGCTCCGTCATCTCCCATGCAGGCTCATGCGCTGCAAGCACTCTTCGACAGCGGATTGTCGAGCGGCACTCCCGTCTCGCCAGCCACTTCATAAAACCTCCGCCCCGTTTCTCGTTCTGGATGGTGACTTCCCGCCGCTGCACGGGGAGGTCCTCTGGGATGAACTCTCACCTGCTCCGACAGGTCTCGACGATCATCAGCAGGCAAGGCCGGACGGCCGGAGGGAATCGAGTGTCTTCCCTATGATCCACCGGGAGCGGAAGGTCGAAACCCGCCCCGCACATGCCCCGGAGTCCTCTTCGGAACAGACCTTCGACCGGATGAAGGCCAGTAGATGACCGGGCTCCTGTTCGACCCTTCGCCGACCCCTGGCATCCGGTTGCCCCACCTGTGCCGCATGCAGTCGCGCAGCGGGGTCTGACGCATGATCCGTCAACTGCCGGGGTAATGTGAGACCATTCGGCGGAACTCGAGAGAAGGATTTGCCCGGCGAATAGCCGAAACCTCCAGAATGCCTTATTTTCGTCAGAGAATAGCAGGAGATGAAGAAGGGAGACGGTTGGAGTCGGCATGATTCCGACAGAGTGGCCGTTTTATCCAACTATATCTTTCTCTCAAACGCAGTTTCCTTTTGTCGTCATCCTCCAGAGCAAGTACGTCTGCCCAGGGGTTCTCAATCCTCCCGTCAGGTTCGAGCGGTGATCAGGAGGTTCAAGTGATCAACGACAGCCTTGTGAGGAAGACGCTGATTGAGTTGAGAGATGAGCATGCAGCCACGAAAGACGGCTGCTTCGGCCTCCTTTATCTCGAACAGGAGCATCAACTGACGAGACAGAAGGCCCTCGGCCAGGTCGCGCTCGGGGGGACCGATCTGGGTATCGACGGGTTCCACTTCGATCCCGCAAGGCGAAACCTCTACATCTACCAGTTCCGCTTCACGAACTCCTACGCTCCGTTCAAGGCATCCATGCAGAAGCTCATAGATTCCGGGCTGGAGCGGCTGTTCGCAGCTCCGAACAAGGAGCTGTCGAAGAGCCAGGCCCTGCTCCGCCTGCGGAGCTGCCTCGTGGAGAACCGCCACCTGATCGACCAGATACTCTTCAGGTTCGTCTTCACCGGCGATCCTGCCATGGCCGACAACAGCAGGGTTCTGGAGAAGCTGAGGGAGGATCTGGAGAACAGACGGTTCATCATAGACGGCTTCTTCGTGGGACGAAGCGTCTCCTTCGTTATCGACTTCAGGTCCGCCGGCGGAAGGGTCGGGCTGACCCCCGCTCCTCACCACTCCTCCGCGTTCACCATACCGATGGAGAACGTGACGAAGGTGGTGGGTCCGGGAGGAGAGACCATGCACATGGGCCTGGTACGCCTGATGGATATCCATGAGATGCACCGAAAGCTGGGTTCTAGGTTCTTTCACCGGAACATCAGGTACGGCCTCGGGGAGAGCGAGGCTGTGAACAGGGCCATTACCGGCGCCTTTCGCAGGATTGTCCTGGAGGGGGTCGAGCCGCCAGAGGTCTTCGCCTTCGATCACAACGGCATTTCTCTGTACGTGTCCCGGATCGAGGAGGTTCCAGGAGGCTGCCGGATAACCGATCCCAGGATGCTGAACGGGGCGCAGACGATCACGAGCCTCGACGGCTTCCTCTCGAAGCACGAGGGCGACAGGAGGCTGGAGGAGGGGCGCAAGGCGCTCACGTCGATAAGAGTCGTATGCAAAGTGATGAGCGGAGCGGACGACAGGTTCGTGACCCGGGTGACCATCAACAACAACAGGCAGAACCCCGTCGAGCCTTGGAACCTAAGGGCTAACGATCTCATCCAGCTCGGCCTCCAGGACAAGTTCCGGGAGGATCTGGGAATCTACTACGAGCGCCAGGAGGGCGCATTCGGCCAGCTCAGCGAGGAGGACCTGGCGGAGTACGGGATCCGGGAGGAGAGCAGGGCGATCCAGATGGTCAAGCTCGCGCAGACCTTCCTCCTAACGGACGGAAGAATAAGCAGGGTTTCACAGCTCAGGCAGTTTTTCGAGGAGGACAGGCTCTACGATAGCGGCTTCCGCGAGGGGCGTCTGAAAGCGGACTCGCGCCATGTCGTCATGTGCTACAAGGTGCAGAGAAAGCTCAAGATGCTCACCGAGGCGATCGAGCAGTCGGGCCAGAACAAGTACTGGTTCGTCTCGAGGGCCAGGTACCTGGTATGGGCGCTGGTCTGTCAGGCCATCCTCAACCACGAAAAGCTGGAGGAGCTTGCTGCGGCGCACGGGACCGGCATGTCCATCTCCAACGACTTCTCCGCGCTGCTGACATGGATGGCCACAGCGCGTGTGAGGCCCATGCTCCGCCATCTTCTCGACGAGCCTGAATACGCGTCGAAGGCGCAGGACGGGAGCCTGAGCTTTCTCAGGTCCGACAGAGCCTTCGACAAGTGCATGAGCTTCGCCAGAGACACCTGGGGCTGGTCTCACCGCCGTCTGGGATGAGGAGAAGGTCGCGGGAGAGGCCTCTGCATCGAACCCGGGATTCGGCGGGTGCTTCCCCCTCGCGCCCGGCCGCGGTGAAGGTTGCGTCAGGCCCGAGACATGCTGTTCTTCTGACTCCGTCCGGCTTGTATTCCATGAACCGGCGAGATCGGACCTGCCATGCCCTCGCCCATCGAACCTCACTGCCTTGACTTCGACGCTGTTCCATTGACTAGTACCGCACATACCGGGAGGTAGCCATGAGAACAAGCGGAATCTCGCTGATTGCGGCATTGCTCGCCGCCGGCCCTGCAGTGCTCGCTGACACGATTTCTCAGTCCGACTGGTCGGGCGGGCCCGGGGTGCCCGGCCCGGTATCGGACTGGGGAAGCGACTTCTCTATCGACACCGGCATAAGCTGGTATGGTACATACGGATATGTAGAGCTGCTCCCAGGGTACGACTACCTCGTGGAGGATTCCTTCACGGGCGCCACGATGACGATTGCCGCCGATATAGACGGCGACGGAGACAACGACATCATAGGATGCAGCTCCGGGAGCGACGACATCGTAGTCTGGCGGAATGCCGACGGAGCAGGGACCTCCTGGACGGAGCAGATGGTCGACGGCTCCTTCGACGGAGTCTCCGGAGTCGCTGCGGGCGACATAGACGGCGACGGCGACGTGGATATAGCAGCGGCCGCCCTGAACGCCGACGACATGGCATGGTGGACCAACGCCGACGGGCTGGGGGGAAGCTGGGTGAAGCACACGATAGACCCCAGCTTCGATGGAGCCCGATCCGCCGCCCTGGCCGACATCGACGGGGACGGAGATCTCGACGTTCTCGGCGCTGCATGGAACGCCAGCGACATCGCTCTGTGGAGGAATCTCGCTGGAACGGGTCTCTCCTGGCAGAAGGTGACCGTCAACTCCTCTTTCGGGAGGGCCTGCTGGGTCTCATCGGCCGACATAGACGGCGACGGCGACCAGGACATTCTCGGCGCCGCCCGGATGGACGACGACGTGAGCTGGTTCCAGAACATGAACGGCTCCGGCTCCTCCTGGACCGAGCGCCTCGTCGACGGCGGCTTCGACGGAGCCCGCTGCGTCGCCCCGGCAGACATGGACGGCGACGGCGACATCGACATCCTTGGCGCTGCAGAAAATGCAGGCGATATCGTCTGGTGGGAGAACACGGCGGGAACCGGCCTTTCCTGGACCGAGTGGGCTGTGGACGAGTCGTACGGCGGCGCCAGGGCTGTCTCCTTCGGAGATGTTGACGGCGACGGCGATCTGGACGTGCTTGGCGCGGCGAACACGGACGACGACATCACCTGGTGGCAGAACACCGGCAGCCCGGTCGTGCCTTGGGTGGAGCACTCGCTCGACGCGGACATGGACGGCGCCATATCGGTCTGCTCCGCGCACATCGATGGTGACGCCAGTCTGGACATCCTGGGCTGCGCCAACGACGCTGGCGATATCGCCTGGTGGAGCCTGAGCGCCTATCCGGAAAGCGGGAGCATGGAATCCAGCATCCTCCAGCTGCCCCAGGATCCGGGGTGGGGGGTCATCCTCTGGACCTCGGTTCTCCCGTCGGGATGCTCCGTGAAGATGCAGGTCAGGGCATCCGGCGATCCCGGAGACATGGGGGTCTGGTCTGACACCCTGTCAGGCCCTACATCGCTGGGAGAGATACTCGAAACAGGCGACAGGTACGTGCAGTACAGGGCGATTCTGCTCAGCTCCAACCCCCTTCATACCCCGGGTCTCAACGATATCACGATCACCTACGATCCGCTGGGCTCTCCCGGCGCCCCCGGTGCCCCGTGCTCCTGGGAGCTGCTGCCTGTAAGTCCGAACCCTTGCGCTGCCGTACCGGTTCTGGGATTCGCAGTGCCCGAGGCGGGCCATGTCGAGCTGTCGGTCTTCGACGTCTCGGGAAGGCTGGCGGGAACCTGGGAGGGGGACTTCGAACCGGGGTTCCACTTCGTCCAGACCCGTCGTCTCTCCCCCGGAATCTACTTCTGCAGGATGACGGCGGACGGCTTCGAGGACTCGGAGAGATTCGCGGTGGTGGAACGCTAGGGGAGGAGGAGCCGGCACTTCTCCGTCGCTTCGGTCGCGCGCCGCCCTCCAGGGCGGCGCACTCATTCGAGAGCCATCAGACCGGCCGGAGGATCAGAGAGGCAGACGGGCCAGGATTTCTGAAGTCAGCGAATCCGCCTCGATCGGCGCCAGCCCGGAAAAGCCCGACTCGCCGCCGCCGGGGAGCCCCGTCCTCCGATATCCGAGCGAGAAGAAGCCAGCCATGTCCCTCGCATCCCGGACGACCATGCTGTCGACGATCGTCTGCACGGCGTAGAGCGGCACGGTGTCCTCTACCGAGCGGGCTTCAGCCTCCAGCCAGACTACACGGTAGTCGAAGCCGTAGGATCGCGAGAGTGCGCCGATCATCCCGCACACGGCATCCATGTTCCGCCGGGCTCTCGTGGCCATGACAGCAGGGTCGGTGGGAGGGACGTCCTGAGGCGTGAACGGCCGGTAGGTCTCCGCAGCCATTCCGCTGAGGGAAGGCAGAAGATCGTTCGCCAGCTTCCAGACCGAGAGCTGGGATGCCAGTGTTCGCAGCATGTCGCCTGTCCCGGGCCGGTCGGCTTCTCCGAGAGCAGAAGGTGCGGAAACATCCGCGTTGTGAACGAGCACCCGCGTGCCGACGGGCACGTGGGGCTGGCCGTTCTCCCAGGCGCTCATGACATCCCCGGGGCCGCACAGCATGAGCACGAAGAATGGTCTCGCCCCGTCGGCGATGTGGATCGCGAGCTCCACCAGGGACTGCATGCTGTTGTAGTAGGGCTCGGACAGATCGAGCACCGCATAGCCTCTGCGGACGAGCTGGGAATCCAGAAGGGCTGCGATTCCGAATTCCCGCCCCATCGTGGTGATCGCAGCCTCCGAGCCTCCGAGTATCACGACCAGAGGGGCGCCGCGCACCGCCGTTCCTGCAGTGTCGTGCGGACTGCACTCCCATGAAGTGAAGGGGTTGAACGAACAGGGCTCGCCTGCAGCGAGGTCCATGGGCCCTCCCGCGTCTCTCGAGCCCAGGTCGGGGCCTGCGAACAGGAATGCCGCTGCAAGCACGTCCAGGCCGGCAGCGATCACGAGGAAACCCAGAAGGATGACGGAGAAGGCGCCGAAGATCACCCAGGCCTTTCTTCGCGCGAGCGCGAGGATCAGGAGCAGGGCTCCGAGGGCGGCCGAGAGCATCTGCCCCCTGCCGAATCCTGGCGATCCTCCCAGGCTGGTGCTGTCCGCAGCGATGGACGCGGCCAGGAGAGCGGCGCCGACCAGGCCCGCCAGAAAGGCTGCGACGACTGCCAGCCATCCGGGCATTGCCCGCCTGCGGCCGCGGCGCGGCTTTGCCTCCCTGCCTGTCCTTCTCGATGTCACCACAGGAGCCCTTTCGAGGCAATCTGGTCAACCATCGCAGAGGCCAGAACGTCGTTTCCGAGTGACGTGAGGCAGTCGGGGCCGTAGTAGAGGTGCCCTGGAACGCTGTCCAGCGAACTCGAGAGATCCAGGAACCATGAGCTGCTGCCGGCTTCGTCCCGCAAAGCCTGCCAGGCTTCTCTCACGAAGACCGCTCCAGCGGTGGAATCCATGGCCGGGAGAAGGAGGTCGCGCTCCTCGGGCGATGGGCGCCTGCTGCTGACAGGCCAGCAGGGGCAAAGGACGAGCGCGCATCTCGCGTCGCAGGACCCCGCGATCGATCGTGCCACCTTGACCGCGCCCACGACGTCGGCAGCCATTCTCCCGGCAGCGGAGTCGGGCTCACCGGAGGGCAGGGGCAGGATAGCCGAGGCGGCGCCTTCAAACGGCTGGTCTGTTCCGGCGAGACCCAGCAGCGGGGCGAAGAGCGCGAACGCCGATGACGCCTCCAGAACAGCGCGAGCACTCGCTCGGGCATCTCCGGCACGGCCGTTCCAGGCGGTTGCAGCCCTGTCGAGCCAACGGGGATCTTCACGGGAGCCTGCCGCAGCGGCAGCGGCATCGTGAAGGCCGACGCTCAGGATCACAAGGTCGGGCCTCGATCCTGCTCGAATCTCCAGCATGAGGCCGATGACCTGCTGCGTAACGGTCCAGCCTGGCTGCGCCAGGTTCACGACGCGCACCGGCCCGGCCAGAAGGGCATCCAGGTCTTCCTGCAGGTGAGAGGCGACCGTGCCGCTGTCAGGCACCCCCCATCCCCAGACCGAGGAGCCGCCGAGGAGTACTATCAGGAAAGCGTCTTCGCTGTCGGTCTCGGGGGCTGAAGTGTTGCGGATGCCCATGCAGTCAACAGACGCCATGCCGTCTGAGAAGCCGGGCCTCGTCCGCCATGTCACGAAAGGCGCGAAATCGAATTCGGGGTCAGGGACGAAAGCAGCGGCCTCCCCGCCCACGACTGTCCTGGCGGATCCGCCGCCGAATCGCAGGACGGCCATCGAGGCCAGCTCGACGGAAACGGCCAGCGTAACGAGTATCAGCAGCGCACGCGCCGCCCAGACGAAGGTATACGAGGGTGGGAAGGGCATTGCCGAGACGATGGTGACAAGGATGCCGAGCGCCAGGCACTCCATCTGCGTGACGCCGATCCCGGGCGATCCTCCCAGGCCGAGACTGTCCAGGCCAAGCCCGAGAGCGGTCAGAGCGAGTCCTGTGAAGATCCAGGGAGCACGCTTCACTAGTACGAATCCGCCGGCCAAGCAACCCCTCCAGTCTATTCTCCACTATACCCCAACCGGCGCCTGCATTCAAGTCTGACCAGCCCGTCCCGCGGGTTGACCCCCTCATGCAGAAGCGGTTATCGAATATGGGTGTCATCCATGCCGCATATCGAGAGCCGGGCTGGAACAGCGAAAGTAAGCGCAAGCAGGAGGGGAAAATGCGAATTGGTGTCACGCTCTCCGCAATCATTCTTCTTGTGCTGGCCGCCGGTTGCGGCAGCCCTTCGTCACCTACCGGAACCCTTCCCCAGGTGACGGGGCTCACAGTCGTGGATTCTCTGTGCGAGGGCACGAGCGTATTCCTGAGCTGGAACTCGGTTCCCGACGTGGACGGCTACAGGCTGTACTTCTCCGAGCTGACCGGGTACTGGGACGAGCTTGTGAACATCGAGGACACTTTCTTCGTCGACGATGTGTCTCTCAGGGAGAACACCGGGTCCGGCTACTACACGGTGCTGGCCTTCAAGGGCACGAACACCTCCGAATCCTACGCGGAGTACGTGAATACGCACCCGAACTACTGCGGCTCTTTCACGATCTGGTCTAACCACGCTCCCCAGGACAGCCTGGATGCGATAATCTTCGGAGAGACTGCGGGGCTTCTGGGCAGGGCTTCGGACTCCTCCTTCGTCCAGGACGCATACTGCTACGACGGCGGATGGGCGCAGAGCCCAGTGGGTCTCTATTCCGGCGCGATCCCTCCCTGGGGCGACGGCAGTGCGACCGTGATGGCCAAGGGCAACGACCCGAGAATCGCCCCGGAATCGGGCTATGTGGACATGATACACCTGATCGAGGGCGACAGGCTCTTCCTTCTCGTAGAGAGCGGAAACTTCGTCAAGATGAGCGTGGACACCCTGGCGGTTGACTCGATTGGACCCGACAGCCTCGTCTATGGGATCACATTCGACTACTGGTTCCAGCCCATCGAGGGCCTGCGGATCTTCAGCGGCTTCTGACGGGGATTCGGAACCGGCGCCTGCCGGGGGCGCCGGTTCCCTCCGGCTCCGTCATCGGTCCGAGGGGCCTCCGAAGCGCACGACCGTCTCCCTGAGCTTGTCGCGGATCATTACGCCCTGCGGGCATCGCTCCTCGCACCTGCCGCATCCCGTGCAGCGGTCCGCCCTCTGCTCTGGCTTCAGCCACTGGCGGTATGTCAATCCCGGAACCTGCGAGCCGGGGAACATGCAAGCTTCGTCGAGTGCATGGAGGCAGCCCGGTATGGCCACTCCGAAGGGACACGGCATGCAGTAGCCGCACCTGGTGCACCCGGTGGTCGAGAGTCTCTCATAGACCTTCTGGACGCCTTCGACGACCTCCAGCTCGTCCCGCGCCATCGAACCCGGCCGGGCCCGGGATGCTATGCGGGCGTTCTCCCTGAGCTGGCTGGTCGAGTTCATGCCGCTGAGGACGATCGAGACCTCGGGGCTGTTCCATATCCACGAAAGGCACAAGTCGGCTGTGGAGCGCCTTCCGTCGGCCCTGTCCCATGCGCCGGCCACCTCGGGGGCATGGTTCTCGACGAGGTCGCCGCCCCTGAGAGGCTCCATTACTATCACTCCGAGCCCCCTGATGGCTGCCTGCTCAAGGCTCCTTCCGGCAGCCTGAGCCGTGACGTCGACGATGTTGTACTGGATCTGGCAGAAGTCCCAGTCGTACGAGTCGGCAATGGGGCAGAAGGCCTCCTGGGCATCGTGGAAGGAGAACCCTGCGAGTCCTATCCTGCCCTCCTTCCTGAGGCGTTCCAGGAAGTCCAGGATCCCCATCGCCCGCACCTTTTCGAAGAGCTTCGCGTTCAGGGAGTGCAGGAGATATGCGTCGACCCTGTCGGCACCGAGCCTCTTCATCTGGACGTTGAACAGGCGCATGAAGTCGCTTCTGCTTCCAGCCTTCCACACCGGGTACTTCGTCGCGACGAGGACAGAGCCCTCGGGAACCTCTCGCAGGAACCTGCCCAGCAGGTTCTCGCTCCGGTTCCCCATGTAGTTGTAGGCCGTGTCGAAGTAGTTGACCCCCAGTTCGCGCGCTTCGTGGAGAAGCCGAAGGGCTGCTTCCGTGTCGAAGTTCGCGCCCCATGTGGGACGGCCCTTCCTTGTGAGGAACCTCATGCACCCGAAGCCGAGAGCGGAGACTCTCGGACCGTTCCTGCCGAGCTTCCTGTACAGCATGGGCCTCCCTTCCCAGTGGAGATGCTGCGGCGGATCAGCCGGACATCCCTTAGCCGGTCGAGAGCCGGCGGTGCCGGGCTGGAATACAATGTACGATTGCCTGTATAGTATTCCGGAGGGGGGGCGTCTATGGTCGTGCCTCTGATGCCAGCCGATCCTGCGGCAACCGTTGCGGCCGCTGGACTCTCTCGCACAGCTAGGAGGCGCGGAGCGATCAAAGGTCCGTCGTCCGACGGCATGTCAGGCCATCGCCCGGGGTTTCTTCGAGCCCATGAAGCCGGAACCATGGCGTCTTGGCTCGCTGACGGGAGTTCCATCAACAGGCTGCACTGACGGCGCCGGGGATCAGCCGGATGGAGAGGAGATGGACTGGTGAATCCGATAGTGGCGGCTTTGGTGGCGCTCCTGCTGCTGTCCGGCTACGGGCTGCACAGGATGATCTCCAGGTCTGGCGAGTCATACGCCCGTCGCGGCGGGTTTTCCGCATCGAAGATCGGGAGCATGGGCAGGGAGGATGTCGAAAGGCTGCTCGACAGGATTGAGAGCGCCCCGGAGCCCGAGAGCGTCTTCGGGGCGATGTGCTACGAGCCTGTAGCCATCCCCTCGGTAGTGGAATACGTGTGCCCGCTGTGCGGAACGAAGACGGTCTATGCCGGTTACGGGGAATCCGGCCTGGTGCTGTCGCTGCCTGAGATGCGGATGCTTTTCGATACCCTTGCCTCCCTCACGAGACTGGAGATGGCCCTTGACGAAACCTCCCTCTGCTCAGCGTGCCGTGCGGATTCGATCGAGGAACCCGGCTTCGTACTGCGTGTGACATGGGACGATGGATCGGAGCATTCCTCCCGGGTGACGGCGGACGACCTGAGGATGCTCGTGGGGCTGTTCTCCGGAGATGTTTCGTACAGAACCTCCAACGACGGCTCAGAGCCTTTGAGACCGTCGGCCGGGAGACTCAGGGAGATACTGGGGCTGGTCGATTAGCGGTTCGCCGGAAGTCATTGATCGCCCCGGAACGGCTATCCGGGAGATCGGAGAGTTGCCGTGAATCCTCTGGTGGTCGGGATTGCACTGCTAGCAGCGGCGCTGGTGTCGGGAATCACTCTGGGCCGGACTGGGAGGGCAGCCGCCGGGCTCTGGAAGAGGCCTGTCGTCGACAGGCTCAAGGAGATGTCGTGGCACGAGGTGGAGAGGCTGCTCGACCGCGTCGCCAAGGAACCGGAGCCGGCGTCCACGATGGGTGCGATGTGCTATGCCGCAGTGGCTCTGCCTGAAGTGGCGGAGTACGTGTGCCCGGTCTGCGGAGAGAAGACGCTGTACTCGTCCAGCGAGGCCCGGACCGTCTCGAGTGAGATCCCTGCCGCCCGATCCCAGTTTGCCATGCTGCAGCAGGTCTCGGACCTCGAGATGAGGCTCGACGAAACCGGCTTCTGCAGCTACTGCAGCCCTGACACGACTGATCTCCGGCTGGTTCTCGAGATAACCTACTCGGACGGCCGAAGGGTGAGCTCGGTTGTCACCGCCCAGGACCTGAGCTATCTGGTGGGTCTCTTCGGAGACGGTCTGTCCTATTCCACCTGGAACGACGGCCGTGAGCCCCTGAAGCCTCACCTGGAACGCCTCAGGGAGATCCTCGGATTCACTCGCGAGCAGCGGTGAAGGGGATCAGGGCCAGATCCTTCCTGCCCAGGACGGCCGTCCTGGAGATCACCTACAGGTGCAGCCACAGGTGCATCTACTGCTCCTGCCCCTGGGAGAGGGCGGGAGGCTCCTTCGACAGGCGCCCGGAGATGACAACCGAAGAGTGGAGGAGAACGATCTCTGACCTCTGCGATGCGGGCGTCACGGCGCTCGCCTTCACGGGAGGCGAAGCCCTGCTCAGGAGCGATCTCGAGGAGATAATGGCTCACGCTGCGGGCTGCACCGCTGAGCACATCGAGACCGTCGGCGGCGAGCTGAGGGTCCGCCGCGCACCACCGGACCTCTTCCTTCTCTCCAACGGGCGGCTCGTCGACGGTCGGGTTCTGGATTTCTGTGCGAAGCACTCGATCCGGCTGAGCCTGAGTCTGCCCGGGCTGGCGACCTACGTGCGACATACCGGATTCGAGGGTCCGGACATGGTGCTCGACAGATTCAGAGCCGCGAAGAAGAGGGGCGTGGTCACAACAGCCAACATCACCGTCACGAGACTCAATCTCCACGAGCTGGACAGGATCCTTGCAGCTGCGCTTCTCGCGGGAGCCGACCAGGTGCTGCTCAACCGCTTTCTTCCAGGGGGAAGGGGGCTTGAGCACGCCTCGGAGCTGGCCCTTTCACCGGCTGAGGTCGTCGAGATGATGCGTACGGCCAGCGGCATACTGAAGAGGGCTGGAAGGCCCGGATCGCTGGGCACGGAAACGCCCTTCTGCATTGTAGATCCCGCCGGCTGCCCGGAGGTGAAGATGGGCACCAGGTGCTCGGCGGCGGTTCATTTCTTCGCGATAGACCCTTCGGGATTCGTCCGCGTCTGCAACCACTCCGAGGTCAGGCTGGAGCACTTCTCGAACTGGCGCGCTCTCAGCGGTCATCCATACTGGCGGACATTCGCGTTCAGGAGACACGTGCCCGCCGAGTGCAGGGGCTGTGCTCACGGATCACGGTGCGATGCGGGGTGCCGCGAGGCGGCTCACATCGTGACGGGCAGGGTGGATGCACTCGATCCGCTCGTCACCCCCGATGTCGTAGGAGCTTGCGTCGCGACCTCGCATGCTCCCGCCGGGGGCTGAGCCTGCCCGGACGTCGAGAGCTCGCAGCCGCACGGGCTGGAGAGAGGCATGGAAATACTCAGAGAGGACGAGGGTCTCCTGATCGTGTCCAAGCCGGAGGGCGTGCCCACGATTCCCGACAGGCGCGGCACCCCCGGAGACCTGGCCACCTCGCTCTCCGCCAGGTTCCAGTCGCGGATCTACGTCGTCCACAGGATAGACCGCGAGACCAGCGGAATAGTCGTCTTCGCCAGGACGGCCGAGATGCACAGGTGGCTCTCCGGGCAGTTCGAGGCCCGGAGGGTGAAGAAGGACTACCTGGCGGTGGTCCACGGCTTCTTCGTGTCCGACCACGGCTTCGTGGACAGGCCGCTGAGGGTGTTCGGCTCCGGCAGGTCGGCTGTGGACGAGGAAGGCGGAAAGCACAGCGTGACGGAGTACAGGGTGATCAGGCGGATGGGCGCCTTCTCACTGCTGACCGTCAGGCCCATAACGGGGAGGCAGCACCAGATCAGGGCGCACATGTACTCGATAGGGCATGCCGTGGCGGGCGATCCCAGGTACGGCGAGAGGGCCGCCCAGAGTGCCTTCCCGCGGATGATGCTCCATGCCTACAGGATCGAGCTGCCGATGCCGTCCGGAGAGGCTCTGAAGGTGGATTGCCCGCCACCGGCCTCCTTCACCTCCGTGCTCTCCACTCTGAGATGACGGCGACGGAAGGGATGGCGATGGGCGCGGAATGGACCGACGAGTTCCCCGCATCGATCGTACTGACGGACGAGAACGGGATCGTGATCTCGATGAACCGCAGAGCCTGCGAAACCTTCGCGGGAGAGGGCGGCGCCTCGCTGGTGGGACACGACGTGAGGGAATGCCATGGCGACCGCTCCAGGAGTATGGTGGAGGAGCTTTTCGAAACCCGCAGGACGAATGTCTATACGATAGAGAAGAACGGCGCGAGGAAGCTGATATTCCAGTGCCCCTGGTATCGTGATGGAGCCTTCGCCGGATATGTGGAACTCGGACTTCCCTTGCCGGCGGAGATGCCTCATCACGAGCGCTGACCCAGCGCGCGGTCAGAACAGATTCAGCCCGGTGCAGAACCTGATCTCGAAGAAGCTGTTTTCGAAGGGGCCTTCGATGCAGCCGCTGTCGGGCTCGCTTGCCTCCTGCTCCAGATTCGTGTACTGGACGAGCAGGCCGAAATACCTCCCGTCGTTCTCGAAGTCGGCGCCCACCGCGGCGGACGGAGCCCATTCGTCGTTGAAATCGCACCTGAACTCCCTGTCGCCGTGTCCTTCCGGATCAAGGCTCCTGTAGGAGAAGTGGCCGCCGATGCGCGCGAGGGACAGTCTGGCGGTCGGAGAGATCTCCATGCCCGGGAATCTGAACTGCAGGCCCGCAGAGAAACGGGTCAGCCTGACGGTCGCCTCGAGCAGGTCGAGCCTGTACTCTCCCTCGAACTCCGGTGCAAGGACATGCTCGAACGGGATGGCATCTGCGAAGATCCCCAGCCCGTTCCAGATCTCCACAGCGGCCTCGGCACAGATGCCGGGGGCCGCATCGAAGCTGCATCCGTCGTAGCCGTCGAAAGACGGGAAAAGAACCGACGAGGCTATCCCCAGCCTCACCGACCGCCCCTCCCCATCTTCCGCATGTGCATGTGAGGCAAGCAGAACCGCAAGCAGGGTCAGAGTCAACTTCGTTGACTTCGCCTGCAGATCCATGCGCCGTTCTAGATTCTGCCGGATCATATCCTGGGCAGTTGCGATGCCTGGACGAGATCCGCGGTCCGGGGACGCAACCTGCCTCTGGCCGACAGCCCCCACATTGAAGTCAACGAAGTCAACTCTGACCCCTGTGTGCTAAGTTGATGACAGCAAGGCGATCAGGGGAAGGGCTGCAAGGATGAGTGCGGGAAGGGCGCAGCCGATGCAGGAGGCTCTCCGGGTGGCACCCTGGGACTGCTCGTACTGGGTATTCTGGTCATTCTTCGGGCCGCCTTGCATCCCGGCCTGCTTCTGAGGCCGGTTATCGTCCTTCGGACCTCCGGGCCTGGCTGCTTTCGTCGGCTGCGAAATCTTGAGCCCGCCTGGGCGCGGAGGCTTCGGCATCGAATGCTTCAAGCCGCCTCCCGAACCCGCCGGCTTCGAGAACCCACGGCTCTTCATTCCCCCGCCCAGACCCTTGCCGATGCCGCCCCCGATTCCCTTCGCCATGTCACGACCTCCCGGTGGCGATTGTCATCTGATCAGCCATCAACTCCCTGAACACTCTGTTTCGATCAATCACGGCGTCCGCCCGTGCTCATCACCGACATCTACCCGCACCGAAGCGGAACCGGGATCTGCTGCACTCTTCTGCGCCTCCCGGGCACCGCCCGGGATCATCATCCCCATTCAACCGCCCCTGCCTGACATCTGTCCCATGCCCGACATCGGCCCCATACCTGACATCGGCCCCATGCCCGACATCGGGCCCATACCGGATTTCTGTCCCATGCCGGACCGGGCGCAGCCTTCGCTCCTCGAGCACCTTCCGGCCGTCGTGTCGAAGTTCGGGCATGTTCCGCATCCGGTCATCATTCTCATCATCATCATCATCATCATCACGGGCGTTTCCTCCAAAGCCGTCCGTCCGGCGGACAGCCCGAATATTCGCCGCACCGGGCCGGAAGGGGATATCCCCGCAGGAAACTACTCCGCCGGGATTTTGTTAGAGTTGGGACGCCGAACAGGTTCAGCAACTCGAAACAGGGAGGTCATCCATTGGGAAGGACAACCGACAACCTCAAGCAGGCTTTCGCTGGCGAATCCCAGGCCAACCGCCGCTACCTCGCCTTTGCGAAGAAGGCCGAACAGGAGGGCTTCCACCAGGCTGCGCGGCTGTTCCGTGCCGCCGCCGAGGCCGAGACCGTCCATGCCCATGCCCATCTCCGGGCTCTGGGCGGCATCAGGAGCACCCGCGAGAACCTGGAAGAGGCGGTCGCCGGGGAGACCCACGAGTTCAAGAGCATGTATCCAGCCATGATCGAAGATGCGAAGGCCGAGAATGAGAAGGCCGCCCTGAAGTCGTTCGAGTTCGCCAATGCAGTCGAGCAGATCCATGCGAAGCTGTACCAGGGCCTGCTGGACACCCTCGGCAAGCCCCAGGAGGAGTTCCCCTACTTCGTGTGCCCGGTATGCGGCCATACCGCGGAGAGGGAGGCGCCCGACACCTGCCCGGTCTGCGGCGCGAAGGGGTCTTCCTACACGAAGATCAGCTGAGAGCGGTCAAGGGATGCTGAAGGGCCGGCCGCGGCTGCGGCCGGCCCTCTCCGTTGCAGGCCGGTGTCAGACCCCTTCGAGAGCCTCGTTGAGAATCTCCGTTCCCCGGAGCACGAACCTTCCGCCCCTGATCACGAATACCTCGGTGCCGTCGGGCCGCACGGCGGAGATCGATTCGAGCGAGCTGTAGGGTATCGTGATGTCCGTGTGCTTCGAGGTGTATGCCTTCGCAGGGCTTTCCTTGCGGAGGCAGGTTCTCTCGTTTCCCCGTGCG
Source organism: uncultured bacterium (assembly GCA_964569245.1). Taxonomy (GTDB): domain Bacteria; phylum Fermentibacterota; class Fermentibacteria; order Fermentibacterales; family Fermentibacteraceae; genus JAAYTY01. Next base: position 425,624 of record CAZMTK010000001.1, on the reverse strand, counting down.
ATGACTTCCTTTCCGTCGAGCACGTTCCTGACCACGTGGTCCTCCTCCCAGGAAAAGCAGGTGTCCCCTATGGCGAAGTGCGGGCCCATCTTCTCGATGATCAGTACGGGAAGGAGGTCCATTATTCCGTGCTTCCGCGCCATCCTGTATGCCCAGGTATTGGTGCCGATGGCGAACTCGCCCAGAGGAAGGGTGTCGTGCGGCATGAGGAGGTTGTCGCGGATGTACTTCCGGCACTGCTCAGGATCGTCGAAGTTGGCGCAGGAGTAGCTCTTGATGTAGCCATCCTCGAAGACCATCCTGAGATCCCTGAAGAGAAGCCCCGAGAGGAAGGCCTCCTCCACGTGCAGCATGCCACTGGTACCCTCCAGAAGGGGCGAGGTGTAGACCTCTCCGAGGGGGATGTTCACCGTCGCCAGGCAGTTCTGGAAGTTCGTCTGGCACGAGCGGTCGGCGAGGGGGTGCATGCGCACCATGATGTCCGTGTCGTTTCCCGCGGCGCCCTTCACCCTGACGAATTCCGCCTCGTCGAGCGCATCTATGATCGCCTTCTGCACAGGTGCGTAGACGTCGTTGTCGAGGGTGTTCATGTGAAGCGTGTCCGTGAAGATCGCACCGAAGTCGCCCCTGATCCTGGGCGAGGGGAATGCTATTCCCGAGAAGCTCACCTCGCTGCGGGGGACGATCTCGTTGCTGATCTCGGATAGCTTCATGTTCAGTTCCCTGTACAGCTCCTTAGCCTCGGGGGAGGGAGTCACCGCATCGGGGCAGGGAACCGGGGAGAACGGCTCCTCTCCGAAAGTCTGGATGCCCAGCCATCCCGAGCGCTTCCGGGCCTCCCCGCGCATCTCGGCGGTGATCGCCCTGTAGACCTCCACGCGCTCGCTGCATGAAGCCTCGTCGAGTGCGAGAGCCCAGTCGAACTTGTGGTCGTATCCGGCCTGGCGGTTCACCGGAGAGGTGACCACCGAGGGCATCATAGGTGAGAGCCCGCGCTTCCCGAGGCCTTCGAAGAGAGCTCTGCCGACGGTTTCGTAGCCGACGGGGATTCCCATGCTCACCGTGCTCTTCCCGGAGATGTCCTTGCCCTCGGTCTCGAAGCCCAGGAGGTAGGCTCCGATCATGGTGTCTGCTATCAGACCGATGCGGTCTCGCGAGAGCCCGTCCACGAAGCGTGCCTGCTCCAGCTCCGTCTCGCCTATCCTGAAGCCGTACCTGTAGAGACGTCTTGCATCGCCGGGCAGAGCCCCCTCGACGATGTCCCTGAAGAAGCCGAAGCCGCTGTCGAGGCTCTTCCTGGTGTAGTGCGCCATCGAGCCCAGGGTGAAGCCCTTCATCCACCCGGTCATCGATTCGACCGCACCCTCGCCAGGCTCCAGCGAATCGAGCATGGAAAGCGGCTGGAAGAGCATCGCGAGCATGGCGCGCTCGTGCTGATATGCGAGATGGACGAATCTCTGGAGGTCGAACCTCCATGCTGCCAGCAGCTGCCCCAGGGACCTTCCCGCGAAGGCTGCAGCGACAGAAGGGTGCAGGAAGCTCCCGGAGTATCTTCCGGGCTCCAGGTCGGCGAAGAGGAGGGCGTTGTCCGATGCGAGCACCTCTAGCGGAGCCGATTCGAAGTAGTCCGCAGTGAAGCGTTTCTCTGCATCGGCGATGGAGAGGATCATTCCGGCGGAATCGCACAGGAAGGCGGAATAGCGATCCCCCCTGCCTCTCCGTGCCGACAGCACCTGCCGCGCGTTATCGACGGATGCAGAGTAGTCTGGTCCCTGGCTCATCGGTTCCTCCTCGCTGATCGGGCCCCGTACCGCAGCCCTGCCTTCGGGCCGGGGATGAAGCATGACAATGGAAGATAACGAACCGGAACCGGATGGAAAGGAAGCTCAGGCCTGCCCCAGGCCTTCTATCGCCCTCAACAGGATGCAGGCTGCGGCGCAGCCTCGCGTTCGGAGTCTCCCGGCGCCGGCTCTGGAGCCTCGACGGGCCTGTACTCTGCGAACACCTTCATTATCGACTCCAGTGCCGCGTCGTACTCCTCTGGTGCGAGGTCGGAGAGCACGTCTGCCGCCAGGACTCCGCAGAGATTCTTCGCGAAGGAGATTCTCAGTTCCCGAGGAACCCTCGGGAGCATCCTGCTGACTCAATAAGGCATCATCGCGGCCATGTTGGCCGCGCAGAAGTCCGTCAGGGCGTCATCATTGTCGAACATCATATCCCGACCTCCCGTATCGATATCATGATCAACAACGCAGCAATCCTCCCGAGAGTTCCAATCCTCCGCCTGTTTCGAGGACAAATGGAAGGGGCGGCCTCGCGGCCGCCCCTCCTCATCTACCTGCCGAGCCTAGCGGCGGGGCTTCTCGGTGGCGAAGTCGACGCGGATGTTGCGTCCGTCGAGGACTGCGTTGTCCATCGCTGTCTTCGCGACCTTGGCCGCCTCCTCATCAGCGAAGGTGACGAAACCGAAACCGCGGGACCTGCCGGTGTCGCGGTCGGTGACCACGCGGGCCTCCGAGACCTCACCATGGGCCGAGAACGCCCTGCGCAGCGACTCGTCGTTCGTTGCCCACGCCAGACCGCCGACAAACAGCTTGTTGCTCACAGACACTCCTTCTCCCGGGGATAACCCGGATCCATCGGGCTTTTCAGCCCGCCGCCCGGTTTCCCGGGCACTCCGCCGGCTTGTGCCGGCACGGCCGGCCGATGAGGCCGAACAGCTTGAATCAGTTTCCTTTGGATGGGGAGTCTTCACGCGACACAGTCGGAGGATCTGACCTGGCCCAGCACAAGTTCAACTGATGCAAACGCCGATATTATAGTGTCCTCACCGGAACGCAACAAGAAGCCGGCGGACAGCATGGGAAAGAGCCTCGCAGCCGGGTCTGCGCAGCCATATCACCGCTCTCATAAGCATGGCGGCCCTCGATCTCAACTTATTGGATGGCAATGATGAACGATCCTGTGTCTCGATCGCGGATCCGTGCTATGATATCACTTCGAGGAGAGGCGAGCCCATGCATCAGATAGCGGCTTTCATGCTCGTGCTCGCATCAGGGGCGTCTTCGACGGCCCTTGAGATAGGGTGGGACGGGCTTCCGGGCGACGAGCCCTGGTGCGGATGAATCCAGTCCCTGCGCTACCAGGCGGTGGCACAGGCGCAGGAGATGGGAGGCAGCACCGTCATCACGGGGATATCCTGGCATCGCTCGGGGTCCTACCCGCACAGTTCACTCTTCGAAGGCGTGGAAGTGAGGATGGGAGAGGCTGCAGGCCCTGTGCTCGGAGACGTGTTCGATCGGAACTTCGTTCCCGGGACCTCGGTCACGGTCTTCCAGGAGGATTCCCTGTGGCTCGCCGAGCCGGAGGGCTGGGTGGAGATAGAGCTGGAAACGACCTTCGAATACAGGGCCGGCACCGACCTCCTGATCGAGGTGGTGCACACGACTGCCCAGCCGGGCTTCTTCACCTGGCACTGGGACACCGGTGAGAACCGCGGCCTTCTCGGCTACGGCCCCGACCCGGAGAGGGGATACCTCTGCACGGACATTCCCCATCTGGTGCTGTACTGCTCGCAGGGCGGGCTCGAAACAGGAAGCTTCGGATGGATAAAGGCCTCGTTCAGATAGTCGCAGGTCCATTGCCTGCCCGTCCCGGGCTTGATAGAATCCCCGCCGAAGGGGTTCCGAAAGGATGAAATGGAAGGAGTGCAGTCCATGAGATCGAATCTCGCATTGCTCGCAATCCTCGCCGTCTGCTCGCTGCCCGTCTCGGCCGCCTGGCTCTATGCGATCCAGGGTGACGTTCTCTACAAGGCCGACCCCTTCACCGGCGAATGGCAGAGCTTGTCGGACACCTGGTCGGGCACGGAGCTGATGACGGCCTGCGGGTCGAACCTGTTCGCGATACAGGGCGACATCCTCTACAAGATCAATGCCGCCACCGGAGAGTGGACCCAGCTATCCGACACATGGAGCGGAACCACCGCCCTCACGGCGGGTGGAGGCAAGCTCTACGCATACCAGAACGGCGCCATCTACCGGATAAACCCTGCCGACGGGGGATGGGAGGCCATCCCCGGCGAGTACGACGGAACCCAGTTTCTCGCCTGGGCCGGAAACGCGCTCATGGTGATCCAGAACGACGTTCTCTACAGGACAGACCCGATCACCGGCAACTACACCGCACTTCCCTCGTCCTATGCCGGGACCACGGCGATGGCGGGCGGCGGTGACGACCTGTACGTGATACAGGGAGACGTCCTGTACTGGGTGGACCCCTATTCCGGCGACTACGCCAGCCTCGGCGGCGGCTACGAAGGCACGACCGAGCTGGCAGTGGCAGGCGGCTACGTCTACTGCATCTGGGAAGGCTCCCTCTGGAAGACCGACCCCGACGACGGCTCCTACGAGAGCCTCGGCTCTTCGTGGGACGGCACGACCGCCTTCTGCGCGCTCTAGGTCTTGCGAGCGATCTCATGAGAGCCCCCCTCCGGGGGCTCTCTCCATCTGCGTCCGGGTTCGGCATCATATTGCTGCCGCGAATGCCGGCTCGGCGCCGATGCACCGGCCGGAGGGAGTGTGCGCAATGGCCAGGATAGTGATCGGTGCCATCGTCATCCTGATCGTCGTCTACCTGCTCCTGAGGTTCGTGTCGTGCTGACCGGTCCCCGGGTCTTCCTCCGGCGCACTGCCGCGGTTGCACTGGCGCTGGCGTCATTCGCCGCCGGGATCCTCCTGTCGGGCGTTCTGGGAAGAGCCGGCCTTCTGGAAGGCCTCTTCGGCGGCACGAGGACCGAGAGGTCCGTGATCGAGGTGCTCCGGACCGAGGAGCTGATGTTCCTGGTCACCACCAGGGTCACTACCCTGGCGTGCGTCGAGATACACGAGAACGACGCCATCCTCGGCTCCCGGGAGGGGCTGCTCCTGGCGACCGTCAGGATCTACTACGGGATCGACTTCCAGGCTCTCTCGGAGGACTCCGTGATCCGCACCGACGGCTGCGTCACGATCAGGATGCCCGACCCCTCGATCCTCGACCTGAGCACCGACCTCTCGACCATACGATTCTTCGACAAGAGGTCCGGCCTGCAGGTGATAAGCGACATCGTCACGGGGCGGGACCAGGAGGCGGAGCTCCTCGGAATGCTCGACTCCACCGCGAGCCGCTGGGCCGCGGAGCAGGGGCTGCTGCCCGGCAGGGAGGAGATACTGGCACGCCTGAACAACCTCGCCCCCATGCTGGCGGGATACGCAGGCGTGGAGTCGGTCAGGTTCGAGTAGAATTCGATCTCAGACACGGCTGTATCGATGGCGTGAAACGCCGCGGACGAACGGGGGCCCAGTGGGCGAATGCACGAGGGAGCGGAACACCGCCGCCTGCACCTGCACCTACGAGCCGTGCGGCAGGAAGGGCGAGTGCTGCAGATGCATCTCCTATCATCTCCGGAACAGGGAGCTTCCAGGGTGCTGCTTCCCGCCGCAGGCCGAGAAGACCTTCGACAGGTCGTTCGAGCACTTCGCGCGGCTGGTTGCCGAGAACAGGGCATGAGCCTTCGCAGGCTGCGGGATCAGTGGTGCAGTGAGGCGGCGTGACCGTCCGCGAGAGGATGACAGCATGAGATGCAGGCTGAACACCGCGGCTCAGGTTCTGGCATCGCTTCTCGCTGCCGGGTGCGGCGCTCCCTCACCTTCGCAGGAAGAAGCAGTCGGGGTGGATACTCTGATCCTGTCGGTGATCGACACCCTCGGTGTCGAGATGGGCGACTCGTCACTGATGTTCGGCATGCTCAGGTCGGCCGACTGGACGCCCGACGGGCGCATCGCCGTGCTGGACATGAACCGGTGCTGCGTCCAGGTTTTCACACCGGAGGGGGAGGAGGTCGCAAGGCTCGGGAGGCGGGGAGAGGCGCCGGGCGAGTTCCAGATCCCTGGCGCGATGTGCATCCTGCCCGACGGCTCGATCGTCGTGTCCGACCTGGTGGGGGGGAAGGTCGCCGTCTTCCGGCCCGACGGGCAGCTCCGCGAGGAGGTGCGCGGCTTCTTCCCCACGCCGCCCATGGACCTCGCGGGGACCAGCGACACTTCCTTCGCCGCGATATCGATGAGCATGACCCCCGCGGGCGATGAAGGCGGGGAGATCCAGGGGGCTCTGCGTTTCTGCTCCTACTCCTTCGGCCCGGAGCCCGAAACAGTCTTCTTCGAGTACCCGTTCGACATGGGTCAGGGGATGGTCAGGCGGGATTCCTCCAGCCCCAGCTTCGCCATTGCCGCCGGGCCGGGCGGAAGTGCGGTCATGGCTGAGCAGAGCGACTCCCTGCTGCTGGTCCGCCGCTTCGCTCCCGACGGGACGGAGAACCTCACCATCGAGGAGGAGTGGAAGAGGATACCCTGGCCCGAGGAGGAGCGGGGCGAGACCATGGGCCTCATGATAACCATGGTCGACGGCTCAGCATCGGTCGAGGGGCGGGCCATGCCCATAGAGGATGAATACAGGACGATCGTCCGCTCGGTGCATTGCGACGGCGAGGGAAGGATCTGGCTCGAGATGGGCATCACTTCGCATGCCCACTTCAGGGTACTGTCGCCGGAGGGCGACCTGCTCTTCGTGGCGGTTCCGAGCGATCCCGCTGTGTTCGACATGTGCAGCTTCAGCATCACTCCCAGGGGCATGCTCGCCATCGACAACAACCCGGACGACTACCCCAAGATCTACCTCCTCGGGCTGGAGGGGGCGGCAGCCCTATGAGAGGATAGGCTGTCGCTTGATCCCACTCGCCCTCCTCGGAGCTCTTCTGGCGGCTCAGGCTGCCTCCTTCGGCCCGCTCGACACCGCCCCGTACCTCACCCTCAGGTGCGGATCGGAGCCTGGCGTCTGGGTGAACTGGAACACATCCGTGGAAGCTCTCTGCGGGCTGGCATACGGCACCTCTCCCCTAATGCCCGACACCTTGTGGGAGGCTTCGCCCCGCTTCTTCCACCATCTCCCTGCCACTGGCATCGAGCCCGGATCGAGCTGCTTCTACCGGGTGCTCCCTGGTGGTGATATGAAGAGCTTCACCTTCCCCGGATCGCCCGGCGGTGCCTTCGCATTCGCCGCCTACGGCGACACCCGGACGGACTTCGCAGCGCACCGGGCTGTGGTCGAGGCGATGGCCGGCGAGGACTTCGAGTTCTTCCTGCACGTCGGTGACCTGGTGGAGACAGGAGACAGCACGCTCGACTGGGAGAAGTTCTTCGAAGTGGAATGCACCCTGGCTGCAGACAGGCCCGTCTGCCCCGTCCAGGGCAACCACGAAGCACCATTCTGGCCGTTCGACACCCTGTTCGTCCTTCCCGGTGCAGAGGACTGGTTCTCCTTCGACCGGGGTAACTGCCACTTCATCTGCCTCGACACCGAGGCCGACATCTGGGGAGTGCAGAGGGGCTGGCTGGAGAACGACCTCGCAGCTGCCTCCGCCGATCCGGGAATCGAGTGGATGATCGCGGCGTTCCATCGTCCTCCGTATTCCTCGGGGAGCCACGGCTGCCAGAGAGACGTCCAGCAGGCCTGGTGCCCGCTCTTCGAGCAGTACGGCGTGGACATCGTATTCACCGGGCACGAACACTGCTACGAGCGCAGCATCCCTGTGAACGGTGTGGTCTACATAGTCACGGGGGGAGGGGGCGCCCCCCTGAGCCCCGCCGGCTGGGGCTGGTGGACTGCGTTCTCGGAGAGCGCATACGAGTTCTGCCTGGCACAGGTTGACGGGGGAGTCATGACCGTGAGCGCGATCAGGCCGGACGGGACGATTCTGGACAGCGTCACGCTGGTGCATTCGGAAGCCGGCGACCCCGCCGCCCGGGCCGCAGGCGGCCTCCGGGTGTCGCTCGAAAGGAATCCGGCGAGGGGTTCCGCCATCCTCAGACTGGCCTCGGGCAGCGGCAACCCGATCAGTATCGAGATCTACGACATATCGGGGCGGCTGGCCGACTCCTTCACCGCATCCTGCCCGGCCGGCGAATCGGTCGAGAAGGCATGGCCCGGGGGCGAGCCTGCCAGCCGCACGACCGGCCTCTACATCGTCACCATCAGACAGGGCGGAGCGTCCGCGTCGTGCAGGCTGGTCCTGCTCGGGGAGTGAACGTACGATGCTGCTGAGCTCCGATGGAAGCGCCATGTGCGCATGAATGTCATGAATCCGGCGTCGCTGCTGGAGGAGGTGGATTGATGAGAGAGGCTCTGTCAGTGACACTGCTCGCTGTCGCCGTCGCTTCAGCCGAAACCGTCACCGTAGGTTCCGCCGAGACCGTCGGCATGGATCCCTTCTGCGGGAATTGAAGCTCCGGCCTGCGCTACCAGGTGGTGGCCAGGGACGAGGAGATCGGAACCGCCATGATCATCGAATCCATGCTATGGCATCGGGCGGAGACGGGCGACTCGATCGCGACCTTCCAGGATTTCGACATCTTCCTCGGCTACTGTCCCGGCGATTACCTGGGATACTTCTTCGACGACAACTTCGAGCCCGGCTCCAGGACGCTGGTGTTCCACTCGGACGAGCTCGTGGTTGAGGCAGGGCCCGAGACCTGGTTCGAGATCGTTCTGGAACAGCCGTTCTGGTACGACGGCCAGAGGAACCTCCTGTTCGAGCTTAGCTGGAGCGACGCCGAGGGCAGCATCCATACCTACCTGTTCAACACTCCGATGAATCCGGTGTCTCTCAAGGCGCCCACCAAGGGGGGCGAGACAGGCTTCCTGAGCAGCATGAGGTGCCAGTTCATGCTCCAGGGCCAGCTGGGTCTGGTGCAGGACACATTCGGGGGGATAAAGGTTCTTCTCGGCATTCCCTGACGGCGTATCGGAACGGCAGGCTTGACGATGCCTCATCGCGCCCGGGACGCAGGAACCCCGCGCCCTCCGGGATCGTCTCGGCAGCATGCGTTCCCGACAGAGCCGCCCGGGTCAGCGTGCCTGATCCGGATTCCGCGGCTGGCAGCACCGCACTCCCCGTGACATCTTTGAGGCAGGGTTCAGACCCGGAGGCGGGCATGGCTGACAAGAGCGGGGTTCAAGGCGACTTCTATCCGGATGCGCGACCATGGACGCGCTGGTGGTGGTTCTCGGGCGAGATTCGTGAAGAGGATGTGCGGAGCCAGCTCAAGTGGCTTCGCGACAATGGATTCGGTGGTGCCGAGATAGCCTGGGTCTATCCCCAGCCCTGGGGTAGACCCGGTCCTCGCTGGCTGTCCCGCGAGTGGACAGCGATCGTGGCGAAGGCCAAGGCCGTCGCCGGCGAGTACGGGCTGGGCCTCGACTACACCTTCGGCACTCTCTGGCCCTTCGGCGGCTCGTTCGTCGAAGAGGCCGATTCCGCGATGGATTTCGACGGCCCCATCCGTAAGAGGCTGGAGAAATCCTGGGAGGAGCCCTATGCGCCGCCGGGGAGGATACTGAACCACCTCGACCGCATGGCCCTCGAGAGGTACGCCTCCAGGATGGGGCAGGCGCTGGCTCCCGCGATGGCGGGAAGGCCGTCGGGACTCTTCTGCGACAGCTGGGAGGTGCCCTCGGAACGCCTGTGGACAGCGGGCTTCGGAGACAGGTTCGAAGAGCGCTTCGGCTACCGGATCGAGCCCTTCATGAATGACCTCGACTCGGTCCCCGACGCCAGGTTCGACTACAGGAGGCTCCTCGCCGACACGATAGTCGAGGAGTTCTACGAGCCTTTCACGAGGATCGCGAGAAGGCTTGGAGGCTTCTCGAGGGTGCAGGCGCACGGCTCGCCGACCGACCTCCTTGCAGCATACGCGACGGCAGACGTTCCCGAAACGGAAGCGATCCTCTTCGACCCCCCATTCGCAGCCATAGCAGCTTCCGCGGCTGCCCTCACCGGGAAGACGACCGTCTCCAGCGAGTCCTTCACCTGCATGTACGGCTGGAAGCCCTGGCCGGGCCCCGGGAGATTCCAGGGCAGGGAGCAGGCGGCGGACATCAAGCTCCTGGGCGACGCATTGATGGCGAACGGGGTTAACCACATCGTCTGGCACGGGATGCCATTCAACACCCGGGGCGGGTCCGCCAGGTTCTATGCGTCTGTTCACGTGGGGTACGACTCGGCCTTCAGGGACGAGCAGCAGGGGCTGAACGCCTACTTCGAGAGCGTCTGCGCGCAGATGAGGAGGGGCAGTCCCAGGTTCGACCTCGCGGTCCTCCTGCCCATCGAGGACAACTGGATGCGCGGCAGGCTGCCCGAGGAGCTCAGAAAGCCCAGCGCCGAGCACTACTGGGAGCTTCAGCACCTGTCGCTTCCCGACGGTCTGGAGGGCTTCCGACCGTTCTGGATCTCTGCGCCGTTCCTCCGGGAATGCTCCTTCGAGGAGGGGCTCCTCAAGTGCGGGCAGGCCTCGGCAAGGGCGCTCCTGGTGGACGTCGACTGGCTGGAAGCGGGGACGCTGGCCTCCATACTCGACCTCGCCCGCAGAGGGCTGCCCGTATGCGTGAGGAGGAAACCCTCCCAGCCCGGCAGAGCGAAGAGCGAATCCTTCGAGGACGATTTCACCTCCCTCGTCTCCCTGCCGGGAGTGAGCAACATCCTGTCGAGGGTCTTCCCTGGAAGAAGCCTCGTCGAAGGAAGGGACATTCCTGAATACTGGTGCAGGTCTGACAGCGCCAGGACTCTGTTTTTCTTCGCCAATCCATTGTCCAAGAGCCTTAGATATCCAATGAGACTCGGGCAGTCGCATCAGAGGGACATCATTCATATATCAGCCCATGCGAACGTGTACGGAAGACAGGTCGAGCTCAGGCTGGTCTTCAACCGCTACGATTCCCTGCTCGTCTCGATCGACAGGTCTGGGGGGGTCGAGATTGACAATCTCGGATACTCCCCTCCGGACCCGGTCGTGGAGGGGCATGAGTCCTGACACCGACCGGACCCGCTGAGTGACCCGCCTCGCGATAGACCTCGGTGCGGAGAGCGGCAGGCTGGTCGCGGGACGCATCGACCATTCGGGCCGCCTGTCGCTGGAGGAGACATTCAGGTTTCCAAACGGACCGTCCGAGATCGGCGGTCGTCTCCGTTGGGATGCAGGAAGGCTCTGGAGAGCCCTGATGGAGGGGCTGCGGAGGACCGCGGAGTCGGGGAACAGCCCTGCGAGCCTGTCGGTGGACGGATGGGGCGTGGACTTCGCACTCCTCGACGAAAGCGGAACGCTGTGCGAGCAGCCCCTCTCCTACAGGGACGGCAGGCTGACATCCGCTATGGAGGCCATGCTGCACCGGATAAGCAGGGAGGATCTCCACCGCCTGACAGGAACCCAGGTGCTGCCCATCAACACTCTCTTCCAGCTGTTCGATCTGATCGAGTCGGGTTCTCCCGCCCTCTCGCGCGCATCCCGCCTCCTGTTCCTGCCCGACTACTTCGCCTTTCTCCTCACCGGCCGCCGGAGGACCGAGGCTACTGTCGCTTCCACGTCGGGCATGGTCGATCCTGTCACGGGCTCCTGGTCGGCCCGGGTTCTGGAGGCGGCGGGAATCGACGAGGAGCTCCTGGGACGCATCGAGCCCCCCTGCGCGCCTCTAGGCGGGCTTCTGCCGGAAGTCGAATCCGCTGCTGGTCTGAGGGGAATCCGTGTGCACTCCGGCGCGTCGCACGATACGGCATGCGCCGTGGCAGCTCTTCCGGCCTCCGGCGAGGACTTCGCCTACATCAGCTCGGGCACATGGTCCCTGGTCGGAGTCGAGGAACGCTCGCCGGCCCTCTCCCCGCGCTCCGCCGAGGCGAACATCACCAGCGAGGCCGGCGTATGCGGAACGTGGCGGGTTCTCCGGAATCTGAGCGGTCTATGGCTTCTGCAGCAGCTCAGGAGATCGCTGCCCGGACCGGAGGCTCCCGGTTACGGGGAGATCGCCGCCATGGCGGAGGAAGCCGAGCCCTTCGCTGTGCTGATAGATCCCGAGTCGCCGGAATTCCTCGCTCCGGGCCGGTTCATCGAAGCGGTCGGCTCCTTCCTTCGGAGAACCGGTCAGACCATGCCTGCGACCACCGGCGGGATCGCGAGATGCATTCTCGAGAGCCTCGCGCTCTCGTCCAGGCGTGGTCTCGAATCGGTGCTGTCCGTCACCGGCAGGAAACCCTGCGTCCTGCACATCGTCGGCGGCGGGGCGCGCAACGAGCTGCTCTGCAGGATGACGGCCTGTGCGACTGGAATGCCCGTGCTCGCAGGGCCTTCTGAGGCCACCGCCGCAGGGAACATCCTGTGCCAGATGATGGCTGAAGGAGAACTCACGGGGATAGGAGAGATCAGGGAGGTGGTCCGCAGATCCTTCCCGGTCAGAGAGCACCCGCCCGTTCGCAGGGGAGAATGGAACGAGGCCTACGAGAGGTTCCTGAGCATCTCGGAATCCGGCGCTTCTGGACCGGATGGGACGGAGGCACTGTGACTGGTAGTGCAGGGGGGGCCTACGAGGCGGCGAGGGAGCGCTACGCCGAGATCGGGGTCTCTGCAGACGATGCCTTGAGGAAGCTCTCGAACATCCGGATCACGCTTCCATGCTGGCAACTGGACGATGTGACCGGGTTCGAGGGGGCTTCGCGTCATGGGCCGGGCGGCGGGCTGGCTGTCACGGGCCGTAGGCCGGGACGGGCGCGCTGCTTCGAGGAGATGATCGCCGACCTCGAAGCGGCCCTGTCCCTGATCCCCGGAAGACACCGCGTGGGGCTGCACGCGATGTACGGAAGCCATCCGCTCCGAAGCGCGGACAGGAATGCAATGGAGCCCTGCGACTTCGACGGGTGGATGTCATGGTCCCGCGAGAGAGGCGTGCCGCTGGACTTCAATCCGACGCTCTTCGCCCATCCGATGGCCCTGTCGGGCCGGACTCTCTCCAGCCCGGACGCAGGCGTGCGAGGCTTCTGGATCGAACATGTGAAGCTGTGCCGCAGGATCGCCGGAGCGCTGGCGGGAAGCCAGGGTTCCTTCTGCATCGACAACCTCTGGATGCCCGACGGGTCTCGGGAACCGCCCGCCTCGGCTTCTGCGGCCAGGTCGCTGCTCGTCGAATCCCTGGACGAGGTGTTCTCGGAGAGGATCGAAGGGGTCGTCGACTCACTCGAGTCCAAGCTCTTCGGCATCGGCCTGGAGAGCTTCACCGTCTGCTCGCACGAGCTCTGCATCGCCTACTGCGTCGAGAGGCGCCTCATGCCCTGCCTGGACATGGGGCATTTCCACCCGACCGAGTCCGTGGCCGACAAGGTCAGCGCGCTGCTTCCCTTCGTCCCCGGCATCCTCGTGCACGTGAGCAGGGGCGTGCGCTGGGACAGCGACCATGTCCCTGCCGCGGACGACGCCCTGCGTTTTCTCGCCCGCGAGGCGGTGGAGCCCGGTGCGGCAGGCAGGGTGCACCTCGCGCTGGACTTCTTCGACGCCTCCTGGAACAGGGTCGGTGCGCTAGCCGCAGCGGCCAGATCTCTGCAGAGGGCTCTGCTCTCGGCGCTGCTGGAGCCCCGGACCATCGCCGAGACGCTGGAAGGTTCTCACTTCGAGGTCGCTGCCGCAGCCGAGTACGCGAGCGAGCTGCCCCACGGTGCGGTATGGGAGCGTTTCCTCGAGATCGAGGGCGCCCCCGGCTGGCCGGCATGGTCAGAGGCCGCCGCTCTCTACGAAAGAAGGGCGGCCTCGGAGAGGGGCTGAGCGCCCCGGGCTTTTCCCGGCTCCCCGGGGTTCATAGTATTCGATAGCGCTTCGCAGAGACCTGCCAGGGAGGATCGATGGCCTCTTCATCGGCTGTGGACAAGCTCACCGGCGTGCTTACCAGGGATGTCCTGGACGAGCTGGACACCCAGTTCAGGACTCGAACCGAGGGAGACCTCTGGTCGGTGATGATCGTGGACGTAGACGACTTCAAGATGGTGAACGACATCCACGGCCATCTGACGGGCGACAGGGTGCTGCAGCAGGTGGCATGGCTCCTGCTGCGCACCGTGAGGAGCGCCGACCATGTGCTTCGGTTCGGCGGGGACGAATTCCTCGTCGTCCTGCCCTCGACTCCGGCCCTCCAGGCGGCGAACGTAGCTCAGCGCTTCCTCGACGACATGGCCCGCGAATCCTTCCCGGGAGAGCTGAAGATCGGTGTGAGCCTCGGCCTCGCGGAGAGCACCGAGGGCGAACGCGCTCTGTCCTCCGTCATCGGCAGGGCGGACCAGGCGCTCTACGAGTCCAAGGCCCGGGGCAAGTTCAGGATGTCCTTCTTCAGCAGGCCGGCGTCCAATTCGCAGACGCTCTCCTTCGAGCATTTCATCGACAGGCAGGCGCAGCTCAGAACTCTCAGGACGGCCTTCGACGATATGGTTTCCGGGAAGGGCGGGATGGTTCTGGTGACCGGCGAGCCCGGAGTCGGGAAGAGCCGCCTCGCCCGCGAGCTGGAGCACTACTGCACCTTCAGGGATGCAGGCTTCAGAGTCGCCAAGTACGACGAGCTGGGCGGGGCGGGCCCGTTCGCGACGTTCTCCGACGCTCTCTGCGGACTCATCGAGGATCTCCCCCTGGAGGTGCGCCACGACATATCGAGGGAGGCCGGCCCGGTTCTCCTGGAGACGTCGCTGCTCTTCCCTCCGCTGCCTCTGAGGATCTCGGACGACAGGCCTCCTCCGGACTGGGCCAGGGGCAGGATGTTCTACACGCAGTGCGGCAGGGTGGTAAGGGCGATATCCTCCCGGAAGCCGTTCGTGATGCTCCTTGACGACGTGCAGTGGGGCCGCAGCCAGGACCTCGACCTGCTCGGCTACCTGGTTCGTACGGCCGGGTCCGACAGAGTGCTCTTCGTCTTCACCATGCGCAGCCCCGTAGAGTCGTACCCGGACGTCTGGGCATGGATGCGGGGGCTCTTGAAGCTGGCCCGCTCCGAAAGGATCGACCTTCAGCCGCTGGAGCGGGAGCACGCATCGAACATGGTCATGCTGGCCCTGAAGGATTCGAGGGTGCCTCCGGCCCTGCTGGACAAGCTCGTCGGAGAGAGCGGAGGGAACCCCTTCTACCTCCGCGAGCTCCTGAAGTCTCTAGTCGAGAACGGCCGGATCAGACCGGCCGACGGCGGAGGCTGGAGCTACGAGCCGGAAGGGAGCCTGCCACTTCCAGGAAGCGTGTCCGATCTCGTGAAATCGCGCCTCGACATGCTGGACAGCACGTCTCGCGAGGCTCTGAGGATGTGCGCCCTCACCGCGGGCGGCTTCCGGCTCCTCGACCTGGCCTTCCTGATGGAATCCGCGCCAATTGAAGCCGCCAGGGCCATAGAGGCGCCGCTCCTGATGGAGCTGGTGCAGGAGAGCGCCACGGACCCCGGCGACCAGCTCGTCTTCCGCTTCTGTCACGACTGCGTGCGGTCCATCCTGCTGGAGGAGCTTCCCATAGGGCTGAGGAGGCACCTCTATACGAGGCTCGGGCAGAGATTCGAGGAGGAGTGGAGGGCGGGCGTGCCCGGCATGCTGCAGCGTGCAGCCTACTCGTACTGCGAAGGACTGGACAGCGCCAAGGCTGCAGAATTCGCCCTGCTGGCAGCCGCCGATGCGAAGTCCCGTCAGGCGACCTACGACCAGGCCCTGTGGCTGGAGAGATATCTCGCCGCGGCAGGGGCCGGAGGAAGGGTCTCCAACGCCGACCTGCTGTCCGCGTGGCGCGAGCTGGGCAGGCTGCACACACTCCATGCAAGGATCAGCGACGCCGAGAACGCCCTGCACAGGGCGGCAGCCTACGCGCTGTCCTCGGGCGACCTGGGCAGCATCGCCCTCCTGAAGGCGTCACTGCACCTCGAGAGGTCCGAGCTGGACAAGGCTCTCGCCGAGTACCAGAAGGCTCTGGAGACAGACATGCCCACCGAGCAGGTGCTGGAGGCCAAGACCGGCATAGCGGGAATCTGGCACGCGAAGGGGGAGACTCACCTCGCGCTGGGCCTGCTCGACGAGGCCAGGACGCTGCTCGAAGGCATAGAGGACGCGCGGACCAGGGCGAGGCTCGAAGCCTCCTGGCTGAGCAGGAAGGGCGAGATTCTGGCGCAGTCGGGCGACGACGAGAACGGCCTGGCGCTGTGCCGGCAGGCCCTCGAGTTCTACGACAGCGCCGGAGACGTCATCAACAAGGCGAGGGCCCAGGCTGACCTGGCGATGATCCTCTCCACGTTCCCGGCCTGGGAGGAGCGGATGCGGCTCCTCAGGGAGGCCGTATCCGCCTTCACCGAGACGGGCGACGTCCAGTCCCTCATGTCTGCTACTCAGGGGCTCGGCTCGGTCTATCTGGAGCTGAACCAGACCGGCGCGGCAGAAGAATGCTTCCGCAGGAGCCACGGCCTGGCGGAGGCGTCCGGCTCGCCGGGGAGGATAGCCCGCGCGCGCGAGCGTCTCGGCGCTGCGGCATTCGCCAGAGGCGACTTCGAGAGCGCGCTCGATCACTTCGAGTCGGCTGCCAGCCAGGCGGAGGAGAGCGGGATCGGTTCGCTCGCGGCGATGGCCGCAGGATGGATCGCCAGGGTGAAGGCTGTCACGGGCTGCAGAACCGAGGCCGAGGCGGTCCTCTCGAGGCTCCGCGAGGGCAGCCGCCCCTCGGGCATGACGGCCTGGGAGCGCAGCAGGGTCCTCTTCCTCGCAGCTTGCGCCAGGCTGGCCATCGCCCGGG
This sequence comes from uncultured bacterium, assembly GCA_964569245.1. Taxonomy (GTDB): domain Bacteria; phylum Fermentibacterota; class Fermentibacteria; order Fermentibacterales; family Fermentibacteraceae; genus JAAYTY01. Next base: position 408,978 of record CAZMTK010000001.1, on the reverse strand, counting down.
CGTCGGAAGGACGGGGCCTGGAAGAGGCTCTCGATCTCGTGCGCAGCGCACGTTCGATCCCGGGCGGAACCGAGCTGCTGGAAAGCCTGGAGATGCGGTGGATGGAGCTGATCATCCTGGACCTGCTGGGCGGAGGCGACGAGTCCGGACCGCTTCTGGAAGAGGCGTCCTGCCTTGTCGGGCTGTGTCTGACGGCCATCGAGAACCCGGTACTGCGAGAAGACTTCGCCAGGCTCGAGTTCGTCTCCGGGCTTCTCGAGATGACGGGGCAGAAGCCCGAGCCGCTGTGCCAGGGGCCGGATGCAGCGCGGCAGGGCCGATGACTCCCGCGGAGCGCGCGATCGCCGGCTTCGAGAAGACATACGGCTCCGCTCCGGAACTGACGGCCGTCGCGCCTGGACGCATCAACCTCATCGGCGAGCACACGGACTACCAGGGGGGGCTGGCTCTTCCCGCGGCCATCGACCTGCGGACCGCAGCGGCTGCGGGGGCGGGCCGGTGCGGGATCGTCAGGGCCGCCTCGGGGCTCTTCGCTGATCCGGTATCCTTCGACCCCTGCAGTCTCTCGCCGGCGAACCCCATCGAGGGATGGGGCCGCTATGCGGCAGGCACCGCATGGGCGCTGTGCGCCTCGGGCATGGTTGTCACGGGCGCGGACATCTACATCGAGAGCGACATCCCTCCCGGGTCCGGGCTATCGAGCAGCGCGGCTCTCGAGGTGGCAGTCGGGATGGCGCTGTCCGCGATCTCCGGGAAATGGCCGAGCGACACGGCATCTCTCAGGACACTGGCCGGGTGCTGCCAGCGCGGAGAGAACGAATACTGCGGCGTGCCGTGCGGAGTCATGGACCATCTGGCCGCCTGCTTCGGAGTGGCCGGCTCCGTCCTCCTCGCGGACTGCAGGACACTGGAGGCGGTGCCCGTACCGTTTCCGGAGAACCTGTCCATAGTCGTCTGCGACCTCGGCGAGCGTCACGAACTAGCGGCCTCCGGCTACTCGGACAGACAGGCAGAAGCTGCAGCCGCGCTGGCCTGCCTCAGGACCAGACGTCCCGAGATCGAGTCTCTGAGGGATGCCGCACCCGATGATCTGGAGACCCTCGAAGAGGCCCTTGCAGCCTCCGGCGCTCCTCCCTCCGAGATCGGGAGGCTCGCAGGCAGAGCACGCCATATAATCGAGGAGAACAGGCGCGTGAGGCTAGCCGCCGAAGCGCTCGAGCGAAGCGACGGCGCCTCGATGGGAAGACTGATGCGCGAATCGCACTTCAGTCTTCGCGACCTGTACGAAGTGTCCACTCCCGGGCTGGACGCCCTTGTCGAGGCCGCGATGGCCCAGCCGGGCTGCCTCGGCGCAAGGCTGACGGGCGGAGGCTTCGGGGGTTCGGCCGTGTGCCTGGTGGAGACGTGCGGCGTCGAAGGATTCCTCGCCGCCATGTCCGCTCTCCTCCCCGGCGGGGTCAGGCTGGTCCGACCATCGGGAGGAGCAGCGATAGAGAGGATCGGATGAGGCTCCCCGACGATCTCAAGACTGCGGTCGAGATAGCCCCGGAGCAGGAGGTGCGGGCGCTGGAGCGCCTCTGGACGGCCGGCCTTCTCGACGGTCTGGCAGGCAAGTACATGAAGAACGCCGGAGTCCAGGCCTGGAGGAGATTCCTCTCGGAGATCCCGAGGATCGACCTGGAGCTCCTCGAGAAGCACAGGGAGGCCCTGGCCGATCCCGCCCGCAGGATGCCTGCGCTCTCGCAGGTGAGGCCGGTGAGGTTCGCCGAGTGCAGGAGGCTAGCGGCCGACGACGCCCAGGGCGGCAGAGAGGCGCTCTCGTCCAGGAGGGTGGCCGCGGTCGTTTTCGCCGGAGGAACGGCGACACGCTTCTTCGCGCAGAAGAGCGATCTGAACCGCGCATTCCCATCGGCACCCGAGATGCTGAAGGCAAGGCCTCCCGCGCCGGGGGACCCCAAGGCGGCCTATCCCGTCACGCCTGTGATGGGCAAGAGCTTCGCCTGGAGGCTTGCCGAGGAGGCGCTCTGCTGCGGCCTGCTGCACGGCAGAATGCCGGTGCTCATGTTCATGGTCAGCGACAACACGGCGGAGATGCTCGACAGGCACCTGGACATGGTCTCTCGCGCAGCCGGCATTCCCAGGGCGGCCCTCTGCGCGGGCCCCCGGCAGAGGATGCTCCCGAGGCTGGACAGCGACGGCGACCTTCTGGTGAACGGCGAGAGCGGCTCGCTCTTCTGGACCGGAGACGGCCACGGCGGCGTCTTCGACGCGATTCGTTCGGCGCAGGACGGAGTGCTCGCATTCGCCAGGGGCGATACCCTCGACGAGAGGCTGAGGTCCATCGGAGTGCGCCATCTCCTTACCGGCAACGTGGACAACGCCATGCTCAGGCCCTTCGAACCGACTAGGATCGGTGCGCATGTCTCCTCCGGAGCGGGCTTCACAGTGACCCTGGTGAAGAGAGCAGGGCCGTCCGAGAAGGTCGGGGTCCCGGCCGTCAGGCAGGCCGACGGGCGCATCGCAATCCTTGAGTACAGCGAGCTTTCCCCCGAACTCGGCACAGCGGAGGATGGGGACGGAGATCTCCTTTTCGACTGCGCCCACGTCAACACGAACCTGGTGTCCATCGACTGCATGGGGGCTTCGTTCCCCTTCACACTCTACACCGGCAAGCCCGTGGACACACCCTCGGGCAGGGTGGAGTCCAGCAGCTTCGAGAAACTGAGCCAGAACCTCGTCTCGACCTTGGAACCCTCGAAGGTCCTGCTCCTGGCGGTGGACAGGAGGGACTACTTCCTTCCGACAAAGAACATCACCGGCACGGACTCCCTCGAGGCCACGGTGCAGGCCCTGTCCGACAGCGGAAGGTCTCTGCTCGCCTCCTGTGGCGCGACTGCCGCCGGAGCTGAGGAGGGCGGACAGCCGGCGCTGGTGGAGATCTCGCCTCTGCTTGGCACCTCCTCCGGAGAGCTCGGGGAGAGGGGCATAGGGCGCGGATGGGTGATGGAACCGGGGAGCTCGATCTATCTCGGGGCCGTCGAGCCGGCAGGCGAGGGCCGCCCGTACTCCGCCGGGCTGCGGATGGGGCGGGGGGCTTCGCTCGTAGTCACATCCGACGCCCCCCTGGGCTCCATCGCGCTGGATGCGGCCACCGGCAGGCTGGAGATCGACAGGGAGAAGGCCGGCCGGATCTCGATAGGCGAAGGCGTCACGGTCTCCCCGGGCACCAGGGTCCGGATTCACCTCAGGCCCGGCGAGAAGTTCGTGCTGGAGCCGGGCAGGGTCGTCGACAGTGACATCAGCAACATCTAGGGATTTCGGAGGATCGTCATGACCAGGCTCTATGCGGGTGTCGCGCTTTGCCTGCTTCTGAGCGCAGCGGTCTCCTGCGGAGGCGGAGGTGCCGCGGACATCGGAGGCTACTGGGAGGGTTCGATTGCGGTTCCGGGAATGGAGATCGGGATAGCAGTCGAGTTCCGGGGCTCCGGAGACTCGCTGAGGGCTTTCATAGACATTCCCGACCAGGGCGCAGAGGATCTGCCGCTGAGCGGCGTCAGGCAGGCCGGCGACAGCGTGGCCTTCGATCTGGAGTCGGGCCTCGGTCTGGCCTCGTTCCGCGGCATCACTGACGGCGACTCGATGGTCGGCTCCTTCTCCCAGGGTTCCTTCACCGGAGGCTTCAGCCTCCGCAGGGCCGAGCCTCCCGAGGCGCCCGACCTTCCATATCGAAGCGAAGCCGTGACGATCGAGCACGACGGCCTTGTCATCAGCGGCACCCTGACGGTGCCCGAAGGAAACGGACCTTTCCCCGGAGTTGTCCTGCTGTCAGGGAGCGGCCTGCAGGACCGTGACGAGACCGTGTTCGGGTTCAAGGTGTTCGGCGTGCTTGCAGACAGCCTGACCAGGAACGGCATAGCCGTTCTCCGCTGCGACGACAGGGGGATCGGGGGCTCGACGGGCGATCCGGAGGGCATGACGGATCTCACGATGGCGCAGGATGCGCTGGCGATGCTCGACTACATGAAGACCAGGGAGGAGGTGGCCCCGGGAGGAGTCGGGTTCCTGGGCCACAGCGAGGGCTCGAGCATCGCCTTCCTCGCCGCCTCGATGCGCCCCGTCGGTGACGTGGCCTTCGTGGTCTGCATGGCGGGACCCTCCGTCAGGGGATACGACATCCTTCTCTCCCAGATAGAGATGATCTCCCGGCAGCAGGGTCTGTCGGAAGAGAGGATCACCGAGGCTCTCGACGCGCAGAGGCGGGTGATGGACGTGGTGGTCGAGGGAGGCGACGTGTCGGGCCTGTGGGGCTTCATGCGCGAGCAGGCCCGGAAGGATCTGGAGGGTCTCTCCCCGGAGGCGCTGGCCTCGCTCGGCGACACCGCGGCCTTCCTGGACAACGCGGTGGCCCAGAGCCTCATGACCGTGGGCAGCGAGTGGTTCCGGAGGTTCGTGACGCACGATCCAGCCGACGAGATCAGAACGGTAGCGTGCCCGGTGCTCGCCCTCTACGCCGAGAAGGATGTCCAGGTCGCCCCCGGCCTCAACGAACAGCCGATGCGCGACGCGCTGTCAGGAAATCCGTCGGGGGAGGTGGAGGTGCTCCAGGGGGCCAACCACCTGTTCCAGCCTGCAGCGACAGGAGCGGTGTCCGAGTACTCCGGTCTTCCGAGGGAGTTCGTTCCCGGCTTCACTTCCCGGATAGCCGGCTGGATCAAGGAGACGACAGGCCGCGACCAGGACGGATCAGCGCCCTGAGCGGTCCCACTCCGGGTCGTCGAAGCGCTGGATCTCGATCATGCGGCCCTCCGGGTCCCTGAAGAAGCCGTTGTAGATGGCGAACCGGGGGGTGCGTTCGGGCATCTTCTCGCAGACAGCCCCCGCTTCCAGCAGTCTGGCCGCCACGCCGTCCACGTCGTCGGTCACCAGCGTGACAAGAGCCCCCCTGCTGAACTCGGGAGCAGTCACGGTGCAGAATCCGAGATAGGCCGAGGGGGATGTCCGGTATATCCGGCAGACCTCCTGGTCGAGCGCGAGGGGAAGGCCCAGTACGCCGCCGTAGAACTTGTGGATCAAGTCCAGATCGTCGGTGTGGAAGAACACGATCTGGGAGTCGAAGCCCTCACTCATCCCGCTGGTCTCCCTCCATTTGAACGAGAAACGCCCTGGGCCAGAGCTTGCCCGTGACCACGAAGGCCTGGCGAGCGGGATCCCATGCTATGCCGTTCATCACGTCGGCCTCCGCCGCCTCGGCGGGGGAGAGGAGCCCGGAACCGTCGTAGAGCACCTTCACCGTGCCGTCGATGGTGTCGATTCCTGCAACCAGTCCTGTCGTCCAGAGGTTCGCGAACACAAGGCCGTCGTGGTGCTCGAGCTCGTTGAGAAGTCTCACGGGGTGGCCGTCGAGCGTGACCGCCAGCCTTCTCGTCACCGAGAAGTCCACGGGGTTCCGCCAGAAGAGGGTGTCGCCGCCGTTGCTCATGACGAGCGAGGAGCCTGTGCTTGCGAGTCCCCAACCCTGCCCGGAGTATTCCATTGCTCCTGCATACTCCAGTCCCGGTGTGAGGAACCTGAAGACGACACCCTCCATCCAAGTGATTACAAAAAGAGTGTCCCCGATGAATGCGATCCCCTCGGCAAACACCGAGTCAGGCAGCGGGACACTATTGATGACTTCGCAGGTCACGGGATCCCTGGCCTCGATGTATGACAAACCGTATCTGCCAGAACTCTCATAAATAAGACCATCGTGGAAGGCCAGGCCCTGCGTGAAGCAGGTGGGGTCGTGCAGCAACGTGTCCACAGGCACGAGGGCTATTGCTCCATCAGGATTCGAAGTGGTGTTTGTCAACAATGTCCCTGATGCCTGACGACCATCCTGCGAAGGGGTGGAGCATCCGAAGAGGAGCAGGGCGGCGGAACACGGCAGAAGCCGCAGCGCTGCCATTGTGCTATCTCGAGCTGGAGTTCCGCCCATCCTCCTCGGAGCCGCCTCCGGACGAGCCGCCTCTGCCCGACCCCGCGCTTCCACCGCCGGTGGAGGAACCGCGGCCTCCGCTCCCGGAAGAACCGGGGGAGGGCGAGGAGGAGTCCATCACGGAGAGCGCGGCTTCGAACCTGGCCTTTCTTGTCTCGTAGCCCGGGGTCTGGCCTCCTGCGACGCCCTGGAGATTGCCTATCCTGTCCTCGGGCGAGGGGTGTGTCTGCCAGAAGCCGGGCCCGGATCGGGAAGTCACCTGCGACATGCGCTGGAGGACTCTCGCCAGCCCTGCGGGGTCGTAACCGGCTGATGCCGCGATGATCACCGCGAGGCTGTCTGCCGACCGCTCCGACTCGCGGGAGTAGCCGCGCGTGACAAGAGATTCCGTGACGTCGGCGACCACGTCGCCGTAGCTCTCCGCCGCCTCGGCGATCTCCTCCGAGCCCAGCCTTTCGGCCGTCGCCATTCCGGCTACCGAGAAGGCGTTCACCCAGCGCGACTTCTGCACCGACCCGATGCCGTGGTGGAGTGCGGCGTGCGCCACCTCGTGCGCAAGCACGCAGGCGAGCTCGTCCTCGTCGTGCACCAGCGAGAGGAGGCCCTTCGTGATGAAGATGGTGCCGCCGGGGCAGGCCATGGCGTTTATCTGGCTGCTGGAGAGGAGCTGGAAATGCCAGCCTCCGTATGTGCATGGCATCGGCGAGCAGGCGGCCACCCAGCAGCCCACCGAGTTGAGGTACTTCGTGAACTCGGCGCTGCCCGCCGGAGTGAAGCTCGTCAGCACGTTCGCGGCGACTGCGCGGCCGATGTAGTACTCCTCGCTGTCGGAGACGCCCCTGCCGGCTTCGGCGAAGGCGTCCGCCACGTCAAGCGCGGTCTGCAGGTCGTCGCTCTGGACGATGTCCGTGATGTCGCCCAGGCCGAAGGCCCCGAGGGCCGCCAGAAGGACTGCCGCGTGCATCATCTCGTCCTGCCTCCCTCCCGACCGCTCTGCTCCTGCTCCTGAGTCTGGGGAGGCGCCTCGACGAGGCCGCCGGCGACCAGGAAAGCCTCGAGCTCTTCCGGAGTCACCCCGTTCTTCTCGACTTCGTCAACCTTCGAGAAGTCGAGCTGAGGGTTCTGGCTTCCGTACTCGGCCTCTATCTCCGAGTTGAAGCCTCTTCCAGCGAGAGTGACCTCGTCCTGCGACACGGAACCGGACCCCGATGCCACCGTGCCCGAACCGGCAGACGCAGTAGTGAGGGCCGACGAGTGAACCCATCCGGTCTGGCCCGAAGCAGTCTCGACCCTGTACCAGCCGGCTCCTGCCTCCAGTATGTCCAGAACCTGGCCCAGCGCAAGATCAGCGACCGGCTGGGCGTAGAAGGCGGGTGTCGGGAAGAGGTGCTGACTCAGCACCTTTACCGCGGCTTCGTCTCCCGGCTCGAACTGACCTCCGGTTCCTGACAGGGCCGCCAACAGCAGGAACAAAGCCGTCATCGTCCACATCTCCTTTTCTCTTCCGCCATCGTCTGCATGTCACTTCGATGTCATGTCGAAAACGCCGTCCCAGCCTTCTGGTAGGCCTTTCGCCGCCATTTCCCTGCATCTCCGAGCCATCCTCGCCGAGGGCGGATCCGGATGCAGCGCATCGAACGATTCCCCGGCCTCCGAGAGCCTCCCCGCCCGGTAGGCGGACAGCGCTTCGGCATAGGCCCGATTCAGAGCGAGCACCTCCCCCGGCACATCCCCCTCGAGCCCGCACAGCTCGAATATGTCCACCGGTGTCTTCTGCCCCACCACCCGTATCGTGTCCAGCTCCCTGAAGACGAAGCCGGGGCCTGCGGCCTCCTTCGTGGCCCTGGACACCATGATCGAGGTGCCGTAGGCCTTGTTCACGCCCTCGAGGCGGGACGCGAGATTCACCGCACTTCCCATCATCGTATAGTCGAACCTGCGCGACGAGCCCATGTTTCCGACCACCATCGGCCCGGTATTGAGACCCGTGCGCGGGCTGAGCCTGGGCAGGCCCTCCTTCTCGAGCTCGGCATTGAGCCCCTCCAGCGCCCTTCGCATCTCCAGCACTGCCCTGCAGGCCCTCGCCGCGGAATCCTCCTGCGGGAACGGCGCCCCCCAGAATGCCACGACGGCATCTCCGATGTACTTGTCGAGAGTGGCGCCTGATGCCATCAGCAGGTCTGTCATCAGGGTCAGATAGCGATTCAGGAGGTGGACGAGCTCCGGCGGTGAGAGCTTCTCGGAGAAGCTCGTGAAGCCGGCCAGATCCGAGAAGTGCGCCGTCATGACCATCTCGTCGCCTCCCAGGCGCAGCTTCTCCGGATGCCTGGCGAGCTGCCTCACCAGCTCAGGCGAGAGGTACTGCGAGAAGGCTAGTGTGATCTGCTTCCTCTGCCTGTTGGCATGGCTGTAGGACACCGCGCTGCCTCCGAGGAGGGAGAGCACTCCGGCGGAGAGCGGCGAAACCGTCTCGATCCACACATCCATTCCGAACAGGATGAAGGCCAGCGCAGCGAAGACGCCCAGGGCCGCGACGCCGAGCAGTATCTGGATGGCGACAGGCTTCCTGATGAGCAGAGCCGATGCGCACAGCATCGCCAGGACCGCCGTCACGGCCAGCACCACCGGGCCTCCCGGACGGACGAGAGCGACGCCGGAGAGCAGATTGTCTATGGTCGTGGCATTTATCTCCATGCCGGAGCACCTGCTGGAGTATGGAGTGGGCTTGAGGTCGTAGAGGCCGGGAGCGGTGTAGCCCACGATCACGACAGCGTCTCGGAACAGCTCCGGATCTACCACCGGCACGCCTCCCGCCGTCATGGCCTGGAGGGACTCCAGCAGGTCGGCGATCGGCACTGTCGTGACTGTTCCCGCCGGTCCTCGGAACCTCAGCCTCATCCGATAGCGCCCGTCCAGGGGAATGCCGGCCCCGCCGAACTCCAGCCTGTCCGGCTCCAGCCTGACGGACGGCCGTCCCGCCGCGAGCCATGCAGCCGCGAAGGCCAGGGAAGGCACCGGTCCCACCGGCGTGTCTGTGAAGAGCGTCACGCTGCGGTAGACCCCGTCGGAGTCGGGATATGCGGTGACATTGCCCAGCGCCGCCGCCCCCGGCAGGAGGGAGTCGAGTGGGGGCTCGCAGCTCCAGGCGGAATCGAGATCGGACAGATCCCCGCGGACGTCCATCGAAGCAGCCGGAGGAACGGGCTTCGCGAAGCCTTCCGGGGAAGAGAGCGGCATGGCCAGCACGACGCTGCCGAACGCCGCCATGCTGTCGCGGAACATGAAGTCGTCCCAGGCTCCGTACTGGGAGGGGTCGGCGAAGATGATGTCGAAGGCTATGACGTCGGCGCCCCATCTGCGCAGCAGGCCGATGCAGTCGGCATAGATCTGACGCGGCCACGGCCAGCCGAGGTAGTCCAGCCTCTCGAGCGAGCCGCCGTCGAGCGCGACTATCACCACACGCTGGCTGGCAGGGGTGGGCTGAAGAGCGAACCTGAGATCCAGCGTGCGGTTCTCCAGGGTCTGCAGGAATCCGAGCCTGGTGACTGCGAATACCACCAGGGCGATCGAAAGCGCGAGGCCCGATATCCTGAGCCACAGAGGCCACTTCCGCGAGCCCTCGAAGATTCCCATCGGAGCCTCCCGCCTGTCTATGGCCGTTCATTATGAAGACGTCATCGGCCAAGTCAACACCCGGGACTCCATGCTGCAGGCGCCCATGCACAGCAGCCGGTACGATGGGGCGGGGATTGAAGAAGCAGGGTCCGCAAGCGCTGAGGCTTGCGGAATGGCCTGGAGCCAGCGAGTATCTCTGACGGGGCGGGAGGTCTCCCTTCTCGGAACGGCTCGTCGGAGTGTCGAACAGCGGACTCTCGCCGGACAAGGCCGGGCTGGACCTCGAGATCCCCTTCTCTGAGACGGTCGAGCTCTCGATGCCGGCGCCTCCACCCCTTGAGACAGTGACCGGGTGTTCGCCCCGACGTTGTGCGTTGACCCAAGTCTTTGACTTCCGTATGCTTGCACGCATGGTACGAATGCGGCGCCCGGGTTGAGATGCGCTTCCGGATCGGCCTCATCCCTGATCGGAGCCCCGGATGAGCGACAAGCCTCGCTGTTCTGCACCCATGAACGGAACGCTGTCCGACGAGCAGCGGCTCAGGGCTCTTCTGCGGATACTCAGGGCGATCAACCAGGCGCGCGACCTCAGATCGCTTCTGTGGCTGCTTGCCCGGGAGACGAGCCGGTCTCTCGGCGCCGAGCGCTCGACTGTCTTCCTCTACGACAAGGAGCGGCGCGAGCTGTGGTCCTTCGTAGCCGAGGGCCTGTCCGAGCAGATCTGGTTCGATGCGGGCGACGGACTGGCCGGGCACGTGTTCCTGACCGCGAAGACGCTGATCGTGAACGATGTCGCCAGCGACGAACGCTTCAATCCCTCGATAGACAGGAAGACGGGCTTCGTCACCAGGAGCGCTCTGACGGTGCCGATAGTGAATTCCCTGGGGGTGACGATCGGAGTCTTCCAGGCCGTGAACAAGACAGGAGGCGGGTTCGATCCCTCCGATGCGGAGTTCCTCGAGGCTGTTGCAGGAGAGGCCGCCATCACGATCGAGAACGTCCAGCTATACGACGGGAGGCGCAGGATGTTCGAGAGCCTCGTCGCGGCGCTTGCCGACTCGATCGAGGCTCGCGACCCGCTCACGGCCGGGCACAGCAGGAACGTCATGAAGTACGTCTCCGGGATGGCCGACATGATGAGGCTGGGCGCCGAGGAGCGCAGGGCGGTCGAGTGCGCCGCCCTCCTCCACGACTACGGCAAGATAGGCGTTCCTGACGACGTTCTCCGCAAGCCCGGCGCGCTGACCGAAGCCGAGAGCGCGCTCATGCGCAGTCACGTGGACCAGACGACGAGGATCCTGTCCGGAATCGAGTTCGAGGACGGCCTTCGCGACGTGCCGCTGTTCGCCGCACAGCATCACGAGCGGCTCGACGGCTCCGGCTACCCCGCCGGAGTGTCCGGCGAATCCATCTCGCTGGGAGGAAGGATGATCGCCGTGGCCGACGTGTTCGAGGCTCTGACGGCGCTCCGCCACTACCGCAGGCCGATGACGGTCGAGGCCGCCTTCATGGCCATAGCCCGCAAATCGGGAAGCACCTTCGATCCAATCGTGGTCGAGGCCCTCGGCCGGCACCTGGCGAGCGAGGGGGTGCTGTCCGAGGAGTTCGTGGAAGCGGCGCTGAAGACGGAACCGGCAGCCGGCGCCGGTTCGTGAAACCCCGAGTTTCGTGATTCAGGGATTCCTGCCGCGCCCTCCCAGCAGCAGCCTGTAGCTCGCGGCCGACATCAGGTAGAAGCCGATGGTGAGGTAGAAGCTCCACGCGAAGGAGTACTTCTCTATCACGGCGCCGCCTACTGCAGCGCTGATCGTCCAGGCGCCGTTCCACGCGATCGTGGACACCGCGTTGGTGAAGGGCCTGTCCTCCTCCTTCAGGAGCTCCATCTCGAAGTTGGCCGCGATGGGGAGGTTCATGTTCATGAGCGTCCCGCGCATCACGAAGGCGATCACCGCCAGGGGCAGGTTGCGCGTGAGGGCCAGCACCAGCATGAACGGCACCGAGGCGAGCTCGGTGATCACTATGCTGTCCACCTTGCCCAGCTTGCGGGTGAGCAGCGGGGCCGACAGGATGCCGAGGAACAGGCCCACCTGCATCACCGAGAAGAACAGGCCTATCCGGCCCGACTCCAGCCCGAACTCGTTCCTGAAGTAGAGGTTCATGAAGGGTATCACAAGGCCCGCGCCCAGGCCCACCAGGATCTTCGGCACCATCAGCCGCCAGATCACCGGCCAGTCGTACGACCTGAGCTTGTGGACGAATGTCCCGGCCCTCGGCGAGCATGCCGGCGGGTCGCTCGAGAGCATGGCGAACGGCACCAGCGACAGGAGGCTCGCAACGATAGAGAAGTAGAGCGACAGCTCCTGGGCCGCCGCGGTGCTCTCCGCGAGGCCGGAAGCCAGCGCAAACTCCGGCAGGTAGCCCCCCAGCACGAACCCGATGAGGCTCGAGAGCATTCCCGAGGCCGAGCTGATGCTGAACACGTAGATGCGCTCGCTCCTGCCGCCCTGGGCCATGAGGTAGGGTGCCGCGGATATGCGGTAGAAGGTGATGAACATCGAGGCCGCGAGGCTGAAGGGGAGCAGCAGGGTCATGTCCCGGAGGGCGATCATGGCGGCATAGCATCCCGCGGCAAGCAGGGTGGACCACACCAGCACCCTCTTCACGCACACGCGCTCCAGCACCAGCGCCGCCGGGATCGCAGCCAGCGTAGCTCCCAGCGACCCGGCCGAAAGAACCTGCCCGATCTGCGACTCGGTGAACGCGTGCTCCTTGAGGTAGAGGTTGAAGAGGAGCCCGAACACCGACATCCCCAGGCCGTTGAAGATGCCGCCCGTGATGTAGAGCCTGGCGTTGCGGGAGAAGCCCGCCACCCCGTCCCTGTAGTTCCTGACGCCGTCGAGGTTCATGGGAGGTCTAGGCGGTGCGCCTCTCCGTCCTGAACGCGATCAGTATCGAGGCTATGATGAGCATCGAGCCGATCCACCCCGTGAGTGCGAAGCGCTCGCCGAAGAAGGCCGCCCCGCCTGCGGCCGCCACCACGGCCTCTCCGATGTAGATGAGGGAGGACAGGCTCCCGCCCAGACTCGGCTGCCACTTGAGCTGCCAGTACATGAGCATGCTTGTGGCGGGGATCGCAAGGTAGAGCATCGCGAGTGCGGGCGATGTCCCTGGATCGAGCCTCGCGCCTCCCAGCAGGGGGACGAGGGGGACGGAGCCGACGGCCACCACGGCCAGCATCATAGCCGATATCCTGAGGTCGCTGCCCTTCACGAACAGCCTGTCGATGAGGGCTATCTCGAGAGCCCAGAACAATGCGCTGAGCATCGTCAGCCCATCGCCGAGGTTCAGGGGCCCCGAGGGGTCCGACAGCAGGTAGACCCCCAGCAGGGCAGTGCCCACCGACAGGAAGTGGATGGGCAGGGGCTTCCTGCCGTTGATGGGCCATGCGGCGAATGGAGTGAACGCCACGTAGAGCGAGGTGATGAACGCCGACTTGCCGGGGCCCGTGTACTGGAGCCCGGCTGTCTGGAAGGCGTAGCCCCCGAGAAGGCTGAGGCCGATGAGGATCGAAGGCTTGAGGAGCCTGCGGAACGGCAGGGGAGCCGGGCCTTCCTTCGGCGGGCGCGCGAGCAGCGCTATTACCAATAGGACTGCGGAGGAGACGCCGAACCTCAGCACGAGGATCACCCCGGTCGACATTGCGGCCAGCAGGGTCTTGATGACGAGGAATGTGGAACCCCACATCGCCGTGCCAAGCGAGAGGAAGATCGCCGCCCTGGTAGAGGTCTTCACACGCTTCCCTTCGTGACTGAAGTTCGGCGGAACATAACAAAACCGCGCACGAGGTCAGCCGGAGGGTTGTTGATTCGACGGTTTCTGCGGTATCAATACGGATTTGGATTCACCTATTGTCAATAACATCCTGAGTATGTCTTTAGTGCGATGATTCATTGTCAGGGTTCTTGCAGAATGATGTCCTTCTCTGTGGAGGTTCCTTGAGTCTGCCTGGTCTGGTTCTGCAGGCTGCCAGGGGTGCGGGCTATCTCGCGAGGGCGTTGCGCACCGTGCCGCCCGGTTTCATCTGGATCGAGCCCACGAACCACTGCAACCTCTCCTGCAGGATGTGCTCCCGCGATCCTGTGAAGCGCCCTGCCGGATTCATGGACATGGGCACGTTCGATTCGATCGCGGAACAGGTGCTTGCGTTCAGGCCGCTGCTTGTGACTCTCCATCTCGCCGGCGAGCCGATGCTCCACCCAGGCTCTTCGACATGGTGAAGAGGTTCTCCTCGGCCGGCATCGACACGACTTTCAGCACCAACGGAACTCTGCTCGGTGGAACCGATCCCGGTGTCATATTCGAGAGCGGCCTGACATCGATGCGTTTCGACTTCACACCGGACAGGCTGCGTTTCGAGGCGATCAGGCTGGGTGCATCGTGGGAATCGGTTCGGGAGGGCATGGCGGGCCTGCTTGCCGCCCGGAGGGCAAGGGGGATGCGCTACCCAGTCATAGTGCTCAACGATCTCGGCAACGGCGATCTCACCCGGCGCACTTCGAGGGAGGACTGGACCGGATTGTTCGATGGATGCCTCCCAGATGTGATCGAGCCGTTCCAGGCGCACGAATGGGCGGGCTCGTTCTCTGAAGACCCTCACGAAGCATGCCCGTTCGTCCTGCCTGCGAGAACAGGCCGCCCACGGGCGTGCTCGCTGCTGTGGTTCTCCACCGTTGTTACCTGGGATGGACAGGTGCTTCCCTGCTGCCGCGACCTCAACGCAGAACACCTGCTGGGCGCAGTTTCACACACACACACAGGTTGCGCTGCAGGAGATCTGGCGGGGCGGGCCGTATCGTGAGATCAGGGGCATGCACCGCTCGGGGCGGATCGGCGAGATCCCTTTGTGCCGGTCCTGCTCCAGGCCCTACGAGACACAGGGTGTTCTCGGGGGCATGCTCAGGCTCGTGCGCGTGACACTCGACAGGCTGATGAAGAGAGGCAGGAGATGAAGACGGTAATTGCATCCCCGATAGCGCTCTCCTGTGCCGTTCTCCTGGCGTCCTCCTGCGGCGACGGGGGCACCGGCCCCGAAGGCGATCCAGGGCCGTATCCCCAGTACATACGGGACTTCGTCGGGGATATCTCCGATTACTCGGAATCCGTTCATTCGGGCTTCATCGTCGTTCCGCAGAACGGTCAGGAGCTGCTGACGACCGACCTGGAGCCCGCCGGTTCCCCGGTGCCCTACTACCTCGCCGCCATCGACGGGCAGGGCAGGGAGGACCTCTTCTTCGGCTACGACTCCGACGATGTGCAGACTCCGCAGGGCGAGCTGGACTGGATGCTCCCCTTCCTCGATCTGGCCGAGCAGAACGGCATCGAGGTGATGGTCACGGACTACTGCTGGACGCAGTGGAAGGTTGACAGCTCGTACGCGTGGAACGAGGCCGAGGGCTTCGTCTCCTTCGCAGCCGACCACAGGGACCTCGACGACATCCCCGGGTATCCTTCCGAGCCCTGGCATGCGAACGGCGACGACGTGACCTCCCTGGCCGACGCGCACAACTTCCTCTACCTGATAAACGACCAGGCATTCGCGAGCATGGACGAGTTCGTCTCGGCGCTCGACGCCACGGAGTACGACATGTTCGTGATCGACCTGTTCTGCTGCGGAGAACAGCTCGACGCCGCACGCGTCCAGGAGCTGCAGACAAAGCCCGGCGGCGGCCGGCGGCTAGTCCTCTGCTACATGAGCATCGGCGAGGCCGAGGACTACAGGTGGTACTGGCAGCCGGAGTGGGAGTCGGACCCGCCGTCGTGGCTGGGTCCCGAGAATCCGGACTGGCCGGGCAACTACCTCGTGAGGTACTGGTACCCTGAGTGGCAGGAGATCATCTTCGGCAGCGCAGATTCCTACCTGGACAGGATCCTGTCCGCCGGATTCGACGGTGTCTACCTGGACAAAGTGGACGCGTACGAGGAGTACATCTAGGCGTCCGGCGCCGGGCCGCCCTCGAGCGCCCTCCGGCTCGTCCTGACGGCGCAGAGGCGGCCGCACATCGAGCAGACCTCCTCGTCGGAGGGCATGGCCCTCCTCCGCTCTTCGCAGGCCCTGCCCGGATCGAGGGCCAGGGAGAACTGCGCCTCCCAGTCGAAGTCGTGCCTGGCCCGGGCCATGGCGTCATCCCTGTCGCGCGCCCCCGGGAGGCCTCGCGCGATGTCTGCGGCATGCGCAGCGATCCTCGCTGTCACCGTGCCCACTCGCACATCCTCGACATCCGGCAGCCTGAGGTGCTCGGCAGGCGTCACATAGCACAGGAAGTCGGCGCCGAACCACGCCGCCATGGCTCCTCCGATGGCCGACGTGATGTGGTCGTAGCCCGGCGCGATGTCGGTGACTATGGGCCCCAGTACGTAGAACGGTGCACCGTGGCAGATGCGCTTCTGGAGGCGCATGTTGTGCTCGATCTGGTCCATCGGGACATGCCCCGGCCCCTCGATCATCACCTGCACTCCGGCCTTCAGCGCTTTCCGCTGAAGCTCGCCCAGGGTCACCAGCTCCTCGATCTGCGCCCTGTCGGATGCGTCGGCGAGGCAGCCGGGCCTGAGGCCGTCGCCAAGCGAGAATGCGGCGTCGAAGCGCCTGAGGATGTCGATCAGGTCGTCGAATCTCGAATAGAGGGGGTTCTCCTCGCCCCGCTTCTCCATCCACTCGGCCAGGAGGGATCCGCCCCTCGACACTATTCCCAGCTTGCGGCCCTCCTCCTTGAGCAGGGACACTGCACGGCGCGTCACGCCGCAGTGGAGCGTGAGGAAGTCGACTCCGGCAGCACAGTGCTCCTCCACGGCGTCGAGCATCCTGTCAGAAGGCACGTCCGGAACCTCGCGTCCCGCCGCCATGTGCTCGCCGAACACCTGGTATAGAGGCACGGTGCCGAGGGGGACGGGGCTGGCGGCCGAGATCCGGTGGAGTATCTCGCGCCAGGCAGGGCCCGTGGAGAGGTCCATGACCGTGTCGGCCCCGTATGCGACCGCGGTGTCCAGCTTGGCCAGCTCGGCGTCCACCGACTCGAGGTCGGCGGAACTGCCCAAGTTGGCGTTTACCTTCACTCGGAGACCTGCGCCAACTGCGCAGGGCCTTTTCCTCAGGGCGACGGCGGAATCGAGGAGAACGACTGTGCCGGCCGTGATTCCGTCCTTCAGAAGGAGAGGATCGACACCCTCGGCGGCAGCCGCCAGAGCCATCCTCTCGGTGACTTCTCCACCCCTTGCCTTTTCGATTATCGTTTCGGCCATCAGAGCCTCCCGGATCCTGTGGAATGCTGGAGAAGTAGCCGGGCTTCTTGCTCCCTTCGCCGGCATTACCCGGATCAGGTTCGATGGGTATGATCTCAGCCCGCTGGGCACCCCGCACTTTGCTTCAAAGCCAGCGTTGCATACCTTTGAGAGCCCGGGGGGGAAAGTCAAGGCGGATTGCGGATCCAGACCGGAGGTGGCGGTTGATCAGGGACGATGACGAGGAAATCCTTCCCGAGGAGCATCCCCGTGATCTTTCCTCCGAGGAACTGCTGGAGGTCTTCGACGCCTCGAACGAGATGGAGGCCCTCGCTATCCAGGCCCTGCTGGAGGCCGAAGGTCTGGAGGCGGCGGTCCGCAGTCTGCAGATGCCCTGGTACGACGGACTGGCCAGGACGCTGAATCCCGTCTGGGGAAAGGTGCTGGTGCGGGAGAGCCAGGAAAGGGAGGCCAGGAGGCTGATCGAGGACTACATGTACGCCCTCGAGCACCCGCCGGAGGCTGCTGACCCGCTGCAGGGAGACCTCTGGGATGACCAGGAGGAAGACCGTTGACGGCCCTGCTTGTTTCCGCCCTCGCTGTCCTTTCCTCGCCGGGGGGAGTGATGAACGTTTCAGATGCACTCGAGACGATCGCCCGCACGGGCGTCCTCCCCGGAGGCGAAGATCCCGCGGAGTTCCTTGCGACGGCATGGGAATCCGGAGCGGAGAGGCTTGCCGTCGCCTGGGCCGCATGGTCCTCGGGGAATCCCCTCCCCGTGGGGCCGGCGGTCGAGCTTCTCGAGTTCGGCGCGGGCGAGCCTTCGGCATCCGATGTCGAGCAGGCCGGCAATGGCGCGTTGGAGGCTCTGCTGATGAGGCTGTTCCACTCCGTGGCGGCCGGTGAGCAGCCCGCTCTTCCCGAGCTCGTGGACAGCATCCTTCAGAGAGACGCTGCGACCCTCCCTCTCTCGACACTCAGGCTGGCGCTCCAGGCTTACGGCCGCCTCGGCGTCTCCAGCGGTCTCTGGCCGTCCGAATTGAAGAGCGACACCGCTGGCAGACCCTCCTCGCAGTGGCTGAGATACCTGTCCGAGACGCGCAGCGAGCCGGAACCATTCGATCCTTCGGGCATGACCTCGCTGGCCCGTATCTATGCGTCCCGCACGCTCCCGTTACAGAGCCTGCACGGTCTGATGTCCGACACGCTCTGGGCAGTGCGCTACGAGGTCGCGGCGCGCGTGCCTCCCGAATCGCTCGCCCCGCTTCTCGACGACGAGGCGGACTGCGTCGCCCTGCGGGCCGCTTCGCGCATGAGAGAGGCGGGCCTCGGCGGGTTCCGGGAAGCGCTGCGCAGGCTCTCCACGGTCCCTGGCCCTGTGGGAAGCTCCGCCATCGCCCTCCTGGGGAGAGAGGACAGCGACCTCCTTGCGCCTCTGCTGTCGGACGAGGACGGCGCCCGCCGTCTGTCTGCCCTGCAGGCGTGGCTGGATGCCGGTCTCGAAGTGCCGCCGGAGATGGAGGAGAGGATCCTGGCAGACCCGTACTGGCTGGTTCCAGTAGTCTATCTGGAGACGACTGCCGGCATGGGAGACTCGGCCAGGGCTCGCGATCTGGCCCGGAGCCGGCTCGCATCTGCCGATGACAGGAATCTGCGCGAAGCGCTCGCGGCATTCCTCGGTGTCGAGCTTCCGGAAGGTCACGCCAGACCCGATCTGCCGGAGGGCATCCTCGCTGCGGACGTACCCGAAGCGCTGACCATCAGGCTGGACATAGGCGATCTCGATGTGCGGCTCTGGCCCGGCACGGCGCCTGTCACGTGCGCCGCATTCGCGTGGCTCGCCGCCTCGGACTTCTACGACGGCATCCGGTTCCACCGGGTGATACCAGGCTTCGTGGCGCAGGCCGGCTGTCCTCAGGGCAATGGATACGGCGGGCCGGGCTTCCTTCTCCCGAACGAGAGGAGCACGGCCAGGTTCACCCGCGGCGTGATCGGCATGGCCGATGCAGGGCTGGATACGGGAGGCAGCCAGTTCTTCATCATGCTCGACGACCATGACAGGCTCGATTGCAGATACACGGCGTTCGGCGAGGTTACCGGCGGAACGGCGGACCTGGACGAGATAAGAATCGGAACGAGAATCCTGGACATCGTTCCTAGCGCCACGGAGCCCTGAGGGATCGGGGTCGGAAGGGGAGACATGGCCAAGACCATACGGAACATCCTGGTCACCGGAGCCGTGGGCCAGATCGGCAGCGAGCTGACCCTGGCCCTTCGCGAGAGATACGGGGCAGAAAACGTTGTCGCCGCCGGGAGGAAGACGGCACCCTCGAAGGATCTCCTGGAGTCCGGCCCCTTCTACTACATCGACGTGACGCAGAGGGCAAGCCTCGACGTGGTCGTGAAGAGGCACTGCATAGACACCATCTTCCACATGGCCGCGATACTCTCGGCGGTGGGCGAGAAGAACCCCGGCCTCTGCTGGGATGTCAACATGAACGGCACGATGAACGTGCTGAACTGCGCCAGGGACTACGAGATGACGAGGGTGATCATCCCGAGCTCGATCGCCGCGTTCGGCCCGGAGACCCCTCGCCACCGCACCCCCCAGGAAACGGTGCTGAAGCCGCGCACCATGTACGGGGTCACGAAGGTCGCCGGCGAGCTGCTTGCGGACTACTACGTCCGCCGCTTCAACGTTGACGCCCGAGGTCTTCGCTATCCCGGCATCATCTCAGCCGAGACGCTTCCCGGCGGGGGCACGACCGACTACGCGGTGGAGATCTACTACAAGGCCGTGGAGCAGGGCAGCTACAAGTGCTTCGTGAGAGCGGACACCGCCCTCCCCATGATGTACATGCCGGACTGCATCAAGGCTACGATGGACCTTGCCGAGGCCGACTTCTCCAGTCTCAAGCATTACAACGACTTCAACGTCGGTGCGATGTCGTTCACCGCAGGCGAGCTGGCGGAGAACATCAAGAAGCACGTTCCGGGCTTCACCTGCACGTACGAGCCGGACTTCCGGCAGAAGATCGCCGACTCCTGGCCCACCAGCGTGGACGACTCGGCCGCTCGAGAGGAATGGGGATGGAAGCCGGCCTGGGACCTCGATGCGATGACCAGGGACATGCTCTCGAAGCTGAGGGCGAGGCACGCGAAGGGCGAGCTCTACAAGGGGGCGCCCGCGGAGTAGGATCCCGTTCCGCTGTCTGCCGAGCTGCGGGCGGGCCATGCCCGCCCGCGGCTCTTTCCAGCCCGGCCGGCTCCCGAAGACCGGCGATCCGGGACGACCTCCATTTGTTCCCCGGTCGCAGGGGTTTATAACAGGCCCTGCGCGGACAACACCTTGGAGAAAGGAGCAGCAGGTGAGGTGCGCACTCCCGATCGCGACAATGCTTCTGGCGGGCCTTTCGGCCTGCGGCGGCGATGCCGGGCAGCCTGCCGCGCCTGAACAGGACGTGCGCGGCTTGAGACAGATCACCGTGAGCGGCACCGGAGTCGCCGCCGCCGAGCCCGACCTCGCCACAATAGTGTTCGGAGTCGACGTGACGGCGAACGACCCCGCGCTGGCCGTGGCCGAAGCTGGCGCCAGGATGAACGCCGCCATGGCTGCAGCTCAGGAACAGGGCGTGGCCGAAGCGGACCTCAGGACGACCAGCTACAACCTCTGGTCCGAAGACGTGTACGACCCCAGGACCTACCAGCCCACCGGGCAGGTGAGGTACCATGTCTCGCACTTCGTCGGAGCCGATGTCAGGGACGTCTCCAAGGTCGGCGCCGTTCTGGCGGCCATCGTGGGCGCCGGGGTCAACTCCGTGTCAGGCGTGAGCTACGGCGTGGCGGACAGGCAGGCGCTGCAGGCCTCCGCGGCCTCGGCCGCTGTGCAGAACGCCAGGGCGAACGCCGAATCGATTGCGGCCGGTCTGGGCGTCACGGTCGGCAGGCCCCTCGTGGTAGGCGAGTACACCTATGCTTCGCCCTGCACGGGGGCGACATGGGAGGGCTACGGCGCAGGCGAGTACGGAGCGCCGCCGGTGGGCCCCGGCGCGTTCCAGGTGACCTCCTCGGTGACGGTGACTTTCGAGATAGAGTAGCCGGGACAGCGCGTTGGTCCACGCCGCGATCTTCGGCATCCTGGGGCTTCTGAGGGCTCCGGCCGTCACAGAAGTGATGGCCAACCCGCTGGACGAGGCGGCCGCCGAGTTCGTCGAGATCTGGAACCAGGGTGCCGATCCCTGGCCTGTCTCGGGCCTGTCGCTGACCGACGGCGACGCGCTGGACGACCTGGTGCCCTGGAGCGAGGCCCTGCACGGCGCCTTCCCCGATCCCGACGCTGTGCTCGACTGCGACACTCTCGCGCCGGGCGCGATCGCCCTGGTGTTCGAGCTGGACTACGGGCTGTCCGGGATCTACGACATCCCTGCCGGCACGGTCATCCTCACCACCGCCGACGCTTCGATCTGCAACGGCCTGGCGGCGGCGACCGACCCTCTGACCCTGTTCGGCAGCGGAGGAACGGCCGACAGCAACGCCGTCTCCACCTATGGAACGCCCGTGCCCTCAGACATCTGGCAGGACAGGGACGACGACATGCTCGACGGCATCCCGTTCGATCCCGGAGACGGGAACAGCGTCGAGAGGCTGTTCCCCGGCGGCCCCGACGCGGAATACAACTGGGCGGCCTCTGCCGCCGGGGGCACGCCCGGCATCCTGCCGCAGGCCTCCGACTCGACCGACCTGTGCCTGAGCTGGATCGCCGTTTCGCCTGCGGAGCCGGCCCCCGGCGAGCCCTTCGAGATCGCCGCGTGCGTGCTCAACTGCGGCGCGACCGAGGTGTCGGGTGCAACGCTCGCGGTGTTCCTCGACTCGGACGCGGACTCCTCGGCCGCCCCGGAGGAGATCCTGCAGTCGTTCACTCCAGGCCTCCTCCAGCCCGGGCAGTCCGACACGCTGTCCTGCACCGTCTCGCTGGAGGAGGCCTGCTGGCTGGCCGGAGCCCTGGTGAGCCATCCCGACGACTCCAACCCTGACAACGACCTGGCGCTCGCGGTGCTGATCGTGGGGAACGGCTCCTGGCCGGTTATCTCCGAGGTGCTGGCCAACCCCCTGAACGAGGACTGCGACGAGTTCGTCGAGCTCTTCTTCCCGGGGCCCGGCGTTGCCGATGCCTCTTCCATGGCATTCACCGACGGCGATGCGCTGGACCAGGTGGAGCCCTGGGATCCCGCGTCAGGAACTATTGCAGATCCGGATGCAAGCTTCGGGTGCTTCATGCCGCCCGGCACGCGCGCCGTGATACTGGACTCCGAGTACGCGACAGGCACGCAGCCCTACGACCTCCCGCCGGGCACGCTGGTGCTGACTACGGCCAACACCACCATCGGCGACGGCCTTACGACGACCGACCCGCTGACGCTGTACCGCCCGGGGGGCACCGGCCTGGAGCAGATCGTCTCCACCTGGGGAACGCCGGTCGCCGCCCCCGACCCGCTCTCGTGCGACGACGACGGGCTCGACGGCATCCCGTTCGACCCGGGGCAGGACCTGTCAGTGAACCGCGTCGTACTCGACGGTCCCGACGCCGAGTGGAACTGGGGGGTCGCCGATCCTTCGCCTGGAGGAGAGTCGGGGGGCTTGCAGCCGGGATACGACCTCGCCGTGTGCGGCATGGCGCCCGAGCCGCCGATGGGGCAGGGTGGCGGGGCGGTCACGGTGTCCGTCGCAGTGGGCAACCTGGGAACCGAGCCGGTGGAGGAAGGCGGCTTCCAGGTCGTGCTGTTCGCAGATGCCGACCTGTCGGGCTCGCCCGGAAGCGCCGAGGTGTTCTACTCCGGATGCCCGGGAGCCGTGGCCTCCGGCGACACTCTGATCTTCGAGGCGGTGTGGCCCTCCCTGGCGGGAGGCGTGCCCCTGTCGGGTCATGTGGCCTGCCCCTTCGACACGACATCGGCCAACGACAGCGCTTCCGTCATGTGGAACAGGCCGCTCGACCTCGTGATCAACGAGGTGATGTACGGCCCGTCGCCCGGCGAGCCCGAATGGATCGAACTATTCAACTCCTGTGATCAGTCTCTCGACGTTTCGGCGTACCTCTTCAGCGACTCGCGGAGCACCGTGGCGATGACGGACACCGCAGTCTCCCTCGCCCCCGGCGGGTTCGCCGTAGTCACCTCGGACTCGGGTGCGTTCCGCGATGCCTGGCCTGATGTCTCGTGCCCGGTGCTCCAGCCCGATGACTGGCCGGTGCTCAACGACCAGACCCAGCAGGGCGAGGAGTACTCCGACGACCTGAGGCTGAGCCTCGCCTCCGGGCAGGTGTGCGACTACGTGCCGTACGACGACTCGTGGGGCGGGGGAGGCGGCCTGAGCCTAGAGCGAGTGAGCCCGGTGTTCCCCGGGTTCCTCCAGTCGAGCTGGACGCCGAGCGCGACCGGCGGCACTCCCGGAGAGGTGAACGACGCCTTCAGCCCCGGTCAGGGCGGACAGCTCATGTCGCTGCACCCCGATCCGTTCTCGCCCGACGGAGACGGCTTCGACGACGTGCTGACCATCGAGCTCGCCCTGCCGGGCCTCTCGAACACCGTGGACCTGGTGGTGTACAACGTGCAGGGCCGCGTGGTGAGAACGCTCATGGACTCACAGGAGTGCGGACAGCTCGCCCAGCTCTCGTGGGACGGAACGGGCGACGGGGGCGCGAGGCTCTCGATGGGCCGCTACATAGTCTATCTGAGGGCCGAGCCCGAGGCCGGCGAGGTGGTCGAGACCGCGAGGGTGGTGGTTCTGGCGCGCAGGATGTAGCTGGCGCACAGAACCCGGCTCAGGGCAGGAGTTGATGCAGGACGCCCGACACTGCGGCATGAGTTCTCTTTCTTGTCCAAATACGCAGTTCCAGCTGATCTCGATGCAATGATGAGGTGACTGCTTCGAAACCTTCCATCGCCATCAAGTCAACTCCCGGCACTTCACGTGCCGGGGGTTCCCGCTTTGATTGCAGGGACCTTCTGCTCCGCTTCACGAGATGCTCGCGATCCTTCCCGGAAAGCGAGCCGAGCAGAATGGAACCTCCGGTTACCTGCCCCCGCTAGGAACAATCGGCGTGACCTGCATCGCCTCCCAGGCCGCACTGCTCCGCCGCCCGATGCCCCGAGCCTCCTCCTCGTGTATGTTTCCGATTCCAGCAGTGATCGAGCGTACTCGCCACCCCGGGGGAGGGTATTGGGTCAGAAGAGCGTTCCGATCAGGGTTCTTGCCCTCGTGAAGCCATACCGGAGGCTGGTGGCGCTGGCCTTCCTGTGCGCCGCGGTGTTCGCCGCATCGAGCGGCGCATCGCTGGGCATGATCCTCCCGGTTTTCGACGACGTCTTCGCCCGCGCAGGCGATCCCGTCTCCGGCACCGGGCTGGTCGATCTGCTGAGGGAGAAGACCGCCGGTCCGGGAAGCGACCTCCTCGACGCCCTCGGGAGGCTCAGCCCGGGCGGAGTGGTCCGGGCCGGGGGCGACATGGTCTCGGCCGTCCGGGGGGCCATGGCGGAGGCTCCTCCGGGGCAGGTTCTCCTGGGTGTCGTGGGTGTGATCGTGTGCCTGATACTCCTCAAGAACCTCGCGGGCATCTTGCAGGAGTTTCTCCTGGCCAGTGTCGAACAGGGCGTTCTATACGACCTTCGCAAGGCGCTTTACTCGCATCTCCTCCACCTGGATCTCGACTTCTTCGCCCGCAGCAGATCGGGCGAGCTGCTGAGCCGGCTCACCGCCGACGTCGACCGGCTCAAGGGAGCCATCACCGAGGCCCTGGTCAACGTGGCCAAGCAGGTCATCCTCCTCGCGGTCTTCCTCGGCATAGCCCTCTGGGCGTCCTGGAAGCTCACGCTCGTCACGCTGCTGGTGCTGCCTCCCAGCATGCTGGTCATCCTTCTCATCGGCAGGAAGCTCCGGAAGAAGAGCCACAGGTCCCAGGAGAAG
Source organism: uncultured bacterium (assembly GCA_964569245.1). Taxonomy (GTDB): domain Bacteria; phylum Fermentibacterota; class Fermentibacteria; order Fermentibacterales; family Fermentibacteraceae; genus JAAYTY01. The sequence continues at coordinate 384,152 of CAZMTK010000001.1, read as the reverse complement.
ATGGCCGACTTCGCCTCGATGCTGCAGGAGTCCACCCTCGGCATAAGAGTCGTGAAGGCCTTCTCGATGGAAGCGTTCGAAGAAAGCAGGTTCCAGCGGGTCCTCGCCTCCCATGCAAGATACGAGACCAGCCTGCAGAGGCTCAAGGCCCTCGCCGGACCGATGACGGAGGTGCTCGGATCCGTGGCGAGCGGCGTGATCTTCTGGTACGGCGGGCGCGCCGTCCTGGGCGGGGAGGGGATGTCTGCCGGTCAGTTCTTCGTCTTCCTGGGCGCGGCGCTCTCGATGATGGACCCGGTGAAGGACCTGAGCAAGGCCCACGCCCGGATAATGGCCGGCCTGGCCTCCGGGGACAGAGTCTTCAGGCTGCTTGACGAGAAGCCCACGATAGTCGAGGCGCCGGGCGCCGTCGCGAAGACCGCCTTCGAGCACTCCATCAGGTTCTCCAGCGTGTCATTCGGCTACGAGAGGGAGCCCGTGCTGCGCTCAATAGATCTCGAACTCGCGAAGGGCGAAGTGGTGGCGCTGGTCGGCCCCAGCGGGGCCGGGAAGAGCACCCTGGCCGACATGATCCCGAGGTTCATCGACCCCTCCGAGGGCGCAATAACGATCGACGGGACAGACCTCCGCAGCGTCCGCCTCGCAGACCTCAGGCGGCTGATGGGCGTGGTGACCCAGGAGACGGTGCTCTTCAACGACACGATCCGCAACAACATCGCATACGGCGACGCCTCGGTGCCCCTGGAACGGGTCAGGGAGGCGGCGAGGGTGGCCAGCATCCTCGACTTCATCGACGATCTGCCCGACGGCTTCGACACCGTCATCGGGGAGAGGGGGATGACCCTCTCAGGAGGCCAGAGGCAGAGGCTGGCCATAGCCAGGGCCGTGCTGAAGGACCCTCCGATCCTCATACTGGACGAAGCGACATCGTCGCTCGACACCGAGTCGGAGCGGCTGGTGCAGCAGGCGATAGACAGCCTGATAAGGGGCCGCACCTCTCTCATCATCGCTCACAGGCTGAGCACCATAAGGCACGCCCGCCGCATCCTCTTCCTCGAGGAGGGCAGAATCGTCGAGCAGGGCACGCACGAAGAGCTGATGGCACTGGGCGGGCGCTACAGGAGGCTCTACGACCTCCAGTTCTGCGATGGCTCAGCCGGGTAGCCTAGTCATCCGTCTGCATTCCCTCGGGGACGTAGTCCTGGCCCAGCCCGCGGTCGCGCACCTTGCGAGGACGAGGGGGCCCGTCGTATTCCTCACGAGGCGCGAATACCTCCCGGCAGCCTCCCGCTTCGGAAGCAGAGTCATCCCGCTGGGTCTCGAGAAGGGGCACGGGCTGGGCGGGCTTCGCGAGGCGGTCAGAGCCGCCGACGCGCCCTTCATCCTCGACCTCCAGGGCTCCGCCGCGACGTACGCAGCGCTCTTCCTGCGCAGGGCCGCCAGGTTCCGCACCGACAGGGGTCTCAGGCGCCGCGTCCTCCGCGGCTCGGGTGATTCGATGCCCTACCGCGCCGACCAGTTCCTCCAGCTCGCAGGGGGACGCCCGCCGGCGAAGCCCATCCTCGAGAGAAGGTCCGAGGCGCCCGGGAAGCGCATCGCGGGAATCGTTTGCGGAAGTCGCTGGCCGATGAAGGAGATACCTCCCGGCGTGTGCGCCGAGCTTGCGAGGCTCTTCACGGACCTCGCCGGGATGGAGGTCATCCTCCTCGGAGGGCCGGCGGATTCCGGGACGATCGGGCGCATCGCCTCGAACGCCGCCAGGCCCGGCAAGGTCCGCACGTACTGCGGCGAGGAGGGAGTGGAGGGCCTGATAGGAAGGATAGAGAGCCTCACGGTGCTCGTGGCGCCCGATTCCGGCCCGGCTCACATTGCTTCGGCGCTCGGCACGCGACTCGTCGTCGTATTCACCTCCACGTCTCCCTCGCTGGGATTCTGGAGGAGCTCCGTAAATGCATCGGTCGGACCTCTCGCGCCGTGCAGCCCCTGTCACAGACACGGCGGAAGCCGCTGCCGAAAGGGTACGCGGCAGTGCTCGGAAGCCCTGGTGCCTCGCGTTCTTTTCGAAGCCGCCGTAAGGGAGGCCTCGAGCTGAAGACGCCTCTGATGCAGCAGTACCTGGACCTGAAGGCCTCCCAGCCGGGGAAGATCCTGCTGTTCCAGATGGGCGACTTCTTCGAGACCTTCTTCGAAGACGCCGAGACCGTCTCCAGGGTTCTCGGAATCGCCCTCACCTCGCGCGAACTCGACAGGGAGACGGGCGAGCCCGTGCCTCTCGCCGGATTCCCGGTGCATGCCCTCGACGGATACCTGTCCCGCCTGCTGAGAGCCGGCTACAGGGTGGCGGTGTGCGAGCAGACCGAGGAACCTGCGAAGGCTCGCAGGCTGGTCAGGCGAGAGGTGACCGAGGTAGTGACGCCCGGCACCGTCGTGAGCGGCCAGGCTCTGGGCGACGGCGAGACAGCCCTGCTGGCCTCGATCTGCAACAGGAACGACAGGTCCGGCATTGCGTTCTGCGATCTCTCGTGCGGTGAGATAGAGGCGGTCGAGCTTCCACGGACCCAGGCGGAGGCCGAGCTGTCGAGGCGCTCGCCCAGGGAGCTTCTCGTTCCAGAGGACATGCAGGATGTCCCGGGGGGTCAGCACTCGGTGACCCCACTCGAGTCCTGGAAGTTCGACGAGGGAGTCCTCGAACCGGTGGCCAGGAGAAGGCTGGGCGTCGCGACGACAGCAGGTCTGGGCATACAGGGCAGCCCGGCCCTCGCCGGGGCGCTCGCGGCCCTCCTCGGATACGTGGAGGACGTGAAGAGGACGCTCGCCTCGAACCTCAGGTTCAAGGGAGTGTACCGGCTCGAGGATCACATGTTGATCGACAGGCAGAGCGCCATAGCTCTCGACCTTGTCGAATCGCCGTTTTCGGACAGGGAGTCAACGCTGGCCTGGGCCACGGACAGGACCGTGACGCCCCAGGGGGGAAGACTCTGGAGGCGCTGGCTGCTGGCTCCTCCGGCGGACCCCCGGGAGACTGCCGCTCGGCACGGCGCGGTAGGCGAGCTGGCTTCACGGGACGACCTCGAGAGCCTTCGGAGAGCCCTCTCGGGCTGCTGCGACATGGGAAGGCATGCCGGGAGGCTTTCCACGCTGAAGTCCGGCCCCAGGGACCTCAGAACGATCTCGGCGACGGCTGCGAGGATGCCCGGAATAGCTTCTGCTCTGAAGGGCTCGGTCTCTCCGATACTGGCCGGCCTGGCCGGCATGGACACCCTGGGCGACATAGCCGCCGAGATAGACAGGCTGATCGAGGCCGACCCCCCGATCCGCCCCGGGGAGGGTAATACGATCGCCCGCGGCGTCTCGGCGGAACTCGACGAGTACCGGGCGATACGCTCGGGAGGCAGGGAGATGCTGGCCGCGATGGAGGCGCAGGAGCGCAAGGCGACCGGCATCCCGCGGCTGACAATCGGGTACAACCGCGTCTTCGGATACTACATCGAGGTTCCACGGAACATGTCCGAACGGGTTCCCGGCTCCTACAGGAGGAGGCAGACCCTCGCCGGCTCCGAGAGGTACTCCACTCCCGAGCTCGAGGAGCTGGAGCTGAAGATGCAGCGGGCGGACCAGGAGATAGCCCGCCTGGAATGCAGCCTGTTCGATGGCCTGACAGAGAGGCTGGCCCGGAAGGCCGACAGGCTGAGGGCGGCGGGAGAAAGCCTTGCGATCCTGGACTGCCTGTGCGGGCTGGCCTCGCTCGCCGCCGAGAAGGGCTGGTGCCGGCCCTCAATCGAGGAGGGCCCCGTCCTGTGCATTGAGGGCGGAAGACACCCCGTGCTGGATGCGACGCTCCCGCCGGGCGAGTGCGTGCCCAACCCGGTGAGGCTGGACCAGGACAGGACCATACTGATCGTCACCGGCCCCAACATGGCCGGCAAGTCGACCTATCTGCGCATGGCCGCCCAGCTCCTGGTTCTCGCCCAGGCTGGATCCTTCGTGCCTGCCGAATCGATGAGGTTCAGTCCTGCGGACCGGCTCTTCACGAGGATCGGCTCGTCGGACAGGATCTCGAGGGGGCAGTCGACGTTCCTCCTCGAGATGGCCGACGCGGCAGCGATGCTCAACTCCGGCACCCCACGCAGCGTCGCCGTTATCGACGAGATAGGCAGGGGGACCAGCACGTACGACGGGCTGGCCATCGCCTGGGCGATGCTCGAGCACATCCACTCGCATCCCGTGCACAGACCATTGACGCTGTTCGCCACTCACTACCACGAGCTGACGGTGCTGGGCTCGAGGCTCGAGAGGGCCGCCAACCTCAACGTGACTGTCCGGGAGTCTGCCGGCAGGGTGGTCTTCCTGTACAGGGTGGAGGAGGGCGCGGCAGACCGCTCCTACGGCATCCACGTTGCGATGATGGCCGGCGTTCCTCCCGAGGTCGTCGCGAGAGCGTCGAGGGTCCTGGCCGACCTGGAGAAGGGATCTCCTGCGAGGCTGGCACAGCCTTCGCCCCAGCTGGACCTGCCGCTGGCGCGCCCGGAACAGCCGGTGCTGGATGCGATAAGGATGCTCGACCCGGACGCGCTCACCGCAAGGCAGGCTCTCGAACTCGTATACGAGCTCCGGAGGATGCTGAGCGAGGCCTGACAAACACATGTTTGCACATCCATCGCAAACTCCGCATGCTATGCATATCCTCGAAACGGAGGTGTCCGTTGGAAGAGATGTGGAGCATGCGCGCCCCGGGATGCACCGGGATAGTGGCCGCCGGGGTGAGAGCCCGATTCCTGAACGGACCGGAACCGATGGCGGTCGTCGCTATTCCGGAAGGATGCCGCCCTCCGGGTCCGGGCGCCATGCTGGTCCTGGAGAGCCCGCGCGGCAGACACATTCTGACCTGCGTATGGTCGGAGACCAGGCCGGGATGCATCCGCTGCGTCTGCACGGCATGATGCTCTCGACGCTCCTCCGCCTGCGTCCAGGGCGGGCGTGACAAGCTTCTGCCTTTTGTGCATCTAATCCCGTCCAGGTTCGAACCGAAGGGCGCTCGATGCAGGGAGGGGCATTGGCCGGGCAGACACGATCCACCGGGATGCTTCCGGCATCGGACAATCTCCTAGCACAGCTCGTGAGGCATGCCGGCATCCCGCTGGTGCTGAGCGAACCCACAGGCCGCTGGCTCGCTGCCAGCGACGAAATGCTCGATCTCTGCGGGCTCTCGCCGGGAAGCTGGGAGGGCCAGACTCCCGACCTGATCCGAACCGCCGCATCGCCGCGAGGCGCCGCTGTGATCGAAGCCCTCACGAGCGCGGCTTCAGAGGCGTCGTCCGCGGCCAGCACTCCGCCGACGGTGCATGTGGACCTCCCCGCCCCCTGGTCGGTCTTCCCGGCGGTCTCGGTCAGGCAGATTGCGATCTCTTCGCCCTCAGGCTCCATCTCGCTCCTGCTGGGGATGGCAGTCCCGGTGGCGTCCATGCACGCCACCTCCGAGTCCGGCCGCCGGGCGAACCAGATGCTCCACGACCTCGCCTCGAGCCCCCCCGTCGTGGCCGGCGACCTCGAAGCCGCCCTGCCTTCCATAGCCTTGACTGCCGCGGAGATAACAGGCGTGGACAGAGTCGGAATCTGGCTCATGCTGGAGAACGAGGATGATGTCCTGGCCTGCAGAGCCCTCTGGGAGAGGGGGTCGGGCGCCAGGCTGGATCCCAGCCCGTCCGGCCCGTACAGGGCGTACAGGTACTACGATACGCTGAGAGCCGAAAGGGTTCTGGCGGTTCACGACGTGTACAGCGATCCCAGGGTCTCCGAGTTCGCAGACAACTACTACCCCGAAAAGGGAGTCCTCTCGACCCTCGACGCCCCCATCATGGTGAGGGGCGAGCTTGCGGGAGTGATCTGCCTCGAGAGCACGACCCCGCCACCGAGACACTGGACGGCAGAGGACGAGAATGCCGCGATCTCGCTCGCGGAGATCGTGTCGCACGTTCTGGAGGCCGTCGGGCGCGGCAGGTTCGAGAGCGCGCTCTCTCGCTCGGAGAAGGAGAAGGCCCTGATACTCGACGGAGTCGAGGACGCCGTGTTCCTGCTGAGCGAGGACATGAGGGTGGTATGGGCGAACAAGACCGCGGCGGCGGCCCTGAGAGCGGGCGGAAAGCCCGCCGGAACCCACTGGACCGAGCTCTGGCGCGACACCCCGCTCACGGTGGAGGAGGAGGCCGTCGTGGCGGCGATAGCGAGGGGCGACACGTCCCCCGCGGTGCTCAGGTATCCCGACGGCTGCATCCGCCGCACGCAGCTCCACACTCTCTCCGACCCGGATGGCGGCCCGGGGAGCCGCGTGGTCTTCGCCCACGACATCAGTGACATACGATACTCGGAGGACCTCAGGGAGGCGTCCAGAGAGATCGTCGAGGCGGGCCTCAGGGCGCAGAGGATGGACGATCTGTACGCGGCGATACACAGGGTGATCGGCGGACTCGTGGCGGCCGACAACTTCTACATCGCAATCTACGACCAGAAGGCCGACATGATACACTTCCCCTACTACATAGACAGGTACGACACGAAGTTCGCCTCCAGAAAGCCCGGGCGGGGCATGACCGAGATGGTCCTCCGCAACGCCAGGCCCATCTTCGCGACCATGGAGGACCAGACCGCACTCATCTCCAGTGGCGAGATGGAGCTGCACGGGGAGCTCTCCCGCTGGTGGCTCGGAGTACCGCTCGTGGTCGAGGGAAGGGTGTTCGGAGTCATGTGCGTGCAGAGCTACACGGACAACCCGCCCCTGGACGAACGCCAGAGGGAGGCGCTTCTCTACCTCTCCGGCACGGCCGCGCTGGTCATCGAGCGGCGCAGGTTCGAGGAGGCCCTCAGCGAGAGCGAGGCCCGCTACAGAAACGTCATCGAGCGGGCCGACGACGGCATCATCCTTGCGCGCGACGGGAAGGCGATCTTCGGCAACCCGTCCCTCCTCAGAATGCTCGGTGTGACGGCGGAGGAGTTCGAAGGCCGTCCCTTCACGGACTTCCTGGCGCCCGGCGAGAGGGAGAAGGTGCTCGACAGGCACAACCGCCGCCTGAGGGGGGAGGACATCCCCCAGATCTACGAGACTGCCGTCATGGACAGGCAGGAGAAGCTCATACCAGTGGAGCTCCATACCTCGGTCGTGATAGAGGACGGCCAGCCCGCAACCCTGTCGATCGTGAGGGACATCTCCGAGCGCAGGAGGATCGAGGAGGAGAGGAAGCTTCTCGAGAGGCAGATACAGCAGTCGCAGAAGCTGGAGAGCCTCGGAATCCTGGCTGGAGGCATCGCCCACGACTTCAACAACCTGCTGATGGGCATACTCGGCAACGCCGGGCTCGCCCTGATGGAGCTCCCCCCGGAGTCTCCGGTGCGCCGGACGCTGGAGAGGCTCGAGACGGCTGCGATCCGCGCCGCGGAGCTCACGAACCAGCTGCTCGCCTACTCGGGCAGGGGCAAGTTCGTAGTGGAGCCGGTGAACCTCAACATCCTGATCGAGGAGATGGTGAACCTCCTTCAGGCGGCGGTCCCCAAGAACGTGTTGCTGAGGCTCGATCTCGCGCAGGGCATAAGCCTCATCGAGGGTGACGCGACCCAGCTCAGGCAGGTGATAATGAACCTCATAATCAACGCCTCCGAGGCGATAGGGGACAGGAGCGGGGCGATCACCGTCGCTACAGGAATGGCCATGGTGGACAGGAGCTATCTCTCGGGCACCTACATGGACGAGGACATGCCGGAAGGATCCTACACCTTCATCGAGGTGTCGGACACCGGCTGCGGCATGGACGAGAAGACGAAGGCGAGGATCTTCGATCCCTTCTTCACCACGAAGTTCACGGGAAGAGGACTCGGCCTGGCGGCCGTGCTGGGAATCGTGCGCGGCCACATGGGAACTCTCAAGGTGTACAGCGAGCCGGGCAGGGGGAGCACGTTCAAGGTCCTCTTCCCGAGCCTGGGCGAAGCCAGGAGGGGCCAGGAATCCTCCGAGGCAGCGGGCAGCGGGGCCGAGCCTACAGGATGCATCCTCGTCGTCGACGACGAGGAGACGGTGCGCACTGTGGTCAAGATAGCCCTCGAGAAGTCCGGCTTCAGGACGTCGGTGGCCTGCGACGGCCGCGAGGCGCTGGAGATCTTCAGACGCAACGACGGGGCCTTCGACCTGGTGCTTCTCGACATGACCATGCCTCACATGAACGGAGAGGAGACCTTCAGGGAGTTCAGGAGGATCAGGCCCGATGTGAAGGTAATCCTGTCCAGCGGATACAACGAGATGGACGCGGTGAACAGGTTCTCGGGGAAGGGGCTGGCCGGTTTCATACAGAAGCCCTACAGGACAGTCGATCTGGTCGCAAAGGTCAGGCGCGTCGTCGCCGGCGACAGTCGTGATCCCGGATCGGCGGACGGCGGGCCGGCCGGCGGCCAGGCGAAGAAGGAGGGTGACTGATGGACTCCAGCATGCCCATGCTGGGCGAAAGGTTCCCCCAGTTCGAGGCGCGGACCACCCAGGGCCGGCTCAGCCTGCCCGGCGACCTGGCCGGGCGATGGTTCGTCCTGTTCAGCCACCCGGCCGACTTCACCCCCGTCTGCACCACGGAGTTCGTGGCCTTCCAGAAGCGGTACGGCGAGTTCCGCTCGCTTGGGTGCGAGCTCGTCGGCCTGAGCATCGACCAGGTCTGGTCGCACCTGAAATGGCTGGAGTGGATAAGGGAGAAGACAGGCGTCGAGATACGCTTCCCCGTGATCGCCGACGACATGGGGGAGATCGCCAGGGCGCTCTCTCTGGTCCATCCCGGGAAGGGCACCAACTCGGTCAGGGGCGTGTTCGTCGTAGATCCGAGGGGCATCCTCAGGGCGATGGTGTTCTATCCCCAGGAGCTGGGCAGGAACACCGAAGAGATACTCCGCATGGTTCAGGGTCTCCAGATCAGCGACAAGAACGGCGTCTCCATCCCGGCCAACTGGCCGAGGAACGAGATGATAGGCGGCAACGTGATCGTTCCGCCTCCGCAGGACGAAGCCGCGGCCAGGGAGAGGCCCAGGCAGTACGAATGTCTCGACTGGTGGTTCTGCCACCGCAGGATGGGCGAGTAGGGGGGGCGCGTGGACAAGACGGCGCTGCACAGAATAAGCTACGGCGTGTACATTGTCGCCACTGGAGGCGGCGGTCTGCGCAACGCGCAGATAGCGAACACCGTCTTCCAGGTCACGGCGGAGCCTCCGACCGTCGCGATAAGCATCAACAAGCTCAACTACACACACGAGTGCCTGGAGAAGACGGGGGTGTTCAGCGTCTCCGTCCTGAACGAGGGCGCACCGATGGCGTTCATCGGGCGATTCGGCTTCAGGTGCGGCAGGGACTTCGACAAGCTGGAGGGAATCGGCGTCAGGGAGGGCGTCACGGGCTGCCCGGTCGTGACCGACCACTCCTCGGCGTTTGTCGAATGCAGAACCGTCTCCCGGCTGGACTGCGGAACCCACACGCTTTTCCTGGGAGAGCTGGCTGACGCCGGAATCCTGGATGACCTGCCCGTAATGACCTACGAGCACTACCACCTCGTGAAGAAGGGCAAGTCGCCGAGCCGTGCTCCGACGTACATCGGAGCCTGACACCCGGGCCTGTGGAGCGCCTGCAGGCGCGGCGGGCATTCCGGACGGCATCAGTCTGTTCCTGCCTGCCTTCAACGAGGAGCAGAACGTCTCCTTCATGGTGGATCGCGCATCCGAGGTTCTGGAGCGGCTCGGCGCAGAGTGGGAGATCATAGTCGTCGACGACGGATCAACCGATTCCACGCCGCGCCTGGTAGAGGAGATCTCCGAGCGCGATTCGCGTGTCCGCCTGGTCAGGCACGAACGGAACCTGGGCTTCGGAATGGCCGTGAGGAGCGGCATAGCTGCGGCCCGCCTGGGATGGGTGTTCTACACCGACTGCGACGGTCAGTTCGATCTCGACGAGTTGGAGAGGTTCTGGAGCGCCAGGGACAGGTGCGACATAATCTCCGGATACAGGAGACGCAGGAGGGATCCCGGGCTGAGGCTGCTCTACTCGCTCCTCTACAACTCGCTCGCCTGGGTGATGTTCATGGGCGGATTCAAGGATGTCGACGCCTCGTTCAAGCTCTATCGCAGATCCGTGTTCGAAAGGGTGCGGCCGCGCTCGACCTCCGGAGTGGTCGACCTCGAGATACTCCTGCTTGCCAGGGGCATGGGATTCAGGATCCTCCAGATGCCCGTGAGCCATCACCCGAGGAGGGCCGGCAGCGTCTCGTTCGAGACGTTCCGTCACGGGTTCTTCGCCTGGGTCAGGATCTCGGCTGTCGTACAGATGCTTGTCCAGCTCGTCTCCCTGCGCGTCAGGACTTTCAGGGGGGATGTGCGGTGAGCAGCCCCTCAGGTCCGGCCCCTCCCGGAGCGGCCGGCCCCGGAGGCCGTCCCCAGGCTGCCCTGTACGCTCCGATACCGCCTCTTGCGACCGGTGTAGCGACGTATGCCGCCAGGGTTCTGGAATACACGAGAGAAGCGATCGACTGGATCGTAAGGTACCCGCAGGGCGGCGACCCCTCGAGTCTGCCAGGCGACGTGCGTGCCGTACCCATATCTCAGGGACTGCCGCATCCGGCCCGCAGGTTCTTCATGATCGGCAACTCGCCCGAGTGCTACCCAGTCGCAGAGGCGCTGCTCGAGATCGGTGGATGCTGCGTCTTCCACGACACGGTGATGCACCACGCCATAAGGTTCTGCACCCTCGGGAGGGGCCGCCTGGACGAATACAGGAGATTCCTGCGCTTCGACTACGGACCCGACGCCGAGCGTGTGGAGGACGAGCTGTCCAGGAAGGCCCCACCCGAAGAATACGACCGGCTCCTCAAGAGCCGTCCCCTGCTTGGCAGGCTGCTGCACGCCTCGAGCGGCGTCGTGTGCCTGAACGAGCATGCCGCCGGTCTGCTCTCGCCCAGAGTGCCGGGCAGGAGGGTGACGGTGATCTCGCATCCCCTGAGCCCCGTTCCGGATCTTCCGCCGCTGCCTCGTCCGCAGGGAAGCCCGGTCATAGGGATGGCCGGCACGGGGCACCCCGGCAGGAATCCGGGGATCTTCCTGGAGGCCGTCAGGAGATTCAGGAATCGCTTCCCCGGAGCCGTCGCAGTCCTGGCTGGAGAGGGATGGGACTTGCGCCTTCCGGAATGGGCGACGTGCACCGGGCGGCTCGAGGAGCCGCAGTACCAGGCCTGGATCAGGCTCATGGACCTCGTAGTGGACATAAGGCACCCGGACTGCGGCGAGACCTCGGGAAGCCTGCTGGAGGCCATGAGGGCTGGAAAGCCCTGCATCGTTACGGCCGCAGGCTCGTTCCTCCACCTTCCTTCGGACTCCGTGCTCAGGATTCCCGCGCCGCCCACCGAAGCCGCACTGGCTGCCGCCATGGAGATGCTTGCGCGTGACGGGGAGCTGTCCGCCTCTCTCGGGACGGCCGCAGCCTCATACGCTTCCTCCCAGGGATCGCCGGAGAGGGCACGAGCCGAGTGGTCCCGGCTGGCGAGCCTCCATCCCCGCGCGCCGGCTCATGCCGACCGTCCCCGTGCGGCATCTGCGGCTGCGGCCTGGAACGAGCCTCCGAAGGGATTCACCAGGGTCGCCGCCCCGGGAGGTCCGGTTTCCTGGACCTTCGAGGGGAGGGCTTGCATCGAGGGTCCGGAAGGCTCGTCCGCGGCTCTTGTCACAGTGTCGGGAAGAGGGACTGCATCGGGCGTTCCGCTCCCGGCCTCGCCTGCCGTCCTGAGAATCGAAGGCGGAAGGCTGGAGCTGGAAGGCTCCGGCGAACTGGTGCAGGTGACATGGCTGTGAACCGCGGAGAGAGAACGCTCGTTCCGGTCACGGCTTCTGTCCTGCTCTGTCTCGCACCGTTCCTGTCCTTCCTGGCGAACGGAGGTCGTGGACTCGTCGGGCTCCCGGCGAGGGATCCCGTAGTGCCGGGCGATTCGGACGTGTACGAGCACGCATGGCACTTCTGGTGGGTCGGCTCGACCATCGGCGCCGGAGGCGACCCCAGGTTCTGTCCTCTTGCGGGGCCTGCGCCCGGCACCGCTCTGGCGGCCCAGAACATAGGGTGGATTGATGCGGCGCTGTTCGGAACGGCCATGCCGGACAGTCCGTCCAAGGCCCTGTCTGCGGCCCTCGCCGCGGGAACGCTGCTCTGCCTGGCAGGCGGCTGGGCGTTCGCGAGATCGTGGGGGCTCTCCGTTGCAGGCTCTGCATTCGCCGCCTGCTGCATTGTCTGGGCTCCTCCCAGGACGGCGCACCTTCTCCAGCACTATCAGATCGCCTCCATCGGCTGGGTTCTGCTGTCGCTGGCCCTGCTCCGCTGCCGGGCGGCCGGCAAGAGTCGCCGCGGATCGCTTTTCCTGTTCGTTCTCGCCGGCTCAGCCGCCGGCCTGGAGAGCCCCTACCACACAGTGCTCCTGGCCGCCGGGTCGGCGGCCACGCTTGCCCTGTCCAGACCTCCCGCGAAGACAGTGCTGGCGGCCTCGACTGCCGTGCTGGCCTCCGCCGCGATAGCCTGGGGTTTCTACGAAGCCTTTCCCGGGCCCCTCCCCGACGTCTCCGAAGGCTGGAGGGCATCCGTGTACTGGTCCGCCGAGCCTGCATCCTTCGTCATGCCCGGGCCCTTCGGCCTACTCGGACGCCTTTTCTCCGCACCCCTCAGGATGCCCTGGATGCCCAATGTCTTCGAGGGCGTGGTCACTCCCGGGCTGGGCGTCCTCCTGCTGTCCGCCACGGCACTGGCGATGCGCATTCGGAGGGGGATGATCGCGGCTTGGGCGCTGCTTGGAGTGCTGGCGCTTGGCCCAGTGCTCAAGCTGTCCGGGAAGCCGGTCGGCCTTCTCCTGCCCTACAGGGTCCTGCTGGAGGTTCCGCTCCTCGCAGGTGCGCGCTCGCCGTCCAGGTTCGCCATGCTGGCTGCGGCCTTCCTCTCGATTCCGGCGGCTTCCGCCTGGCAGTCCATGCGTCCCTCGGCAAGGCTCGCCGCCGCTGCGGTGCTGGCGCTGGAGCTGGTTCCACCGGGGCTCCCGCTGCTGCCCGACCGTGTGCCCTCCGTCTATCTCTCGGGGGAGCTGGAAGGTCCGGTGCTGGAAGTGCCGGCATCCCCGCAGGTGAGGATGTACGCCTTCTTCCAGACCGCCGACGGTCTGGCGCGTCCGGTCTTTCCGCTCGCGAGAAGTGCCGGGGGCGGCGCACTCCCCGGGCCCTTCGATCCGGCATCGTCATGCCGCCCCGGCATTCGCGAAGCCGGGGATTCAGGGGTCTCTGCGATCGTCTACAACAGGTGGCTATTCGACGGAGCGATGCGCGACAGTCTCGACGAGCACTACGGCGGGCTGTTCCCGGCCTGCAGGGAGACGGACTCGGTATGGGTGTGGCGGAGGTGAGGGTCGGGTTCGATCTCAGCATCCTGCGCCACTCGATCGGGGGAGTGTCCCGATATGTCCGGGGGCTGTGCGGGGCGCTCTGCAAGACCGCATCCGAAGCCGGAATCCGTCTGCTGACGGTGGATGTGCCGGCAGCCCATCCGGGTGCCCCTCCGGTCCCGGAAGCCGCGATCGTCCTCGCCTCGCCCCGGTACTGCGGCATTCCGCTCGTGAGGAGAGCGGCAGCAGCAGCGAATCTCGAGGAGCGCTCCAGGAACAAGAGGCTTGCGGCGGCTGCCGGGTGCGAAGTCTACCACCACTGCGGCGTGCAGCCGCGAGCGCCCTCAGGGGCTCGTTCGGTCGTGACCGTGTACGACACCACGGCACTCGAGCATCCGGAGTGGCACACCGAGCAGACCGTGAGCTACTCGAGGGCCGAGGCCGAACTGCTGCGTGATGGCGCCGGTGCGCTGGCCATCTCCAGATGGGCCGCAGACAGGGCGGTGGAAGTCCTCGGAGTTCCCCCGGGTCGCATCGAGGTTGCCCCCGGCGCTGCGGACGACTTGTTCACTCCAGGGGAGCCGGATGCCGACGTTCTCGCAGGGCTGGGGCTGGCGGATCGGGGCTACCTGCTCCACGTCGGCAACTTCGTCCCGAGGAAGAACATCCCCATGCTGATAGAAGCATACCGCCAGGCGCGCCTGGCAGGACTTGAACTGGATCTCGTGCTGGTGGGGCAGGGCGGCTGGAAGAGACCGGAGGTCGCGGGAAGCGGCATCAGGGTCTTCGAGGACCTCCCTGACAACGGACTCCTTACCCTCTACCGCGGCGCCGCTGCGCTGCTCGCTCCAAGCGAGTGCGAAGGGCTGGGCCTGCCCGTGCTGGAAGCCATGGCGTGCGGCTGTGGAGTGGTCGCCAGCGACGCAGCCGCACTTCCCGAAACGGTCGGTAATGGCGGCATCCTCATTCCGCCCTGGAACGCAGTGGCTTGGAGAGACTCCATGATACGGCTGGGCAGAGGGGGGCTGGCAGCCGAGCTCCGCGAAATGGCGCGAGAGGCCCCGAGACGCACGTGGAGACTCGCTGCATCGGCGGCCTGCGAGCTTTACAGGAGGATGGCGGGGTGAGGGTGCTCCACATCGTGCACAGGTCTGCGCCTTTCCACGGCGGGGCCGAGCGCTACGTCCTGGAGCATGCCCGTGCGGGATCTCGCTTCGGCCACAGCAGCGTCATCGCGACGACCGATGCCTGGGACATGTCCGTGTTCACCGGCCGCTCCGGGAGAAGGATCGAGGGCGGGCGCGAGATCATCGACGGAGTGGAGATAATCAGGTTTCCGGTTGTGAACCCCCCGCTTCAGGACCTGCTGAGGGCGGTTCTCAGGAGGCTGAGGAGGGGCGGGCCGGATCTCCACTTCTATCCCAATCCGTTCGTTCCGTCCATGGAGCGCTGGCTGGCGCGGGATCACGGCTTCGGCTTCGTGCACGCCAACGCCATGCCCTTCGCGCTGCGCCTCGGCTACCGTCATGCCAGGAGGTTCCGCACGGGGCTGGCGTCGGTCCCGCACGCGAACGTCGGAGAAAGGTACAGGAGAGTGAACGCGCTCGGGTACTTCGACGGAACTCAGCCGGAAGTGCTCAGGCGAAGCTCCTTTGTCGTTGCGCAGAGCCTTTTCGAGCGCGACCTGTTCCTGGACGCGGGCGTCGCTCCCGAGAGGGTGCTCGTTCTCGGCAGCGGAATAGATCCGGCGGAGTTCGCCGCAGCCGATCCGGAAAGAGGGCGGCACGCCCTCGGCGTCGAGGGCAGGATCGTGCTGAGCCTCACGGCGCACTGCCTGGACAGGGGCTCCCGGAACCTGATCGAGGCATGCCGGGATCTGTGGGCGGCAGGCGCGGACTTCACTCTCGTCCTTGCCGGGCCCGTGCACAGCGACATGCTGCCAGTGCTCGACGAAGCCCTGAGGGCTCTGCCTCAGGGGAGGATCGTATCGACCGGCTACGTGCGGCGTGAGGACAGGGCGGACATGATCGCCGCCTGCGACGTATTCGTCCTTCCGTCCAGACTCGACTGCTTCGGCATCGGCCTTCTCGAGGCCTGGGCATGCGGCAGGCCCGTCGTCGGCTGCTGGTCCGGGGCCATGCCGGAGCTGGTCAGGGAGGGCGCGAACGGCTGGCTGGCCCCGTTCGGAGACACGAGCACTCTCGCTCACAGGATAGGCGCTCTTCTGGGAGATCCCGGCTCGGCTTCGAGAATGGGGGAGGAGGGCCGGAGGCAGGTCCTGTCCGAGCACACGTGGGAGGCGGTCACGGAAAGGTTCTACGAGAGACTGGCCGAATGCGCGCCGCGGGAGGAGGGATGAGCCTTCTTACCTCGCGGAGCCCTGCGGAGCGCCGGCCCCCGGCCCCTCCGGAGACCCTCTCTCCTCGCATTACGGCCGTTGTCGTGACCTACAACGCGATCAAGCTCGTGCCCTCGCTCCTCGAGACCCTCGGCAGGCTGGAGGGTCTCGCGATGCCGCTGGTCGTCGACAATGCCTCGACCGACGGCACCGCTGACGTGCTGGAGCGGGCGCTGACGCCTGGAATGCTCGTCCGGAGCGGATGGAACGGCGGCTTCGGCTATGCCAACAATCTCGGACTCATGAGAGTCAGAACCCCGTACACCCTGCTTCTGAACGCAGACGCCCGGATCGGCCCGGAATCGCTCTCGGCTCTCGAGGCCAGGCTTGACTCATCACCGGACACCGCAGCGGTACAGCCGCGGCTCGGCCTGTGGGAGTGGCCTGAGGTCACTGCGGGAAGGGGGCTGGGAATCACGGCCGCTCTGAGGGGATTCGACCTGGGGTTCATGAGGTTCGAGCCCGAGCCGGGCAGCCCCGAGCCCAGGACCGTGCCCGGAGTCGGAGCCGCAGTCTCGCTGTGGAGGACAAGGGTGCTCCGGTCCGTGGGGGGCTTCGACGAGAGATTCTTCATGTACTTCGAGGACGTTGACCTCTGTCTGAGGACCGCGGCGGCGGGATACCGATTCGAGCTGCTGCCAGGTTCGTGGGGCCTTCACATGGTGGGCTGCTCCAGCAGGAGGAGCGCGGCGGAGGCCTGGGAGACCAGGTCCGCTGCGCTGCTTGCGAGGAAGTATCTCGGCGGCCCCGCAGCCCGCCTTCCGTTGCGGGCGGCTTCCGGCGAACTGGCGGACATCGCCCGGTGCGCTCTGCGCGGGCGCCTGCCTTTCAGGAGGCTCGGGGCTCTGGTCTCGGCCGTTCTCGAGCCCGCGATCCAGCCCGAGCGCCTGCCGCTGCTCAGGACCCCCGCCCCGATCGAACTGCCGTACATCAGGCCTGGACGGCCGTTCCCCCTGGACAGGGGCGGGGCCGTGACGGCCGGTCCCGGCTGGAGCAGGTCCGGGCATGGGATCTCATTCTCGGGCTACGGGGCGATGTCGGCCAGATCGCCGGGAACGGCCTCGATCCTCCTCGAGAGCGACCTTCCGCACACAGGGAGGCTCTGGCTCGGCGCGGAGCCCGGGCCGCCCTTCAACATCCCGGCCGGCAGGACCCGGGTAAGGCTTCCGATCCCCGCCGGCAGGAGCTACCTTGCGCTGGACGACAGGGTGGAAGCTCCAGTGGTCGGCATGCTCGATTTCTCGTTCGAAAGGCGTGCCTGATGGTGAGGCGCCTCGGCTGGGCCGCAGGCACCGTGGCGGCGGCAATCGGCAGAATGGCACTGGGAGGAGACCCTGCGTCTTCCGCCGCCTGGGCGCTCGCGGGTGCTGCAGTCCTCGCCTCGCGCTCCTCGCCAGTTCTTCTGGCGGCCGGCACTGCCGCACTGGGGCTCTGTGTGCTGGGAGGCTCCCAGGATGCTGCGGGTCTGGTCGCGGCAGCCGGCCTCGCCGCTGAAGCCTTCGCGACCGGATTCGCCGCCAGGGCGGCCGGGTGCTTCGCCGTTCTCCTCGCAGGGCAGTCAGGCGCCGTCTCCGGGTACTGGGCCTGGTGCGCTGCCGCGCTCGCGGGGCTGCTCCCGACGGGCGGGAGGCTCGGAAGGCTGGCCGTCCCGTTCGTTCTGCTCGTCGCGACGGGATTCCTGGGGCCGCCCTCGGTGACGGAGCCGGAACCGGCTGTCATGCAGGAGGCGCTCACCGAAGACGGAGTCCTCTGGCCGGGAACTGCCGTGCTGGACAGGGCGTCGCCAGTTCTCGAGGTCAGAGTGCCTCCAGGAGCCGGGCAGGAGGGCTGCACCATGCGCATAGAGTGCGGCGGAACCAGAGACTCCCTGCCAGTGGGGCTGGCTTCGGGCGGCTGGTTCGCGACAACCCTGGCGCCCGGCGTGACGATGCTCGAGATTCCCTCCGGCGAGACGCTGGTGTCCGTCAGTCTGGCAAGGCCCTACCGCCCGTTCGAGCATCCCGTGATCATCGTAGGCCCCGGAGGAGCGCGTTGAGGCTCGGCGGAAGTCCAGCGAGCCTCGCCGGGAGGATGCCGGGGCTCCTCACCGGACTCCTCGGGGGCCTGACAGTGTTCCTGGCGTGGCGGGTTCTCGGACTGCCGCTGCCGGGTACGCTCGGCCGCCTCGCCCCGCTGGCCTGGCTCCTGGCTGGCGCCGCATCCCCGGGTGCGAGGAGATGGCGGTGCTCCCTGGCCTTCCTCGCCGTGTTCGCGGTGACCGGGGCAGCCTGGCCTCTCGGAAGAGCGGTGCTCCTTGCATCCATCTCGGCAGCGGCTGCGGGCGCGATCACGCTGCTGGAGCCGGACGGATCCTCGAAATGGGGTGCGGCGAAGACGCTGCTGCCTCTTGCGCCCCTCGTCATACTGCTCGTGCCGTTCACCGGGGACGAGCCCTACTACGCGGCCGTAGCAGAGAGCATCGTGCAGGACGGAGACCTGGACGCCTCGGACGATCTGAGGCAGTACGATCCGGTCGCGACCGTGTCCCCGGAGATCGCGGATGCCCGGGGCCTGAGCCACTTCCAGCCGGTGTTCCCGCTTCTGATCCTGCCGGGGGTCCTGCTCGGCGCCCCCGGATTCCGCATGGCGGCGCTGATCATCACCGCCGTCTCAGCCTCGCTCGTCTCCGCGATGCTGGCTCGCGATGGCGTCAGAGAGCACGGAAGGGCGGGCGCTCTCTGCGTGCTCCTGCTGCCGGGAGCCGCAGTAGCCGGACTGGCCTATCCCGACTTCGCCGCCGCGGGACTCGTGGCGCTGGGAGCGATCCTGTCCTCGAAGGGCCGCTTCGTCCCCGTCTTGCTGTGCGCCCTGGCCCTCGCCCTCCTCAAGCTGAGGTTCGCAGCCGCCGGGGCCGGGCTGGCGGCTGCGGCGCTCGCCACGATGAGCCGAAGGAGGCGTTTGGCATGGGTGGCGGCTGCAGCGCTGCTGTTCGCCGGCATCCTGCTCGCGGACAGGGTCGTCCTCGGCGGCAGAGTGTTCTGGCTGAGATACGGGAGCGTCGAATCGCTGGCCGTCCTGTGGCACAGGACGCTCGCCTCCGTTCCAGACATACTGATGGCCCCGTTATGGATGCTGATGGACCAGGAGGCCGGACTGCTGTGGCGAGCCCCATGGCTCGTTCCCGCAGTGTTCGGGCTGGCCCGCTCCCTTCGCAGGTCGGCGCTCGCGAGACCCCTGCTGCTGTCCTCGGCAGCCTACATCGCCGTGCTCGTGCTCTGGCAGCCACAGGACTGGCACGCGTGCCCTACACCGTGGGGCAGGCCCTTCATGCCGCTGGTTCCGCTGTTCGCGCTGGGCATGGCCCATGCCCTGTCGTCCGGAAGGGGTGGCGGCTTTTTCGCTCTCTCGGCGCTGCTTTCCGGTGCGTGCTTCCTTCTGCCGGACCTGAGATTCAACTATCTCGACGGCACTGACAGGATTCTGGAGTGGGTTTCCGGCCCGCGGTGGGGCAGCGCATGCTCGCTCTTCCCGTCTATGCTGCGACCCGACGCGGCAGTGACAGCTTTCTGGGCGGCGGCATGGGCGCTGTCGGCTCTTCTCTATGGAAGGGGGCGCGAGGGAGCCGCGCTCGTGGTCCTGCCGCTTGCCCTGGTCCTGATCGCGTCGCTGCAGCCGGCTGTTCCCACCGCCTGGGAGGCGGAGGACCTCCCACCGTCCAGCAGGGTCGGATGCAGCCTCTTCCCCTCCTCGCCCGATCCCAGGGAGAGGATGGCTTTCGAAGGCTCGCGCGAGATAATGCTGCGCCTATCGAATCCGGGCGACGCCGTGCTGCTTCCCGCCCCGCCGGGCGAAGGCGGGGTTTTCGAACTGGAGCTCCGCCTCAGGGCGCTGACCCTCGGAGGCCCTCTCGGTCTGTCAGCGAGCAGCGGGGCTTGCAGGGTCTGCATGCTCCTGTCCACCGGGATGAGGGAGCCTCCTGCATGGGTGCGTGCGGTCCGCAGAGGCGAGACCGGGCGCAATCCCGAACCCGGGAACCTCCGGGACACGACGGTCGTCGTCACGCTCTCCGCCAGCCCCGGAGAGGTGATCTGCATATCCCCGTCGAATCCGCTCCCCCTGCGCGATCCGGAAGGAATCTACCTGGACAGGATCGAGGTTCGGCGGCCGTGAGGGGAAGCGTCGTAATCCCCTCCCGGAACGGGCTGGAGCTCCTGAGGAGGCACCTGCCGCGCCTCGCGACAGAGGCTCGGGGCTGGGAGGTGATCGTAGTTGACGACGGCTCCTCCGACGGCACCTGCGCGGCAGGCTCCGCGGAGTTCCCCGGCGTCAGGTTCGTGAGAAGAGAGGGCGAACGCGGCTTCTGCCACGCGGTGAACCTCGGGATGTCCCTTGCGGCCGGCGACGCTCTGCTCCTGCTGAACAACGACGTCTCTCCACGCGAGGGGGCCCTGGCGGAGCTCGCCATGGCGCTCGAATCGGCAGGCGGCGATGTCTATGCGGCCGTGCCGGTGATCACGAGACCCGGCATGCCGGACGAGGGCGGCATGAGGACGGGCTTCAGGCGCGGTCTGGCCGTGACAGGCCCCGGCGAGCGGGGAGTTCCGTACCCTTCGGGTGCCTGCAGCCTCTTCAGGAGATGCCATTGGGAGGTGCTGGGCGGTCTTTCAGCCGACTTCGCCCCTATCTATTGGGAGGACGCCGATCTCGGCGCCAGGGCCGCCCGGGCCGGCCTGAGAATGACCAGGGCTCCGCTGTCCCTCTGGGACCACGAGCACGCGGCCACCATGGGCGGAGGGCTTGCATCGAGAAGGCTGCGCGAGAGGAACCGCTTCATATTCATGGAGAGGCACTGCTCCTCTCCGTCGATGCTCATCCGCAGCGCAGCTTGGATGCCTCTGCATCTGCTGCTGTCGCTGTCGAGCGGCAGGACGGAGTTCGTGCTGGGCTGGCTCGACTATCTCGCATGGAGGAGGAGCCGGAGAAAGGGGGAGATCTGAGTTCGGGCAGGGGGAGGTTCACGCTGGCAGTGGAGCTCTTGATAGGCGTCTCGCTGGCCGCCGGCGTCACGGCTTCGCTGGTCGCACTTGTGATCAATCTTCTCCTGGCCCGCGACTTCGAGGACGAGAGGAGGCTCCGCGCCGTCATGGCCGCGGAGATGATCGCTGCCTCCATGCGTGGGAATCCGACCGACGAGGCCCTCAGGCAGACCGCAGCCCCCCTCGTCCTGTCCGGGACTCTCGAGGAGGCCCTGCTCCTGGACTCGGCCAGGGCTGCCGAGCTGGGCAGGGACTGGGAGATCAGGCCCCTCGGCGGAGGACGATATGCAGGCGTGAGGCTGCCTCCTCCGCAGCCCTTCCGGACGATCCTCACCTTCTCCCTCGCCGTGATCACCGCCGGGCTGCTGGCCCTCTCCGTACTCACGCCCGGATACATTTCGCGAAACCTCATCGCTCCGCTCGAGGACATCCTCGAGGAGGCGGGCAGGCAGATTCCAGGCGGTGCAAGGACCGCCGAGGCCGCCCGCGCCTCCTTCGCGGAGCTGGTGCAGAAGCTTTCGGAACGCGACAGGGAGCTGGACAGGCTCCGGATGATGGCCGAGCGGAGGGCCGACAGGGCGGAGGAGTGCTCTGCCGCCGTCGTTTCGAGCATCGGAGCCGCAATGATGGCTCTCGACGCTGACGGGAAGCTGACTCTGTTCAACCCCAGCGCGGCCGAGCTCTTCCGCCTGGAGGCCGGCGACCTGGGATGCGAATTCCCAGGCTCGAGGACGAAGGCGGGGGCGGCCATCGGCGGCTTCCTCTCCGGGAGAGGATCGGAGCCCGGTGAGACCGAGCTGGAGATCGAATCGGGTTCCGAGAGAAAGGCATACAGCGTTTCGGTCGCGGCCTCGCCCGGAGGCTCCAGGGCGGTACTCGTGAGCGACGTGACGAGGCTGAGGACGCTGGAGCGCAAGCTGGCGGAGGAGGCCGCGATGGCGGGCCTCGGAACGCTCTCGGCCGGCGTGGCGCACGAAATGGGGAATACGCTCTGTGCGCTGCAGGGTTTCATGGACCTCCTGGCCAGGGGACACTCCGACTCCAGGACGGAAGCCATCCTTGCCGGGGCCAGGGAGGAGATACTATCTGCACAGAGGATGATAGGCTCGTTCAAGTCATTCGCCGGAAACCTGGAGGCGAGACTGGACGAGGTCACGTGCTCCTCGCTCTCGGATTCCGTCGCAGCCGTCTGCTCGGAGACCGGGGCGGACTTCGTGCTGGCGGAGGGCTTCTGCCCGGGGGCGGGCCTCAAGGCCGATCCGGTGCTCCTCCAGAGATGCGTGCTGAACCTGGTCAGGAACGCCAGGGAGGCTGATCCCCGGGGAGTGCCGGAAGTGGTGGTGGCCTGCTCGGAGGGGAGCTTCACCGTCTCCGTCATGGACAGGGGGCCGGGACTGCCCGTTGACGAGGACGCCGTCATGCGACCTTTCTATAGTACGAAGCAGGGCGAGGGTCACATGGGACTGGGCCTGACGATCACGAGGCGTCTGGTCGGGATGATGAGCGGCGAGCTGCGCGCCGCCCGGCGCGAGGGCGGAGGCGCCGTCTTCGTTATAGGGCTTCCGCTCTGCGCGAGGGAAGGCCGATGAATAGGACCGTGCTCCTGGTGGAGGACAGGAGGGGCATGCGCAGCATGCTCGTGACCGCGCTCTCAGAGGCGGGCTGGAGAGTGGTCGCCGCCGCTGACGGGCCTTCTGCCCTGAAGCTGCTGGCAGAGGGTAGGTTCGACGCGGTGCTGACGGACGTCTGCCTCCCGGGATGCGACGGTCTGGCGGTCCTCGCGGCCGCGAAAGTCTCGAACCCCTCGACGCCGGTGATACTGATGACGGCGTTCGGGACCATCGATCTCGCGGTGAGGGCCATGAAGGCCGGGGCGCGCGACTTCCTGACAAAGCCCTTCCAGATAGACTCGCTCCTCGCTCTCCTCGATCAGACCTCGCCCTGCAGGCCTGGCGACATGGTAGGTGAGAGCCCTCCCTTCAGGGCCGCCGTGGAGCGTGCGCTCAAGGGCGCCGCTTCCCGGCTGACCGTGCTGATCCTCGGGGAGAGCGGGACCGGCAAGGAGCTGCTGGCCCGGGCGGTGCACGAGGCGAGCGAAAGGCGTTGCGGCCCCTTCATCCCGGTCAACTGCGCCGCCATTCCGTCCGAGCTCATGGAGAGCGAGCTGTTCGGAGCGGAGAAGGGAGCCTACACCGGCGCCGACTGCCGGCGCCCCGGCAGATTCGAGCTCGCAGACGGCGGAACCGTGTTCCTCGACGAAGTCGGAGACCTTGCGCCGGCTCTGCAGGGGAAGCTTCTCAGGGTGCTCCAGGAAAGGGAGTTCACCAGGGTGGGCAGCGCGGAGACGACAAGAGTGGATGTCAGGATCGTCGCCGCGAGCAACAGGGATCTCGGCTCGGAGGCCTCGTCCGGCAGGTTCAGGCAGGACCTCTACTACAGGCTCTGCGAGTTCCCGGTGATCCTGCCTCCGCTCCGGGAGAGGCACGGCGATGTTGCTCTGCTGGCGCGGCACTTCCTGGCGGAGGCGGGCTGCGATCCCTCGGCGCTGGAAGCGGCCGCATCCGCCGCTCTCGAATCCTACGACTGGCCGGGCAACGTCCGCGAGCTGAGGAGCACCATCCTGCGCGCAGCCACGCTGGCCGCCGGCGGAGCGATCACCACCGACCTGCTGGAGATCCCGTCGTCAGCACGCAGCGGGTCGATGCCGGAAGCCGCCATGGAGGCTTCGAGGGAAGTCAGGCGCCGGAAGATACTGGAGGCCCTGGAGCGGTGCGGCGGAAACCGCACGGCCGCGGCCAGGGTGCTAGGCGTGAGCTACAGGACCCTGCTCAACCACATGAAGGATCTGGGTCTGCAGGGGGGGCGCGGGGGCTGAGATCAGCGCGCCGGACCGCCGGAGGATGCGCCCGCGGCAGCCACTGCATCCTCGAGGTCGGCTCCTCCCGGACCTGACATCGCGTCCAGGACCCTGGCGGCCCCGCTGACCGCGAGACCCCTGGAGCTGCACTCGGCCAGGATGGCCGCCATCCGTTCCTCTCCGAGGGTGCGCCAGTCGCGCCCGGCCCTTTTCGATCCCCTCTCCCTGTCCGTGAGCAGCCAGGCCAGGCTGGGTGCCGAATAGGAAACGGAGGATCGGACCCTGTCGAAGAGGTCGGCCGAGTCCCAGTTGATCAGCCTGGCGATCAGCCCCTCGGGCACCCCGAGCGCGGAATAGGCCTCCCGCCTCTCCCACGGCCTGGGAGGCAGGGAGGCCCTGATTCTCTCGACCAGCCCGGCGTCAACAGCCTCCGGAGGCAGGTCGGTGTCCGGATACATCCTGTCGGGGCCGGGCAGAATCCTCTCGAAGGTGGTCCTGCCGCCGGGCTGGGCCTGCCTGGTCTCGGAGGGGACTCCGAGGAAGGCCTCTCTGACCCTGGCGACGATCTCCTGGGATGCCGTGGCCGAGTCCTCCGGGACGGCAGAGAATACCAGGGCCGCGTCTGAATCCGGGATGCCGAGCTCCGAGCGGAGCCATTCGGGGGCCTCCAGGACGGTCGGCGCGTGGACGAGACAGGCTATGACGCGCACCCTGCCCTCGATCTCGTCCAGGAAGGTCCTGCCTGGCTGTGTGGGCCAGCGGAGATACTCGCGGAATCCGGGGAGGATCTGAAGTGCGACAGTCTCCTTCTCGTCAGGCCCGCCCCAGGGTTCGGCGGCCCGGCGCGCCTGATCCTCCCGGAGACGAAGCGGAACGGCTCCGAAGAGGTCCGGATCGAGTCCCGAGGAGGCCAGGGCGCTCCTGAGGTCGAGCAGGGCCTTCTGGCGATAGCCCTCTATCCTGCACAGGTCCTCGATGAGACCGATCCTGGGGACACCCTTGATCTCGACCCTCGTCCCTCCTCTGATGGAGACGTTCACGTCCTGTCTGACGGAACCGATGCCTCTTCTTATGCGGCGCGTGGAGCGCATGACCTCGGCCACGGCTCGGGCTCCGGCAGCGGCCTCGGCAGGCGTGAAGAGCACCGGCGCGGTGACCGACTCGACCAGCGGAATCGAGAGCCTGTCGGTCCTGAACCAGATGTGATGGCCGACGTCGTCCACCTCCCTGCAGGCGTCCTCCTCGAGGCTGAGCTGGAAGAAGTCGAGATTCCTGCCGAGGAAGGGAATGCTCCCGTTCACGCCGATGATCGCCGTGCGCTGGAAGCCGGTCGGTATGCTGCCGTCGAGATACTGCTTCCGCGTTATGTGAATCTCGTCAACCAGGGACATGTTGAACATCATCGCGATGGCGATCGCGATCTCCACCGCTTCGGGGTCTGCCTTGAAGGGGGGCGTGTCGTCCATCTCGTACGTGCAGACGCTGTCGTTGTACAGGAGGTAGTGGACCTGCTTCTTCGTCTTGAACTCCATGAGGGCGGTCCCGTCGTACTCGCCGAACTCGCTCAGCGTCGGACGCATGTGCCGGAGGAGCTCCGAGTCCGGCGGATCGTTCCTGATGCACGCGGGGCATCTGCAGAAGAGCTTTCTCGGAGTCGCGAGCTGCTGGTGTGTTTCCAGGCCGCAGCGGAAGCCGAGCTCGCGAAGCTCCTGGTAGTCACCGGGGTCTTGCTGCAAGCGGATCTCCTTCCGGAAGCTCGGGGACTCGACGCCCGAACATACAAGCCGGGCCATTCCAGTCAACGAGATGAGGCCGCACCGGCCTTGTTGACCACGATCTGGGGCTCGGATATGATCGCCTCGTGAGAGCGAACGGTGACGTCTCCATGCGCTGCCGCTGCTGCAATGCCGGGGCAGCGCTTCGTGTGATACCCTCCCCGCGGCATCCGGAGAGCCTGGCTCCCGGCAGAAGGAGGCCTGCATGAACATCGAGCTGAGCGGAAGGCATTTCGACCTGTCCGAAGAGATGAAGTCCCACGTCACACAGAAGCTCGAAGTGATGGAGCGCTTCTACGACGGGATAGACGACGTCCACGTGGTTCTCGAGTTCACCTCCGGCGTGAACCATGCGCACGTCCAGCTCAGGGGCGACAGGATCAAGCTCGACGCAAAGGCGCAGTCCCACGACATGTATGCCGCCTTCGACGAGACCGTCTCGAATCTCGAAAGGCAGCTCAGGAGGTTCAAGGACCGGGCGCACGGGCACCCGCACCGCGGCCAGCAGGAGCAGGCGCCGATCTCCGCCGGCCCGGGCATGGCGATCTGGGATCCTGCGGAACCGTCCGAGCTGGAGGGCCCGGTACTGATCTCCGACGACAGGCAACTGCCGAGGCTCACGACCGACGAGGCCATGACCGAGTACGAGATGTCGGGCTGCGAATGCATGCCGTTCCTCAACACCGAGACGGGGAGGGTGAGCGCAGTCTACAGATCGAAGGACGGTTCGAGCCAGGTGGTCGAGCTGACCCGAAGGAAGCGGTAGGCCCGCCTTGAGGGACAGATTCCCCGAACCAGGGGAGATGACGGTCCGCAAGCTGGCCGAGATCATGGGGCAGAAGCTGATGCTTTCGCCGGTCTGCGGCGACGAGGGCTTCGGGCGGCTCGTCACGAGCCCGGACATCAGCCGCCCCGGTCTGGCCCTGACCGGCTTCACCCACAGGTTCCTCCACGACAGGATTCAGATCTTCGGCGAAACCGAGATCACATACCTCGCTTCTCTCGATCGGTCGTCACGCGAGACCGCCATCGGCAACATCTTCCAGTTCCCCGTCTACTGCTGCATCGTGACCAAGGGATACGAGCCGCCCGAGGAGCTCTGCGACGCGGCCCGGAAGTCCGACTGCGCGGTCTTCCGCTCCCCGAGGGACACGACTCCGCTGATCCACGACCTGACGGGCTACCTCGCAGAGGTGTTCGCGCCGAGGAAATCCGTTCACGGCACGCTGGTGGATGTCTTCGGCGTCGGCCTCCTGGTGACAGGCAGGAGCGCGATAGGGAAGAGCGAGGCGGTTCTGGGTCTGGTCGAGCGGGGCCACCGGCTGGTGGCCGACGACATGGTGAGGATCAGGCGGACCGGGGACGCACTTCTGGGCACCGGCGATGCACTGATGGGCTACCACATGGAGATCCGCGGCCTCGGTATGGTCGACGTGGCCGCGCTCTTCGGGATCCGCGCCGTGAAGGACCGGCAGCATGTTGACGTGGAGGTCAGGCTCGTCGACTGGACGCAGAAGCCCGATTTCGACAGGACCGGGCTGGACAGGGCCACCACCACATACCTCGGCGTGAGGATCCCCCAGGTCACCCTTCCGGTGCTGCCCGGGAGGAACCTCGCACTCCTGCTCGAAGTGGCCGCGATGAACCACCTGCTGAACGTCAGGGGAGTGGACGTTCCGGCGGCTCTCGACAGGAAGCTCATAGAGCGCATGCAGGCTGTGACGGATGGCGGCGGGGGGGGCCTGGAGAACGGGCAGGGGAGCGCCCCGTGACGAGGAGGACGGTCATCGTTCCGAACCGTCTCGGCATTCACGCCAGGCCCGCCGCTCTCATCGTCAAGAAGGCCTCGTCCTTCCGCAGCGAGATAACGATCGCGGCCGGGCCCGAGGAGATCAACGGCAAGAGCATAATGGGGGTGATGACCCTCGCCGCCGGCCAGGGAACCGAGCTGACTGTGACCGCCTCCGGATCCGACGAAGAGAAGGCGGTCGAATCCCTCTGCGAGCTTATCGCCTCGGGCTTCGGAGAGGACTGACCCTTGAGTCTCCAGTTCGACGGCACTCCCGCCTCCCCTGGCATCGCCATCGGCCCTGCATTCCTGCTCGACGTCGAGGAGCTGCTGGTTAGCCGCCGGGTTCTCGCGGGACCCGAAGAGGCGCACAGGGAACTCGAAAGGTTCGACAGGGCCGTGGAGCAGACACGGAACGAGCTCCTGGCTCTGGCATCGAGCATGGACGGCCTCATGGAGGGCCGCCAGCTCATAGACGCTCACATCCTCCTCGTGGACGACCCCACGATGAAGAACGACGTGAGGAGGAGGATCGAGAGCGGTCTCGAGGGCGCCGAGTACGCGGTGAGCCGGGTCATCTACGAGGTCATCGAGCGGTTCGGCCAGATGAAGGACCCCTATGCGAGGGAGAGGGGCGCCGACGTGAGAGATGTCGGCAGGCGGCTCATCAACAAGCTCCTCGGAACCGAACGCGAAGCTCTGTCCAGACTCGAGACGCCCGTCGTGCTCGTAGCACGCGATCTTGATCCGACCGTCACCGCAGGGCTCCGCAGGGAGCAGGTCCTCGGCTTCGCGACCGACGAGGGAGGCAGCACGTCGCACACCGCGATCCTCGCGAGGAGTCTCGGGATTCCCGCCGTCGTGGCTCTGCGCACAGCCGCGGAATCGGTGAGACCGCGCCAGACCGTGATAGTGGACGGCATCCACGGAAGGGTGATCGTGGATCCCGAGCCCGACAAGCTGCTCTACTACACCAGGCTGCAGAAGAAGTACGAGGAGATCCAGGCGGCGATCGCGCTCAACGCCGCGGAGCCCGCCAGAACCGCAGACGGCCTGGAGATCGAGCTTGCCGCGAACATCGAGTTCTCGCAGGAGGCCGATCAGGTGAGGCGCTACGGGGGGAGGGGCGTCGGCCTCTTCCGTACCGAGTTCCTGAGGCTGATCTCGCCCGACGCAGACGACGAGGAAACCGACTACAGGGAGTATGCGCACGCCCTCAGGGTGACAAGTCCCGACACGGTCATCATCAGAACGCTTGATCTCGGAGGAGACAAGCTGCTGCCGGGCCATGATTTGCACGAGAGAAACCCCTTCCTGGGCTACAGGGCGATCCGGGTCTGCCTGGACAGGCCCTGGATCTACAGGAAGCAGCTCCGCGCCATACTGAGGGCGTCGGTGGAGGGCAGAGCCCGCCTTCTAATCCCTCTCGTGACAGAGGTTTCCCAGGTGCTGAAGACAAGGGAGATGATCGCGGAGATCGCCGCCGAGCTCGACTCACTCGGAATACCATACGACCCGGGAATGCCTGTCGGGATAATGGTGGAGACGCCGGCAGCGACCATAGGGATAGACCTCTTCCTGCCCCATGTCGATTTCGTATCGCTAGGCACGAACGACCTGACTCAGTACACGCTCGCCGTGGACAGGGGCAGCCCCTTCGTGGCCGGGCTGTTCGACGCAAACCACCCCGCCGTCCTGAGGCAGATAGATCATGTGGTGAAGTGCTGCCACGAGGCCGGCAAGTGGGTCGGAGTCTGCGGTCAGATGGCAGCCGAGCCGCTGTCAGTGCCCATACTCGTCGGCCTCGGCGTGGACGAGCTCAGCGTGTCCATATCGCTGATCCCCGACGTCAAGAAGCTCATCAGCGTGCTGGAGTCGGGCTCCGTCAGAAAGCTGGCCGAAGCCGCGCTTCGCATGCCTTCCGGTCTCCATGTGAGGCAGGCGGTAAGGGCCTTCATAGCCGATCGGTTCCCGGAGATCCTCCTGAACGGCGGACCGGAACTGGAGGCCTGATGCTCGCGGTCATCCCGGCCGCGGGCCTCGGAGAGAGGCTGAGGCCTCTCACCGCTTCGATCCCCAAGCCGCTCATCCCCGTCGCGGGAGTGCCCGTCATCGAGCGTACGGCCGTGCGCCTGGCGTCTGCGGGCGTGGACCGGATCTGCCTCGTGGCAGGCCATCTGTCGGAGCTCCTCGAAGAATGGGCCTCTCGCAGATGCCCGGTGCCCTGTGCGACGGTGAGGCAGGAGGCCATCGACGGGCTGGCGTCGGCAGTGCTCCTCGCCGCTCCGATGATGTCGTCGGATCCGGTCATGGTCGTTCTCGGAGACACGGTCTTCGAGTGCGGCCTGGAGGACGTGGCCCTCTCTCACGGCAGCTCGATCGGAGTGGCCAGGGTGGACGATCCTTCGAGATACGGCATCGTGACCGAGCGCGATGGCATGGCTGTCTCCGCGGTGGAGAAGCCGGAGGGCCTCGAAGGCGGCCTTGCGATCTGCGGAGCCTACAGGTTCAGATCGGGCGACATGCTCGCCGAAGCCCTGGAGAGGCTGGTCTCCTCCGGACGCCGCACCAGGGGCGAGTTCCAGCTGACAGACGCCATCCAGCTCATGATCGAGCGGGGAGAGAGATTCGAACTGCCGAGAATAGGTCGCTGGTTCGACTGCGGCACCCCCGCATCGCTGCTGGAGGCGAACAGGGCTCTGCTGGACTCGGAGCGGGGCGGCTCCGTCGCGGCCGGAGGATGGACGCCTCCTGTCTTCACGGGTGACGGCGCCGTGATATCCGACTCGAAGCTCGGCCCACACGCGTCCATAGGCAGCGGGTGCCGGATAGTCCGATCGAGCCTTTGCGACATGATCGCATGCGACGGAACGGTGATCGAGGGGGAGGTCATCCGGAGGGTGATCGTCGCTCCGGGGGGAATCAGGGTCAATGCGTGAGCGCGTTCCCGAGTTCGCGGTGTACGGCGCCTCCCTGGGCAATCCCGGGGGCACGGGCGTGTATCTTCGCAGGCTCCTCGAGGGATTCGACGCCCTTGGCGATCCATCGGTAGCCGTGGCGATGCCGCAGGGACTGCTGAGCCCCGCCGAAGCCCTGCGGTCGCGGCAGCCGGGAATCCTGTCGAAGCTGCTCGCCGAGAACCTCTCCATTCCGGCCGCGATCCGTTCTTCCGGCGTCCGGCTGGTTCACTTCCCGGCCTTCTCCGGCAGGGCTCCCGGTGGAGCGGAGACAGTCGTGACGGTCCACGACCTGGCCTTCATGGCCAACCCCGGATGGTTTCCCGCCGTGAAGGCAGCCTGGTACAGGCTGGCCTTCCCGCGCGTCGCGAGGAATGCGTCCCTCGTCCTGGCGGACAGCGACTTCACGGCCTCCGAGCTGCGGAGAAGGCTGGGCATCGTGAATGTCCGCACCGTCTATCTGTGCCCGGGGCGACCGTCCGCACCGGTACGCTCGCCCGGAGTGGCGGGGGTCTCCGGAGAGTATCTCCTGTTCGTAGGAACCATCGAGCCGAGGAAGAACCTCCTCGCGCTGCTGGAGGCCCTGCCGGCGATACGCGACGCACACCCCGGCATCGAACTCGTCGTGGCGGGCAGGTGGGGATGGGGGGATGCCGCCCTGCTGGAGAGGCTCCATGCGACGAAGGGCTGCAGATGGACGGGACGCATGGACACGGAGGCGCTCGAGGCGGCCTACGCCGGAGCCCGCCTGCTGGTCTACCCCTCGCTGTACGAAGGCTTCGGCCTCCCCCCTCTCGAGGCTGCGTCCTTCGGCGTACCCTCGGTGATCGGTCCTGCGGAGAGCCTCAGGGAGGTGTACGGAGGTGTCGCGGCCGCCTCGTGCGGACCGGGGAGCCGCTCGATAGCCGCTGCCGTCCTGTCCGCGCTGGACAGAGAGTTCGACAGGGACGGCCTCATCTCCTTCGCGGCCGGCTTCAGCCCGTCCAGAATGGCACGTGAGACGCTCGACGCCTACAGGAGCTGCTTCGCCGAAGGAGGGGCATGAAGGTCCTGGAGGTCTACAAGGACGTCTGGCCGCCCGTGAGGGGGGGGATAGAGCGCTACATCCACGACCTCGGGCTGTTCCTCGTGTCGCGCGGCCATGCCGTCTCCGTCCTGACGGCGTCGCGGTCGCCCAGGCTCTCGCCCCGAGCGACGACCGCTGACGGCATGGCGGTCACCGAGGCTCCATGCCTGTTCAGGATCCTGTCCAATCCCGTCTGCACCAGACTGGGAAGGCTTATCTCCGGCGCAGGGCAGGACGTCACGCACTTCCACCACCCTCTGCCCGCAGCGACCCTCTCGTGGTACTTCGGCAGACGGTCGGCGCCCCATGTGGTCACCTACCACAGCGACATCGTGAGACAGGCGGCGCTCGTTCCGTTCCTCGGGCCGTTCATCAGGGAGTTCCTCGAGAAGGCGTCATCGGTACTGGCAACCTCGCCCCCATACGTGGAGTCATCCCCCTTCCTGCGGGGCCTTGGCAACGTCAGGGTGGTGCCGCCGGGAGTGGATACCGGCTTCTTCTGCCCGGGCGAGGGAGAGCCCGGCGACTACTTCCTCTTCGTCGGCAGATTCAGATCCTACAAGGGGATACCAGTTCTTCTCGACGCCTGGTCGCGCCTGGGCGACGCAAGGCTCGTAATGGCAGGCGGGGGCCCGCTGGAAGGCGCGGTGAGGAAGAGGATAGAGGCCGGCCGGCTTCGCGTGGAGCTCGCGGGGGAGGTTGACGACGACAGGCTCAGGAGCCTTTACAGGGGAGCCAGGGCTTTCATTCTGCCCTCGACCGCCCGGTCGGAGGCCTACGGGATGGTCCAGCTCGAGGCCATGGCCTGCGGCACCCCGGTGATCAGCACTTCGCTCTCGACGGGCGTTCCATGGGTGAACAGGCACATGGAGAGTGGAATCGTAGTACCTCCGGGCGATCCTGCGGCGCTTGCCGAAGCGGTGACCGCGCTGCTGGACGATTCGCTGCGCGCGCGCCTGGCCCGAGGCGCCCTGGAGAGGTGCCTGTCCGGCTTCGATCAGGCCCGTTCGTTCTCTCTTGTCGAGGAGGCCCTGGAAGATGCAGCCGGCGGCTAGGACCGGCGCGCGGGCCTCGGGCGGCAGCAGCGGTCGCATCCTGTCCCTTGCCCTGGCTGCGACCGTGACGGGAGTCCTCGAGAGCTTCCTCCCCCGCCCCATGCCCTTCATCAAGCCTGGGCTGGCGAACGCCGTGACCGTTCTTGCAGTTCTCTCAGGAGGCATGTTCGACGGTCTGAGGGTGAACCTGCTGAGGTCTGCCGCCGTGGCTCTGGCGACCGGTTCCATTGCGACTCCCTCGTTCATCCTCTCGCTGGCGGGGGCGGCTTCGTCGGCTGTCGCCATGGGGGCTGCGCGCCCCCTGGTGCCCGGATTCCTGTCGGTCACGGGGTTGTCGGTCCTGGGCAGTTCGGCAAGCATGGCTGCGCAGCTCGCGGTGGCTGGAGTCCTGATTCCCGGACTCCCGGTCGCCGCACTTGTGCCGGTCCTGGCCGTTTGGGCGGCGGCGGCGGGAATCGTCACCGGCGTCGCGGCCGCCGCGCTCGCCGGGCTAGCCGGGCGCCGCTCCGGCGGAGACGGGCTTGTTGGAGGATTCGAGGCTGGATAGATTCCATCCTTGTTACGGAGGAGAAGTGCTTCACGACAGGCCGCCGGGATTCTGGGTCGCCATGTCGCTGATGGGCATGATCGTCGGGACAGCGCTCGGCGAAGGCATAGCGGTGCTGCTTCCCGACACTGCTTCAGCGCTGAAGACCTTCTTCGCGGGGAGCCTCGACCTCGGGGCGGGCCCTCTGAGGATCGACCTCGTGATCATCCGGCTGGCTGTGGAGGAGATCGGCCTCAGGGTGAACCTGATGAGCTTCGTGGGGCTGATCCTGGTAGGCGTTCTGTACAGGTGGTTCTAGAAGGGGACGCGCCCCGGAAGGGCTCTAGCGATGTTTCGTCCAGGTCCTCTCGAGATTGTTCTGATCGTCATAGCCCTGCTCCTTCTCTTCGGGGCGAAGAGAATCCCTGAGATCGCCCGCTCCATCGGCCAGGCGCTCAGGGAGTTCAAGAAGGGGCTCCGCGACTCCTCGGGGGACGGCCCCGGAAGCCCGGGTGACGACCAGGGGAACCGGGGCTGATGGCGACGGTAAGCTACAGCGCCCGGGAGATCGACTGCAAGATCGTGTACTGCGGCCCCGGGCTCTCGGGCAAGACGACTAACGTGAAGCACATCCACGGAGAGGTCCCTGCCGAGGGGCGCGGAAAGCTCATCTCGCTCGCGGCCGGCAACGAGAGGACGCTCTTCTTCGACTTCCTCCCGCTCGACACCGGCGAGATCCATGGATTCAAGATCAGGCTCCACCTGTACAGCGTGCCCGGCCAGGCCATGTACTCCGACAGCAGGAGGCTGATCCTCCAGGGAGTTGACGGGATCGTGTTCGTGGCCGACTCGCAGCGCGACAGGATGGAGGCCAACATCACCAGCCTCAGGGACCTGAGGGACAACCTGAAGACCCAGAAGCGGCGGGGGGTGAGCCTCGTGCTCCAGTGCAACAAGCGCGACCTGCCCGATGTCGCTCCCGTTGAAGAGATAGCCGAGACGCTCGGACTCACTAGGGTCCCGATCCTCGAAGCCGTAGCCTCGAAGGGCATCGGCGTGTTCGAGACCCTGAGAAAGGTAAGCCGGATGGTCATTGCGCGGCTCTACAAGCAGTTCGAAGCTGCGGGAGGGATTGCCTGATGGATCTCTCCGAGGCTCTAGTCGATCTCTTGCTCGTCAGGCTCGGCAGGGAGGAGGAGCGGCAGAGGGTCCTCGAGCTACTGGTCTCGGAGCTCAGGATGTCCCGCGAGGAAGCCAGGAAGGCCGTGGACAGCTCGCCCACCGTCCTCATGGAAGCCGTCGCCATGGGACAGGCGAGGGTGATCCAGAACAGGCTCTATCCGTTCATAGACCTACTCCCGAGGATGGACTCCGTGACTGCCGACGACAGTCTCGACACGGCCGCCGCAGACAAGTCGGCGAGAGAGTCCCACCCGGAGCCGGAGCACAGGCCCGTCTCGCAGCAGAAGCCTGCGATGGTGCGCGAGAAGCACGACGAGCCCGAGCCGGATCTCGAGATAATCGACGACAAGCCTTCCGCAGACGGGCAGGAGGATGTCGGAGTGACCTCCGCCAGCGAGGAGATGCTCTCGGTCGAGCGCTGCCACGTCTGCGGCCGGACACCCACATCCGGAGAGAAGCTCGCCCCATGCCGGTCCTGCGCCGAGCTGACCTGCAGGGAATGCTTCGACAGGATCGCCCATGTCTGCCAGAAGTGCTCCGCTGACGGCAAGGTCGTATCCGTGCCCCTCTCGACGCACGTCCGGTCTCCGCAGTCGAGAGCCGGGCAGGAAGTCCCGTTCGAGCATCCCGCGGGACCTGTGAAGTCCTCCAGGCCGTGGATCCTGCCGGCCGCGATCGCCGGGGCGGTGCTGATAGTACTTGCGGGCTTCTACTTCCTGGATCCTCTCGGGCTCTTCGGCGGGGCGCCCGATTCCGACGGAAGCGTCCATGCTGATACGGCGGCGGTCCAGCCGCCCGACAGTCTGCCGGACGATTCCCTCCCGGCCGACACCCTCCAGCGTCCCGACACCACAGCCGTGGCGCAGGAAGGAACCTACGAGCTTCTCCCGCTCCCGGAAGGCGTGGATCCCGCGATGTCCGCTCAGCCTTCCAGCGTCGAACGCGGCCCCGCTCCCGAAGGAGCCGAGCTCATGGCGCAGGAGATGAGCCTCCTCCTTCCCGGGCTGTCGAGCATAGCAGCCTCCGTGCCGATCCAGATCGACAGGTTCGCGCTCTTCCGGGTCGCTGACGGAGGAGCCGTCGTGATGGCTGTGTCCATCCTGCATCCCGAGGAGGACACGAAGCGCTACGACCTGCTCAGAAAGCTCGGCGCATGGCTCGGGCCGAGCCCCGTGTCGGAGCTGGTTTTCTACTACGCGGAGAGCCGGTATCATCCGGTTCGGACGGTGTCCTTCACGAACGAGCGCTTCGACCGGCTGGCCAGCTGCGTCGGTCCGGTGGATTTCCAGGAATGCGCCAGCTCGACCAGCGACCAGGTCTGGGCCTTCCTGTCAGGTCCGGCGCAGTCCTGGATGGCGAGGTTCGGGGACTGACGCCCCGCAGCCGCAGATCACCCCGAAAGCGAGGCGCCGCCGCATGGCAAAGTCCAAGCTAGTGGTCATCGAGTCGCCCGCGAAGGCGAAGAGCCTGAGGTCGTATCTGGGAAGCGAGTTCGAGATCGTCGCCTCGATGGGCCATGTCAGGGATCTCCCGAGGCAGCGCCTCGGGATAAGGGAGAAGGAGGGCTTCCAGCTCACCTACACCATCCTGCCGGAGAAGCGCAGGGTCGTCGAGCAGCTCAGGAAGGCCGCCTCCGGCTTCAAGACCATCTACCTCGCGGCGGACCCGGACAGGGAGGGCGAGGCGATATGCTGGCACCTCTCCGAGCTGCTGCGCCGCGAGGACACCGTCTTCAGGCGCCTGAGATTCAACGCCGTGACCCGGGAGGCAGTGCTCTCGGCCCTGGCCCGGCCTTCGTCCATAGACAGGGATCTGGTCGACGCTCAGCAGGCCCGCAGGGCCATGGACAGGCTGGTGGGCTACAAGGTGAGCCCATGGCTCTGCAGAGTTCTGGGGCGGGGGCTCAGCGCCGGGCGCGTTCAGACAGTCGCCCTCCGCCTCATCCAGGAGCGGGAGGACGAGATCAGCGCCTTCGTCCCCGTGGAATACTGGGACGTAACCGCGCTGTTCACAGTCTGCGGCGTCGCGCTGGAGGCCGGTCTCCTCAGGGTGGACGGCCGCAGGGCCGACGGCGAGAGGAACGCGCCCCGCTCTGCGGCGGAGGTGGATGCGCTGCTGCCCAGGATAAGGTCGGCCGACTGGAAGGTCGCCCGAGTGGAAACCGTCGAGACGGCAGGAAGGCCGGGCCCTCCGTTCATCACGAGCACCCTTCAG
Source organism: uncultured bacterium (assembly GCA_964569245.1). Classification (GTDB taxonomy): domain Bacteria; phylum Fermentibacterota; class Fermentibacteria; order Fermentibacterales; family Fermentibacteraceae; genus JAAYTY01. The sequence goes on along the minus strand of CAZMTK010000001.1, from coordinate 347,903 downwards.
CAGGCCGCCTCGACCCAGCTCTCCATGTCGCCCTCGCGGACCATGAGCATCGCCCAGGATCTCTACGAGGGCATGGACGTGGAGGGGCAGGGGCACACCGGGCTCATCACCTACATGAGGACCGATTCCGTCAGGGTCGAGCCGGAGGCTGTCGAGAAGTGCAGGGAGTTCATCGGGGAGCGCTGGGGAGGCGACATGCTGCCGCCGGGCCCGAGGCGATACAGGAGCTCGGGAGGGTCGCAGGACGCGCACGAGGCGATCAGGCCGACCGACGTCAGGAGAACCCCGGAGTCGCTGGCAGGGAGCATACCCGAGCCGCATCTGAAGCTCTACTCGCTCGTCTGGCGTCGCTTCGCAGCCTCGCAGGCGGCGGATTCGAGACTGGAGCGGACGAAGGTCCTCTTCGATGGAGGAGGCATCGAGTTCTCCGCGTCGGGCGAGAGGGTCTTGTTCGAAGGATACACCGCGATCGACCCCTCCCAGGCCTCCGATGGCAAGCCTCTGCCAGGGGCGGTCTGCGAGGGTCCCGCCGTCCTGTCCGACCTGAAGGCCGAGCAGAAGCACACTCGGCCCCCCTCCAGGTTCTCCGAGGCAGGGCTCGTGGCCGAGATGAAGAAGCTCGGCATAGGAAGGCCCTCGACCTACGTGAGAATCATCGACACCCTCAAGGAGAGGGGGTACGTGAACCTCGACCGCAGGAAGCTGCGCCCCACCGAGCTGGGCACGGAGTCCGTGCGACTCCTGGTGAGGCTGTTCCCGCACATCTTCGACACCGGCTTCACCGCAGAGATGGAGGAGCTGCTCGACTCGGTGGCTGCCGGACGGACAGGCTATGCCGAGGCGCTGGAGCGCCTCAGCCTGCCGCTGGAGACCTCCATGAAGCAGGCCGTCGCGGGACTCGAGCGAATCCGGTCCGAGCTGGCGAAGGACACGGGCGAGAAGTGCCCCAGATGCGGTGCCCCCCTGAAGCTGAGAGTCGGCAGATTCGGCCGCTTCATCTCCTGTTCGGCCTGGCCCGCCTGCAGGTATGCCAGGCCGGAGGAGGAGAAGGTGTTCGAGGGCGACCGCCGCTGCCCCGAGTGCGGCGGGAGGCTCATGCTCCGCGATGGGAGGTTCGGCAGCTACCTGGCCTGCGAAAAGGCTCCGGAGTGCGGTCACACAGAGCCTGTGCCCACCGGAGTGCACTGCCCGGTCGAGGGATGCGGGGGGGAGCTGGTGCAGAAGCGTAGCAGGAAGGGCAGGGTGTTCTTCTCGTGCAACAGATACCCTGCATGCGACTTCGCCATGTGGAACAGGCCGATCGCCAGTGTCTGCGAGAGGTGCGGTTTCCCGGTCACGGAGGAGTACAGGGGCGGAGTCAGATGCCCGAGGTGCAGGAAGACGATCTCGAAATCCTGAAGCTGTTCTGCGAGGAGATGGCGGGCAGGCGCGGCCTGGCATCCGCATCAGTGGCGGCGTATCGCTCCGATCTGGCGAGATTCTCCCTGCACCGCCCGGGCGGTCTGGCCCGGGGGCCCGACCTCGACTCCATGCGCTCGTTCCTCCGCAGCGAGGTGGGCAGGGGGCTCTGCCCCAGGTCTGTGGCCCGCGAAGTGTCGTCTCTGAGGGCTTTCTGCAACTGGCTCGTAGAGACCGGAAGGGCGGAGGGGAACAGGGCGAAGCTCCTGACGATGCCCAGAGTCTCGAGGAAACTTCCGGGCTTCCTTGGGGTACAGGAGGTGCTGATGGTCCTCGAGAGCTACGACACGTCCACGATCATCGGAACGCGAAACAGGGCGGTGGTGGAACTGCTCTACGGGGCGGGCATACGAGCGTCGGAGGCCTCCTCGGCGAAGCTCTGCGACATCGACCTGGACAGGGGGATCCTCAGGGTGGTCGCGGGAAAGGGCGGCAGGGACAGAGTGGTGCCTGTCGCGGGGCAGGCGCTCGCTTCTCTCAGGAACTGGGTGGAAAGGCGGCACGAGCTGGCGTCCGGCCTCGAACCGGGCCCCTGGCTCTTTCTCAGCGTGAGGGGCCGCCGGCTCGACCCCAGGGACATCAGGAGGATCGTTGACGCCGGCGTAAGAAAGGCTGCGCGGGCCACCGGGGCTACTCCGCACACGTTCAGACACAGCTTCGCCACCCATCTGCTCGACAGGGGAGCGGATCTCAGGGCGGTTCAGGAGATGCTCGGCCACAGCAGCCTTTCTACTACGCAGATCTACACTCATCTTACCAGCGAGCGGCTGAAGGCGGCCTATCGCAAGGCACATCCCAGGGGGCAGGATTGAACCAGGACAACTCGAGCTCGAAGACGCTCCGGCTGGACAGGCTCACGGCCGGAGCCGCCGCAGCGGCCGCGTTCGCGGTGTATCTCGCCACGATGGCCTGCACAGTCAGCTTCTGGGACAGCGGCGAGTACATCGCGAGCGCCTGGATAGCCGGCATTCCGCACCCTCCATGCGTGCCGCTGTTCGTTCTTCTGGGCCGCTTCTTCACCGTCTTGCTCTCCTTCATACCCTCGGTGGCCCAGAGGGTTAACCTGATGTGCGTGATCTCCGGGTCGGCCTCGGTCTTCCTCCTCGCAAGGCTGGTACAGCGCTGGTGTCGCCGGATGGGCTACGATCCGTGGCTCTACAGGCCGATCTCGGCCACTGCCGCGCTCCTGTCCGCCTTCAGCTTCACGATATGGCAGAACAACAACGCGGCGGAGACCTACGCCGTCTCCCAGCTGTTCGCCGTGCTGACCCTCTGGGTGTTCGACCTGTGGATCGAGAGGAATCTCGCGGGAAAGCCCGGCGACCGCCTGATAATGCTCGTCCTGTACCTCCTCATGCTGGCGGTGGCCGTGCATCTCGCGGCTCTGATCGTTGTGCCCGGCATCGCAGTCTACTATGCTCTGAGGGCCATCCGCGGGAAGACCCGTCTCTGGGCGAGCGGGAGGTTCGTCGCGACCGCGCTGGGTCTGACAGTCCTCGCCTTCAGCGTACACCTCTACATGCCGCTGCGCGCCGTGCAGAGGCCGGAGATCAACGAGACCGATCCCTCCGAGTGGACCGCCTTCCGGGACGCTCTCTCCAGGGCTCAGTACGGCCGGATGTCGATCCTCGAGAGGAAAGGCCCCTTCATCGAGCAGCTCGCCATGTACGCGCGGTACCTGTCCTGGCAGACCGGCAGGCCGGGCGCCTGGGAGGCCCGGTTCGGAGACGCCGGCGGAGGCCTTCACTTCGCCGTGCGGGTCCTCGTCACCGCCGCCGCGGTATGGGGCGCCTTCGTTGTGTGGTCGAGGAACAGGCGGGTCTTCCTCCTGACGGCGACCATCTTCCTGATGGCCAGCCTTTTCTTCGTCATCTACCTGAATTTCAAGACGGGCCCGATAGCCAGCCCCTCGGGCGAAGTCCGCGACAGGGACTACTTCTACGCGGACTCCTTCTCGTTCTTCGCCGTCTTCGCAGCCATCGGCGCCGCGTCGGCGGTCTCCTGGCTCACAAGGAAGCGCTTCGTCGTGTGGGGGCTCCTCGCCCTGCCCCTCCTCAGCCTCGGAGCCAACTACCACGAGTGCGACAGGTCGCGCGACATGGTCGCCCACGACTACGGAGTCAACCTGCTGGAGTCCTGCAGCGAGGGGGCGGTCCTCATCACGAACGGCGACAACGACACGTTCCCCCTCTGGTTCGCGCAGAGCGTCCTCGGAGTCAGGCGCGACGTGATAGTGAGCAATCTCAGCCTCATGAACACCGACTGGTACGTCGAGCAGCTGCTGGACAGGGATCCGGGCCTGCTCCCGTTCGGGGAGGCCGGGCTGGTGGACTCCCTCAGACCCGTCTTCATCTGGGGACCGCACTTCTTCCACGTCACCGAGTCCGGCTACCCCCTCCTCTCCCGGGGGGACGACCTCCTACTCAGATCGATCTTCGACCAGGCGTGGCCCTGGGCTCAGAAGGGGGAGGGCCCCGACATCGCCATTCCCTGGGAGGGCAGGGGGATGCAGGGATCCCTCGGGATGCAGGATCTCGTGCTCTTCGGGATGCTCTCGAGAAGACAGGTCCATGGAAGAGACATCTATCTCGCTGGTACCGTGGCTGCCGACAGCAGGGTCTATCTCGACCCTTACCTCGAGATGGAGGGAATCGCTTTCCGCGTGACAGACAGGCCCTCCTCATGGGGGGTGAACCCCCGGCGCGGATGGGAGCTGTTCGATTCCTACAGGTTCACAGGCCTGGACGACCCCTCCATCTACAAGGACGACCAGGCCATTCAGCTGATGCGGAACTACGTGTCCGGATACCACAGGCTGGCCTATCACCACCTTCTGCACGGCGAGGCCGACCTGGCGCGGGAGGCGCTCGAGCGCAGCCGGGAGCTGTTCGACGCCGTTCCGGAGGAATGGGTGCAGATACTGCCGTCCCAGAGCCTGATAGAGGCGAGGCTGGCCGACGGGCTGTACGGACAGTCCGCAGCAGCGGAAGTGCTCTACGAGGCCGCCCAGATTCTGACCGACGCGTCCGCGCGCCTTCGCAATCCGCGCCTCGCACAGACCGGCAGCCTGCTTACACAGCTAGCCGGCGATTTCGACAGGGAGGCTCAGTTCTACGAGTTCGTCGATTCCGCGGGGCCCGGGACACCCGGTTCCCGCTGGATGCACATCGAAGTCGCACTGGGCTTCGGCAACGACATCGAGGCCTGGAACAGCATCGAGGAGTGGAGGGCGGCCTCGCCTGACGACCCTGCCCTCGCCAGAGCCGAGGAGGAGATGCTCTCCTACATGGACTCGGCCTCGATGGACGGCCGCCTCGACCTCTCCGCGGCGGCTGTCGCGACGCTCCTGTCCATGGCGGACCATCCCGACGAGCGAAACGCCCGGAGTCTCCTCGGAATCGCCATAGAGAAGCTCTCCGAAGGCAGGGTGATGGCGGCGATAGCCCCCTGCTCCGCCGCTGCGGGAATGATCGAGGATCCCGCGCAGGCCCGTCTGGTCGAGGGCTTCGCTGAAAGGGTGCTCGAGGATCCCGACAGGGCCGTGCGGCGGGCCGCCTGGTTCGTCCTCGAGAGGAGCAGGGTCCAGGCGCCTGTGCTGGCCTGGCAGTGCGCAAGGCTCGATGAGCCTGCCATGTGCTTCGTCGCTCTGGCTTCGGAGCCCGATCTGGAGTACGCGGCTGAAGCCCTCCTGGCGAACCCGGAGAGCTACGTCAGGGCGATCCCTAGGCCCGGCTCCGGCTCCGGCGGCACCGCATGGGTCGCGCGGCTGGGCGGGTGACGGAATGACCTGGAGAGCCACGACGATAATCGGGATCGTCCGTTCCGGGCGGGCCGCTATGGCCGCCGACGGCCAGGTCAGCTTCAACGACACGATCATCAAGAGCACCGCGAAGAAGATCAGGAGGCTTGCGGATGGCGCGGTTCTCGCGGGGCTGTCAGGCAACGGCTCGGACGCGTTCGCGCTCCTCGAGAAGCTCGAGGAGCATCTGGAGGCTTCCAGAGGGAGCCTCATGAGGGCGGCAGTCGAGCTGGCGCGGGAGTGGCGCCAGGACAAGTCGATGAGAGAGCTCAACGCCCTCATCGCAGCCCTGGACAGGGAGCGCGCCCTCCTGATAACGGGGGGAGGCGAGATACTGGAGCCCTCAGACGGCATCGTGGCTGCAGGATCGGGCCATGCCTACGCCCTTGCCGCTGCCAGGGCTCTCTCGGCGCACACCAGGATGACACCCGCCAGCATAGCAAGGGAGAGCATCGCCATAGCCAGCGAGATCTGCATCTACACCGGCGGCACTATCCAGCTGGAGGAGCTCTGACGGTGGACCGGAACCTTACCCCCTCGGAAATCGTGCGCTGGCTGGACAGGCACGTGGTAGGCCAGGACAGGGCGAAGCGCGTGGTCGCCGTCGCTCTGCGGAACAGACACCGGCGCAGGGCCGTGCAGGAGCCCATGCGCTCCGAGATCGTGCCGTCGAACATCATCCTCATCGGTCCTACGGGTACGGGGAAGACCGAGATAGCCCGGCGGATGGCCGGCCTCGTCGGGGCACCGATGGTGAAGGTGGAGGCGACCAAGTACTCGGAGACCGGATACGTCGGCAGGGACGTCGAGGGAATGGTGCGGGACCTCGTCAGGCAGGCCGTCAACCAGTGCGTCAAAGCCGAGAGGTCGGGCAAGTCGGAGGCCGCCCGGGAGAAGGCCGACAGGACTGTCGCCGGCGCCCTGAGGGCATCCGATCCCTCGCTGCCGGGCGAGAGCGCCCTTCTCGAGTCCATCAGATCGGGCCTCCTCGACGACATCGAAGTGGAAATCCCGGTCAGGGACGACAGGAGCAGGCTCGACATACTCATTCCCGGTTCCGGGATCGATCAGGAGGGCGCGGACGCCTTCAGGGAGATGATCGCGAAACTGACCGGGACGCGCCGGAGGCGATCCCGAATGAAGGTCCGGGAAGCCAGGGAGCGCGCCATGGAGGAGGAGCTGGAGCGGCTCGTGGAACAGGGCGACCATGTCGCCAGGGCTCTCGAGCTCGCCCAGGAGGAGGGCATCATCTTCATCGACGAGATCGACAAGATCATCGGGATGGAGGGAGGAGCGGGCCCCGACGTGTCGAGATCGGGGGTCCAGCGGGATCTGCTGCCCATCGTCGAGGGAACGGTGGTGCAGACGAGGTACGGTCCAGTGAGCACCGATCACATCCTGTTCATCGCATCGGGCGCCTTCCACGGCACCAGCCCCTCCGACCTGATTCCCGAGCTCCAGGGCAGATTCCCTCTTCGCGCAGAGCTGGATCCTCTGACCGAGGACGACCTCTACAGGATCCTCACGCAGCCGGAGCACTGTCTCCTGTCCCAGTTCAAGGCCCTTCTCGAGGCCGACGGCGTGCATCTGGAGATCGACGACGAAGCATGCAGGCTGGCCGCCCGAACAGCGATGCAGCTAAATACGTCCGGCGAGGACATAGGAGCGAGGCGCCTGAGGCCGGTCATGATGCACCTGCTCGACGGCTGTCTCTTCGGAGCTCCCGACGGAGTCAGCGGTCGGGTGAGGATAAGTGCCGATTCGGCTTCGAGAAGCCTGGCCGAGCTTGCCGGCGACCAGGCAGCGGAGCATTATATACTCTAGAGCTGCACTTTCTGACGGGGTGGTGCGATGCACAGAACGGGCGACGAAGTAGCTTACAAGATCGTCTACTACGGTCCCGGCCTCTCCGGAAAGACCACCAACCTGAGGCGCGTCAGAGACTTCGTAGCACCGGAGAACCGGGGGCGCCTCGTGACGCTCTGCACGCGCGGCGAGAGGACCGTCTTCTTCGACTTCCTCCCCGTGAACTTCGCCTCCATCAACGGAACCAATGTCCGCCTGCACCTCTACTCCGTCCCCGGACAGGCCTACTACGCCCTCTCCCGGAGGGTCATACTCGACGGCCTGGACGGGCTGGTCTTCGTCGCTGACAGCCAGATCGAGAGGATGGACGCCAACCTGGACACGATGGAGGACCTCGAGAACAATCTGCAGACATTCGGTCTCGGGCTGTCCATGATCCCTGTTGTGCTCCAGTACAACAAGCGTGACCTGCCCGGCATCACCCCGGTGGAGCAGATGGACTCGCAGCTCAACAGGCACGGCTGGCCGGTAGTCGAAGCGGTCGCACTCGGCGGCGGGGGACCTGCGGAAACTCTCAAGATCATCGCCGCGATGATGGCTCGCCGACATGCCCGGCTCGGCACCTGACAGGACCTCCCCCGGCGCCGTACCGACGGCTTCGCTGCTGCTGGCTCTGACCGCAGCGGCGCTCCTCATCCGCATCTGGTTCTCCACCGCCATCCTCCCGCCTCCCCCCAGGATGCAGGGGGAGACCACGCAGGCCTTCAGGTACTCTCTGCTGATATCGAGAGGGGAGGGAATCCCGGCGGTCGACTCGCTAGTGATGTATCCCCGGGGCATGAGGACCGGGGAGAACTCGATCTTCGAGGAATACCTGGCCGGGTGGCTGCACAGGCTCGTCGGAGGAGATTTCCAGAGCTTCCTTCGTTTCTTCTGCCTTGCGTTCCCGCTGCTCTCCCTCCCGGGCCTCTTCATCTGGCTGCGCATCTCAGGCATGGGTTTCCGCAGATCCCTGCTCTCAGCTCAGATGTACGGCTTCTTCCTGCCTGCGATTCTCAGGGCGCGCGGGGAATCCTTCTACAGGGAAACGGTCGCCATGCCCCTCCTCGTGCTCACCGGCCTGCTGTCCGAGGCGGCGATGAGGAGCAGGGGGGGATGGAGGACTTGGATCCTCTCACTGGCTGCGTCTTCGGCCCTCTTCGCCTCGCTCGCGGCATGGAAGGTCTCGACCTTCCTGGCCATGCTGCTCCTTTTCTACATTCTGTGCAGGAGCTCTTCGGGAAGCGCGCCCCGCCAGCTTTCCGCACTCGCAGGAGCGTCCTTCGTGCTGGCGGCGCTCCTGCTGAGCCATATGCGAAGCGACGGAGCAGCGACGTCTCCCGCGATGGCTGTGGCGGCGCTGCTCCTCCTGTCGTCCGCGGTCAGGTGGCGGCCGATGCCTGCGGCAGCCGTTCTGCTGGCCGCGGTCACGGCAGCGGCGGTGTCTTCCGGCGCCACGGGCCACGTGACAGGCGTACTCGAAGCGAAGCTGAGGTTCATGCTCATGCATCCCGCGGATCCGGGTCGCCTCTCTCCCGACGCCCGGCTCTTCTGGGTCGCAGGATACGAGACTCCTTCGCCGGGACAGGTCATCCTCCTGTTCGGCATCCCGCTTGCAGCCGCCGCATTCGGGGCCAGGCGGCTGTGGGAGGGCTGCCCGGGCCTGATCAGATGGCTCCTGCCGGCATCTCTCGCGGGATATGTCCTCTTCGACAGGCTGCACGTCATGCTGGCTGTGGCGATCCTTCCCGCGATGGTCATGGCCACGCGGAGATCCTGGAAGCTCCTGACCCTCTCAGCCCTACTGGGGCTCGAAGCTGCTGCGGCGCCGCATGCGGCCGCAGTCCTCTCGGGAGCCGGCCTTTCGCCCTCCGGCAGACCCTCTCTGCTCACCGAGGCCGAGCTGGGACCGTTCCTCCAGTGGCTTCAGCGGGAGACCCGCCCGGACGAGCCTGTCCTCTGCTACTGGCACCTCTCCGGGCTGATCTCGGCCTACGCAGAGAGGCCAGTAGTGACACACACCTTCTTCGAGAGCGAAGCCAACAGACGCACGATACAGGAGTTCGCGGCGAAGCTCTTCCAGCCGGAGGACAGCCTCGTGTCGTTCATGTCGGCGAGACGGTGCAGCCTCGTAGTCTACCAGGCCGACTTCCTCCTCGACAGGTCGAGCGGCGGAGCGATGTACCTGGCGGGGCTGCTCGACCCCCTCCCGGGAAGCGTGGCCCTGGACATGCACTACCACCCGGAGAGGCTCCGGAGGCTCTCCCTGGTCTACCAGGGACCGTCGCTGAGGGTCTTCTCCCTGAACATGCCCCCAGCCGGCTCCCTGGCGCCGCAGCCGCTCTTCGACCAGCGGCACGCCAGGGTCTTCGACGACTACGACAAGGCACTCGCCCTGGTCTCGGACCCCGAGCTCACCGCCTTCGAGCTCGCGAGGGCCGGCAGGACGAACATGGCTCCGGACCTCCTCTCGGCATCCCTTTCGATCTTCGCAGGGTTCGGCGGAGAAACCGACGCGGGAGTGGCGCTCCTGCAGGAGCTCACGAGACTGCATCTCCAGGGGCTCTACTCCATCGACAACCTGGCCGCCGACTTCGCGGTGTACCAGTCGGCATGGGGACCCGATCCGGAGCTGATGGCCGATCTGGGAACCCTCTACGAGTCGGCGGGAAGGCTGGAGGATGCCGCAGCGGAATACGCGAGGGCTCTCTCCGCGGCTCCCTGGCTGGAGGTCGCGGCAGAGGGCCTGCGGAGAACCGCGGGCGGGGAAGAGAACGGAGCTGGTCAGTGAGGTTCTGCAAGATGAGCGGCGCCGGAAACGACTTCATCGTCGTGGACAACACCGACGGGAGCCTCGACTCCCTTCTCGCCCCCGAAGCGATACGCGACCTGTGCAGGAGGGGGCTGTCGATCGGAGCGGACGGCCTCCTGGAGCTGCGGAGATCGCCGGAGGCGGATTTCGCCATGAGATACTACAACAGCGACGGGCATCCCGCTGCGATGTGCGGAAACGGCGGAAGGTGCATTGCGAGGTTCGCGATGGACCTGGGAATCGCGGGTCCCGGACTCGTGACCTTCACGAGCGACAGCGGTATCCACAGGGCCATGGTGGACAGCTCCTGGAGGGTCAGGCTCTGGATGACGGAGCCGCGCATCCTTGCAGGCGCGGGAGAACTGCGCCTGGACGACCTCGACATTCTGGCAGGCCTGGCAGACACCGGAGTTCCCCACCTGGTCGTGGAGCACGAGGACCTCGATGACGGCGTCTTCGAGAGGCTCGCGCCAATCCTCAGAAGGCACGGTGCGGCAGGACCGGCCGGGGCCAACGTGGATTTTGCGAGTGCGAAGAAGGGCAGGCTCGAGATGCGGACCTGGGAGCGGGGAGTAGAGGGCGAGACCCTGGCATGCGGAACCGGCGCCGTGGCCGTCGCGCTCCTTCTCTCGGAGGCAGGTCGGGCGAGGCTTCCCGCGGAGATACTGACAAGGGGCGGGCTGATGCTCGAAGTAGGAAGGGACGAGAACGGCTGGTGGCTCGAAGGAGAGGCCAGGATCGTGTTCAGGGGCGAGACCGTAGCCCCGCGGGTTGACGGTGACTGACCGGTGACCTATCAAATACGTCCTGTCGGAGCGGGCATAACTCAGCTGGTAGAGTGTCAGCTTCCCAAGCTGAAAGTCGCGGGTTCGAATCCCGTTGCCCGCTCCAGGCCCCTGCTCGCGATGCTGGCTTCGGCCCTCGTCATCTCGGCCGTCTCGAGCAGGTTCGCACAGGCGGACGACTCCCTCGACTGGGTCCTCAGGACCGGCGCCGTGACAGACCTGCCGCTCGACCTCCAGCAGCAGGCCAGGCAGGTACTGAACCTCGTCGACAGGCTCGGCCCGGATTTCGACGCCGGCTACAGCCCGTCCTACGCCACCCCCGTGTCGGTTCCGGAGATCCTGGCTTCGGGAGGCGCCGGCATGGAGCGCGCACTGCGCGAAAGACTTCTGGCAGGCGACAGGATGGCGCTGGTACCTCTGGTCCTCTTCCTCGCCGGATCGGGCTGCATCGAGCGCGCTGAGGCCTGCATGGAGGGGATGGGCGTCCTCCTTCCTGCCAGCAGGCGCGACCTGGCCCTGGCCGCAGCCTGGTTCGGGAGGCACGACCTGTACAGGTACGCGGCCATGCTTCCAGAGCCGCCCCCGGACCTGGAGGACGACGATTACGGTCCGACCATCGCCGCGGTGATCGCTGCTGGATGGATGTCCGTCGCACCGGGCGGAGACTTCCTCGGAGGCGAGCTGGCGACCTCGGAGGACCTCGAGAGGCTCTCCGTGAGATTCCCCGGATTGGCGATGCCGGAGGGCCGGGACTGGATCGCGGTCAGCGAACTGGACGCGCTGTTCTCGAGGGCGGGGATGCAGCATGACAGGTGAATCCCCACCTGCGATGCGGGCTGCCCCCAGGCACGGGGTGCATCCGCTTCCTGCCGCCATGAGCGGAGCCCGGCTCGCCATGACGCTTGCAGTGATCTTCGCAGCACACCTCGGCATGACTCCTGCAGCCCTGTTCTGGCTGGTTCTCGGGGCTGCCTTCTCGGACTATCTCGACGGCTGGCTGGCCAGACGCATAAGAAGGTGCAGCTACGAGGGCAAGATCCTCGATTTCCTGGCGGACAAGGTGTTCCTGGCCGTGTCCCTGCTGGCGCTCGCCAGGGCGGGCTCGCTGAGCATGACAGTAGCCGCCGTTATCGCAGGCTACCACCTGGTGGTCCTTCTCGCCACTACGATCGTCTCCTGGGGGACCGGCAGGCCGCTCATCGCCGTCCCTACGGGAGAGAAGCTGGTCCACATCTTCAGCTATGTCCTGGCATGCTCCGCGGCGGGACTGGCCGCATTCACGGGGAAGGCCGTCTACCGGGAGCTCACTAGAGTATCGGGATATCTCGCGCTGGCCGCGGTTTTCTTCGGAGCCGCCGGCTACCTCAGGCTCGTCAGGCGTCTCCTCGGCAGGTTCCCCAGGTGACGGCGCTGATTCTGTCGGCCGTACTGGCCGCCGGCCCCCTGGAGCTCGAGGAGGCCGGCGCGCTGGCTCAGGCAGGGGCGGCATGGCAGGCCGAGGGCGATCTGCAGGGCGAGGCCAGGATTCTGGGAAGGCTGCTAGAGGAGGCTCTCTACGCCGGGCACGCAAACCGGGCCGAGTGGCTGATAGAGGATCTCGAGGCAGCCGGATGCGACAGCTCTCTCGTCCTCTTCTGGAGGGCGCGGCTCGCATGGACCTGCGGGCTCGACAGACTGGCGGTGGAATGGCTCGAGCGCGTCGACGGAGATCCGTGGCTCGAGCACCGCGCCTCCGGAATCGCGTTCGTCTATCGTGGGATGGGCGATGATGCATGCAGGGAGCTTGCGGCTTCCCTTCGCGAAGGGAGCACCCGAAGGCGGCGATTCCTGAGCGCTGTCGACCTCTGCTTCGCGCTCCTTCAGGCAGGAAGGATCGAGGATGCGCTGGACCTGTCGTCGCTGCTGGCCGACTCGTTCCCCGGCGAGGGGCTGGCCGTCTATTCCCGGGCGCTTGCCCTGCATGCTGCGGGCTCCGACTTTCAGGCAGTTCCCCTCCTGCAGTCGCTTGCGGCACGCGATGCGGAGAACCCTGCTCTGGCGGATCTCGCCCTGGGCCTTCTCGAGGTCGTTTCCAGGTGAGGCTGCCGCGTCTGCCCCGGAGGCTCTCTGGACGTCGCGCCTGCGATTCGGACAGCTTCTCGTTCCCCTCGTCGCTCGAAGCCCCTCCGGCGATAGCGGTCGTCGTCGGCCCCGAACCGGGGGACATCTGGGCCGGCCTCATCCTGATGAACAACCTGATGAGGCACTACGCATCGACTGAGATCACAGCGGTAGTTCCCGAGGACGAGGTGGATCTTCTCAATCTTCTCCCGAGACTCCCGCTCTCCTCTCCGTACGGTCGAAACAGGCGTGCGGCCGGAGCTCTCAGGAAGGGGCGCTCCGAAGAGGGGTCGGTAGCCTTCTGCGTATCCTCAGGCAGCGCCGCTTCGGGCCTTCTGGAGGGGACCGGTGCGAGGGTCAGGGTTTCAGCCGTCGGGACCGCCTCTGCGAATCTCGAGGTGAGGCTCTCCCCGCGGCCTGTTCCGGAAACCGTGCACGGCATGTGCGAAGTCCTGGGCATCTCCGTGGACAGGTCCTGGAAGCCGGTCCCTCTGCCTGATGACTCGGCAAGGGCCTCGGATGTACTCGCGCCCGTCTCGGGCCTGTTCCTTCCCTACATTGCCGCCGACGGCGGTATGCTCCGCGTCATGAGGCGGCTGGGGGCCGAGATTCCGCTGCGCGCGGTGCAGGTTTCCGGTCGCGAAAGCCCCATAGCCTCAGAGGGACGCGCCGTGAGAGCCGCGGTCACGGCGGGGGCGTCTGCGGTCCTCGCCGACACCAGGGGACTCTGGGCCGAGGCCGGAGCCTTCGGCGTGCCGGTCGTCGGTCTCGACCGCAGGGGATCGTTCCCCGACTGGGGCAGGGAGCCCGCAAGAAGCGCCTCTGACCTGTCAGCGCACTGGGCCTGCCTGCTGAGGCAGGGTTGGTGATGAACCGACTGCTGGTGAGGGTTCCGAACTGGCTGGGCGACCTCGTCATGAGCCTGGAGAGCCTGTCGGGCCTTGCGGCCAGGCACCCGCGGATCGCCTTCTGGGCGCACACGCGCGTGGCAGGCCTGCTTCAGGTCTTCTTCCCGGGAGCTCCGCTTGTCGTCGCGCCGGACAGACCGGGGCGGGACGAGTTCGACTCCCTGCTCCTCATGACGGACTCCTTCAGATCCGCCATGGAGGGCTTCATGGCGCGGATCCCCCTCCGGATGGGCCATTCCACGCAGATGCGCAGGCCGCTGCTCACCAGAACGATCCGCCCTCTGAAGGGAAGGGGGCACCACCACTCTGTCGACTATGCCAGGCTCTGCAGGCTCGCAGGCGCCGAGCCGTCGGCAGTTCCGACGCCTGCGGTCCTGCCGTCGGGTCCTGCTCACATCGCGATCTTCGCGGGGACCGCATTCGGTCCCGCGAAGCGCTGGGAGGGCTTCGTCGAGGTTTCGTGCGCCCTTTCCGAGGAACTCGGGCTCCCTGCGGTCTTCTACGGCCGGCCCTCGGAAGCCGGCCTCCTGTCAGGTCTGGCCGAGGACGTCCCGGGTTCCGTCGTGAGAACCGATCTCGACCTTCCCGGACTCTGTTCTGCGCTTCTCGCAGCGGTCGGAGCCGTGGGGAACGATTCCGGGGGAATCCATCTGGCTGCTGCGCTGGGAGTGCCCTCTGTCGCCGTCTTCGGCTCGACCTCTCCCGAATGGACTGCCCCCCGCGGCCGTCTCGCCGCCTGCGTCGCCCCCGAGATGGACTGTTCGCCCTGCTTCAGGCGAACCTGCTCCACGCATCCGGCGGCCTGCCTGGCATCGATCAGCCCTTCGAGAGTGCTGGAGACCTGCAGGGCCCTTCTCGCCAGGGCGGAAGCGACCCCGTGAAGCTCCTGCTCGTGGACTCGATGGGCGTCCTGTACAGGGGACACTTCGCGATGATATCCAATCCGCTGAGGGCCCCCGACGGCACGGTCACGAGCGGTCTCGCCCACATGCTGAACGAGATACAGAGCCTGCTCGCGAAGCACTCTCCGGAGTACGCGGCAGCCGCCTTCGACCACCCCGGGCCCGGCTTCAGGAGCGCGATCTACGAGGAGTACAAGGCCAACAGGCCTCCCATGCCCGACGATCTGGCGCCGCAGGCGCGGATGGCGCCCGTCCTGCTCGAGGCCATAGGCATCCCCGTCCTCAGGAGGGAGGGATTCGAGGCCGACGACCTCATAGCCTCCGCGGCTGCGACCGCCCGCAGCAGGGGTATCGAGGTTCTCATACTGTCCTCCGACAAGGACCTGCTTCAGCTCGTCGAGGGCGGCGTCACCATCTATCAGCCCGGGAGACCGGGGAGGGCGGCGAACAGGATCGGTCCTGCGGAGGTCCCATCCGTCATCGAGGTGGAGGCCCGCCAGGTCGCCGACCTGCTGGCCCTCGCGGGCGACTCAAGCGACAACATCCCCGGAGCGAGGGGCATAGGCCCGAAGACGGCCGCGAAGCTCCTCGCGGAGCACGGGAGCCTGGAGGCGGTGTACGACTCGATCGACTCCATCTCCCCGCCCTCGCTGAGGAGGCGTCTCATCGAGGGCCGCGATGCAGTCATGCTCAGCCGGAGGCTCGTGGAGCTCCGGAAGGATGCCCTTCCGGGGCTGGACATGGACTCGCTCAGGCCCTCGATGCCCGGTCCGGCGGCGATAGCCATGCTCGAGAAGCTCGGATTGAGAAAGGCGATGGAACGGATCACGGCCATCCGGGCGTCTGCATCCGCCGGGCAGTCTCAGGACAGTGCGCCGGCGGGAGAAGTGGCGCCCGGCGATCTCGAAGAGCACGCAGGCGTCGTAGCGGTGGAGCTTCTGAGACCGTCTCACGACATCAACATCGCCCCGGGAGGATTCGCAGTCGCCTGGGCGCCCGGCCGCTCGAAGGTCCTCGACGCCTCATCCCCGCGCGACTGCGCAGCGCTCCGCTCGCTCGCCGACCGCGCCGGCCTGGCCTCCACGGATCTGAAGCCCGTCCTGCACGGCCTTGCGAGCTGCGGGATTGACTGGAAGAGGCAGGAGCACGACCTGTCGCTACTGGACTACGTTCTGTCTCCGGGCCCCGCCGAGCCGGTTCCCGAGGACGGGGAAGCAGCGCTCGACAAGCCGCTGCCTGCGCACCCCCCGGGGGCGGTTCCGCAGGATGCGGAGGAGAGAGCCCTCGCCGCCCTCTCCAGATGCCTCGACTCGTCGAAGATCCTCGAACGGGACGGCAGGCTGCTGTCGCTCTACAGGGACGTCGAACTCCCGCTCGCACGGATTCTCGTCGCCATGGAGAGGCGCGGAGTTGCGCTCGACATGGACGCTCTAGGATCGCTGAGGCGCGAATTCTCCGAAGCGCTGGCCGAGATCGAAGAGCGCGCCGGCGACCTCGTGGGGGCAAGGGTGAACCTCAACAGCCCGTCCAAGGTCTCCGCGGTGCTCTTCGACACGCTGAAGCTGCCCAGGCTGAGGAAGACGGGAGGCGGCGCCGACTCGTCGAGCGGCAGCGTTCTCCAGTCCCTGAGGGGGCGTCACCCCTTCGTAGAGGCGGTGATCGAGCACAGGGAGCTGGCCAAGCTCCTCTCGACCTATGTCGAAAGGCTGCCCGGGTTCGTCTCCCCCGTCACCGGCCTCGTCCACACCAGGTTCAACCAGGCTGTCACCGCGACCGGAAGGCTCAGCTCCAGCAACCCGAACCTCCAGAACATCCCGATAAGGACCGAGCGGGGCAGACGTGTCAGGAAGTGCTTCATCCCCGGCGGGACGGACGAGGTGCTCGTCAGCCTCGACTACTCGCAGATAGAGCTGCGCATCCTGGCCCACATGGCCGGCGAGGGGAGGCTCAGGAGCGCATACCGATCGAACAGGGACATCCACGCCGAGACCTCCGAGGCGATCTTCGGCGACGCCTCGTTCGAGCACAGGAGGAAGGCCAAGGAGGTGAACTTCTCGATCGTGTACGGAATCACGCCGCACGGGCTCTCCCAGAGACTCGGAGTATCGAGGGAGGAGGCTGCAGGAATAATAAACAGATACTTCGAGACATATCCCGAGGTCGAGGAGTTCTACAGGAGGTGCTTCGCAGAAGCAGAGGCGGCGGGCGAGACGAGGACCCTTCTGGGCCGCAGGAGGCTCTTCCCTGATCTTGCCTCTGCGAAGGGGAGCGCAAGGAGGAGCCTGGAGAGGATGGTGATGAACACGACCATCCAGGGGTCCGCCGCTGACACGATGAAGCTTGCTATGATAAGGGCGCACTCCCGGATCGCCCGGGACATGCCCGAGGCCGGGCTCGTCCTCCAGGTCCACGACGAGCTGGTCGCAGCCTGTCCCAGTGGGCTCGCCGGAGAGCTCACGGAGATGCTGAGGAGCGAGATGGAGTCGGCCGCATGCCTCGAGGTGCCCCTGTTGGTGGAGTGCGGCAGCGGATCGAACTGGCTGGAGGCCGGTCACTGACATGAAGCGGATTCTCGCATTCGCGGCCTGCATGGCGGCAGTGTCCTCTGTTTCCTGCAGGCGCGGCCCGGACGGGCCGAACGTGGTTCTTGTCATCCTGGACACCGTTCGGGCCGATCACCTCTCCTGCTACGGATACGATCGCGCCACGACGCCATGCATCGACAGTCTGGCCAGCGAGGGCACCCTGTTCCTCCGATGCCAGTCCCAGAGCTCGTGGACCCTGCCGGCAGCAGCCTCGATTCTCACGGGGCTCTCGCCTCGCGAGCACGGGGCCGGCTTCAGAGGAGGGGCTTTCTACGGGATCGACCCGGCCATCGATTACATGCCGGCGGCCTTCCACTCCGCCGGCTACTCGACCGCCGCCTTCCTGAACGTGGTCTTCCTCTCGGAGGACTTCGGCTTCCACAGGGGGTTCGATCACTTCGACTGCCGGGGATTCGCAGGCGCAGGGAGCGACAGAAGGGCTCCCGAGACGACGGAAGCGTTCCTGTCGTGGCTCGACACGGAGCCTGGGATGCCGTTCTTCGCCCTGGTCCACTACTATGATCCCCACATGAAGTACGAGCCGCCGCCCCCGTGGGATGCCATGTTCACCGACCCGTCGTACGAAGGCGAGTACGACGCCGGTTGGGGGGGCGTGCCGAGGCTGGTGGCAGTCAACAGCGGAGACGAGGACATCCCGCCCGACGGGCTGGAGAACCTGATCGGCCTGTACGACGGCGAGATCGCCTGTGCCGATGCGGCGGTGGGAGATCTGCTGGAGGGTCTCCGCAGCAGAGGGCTGTCTTCCGGCACCGTGGTGATCGTCGTCGCAGACCACGGCGAGGAGTTCCTGGAGCACGGCTGCATAGAGCACGGGAACAACCTCTTCCAGACCAGCGTCCACGTGCCTCTCATCATATCCGGGCCGGGGTTCGGGAAGGGGGCGGTGTGCGACTCTCCATGCTCCCAGATGGACATATTCCCCACGCTCGTCTCGGTGTGCGGGCTTGGAACCGCTGGCGGGCTCCCGGGCGGGGATCTCCGCGCAGCGGCGGGAGGCGGCTGGATTCCTGCGAGCGGCATGCTCTGGAGCGCCGATGACATGGCCTCGGTCACGAGGGATGCGAGGAAGGTGATCTGGGTCCCTGGAGACAGCACGGCCGTGGCCTTCGATCTCGACGCGGATCCTGGGGAGACCGCCCCCTTCCCGGCCGGCGCGGAGGACCTTTCCGCAGTCGCCGCCTACTGGGCCACGCCAGCCCTGGGCAGACCCGGCCAGGTCGCCTTCAGGGAGACGGTCGACAGGGCTCTCAGGGGGCTCGGATACATAAGATGAAGTACTTGTCGGGAGGTTCGGGATGAGCAGATTCACATCCAGGTTCCTCGAGAGACGCGACCTCGTCTCGTTCCTGTCCGGGCAGCTGCTGGGATTCGCGCTGGACGAGTTCTTCCAAGGAGCCTACATCGGCGCCTTCGACACCGACGGCAGCCCCGCCGGCTTCATATACACCGGGCATCCTAGGTCCGACGGAGAGATCCTGATAGGGATCCCTCACCCGGCTCCGGGCCGGAAATCCTCCGCGGAACTCGATTCCTTCCTGGTCGCCGAAGCCACCCGTCTCGCCTCAACGAAGAGCAGCCTCGTCGTGGCCGCAGTCTATTCTGACCAGACCAAGGAAGAGAGGATAGCCCTCCAGGAGATCTACAGGAACCTCGGCTACAGGTACTGCCGGGACAGCACCATCCTGACCCGGACACTGGAGGACCTGCCGGATCCTCCCGGAATCTTCTCCGAGAGCGTCGAAGAAGCCGGAGAAGACCTGTTCATATCGGTCGCCACGGCCTGCGCCGATGGCACGGGATGGGGCGAAGTGGACTTCGCGAGCTACATACCGACCTGGCGCAGGGGCGCGAAGTTCGATCCTGAGCTCTTCAGGCTGGCGCGCCTCGGAGGCCAGCCCGCAGGAGTGATCCTGGCCCGTGTCGACAGGCTGGATCCGAACGAGGGGGCGTTCTACTTCCTCGGCATCATGCCCCATGTCAGAGGGAGGGGGATCGGCAGGGCGCTGCTCCTGCAGGGCCTCCACCTCCTGAAGGAGAGGGGCGTGGTGCGGACCCGGCAGATCATCCCGTCAGGCGAGGGGCCGTCGCTCCGCCTCCTCGAGAGCGTGGGCTATCAGGTGGTGGAGTGGGCCAGGTTCTTCCAGCTGGCGATGCCGGGAGGATCCTCCAGAAGCCCGATCCCCGGCCGATGACGCGCTCTTCCAGGAAGGCGCGGAACTCGCCGCCTCGATAGCGCGGAGAAGGCCGCCCCGGATACCGGCGGGGCTCCGCTCCGCCCTTCGACGGTCCGGCCGCTCCTTCAGGCCGCCTCGCAGCCGCAATCTATCGGGCTCGCTCCAGAGGGGCCGACAGCAGCCCGGTTGTGCGGTGAATCGAGGGGCTGCCGGGATCACCCGTCGGCATCTCCGATGAGGATGCCGCCCCCGCCGAGGCGGGAGCGGCTCCTTCTATTCTCCCCCGCCTCTTCAGACCGCTTCCGCAGGCAGCCCTGCAGACGCGCCGTCCCGGGCTCGCTCCGGGAATGCCGGACAGCGCACGGAGAGGCTGTGCATTCGGACCTCTCCGGACTCACGGTGAGATCGAGGCAGGAGACATCCATCTCCCGCTCAAGGACCGCGGCCAGCTCCAGCCTCTCCTCCGCGCCCCGGCAGACAAGCTGCGCCGAGCCGTCGCCCTGTGATCCGACACCCTTCCCTCCGAAGGCCAGCGCGCGCGATGCGCTGTGCGAGAGCACCGCGTGCAGCTTGGGCGCTGCGAGCTCCGAAGGACACTCCGGTGCGACGAGGGAGTCGAATACCGACTGCGCCTCGGTCATGAGAGCCCCGAGGCCATCCGCATCACCCTGTTCCAGCGCGGTTTCGGCTCTGTGGAGCATGGAGAGGTTCTCGGGACCGAGCGCCCGCCTGATGCCGGCATGTCCCGCCAGGAAGGCCGCGTTGAGATCGGAAAGTATCTTCCGCGTGTCCTTTCCCGCATGCAGATCGACGATCAACATGTGGATGCTCCGGGAGGGCCTGATCTCCCTCGTGTGCACGAGGTCGCCGTCGAAGGTCAGGATGACGGGCACGCTTCCGTATGCGCACGCCTGATCCATCCTGCCGCAGGATGAGCCGGTGAGGAGCTCGCCGAGGTACGCCAGCTCCATCTCCTCGCGTATCCCGAGACCGAGCGAGTGCGCCCTGTCGAAGGCTCTTGCGGTGAGGACGCACACGGCTGCCGAAGAGGACAGACCCTTAGCAAGGGGAAGGGTGCGGCGGTGTATCTCCAGCCGCAGCCCCAGACCCGGAAAACGTTCGAGAACCAGGGCGGCCACGCCCGCCGCGTAGGAGTCGAAGCCGGCCGCCTGAGCGATCCTTCTGAGAACTGCAGGATCCGCCGGGTACTCGACGGGATGCCGCCTCCGACCGTCGGAGCCGACCTGCGACAGGACGAAGGCTCCGGCAGCATCCGAAGCCCTCGCGTAGAGACCCTGATCCGTGCCGACCACGAGGCACTCGCCCGGCGTGATCGAGGGATCCGAGCGCCTGTGCCCCCCCGCCCAGTCCGAATGCTCGCCGAAGAGACAGAGACGGCCAGGCACGAAGAGCTCGACGGCGACACTCATCCGCCTGCTCCCAGAGGAGGGAGGAGGCCCGCGCATCCGAGAGCCTCCGCCTCTGCCGCCAGGCCTGACTTCTCGAGAGTTTCGCGCGTGGGGCGGCCCGATGCGGGGTCCCATCCCCTGAGGGCGTAGTATTCGTCCAGCACCGAACGGAACGAATCGGAGTCCAGCCTCATCCTCTCTCCAAGGAGGGGATTCACGAGGTACTCCTCCTCCTCGAAATAAGGAACGAGCGACTCGTCATCGGCCCTGCACCTGGAGTGGTTCCTCACATGGAACGCCCTCTCGAGCTGGATCACCCTGTCCGCAGCGGACTCCATCTCCCGGTCGCCCCAGTCCATGCCCGTCAGTGCCGAGAACATGTTCCTCTCGAAGGACGGCCCCTCCATGTCGCCGGCCCTGGCGAAGTTGTCGGAGGTCTTCCTGGAGTAGATCCGCGGGAACACCTGATCTCCCACAGGCAGGGAGTCCTTCATCACGGAGCGGTTGCCCTCCCACCAAGCCGGGAATGCCTTCCCGGCATAGCCCCCGAGCGGATCGGCGGATGCCGTCGTGCCGTAGACCCTCGCCGACACCTCCATGATACGCGACCACTCCAGACCGTGGTGCGGAGAGCATATCTTGCTCCACCCCATTATGTTCTGCGCGAATCCATGGGCGCTCGAGATCGGATCGCGTGTGTCCACAGCCCACTGCACTGCGCTGACGACCCAGTACGGGAAGAAGACGTAGTTGATCCTGTCGCCATGGCCGTCCCAGTGGCCGGCATAGCCCCATGCGGGGAAGAGCTGCCTCATCCTCGAGTGACCCAGCCCGAGGATGTCGCATGCGCGCACGGTGCCCTCTGCGAGGGCGGACCTGACATCGCCCTCCCTGCGCGAGATGCCGGCAAGGAGATGCGCCCAGAACTCCGGGGAGTCGAGGTCGATGGCCATGCCGTCCACCTCGCGCAGGACGCCGTCGTCGCGCATGTATCTCAGCCACGGGGCCATGCCGATGAGGATCTCCCAGTGGTTCAGACCCTCGTCGTTGGCCATCTGTCCTATCTCGAAGCCGGCCTCGAAGCCCAGCTTCCAGTCGTAGAAGCTGCCGGGCATTCCGGGGAAGAGGCCCGCTACGCAGTCCATCTGGCCCGACAGCACCCTGCCCCTCTGCAGCACTGCAGGTACAGTAGTGTAGAAGCGGGCGTCGAAGCATCTGACAGCGCAGCCCTGGGTGCAGGCCTGGAACTTCTGCCCGTATCTGCAGACCTTCTCCGGGTCCAGCCTGGGCTCGTGGGGCCAGCCGTGCGAGCCGTGCGCCTCGCGTCTCACCAGCTCGCAGACTTCGGCGAACCGCTGCGGCCTCGCCACGCGTATCGGCATGGTTCCTCGAACGGCAACGGCCTTGAGGTTCTTCGAGCCCATCACGGCGCCGAATCCACCCTGGCCGGAGGCGCTCTCTGTCTCGGTAGCCGCGATCGCGATCCTGGAGAGCCGCTCCCCCGCAGGCCCTATGGCCAGGACCTTCCACTCCCCGGAAGCGCCTCCGAGCGCCTTCTGCGTTTCGTAGATGCCGGCTCCGCGCAGGTGGCGGGCGTCCTCGATCGAGCAGCGGCCGTCCTCTATGCGCAGGACTGCGAGATTCTCGGAGCGCCCGGTGACAATCACGCCGTCGAAGCCCGCGTGCTTCAGCTCCGGACCCCAGTGTCCGCCGAAGGACGACCTCGTGAGCCACTCCCGAGGGTGCCCCTGTGCGGAGATGCCGCACACCGTGGTTCGGCCCGAGAAGGGGGCGGCCGTTCCTGCGAGCGGCCCGGCGAGGATCATCAGGACGTTCTCCGGATCGAAAGCACCGGTGCCCGGAGGGATCTCGTCCCATGCGATCCGCGCGCCGAGAGCCCTGCCCCCGTACCACTCCGGCAGGTAGTCCGATGTGTCCTGGCGCTCCATGCGCCTGGAGGTGAGGTCCACTCTCAGGAGAGCGCCTGCATATCCGCCCTGCGGAATCACGAAGCGTCTCCCGAAGGGCCGCGCCCGAGAAGCGGATCCTGCTCGCAGGACGGCATGCCCTCGAACCCTGAGTCCGGATCGCCGGGCTCCAGAAACCTTATGACGCCGAAGCTGCAGGCTTCCGCGCAACGCGGCGACCCGCCGCAGAGGTCGCACTTCACGGGCTTCGCCGATTCGGAGTTCCAGAAAACCGCTCCGAAGGGGCAGGCTTCGACGCAGGCCATGCAGGAGATGCAGAGCCCTTCGTCCACCACCGTGGTGCCGGAAGCTGCGTCCGAACATATGGCCCCGGTCGGGCAGGCGAGGGCGCAGGAGGGGGATTCGCACTGGCGGCACCAGGTCAGCCTGTGTCCGCCCCCGAAGACGTCCAGCGAGACTCTGATCGCGGCGGCATTCCTGTCATGGAGACCGGACCTGGACAGCGCGCAAACCGTCTGACAGCAGAGGCATGCGGTACAGGGAACAGGGTTGACGAACAGCTTCTTCACTGGATCACAGCCATGCGACTTCCTCCCGGGCGACGGAGATACCCGCTGGAGGAAGCGGCCGTCAAGAGAAGGACAGGACGAGTCGCATCCTTCCGGTCAGGAAGGTGGCTTCGGCTCGTGTCCCCCATCGGCGGCCGCAGCAGCCTCCGGGAGGGATGACAGCACCTGCAGACTTGCTGCAGGGCATTGACGCCCTCCCGAACACTCCGATATGTACCGGCCTATGAATTTCCTTAGCCTTGGCAGCAGCCGCCAGCTGTTCAAAGCCCTGGGAAGCAACTACGAGCTCTTCCTCCCTGTGCCCGGGGCATCGGGTTCAAGGTTCGCAACCGCATCTGAAGCGCGCATCGAACAGGCCCTCCTGGGCGGCGTCAGGACGGTCGATCCGGTGAAGGCCTTCTTCTTCCTGGGCCGCGAGAAGGTGTCCGACGGTTTCGACGGCGCTCCGCCTACGACCAGGACGCGTCCAGTGTGCATAGTCGGCGCCAAGGCATGCGACCTGCAGGGCTTCCGCATTCTGGACCGCGTCTTCATGGATCCCGAGTTCGGCGACCCGACCTACAGGCGCCTCCGGGAGACCGGACTCATCGTGTCCTCCGACTGCACCACGGCTCTCGACACCTGCTTCTGTACCGCACTCGGCCTCCAGCCAAGCCCTGCGGAGCTCTTCGACGTCAACCTCTCTCCGGTGGAGGGCGGATATCTCGTCGAAACCGGCTCGGAGAAGGGCAGGGCGCTCGTCGCTTCGCATCCCGAGCTGTTCGAGGAGGCCGCCGATGGAATGCTCGATGAAAGGGATGCCGCCAGGTCGGCCGTGAAGGCCATGGTCGATGCGAAGGTCTCCGCGTCGTGCACGCCTCCGGGCGAGAGCCTGACGGGCCGGGTTATGCACCACTACGAGTCCCCGATCTGGGCGGAGGAGGCGGCGACCTGTGTGGAGTGCGGCGCTTGCAACACGATATGTCCCACGTGCCACTGCTTCCTCCTGTACGACCAGAAGAGCGAGAGCGGCTTCAGCCGATTCAGGGTCTGGGATTCTTGCCTGACAAAGGATTTCGCACGTGTCGCGGGCGGCGCCAACCCTAGGGACCGCCTGTGGATGCGTCTGCGGAACCGCTTCGAGAAGAAGTTCGAGTTCTTCCCGCGCACGTCCGGCATGATCGCCTGCACCGGCTGCGGAAGATGCACCGCAGCATGCCCAGGGAAGATCGACATCAAGCGAGTGCTGCGGAGGCTTGCCGGTGACTGAGAAGAATCCCTACTCCTCGGTCGAGTGCGAGGTTCTCGACGTGAAGGTCGAGACGCCGACCATCAGGACCTTCAGACTCCGCCCGGTGCGCGAACTCTCGTTCCAGCCCGGGCAGTTCATGCAGGTATCCGTCCCGGGTGCCGGGGAGGCCCCGTTCACGCCCTCCTCCTCTTGCAAGGTCAAGGAAACCATCGAGTTCACAATCGTCCGCGTGGGCAGGGTCACCGAACGAATCCACGAGCTGAAGCCAGGCGACCGGGTGGGCGTGAGGGGGCCGTACGGCAAGGGATACCCACTCGAGGCGTTCCGGGGGAGGGACATCTTCGTCGTGGGCGGAGGAGTAGGCCTGGCGCCGCTGCGCACACTCATGTACTCCCTCTTCGACATGCGGAAGGATCTGGGGAAGCTGGTCTACCGTGCGGGATGCCGCACACCGTCGGACTTCCTCTACTGGGACGAGATCAACTCCTGGGCGTCGAAGCCCGAGCTGGACATGAAGCTCACCGTGGACAGGGCCGACGGCACGCGCGAGTGCGCCATCGGTCTCGTGACCACGATAATGGACTTCGCCGGGGTGGATGTCTCGAAGGCGGTGGGCATCGCATGCGGGCCCCCGATAATGATGAAGTTCGTGACGAAGAGCTTCCTCTCCCTGGGCTTCAGGGACGAGAACATCTACCTGTCCATGGAGAAGAACATGTCCTGCGGCTTCGGCAAGTGCGGCCACTGCCGCCTGGGCGACTTCTACTGCTGCAAGGACGGCCCGGTGTTCACTTATGCGGCGATCAAGGAGTTCCCGGGGATATGGGACTAGACAGGGACTGCAGGGACTGCACTTCGGTCACACAGCTCCACGGCGGCCTCGACGCATCCAACCCCGCCGGACCCGATGCCAGGCTCTTCATCGACCTCGACGTCTGCACGGGCGAGACCTGCAGCAGGTGCGTCGTAGAGTGCAGCTACCCCTACCACAGCGGCATCAACAACGGGATGATCTCGGCGATCGAGCTGGCCACGTACTCCCTCGTATGCCGCAGGTGCGAGGAGCCTCACTGCGTGAAGGCCTGCCCCCGGGAGGCCCTGGAGCAGATGGAGGGCCTCGACAGGATGCTGGTCCGTCACACTATGAGATGCGTGAACTGCAGGTCCTGCTCGCATGCGTGCCCGTACGGGACAATCTACCCCGAGCTCCTGCCTCGTTTCACCAGCAACTGCGACTTCTGCGCGGACCGGCGGAACTCGGGTGAGCCGATCTGCATGAAGACCTGCCCTTACGGAGCGATCAGGCTCGTCCCAGGCGATGCGAACCTCGGAGAGAACACCTTCCGGGTCGGCCGCAGGCTGGTCGTGCATTCCACCCACTGGAGCAGGGAGAAGGCATGACGGGCTTCTTCCTGCTCGATCTGCTCGCCTTCGGGATCGCTGCCACTGCGATCCTCGGAATGTTTGCGAGCTGGGTGGACAGGAAGGTGACGGCCCGGGTCCAGTACAGGGTGGGGCCGCCTCTGCTCCAGCCCCTGACCGACCTGGTGAAGCTCATGGGGAAGGAGACGCTCGTTCCATCGGGCGCCTCGAGATCGGCCTTCCTGTCCGCTCCACTGATCGGATTCTGCGCCGTGGCGGTGGTCTCGACGATTCTGTGGGTCAACCAGCTCTCGGCCGGGGCCGGCTTCGCGGGAGACTGGATAGTGGTGCTCTATCTCCTGACTGTTCCCTCACTGGGCATCATCATGGGCGGGTTCGCCTCGAGGAACCCCTACGCCAGCCTGGGCGCCTCTCGCGAGATGAAGCTCGTGATGGCGTACGAACTGCCGTTCGTCCTCGCGATGCTGGTGCCTGTCATACAGAGCGGCTACGCGATGAGGCTGGGCGACATCCTCGCCGACCAGGCGGCATACGGGGCAATGGCGGGCTCGCTCTCCGGGGCGATCGCCTTCGCAGTGGCGATACTCTGCATGCAGGCCAAGCTGGCGCTAGTGCCGTTCGACGCTCCGGAGGCCGAGACCGAGCTCGCAGGCGGGGTGTTGATCGAGTACTCGGGAGCCCCCCTCGCCGTTTTCAGGCTCACGAAGAACATGCTGCTCTTCACACTGCCGTTCTTCCTGTCGGTGATGTTCCTCGGCGGATTCAGGTTCGACGGCATCGAGGCGCTCTGGACAGTGCTCAAGTTCACGGGACTGGTCGCGATGATCACGGTGATCAGGAACACCAATCCCAGAGTGAGGATCGACCAGGCGCTGCGGTTCTTCTGGGGGCCCGTCACGATCGCCGCGGCCGCCGCGGCTGTCCTGGCGCTCCTAGGGCTTTAGGGAAGGGGGGACCACATGAGCATGAAACTCAAGGCGCTCCTCAAGTCCCCCTGGGTGTTCCACCTCTCCACGGGGAGCTGCAACAACTGCGACATCGAGACCCTCGACTGCCTCACCCCCAGGTTCGACATCGAGCGCTTCGGGATGCTTCTGGTGGGCAGCATCAAGCACGCCGACGTCCTTCTCGTGACCGGCTCCTGCAACAGGATGTCGGTCGAGCGCCTGAAGAGGCTTTACGAGCAGGTTCCGAAACCATGCCTCGTAGTGGGGATAGGCACCTGCACCGGCTCGAGGGGAATGTTCGTGGAAAGCTACAACTGCCCGGTCCCGCTCGACCACATAATACCGGTCGACGTGTACATCCCGGGCTGTCCGCCGAAACCCGAAGCCATCATGGCAGGCGTCGTGAAGCTCATCGGCAAGGTCGGAGGAGGGGCATGACCCGCGCCGGGGTTCTGGAGGATCTGAGGACGAGGTTCTCAGGCGACATAGTCGATCTCCTCGACAAGTCGCCCAAACGGGTCTACGTCGAGATCAGGCCCGGGGCGATAGTCAGCGTCGGCATCCACCTCTTCAGAGACCTCGGCGCGAGATTCAACATCGCTTCCGCCACCGACATGCCGGACTGCTACGAGATCCTCTACCACTTCACCCTCGAGGACATCGACCTGCTTGTCAGCGTAAGGGTGAAGCTGCCGAAGGACGCCCCGAGGATCGAGTCCCTCGGCAGACACATCGAGGCCGTGAACTGGATCGAGCGGGAGATGCACGAACTGCTGGGCATAGAGTTCCTCGGCCACCCCGATCCACGCAGGCTGCTTCTTCCCGACACCTGGCCCGACGGGGTATATCCCCTGAGGCAGGACTACCGCGAGTGGGACTCCTCCGCGGTGCGCGACAGAGGCGTGTGATGGCGAAGACGATCATCCCCATCGGCCCGTACCACCCGCTCCAGGAGGAGCCTGAGTTCTTCACCCTCACCGTCGAGGGCGAGACTGTCGTCGGAGTGGATGTCCGAATAGGCTACAACCACCGCGGGATCGAGAAGCTCTCGGAGACGAAGAGCTTCGACAACAGCACCTTCGTCATCGAGCGCATCTGCGGAATATGCTCGACCAGCCACCCCTTCGCCTATGTCCGGGCGGTCGAGGACGTATTCCCGATGGAAGTGCCGATGCGGGCGAAGTACATCCGCACGATAATCGCCGAGGGCGAGCGGATACACTCGCACCTGCTGTGGCTGGGGCTGGCAGGGCACTTCCTGGGCTACAACACCGTCTACATGTGGGCCTGGAAGCTCCGCGAGGAGATCCTCGACTGCATGGAGATCCTGTCGGGCAACCGCAACAACTACGCCATGTTCAAGCCGGGAGGAGTGCGGAGGGACATCAGGGCGGAGGACATCCCCGTCGTCCTCGCCAAGATCGACTCGATCGTCCCGACCCTCGAGATGATCAAGAAAGCCGTGCTGGACGACCCCGTGCTCCATGCGAGGCTGAAGGGGATCGGGGTCCTCACCAGGGAGAAGGCCATCGAGTTCAGCGCCCTCGGGCCCACGTCCAGGGCGTCCGGCGTAGCGAGAGACGTCCGGAAGGACTCGCCGTACGGCGCCTACGACCAGATGGACTGGGACATGATCGTCACGCAGAACGGCGACGTCTTCGACAAGGCGGTCGTTCGCATCCTCGAGATGTTCGAGTCGGTGAAGATAATGAAGTTCTGCCTCCAGAACCTGCCCGACACCGAGATCGACGCGAACATCAAGGACATCCCGCCCGGCGAGGGCATAGGCCATATCGAGGCTCCTCGCGGAGAGACCTTCCACTACGTGAAGAGCGACGGCACCAACAGGGTGATAAGGCACAAGGTCAGGGCCCCGACCTTCATGAACCTCCCGACATACAAGGCCACGATAGTCGGATACACCGTCACCGACGCCACCATCATCCTTGCAGCGATAGACCCGTGCTACTGCTGCACCGAGCGCGTCGCCGCGGTGGACAGCCGCGGCAGGAGGATGTTCGACGGCGCCGACCTCCTCAGGATGTCCCGCGAGAAGACCGAGCGCATGAGGAGGGATCTGGGATGCCGCTAGACCTCGGCTTCCTGACCTTTCCGGCCCTGTTCGCCGACACGCCCGTGGCAAGGCTCACCGCCGGCTTCGCCTGCCTGTTCTTCGTCCTCGTCGTGAGCTTCTCCACGAGGTTCATGAGGGGCCTGGGGGCCGGCCGGCAGTTCAAGTACTACCTGTGCAGCCTGCTCACCCTCCTGTGCACGGTCGGCGTGATCTTCGCGGACAACCTGATGCTCCTGTTCACGCTCTGGGGATTCCTGGGGCTCCTCCTGTACCTGATGATCGGGTTCGGGACGCGGAAGGGCACTCCCGAGGCCGCCCGCAAGGCCCTGGTGATCGTGGGCGGGACCGACGTGCTGATGCTTTTCGGCATCGTCGCCGTCTGGCTGCTGACTTTTGGAGCTTCCGCAGGAATCGACTCGCTCTTCGGGATGAGGATATCCGAGCTGGAGATACCTCTCCGCGGCGAGGCCGCAGTAGTGGCCTACCTGTGCATCGCAGCAGCAGCCCTCGCGAAGGCCGGTGCAATGCCCTTCCACACCTGGGTGCCGGACACGGCCGAGAACGCGCCGGCCCCGGTAGCCGCATTCCTCCCTGCCTCTCTCGACAAGCTCCTCGGGGTGTTCTTCCTCGCGCGGATCTCCACCGAGGCCTTCGTGATGACCCCGGTGATGAACACGGTGCTCATGGCCACGGGCAGCGTGACCATAGTGGCCGCCGTGATGATGGCGATGGTCCAGCACGATCTGAAGCGACTCCTCGGCTACCATGCCGTGAGCCAGGTGGGCTACATGGTGCTCGGCATAGGAACGGGGAACCCGATCGGCATAGCCGGGGGCCTCTTCCACATGTTCAACCACACGGTCTACAAGTCCAGCCTGTTCCTGTCCGGCGGAGTGGTGGAGAAGCGTACCGGCACCACCGACCTGGAGAAGCTCGGAGGCCTGGCGAAGGCAATGCCCATGGTCTTCCTGGCCTTCGTCATAGCCTCGCTCTCGATTTCCGGCGTTCCGCCCTTCAACGGGTTCGCCTCCAAGTGGATGATCTACCAGGGAATCCTGGCGTCGACCGCTGGCTGGGCATGGCTTCGGGTTCTCTGGCTCGTGGCCGCGATGTTCGGCAGCGCCCTCACGCTCGCGAGCTTCATGAAGCTGATTCACGCCATCTTCCTCGGCCAGCCGTCGGCGACCGTCGGCGCCGCCATCTCGGAAAGGCCGGGCAGGACGGGCTTCGCCATGGGCATGCCGCTCGCCGTCCTGTCGCTGCTCTGCGTCGGGCTGGGCGTAGCCGCCTGGAAGCTGCCCCTGGGATCGCTCCTCAGGCCCCTGCCCGGCGGCGATCCGTCGGCTGCGGGGCTCTGGAGCTCCGGACTCGTGACCGTGATGATCGTCGCGGGATTCCTCGTCGGCCTCCTCGTATACGCATGGGGCAGGGCGGGGAAGGCCAGGTCCGCCGAGCCCTTCATGGGTGGGGAGACTGTTGCGGATGTCCCGGACATGCGGGTGTCCGGGGTCGAGTTCTACGCGACCGTGAGTGA
Source organism: uncultured bacterium (assembly GCA_964569245.1). Classification (GTDB taxonomy): domain Bacteria; phylum Fermentibacterota; class Fermentibacteria; order Fermentibacterales; family Fermentibacteraceae; genus JAAYTY01. The sequence goes on along the minus strand of CAZMTK010000001.1, from coordinate 317,439 downwards.
CATCCCCTTCATGCGCGTCATGTACCGAGCGGCTGCGAAGAAGCTCTTCGACCTGTACGACCTCGGGCTGAAGCTCCTGGGCTGGATCGGAGAAGTCCTTTCGGACCTGCACGACGGCCTTCTCGGCCGGTATGTTCTCTGGGTGTTCGCGGGCCTCGTCCTCCTCTACTTCGCGCTGATGTGAGGGGGTGACGGGATGATAGAGCTCTACGTGCTTCTCGGACTCATGATCGTCGGAGCCCTGGTCGCGATATGGGTGAGGAACCTGCTTTCCTCGGTGATCACCCTGGGTGTCATCGGCCTGGGCGTGTCCGTCGTGTTCCTGCTCCTCAAGGCCCCCGACATCGCCCTGACACAGCTCGTGGTGGAGATCATGGCCGTGATCATCCTCATCAGGTCCACCATCGACCGCGACATCTCGAAGACCGATTCCGGCTCCAGACCCCTCGGAACGCTTTTCGCCCTTGCCGTCGCGGTGCTTTTCGCCTCGGCGGGCGCTGGAGTCTTCCGCCTTCTCCCCCCATTCGGCCACCCGCTGATGAGCGTATCCGGCTTCTATCCTGCACATGCGGTCCAGCAGACCGGCGCGGTGAATGTGGTGACCTCCATCATCCTCGACTACAGGGGATACGACACCCTCGGCGAGGCTACGATCCTGTTCACGGCGGTGGTGGGCGTGGTGACAGTGATGAGATCGCGCGGCCGGAAGTCCGAGCACGAGCAGATACCGGAGTCCGAGGAATGAGCACCAGGACCGACCAGGGCATGAGCGTGGTGGTGAGGACCGTCACGAGGCTCACTGTGGGCCTGGTGTTCCTCTACGGCATCTACATCGTCCTGAACGGGCACCTCTCTCCCGGAGGCGGCTTCTCGGGCGGCGTCATCATAGGACTCGCGTTCGTCAACCTGGTGCTGGCATTCGGCCGCGGGACGGCATCGAAGACCGCCTCGGCCGCCGGTGCCTCGATCCTCGAGAGCCTGGGCGCGATAATGTTCATCGCGATCGCCCTGCTGGGACTGGGCTGGGGCGGGTTCTTCGACAACTTCCTGCCCCTCGGGACGCCCTTCCGGCTCTTCAGCGCGGGCACCCTGCCGCTCATAAACATCGCCATCTGCCTGAAGGTCGGGGCGGGCATGTTCAGCATCTTCCTCGCCCTCATCGTTCTCATGAAGTTCGAGAGGGGAGGGGAGCAGTGAGCATCCACGCCTGGCTGCCCTATCTCATGAGCCTTGTCCTCTTCCTCATCGGGCTGTTCGCAGTCTTCTCCAGGAAGAACCTCGTCAAGATCATCGTCGGCCTCGCCATATCCGAGTACGCCGCCAACCTGCTCCTGATCCTTGTCGGCTACAGGGTGGGCGGGCGTGCTCCGATCTTCTCCTCCAGCGAGAGCATCGACCCGTCGGTGATGGTCGATCCGCTTCCGCAGGCCCTCGTCCTGACCTCGATCGTGATCGGGCTCGCCATCACGGCGTTCCTCGTCGCGCTGGCGATGAGGCTCCGCGAGAAGTACGGCACCTTCGACGTAACGAAGATCCGGGAGCTCCGGGGATGATCGGCAGCGGGATGATTCCGCTCTTCGTCGCGATCCCCCTTGCAGGGGCCTTCCTCATGCCCCTCGTCGGGAAGCGCGCAAAGTCCGCGGTGGACGGGACCGGAGTGATGGCCGTTCTGGCCGTATTCGTCATGGCGGTCTTCGCCGTGATGACGCTGGGCTCTCGCGACCAGACGCCGATCATGATGTGGTCGGGCGAATGGTCGTCGGCCCTGGGCATACAGCTCGTGATAGACGGGCTGACAGCCTTCATGCTGCTCACAGTGAACCTCGTGGCGTTCACCGTCGTGATCTACTCCGTGAGCTACATGGAGAGGTTCACTGCCAAGTGGAAGTACTACACCCTGTTCCTCCTGATGCTCGCGGGCATGAACGGCGTGGTGATCACGGGTGACGTGTTCAACCTGTTCGTATTCCTCGAGATCGCATCCATCGCGAGCTATGCCCTCGTAGCCTTCGGCACGGAGAGGCAGGAGCTCGAGGCCGCTTTCAAGTACGCGGTGATGGGCAGCATAGGCTCGCTCTTCATCCTGCTCGCGATAACACTGCTCTACTCGCACACGGCCACGCTCAACATGGCCGACATGGCGCACAGGCTGCAGGGTCCCGAGGGGGCTCGTGTCGGCACTGCCGCTCTGGTCCTGTTCCTGGCCGGCTTCGGGCTGAAGTCGGCGCTGGTCCCGTTCCATGCGTGGCTGCCCGACGCCCATCCGTCTGCACCGGCTCCCATATCGGCAATGCTCTCGGGCGTGCTGATCAAGTCCCTCGGTGTCTATGCGATCTGCCGGATGGTCTTCAGCGTGTTCGGCTACACGCCTGCCATCGGGTCGATACTCATGGTTCTGGGTGCCCTTTCCATGGGCATCGGCGTGATCCTCGCGCTTTACCAGTGGGACATGAAGCGGCTGCTCGCCTACCATTCCATAAGCCAGATCGGCTACATCGTCCTCGGCATAGGCCTGGGAACTCCGCTGGGCATAATGGGCGGCCTGCTGCACCTGTTCAACCATTCGATGTTCAAGTCCCTGCTCTTCCTGAACTCCGGCTCGATCGAGCACGCAGCAGGAACCAGGAACCTGAAGGAGATGGGCGGGCTGGGCGGCAGGATGCCGGTGACGAGCTGGACCACGCTCACAGCCTCCATGTCGATTTCCGGAGTGCCGCCCTTCTCGGGCTTCTGGAGCAAGCTTCTGATAATCATGGCATGCGTGCAGGCACGCGAGTGGTTCTACGGCATAGTGGCGGTCGTCGTCAGCATCCTCACTCTCATGTCCTTCATGAAGGTCACCAGATATGCCTTCCTGGGGAGCCTGAAGCAGGGACTGGAAGCAGTCAGGGAGTCGCCAGCATTCATGCGGCTCGCGATGGTCACACTGGCCATCGTGTGCATCCTGGGCGGACTGCTGCTCCTGCCCGGGATCAGGGAAGGATTCCTGGGCGGCGCGACCGACGTACTCACTGGGGGGATCATCACCCCCGGCACGATGGGGCGATAGATGAAGAGCCGGATTACGATGTTCCTGGTCGGCTTCGCCGTGTGGTGCCTGCTCTCCTGGCCATCAGACTGGCAGACAGTCGTCGCGGGTCTGGTCGTGAGCGCGATCGTCTCCGCAGTGATGGGGGCCTTCCTCGTCACCAGGCCGCACGTCAGGGGCAACCTCAGACGGTTTTTCTTCTTCGTCACGCACTACGTCCCGGTGTTCCTCTGGGAGCTCCTCAAGGCCAACTTCGACGTGGCATACAGGGTCGTCCATCCCGGGCTGCCCATCAAGCCGGGCATAGTCAAGGTCCGCACCTCGCTGAAATCCGAGACGGGCCTGACATTCCTCGCGAACTCCATCACGCTCACTCCCGGAACGATGACCGTCGACATCGACCGCGACAACGGCTTCCTCTACATCCACTGGATCAACGCAAGGCACACCGACATCGAGAAGGCCACTCAGGACATCACCGGCAGGTTCGAGCCGATCCTGCGCAAGGTCTTCGAGGAGGAGGTGTGAGATGAGGACGTTGAGGTGGATCGTGGGCGCGATCATCCTGCTCGGGGTGGTTGCGTACGTGATCAAAGACCCGCTTGACAGCGTGTTCTATCCTGCGACGCACGAACACCTGGGGCTCGTGGGCAGGGCCGTGTCCATACTCATACTCTCCTCTCTCCTCCTTCTCTACCGCGTCCTCAGGGGGCCCACGGCGGCAGACAGGACTGTGGCGATCGACATCTTCGGAGTCCTGGTGGTGGGGCTCTGCGCCCTCCTTGGAGTTGCCAGCGGCAGGAGCTGGTACATCGACATAGGCATCGCCTGGGCCCTCCAGAGCTTCATAGGGACCCTCGCGCTGGCCAAGTTCCTGGAAGGCAGGCGCCTGGATGATTGATGCCATAGCCCTCGTCTTCATAGTCGGCGGCCTGGCCTTCGACGTGCTGGGATGCCTCGGCATGGTGCGACTGCCGGACGTCTACAACCGCCTGCAGGCATCAACGAAGTGCGTCACGCTCGGCACGTGCAGCATTCTTTTCGGCTGCTTCCTCATGACGGGCTTCTCCGGCGGGGGCTTCAAACTGCTCCTGTGCATCGCCTTCATCCTGCTCGTCTCCCCTGTCGCGGCGCACGCAATCTCGAGAGGCGCGCACAGGGCCGGGATCCCGCTGTGGAAGGGGAGCGTAGTCGACATGTATGCGAAGGACAGGGAGGGGGAGGCCTGATGGACCACCTTCCCGATGCGGGCCCGGGCCGATCGGTGGTGACGGCCGCAAGATGAGATACCCCAAGCTCAGAGAGCTGGTCGAGGCCTTCAAGGCTCTCTTCGGGAGGCCGTACACTTCGAGGTTCCCCTTCGAGCCCCATGTCCCGCACCCGAACTTCCGCGGCCAGCCGGTTTTCGACGAGAAGAAGTGCCTCGGCTGCCTCGCCTGCGAGGAGGCCTGCCCCGTGGATGCCATAAGGCACGTCGACACGCCCGACGGGAAGGGCGGCGCCGTGCGCAGGATGATCCACTACACCGACACCTGCATCTACTGCGGCATGTGCGAGGCCGCCTGCATCAACGACCACCAGGGCATCAGACAGACGAACGACTGGGAGCTGTCCTACTTCGACAGGAGCAAGGCCCTGGAGTCCATCGACAAGGACCTGCAGCTCTGCGAGGCATGCGGCACGATCATAGCCACTAAGGACCACCTGTCCTGGCTGGCCGATCGTCTCGGAGAGATGTCCTACTCGAACCCCACGGTCTATCTCAGCCGCCTGAGGGAGCTGGGCATCTCCGACCCCAACCTGCTGCCCGTCCTCAAGGACAACGGCAGGTCCGACAGGGTGAAGATCCTCTGCACCAGGTGCAGGCGCGAGACCACCAGGTACGAGAAGCCCTGAAGCCGCCCGGCCTTGCAGGCGATGACCGAACGCATAATGGATAGGCTCAGGACCTTCGCCTCGCGACGCGCCGTCCTGCTGGGCATTGGCAACGTTCTGAGGGGCGACGACGGCTTCGGACCGGAGCTGGCGGCAATCGCCGCATCACGGGGTCTGATGCCCGCGATCGATGCCGGAACCACTCCAGAGAACCAGGTGGGAGCTGTCGCGCGGATGAGGCCCGAGCTGGTCATCCTCGCCGACGCTGTGCACATGGAGAGGACGCCAGGCTGGCTGGACCTGCTCACAGCCAGGGACCTCGAGGCATGCTCTTCTGCGGGAACCCATGCCCTGTCTCCCGGCATGGTCATGGAGAGGATAGCCGTCGAGACCGGGGCCGAGGTGCTGATGCTGGCGGTCCAGCCAGGAAACCTCGGATTCGGCGAACCTCTCTCGCCGGAAGTCGGCAGCGCGCTCGAAACGGCGGCGGAAATCCTCGGAGGGCTTTTCAGCCCCGGAGCTTCTCTTCGCGGCCTCTCCTGATGAAGTCGCACAGCTCCGGCACGCCGAGTCCCGTCTTGGCCGAGACTCGGAAGACCCTGACGTCCGGCCTGAGGCTCCTGCACTCGGCCTCCATCCTGTCAGGATCGACATCCAGGTGATCCAGGAGGTCCATCTTGCCGATGAGGAGAACGTCGATTCTGCTGAAGAGGGACGGGTACTTGAGGACCTTGTCGTCGCCCTCGGGAAGGGAGATCAGAGCGGCCCTGACGTCCTCGCCGAGGTCGTATCCGCTGGGGCAGATCAGGTTGCCAACGTTCTCGATCACGAGGTAGCGGCTGCCCCTGGCGGCCTCCTCGAAGCCCCTCCAGGCCTTCTGGACCATGGCCGCGTCCAGGTGGCAGGCGCCGCCTGTCTCTATCTGCCAGGCTGCGCTGCCCGCCTTCTCGATCCTGTCGGCGTCCCGCCTCGTCCTCACGTCGCCCTCTATGACGGCGAGCTCGCGCGCGAAGCTCCTTGCGAGAGCCTCCAGGAGGCTGGTCTTCCCGGCTCCAGGGGAGCCGATGATGTTGACGGCGAAGAGTCCGGCATCGCGGAACATGCTCCTGTTCGCCGCCGCCACCTCGTCGTTGCGGGCCATCACCGGCTTCTCGACTGCGACTCTCCTGGACGGGCTTCCGCTCACTGCGCGGCCTCCTCTCCGTTTTCGATCTCGACGCTCTCCACCGTGCATTCCATGCCCGAGAGAATGCTCCTCTCCGAGGAGCCGCAACAGCAGCAAGGCGCGCCAGGCTCCAGAATCTCCTCGATGCCCCCGCATGAAGAGCATCGCACCCTCACCCCGAGTCTCCTGAAGACGAGCTGCGGGTTCCCGAAGCCCGCTTCCGCCGCTATCGGCGAGAAGCAGAAAGAAAGCGATTCCGGGGACACTCCCGACAGGGGACCGATCGCGACGGTCACCTTCGAGAGCCTGCGCCTGGCACCCAGGGCTCGCTCTATCAAGGCCAGCATCTCCGCTGCTATTGAACGCTCGTGCACCGTCAGCCCCCGGTGGTGGCTCGGCCCGCTCCTCCCGGCAAGCGGCTTGCCTGCGGTGAGGCTCGAACTAATATAGACCGTCGCCGCTCGATAAGAGAACGGGAGGAGCCTCCAAGGTGCGGATAAGGCTGGACATAGCCGGCAGGGTGCAGGGCGTGGGCTTCAGGCCCTATGTCTTCAGACTCGCCTCCGGGATGGGGATCCGCGGCTGGGTCAGGAACACACCGGACGGAGTGACCCTGGAGGCCGAAGCGGAGGAAGCCCTGCTGGACGAGTTCGCGACACGGCTGGCAGCCGAGCTACCGCCTCTTGCATCCATCGCATCCATGTCGAGAACGCCCCTGGCGGAATCCGGTTCCACATCCTTCGAGATACTGCCGAGCCTCGAGGGGATGCCCGGTGTCACGGTGATGCCGGACCTCGCCATATGCAGGGACTGCCTGGAGGACATATCCGACCCGGGAAACCGCAGATACAGGTACCCATTCACCAACTGCACGAACTGCGGGCCGAGATACTCCATCATGCTCGGGCTTCCCTACGACAGGCACAGGACGACCATGGACCGGTTCCGGATGTGTCCTGCATGCGAGGCGGAGTATCTCGATCCATCAGACAGGAGGTTCCACGCACAGCCCAACGCCTGTCCGGCCTGCGGACCTGCCCTGGCGCTTCTGGAACCTTCCGGAAGGGTTGCGGCCGTTCGCGACGAGGCCATGGCCTCGGCAGCAGCCTCCCTGAAATCGGGGCTCGTGGTGGCGGTGAAAGGCATCGGCGGCTTCCATCTGTTCGCCGACGCCTCCTCGGAGGACGCGGTTGCGAGGCTGAGGAGGGCCAAGCGCAGGCCGTCGAAACCCTTTGCGATAATGGTTCCATCCATGCAGACTGCGAGGTTTCTCTGCCGCGTCTCCGACCGGGAGGCGGCGCTCATGGAATCTCCCGCGGCTCCGATAGTGCTGCTGGAGAAGCGCGGTCCAGGAGGGCCGTGCGAAGCGGTCGCTCCCGGCAATCCGTACCTCGGGATCGTGCTGCCCTATTCGCCGCTGCACAGGATCCTCATGGACGATCTCGGCATGCCTGTCGTAGCCACCAGCGGGAACCTCGCCGACGAGCCCATCTGCACTGACGAGGCCGAGGCCCTGTCGAGGCTGTCCGGGATAGCGGATCTCTTCCTGGTGCATGACAGGCCCATTGCGAGACCGGTGGACGATTCGGTCGCGTGCATTGCTGGAGCGCGCAGGCTGATGCTCAGACGGTCGCGCGGATACGCACCCCTGCCCGTTCCTCTCCCGCCTGGAGGCGGGCCTTCGGCACTGGCACTGGGTGCACTGGGGCGCAACACGATAGCGGTGTCGAGGGGGGATCGGGTCTTCGTGAGCCAGCATCTGGGCGACATGGAATCGGTCGCAGCGCTCGAGGTCATGGAAGCCGCAGTCGCCGACCTGCGGACGCTGTTCGGGGCGGAGCCCGAGCTGGCCGTGTCGGACATGCATCCGGACTATGTTACGACGAGACTCGCCGGATCCTTCGGAATGCCGGTCGCCAGGGTGCAGCACCATTATGCCCATGCCCTTTCCTGCATGGCCGAGAACGGGCTCAGAGGGCCGGTCCTGGCGGTGACGTGGGACGGCACCGGTTACGGCCCTGACGGAACGGTATGGGGCGGTGAGTTCCTGAGAGTGGAACCCGGAGGCTCCTTCACCAGGTTCGCCGGGCTCAGGCGCTTTCTGGTGCCCGGATCGCTGGAGGAGCCCGTGGAGCCTGCCAGGGCTGCAGCGGGGCTTCTTCACGGGATCGGCTTCCGGATCGAGTCGGCATGGCCCGACCCGCCGCTGACCCGGGAGCAGGCACGAGTGCTCGGTTCGATGCTGGACGAAGGCGTGAACTGTGCGCCGTCATCCAGCATGGGACGGCTGTTCGATGCGGTTTCGTCACTTCTGGGGCTCTGCAGGAAGGCCACCTACGAAGGGGAGGCGGCGACAGCCCTGGAGAACGCTTCGAAAGGCTTTGGAGACGACGGGACTTCCTACAGGATGCCTGTTTCAGGCAGCGCCGATGACGGCAGCCTGGTCCTCGACTGGGAGCCTCTGCTGAGGGCGGTGCTCGAAGACAGGGACCGGGGGGTGCCGCCGGAGGCGATTTCCACTCGTTTTCACCGGGCTCTGGCCGAGGCTGTCTCGGATGTCGCCTGCATCGCGGGGATCCGCGACGTCCTGCTCACCGGCGGCTGCTTCCAGAACAGGCTCCTCTCGACGCTGGCAGTGCGGAGGCTGGAGGAGAACGGGTTCGATGTTCATACTCACGGCGAGGTCCCCCCGGGAGACGGAGGGATTTCCCTGGGTCAGGCCTGGGCGGCCGTGCTGGGCCGAGTCGAGCCGGAGGAGGAGGGGATCGGGAATGTGCCTCGGAATTCCCGGTGAGGTAGTAGAGATCACCGGAGGAGAAGGCCTGGAGCGCACCGCCAGGGTTAGGTTCGGAGGAGTCACAAGGGTCGTCTGCCTGGCCGGCGTCCCTGATGCTTCACCCGGCGATTTCGTCACGGTGCATGCGGGCTTCGCCATATCAAGGATAGACAGGGAAGAGGCTGCCAGGCTGGAGGGTTACCTGTCCGGGATCGCTATGCACGCAAATGCCGAGCTGGTCGGAGATCGCCCCGGAGAAGAGGAGGGGGCGTGAGGTTCGTCGACGAGTTCAGGAGCAGGGAAGCCGTGCTCGCCCTGAGCTCGGAGATGCGCAGGACAGCCGCCCGCCCCTGGCGCATCATGGAGGTCTGCGGCGGTCATACGCACACTCTTCTACGCTTCAGCCTGGATTCGCTGCTGCCTCCCGGGGTCTCCATGATCCACGGGCCCGGCTGCCCGGTGTGCGTGACCCCGGTGGAGAAGATAGACGAGGCCGTCGCCGTCTCACGCCTGCCCGGCGCAGTTCTATGCAGCTTCGGCGACATGCTGAGAGTTCCCGGAGGTACGGAGACCCTCGCATCGGCGAGGGCGTCCGGCGGGGACGTGCGTGTCGTCTATTCGCCCATGGACGCCCTCGAGATGGCTGAGCGGGAGCCGGAAAGACAGTTCGTCTTCTTCGCCGTAGGCTTCGAGACCACCGCTCCTGTGACCGCCGCTGCCGTCCTGCTCGCGAGGAGACGGCGGATCTCCAACTTCAGCCTCCTCTCTTCCCATGTCAGAATCCCGCCGGCTGTCGAGGCCCTCCTCTCCAAGCCCGAGCCGGGCATCGATGCCCTTGTGGCCCCGGGGCACGTCTGCACGGTAATGGGTTGCAGAGAGTACGAGGACCTCTCGACCCGGTATGGAGTTCCGGTGGCAGTGGCGGGTTTCGAGCCTGTCGACCTCATGCAGGGCATTCTGATGTGCCTCGTGCGCCTGGAATCCGGCAGGGCTGGCCTGGACTTGCAGTATTCGCGCTCGGTGAAGCCCGAGGGCAATCCCGAAGCCAGGAGGCTCATGGAGGAGGTGTTCGAGGCTGCTGACAGGCGATGGCGCGGTCTGGGCACCATTCCAGGAGGAGGCCTGGCTCTGCGAGAGGAGTTCCACGACATGGACGCCTCCATGAGGTTCGGTGCTTCGGAGAGCGCCTCTGGAGGGGAGGATGCCCGCTGCATGGCCGGAAGGGTCCTCTCAGGCTCCATGCAGCCTTCCGAATGTCCCTGCTTCGGAGGGGAGTGCTCTCCGGAGCATCCTCTGGGCGCCCCGATGGTTTCGTCGGAAGGCGCCTGTGCCGCCTACCGGAGATATCGCCCACTGGCGGGAAGGAACGGGGACGATGGCTGAGGGCTGGCCTGGAGGCATGTCCTGCCCCCTGCCGGCGTGTGGCGGCGGCAGGATCCTGATGGCCCACGGCGGTGGAGGTAGCCTCACGGGCTCCCTGATTGCGGCCATGCTCGACCGCTTCGGAAGGCCCGCCCGGGGCGACCTCCAGGATGCAGCCCTGCTGGAGAGCCTTCCTGGGACGCCAGCCCTGACCACCGACTCGTACGTCGTGACGCCCCTGTTCTTCCCGGGCGGCGACATAGGCTCCCTGGCGGTGTACGGAACGGTGAACGACCTCGCAGTGACGGGAGCCGTACCTCGCAGCCTGGCGCTGGGCTTCATCGCAGAGGAAGGGCTCCCGATCGATCTGCTGATGCGCGTTGCCGACTCCGCCGCCGCTGCAGCCCGCAGAGCCCGCGTCTCGATCGTGACCGGGGATACCAAGGTCGTAGAGCGTGGCAAGTGCGACGGCCTCTACATCTGCTCCACAGGCGTGGGATTCGTGCCCTGCGGAGTCCGCTCGCGCCCGGGAAGCATTCGGGACGGCGACCTCGTCATCCTCAGCGGAGACATAGGCAGGCACGGAATAGCGATTCTGACTGCACGCCACGGCTTGGGGCTCGAAACAGGAATCGAGAGCGATGCGGCTCCTCTGTCGGGAGTTCTCGAGGCTCTCGTCTCGGCGGGAGTGTCTCCGCACTGCATGAGAGACCTGACGAGAGGCGGCCTCGCCTCCGCGTTGAACGAAATCGCGGAAGAATCCGGGATGATGATCGAGATCCAGGAGGACCTCGTGCCTGTTCTCGAGGAGGTCAGGGGAGCCTGCGAGCTGCTGGGGCTGGATCCCCTGCATGTCGCCTGCGAGGGCAGGATGGTCCTCTTCGTGGACCCATCGGAGAGCGCTAATGCCATGGCGGCCATGAACTCCTGTCCCGAGGCCCCCTCGCCCGTCGTGATCGGCCGCGCCGTCAGGTCGAAGCATCCGTTGCTGGCTGCCAGGAGCGGCTACGGCACCACGCGCATCGTACCAGTGTTGAGCGGGGAGCAGCTCCCTAGAATCTGCTGAGAGGGGCCGCAAGGCACCGGGCATCGGATGGCAGACGCCGGCGGCGGGAGCCGGAAGAAAGCAGGAGAACCCAAGAGCGGCGGCGGCGGCCGATCAGCGAGACAGGGGCACTGATGGAGCCGGAGCGTCTAGAAAGACGGCGGCTGCTCCGCCGGGAGCGACTCGCTCCGTACTCCGGGCTCCCCGGCCGGGGCGACGGGCATCTCGATCCAGAACGTGCTGCCCCTCCCGGGCTCGCTCTCGACCCCAACGCTGCCGCCGTGGAGCTCCGCGACTCTCTTCACTATCGAAAGGCCGAGCCCGATCCCCGGCACGTTGCCGATGGACGGGTCGCGTCTTCTGAGCCTCACGAACTCCTTGAAAAGGTCCTCCAAGTCGCTCTTGGCTATGCCGATGCCGTTGTCCTGTACCTCTATCCTCACCGTATCCGACCCTCCCGACAGGGCCCTCAGGACGATCCGCCCCCCTTCGGGAGTGTACTTGAGGGCATTGGTGGCCAGGTTCATCACGGCCTCTGACAGCAGCCTGCCTATCGCCATCACCTGGGGCACCTCGCCGGAGATCTCGACAGAAACGGACTGGTTGCGCTTCGCTGCCGGCTCCGAACAGTCGTCGGCGATCTTTTCCAGAATGCCCCGTACGTCGGTCGGGGAGGCCTGCCTGCCCAGCTCGTCCTGATCCAGGGCCGAGAGGAACTGAAAGTCCCTCAGGAAGGAGGACGCCTCGTCGAGCCTCGTCCTGGCCCGGGCGAGAAGGTGCTGCTCGCGGGGGGAGCATTCAACGCCGATCAGGGAGTCCAGCGCCGTGAGGAGCGCTCCCGCAGCGTCCACAGGCGCCTTCAGATCGTGGACGGTGATGTGCAGGAACTCCTTCTGCAGGCGAGACATCTGGGAGAGCTTCTCGTTCATCCTGCCGAGCCTTCTCTGCGTGGCGTGCATCCTCCCGCTCATCTCGCCCACCACCGCCGCCACGATGAGCAGGCTGCCTGCCCTGATCGCCGCAGTCCAGTGAGGAGTGTTGCAGGGGGCAAGGAAATGGAGCAGCAGGATCTCCGCGCTGAAGAGCAGCGAGAGGAGGACCGCCCTTCTCTCCCACCAGATGCCCGCCAGCACGATCGGGATGTATGCGAGATGCGAGAAGACGGCCGTGTTGTGCAGCCTGAAGTGGAACATCCAGCCCGAGAACACGTAGGCCAGGGATAGGGCGGTCACCAGGGAGATCCTCGCCCACGGCCTTCCGGTGATGACCTTCAACGGTTCGTACAGCAGGGTCTCTGGTATGTCCAGTGTGCTGAGGCGAGACCTCATCCCTCACCCCCGCTTTGGGGGTGGCCCCAGGCGCCCGCAAGCCGCCTGCCGGTCGGGAAGCCTCCTGACCTCATCACGGACGGATAATACAACCTGGTGTCCCCCGCAGGCCAGCCTGCCGCGCATCGCGATCATCCTGCCCCAACGGCAACTATATTCGCGTTCATGGAACGCCTGTCGGAAGGGCGAAGCGGGAGGCGTCGGGAAGGCTCCACTCCGCTGAGGATCTGCCGGAGCCCTGGCGATCGAGCGGACAGGCGGACTCCGGGCTTCGGCGCCCTTCCGGCGGGAACCACCCGGGGCGCAGGCGCCCTCGTCCGGCCTGCGCTTGCCGGGCTGCTCCTCGCGGGCATTCTCGCCGCTTGCATGGCTTCGCCGGGGGAATGGTGGTCTCCATTGGCATGGCCCCCGCAGGCCGTGCTGGCGTCCTCGGTCCTCGCACTCGCGTGGCTGGCCGCTCTGATAGACTTTCGAGCCGGTGCGGGCGTGCTCATGATCGGCATGACTGCTGCGGCAGCGCTCTCCCCGCCGTCGTTCAACCTCTGGGGCGACGGCGCGCTCAGGCTCAGGAACCTGGAGCAGGAGCTGGCGGTGGCGACTGCAGCCCCCTTGGAGCCAGGCGGATACCTGCTCCAGAGGCTTCTGGTGTCGGCGGGCCTCTCACCGGAAGCATCCTTCCGCGTGGTCGGGCCTTTCGGCGGAGCGCTCTATCTCTTCGGCGCACTCCTCATCGCCCGCAGGGCCGCCGCCGGGCTTCAGAGGGCCTCACTGTTCACCATCGCGGTCTCCCAGACACTGACGGTCTTCTTCACTGGCTATGTGGAGAGCTACGCGCTGCCGGCGGGCCTGGCCTGCCTGTGCATGGCGCTGCTCTCGGAGGCGCGTCACTCGCGCTGGAGCCTGCCGTGCGCTCTCTCAGCCTCTCTTGCGCACGCGGCATTCGCCGCGCTCCTTCCGGGGGTCGCCCTCCGGGAGTGGAGGGAGGGCAGGAAGACTGCGGCTGCTGCTTCGGTGCTGTTCCTGGTCATGCCGGTCCTGCTCCTCGCAGCAGGAGGCGCCAGCAGGACATCCCGGTGGATCGGGATGCCTGATCCTGCCGGAAGGCTCCGCATCGTTCTTTTCGCGGCGCCGGTGATCGCTGCCATGGTGCCTCTCGCGGCAAAGAGACCCTCGGCTCCGCTGGCGCTCGCCTCTTCGCCTCTTCTTCTCGCATTCCTGCTCTTCCCGCTGGAGAGGGGGGAGGCGGTCGACTGGGATCTGGGTGCAGTTCTTCTCCTTCCCGCAGCTCTCGTCGTCGTCGATTCGGCCAGGCGCACCGGCAGCCGTATTCTGGTGCCGCTCGCCGCTGTGGCTGTCGCTGCTGCAGGTCCCAGGATCGGCTCGTTCCTCGATCGGGAAACCAGCCGGGCCCGCTACATGCAGGCAGTCGAAGGAACGAGCGATCCTTCGGTTTTCGAGGAGCTTGGCATACTCGAGCGCGCGCAGGGCAGGTACGACGCTGCCGCCGGCCTCTTCGAGAGGGCCTTCGAACTGTCCGGGAACGGGAGGCATCTGGCGCAGATGTCGGAGTCGGCACGACTCTCTGGCAGGCCCGACCTGGCGCTGGAGACGGCGCGGAGGGCTGTCGCCGAAAGGCCGGACGTGGAGGCGGTCTGGCTGCAGTACGCGCTGGCTGCGCGCGACGCCGGCAGCACGGGGGATGCGATGGATGCCGCGGAGAGACACCAGGAGCTCTTCGGTCCCCGCAGCCCCCTGTGGGCGTACGCCCTCGAGACGGCTCTCGCGCAAGGCGACACGGCGGATGCCCTTGCAGCGATGCCTCGCGCCCTCGAGAGTCTTCCTGGCGATCCCTCGGTTCTTGTGAACTCCGCATGGGCGTGTCTCCTGTCGGGCGACAGCGCCTGTGCGCGAGCTCTGCTCGAGAGGGCGGCGCTGACCGCTCCCTCCGATCCTCTGCCCAGCTACGACCTGGCGGTGATCGCCGCCGGCTCGGGAGATTCCTCCTCAGCGATGCGCCATGTCGAGGAGGCGCTGGCCAGGGACCCCGAAATGCGCGAGGCGCTTGTCCTCCGCGAGAGACTGGGCGGAGCGCGTCCCTGAGCTGTGGTGAGCGAGCCGGTTCGCACTGCGGCTTCGGAGCGTGCGAGGGGAGCGGACATGACAGAGGGTTTCTCATCACCGGGAAGAGGGCGGCCGGTCGGGGATATCCTCCGGCCCTCGCGCAAAGCCGAACCTCGGGAACCGCGCCCCCCCGGGATCGGCCATCTCGCGTCAGCCGCTGCAGAGGCGAGACACTGGTGCCCGGGCCGGTTCCTCGCGAGATTACCAGCCACCGACCTTCATCGCGCCACCTACCCGTTCGAGAGGAGCGTCAGGTGTCTCACCCCGCATTCAAGGCTTCCGTCGCTGCCGCCTCTCTGATCCTGCTGCTGCCGGGATATCCCTTCGCCTTCGGCTTCTACGACGCGCTGGACGGGGGCACGCCACTTCCCTCGATAGGAGCGATCTCCGCCTCGGCCGGCGGTGTGCGATCCACCTACGCCGCCGACGCGCTGGCGATGTTTCTCAACCCGGCAGGGCTGGCCATGCGCGACAGGCCAAGCCTCACGGCATCCGGCGGGGTGCTGGTGTGGAAGGAGGCCTTCCATTACGGTACCCAGCGTGCCAACCGCTCCGGCACGATCCAGGGCTCGAACTGCTTCGCGGCTGCATTTCCGGTTGCCGGCTGGATTGTCGTCGGCGCGGGGGCGGCCGCAGTGGCAAGGGCCGAGTACGAAGGCTCGCGCTACCTCGAGCAGCCCGGGCTCGAGGGCGAACCCGAGAGCATTGAGATGATCAGCACGACGGGTTCGCAGTGGGAGGCGCTCGGAGGCGCAGCGGTGAGCCCGACCGGCTGGCTGGACCTGGGCGTCTCGTCGGGTCTCAGGTTCGGATCGCTCGAGACCGAGTACTCGAGCACCGACGAGGAGGGACTCGTCGACTCGACCTCGTTCCTCGACGCGGAGATCAGCGAGTTTGCGCTCAGGGCCGGCGCCCAGGCGAGGACGGACCTGATACTGGTCGGCGTCTGCTACTGCCCGGGCGGCGACTTCTACCAGGCGTCGCTGGCATGCGGGATCGAGGTGCTCGCCCCTCAGCTCGCCGGAACGATCGTGGGAATCGAGGGGGAGGTGTCCTCGCCTCTCGCAGACAACGACTTCACCGGCAGGCTCCACCTCAATCACCCGATCGGCGCGAAGACCGCCCTCAGGGTGGGGATATCCTTCAGCGAGTATCCAGAGGTCTCGGGCAGGGGAATGGGCTTCTCGCTGGGCGGAAGCAGGGTGTTCGGCCCCGCCAGGGCCGATGTGGCCGTGCAGTGGGCCACGAGGTCGGCTGACGGCGACTTCGTGCCCGGAGAGATCGCCGACCGCATAGACGGCTCGACCGCCGAGTTCCTGCTGGGCATGACGCTGGCGCTCTGATCAGGAGGGGACAGACTCCTGGTTCAGGCCTCCTCCACCGACTGGACGGCGGAGTTCACGACGAATGCCCTGATCGTATTGGAGTCGCTGTCTACCGGGCAGATGAAGAAGCCCGGGAAGGCCGGGTTGAAGGCCTGCCTGATGCCGGCGAAGACCTCGCCGTCCTTGAACTTCACCATCAGCCGCTTTCCGATGTAGCGTGCCTTCGGATCGAACACCTTCCTGTCGGTGCGCCTCGGGTCGCCGGTGAAGTCCTTGACGAAGAAGACCGCCTTGAGGTCCTCCATCCTTATCTCGGCCACGATGTCGGGATTCTTGGCCGATCTCAGGTGGAAGGAGGGCTTGTTCGGGAGAAAGTCGAGCGAATGCCCCTTGAGGACATGGCCATCCTTGAAGTGAACAACCAGCTTGTTAGGTTCCATGCCGCCCCTCCTGGCATGTTCCCTCTGTCAGTCCGCCTCCTGCATCATGGTTCCAATATCCAGCCCGGGTGCCCTTCGTGTAAAGCGGAGGGTTCGTCTTCACTTCATTGCGCGGCATCCCCCTCTGCAGGAAGAGAGTCTGGTGCAGTCGAGGCACTCCGGGCTTCTGTACTCGCGCCTGAAGCGCCGTGCGATGGGACCCTGCGCAAGCTGGTCGAAGTCGCGCTCGAGCAGGTTGCCGAGCACGAGCGAGCTCTGCTCGCACGGGCGGAGATGCCCTTCGGGGTCGATGGCCCACTTGGTGTCGGCGCAGAGGCACCCCTCGTTCGTAAGCCCCTCGAGGAGCTCCGCCGGCCAGAGGCACGGCTCGAGCGGGATTCCGGTGAAGACCTGGAGACCCAGCAGGTCGCCGTTCGACGAGGCCTCGGATACGGCAGAGCAGATCTGGTCGCGCCCGGGGACGAGTTCGCGCCAGCCTGAAGCGGCTCGCCCTCCGCGCGCCAGCCTGTTGATCTGGAAGGACGAGGCGCCGAAGGCGAAAGACTTCTCCAGCGCCTGCGAGCACTGCTCGGCGTTGAGCGCCGTGAGAGTGAAGGCTGCGCACACCGACAGTCCGGCGGCCGAAGCGGCCGCCATGCCTGCGAGCGCCCGGTCGAGAGCCCTGGCTCCGCAGATCTCGGCAAAGGTCTCCTCTGTCGCTGCGGGCAGCGATATCTGCGCGCTTCGGATGCCGAGCGCAGCGAGCTCCTTGGCAAGCGGCCTGGTGAGCAGAAGTCCGTTGGTGGCTACCGAGACGTCCGGGAAGAGCTTCACGGCCTCTGCGGCGAGATCCAGGATGTCGGCCCTGGCAAGCGGCTCTCCGCCGGACAGGGTGATTCCCAGGGGATTCACCTCGGCGGCGATCTTTCTCATGAGATCGGCCATGACCTCTGTCTCTAGCTCGCCCGGAGGCGTATGGCCTGGGAGCGTCCAGGGGTTGCAGCAGTAGAGGCAGTGCAGGTTGCAGCGCGGCGTGACCTCGAACACCATCCAGGGGCGGGTCGAAGCCATCCGTCAGCCTCCTCCGACGAGATCCGAAAGCATCATCTCCAGCCCGGGGAGCATGTTCAGCAGGGAGTCCGCCGATGCGAGCGCTTCGGAGAGAGACGCGACGGCGTCCTTAGCCATGAGCGAGTCCGCCAGCATCCGCCTGGCCTGCGACATCCGCATCTTCACCAGAGCCCAGATGTCATCCGGTTGAGGATCCCAGGAGAGGTATTCCGGAGATCCCCCCCATGCGCGGTAGCCGGGGCAGGCGAGGGCTTCCAGGATGACCGATGCCGCACCTGCATCCACAGCCGCCTCCGCTCCGGCCTTCCATGCTTCGATGCCGATCCTGCCGGACTCCCTGAGAGCGAGGAGGGTGTCGATCCTGATCTCCATCTGCCGCAACGCGGTAGAGGCATCCATGGTTACGGCGGGAGGGATCATCCGCGTCATCAGCCGCGTCTCACCATTGCAGAGGAAATCCACTCGGCGGAGGAGAAGAGCCCTGAAGGCCGAAAGCTCGGGAGGGCGGGCCCCCGCCGCATCCGCGGCATAGTCCAGGTCGTCGAGCCTGTCGGCGACCATGTCCCTGAGGGTGTCCCGGTCGTCCAGGCTCATCCCCCGGGGATAGCCGTAACAGCCGCCGTCTTCGGGTGCAAGCGAGTCCAGCGCCGCCCATGCAGCCTTCACCGCCTGCCACTCCGGCGTCTTCATGAGTGCCCTGAGAGGCATGCCGTCCGGCGCCTCCTGCACGGGCTGTGCGAGAGCAGGCACTGCCAGGCCCACGCTTCCCGCCATTCCGGTGGCTGCAGCCCAGCGGAGGTGTTTCCTGTTCACGCCGAATAAATCGTTCCGGGCCCTGGTCGTGTCAAATGAGCCTTGCAGCGGACAGGCAGTCCGCTGCCGGTTCGGTGCAGCGGCGGCCGGTGCAGGCTGAGAGTGCTGTCCCCGGAGCTGCCCTTCGTGCTCTTCGTGGTGGATTGTCGCTTCTCCATTGTCGCTCTGCCGCCAGCATTCAGACTGCCGCTCTCTTCGTGTTCTTCGTGCTCTTCAAGGTTTCTGCTGCCTTGCAGCTTGCAGCTCGCCTTTGAGTTGCTTCTTTGCGCCCCTCGCGTCTTCGCGTGAGATTCTGCCGCCCGCCCTCTCAGCCCTTCAGCACGCCCAGGGGGCGAAGCCTCACCACAGGCACTGTCAAATCCTTCTGGTTGCGCATCACCTCGTCTATGTCCCTGTATGCCGCAGGGGCCTCGGAAATGTCTGCACCCTCGCCGAAGCCCTTCAGGCGCCCGTTCCGTCCGCATGCCCCGTACACGACTCCGCGCATGGACTCGCGGCACTCCTCGACGGAGAGCCTCCTGAGGGCCTCCCGCCTGCCCAGCACCCTGCCGGCGCCGTGCGAGCAGGACATGAACGAATCCTCGCTGCCGAGACCGCGAACGATGTAGGAGGTCGTGCCCATGCTCCCGGGGACGATGCCCGTCTCGCCATCCCTGGCCGACGTGGCGCCCTTCCTGTGCACCCAGACACGGGTGCCGAAGTGAGTCTCCAGCGACGCGTAGTTGTGATGGATCGAGAACGGCTCGCCGGTCACGCGGCACCCGGTCGCCTCGGCGAAAGCCAGAGCGAAGCCCTCCATGACCGCCGACCTGTTGGCCCTCGCATAGGCCAGAGCCGTCTCCATGTCGCGCACGTAGAGGATGCCCTCGTCTGAATCATCCGGAAGGAAGGCTAGTCCTTCCGGCGCCCTGCCGAAGCGGGTCTGCATCCTGACGGCGGCTTCGCAGTGGTGTCTCGCAATCCTGTATCCCAGGTTCCTGGAGCCGGTGTGGATCATCAGCCAGACGAACCCGTCGTCCCCTGCCTGGATCTCGATGAAGTGGTTGCCTCCGCCGAGAGTTCCCAGATTCGCCATGGCAAGCGAGCGGGCCCGGCTGTCCAGCCATGAGGGGAGTGCGATCTCCGGGGGCATGGGCAGCGGATCTCTGCGTGAACAGCCCTCGCCGACCGGTATCCTCTCCGCGGTCTCCCGGATGACGCGCTCGACTGTACCCCCGTCAATGTCGCACGCTCTCATCGGGGTGCGAACAGCCGACATTCCGCACCCGATGTCCACGCCGACCGCACCGGGAATCAGCGCGCCCCTGGCGGCCACCACTCCTCCGATCGGCATTCCGTATCCCGGGTGGCAGTCGGGCATCAGGGCGACGTGGTGGAAGGCCTTCGGATGGGAGGATAGCCTCAGCACCTGCTCCATCGTGCCCGGATCCGGATCGGGGCACCAGGACATGATCGGGATGGCCTGCCCGCTGCGTGACAGGACGCCGCCTCCCCTGAGTTTCCCGGCGGCTTCGTGCGCGGGAGGCGGGGCGTCGCCTGTGACCACGGCGCGCGGGCTAACGCAGAGGCGGGAGGATGACGGAGCGCTCGGCGCCTCTGGTCCAGACCCTGGCTTCTATGCTGTCTTCGGCGAAGATGAGCAGGCCTCTCATGGTCTCCGGGTGGAAGACGCGGATGCTCTCCATATGCGTAACTATGTCACCGGGACGCAGGCCGCACAGGCAGGCTGGGCTGCCGTCGTCAACGGCGACGATAAGCACTCCCGAGGGGCGTTCCCCTGACAAGTCGGAGCAGGAGGTCGCGGTGACTCCGAACGTGGAGGTCGAGTGCCACTGCCCGCTCGTCGCCAGCTCGGACCAGACGCACCACGATCTCGAGGGAAGAAGGGCGAGGTAGTCGGCTCCCACGGTCGCTCTGCTGCTGAGACTGGGAACTATGGCGCCCCTGATGACGCCTATGAACCGTCCCTCCGAGTCGAAGGCGCCGGCTCCCATCAACCCGTCCACCCTGGGAGCGGATACCAGAAAGATCCCGTCGGGCGATTCCTCCAGCACCCTCCCCTCGGCCGTCACGGTGCCTGTAACGCCGTGCCCTACGAGCCTGACGGCGTCACCGATCTCGGGCAGCTCCTCGGAGGGCTTCAGGAAGCCCTCGAAGCCGGCATCCTCGAAGGAGAGGATGGCCAGTCCCAGGTCGTGGCTGAAGAAGACCGTGTCGGGCTCGACCCTGAGCCTGCCGGATACCACGTATGGAGGGGCGTCGGGTGTCGCGAAGGAGGCCAGCAGTATCACGTGCCTGGGGGAGATCGCGATGCCGGTCATCACCTCAGTGACGCCGGCGGGTCTGTCCCGCTGAACAGCGACTACTGCCTCCTCCGGGCCGGCGAGGTAGGAGAGCGCCGAGAGAAGAACGACAAGGAGGGAGAGCACCGCCCCGTCCTAGAAGGTGACCAGGCCGGCAGGACGCGCGTAGGCCGACATCGGCGGAGTGCTGACGGCCCTCTTGGCGGCTGTCTCGGTCATCGCGTACTTTTCGGGCTGTCCCGGGGATTCGATGATGGAGCCGCCCGCTTCGGTCCCGCCCGAGTCGAGCCCTATTATCAGGATCAGGGCGGCGGCGAAGGGTATGACAACGGCGAGCCTGGACCAGAGCGGGAATACCGGCATGCGCCTTCTGCTGACGGGCTTCATCCCGGTCAGCCTCTCGCGCACGCGCTGCTCCGTGTCGGGAGGCGGCTCGGGGCGGGAGATCTGGCGGAAGACCGCCGAGAAGTCCCTTCCCATCTCCAGAGCGCGTCTGCAGTCGGGGCACCCTGCGATGTGGAAGTGGAGCATGTGCTCCTCGGACTCCTCGGCTTCGCCGTCGAGCACGAGATCGATGAGCTTCAGGGCCTTTTCGCAGTTCATCTCCAACGCTCCCACGCATCGCTCAGAGCCGTGCGCAGCATCGCCCTGGCCCTGTTGATCCTGGATTTCACCGTGCCTATCCTTACGTTCAGCACCTCGGCTATCTCCTCGTATGTGAGCTGCTGGTCCTCCCTCAGCAGGAAAGGCTCCCTGTAGTGGGGCGGGAGCATGGATATGGCCTCCTCGAGAGAGGCCTTCAGCTCGCGCCTGCCCGCCTCGTAGTGGGGTGCAGTCTGGTAGCCGCTCGTGAGCGTGACATTGTCGAGGGGCACCTGGACCCAGCGTGATCTCCTCCTCCACTCCTTCTTCGCCAGGTTGCTCGCGATCGTGAATATCCACGTGACGAGCGGGCGGGAGGGGTCATAATGGTCGCGGTACCTGTGTACCCTGCAGAATGTCACCTGCAGCAGCTCTTCGGCTTCGTCCTCGTTGCCCAGCATCCTGATCAGAAGCGAATAGACGGGTCCCTGGAACCTCCTGATGATCTCGGAGAAGGCTTCCTCGTCACCGCCGCAGAGGGCCGCCATGAGCTCGGAATCGGCCCTCTGGTCCTTCTGGCCTGCCCTGTTGCGAACGAGCCTCACAGCCACGATGCTCGAACCTCCGTATGTATCGCGTTGCCGATATCACTATACCGGGGGAGGCCGGGCTTGTTCCAGCCCGACTGCCTGGATTTCACGGGAGCAGCAGGGAGAACGGCCAGGCCGCGCTGACCAGCCCCGTCAGGATGACCGCAATCCAGCAGAAGAGGTTGTAGGCCTTTCCGTTGACGAAGGAGCCCATCTGCGACCTGTCGTTGACGAGGATCAGCATGAATACGAGGATGACTGGGAGGAGGAGTCCGTTCACCACCTGCGACCATATCATGACGCCTATGAGGGGTATCCCCGGCACAAGGACAGACAGCGCCCCGAGAGCGATCAGGACGGTGTACAGCGTGTAGAACTGAGGCGCCTCGTCGAACCCTCTGTCCAGTCCCGATTCCCAGCCGAAGGCCTCGCAGAGCGTATAGGATGTCGAGAGAGGCAGGATGCTGGCGGCGAAAAGCGACGCGTTCAGAAGGCCGAAGGCGAAGAGCAGGGAGCTTCCAGCGCCGGCGAGGGGAGCCAGCGCGGCTGCTGCGTTGTCCGCGCTGTCGACCTCGATGCCCGCCTCGTGGAGTGTGAAGGCGCACACGATGATGATGCAGGCGGCCACCAGGCTGACAACGATGCAGCCGATGATCGTGTCAAGGCGCGAGTAGCCGTAGTCCTTGACGCTTATGTTCTTCTCGGCCACCGAAGCCTGCTGGTAGAACTGCATCCAGGGGGCGATAGTGGTGCCCACGAGCCCTATGGTCATGACCACGTACTCTCTCGAGAACTCAAACCGGGGGGGGACGAGGGCTTCGGCCACCCTCCCCATGTCGGGCCCTATGATGACGAGCGTGAGGGGGTAGGCGAGGTAGAAGACGCAGGCGATCAGGAAGACCCTCTCGACGCTCCTGTAGGAGGCTCTCGTCACGAGCAGCCAGACAAGAATCGCACCTACAGGTATCGTGAGGGTCTTCGGAAGCCCGAAGAGCTGTCCGGCGGCCGCAATTCCCGCGAATTCAGCGATGATGTTCCCGAAATTGGTCGCGAGCAGCAGGACCATGAGAGTGAAGGTGATCCTCACTCCGAACCTCTCCCTTATCATGTCGGAGAGGCCCCTGCCGGTGACCACCCCCATCCTGTTGACCATCTCCTGGACCACGATGAGCAGCAGCGTTACCGGGATCATCAGCCAGAGGAGCCTCAGCCCGAATCCGGCACCGGCCTGGCTGTAGGTGGCCAGACCCCCGGCGTCGTTGTCAACGTTGGCGGTGATGATTCCAGGCCCCATGACAGCGATGAACACGGCCGCCCTCGCCCAGAGGCGGCCCGCTCCGGGAGGGCGGCGGAACCTCAAGCGAGCTTCCTGTAGTAGGGAAGCAGCTCGTCGAAGGAGTGCTCGAAGGTCACCACTCCCTCGATGCGGCCCTCGGAGTCGGTCACCGGGATGGCCAGCAGGCGGAACTTGAAGAACAGGTCGGCAGTCTCGTCGAAGCCGTCGCCCGGGGAGAGCGTGGTGAGCCTGTTCGTGACCACTTGAGCCAGCGGCGAGTCCGGCGGCATCTTGAGGAGTCGCCTGAGCGAGACGACCCCCGAAAGCCTGCCCGACCTGTCCGTGCAGTACACGTAGCTGATGAAGCGGATCTCGTCGAGAGCCGATTTTACCGCTTCGAGAGCCTCGCCTGCTGTCGCCTCCTCGGGGCACGACACGAACTCAACAGTCATCAGCGAGGCAGCGGTGTCCTCCTCGGCCACGGACAGCCTCTCGAGCTGCTCGCGCTCCTCGTCCTCCATCGCCGCCATGACCCTCTGCTGGGTCACCTCGGGCAGCATCTCGACCACGTCGGCGGCTGCGGCCGGCTCCATCTCCTCGAGGATGTCGGCGGCGAGGCCGGTGTCCAGATCGCCTATGATCGCCGCCTGGACAGTCTCCTCGACCTCTTCCATCGCATCGGCCAGGTGCACGGGGTCCATCGTCCTGACCAGGGCGAGACGCTCTCCGGGGTCGAGGTCCTCCATGATGTCGGCTAGCTCCGCCGGGTGAAGCCTGCGGAGCTGCTCGTTCCTCAGGCTGAGCCTCACCAGCGTGGTGCCGGTGGAGGTCGTGAGGGGCTGGACGTACTTCCAGCTGACGAGCTCGTCCTGGGGCTCCCGGTGCAGAAGCCGGGCCAGCGCCCTGACCCCCTTCTCGATGCCGAGGCGCCTGACGAGTCCGGTGAAGCCGATATCCACATGCACGAGAACCATTCTGGAGCCGTGTACCAGCAGGTGAATATCGTTGACGCGCACCACTTTGGCGCCCTGAACATCGACGACCTGCCTGTCCAGCAGGGAGCGCCTCATGAGGAACCGGGGGGGAGCGATGTCGAGGACGACAGGCTCCACGCCTTCGAATGGCCGGCCCGTGAGAATCGCCTCCAGCAGCCCGGGACCGAGAGGCAGGAAGACGCTTCCCGTACGGGTTGCCACGACAGCCGCTTCGACCTCGGGGAACCGCTCGGTCATCCCCGCGACCAGGTCCGATAGCCTGCCGGCGAACCGTCCGTCCGCCGATCTGAGCCTCCGCCCCAGGAGGCTGGAGAGATGGACGAACGCTCCCGGACCTTCGGGAATGAAGTCGGAGCCTCGATTCATGGCCGACCCCTTCGGGCTACTCTCCGATTATCTTGACAAGGACTCTCTTGCGGCGTCTGCCGTCGAACTCTCCGTAGAAGACCCTCTCCCACGTCCCCAGATCCAGCCTGCCCCCGGTCACCGCAAGGACCACCTCGCGTCCCATTATCTGCCGCTTCATGTGGGCGTCGGCGTTGTCCTCGCCCCGGTTGTGCCTGTAGGAGTCCACGGGCTCGTGAGGGGCGAGCCTCTCCAGCCAGTCGTCGTAGTCGGCAAGAAGCCCTTCCTCGTCGTCGTTGATGAATATGCTGGACGTGATGTGCATGGCGTTCACGAGACAGAGCCCCTCTGTGACGCCGCTCCGCCTAAGCGCATCCTCCACCTGCGCCGTGATGTTGACGAAGGCACGGCGAGAGGGAGTGCAGAACCAGAGGTACTCGGTGAACGACTTCAACTCACTCCTCCTGCTCGAAGACCGTCACGGAGCTGGTGGAGCGCACCAGCTCCCATTCCGGGCTGTCGAGAAGAGCCGAGGCGCTCTGGAGCAGCAGGGAGGCGGCCGACATGGAGCTGCAGGCGCAAGCCGCCGAGATCCATGCGCGCGAGGCGAGCCCGGCCTCTCCGACCTGGCTCGACGAGAAGCCCATCCTGCGCAGCCTGTCCAGAAGCGAGCGCAGATGGCCGCGCCTGTCCTTCAGCGTCCTTGAGCCCGGGAAGAGCAGCTCGGCCAGCAGAACCCCCACGAAGGCTCTGGGACGCCTCCTGCCGCTCACGGGTGCCTCCCCAGGAAGACGGCGGCAAGCGGTGGGAGGGACAGCACGACCGATGCGGGGAGGCCGTGCCACTGCTGGCCGTCAGCCTGCACTCCGCCCATGTTGCCGATCCCGCTTCCGCCGTACTCGACCGCGTCGGTGTTCAGGATCTCCCGGTAGTACTCGCACCTGGGCACGCCGAGGCGGTATCCGTGCCTCGGAACAGGCGTGAAGTTGAAGACGCAGACCGTCTCCTCGCCTGATGAATCGTATCGGACGAAGGAGAGCACCGTCTGGTAGGAGTCGCGGAAGTCTATCCACCTGAATCCTTCGGGGGAGTGGTCGAGCTCGTGCAACGACGGTCTCGAGCGCATGAGGGCGTTCAGGTCGCCGATCAGGAGCTTCAGGCCGGCGTGGGAGCTGTGCTCCAGAAGGCTCCAGTCCAGCGATCCGTCGTGGTCCCATTCGCTCCACTGTCCGATCTCCGAACCCATGAACAGGAGCTTCTTGCCGGGATGGGCCCACTGATAGGCCAGGAGAATGCGCAGGTTCGCGAGCTTCTGCCAGTCGTCCCCCGGCATCTTGCCGAGGAGGGAGGACTTGCCGTGGACGACTTCGTCGTGGGAGAGCGGCAGGACGAAGTTCTCGCTGTAGGCGTACAGCAGGGAGAAGGTGAGGTCGTTGAGGTGGAACTTCCTGTGAACAGGGTCCTTCGAGACGAACCTGAGCGTATCGTGCATCCAGCCCATGTTCCACTTCAGCGTGAAGCCCAGCCCTCCGAGCCACACGGGCCTGGATACGGCCGGCCAGGCCGTGCTCTCCTCGGCTATCATCATGATGCCCCTGTGCAGGCCGTGCGCCTTCTCGTTCAGGTCTCTCAGGAAGGCCACCGCGTCCAGGTTCTCGCGGCCTCCGTAGGCATTCGGAAGCCACTCCCCCTCTTTCCGGGAGTAGTCGAGGTACAGCATGGAGGCGACCGCATCAACCCGGAGGCCGTCCGCATGGTACTTGTCGAGCCAGAACAGGGCGGATGCCCTCAGGAAGCATCTGACCTCGTTCCTGCCGTAATTGAAGATCAGTGTGTTCCAGTCCGGGTGCCTGCCCAGCCTGGGGTCCTCGTGCTCGTAGAGGGCGGTTCCGTCGAACCGGATCAGGCCGTGGGGATCGCCGGGGAAGTGCGCCGGGGTCCAGTCCAGCAGAACGCCGATGCCCGCCCTGTGGCACTCGTTCACGAAGAAGGCGAAGTCGGCCGGGCTCCCGTGCCTGCTCGTCGGCGCGAAGTAGCCGAGGGTCTGGTAGCCCCAGGAGCCGTCGAAGGGGTGCTCCATCACCGGGAGAAGCTCGATGTGTGTGAAGCCGAGATCGCGGACGTGAGGGATCAGCCTGCCGGCCAGCTCGCGCCATGAGAGGTAGTCCCTGCCGTCCCCGGGCCTCATCCAGGATGCTGCATGGACCTCGTAGATCGAAACCGGCCTGGAGAGGGGATCGGCGAGCTTTCGCCCCTCCATCCATTCTTCGTCGGTCCACTCGAACCCGTCCAGCGTCTCCACCACCGAGGCGGTGCGGGGCCGGAACTCCGAGCGGAGCGCCATGGGGTCCGCCTTCTCGGCTATCGTTCCGTCGGAGGCGGATATCGAGAACTTGTAGAGCGCACCGGGCCCGATGCCCGGTACGAACAGCTCCCACACGCCCGAG
Organism: uncultured bacterium; assembly: GCA_964569245.1. Taxonomy (GTDB): domain Bacteria; phylum Fermentibacterota; class Fermentibacteria; order Fermentibacterales; family Fermentibacteraceae; genus JAAYTY01. Next base: position 290,573 of record CAZMTK010000001.1, on the reverse strand, counting down.
CCTCCTCTGGAGCGCATGGGATGCCTGCGCCTGTCCCAGCCGTTGAAATCGCCGGTCACGCTGACCTGGGCGGCGTTCGGAGCCCAGACGGAGAAGAGGACGCCATCAACCTCGCCAGCCCTCCAGCATCGGGCTCCGAGGACCTCGTAGAGCCTGAGATGGGTGCCCTCGGAGAACAGGTGGAGGTCGAGATCCCCGAGCTGGGGGAGGAAGCAGTAGGGGTCGTGCTCGACGCTTTCCGCATCGCCCATCCTGAGCCGGACCCTGTACGCGAATGGTTCGCAGGAGCCGGCCGATCTCCATGCGAAGAGACCGTCCGGGTGGACCATGGCGGCTGGGAGAGCGGATCCGTCTTCGCGCAGGATGTGAGCCTCATGCGCCCCGGGGCGGAAGATGCGTATCTCCAGGCGTCCCGAATCGTCGCCGCAGAGCGGGTGCATGCCCAGGAGCGAGAAGGGGTCGGCGACAGTGCATGCGACGATCGAATCGATCTCGGCCGGTGTAAGGCTCGTGGCCCTGTCCATGCCTCTCCTCCGGGTGATCGGTTCGCTCTTCGTTGAAAACCGTACTATAAGCGGAGAAGGGCTGGAGGTCATCATGAACGCTCCGCTTCATGCGCTGACATGCTGTCAGGCAGGCAGCAGAGAGAATGCCGCACTGGCTCCGTCCCCGCTGACCGGATGGCTGCGCTCGCCTGTGCGCGATACTGCAGCCTGCCCCCCGCCGCCGGCACCGGGGGATGTACCGCGCTGGCAAGTCGATGCGGGTTCGCGCAATATTCGGACCGGTTCACAGTCGGCTGCGCCGGTCGGCAACGGGCTTCTACGGAGGGTGTGATTTGATCTACAAGGTAGGCGATCTAGTGCGAGAGCCGCACGAGCCGGGAGATCCACTGTTCGGTCTGGTCTTCCTGGCGGTGCTGATACTGCCCCGGATCTTCTATCTGATATCCATGCAGAGGGCTATCGGCAGATGCTCCCCTCAGGCACGGGCCATGTCTCCCGGCCTCGTCTGGCTGGGGCTGATACCGCTCTTCTACCTGATCTGGGACTTCGTGATCGTCGTGACGGCCAGCAAGTCCATCACCGACGAGTTCTCGGCGAGGAAGAATCCCATACCCGGCGGCCTGCCGGGGCTGGGCCCGGGCATCTCCTTCTGCGTCCTCAACCTGCTGTTCTGGATTCCGTTCGTCAACATCCTGACGATGCTGGCGAGTCTCGTCCTCTGGATCGTCTTCTGGGTGAAGATCTCGAGCCTGTCCTCGAGTCTCGCCTGATCCGGGCGCAGGAAGAGGAAGGGGCGGGGCTCAGGGCCCCGCCCCTTCATGCATGTGTCGCGCGTCAGGCCTGGGGAGCGGCGGGGGTGTCGGCCTTCAGCAGGCCGATCTTGAAGCCGAGCGATCCGAGCAGCGGAAGCGGCTGCACCTTGCCGCTGAATCCGTTGATCAGGCCCATGACGAAGAGGACGAGGCAGAACAGGCTCCAGATCCAGCCGACGATGGGTATCACGCCGAGGAAGAACGCTATGGCAAGAACCAGACCCTGCTGGGCGTGGTAGAGCGTGAAGCGGTTCTCCTTGCCGGCCAGGTAGCCGACCAGGAATCCGAGAAGACCGAAGTAGGAGATCCCCGCAAGGACCTTGCCGTCGTCGATTTCCTTCTGGGTGAATGTGAAAGCCTGCTCCATCATTCTCCTTCCTCGCGGTTGGGGCTCTGAAGGCCACCCACTACTGGAACGTCCACTCTTGCGAACGCTCTATCTTCATTCCGCGGGGGCTTCGATGTCAACTCCGGCCCGCCTCCCTATATTCCGCTCAGGAGACAGCCTCGATGATGCGGCTCGCGAAAGGCGGTGTCACATGCCGGGAGAGAACGAGAACCTCAGGCTCCTTTCCGTGTTCCACTACGTCATGGGGGGCATCGCGGCGCTTTTCGCGCTCATCCCGATGATCTACGTGCTTTTCGGGGTGCTCGTTCTGACGGTCCCCGAGGGGTTCGGCGGAGGAAAGGGGGGCGAGCCTCCCCCGGAGTTCCTCGGAATCTTCATGACAGCCCTGGGAGGAGTGTTCGCTCTCGCCGTCCTCGCGGTGGCCGCCGGCCTCGTCCTGGCCGGCAGATTCATCGACCGCAGGAGGCATCACACCTTCTGCATGATCGTGGCGGGAGTGTCCTGCCTGTTCTTCCCGCTGGGAACCGCTCTGGGCGTTTTCTCGTTGATACTACTCACGAAGCCCGAGGTGCGGATGCTCTTCGACATCCCGCCCCGTGAATGCCTTGCGAAGGGCGCTTCTGATTGACAGGAACGGCCTCGCGAGCTAGCTTCACGCGACCGCAGGGAGGCTGGATGAGCCGTAGCACGGGCAGGGAGCGCAGAGCCTATCCGAGGGCGGCCCTCGCTCTCGACGCGTCTGTCGCTCTCGAGGGATTCGACCTGCTGCCCGTCACCGCGATCAACGTCAGCGCATCGGGCATCTACGTCGTGTGCGACCGCAGCCTGGGCGAAATGGCGAGAGTGGAGCTCGTCCTTCGCTTCCCGAACATCCAGGACATCGGCGCCAGGGCGGTGGTGATCCGCGAGGAGCGGCTCGGAGACGGCCGCTACGGGCTGGGGATGTTCTTCACGAGCATGAAGGACGAGCACAGGGCGCTGATCGCCGAGATCGTCGCAGGCGCAGCCGCCGGAGAGACCGTGAGTCGATGAGAACCTTCAGCGCAGTCCCTGCAGCCCTGGCGGCCCTCCTTTCCTGGACGCTGCCCGCCTGTGCGGCCAAGTATGCCGGGGAGTTCATGTACATAGGAGCCGGGGCGCGAGCCCTGGGAATGGGCGGAGCATTCTGCGCCCTGGCGGACGACGCCACCGCCGCCTATTGGAATCCCGCCGGGCTCGTGCGCCTCGAATCGCCCGAGCTTCAGCTCATGCACTCCGAGAGGTTCGGAGGACTGGTGCGCTACGACTATGTCGCCTACGCGGCGAGAAGAGGCTCGTCGGCCCTGTCTGCCAGCCTTTTCAGGACCGACGCGGGCGACGTCGCCGACACGACCGACCTGCTCTGGTACGACACCGGGTCCGACGGCGTCGCCGGAGCGGACGGAGAGGGCGAGCCCGGAGACTCGGGGAACGACGACTACGATCCCGACTCCAACCCCGAAGGAACCGAGGGCAACGGCGAGTGGGATCCTGGCGAGGAGCTCATCTACGACGAAGGGCGCATCTCCTGGGGCAGCGCCGTGGATCACGCCCTGTACCTGTCCTGGGCCCGCCCCGTGACGGAGGCCCTCTCGGCGGGCGCTTCCGTGAAGGTGATCCAGCGCACGCTGCTCGACCACAGCGCCTGGGGAGTGGGACTCGACGCGGGCGTGCAGTGGCGGCCCCTTGAGAAGTTCAGCGCCGGGGTGAACATCCAGGACACCTTCGGCACCCATGTCTTCTGGGATACGGGCAGCAGCGAGAGCGTCCTCCCCACGGTCAAGGCGGGCGCGGCGACATCCTGGGACATCCGCAGGTTCGCCACCGTCGCAACTATCGCGGCCGACGGCGACTTCAGGTTCGAGGGCAGGCGCTACGCCTCGCAGTACCACGTCGGGGACGTCAGCCTGGACACCCACTTCGGGCTGGAGCTGACGATCCGGGACAGGGTGGGCCTGAGAATCGGCAGCTCGGAGGGAATGTTCACCGCCGGGGCCGGGTTCCGCATCGGGCTCTTCGGCCATCCCGTGAACCTGGACTACGCCTTCCTCGGTCACGAAGACCTGGATGACACGCACAGGATCTCCCTCGGGATCGGCCTCTAGGAGCTCCCCCGGGAAGACGCCCCTGTTCGGAGAACTGCTCCGGAAGGGCGTGCATCTCGCGTCCATCCTGATCCCTCTTGCCGCGCTTCTGGTAGAGCAGAGCCTGATGGTCATACTGCTGGTCGCTCTCGCCCTGGTCCTAGTGCTCTTGGATTTCCTGAAGCTGAGAAACCAGGAGTTCAAGACCTTCTTCGTGAGCGTGTTCGGAGAGCTCCTAAGAAGGCGCGAAAAGGCCGGGAGCATCACGGGCTCGACCATTCTGGTAGCCTCCGCTGCCCTGACCATCCTGCTCTTCAGGCGGGAGATAGCGGTGGCCGCGCTCGTCTTCCTCAGCGTGGGCGACAGCTCAGCCGCACTGGTCGGGATGAAATGGGGGAGGACCAGGCTGGTATGCGGCAGGACGCTGGAGGGAAGCCTGGCTGCATTCACGAGCTGCCTCCTGGCGAGCCTGGCGCTTATGGCTGTCGCCCCTCTCTTCTCCTGGAAGCTGGTTCCGTTCGCGCTGGTCGTCGGTTCAGCCGTGGCGACGCTCGCCGAGCTGGTGGACCTTCCCGTGGACGACAACCTTCGGATACCCATCCTCTCGGGGCTGGCCATGGAGCTCCTCATCCCCGGCTGACCATAGCCGGAGCCGCACTCACATGAAATGCTTCATCGAGGTCTACGGCTGTCAGATGAACGTGAGCGACTCCGAGCTGATAGCCGGGATACTATCCGGTGCCGGATGGGGGCTCGCCGAGGATCCCGGTTCCGCGGATGCCGTGCTTATTGTGACCTGCGCCGTCCGTGAGCATGCCGAGACACGGGCCCTGGGAAGGGCCGCCCAGCTCGCCGGGCTCCGCAGACATGGCAGGAGGCCCGTGATTGCGGTATGCGGGTGCGTCGCGCAGGAGCACGGCGTCGAGCTCCTCCGCCGGCATCCCGGCATAGACCACGTCGTGGGGCCGGACCGGTACAGGGAGCTCCCCGGCATCCTGGCTGGCCCTCCGGGGACCTCCGAAACGGGGCTCGGAGGAGAAGACTACGAGGGCGTCGAACCGGTGCGGCGGACCTTCCCGTCGGCGTTCGTGAGCATAATGCGTGGCTGCGACAACTTCTGCAGCTACTGCATCGTGCCTTTCGTGCGCGGCCGCGAGCGCAGCAGGAGACCCGGAGCGGTGCTCGCGGACGTGACCGGGCTCGCGCGGTCGGGCTACGGCGAGATAACGCTGCTGGGGCAGAACGTGAACTCGTACGAGTCGGATGGATGGGGCTTCCCGCGGCTCCTCGCGGAGGTCGCGGAGGCAGCGTCTCCGGCCTGGGTGCGATTCGTGACCAGCCATCCGAGGGACTTCACGGACGAACTCATCGAGGTCGTCGCGCGTCACCCGAACGTCTGCAGGCAGGTCCACCTGCCGGTCCAGTCGGGGAGCAGCAGGGTGCTGGGCCTGATGAACAGGGGATACGGCAGGGAGGAGTATCTGAACCTTGTCAGGAGGCTCCGCTCGACCCTGCCCGGAGTGGTGCTCTCCACGGACATAATCGCGGGCTTCCCAGGAGAGACCGAGGCGGACTTCGAGGACACCGCATCGCTCCTGTCCGAGGTGCGCTACGACTATGCCTTCCTGTTCAGATACTCCGAGCGCGCGGGAACCGCGGCGGCAGCGCTGCCTGACAGCGTGCCCGAGGAGATCAGGCTCTCGCGGCTCGGGATCCTGCAGAATCTGCAGGCCGGGATAACCAGGGAGCGGTCGTCGGAGCTGGCGGGCAGGATGATTCCCGTGCTAGTGACCGGTCGGGGCTCCAGACCCGGCCAGTCCGCCGGCCGGACAGCCGGCAACCGCATGGTGGTGTTCGACGGGGAGGATCTCGAGCAGGGGGCGTTCGTAAGGGCCTGCGTGATCTCCGGTGACGGATGGACGCATTTCGCGCGCTCCGCGGGCGTGATCGCCGGCGGTTCGTCCCGTCCCCCGGCCGACGAGAGGGACTGCCGTTGAAGCAGGATGCGCCCCGCGCAAGGAGGAGGACGGCTCGACGACTGGCCGCGATACTGCTCTCCCGCCTGCTGGCAGCCCGTCCCGGCCCTCTGCCGGCGGATCCATCATCCATACTAGTGGTACGCCCCGACTCGAGGCTGGGCAACCTGGTGCTGATCGAGCCGCTTCTGAGGAGCCTTTCGGAGCGGTTTCCCAGGGCCCGCCTCGCTCTTCTGGCCAGCGACAGGTTTTCCGACGTCCTCGCAGGGAGGGAGTGGGAGATCATCCCTGCGGCGAAGGCTTCCATGGCCCGGAATCCCCTGATGTTCGCGCGGTTCGCATCAGCGCTGAAGAGGAGGGGATTCGAAGCGGCCCTGGATGCCAGCCACCCATTCTCCTTCTCCCTGTCCGGCGCAGTAGCGACTGCCCTTTCCGGCGCGGCGGCCAGGATCGGCTTCCCGTCGCGCGGCTGGGGATCCTGGCACACCCATCTCGCACCGGAGCCCTCCCGCGAGAACCACGAGAGCATGAGCCTCCATTCTCTGGGTGGCGTATGGAGCGACTGGCCTGTCTGGAGCAGGCCCCGGCTTGACCCGGGACCGGCCGGAGGAGAGTGCAGGGGGGTCATCGGAGTCCACGTCGGCGCCAGCAGGGGCAAGGCGTATCCGGAGGGCAAGCTGTCCGCCCTCTGCCGGCTGCTGGCTCGCGTCGCGCCCGTCGAGATCTACTGGGGGAGCGAGGAGGAGAGACGCCTGTCCTCGAGGGTCGCAGCCGAGGGGTGCGAGATCGCCCCGAGGACGGAAGTCCGCGACCTTGCCTCCAGGCTCGCGCGCCTCGCTGTCCTGGTCACGCCCGACAACGGACCCATGCACGTGGCGTCCGCGGCGGGCGTTCCCGTCGTGGCGCTCTTCAGAGTGGCCGACCAGGCAAGGTTCGCCCCGCTCTCCGAAGGCTCGGAAGTCCTGTTCGACCCCGCCGGACCGGCTCCGGAGCTGGCGCTCGAGGCTGTGAGGAGGATTCTGGGCTGAAGGGACCCGGGGTCAGTCCTCCGCGTCCTCCCCGCCGCCTTCGGTGGGCTTCCCGGCCTCGAACTCGCTCGTGCCGCCGTGCCGTACGGTTCCCGCGCAGGTCGCTCCCCCGCTCTCTCCGGCCAGCCCCCCCAGGATTTCCCGCACCGAAGCCTCGGTCGTCTCGAGCCTCGCCCTCAGAGCCCGGATGAGATCCGCCGCACGCTTGACCCGCTCGTCTAGCTCGTCGACCGGGCAGTCATCCCTGCCGATGGCGTCCACTATGCTCGAGAGCTCGTCCATCATCTCCTCGAAGGAGGGGGTCTTCCTCCTGCCCATCACGTCTCCCGTTCTGCGACGCTCTCGACCCTGACGCCGAGAGAACCGTCCGATACGAGCACCGTCAGCGGATCGCCGACGGAAACTCCGCTCCTGCCCCTCAGAAGAACGCCCCGGGAGTCCCTCAGCAGGGCCCAGCCGAGGGCCATCATCCTCTGCGGGCTCCTCGCTGCCACGTTCCCTTCGAGGAGGCCGAGCCTCATCCTGAACCTCTCGAGACTGCCCTCCGCCATCGGCCGCAGAGCAGCGGAAAGGGCCTCGACGGAACTCCTCCTGGCTCTCAGCCTGCCTGGATCTTCCATCTCCGCGAGGCGGCCGGCTGCGTCCGAGATGACCGAACGGGCCCTTGAGAGCATCGTGCAGGTGCTGGCCGCCAGCGACGCCTCGAGCTTCCCGATCTCCCTCCCACTCGATCTGAACGCGAATCCGGCGAGCCCTGCCAGCTGGCGTGCGCCGCCCTCGATCCTCTCTATCGCCAGCCTGATCCGCGGCTCGACGCAGGCGGCCAGAGCTGCAGCGTGCGCCTCAATCGCGGCCGAGGCGTTCGCTGCGATGTCCACCAGCAGGGATGCGGCGTGAGTGGGCGTCTTGGCGCGCGTGTGACAGACGAAGTCGGGCAGGGTGGAGTCCACCTCGTGTCCGATGCCGGATATCACCGGAACCGGACAGGAGGCTATCGCCCTGCCGATCCGCTCGTCGTTGAAGCAGGACAGGTCCGCTGCCGAGCCCCCGCCCCTCGTTATCACCACCACCGAGATGTCCGGCACCTCCGCCAGTCTCGCAAGGGCGTTCGCCACCCCGGAGGCTGCGGCCTCGCCCTGCATCGGCGAAGCGCACAGGAAGACCTCGAACGGGTAGCCGCTCTCTCTCAGGGTGGTGACGAAGTCCTCCATTGCCGCGGAGCCGGGAGCGGTGACCAGCCCGACTCTAAGGGGCAGGAGGGGCATCGCCAGCCTGGAGTTGAGGTCTTTCAGGCCCTCCGATGCCATCCTGTCGATGAGCATCCTCAGGGTACGCTCTCCGGCGCCGCCCAGGGATGCTGGGTCGATCCTCTCAACGATGAACTGCACACGACCCGAAGGAGGCCAGATGTCTATCCGGCCCAGGGCTCTAATCTCCATGCCCTCCGATAGCTGGAGCACGAGGCCCGCCCTCGCGAAGTCCCTGATGATTGCCGTTCTTGCACCTGCGAAGAGAGCGCAGTCGATCGAGGCGGCAACCGAACTCCCCCCCGGGATGCGCTCGATAAGCTGGAAATATATGTGTCCCTTTTGATTGGATTTCGGGTTGCCGGAGATCGAGCCTCTCAGCCAGAACGGATCCGGGTGGGAGGCCTGGAGGAGGTCGCGAATCCTGAGAGTCAGCTCCAGGACGCCGAGGTCCCTCCCGGGGGAGAGGGGCATCAGAATACCTTCAGCTCGTATGAGCCTCCTGTTTCCCCGATGTCGTAGACCACTATGTAGGCCGGCCCGGTGTAGGGCGCGGTCAGCGTGAAGCTCTCTGAAGCCCCGTCCTCCATCCCCTCCGCCAAGGAGAACTCGCGGGCGTACTGGAAGTCCTCGTAGTAGGGGAGGCTCATGAACTCTTCGAAGTCCATGTCGCGAGAGGCGACCACTACGTCCATGTCGGCTCTTGGATCGTCGCACTCGAGGATGATCCAGTAGCTGGTGTCGTCCATCACCGTGATCGTATAGACGGCGGTGGCGCCCCTCGAAAGGTCGTCCTGAGCCTGCAGAATGGGGTCCGACTGCATGACGAGCGGCATGGCGAGGAGCAGGATGTACATCGTCACCTCCACTTCAAGGTTCGAAGCGGGATATTGCGGTTCGGGCGCCGCAGGGTCAACCCGAGCTCCCGGCTGCAGCCCGGACGGACAATCTACCCCGGGAGCGGTGGAGGGTTTCCGCTGCGGAGACGCAGGGCGGGCAGGGGGGAGGAGGGCGGATCGCCGGGGGAGGCGAGAGGCCGGCAGAAGGAACAGGTCCTGCCGGAAACCGTCTCCAGGACTTCTCCTGCAGCCGATGATCTGGAGACATTGCGGCGGGGCGTGGTGGGATGCCGGCCAACGAACCATGTCAAGGAACGTTCCTCCTCGAGGTTGCTCGAACGCGATGCCCGCCCCCATTTTCTGAAGGCCGCCGAGGCGGTGCCGGCAAAGGCGTTTTACAGATTAATAATGCGCAATCCGTGCCGAATTGCCCGTGATTGTGAAGCAGGCCCCTCCGGGTTATCTTTCTCTGCAACCGTCATCAGGGGAGAGTCATGGCCCGCGTATCGGATCTGGTCGAAAAGGGCGCCATCGCGGCGACCGACATTTCAGGCAGAGTGGTGCCGATCTGCTCCGAAGCCGTCCCGGGCGGCTCGTACAGGGCGGTGATGCCCTGGTTCAGCGAGGGCAGGGAGGTCTACAGGCGCAGTCTGATTCTTGCGCTCGACCTTGCCGTGTCCAGGAAGCTCCCGGGAGCCGTCCTCTGGGTAGAGCATGCACTCTCGCTCGGCTACAGGTGCAGGCTCGAGAACTGCCCCGGAATCGACTCCCAGGAGATATGCCGCATTCTCACGACTGCCCTGAAGGAGATCTCGGCGGAGCGGATTCCCTTCGAATCCATGACGGACGCACTGTCCTCAGGGCGCGACCACCCTCTCGCCGAATGGTGCAGCCCGGGCGGGAAGCTCGATCTCAACTGTCTCGGAACGAGCTGCGCCTTCGCCTCGGGGCCCGTGGTGCCTGACACCTCCTGGCTCGACGTCTTCGAGCTGCGGCCGGAGGGGGCCGGCTTCGTCCTGAGATTCCCGGGCTCGGCGGACTGGCCGGCGATAGGCGAATGGCAGGAAAGACCCAAGCTCGCCAGGGAGTTCGACCTGGAGGAGGAGCACGGAGCCAGGCTCGGCGTCAGGACCATATCCGAGCTGAACCGGAGGATAGGGGAGGACGGCGGGCTGGAGGTCGTAGCCATGAGCCACTTCTACCAGGAGTACCGGCTCATCGAGATCGTCATGGCGCTCGAGTCCATGTTCCCCGAGAAGCGCATCATCATGATCGCCGGCCCCTCTTCGAGCGGCAAGACCACGACCACCAGGCTCCTCGGGATGTTCCTTCGAGCCCAAGGCTTCGGCGTGAAGTCCATAAGCGTCGACAACTACTTCAAGAACCGCACGGAGACCCCGAGAGACCAGGCCGGCAACTACGACTTCGAAAGTCTCGACGCGCTCGAGACCGGCCTCTTCGGCCGCCATCTCGCCCTTCTCCTCGCGGGGCATGAGGTCAGGCTTCCGAGGTTCGACTTCACGGAGGGGAGACGGATCGATGACGTCAATCCGATACGCTTGCTCGACAACGACTTTCTGATGATAGAGGGCATCCACGGCCTGAACGACGCATTGACGCCGGGAGTGGATCCGGCCTCGAAGTACAGGATCTACGTGTCAGCCCTCACCCAGCTCAACATAGACAGGCTAACGAGAATGTCCACCACTGACAGCCGGCTTCTGAGGCGCATGATACGGGACAGCAGGACGAGGGGCTACTCGGCTGAGGAGACGATAGCGGCATGGCCCAGCGTGAAGAGGGGGGAGAGGATCAACATCTTCCCCTATCAGGAGATGGCCGATGCGATGTTCAATTCGTCGCTGCCCTTCGAGCTTCCGGTCCTGAAGCCGTTCGCCGAGCCCCTGCTCGCTACCGTTCCAGAGGGCTCCCCGGCCTACAACACGGCCGAGCGGCTGAAGAGGCTGCTGTCTCTCGTCCTGCCCATAGATGCATCGGTGGTGCCGAAGCTGAGCCTTCTCAGAGAATTCATCGGGGGTCTTCTTCTTGGCGAGGAGGGACATTGATGACAGCTATCCTTGCAGCAGCTGTTCTCGCAGCATCGGGACTTCCTCCCTGGATGGACGATCTGCCAGCCCTCAGACACAGGGACGCCGCACCCGGCCTGCCCGCACCACGGCCTGTCGCAGAATCGAGCTACGACGTCCTGCACTACGATCTCGACTTCGAGATACTCGCAGCCCAGCAACTCCTCCAGGGAACGACGGGAGTCACCTTGACGCCGGCCGGCGAAGCCATCTCGCAGGTGGTGCTCGACCTGAGGTCTCTGGAGGTGTCCTCGGTCACGGCCGGCGGCATCCCGCTGTCGTTCACGCACCAGGGCGACGCGCTCACGGTGAACCTCGCTTCGCCGCTCCCTCCCGGCGGCGAGCTGGAGCTCTTGATAAGCTACTCCGGACACCCGTGGAACGAGGGCGCGGGCAAGTTCGGGGGCTTCTGGTTCCACCCCTACGTCTCCTACCAGATGGGGGTGGGGGTGTACTCCGAGCAGCCTTCGATGGGTCGGTGCATGTTCCCGTGCCACGACCATCCTTCCGACAAGGCCACCTTCGAGTTCCACGTGACGGTGGACGACACTGTCGAGGTGGTAGCGAACGGCGACCTCGACGGGGTGTCCTACTCGGGAGGCAAGGCGACCTGGAGCTGGAGCATCAACCATCCCATGTCCACCTACCTCGCTGCCGTCTCGGCCTCGGAGTATGTCGATCTGGTGGATTCGACCTACAGCTGGATACACTACTACGTCTATCCGAACGAGGTGGAGGACGCCCTGGGCAGCTTCCCCAACGTGGATCTGATGATGGACAGGCTGGTCTCTCTCTTCGGTCCCTATCCGTGGGGCTGCAAGTTCAGCTATGTCGAGACGCCTAAGGGTGACATGGAGCATACCAGCCAGGTGTATCATCTGCAGTCGTTGATAAACGGGACTACATACGCCGACCCCATACTCGTGCACGAGATGGGGCACATGTGGTGGGGCGACTGCGTGACGGAGAGCGACTGGCAGGACGTATGGCTGTCCGAGGGATTCGCTACATACTGCGAGGCCCTCTGGGCCGAGACCTATGGTCCTGACGCATACACCGACTACATGGTAGAGGACATAATGATCCCATATCTCCAGAGCGGCGAGACGTTTCCCCTCGGCGCCCCGGAGGAGCTATGGGGCTACACTACATACGAGAAGGGGGCAAGCGTCCTTCACATGCTCAGATACATCCTGGGCGACGAGGACTTCTTCGCCTCGCTCACGGACTACTACGCGCACCACGCCTTCGCGCTGGCAACCACGCAGGATCTTCGAGACCACATCGAGCTCGTCTGGGGACAGGATATAGACTGGTTTATTGACGAGTGGGTCTATGGCTATGGCTATCCTGTCTATGACATTGATTACCAAATACAACAGAGCGGATCCTACTGGGAGGTCACCATAGGGGTGTATCAGGCTCAGGGGCTTGGGACATTCTTCACAATGCCGCTCGAGTTTTCCATAGAGGGCTCAGGTGCAGACACTCTGGTGACCATGTGGAACGATGTACAGAACGATTCGGAGACGTTCGCAGTTCCGTTCCAGCCCAGCGTCGTGAGATTCGATCCGTCGCATCACATTCTGAGCACCGCGTTGCTGGGCTCGCCCCCTGAACCGCCAGCCGGCGGTACCGGGCTTCTACGGGTGACTCCCAACCCGTCCCGCGAAGTCGCGATCATCTCCTGGCCAGGGCTTGAGGCGTCGGTTCTGAGATTCAGGCTCTTCGACCTCGCAGGGAGAGCGGTGCTCGAGGGTTCACTCGAACCGGGCATCGAGCGCTCCCTGAACCTGGGCGCGCTGCCGCCCGGAACCTACATTCTCGAAGCGACGGCCGGCGGCGGGCTGAGGCAGGCCGCGCGGCTGACGGTGCTGTTCTAGAAGGGAGGCGCGTCCTCCTCGGGCTGATTCGGAGAGCGAGCGCCCGCAGGGCGCTCGTCAGGACTCCCGGACGTCTGCTGGGAGGGCCGGAGCTCGAAGGCAGGGACTTCTGCGCCCGCTTCTGAAGGTGCCGCCGGCAGTGCCTCGTGAGACCAGGGCCGTGGAGAGAGCATGCTGCGGCGCGCCGAGCACGCATCACAGCCCCACATCGGCTCTGCTCGACACCCTCCGGATCGCGAGCAGGCCGGCGTCAGAGAAGGACCAGTCTGGCTGACTTTCCACCGGCGGAAACCGAGCAGGAGCCCGGCGACAGGGTCGACAGGTCCAGCAGAAGCGGCAGTTCTGAAGCCACCGCCGAAGCGGCCGGCCTGCCCGCGGCATCGAACACGGCGAGCGACGTTCCGGGCTGGAGCCCTTCGACGAGCACCATGCCCGAAGAGGGATTGGGACGCAGGACGAGCGCCGGCAGCGCGGCACTCCCCTCTCCCGAAGACTCCTGCCAGACCCTGTAGATGGCCCTCCTCGGGCAATGATCCATGCAGATGCCGCATCCGTCGCAGATCTCTGGGTCTATCACGGCGTCGGGCCCGCTCATCGAGATGGCTCCCAGCGGGCACCACGGCAGGCACGTCCCGCAGCCGTTGCACTTCGAAGGATCCACCTGGCAGATCCATCCCAGCGCGGCCGCCGCGGCGGCAGAGATGAGCAGACACAATGCGATGCGCTTCATCAGACTCCTTCAATGTTCATGGGGCCGGTCGAAGGACCTGCATGCAATACTCCCGCGAGCAGCCTGCGCCTCTGGATCTCCGCCGCTACGAGGGCGAGTACGCTCGATACGTTCATGCACCTCCTGCTGCCTGACTGGGGAAAATGGATCCTGATGTCCGCCATGGACTCCACTTCCGGGTCCACCCCGAGGGCCTCGCTGCCGAACACGAACGCATCGCCGGTTTCGAAGGGGGCGTCGAACAGAGGTACGGCACCGGGCCCGCCCTCTACCGCCACTATCCGCCTTCCGGCGGCTGCAAGCCATTCGACCGCCTCGACTGAGCGGGAGAAGTACCTCCATGGGATCTCGTGCTGCGTGCCTCGCGCCGTGTGCGCGAGCTTCCTGTTCCCTGGAAGGGCGCAGGTGCCAGTGAGGAACACGGCGGCAGGCGAGACGGCCTCGGCGGTTCTGAATGCCGAACCCACGTTGAAGGCGCTCCTGAAACTGTCGAGGACGAACACCGGCATCCCGCTTGAATCGCCGTGAAGTTCCGGCCACAATCCATGCATGGAGCTCTCTCCCGTGGTCTTCTGGTACGCAACGGCCCTGCTCGCGGGAATATACGCCCCCGCGGGACATCCGGGGCCTCTTGCTCCGATCCTGTCAGCATGCGCGCTGGCCGCCTCGGCGTTCGGCATGCGAAGAACCGGCAGGCTGGCGCTGTGCGCGGCGTCGTACGCGGCAGGCTGCATGCTCGGCGGGGAGGGCGGAACGGAAGCAGCAGCCCCCCCCGATGGAGGCGTGTTCGAATGCGTCGTGCAGACCTTGACTCCAACGCGGGCATGGGTTTCCGCGAACGGGTCGCGTTTCCTGGTGTCCGGCCGCGGTCTGGCCGCCGTCGCTATGGAGGGCGATTCCGCGCTGATCCTTGCAGAGAGGCGGGGGGGCGCCCTGCGATGCTGCTGCTTCGATCTGCGCCCGTCCCGGAGACCTCTCGATACCGCGAGAAGGTGCGCCGCCGGCATGCTCCGTGAACGGGTGCCGTCCAGACAGGCCTCCTCTCTGGCCTGCGCAGTGCTGCTGGGTGAGCGGAGCAGGATGCCGGCCTCCGTCAGGAACGTCTTCAGGGGGGCAGGCATATCCCACATGCTCTCGGTCTCGGGCCTGCACGTGGCGATGGTAGGAGGAGCGGTCTTTCTGGCTCTTCGAAGAACGGTCGGAAGGTCTTGGGGGAGCGTCTTCGCAGCCGTTCTTGCGGTCTGGCTGTACGTGTTCCTCACGGGCGGGAGGGCGCCGGCTGTCAGGGCGGGCATAATGGGAACTCTCGCGATGGCGGCTTCTCAGGCCGGAATCCGCGTGCCCGCCGTATCGTCGTGGTCGCTTGCCGCCGCTGCGGTCGCTGTCGCCTTCCCGGGCGCCGCGCGGGACGCAGGCGCGCAGATGTCCTTCGTGTCGGTGCTGGCCCTGGTTCTGATGGGCGGAAGGGCCCGGAGCAGGAGGGGGGCGTTGCTGTGGGCGCTGCATGCCGGCCTGTGCTCCACTCTGGCGGTGGCGCCGCTTGTCCAGTTCTCCTATGGAGGCCTCAGGCTGTCCTCGCCGTGCTCCACAGTCCTCTCGACTCCGCCCATGTACCTCGTGATGGCCCTGGGAGCGCTCTGCCTCGTGCCCGGCGTGAGCATCCCCGCCGCACGCCTTCTCGAATGGGTGTCCTGGGCGTGGATCGAGGCCGCAGAAGCCGCGGGGCTTCCGCCGGTGAGGCTCGCAGGCCCGGCGGCGTGGTGCGCCTGGGCTTCGGCTCTTGCGATTCTGTGGTTCGCGGGGAGGAGGAGGGGATTCCTGTCGAGGTTCGTCCGGCGTGCGGCCTCAGGGAGAAACTGATTCGAGGGGAATGAAGGTGATCAGCACGCTGCCTCCGTTGTCCAGGGCGTCCTCGGTCCTGTCGGCCCCGAACGCCCTGACCTCTCCGCCGAGCGGGAGGTCCAGAGCCAGCGAGTCGCCCGGCATCGCGACGAAGGCGCGCCGCTGCCTTCCCGGCTCCTGCACGACGAGGATCACGAGGCCGTCGTAGCCCGACAGGTTGTCGTCCTCGAAGAAGGCCGTGTAGACGCCCGGCGAGAGGGAGAGGCATCTCGCCCTGTCGGTCACCGCCAGATGGTAGGCCGCCGAGACGGTGATGCTGGGATTCATGCGGGGTATGAATGACAGGAACCTCACCGAGTCGGTGAGCGACGGAGTGGTGACCGTTATCGTTACCGAATCCGTCGAGCCTTCGTCAGGGAGCCAGGTGACGCTCCGCCCCGACGCGGATGGCTCGCCGCTCTCGGAGAACCTGCCTTCGCTGCAGGTCCACTCGGCGATGTTCCCGTCCGGGAGGGTGGTCGAGAGGTAGGTCACGCCGGTGCCCGAGGCGTCTATCGATGCTATGATCGCCGATTCGCGCCCGGGCTGTCCCGAGGCCTCGGAGATCAGCCATATCGCCAGCCCTGCGATCGGCAGCAGGAACGGAAGCGCGATCGCCAGCAGGGTCTTCAGGGGCTCGAATCGCCTCATGGCCCGATCATGCCTTCGCACACCGGGCCCCGGGGAGCCCTCCGTCGCTTCTGAGGATTATCCGGGCCGCCTCGTTGAGGTCATCTGCCACGAAATCGGGGCGCGAGCAGCCGGAGGGGCGCCCGGAGGCCATCTGGCTCGCTCCGCGGCCCGTCATGACCATGATGGTCCTGAGACCGGCAGCAGTCCCCATCATCATGTCGCTCCACGCATCACCCACCAGCCATCCTCCTTCCGGGAGGCTCAGGCCGGCCCGCGCATCCTCTACCATTCCCGTGGCGGGCTTCCTGCAGCGGCAGTTCTCGGAGGGGGCGTGAGGACAGAACAGGACGGCGTCTATCCTTCCTCCAAGCGAGGTCACCCTCCGTACGAGGAGACCGTTGATCCGCTCGACGGCCTCCAGCTTCATGAGCCCCCTTCCTACCGCCGACTGGTTCGTGACCACGACCACGGGATGCCCTGACAGGGAGAGCACGGCGGCTGCCTCCAGCGCGCCGGGCAGCGGGACCCACTGGCTCTCCGTCTTCACGTAGTCCGGAACGTTCTCGTTCAGCACGCCGTCCCTGTCAAGGAAGACCGGCTCAGGAGCACGCATCGCCGGCGAGCCTCCTGTGGTACTCCACGAGGTCGGCGAGACCATCCTCGAAGGATATTCTGGGAGTCCATCCGAGGATGTCCGCTGCCCTTCCGGCGTCCAGGGCGATGCGGAGTATCTCCTCCGGCAGAGGGGGCCCCCGGTGCGGCAGGAGGTCGGTTCCGACAAGCCTGCGTATGATCGCGTCGAGCTCCAGCACCGATCTGCCCGTGCCCCATCCCAGGTTGAACACCTCTCCGTCGAGCTCCGGCCTGCCGAGATCCATGGCCATCAGGTTCGCCCGCGCGATGTCCCTGACGTGAACGTAGTCCCTCAGCTGCATGCCGTCTCCGTTTATCCGCGGACTCCGGCCCTCGAGATAGGCCAGGGTGAAGATGGCTGTCACGCCAGCCTCGCCACGCGGGTTCTGACGCGGGCCGTAGACGTTCGGATATCTGAGCACGGTGTAGCCCAGGCCGTACAGGTGCCTGTAGAGGAACAGGTAGTGCTCGACGGTGTGCTTGCTGACGCCGTAGTGGCAGATGGGGTTAGCCGGGTGTTCCTCGCCAACCGGGATTGACGAAGGCTCCCCGTACACTGCGCCGCCGGTGGAAGCATATACGACGCGCCTGGTTCCGCCCTTGCGGCAGGCTTCGAGGAGATTGAGGGTGCCCAGGATGTTGACCTCGGCGTCGAAGAGCGGCTCCCTCACGGAACGCCTGACATCCATCTGTGCCGCGTGGTGGCAGAGTATGTCGAAACGGCCCGATTCTACGACTGCCGCGGCCTCGGGGCTCCTTATGTCCATCTCGTGGAATACGCATGCAGGGTTTACGTTCCTGCGGAACCCGGTGGAAAGGTCGTCCATAACGTGGGTTTCGTGCCCGGCCTCGACGAGATGGTCCGCCACGGTGGAGCCGATGAAGCCGGCGCCCCCTGTCACGAGAACCTTCATGCGCACCTCCAAGCCGTCCAGCCCGCGATACTGAACCACGGAACGGGTCCGGGTCAACCCCGGTGTGGACAGCGCATTCCCGCACAGGTCATCATTGAGGCTCGAAGCGGAGGTGGCGATGAAGGTCCTGGTGCTCTGCGGCGGGAGGTCGGCTGAGCGGGAGATCTCTCTCCAGTCAGCCGCCTTCGTGGAGGAGGCGCTACGGAAGGCGGGCCACGAGCCGGTCGTGGTGGAGATAGACTCCTGCGGGTCCTGGAGCCTGGAAGGCCGCGGCCTCGTGCTGGACGCCGGGAGCTTCCCCTGGTCGCTCAGGACGGCAGGCGGCGCAGGAATCGCCTTCGAAGCGGTTTTCCCGGTGCTGCACGGCCCCTACGGAGAGGACGGGACGGTGCAGGGCCTCTGCGAGACGGCAGGCTGGCCCTGTGCCGGAGCAGGGGTGCTCGCTTCAGCGGCAGGCATGAACAAGGCTGTCTTCAGGAAGCTGGCTGCGGCAGCCGGGATTCCGGTAGCGCCCTGGCTGGAGCTCGACGAGAGGCGCCCGGCCGCTTCCGGCGAGATTCTCGACGCGCTGGGTCTCCCTCTCTTCGTGAAGCCGGCGAGGCTCGGGTCGAGCATAGGCATAAGCAGGGTGGACCGCGGCGATGATCTCCCCCGAGCGCTCTCCCTTGCGTTTTCTTACGATCCTCTCGTCGTCGTCGAGAAGGCCGTCCAGCCGGCGAGGGAGATAGAGGTGAGCGTGCTGGGCGACTCCGGCGGCGTAACGGCTTCCGTGCCCGGAGAGATCTTGCCGGGGCGGGAGTGGTACGACTACGAGGCCAAGTACGAGTGCCCCGGCTCGAGACTCCTCATTCCGGCAGAGATCGAACCTTCCATCGCCGAAACCGCAAGGTCCCTGGCGATCGCCGCATTCTCTCTTCTGGGTGGATCCGGTTTCGCGAGAGTGGACTTCCTCCTGTCGGATTCCGCTCTCTACCTCAACGAGATCAACACCATCCCCGGGTTCACCGCGATCAGCATGTTCCCCAAGCTCTGGGCGGCGAGCGGTCTCGAAGCTCCCGATCTGATGGACCGAATCCTGTCCGAGGCCCTCGGGCGCAGATCAGTGGGGGTGTGGCGGAAGGACGACGATGCTCAGGTTCAGGGTTGATCTGCGCAGCGACACCGTAAGCGTTCCCAATACGGGAATGAGGAGCGCCATGGCGCACGCCGAGGTAGGCGACGACGTTTTCGGCGAGGATCCGACCGTCAACGCCCTCCAGGACAGGGTTGCTGCCCTGCTCGGCTTCGAAGCGTCGATCTTCATGCCTTCTGGCACCATGTCGAACGGGGTGGCCCTGCGGACGCTGGCATCCCCCGGTGACGAGGTCATCTGCGGCAGCTCGAGCCACGTGTATCTCTACGAGGGGGCGCAGGCGGCCCTGAACGCCGGGATCCAGCTCCACAGGATCGACGAAGGCCCCCGAGGCCTTCCGGACCCGGCGGAGGTCGAGGCGGCGCTGTCCAGGAGCAGCGACCTTCACTTCGCCCCCCGCAGGCTCGTGTGTCTCGAGAACACCCACAACATCATGGGCGGAAAGATTCTGCCCGGAGCGGAGGTCGAGCGCGTACAGAGGATCGCCAGCGCCTTTTCGGCGCGGATGTATCTCGACGGCGCCAGGCTCTGGCACGCCGCGGCCGCTACCGGGCAACCCCTGTCAGACCTGTGCCGCGGGTTCGACATGGTCTCGGTCTGCTTCTCAAAGGCCCTGGGATGTCCGGTGGGTTCGGTGCTGGCTGGCAGCAGAAGCCTGATAGAGAAGGCGAGGTGGTGGAGGAAGAGGCACGGCGGCGGCCTGAGGCAGGCCGGCATACTGGCCGCAGCATGCCTGTACGCGCTCGACCACAACCTTCCGAGGCTCCCTGTAACGCACAGGTGGGCCCGCCAGCTCGCCTCGGCCGCCGCATCGTCACCGATGTTCTCGATAGATCCGGAAGCGGTCGAGACGAACATCGTGCTCCTCGGAACCCGCGAGGGGAAGAGCTCGACGGCCGCTGTGAACGCGCTGACCGCCCTCGGGATAGGGTGCCTCGCCGTCGGTCCGAGCGCCGTGAGGCTCGTGACCCACCTGTCGATGGACGACAGGGACGTCAGGTACGCAAGCGACATCCTTTCTTCGCTCGGAGGCTAGGAATGCGAGCCGGAGTCGTGGGAACGGGCCACCTGGGCTATCATCACGCGAGGATTCTCCGCAGCCTGGCAGACGCTGTCACGGTGTACGACTCCGACCGTACGAGAGCCGCCCGGGTCTCGCAGGATCTGGGGGTGACCCATGCGGGCAGCAGGGAGGAGCTCTTCGGCTCGGTTGACGCCGTGGTCGTCGCCTGCACCACCGTCTCGCACCACGAGGTGGTGATGGCCGCCCTTCGGGCCGGCCTCCCCGTGCTCGTGGAGAAACCCATGGCCGCGGACAGCCTCCAGGCCGTCGAGCTCGAGTCCGAGGCCTCTAGAAGGGGGCTGACCCTCGCCGTAGGGCATGTCGAGAGGTTCAATCCGGCAGTGACGGCTGCTTCGCCGCTCCTCTCCGATCCGCGCTTCGTCGAGGCGCACCGGCTGGCCTCTTTCAAGCCCCGAGGAACGGACGTTTCCGTGGTCATGGACCTGATGATCCACGACATAGATCTCGTGCTGTCCTTCGTGCACTCCGAAGTGGCTTCCGTGAGGGCCTCCGGGGTCGCCGTCCTCACAGACAGCACGGACATAGCCAGCGCCAGGATAGAGTTCCGGAACGGAGCCGTTGCGAACCTGACCGCGAGCAGGATCTCCAGGGAGCCCATGCGCAAGCTCAGGTTCTTCCTCGACCGCCGCTACGTATCGATAGACTTCTCCGGCAGGAGCGTGGAGGCGCTCGAGCTGAGGGATGGAGAGATCCGCCCCGTGCCGCTCGGAGTCGGCGAGGCGGATCCTCTGACCTGCGAGCTGGAGGACTTCCTGGAGAGCTGCAGGACCGGCAGGCCTCCACTGGTCGGCGCCGCGGAAGGAGTGAGGGCTCTGAAGACGGCCGAGATGATAGCTTCGGTGATGCAGGGCCCGAAGGGCGCCTGATGCGGATCTTCGCAGTCGCCGGCGAACCATCCGGCGACCTCCGGGCCGCAGAGGTCGTCTCGCACCTGGTCTGCACGCACGGTGCGTCGGTCGCCGGGATGGGAGGCCGGTGCATGGCATCGGCCGGTGCCCGGATAATCCATGACATCGCCGGCTCCGCAGTGATGGGCTTCGGAGAGGTGCTCGGCTCGCTGGCGAGGCTCGCGCGGATGGAGAAGGCTCTGCGAGCTGCCTGCAGGGCCTTCCGGCCCGACGCGGTTCTGCTGGTGGACTATCCAGGGTTCAACCTCAGGTTCGCCGCCTGGGCCTCCAGGGCAGGCTACAGAGTCGTCTATTATGTGTCGCCGCAGCTCTGGGCCTGGGGCGGCTGGAGGCTTTCGAAGGTGGCCAGGCACGTGGACCTGATGATCACGCTCTTCTCCTTCGAGGCGGAATTCTACGCAGCGAGAGGCGTCAGGACGTTCTGGTCGGGGCATCCCCTGGTGGATGCAGTGAAGGACCCTTCGCCGGGGGGGAGCAGGCTGGCCCTGCTGCCCGGAAGCAGGGCGCAGGAGGTGTCGAGGCTTCTTCCGGTGATGCTCTCGTGTGCAGCGAGCCTCTTCGATCGGGGGCTGATAGATGGTGCGGACATAGCTGTGTCTCGCGCCCTCGACCGGCGTCTCTATTCAGCGGCCGAATCAAAGACCTTCGCGAGACTCGTGGACGGAACGGGACCTGCACTCGAGAACGCAGCGGCGGCCCTTGTCTGCTCCGGCACGGCCACCCTGGAAACGGCGCTGCGCATGGTTCCGTTCGTGGTGATGTACAGGACCTCTCCGGCGACCTACGCTGCGGCCCGCCTTCTCGTGAGGGGCGTGGACGGAATATGCCTCGCCAGCATAGTGGCCGGCCGGAGCGTGGCCCCCGAGCTGCTCCAGGGCCGGGCCACCCCGTCGAATGCCGAAGCGGAGATCGCCAGGCTGCTGCCGGGAGGACCCGCCAGGTCTGCCGCTCTGGAGGCCATGGGCCTGGTGAGGTGCGCCCTGGGCCCGCCCGGGGCGGCATCCAGGGCCGCCTCCAGAATTGCCCTGGAGCTGGGCGGGAGGGTGGACCCCTGCCTGATCTGACCTCGGTCGCCGGAACCGCCGGGAGGATCCTCGTGATCCTGCTGGGCCTGTCGTGGAGGATAGAATACCTGCGACCGTCGTGCGGCAGGTCGGGCCGTCCGAGAGGAAGGCCGGTGCTCTACTCATTCTGGCACGGCAGGCAGCTCCCTCTGATCTTCACGCACAGGCGCGAGGGCGTCACGGTACTGGTGAGCTCCCACAGGGACGGCGAGCATGTCGCCCGTGTCCTGGAGGCGCTGGGCTTCCCTACAGTCAGGGGGTCCACGACAAGAGGGGGTGCCGAAGCGATGAAGTCGATGGCGGCCGCCCTCAGAAGGGGAGCCGACTGCGCGATCACCCCCGACGGCCCCAGAGGACCCGCGTTCGAAGCAAGGCCGGGGATTTCGCACATAGCCCGCCTGGCCGGGCGGCCGGTCGTCCCCATGGGCACATCCGGGACGCCGTCGGCGGTGTTCAGGTCGTGGGACCGCTTCAGGCTGCCGCTGCCGTTCTGCAGGATGGTCGTTGTAGAGGGGGCTCCGATGAGGCCGCCGGCCCGCGACGAGGACCCGGCGAAGGCCGCTTCCGCCTACGGACTCGCGATGGACAGAGTGACGGCCGTTGCAGACCTCCTCGCGAGCCCGGGGTGCAGAGTCGCAGCATCGGCATGCGCATCCGCAGCCCGGCTGGCCCGGCCTGCCGTCTCGGCGGCGCTCCTCCTGAGGCCTCGCGCTGAGAGGCTGGAGAGGAAGGGCTTCCTTCCCGGCAGTTCCGACCGGCCGGTGTGGATGCACGGCGCCTCGCTGGGCGAGGTGGCCGGCCTTCTCCCTCTCGCGGAGCGCCTCGTCCGGGCGGCCCTTCCGGTCCATGTTACCTGCTGCACTCCGGCAGCGAGGGCGCGCCTGGAGTCGTCTGGTCTTCCGTGCTCCTTCGCGCCTCTCGACGTGCCGTCGTGGATCCGCCGCTTTCTCGGCTCCCTCAGACCGCGTGCCCTTGTGATCGCGGAGACCGAGCTGTGGCCGAACCTTCTCTTCGAGTGCCTCGTCGAGCAGGTGCCGTGCGCCATGGTGAACGCAAGGCTCTCGCCCGCTAGCGAGGGCAGGTACCGCCTCCTGCCCGGCGGGTTCTTCGGCAGGATGCTGTCCTGCTTCTCGGGCATCCTTTGCCGTTCCGAGCGTGACGCCGTTCGGTTCGAGACGCTGGGAGTCCCCAGGAGGCTGCTCGATCCCTGCGGGGATTCCAAGGCCCTGGCTCCAGCCGTTCCTCCGCCCGGCGAATGGAGGGCGATGCTCCCCGAAGGCCCCGTTCTAGTGGCCGGCTCGACCCATCCCGGTGAGGATCTCCCCGTGGCTGCCGCCGCCAGGTCGGCCGGGCTGTTTCCCGTCCTGGCGCCGCGACATCTCGACGGGCTGGGCAGGACAAGGTCGCTCCTGGAGGAAGCGGGCTTCGTGGTCACCGCCTGGAGCGAGCTCGAGTCCGGATCTGCCCCGGGCGACGCGGTGCTGGTGGACAGGCTCGGGATCCTCGCGAGACTCTACGGCTGCGCCGACGTCGCGTTCGTCGGCGGCACGCTGGACGGGACCGGGGGGCACAACGTCCTCGAGCCCCTGAAGCACGGAGTGCCGGCGGTGGTCGGCCCGTTCAACCGGAACATCGAGGACGTGATCGGGAGGGGGCTGCCCTCAGGAGCCTGCAGGGTGGCCGACGAGACCGCCCTGTCGGAAGCATTCCTCGACCTTATCGCGAACCCTCCCGACCGGTCGCTCGTAGCCGCCCTCGGGGGCATGGAGGGCGGCAGGGTCCTGGAATCGTTCGAGCGCCTCATGTCGAGGACGCTGTTCGCCGAAGGCTGGAAGCTGCCATGAACCGGCCCGACGGCATCTTCAGAGCCATGGCGGCGAGGAGGGGCGCATGGGGCATCCTCGGACGGATGCTGTATCCCCTGGGAGCGCTGTACGGCTTCGGCGCCTGGCTGAGGAGAAGTGCCTGGGAAGCGGGGCTCTTCGGAAGAACGAGGCTGCCGGTGCCGGTGGTGAGCATCGGCAACATAGAGGTTGGGGGAGTCGGCAAGACGCCGGTCACGGCATGGCTCGCCTGCCGGCTGGACGAAGCCGGGCTGTCCGTGGCCGTGGTAGCCAGGGACCTGAACAGGCCCTCCGGGGAGCCCTACAACGCCTCCCAGCCCTTCCGCAGCAACCGGAGGAACAGGCCATCCGACGAGGTTATCCTCCTTGCGCGCACGCTGCCGTTCGCGAGGGTATATGCCGGCCCCGACAAGTCCCGGGCCGCGGCCCTCGCCATGCAGGACTCTCAGCCTGACGTGATACTCGTGGACGACGGCTTCCAGCATCTCAGACTCTCGCGCGACCTGGACATCGTAGTCCTGGACTTCGATCATCCCTTCGGCGCCGGAGGCGTGATTCCGTCGGGAACCCTGAGGGAGTTCCCCTCGGCGCTCAGGTCGGCCGACTGGTTCTGGGTGAACAGGGTAGGCCCGGGCAGGTCGGGAGAATGGATAGGCAGAGCCCTCTCGGTGATGAACTGGAGGGCCGGTCTGGTCACGAGCAGACCTTCGGCGGGAAACCTCGAGCTGCTCTGCGGGGGGACCGTGGAACCCCGCGGGATGAGGGTTCTGGCCTTCTGCGGCATCGGCAGCCCATCCGGCTTCAGGAGGACCCTCGAGGAGGCCGGCTGCGAGGTCTGCGACATGGTGGAGTTCCCGGACCACCACGAGTACGCTCCGGGCGACCTGGCGGCTCTGGAATCGAGGAGGACGGCCGCCGGCGCGGACCTTCTCGTGACGACGGAGAAGGATGCGGTGAGGATCGACAAGCAGGGGCCCGCGCTGAACGCTGGCTTCCTCCGGGTGGACCTCGAAGTGGAGGGCGACTGGAGGCGCCTGCTCGACGACATCGTCGCGATGGCGCGGGGAAGGCGCAGGGGGCGGGATGACTCGCAGATGTGACGTTCTCGTGATTGGCGCCGGTCTGGCTGGGATGGCCTGCGCTCTGGAGCTGCCCTCCCGGATGTCCGTCATCCTCCTCAGCAAGGTCAGCCTCCCTGCAGGCAGCACGTGCCTCGCACAGGGAGGGCTCGCCGCCCCGGTGGCCCCTGACGACAGCGCTGACCTGCACATCGCCGACACCGTGGCTGCGGGGGGCGAGCTGGTAGATCTCGCGGTAGCCCGCAGGATCATAACCGCCGGGCCGGCTCTGGTGGAAAGGCTTCGCTCGTGGGGCGTGCCCCTCGAGGGGACGGACGGCGGGCAGGGAGGGATGGAGGGGGGGCACAGCCGGAGGCGCGTCCTCCACCACGCCGACCGCACCGGCCGCTGGATCAGCGAGAACCTCGCAGGGCTCTGCAGAACGAGGCCCAACGTCGAAATCGTCGAAGGAGCGTTCGCCATAAACCTCATCACCGGACCGCCCGGCGCGGAGGACTCCGGAGACGCCGGGGCCCACCGGTGCCTCGGAGCGTACGTTCTGCTGGGCGGGGAGGTCCATGCAGTCCTGGCTGGCGAGACGGTCATAGCTACGGGAGGTGCCGGCAAGGTCTACAGGTACACCTCGAATGACGACTGGGCAACGGGCGACGGCATCGCGATGGCCTGGCGGGCCGGTCTGCCGGTGCGCAACATGGAGTTCTTCCAGTTCCATCCCACGTGCCTGTTCCATCCGGAGCGAAGGAACTTCCTGGTCACCGAGGCGCTTCGCGGAGAGGGCGCCGTTCTGCTGAACCTCCGGGGCGAGAGGTTCATGGAGAGGTACGATCCCCAGCAGATGGAGCTTGCGCCGAGGGACGTGGTCGCCAGGGCGATAGACTCCGAGATGAAGAGACTGGGTGACGATCATGTTCTCCTCGACGCCCGCTCCCTCGGGAGGAGAAGGCTGGAGGAGCGCTTTCCCGAGGTAACCGAGAGCGTTTCGGCGCTGGGCATCCTTCCGTGGGAGGAGCCTGTCCCTGTCGTCCCGGCTGCCCACTACTGCGTGGGAGGCGTCGTGGCCGGCGTGGACGGCGAGACCGTAATGCCCGGCCTCAGGGTGATAGGGGAGGCCGCCTCCACAGGGCTGCACGGAGCCAACAGGCTGGGCAGCAACAGTCTTCTGGAAGCCGGCGTCATGGGCATGGAGGCCGCGAAGGCCATCGCGGAGACTGGAGCCGAGCCTCCGACCCGAACGGTAGGCGACTGGTACTTCGGCAGGGCCAGGCCGCTAGAGGAGAGCGTCCTGATAGACCACGCCTGGGCGGCCATACGGAGCACCATGTGGGACTACGTCGGGATCATCCGCACAGACAGGAGGCTGCACAGGGCCCTGAAGATCCTCGAAGTGATAGACGCCGAGGTGGACGAGGACTACTGGAGGCTCATCCCCGACATCGAGCTGCTGGAGCTGAGGAACCTGTCCACCACCGCCAAGATAATCGTACGCTCGGCTCTGGCGAGGCGCGAGAGCAGGGGGCTCCACTTCAACCTCGACTGCCAGGAGCCCGTCAATCCCCCGAGGGACACGATAATACGGCACTGAAGCACATCTTCTTCATGGTCGCCGCGGCTGCGCTCGTCGTGGCCGGCTGCGCAAGGCCCGTCTATCTGGGACAGGGTCTGAGATGCAGGGGCGGCCTGTGGGCCTCGGGAGCCTCCTCATCCGGGGCCGGGCCCGTCTCCGCCGACGACCGGAGGATGATGCAGGTGATAGAGAGCTGGATGGGGACGCCCTACCTCTATGGAGGGACGACCAGGAGCGGTGTGGACTGCTCGGGATTCACCCAGGCGGTCTATGCAGAGATCGGCGTCGAGATACCGAGGACCGCGAGCCAGCAGGCCGAGGCGGCGCACAGGGTGGATCCGGACGATCTCGAGTTCGGAGACCTGCTCTTCTTCAACACTTCAGGCGGCGGCATATCGCACGTGGGGATCTATCTGGGAGGAGGCTTCTTCGTCCACGCCTCGTCGAGCAGGGGCGTGAAGAGGGAGTCGCTGGCGAATCCCTACTACATCACGAGGATAGTCGGGGCCGGACGCTTCCTGGACTGAGTCTAGTCCTCGATTTCGAGGCTGTAGAGCACGGCCATGAGGCGCAGGGCGCTCTCCGCGCCGGGATCCTGGAGCAGGCGCAGCCAGAGCCTGGAGGCCTGGCTCGTGTTGCCGGTCATCGTGTATGCGAGGGCGGCCGCCGCCAGGGCCTCGCCCGGGGGATCGTCTGACAGGAGCGCCGTCTCGAGGTGCCGGAGCGCTCCTTCTGCATCTCCGTGCTCCCACGCGATGCGGGCAAGCACGAGCGCCGCCCTTGGCTTGTGCGCGACAGGCTCCAGGACCTCCTCTGCGCCCTCCATGTCGCCGCGCTCCGTGAGGAGCAGGGCGAGGTCGTATGCGGGGACGGACCAGCCGGGATCCTTCCCGATGGCATCCCGCAGCAGACGCACTGCCGCATCAGTCCTTCCGGAGTCCGCCTCCTGGGTAGCGAGCCTGACCAGCCGCGCCGCCTCGAGCCTCGAATCCAGAGCGGGGCCCAGAGAGGGCTCCAGCGGCAGGCGCACTGTGTCGCCCGGGGCGGGGAAGGGACCGGAGGGGCTCCAGCCAGAAGTCAGCGCCAGAGCCTCGAATCCCTCGCCTTCCTCGGAATCCATGATCGCCCAGGCGAGGAACCTCCACGAGTCCCCCGCCTGCCAGACGTAGCAAAGGCCGCCCGTCCCGACGGAGACCGCCACTTCGTCGGGCAGAACCTCCCTGGTGCCGCAGCCTGCCGCGGCCAGCGAAAGCAGAGCGAAGGCGAAACCGGCTTCTCGCCTCATACGGCATCGCCCTCCCGCTCTTCCATCGTTTCCACAGCGAGAAGGCAGAGGGCCATGACGTCCTCGTCGCTCTCGACCGACACTGCTCGGGAGCGCAGCGCGGACGCCCCTCTGAATCCCCTCAGGTAGTGGACGAGATGGCCCCTCATGAGGTGATAGACCCAGGGGGGCGGAACCGTCTCCTTCATCATCGAGAGATGTCTCATCACAGTCGAAACGAACTCCTCGCGCGACGGCTCCGCGGAACCTGAGCCGGAGAGCGCCCTGAAGATCCAGGGGCGCCCGATGGCGCCGCGGCCTATCATGACTCCGGACGCACCGGAGGACCGCAGGAGATCCCTCGCCGCCTCGACGGAAGAGGAGTCCCCGTTCGCGATCACGGGAACGGGCGAGAGCGCGGCGATACGAGCGATGCCGCAGGCGTCCACCTGGCCCGAGAACATGTCCGACCTGTACCTGCCGTGCACGAATATGGCCGAAGCTCCTCGTGCCGCCAGCATGGATCCGATCTCGTCGGGCACCGGCTCGTCCGGCGACCAGCCGAGCCTGATCTTGACGGTCACGGGCAGAGGGCCGGCTGCGGAGCTGACAGCGGAAACGATATCCAGCAGGCGGGGAATGTCCCTCAGAAGGGCCGATCCGGAGGCGCTCCTCGTGACCTTCCGCACCGGGCAGCCCGCGTTGACGTCGAGGAAGTCGAACCCCATCGATGCGACGATCCCGGCCGCCCTGGCGAATTCCTCGGGCGACGATCCGTAGAGCTGAACTCCGAGAGGCCTCTCCCCGTCTCCCCGGCGGAGCAGCCTGCAGGTCGCCGCCGAACGGCGTGAGAGGCCGGCAGTGCTGACCATCTCGGTCACCGCCGCAGAAGCCCCGAAACCGAGACAGAGGCGCCTGAAGGCGGAATCCGAATACCCGGCCATGGGGGCGAGGCAGAAGCCCCGGAACCATCCCGCTGCGCCTTCTCCAGTCAATCACCCGCTCCCGGCGCCACCCTGCCCGGGGCGCCTGTCAGCGCATCCGCCATCTCTCCTGCGTGGAAAGAGCTGCGCACGAGAGGGCCGGAGGCGACGGCAGAGAAGCCTGCTTCGAGGGCCTCCGCGCGGAGATCCTCGAATTCCGACGGTTCCAGGTACCTGTCGACCGGCCAGTGCGCGGCCGATGGGGAGAGATACTGGCCGAGCGTGAGCAGGCTGACGCCGGACGCCCTCAGGTCGGCCATCGAGGCGGACACCTCGGCCCTGGTCTCTCCCATGCCCAGCATCATGCCGCTCTTGAGCGGAGTGCCCGGAGACATCTCGGCGTAGGAGGCGAACAGCTCCAGGGAGGTCCGGTAGGAGGCTCCCGGCCTGACGGACGGGAACAGCCTCCGCACCGTCTCGATGTTGTGGTTCAGCACGTCCGGCCCGGCCGCGGCGATCGCCGAGAGGGCAGCCGCGCTTCCCCGGAAGTCGGGGATCAGAAGCTCGACTGTCGCGCCAGGAAGAGCCGCCCTGACGGCCGAGACGACCTCGGCGAAGTGCCCCGCACCTCCGTCCGGCAGGTCGTCCCTGGTGACAGAAGTGATCACCACGTGCCTGAGGCCGAGGGTGCGCGCAGCCTCTGCGACCCGCTCCGGCTCGCCCGGGTCGGGCGGGGGAAGAGGGGGGGCCGCCTTCCGCACTCCGCAGTACCTGCAGCTCCTGGTGCAGCGCTCGCCGAGCACCAGAAAGGCGGCGGTCCCCCTCTCGAAGCAGTGGCCGATGTTGGGACAGCCCGCCTCTCTGCACACCGTGTCCAGCGACAGCCTGCCGAGCAGCCTCCTGACCTCCTCGGCCCTGCCTGAGCCAAGGGTTCCGACTCGAAGCCACTCGGGTCTGCGAGTGCGGCTCATCTCCATGAATCCGCCTCCTCACGCAGGCTTCGCGCCATGCTCGAGACCTCGCCTGCTTCTCTCGGTCCGAGTTCGAAGGGCTCCAGAACGCAGCCGGCCGCCGAGGAGAAGCTGGATACCAGTGCGCGGGCGATGGAGGGGGCGTCAAGGCCGGGTGAGAGCTCGGAAAGCCCGCAGACACCGGTCTCGAGAACCTTCCTGAGCTCATTCGACGACCGGGCGAGCGGGGAGTCGGGGGGAACCAGGTCGGCGAGCCTCGGCTGGTCGTTGACGAACACGATGGAGCCGTGTTCCAGGAAGGCGCCGCTGCGCCTCGCCTGTGCGCTCCCGACCAGCTTGCGTCCTTCGACGAGCACCTCGCTCCTGCCGTGGGAGGAGAAGCAGGGGTTGCCTCCGGGACCGCGCGATCGGAAGCCGGGTGAGCCCCGCCCCATTTCCGCGGCCACTCCCAGCGAGACGAGCGCACCGACCAGCGCCGAGCCTATCCTCCCGACACTGGCTTCCACGCCCCCCGAGACCAGGGGGTGGCCGGCCGCCGCAGCTATGCAGTAGGTGACCTCGTGCTCGTGCCACACCGCCCTGCCGCCGGTGGGCCTTCGGACGAGATCGACGCCCGTCCTGCGGGCGCCCTCGAGGTCGATCTCCCTGGCGGGATCCTGCAGGCGGCCGAAGGAAATGCAGGCGCGGCTCCAGGCGTAGACCCTGAGCGCGAAGTCCAGCTCGCCCTTCGCCGCGGAATCCATCAGCCAGGAATCCAGAGCCATGTTCCAGGCTCCGTCTGCGGGACCGCACTCCATCACTATGCACCTGCCCAGGGGAAGACCTCCAGGAAGCTCCGCCGGCGGGAACAATTGCACATGCATAAGGTATCTGCTAGATTGAAAAATGTCGATGACCGGAGGGAGATCTCTCTGAAAAGCGCTCTCGTCGCACTGGTCGCAGCCGCTGCCCTCGCGCGAGCCGGCGCGGGAGTGTACAGGGACGCTGGCGCAGCGGCGTTCCAGTTCCTGAAGCTTGAGACCTCGGCCAGAGCCTCCGCGCTGGGAGGGACCTCGCTCATGAACTCAGGCTCCATGGCGATCCTCTCCAGCCCCTCCGCTCTGGCATCGCTCGGCGACGCCGGCATCTCGTTCTGTCATTCCGCCCACTTCGGCTCCACCACCCAGAACTCCATGGCCTTCCACACAAGGGCCGGAGGAGCGTCGGTCGCCTTCGGCGCGACCTCGGTCTATACCGGGGGCATGGAGCTCAGGGATGGAGCCTCCTCCGAACCGCTGGGCGAGTTCTCGTGCTGGGACATCGGCCTGTCGGCAGGGGCGGGCATGGACCTAGGGCCTTTCGAGGCAGGAGCTTCAGCCAGGGTGATCCGCGAGAAGATATGGACCTCGGGCACCTGGGGCTTTTCGTTCGATGCAGGCGTGTCGGCGCTTCCCGCAGGATGGCTGAGGGTCTCCGCAGCCATCCTCAACATCGGTCCCGAAGCGGAGTTCGAGGACGACTCCTTCCGGCTCCCTGCCACCTGGAGGGCGGGAGCGGCTGTCACTGCCGAGCTGCCGCTCGCCGGACCGTCCACTCTCTCTGGAGAGGTCTGGAAATCCGTCGACGGCAGGCCCCAGGCCGGAGTAGGGCTGGAGGCGGGGCCTGCAGGATGGGCTTCGCTCAGGGCCGGCCTGAGAGCCGGCTCCGACGCCCTCTCGGCCACTGCAGGCGCCGGGCTGTCCGCCGCGGGCTGGACTCTGGACTACGCGTGGCTGCCATCAGGAGCTCCGATGGGCGACATCCACCGCATCTCCCTCTCAAGGAGCCTGTGATTGCCCCTTCCCGCCCGCTCGCCGTCCGGTGACGACTCTCCTCTGATCCTGCTCACGAACGACGACGGCATGGATGCTCCCGGGCTTCTCGCGCTCGAGCGCATCCTGGAGCCTTTCGACCCGGCAGTGGTGGCGCCTCTGGAGCACTGCAGCGGCTCCAGCCTCGCGATAGGCCTCTACAGCGAAATCGAGGTTGAGCGCAGGGGGGCTGCGAGATGGGCGGTCAGGGGCACTCCCGTCGACTGCGTCAAGCTCGCCCTCCTCGAGCTGCTGGGGAGGAGACCCGACCTGGTCATCTCGGGCATCAATCCGGGGCCGAACATGGCCAACAACATCCACTACTCCGGAACGGTCGGCGCAGCTACCGAGGCTGCGCTGTGGGACGTTCCGGCGCTGGCTGTCAGCTCAGGCTCTGGCAGCCCGGTCCACCTCGATTCCGCCGCCTCGTTCGTCCTCGATCTCGTTCTCGGCGGCTCCTGGCGCGACATCCCGCCTGGCTGCCTGGTCAACGTGAACATCCCCGACCTGCCCGCCGGCAAGCTGGGACAGCCGGTCTGGACGAGGGCGGGCAGATTCGCCCAGGACATCCCCTTCACTGCGGTCGAGCCCGGAAGGGTCTTCAGGTACTCGAGATGGACCGCGCAGGGAGACAGGCACGAACCGGGGACAGATCTCGAGGTTCTCGCCTCCGGCAGGGTCAGCCTCACCATGCTCACGGTCGACAGGTCCGTCCAGGCTAGCTGCATGGAGCGACCGGCTCGGCCGTGACTGCCGTGCTGCAGCCCGTTCTGCTCCTGCTCGCAGTCTCTTCGTCTCCCGACGCCGTCTTCCTGAGGCACGAGGCGACGATAGAGAAGCACCCTGACGGCACCTTCACGGAAGTCTCGGAAGAATGGATAGTTCCCCTCACGCCGGCAGGGGTGCGGCGGTACTCCAGGCTATCCATACCCTGGCAGGAGGGCTTCGACGAGGTCGCGGTAGAGATCGCCGAGCTGAGGCCCGTCCGCCCCGGCAGGCCGGATTCGCCGGCCATCGTCACCGATGCCCTGAGGGAGGGGATGGCTGCAGCCTCGCGTCTGGAGAGCTCGTTCAGACAGGTCGGGCTTGCGTTCACCACGCCCGAGGTAGGGGACACTCTGGTCGTCAGGGTCGTGCGCACCGTGCACAGGCTCCCGCTGGCACCCTGCTACAGCTACTCCTTCTTCTTCCAGTCGGCCGACAGCATCGCTTCGTCGAGATTCACAGCAGTCTGGCCGGAAGACGAACCGCTCCATTCCGCCGGCACCGATAGCCCCCCGCCGGCGGTCCGCACCGAGGGAGGCAGAGTCGTCGCGGCATGGAACTCGGGGCCGTCGAGCCCGGCTGCAGGCTGGCCATCGGGACTTCCCCTCGAGGAGAGGGCGGCGCGGGTGACGGTCTCCGACAGGACCATGCCGGAAGTCTCGGCGATGCTGTGGGCCGCTCTGGATCCCGGACCGCCCGGTGGACCCTCCACGGCGCTCCTGGACAGCATCATCTCAGTCGCCGGGAGCGCCCCGGAATCACTGAGGAGGTGGGTCGCCGAAGAGATCGGATACGCCGGTGCCGAACTGGGAGGAGAGCCAGGATACACGCCTTCCCCGCCGGAGGAGACAGTGAGGAGGGGCAGCGGGGCGTGCAGGGACAGCGCCGTGCTGCTGCTGGCCCTGCTGAGGCGGACCGGGGTCGGGGCGGGCCTCTGCCTTGCGAGAAGCGCTGCGCGTCTGGACAGTCTGGCGGGATCCAGGAGCTTCGACCACATGTTCGTCTTCGCAGACGGGCCTGACGGGAGGGTGTTCCTCGATCCGACGGCCATGGTTGCGACGGCCCCCTACGGATATGCGCTGCGAGGACTCAACTGCCTCCCCCTCGTGGAGGAAGGATGCGGGCTGGAGGAGATCCCCGCAGGCCCCTTCGGAGACACCGTCAGGATAGAGATCTCAGGATCCCTGTCGCCTGCGCTGGACACTCTGGCCTGCCGTCTGGAGGTCCGCCTCTCCGGAGCTGCGGAAGAGCTCTGGCGCTCCATGATGTCAGGCGTGCCCGAGAGCGACAGGCCGGAGGCGCTGAGGTTGCTCCTCGGATGCCTCCCCGGTTCGCGACTGGAGCTCACGGGAAGTCCCGGCGACCTCCGCAGACCCATCGGGGCATCGGGATTCGCCTACTATCCCGTACCGGTGCTCCATGCGGACAGCGTAATCGCGATACTTCCGCCTGGTCTGTCCGAGATCAGCCAGACAGGCTCCAGGCTCGCGACGAGGCTGCTCTCCGCCGGCCAGGCTCCTGGAGGCCTGGTCCTCGACACTCCGATGCAGGAGGAGCTCTCGGTCGAGATCTCGCTCGCAGGATGGAGGGCGGAGTGGGCCGGCAGACCCGTGGACAGTGCAGGATATTCGATGACGGCAGTCGCCGGCGAAGGCGGGATCTCCATCCGCGAGTCCGCCTCCCTGGGTCCCTCCAGGATGGACCGGAGCGGGGCGGAAAGCCTCCTGGAGACCCTGCTCGAGAGATCATGCGCTGACAGGCGAGTCTTCCTCATGGAAGCGGCGTCAGGGCGATGACGGGAGAGCTCGTCGCCCTGATTGCCTCGGCCGCCGTATCCAGTGCCTCCTCGGGCATGCTCTTCACGGGCAGGTACGAGGTGACGCCCGAGGGAGTCCTCGTGAAGACGGTAGAGATCACGGGCGCGGGTCCTGGCAGGCTGGAGACGGGCTTCGACCCGGCCACCCAGTCTCTCGAGGTCCTGGAGGCGTCCTTCGCGAGCCCGGACGGCAGTCGAGCCGACCTGCCCGACTGGGCCGTGGACACTCTGGCCGGATCCGGCGGATTCCCGTCCCTCGTGGTCGCCCTGTTCCCGCCGGGCGGAAGAGGGACGCTGGAGGTCAGGATACGCGACTGGTCCTGGAACTGGGCGGGCAGGCTCTGGCTGGTCGTCACTCCCCCTGCCGGGTGCGACAGCTCCTTCTTGGAGGTCGCTGACGGACGTGACATCCGCTGGGAAGGGGAGGGCTGGACGGCGCGCCGTCGCGGAGACGACCTGCTCCTCTCGGCCGGCCCTGGTGCAGGGCCTCTCAAGGCCAGCTCCTACGAGAGCTGGCAGGACATGTATTCAGACCTCACGAGCGAGGCGCGAGTCATCCTGGAGGCGGAGCAGCCGCTGTCGGTGAGGGAGGCCGCGATAGAGGCCTCTGCGGGTGGAGCCGATCCCCTGATGCTCCTCGCGAGGCTGAGGACTCTTCTGTGCAACAGCATCGGAATGGTCCCGCCTCCGCCTACGATGAGCGCTTTCCGCCCCCTCGACTCGGGCACGGTTCTCGACAGGAGAATGGCTACCGACATGGAGGCGGCCGTGCTGTTCGCCGCGATGGCGGCATCCGCGGGCATGGAGGCCGAGCTGGTGCTGGCCTCGGAAGCTCCTTCCACCCTGCCGATACCGGGAGAGTGGGACAGGGTTCTCGTCGAGGCAGGCAGGGGCGGGAGGAAGGCGCTCTACGAGCCCCATGCGACCCTCGTGCCCGCGGCGTACATCGAGCATCGGGATGGCCTGCGGCTGCTCCGTCGCGGTGACAGGAACCCTGTCGAGTACACGCCTCCTCCGTGCGACAGGTGCAGGGAGGTCTGGACGATGAGAGGCCCCGGGGAATGGACGGTCGAGGTCGAGTCGGGCGGTTTCTACGACATGCTGGTCCGCAGGAGGCTCGCGGGTCTGGGAGATCGAGAGGCTCGAGGAGCCGTCGCTGCGATGCTCTGGCGTTCGGGCATCTTGTCGCGCGTGGATTCGTGCTGGACGGGGAATCTGTACGACCTCTCCGAGCCGGCCCGCTTCGGTGCCTCGGTGATCGTGCCCTGCTGTCCCTGGAGCAGGTTCCGCCTGCTTCCGGCGATAGCCTGGGAAGGCGGCGGCGGCGACTTCGCGAGATCGTGGAACCTTCCCGATGGAGCTTCGGTCGGCGCGGAACTCGCGTTGGAGGACGGCCTGGTCGCTGACACCGTCCCAAGCCCGGGCAGACGGCTCTTCGGGATAGGACCGTGAGGAGGCCCGTCGCCACTCTCGCAGCCGTCCTCCTGGCCGGAGCGATCACCCGCTTCGGCGCCCTCTCGACGATGGATCGCATTCTGCCGCTGGGCTGGCTCTATGTGGATGAGCACGCAAACGCAGCCGGACCCGGTGCGGACCCCTTCGAAAGGCCCCCGGGTACGGCGCTTCTGGCAGGCCCTCTGGTCGGGACCGCCGGACCGAAGGCGGCCAGGATCGTCTTCTCCGCCCTCTCGCTGCTCCCCGCCGTCCTGATGGCGCGCAGGGCCTCGGGAGGATGGACTTCCCTGACTGCGGTGCTCGCATCGGTGGATCCCTTCCTGGCCTATTCCGGCATGCAGATCCTTCCGGAGGCTCCCGCCGCCGCTCTCGTTGCAGCGGCGCTGGCGACGATGCCCCCGGGCGCCTCGTCGGCGCACGTCCGCTCCAGGACCGTCCTGTCAGGCGTCGCCATGGGGGCCGCCTGCCTCTTCCGCGCCGAGCTGGTCCTGCTCGCCCCGGCTTCGCTCCTCTACAGGCCCGGGAGGAGGTGGCTCCTCTTCGCGGCGGGGATGGCCTTGCCGATCGCAGCCTCCGCCCTCTTCGACGCATCCGGGGGAGGCGGTCTGTCCGTCGCGACGAATGCGTCGGAAAACGCCTGGCTCGGCACGAGGATGGAGCTGCTTAGCACCCCTCCGGGAGTCGAGTTCGAGGCTCTCGTCGGATTCGATCCGGACGGAGGCGACACGTTCCTGTCCAGAACGGCGGACAGCGTGCTCTCCGATCCGGGGGGTACCGCTCTCTTCGCCCTGAGGAAGGCTCTCGCAGGCGCGGCCGTCCCGGGAGAGGGAAGGAACCTGGACGATCCGTGGCTCCTTGAGCGGACAGGTCTGCTGATGCTCCTTCCCGTATCCGTCCTGGCACTCGCCGCGGGGGCGGCGAGAACCATCCGGGGATCGGCGGGCGGGACGGGATGGCTCGCGAGGGCGGCCTTCCCGACGCTCTTGGCGTCGAGCGCAGTATTCTTCCCCGCGCTCCGCTACCGGACGGCCCTCATGCCGCTGTTCTGGGACGCTGCATCCAGACCTCCCCGCAGGGGGGACGCGCCTGCCCTCGCCGCAGCAGTCCTGCTCCTGATCGCCGCCTCGCTCTCGGGGCTCGGCGCCGCACGGCCCGGTCTGGCCTACATTGCGAGAGCCGGTGAGGAGATTGACCACGGGCTTCCGATCGAGGCGCTCGCCTCGCTCGATTCCGCACGCGCTCGCGGATTCCGGGGGGCCGATCTGCACAACCTGGGCGGGGTGGCTCTGGCCGTTGCCGGAAGGAGGGAGGAGGCGCTTCGCGAGCTCACGCTTGCACAGGAGATGGCGCCCCGCTCGCCCTCGGTATGGAGGAACTCTGCCGTGCTATACTATGAGATGGGCATGACCGGCCGCGCGCAGAGCGCCGCCCGGCGCGCTGTGTCGCTCGACCCTGGCCTGGGTCCGCTTCTGTCCCCTCTGACTGGAGAAGCCGGTGATGGTTCCAGATAGCTCTACGCCTCAGATAGGCACTCCTGTGGAAGAGGGCAGGCGGGTGGCCCGGGCAACCCTTGCGATGAGCTCTCTGACTGTCCTGAGCAGGGTGCTCGGGCTGGCAAGGGACATCGCACAGGCAGCCGTGCTGGGCACCGGAACAGCCGCCGATGCCTTCACCCTCGCCTTCATCATCCCCAACACCCTGAGGCGCCTCTTCGGAGAGTCCACCGTCAGCGCGGCATTCGTGCCCACCTACACCGGCTACCTGCTGGAGGGTGACAGGGAGAAGTCGTCGCGCCTCGGGTCCGGCGCGATGAACGCCACGGCCGCCTGCCTGGCCGTGCTGGTGACCCTCGGGATGGTCTTCTCCCCGCTCCTCGTGCGCCTGTTCGGCCCGGGCTTCTCGTCCGTGCCGGGGAAGCTCGAACTCTCATCCGGACTTCTGAGACTCCTATTCCCGTACATCCTCTTCGTGGGCACGGCAGCGGTCGTGATGGGGATCCTGAACAGCAGCAGACACTTCGTCACGCCGGCCCTCGGTCCGATCCTCTTCAACGTCTCGGCGCTGGGAGGCCTGTTCGGACTCGCTGCGGTGTGGAGACAGGGCTCGCCGGTATGGGGCTACTCGGCCGGCGTCCTGTTCGGAGGATTCCTCCAGCTCGCAGTCCAGCTTCCTGTTCTCCGGAGGACCGGCTTCACCTATCGCCTGACTCCCGGCTTCGGCGACAAGGATCTGGCCCGAGTCGCGAAGCTCGCCCTGCCGGCGCTGTTCGGCCTCATGGTGGCCGAGGTCAACGTGATGGTGGACCAGGTGATGGCCTCGATGCTCGATCCGGGGAGCGTGGCTGCGCTGTCCTACGGCAACCGCGTTATGCAGTTCCCCCTCGGTGTGTTCGCCGTGGCGCTGGCCACCGCCCTGCTTCCCACCCTGAGCAGACAAACGGCTCTGGGGCGGTTCGCAGAAGCCAGGGTGACTCTGGGGTATTCGACTCTGGGGCTGGCCCTGCTCATGGTGCCGGCCTCCGTGTACATAGCAGCCTTCGGGCGGGAGATAGTGACGGCTCTCATGGCGCGCGGAGCCTTCGATGCGGAATCGGTCGAGCTCACGGCTGCGTCGCTGGTCTTCTTCTCCGCGGGACTCGTCTTCTTCGGCGCAGTGAAGATCACGGCTCCTGTGTTCTATGCCATGAAGGACACCGCCACTCCCTTCAGGATCGGGATGATCTGCATGGGAGTCAACATCCCGCTCAACATCGCGCTCGCGCTCGCTTTCCGGGCCGCGGGATTCTCGCGCCCGGTAGGGGGGATCGCGCTCGCGAGCACGCTTTCTTCAGCATTGAACCTGCTGCTGCTCCGGCTTGCGCTGAGGCGCAGGACAGGGCGGGGCAGGGGCGCGCCTCCAGCCGCATGGCTTGCGATGGTCCCCGCCACGGCGGCATCTGTCGCGACCGTGCTTCTCGCTCGCGGATGGGTCTCCTCGTCGGCCTCCCGGTCATTCACCGGAGGCCTGGCGGCCCTGCTGGGGGCGGGAGCCGCATGCTTCGCCGTGCAGTTCGCCGTATTCGCCGTCGCCGGGGGCAGAACGGCCGCCATTGCGTGGCGGTTCCTGATCAGACGTGGCTCGGACCGTCCTTGAGGCTTCCGCCTCCGCCGCGCCGCACCTGCCTGGGGTGTACAGGTTCCTGGACGGGTCCGGGCGCATCCTCTACATAGGCAAGGCGCTGGACATCGCGAAAAGGCTCAGGGGGCACCTGGGCAATCCGGGAGACGAGAGGCACAGGCTCCTGCTGTCCAGGGCCCGCGCAGTAGAGTGGACCGTCACGAGGTCCGAGGTGGAGGCGCTCGTTCTGGAGGCGGAACTCGTGAGGATGCACAAGCCGCCCCTGAACGTGCGGCTGAGAGCCGACCAGCGCTTCCCGTACCTGGAAGTCACGACCGACGAGGAGCATCCCCGGCTCGTGGTCACGAGGAAGATAGACAGGTCGCGCGACGTCCCCAGATTCGGGCCCTACCCCGACTCCAGGAACCTCAGGGCTCTCGTGGATTTCCTGCAGGACGCATACCCCTTGCGAAGATGCTCTTCGCCGGCTCTTCGACGGACAGGCCGGAAGTGCGTGATGGGCCAGATGTCAAGGTGTCCGGCTCCCTGCGTGTCCGGCGACCGGGAGTCCTACGGCGAGAACGTAGCCGGTGTCCTGTCGGTCCTCAGGGGAAACTGGGCCGAAGCGCGGGCGGCCATAGAGCGCAGGATGGAGGAGGCCTCGGCGTCGATGAGGTACGAGGAGGCCGCCAAGTGGAGGAACCTCTCGTCCAGGCTGGACGCGTTCGGCTGGCCTGCCCCGGAATCCGCCCGCGACCTGGTCTGCAGAGACGTCGTGGCCGTGGAGGAGAACTGGGGCATAGTGCTCCAGATGCGCTCGGGCAGGTTCACTGGCACTGTCAGGCTGCCCTTCGAGAGCAGATGGAGGCTGGCTGCTCCGCCCGAGAGGATTGCAGTCCTGCTCCGGTCATACTACTCGGAGACGGGCGACATCCCCGGCGAGGTGCTGCTCAGCGAGAAACCCGCGGACGCACGGGTGCTCGAGGAATGGCTGTCCTCGAGGAGGGGGCGGAGGGTCAGGCTGACGGCTCCTGCCAGAGGACCGGGACGGGAGCTGGTCGAGCTCGCCCTCACCGATCTGAGGCACTTCCTGGCGAGGCTCGCATGGAGGAGGCCCGGCGGCTCCAGGCAGAGGGTCAAAGCGGCCCTCGAAGCTCTTGCCGACGTCTTCGATCTCGACGCGCCCCCATGTTGGATGGTCGCTCTGGACGCCTCCTCCATCTCAGGGGGATACCCGGTGGCCGCTCTGATCAGCTTCAGGGACGGAAGACCGGACAAGGCCGGCTACCGCAGGTTCGCTATGTCCCCCGAAATCGGAAGGAACGATCCCGCGATGATAGCCGACGCAGTGACGCGCTACCTCTCGCACCTCGAGGAGGAGAGACCGTCCGTGTTCCTCGTGGACGGCGGGATAGCGCAGCATCGTGCTGCCATCAGAGCCGCCGGAGATGCAGGCAGGGGCATGCTGTTCGTCTCCATTGCGAAGCGAGAAGAGTCCCTGATCGCGGGCCCCATGGAGAAACGGGTGAGCCTGCCTCCTGAATCCCCGCCGGTCCTGCTCCTGCGGGCCATGCGCGACGAGGTGCACAGGTTCGTGGTCGGCTACCACAGGCTCAGCCGCAGCAGGGGAGAGACGAGGTCCGGGCTGGAGGATCTGCCCGGGATAGGGCCCAGGCTAAGGGCCCTCCTTCTCTCCCGTTTCGGGAGCCTGGAGAGGCTGAGGGCCGCCAGCGAAGAGGAGCTCATGGAGGTTCCCGGCGTGGGCCGGGCGAGAGCCGGCATGCTGTTGCGCAACCTGAGGGAGGCCGAGGATGAAGCGTGAGATCGAGGTCAGGGATCTGGATCTCCACGCCGACGCAAGGGGATGGGTGGTCAATGCGCTGGAGCATCTGCCCGCAGGCTGCGCTCCTTCGCACTTCCACGCGATCTCCATAGAACCTGGGTGCGCAAGAGGACGCCACTCCCACCCGGGCAGGGACGAGCACCTGGTGACGCTCGCGGGAGAGCTGGACCTCGTGAACCTCCGGACTGGGGAGAGGACGAGCCTCTCCGGCAGGACTCCCAGGCTCGCCGTCATCGCCCCTGGCGTGCCGCACGCGTTCGAGAACCGGGGCGGCACGACCGCCGTCGCCATCTGCTTCAGCGCGACAGTCACGGACCCCGCGGCGGAAGACACCGTGAAGATCTAGCCGGGCGGTCGCCTCTCTCCGGACCCTCCTGTCTCCGCGACTGGCGGAACCGCATGCCGCTCCGCTCTTTGACTGTGCGCCTTGCCGCTCCATATTTACTGCGTTAACAAATCGGCGCCGGGGTGGTGGAACTGGCAGACACGACGGACTTAAAATCCGTCGGCCATGGGCCGTAAGGGTTCGAATCCCTTCCCCGGCACCACGAAAGGAAAGATGGGCGGCATCAGGGTGCTCTCCGACGAAGTGGTGAACCTCATCGCCGCAGGCGAGGTTGTGGAGCGCCCCGCATCCGTTGTAAAGGAGCTCGTGGAGAACTCGCTGGACGCAGGCGCCTCGGCCGTTTCCGTCGAAGCCCTCGAGGGAGGCAGGCGGATGATCGTGGTCAGGGACGACGGCAGCGGGATGAGCAGACAGGATCTGCTCATGTCCGTCAGGAGGCACGCGACGAGCAAGCTGACGCAGGCTTCCGAGCTGCACGAGGTGGCGACCCTCGGGTTCAGGGGCGAGGCCCTTCCCAGCATAGCTGCGGTCAGCCACATGAGGATCGTATCCTCCGAGGGCGGAGAGGCATGGGCTCTGGAGATGGACGGCGGCATCCTGAAGGGGATCGAGCCCGCTTCGAGAACCAGAGGCACCACCGTCGAGGTGGCCGGGCTCTTCTTCAATCAGCCCGCCCGGAGGCGATTCCTCAGGTCCGTCGAGACCGAGGCCGCCTGGATGGCGCGCCATCTGACGGGGCTCGCGCTCGCCAGGCCGGACGTGCGGATGGATTACTCCCACAACGGGTCCAGGGTCTTCTCCATCGCTCCGGGCGACATTCCGGACAGGCTTGCGCAGAGGCTCGGCACGACATTCTGCGGACGCGTCACCGACGTCTCGGCATCGGATGGGGGAGTCTCCTGCAGGCTGGTCGTGCTAGAGGAGAGGAGGTCGCCCGGCCGTCCTCAGGGGTTCGTCATCGTGAACGGGAGGCCCGTTCAGGCAAGGCTCGTCTCCGCAGTGCTGGAGAGGTTCTTCTCGGGCCCGGCAGGAACCCCCCTGAGCGTCGCCGTGATCTCCGTCCCGGTCTCCGAGGTGGATTTCAACGTGCATCCCGCCAAGCTGGAGGTACGCTTCCGCAGTCCCTCCTCCATAGAGGCTGCCGTCGCGCGCGCGGCGGGAGCAGCCGTCCTGGACAGGCGGGACAGCGTCGCCTCCTCGATGGTTGCCGGCTTCACCTCGCCTTCCGCGCCCCCTAGCCCGGAGACTGCGGGCTCCGGGGTCATGGAGGCTGCGCTTGAACTCTGCATGCCCGTCGTTCAGCCCGGCCGCCCCATGCCCGATCCCGCCACCGTGGTCCAGCTCGGGCGGAGCTATCTGGTGTCGTCGGTCTCCGGCGGCATGGTGGTCGTGGACCAGCATGCGGCTCACGAGAGGATCCTCTACGAGATGGCTCTCCACCGGCTGGCCTCCGGCGGGACGCTGCCTTCCCAGAGGCTCCTGCTGCCCGAGCCGGTGGACCTCGATCCGGAATCAGCGGCTCTTCTCACGGCGGGCGCCGGCATCCTCTCGGCGGCAGGCTTCGACTACGAGATCGAAGGGGAGAGGGTGGTGCTGAATGCGATCCCCGCAGGAGCACGGTCGGGCCTCGCGGCCCTTTCGGAGGCTCTTTCCGTGCTGGGCGACCCGGCCTCCGCCGTCATGGCTCCATACGAGAGGTCTGCCGCCGCTGCCGCCTGCGCGGCTGCTGTGAAGTTCGGCGAGATCCTCGATCCCGCTGCGGCCAGGGAGATGCTGGACATGCTCTTCGCCACTGCGGACCCGTTTCACTGCCCCCACGGCCGGCCGACGATAGTCGAGATACCGTTCGAGGAGCTGGAGAGGAGATTCGGGCGTTGACCGCGCAGTGCCTTCCCTCTGTTCCGGTTCTGTCGGGGCCGACGGCCTGCGGGAAGACCGACGCCCTGCTCAGGCTCGCGGACAGGATCGGGATGGAGATAGTCAGCGCCGACTCGCGACAGGTCTACAGGGGCATGGACATCGGCACCGCCAAGCCCGCCCTCGAGGACAGGCAGAAGCTGCCGCACCATCTCCTCGACATCCTGGAGCCCGACGAGGGCTATTCGGCATGGCGCTTCTCCGTGGATGCCGCCGCTGCTGTCGCGGACATCAGGTCGAGAGGCGCCCTGCCTGTCGTGGCTGGCGGGACGGCCCTCTATCTCATGGCTTTCGCCGGCATGCTCGACGCTCTTCCCGGGACCTGCCGGGAACTCAGGAACGTCCTGATCGAGATCGAATCGGGCTCTCCCGGAGAGCTCAGGAGGTTCCTCGACCGGCTCGATCCCGCCTCTGCCGACAGGATCAGCCCCGGGGACATGGTGAGGACCCTTAGGGCTCTCGAGATCATCCTCCAGTCGGGCAGGACCGCGACGAGCTCGAGGAGGGGCGGGTCCGGCGCGTCGGGAGTGGTCTGCATAAGGATGGTCGTCCCGCCGGAGACGCTGCGGGCAAGGATCTCGGCACGGACCGCCTGGATGTTCGCCCGTGGTCTCGTGGAGGAGGTCGAGGGGCTGGCGGGCCGGGGCTACGGCCGCAGCTCGGCTCTTGGAAGGACCATAGGCTACATGGAGATACTCGACATGCTGGAAGGCCTCTGCACCCTCGAGGAGGCCCGCCGGAGGATCGAGTCCGACACCTGGAGATTCGCCAGGAGGCAGATGAACATGCTGGCCCGGATCCCGTGGGACCACGAGTGGGATGGCAATGACGAGGTCTCGCTGGCCCGGTGGATTTCACAGCCCGGAGGATGACCATGCCGAAGACCGACGAGTCGCCCGTCGAGCACATGCCGCTCGAGGAGCTGCGCATCGAGCAGATCGAGTGCCTCCCGCCGCCGGGAGACTGGGATCCGGCGTTCGACGAGGACGAGCCGGTTCTTCCGCCGGTGCTGATGGAGGAGGAGGCCGGCTACTCGCTTGTCGCCCACCACAAGTCGCTGTGGTGGGCTCGAAGCGCCTCCAGGATCTCCGTGAGG
The DNA here is from genome assembly GCA_964569245.1 of uncultured bacterium. Classification (GTDB taxonomy): domain Bacteria; phylum Fermentibacterota; class Fermentibacteria; order Fermentibacterales; family Fermentibacteraceae; genus JAAYTY01. Next base: position 246,957 of record CAZMTK010000001.1, on the reverse strand, counting down.
GCGATGGTCGTGAGGAGCCCGGTCCACATCCCGATCGCTCACAGGACGATCGAGAACTGCATCGAGGAGGCGATGTTCTTCGACGGCCTCCTGAAACGCGAGATCGTTCCGAACCGCAGCAGGCTGGCGGACATGCTGGGCTACTCGAGAGCCCGCATCACTCAGGTGCTCAACGTCCTCAAGCTTCCGCTCGAAATCCGGCAGAGGCTGCTGCTGGCGGACAACATCAGCGAGTTCCACCTGCGGCCGCTGGTGAAGATAGACGACGAGAAGAAGCAGATGGCGTTCTTCACCAAGCTCGTCTCCGACAAGCTTACCGGCAGGCAGATGGCTCTGTTCGCAGCTTCCGACGAAGGGGCGCAGGAAGAGGCGGATCTGGACATCGAGGTCCGGGACATCGAGGAGATGATGGCCTCGGCGGAGACTGCCCCTCCTGTTCCGGTGCATGAGGAAGCGGCTCCCGCCGCCGCCCGGCCCCTGACGCCGCAGCCGCGCGAGGAGACCGCCGCACCCGCCTCGGGGCTTCCGCATGAGCCTCAGAAGGCCCAGCCGGCTCAGCAGGCCAGGCAGGCCGGCGGGGCGGCGGTGCGGACCGAGCCGGCCGCGAGGATCGCGGCGCAGAGAGCCGCCTATCTCCGCGCAAGAGGGCTGCTTGAAAGCCTCGGGACTCTCCGTCAGAAGGACTGGGCGGCCGAAGCCTCGAGGCTGGGCGCCGAGAAGTCCGAGATCGCGGTTCTCGAGGGCGTATCCGAGCTCAGGAAGGGGCTCTACCAGAAGGCTTCGGAGATCCTGTCGAGGGTGGTGCTGGACAATCCCGAGAACGCGCTCGCCTGGTTCTATCTCGGGAGGAGCCAGAACCTGCTGGACAATCCTGCGCAGGCAGAGACCAGCCTCAGGAGGGCAGCCGAGCTGATTCCAGACGACCCCGAGTTCCTCTCGGAGCTGGCAATAGTGCTGGAGAAGCAGAAGCGCCACTCCGAGGCGGCGGGCTTCTACCGGCGTGCCGGCGCGCTGAGGAAGGGCCAGTCGGCGAAGGCAAGGAAGCCTTGAAGGTCCGGCTGGCGCTGCTTGCCGTCCTGCCGCTGTCCTTCGGCTGCGCAAGGATAGAGGCCCCCTCAGGAGGCCCCGAGGACGAGGCTCCTCCCGAGGTGTCGTCCGTTCAACCCGCACCCGGCCCCGGCATTCCGGAAACGGACCGCATAGAGATCGCATGGTCCGAAAGGCTGGAAGAGTCCTCGGCGGAGGTTCTCGTCTATCCGGGCGGCGGGTTCCGGATCGGCATGTCAGGAAGGCTGATGACCATAGAACTGGAGGAGCCCCTGGGGCTCCGCACGATGGTGGTACACATCCCGCCGGGGATCTCGGACCTCCACGGCAACAGGACGGAGGCGCCGGTGGAGATGGCCTTCAGCGGCCTGGACTCTCTGCCCCCGGGAGGGCTGGATGTCCTTGTAAGGCGCCAGGGGGGAGGGGCGATATCGGAGCGCACTCTCCTGGAGCTCTACGATGCCGCAACCGGCCTCCTCCTGCGTCGGACCTCCGCCGACTCCTCTTCGAGGGCCGAGCTGGCCTGGCTCGAGCCCGGAGAGTACCGCCTACTATGCTACGAGGATCCGGACTTCACGCTGGACTGGAGCAGGGATGCCGAGGCGGGCGCAGAAACGCTGGCGGTGGTCGGAAACTCCAGCCTCGAGATGGAGGTGCTGATGACGGTGGTGGACACCGTCGGCCCGACAGTCTCTGCGGTCGTGCAGACCGACAGGAACCATCTCAAGATCACATTCAACGAGCAGGTCTCCCTTCCTCCGGACTGCAGGGGATGCTTCTCCGTCTCGGACAGCTCCGGTGCCCCGGTCGTCGCATTCGGAGGCTGGGGCACCGGAGGCAGGGAGCCCAGGAGCGTCATCGTGGCGACATCCCCTCTGCCGTCCGGAGAGCTCCGGCTCGTGGTTCACGATGTGTCGGACATGGTGGGCAACACGACCCCCCTCGACAGCCTGGAGTTCGACTCCTCCGACTCTCTCCCCTCGGACAGCCTGAGGATCACCAGCAGGCTCCCGGAGCCGGGTGCCCTTTCTGCTCCCGCATCCGGTCCGTTCGAGTTCGCATTCTCGGACTGGGTCGACCTCGACTCGCTGGCGGCCAGGTTCTCCGTGGTCAGAGTCTCCGACGGCGAGCAGATCGAGGGCAGGCTCGAGAGGAGGGACGGCAGGTCCTTCGCCTTCCTGCCCGAGCACGAGCTGCTCGGCGAGGAGCAGCACAGGATTGACATCGCGGCGGGCCTGCAGGGGGCGTCTGGGGACACCCTCGGAGCCATTTCGTGGTCGTTCATATCCGCCTGGGGAACCGAGCCGGGCGGCATCTCAGGAGTCATCACCGGGGGCTACGACCTTGTGCTGGAGGTTTCGCCGGCAGGAGGGAGCGGAAACGCCTACGTCTTCCGCATCCCGTCCGAGGGGCCCTACGTCGTCAGGCCCGTCGCAGCAGGCAGATACACCGTTGCTGCCTTCGCCGACAGGAACGGCAACGGAAGGTGGGATGGGAGAGGCGAATCCTACGGAGCAGGGGCGGGCGTAGTCCTCGTCCGGCCGGGCGTAGTGACAACCGGAGTGGACATGGAGGTTCTTCCGTGAACCCCTCGCGGAGCGGCGCTTCCGTGAATGGGTTCGCTCCCTGGGCGGCACTCGATCCGGGGAAGTGCACCGGGTGCGGAGCCTGCTCCGCGGCTTGCGTCACCGGAGCCGCATCGCCCGGACCGAGCGGCAGGCCGGTCTTCGACTCCTCCTCCTGCATCGGGTGCGGCCACTGCGCCTCCACATGCCCGACCGACGCCTTCCTCGTAGGAACCGTGTTCGCCGCACCTCCCGGAACGGACTTCCTGCTCGGGCTCGCATCCACGAGGAGATCGGTCAGGCTCTTCGAGGACCGGGACGTGCCCCGGGAGACTCTCGGTCGCCTTCTGGAGATTGCCGGCTACAGCCCCACGGGAACGAATGCGCAGGGTCTCAGGATAGTTTCGGTGGGCGGCGCAGCCAGGGTTCGCAGCATGCTGTACGCTCCGCTCCGGAAACTGGTCGGAGCCCTGTGGAGAGCGGGCATCCTGCGGGTCGCCGGCCTTCTTTCGGGAAGGACGGCCTTCGTGAAGAGGCTCGCTTCCGGAGAGGACCTCGTCTTCCGGGGGGCCCCCCTGGTCCTGTTCTTCATGGTGCCCCGCCGGAACCCGACCTGGCGCTCCGACGGCGTCATTGCCGCGACGCTAGTCATGATGAGGGCTCACGAAATGGGTCTGGGGGCTTTCTGGAACGGCGTCGCCGAAGTTCTCTACCCGCTCGCCGGGCGATGGCGCCTGCCCGGGACACGGGGATGCAGGCTCGCCGCGGTGCTTTGCGTCGGTTTTCCATCCATGCGCTACAGGCCCCTGCCGCCCAGGGCCTGGACTCTGACGGACCTCTCGGAGCAGCCGTGTGCAGAGCGGGGGCCGCAGGGATTCCGGCGCTGAAACACGCGGGATGCGGAGGGGTAGATTCCGTCGGACATTCCATGGAGGTGACATGATGCGCCCGGTCGTATTTCTTCTTGCTGCCGCCTGCGTCGCAGCGGCATGGGATGGGGGCTCCTGCCGGCCGGGGCTCTGCCCGGGCTGCCGTACGACAGGCGGAACCGCGATCGAGGCGTTCCCCTGGATGGAGAGCGTCGCGAGGTGGGAGGCGATGTTCCCGACACTGCGCGGGCTGGGAATGTTCCTGTGCTCCGCTGATCTCGACGAGGATCAGGCCCGAATGATCGGAGACCTCGTGGGGGAGTGCGACAGGGAGCTGGCGGAGCTCGAGAGCGAGCTGCTGCCTCCGGGCGGCGCCGAGCCCTTCATCGAGATCTTCGCCTCCGACGATTTCGAAGCCCTGGACGTGGAGCTCGCCGAAGGCCGGGTTGACGAGTTCGAGGACGAGGCGGTCGTCATCGTCTCGGAGACAGTCGCGGCGATCAGGGAGATCCTCAACGACTCCCAGATCGCTGCAGCAGCCGCAGGCCTCCGTCAACCGCCGATCTTTCATCCCCGCGGGCGGGCGGGCTTGTCTCGCGATCACGGCTGTCACAGGAGCAGGGGCACGGAACGCTGCCCGGAAAGGTGATCCGGAGGAGCCGGATACTACCTGAGCAGCAGCGGGGGCAGGGCTCGGGGCCTCCACGGCAGGGGATCGTGGAGGCTGGTTCTCGGAGTCCTGTCCACGATCCGCCTGCAGCGGATCACGCTGTATACGCTGCATCTGGCCATGTCGAAGCGGCCCATTCTGTACCTGCCTTCGGCCGAGGCGCATTCCGAGAGGTCGAGGAGGGAGCCGTCCACCACGAATCCGCACGAGGCAACCGGGTTTCCCTGGTAGGTCATGGACTCGAGGATCTCGTCGAAACGGCCTCCCTCCGGGAGCCTTCCGCCCGGCCATGCCACGCTCGTCACGAGGCTGGTCCGGAGGCCGATGTAGGGCTTCATCCTCGCAACGGCTCCAGCAAGGTGCCGCTCCCATTCGCTCGTCGGAAGTCTCGAGAAGCTCGCGTGCCTCAGGGAATGGTTCCCGATCTCGTACCCGTTGTCCAGAAGGAAGTTCAGCTTCTCCTCGATCAGGTCGTCCTGACCGAAGGGAATCTTGTCCCAGGAGATGTAGAAGGCTGCTCCCCGCCCGAAGTCGGGGTGGGCATCGCAGAAGGCCTCGAGTATGCCCACCGCGCATCCGGCGCCCGTCTCGAGGCCGTCCCTGCTCTCCACGAGCTGGAACTGGCTCTCCCAGCCGTCGTCGAAGGTCAGGATGACGGGTGTCCTGTCCGATGGAACCCTCGTGAACCCGGTCGAGATGTCGGAGGGGAGGGCCAGATGGAAGCCCGCCTCGTAGAGGGCTTCGAGGTCGCTCCTGAACCGTTCGGGACTCACGGAGAGAGAGCCGGAGCCTCCGATGCCGTGATAGCAGAGAACAGGTATGCAGTCGCCCTCGGGGGCGGCGGACTCCCCGAGGTCGGGCGCGAGAGCTGGGGCCTGATAGGCGCCCGGCCTCGCGAAGGCGAGCAGAGCGGCGAGGAGTATCGTCATCTCAGCGGCACCACCGAGAACCTGTCGATGGAAGCATCCATGTACGAGTCTACGAACACGCCGGCCTGGCCGGTCGCCGGCATGTCGCACCTGACTACCTGAATGAGCTGGCCGTTGACGGAGAGATCGACATAGCTGCCGTGCACCTCCGCCGTGATCACGAGGCTCCCGGGATCGTAGGGGAGGAGCCTGCTGTCCTCGAATGCGTCGAGCCCCATTACTGGCAGCCACATCCCCCTGAGGCAGTATTGTACGGTGTACTGGCCGCGCGAGTTCGCACCGGCGAGCAGGAAGCTCCTCTCGTCCTCCGCCCTCAGGACGAGGCCGACCACGGCGTGCGACGGCCCCCTCTCTACGTCGAACTCGGCCTCTACGATTCCGTCGGCCTCGAGCGCGGCGATGGAGAGGAGCAGCACCGGCGAGGGGGAGGACGAGTTGGTCACGTGCATCGAGCCGTTGTACACCGGGAACGGGCAGTCCTCGCCGAACGGCGCGTCGAGAGCGCTGGAGAACGTGCAGTTGACTATCGAATCGGTGACTGCGGTCTGGCTGATCTGCGCGCTCGAGGAGCCGGGTGCGTGAGCTCCCACGGTAGGACCCGTGAAGAAGCCCGAGGTGCGCGTGGTTCCGCAGGAGCACGCCATCATCACGACCGCCGCCGGCAGGGTTCTCTTCACTTGAGGGCCTTTCGTCTTTGGTCTGCTGTCAGGCCGACCGCCGATGCTATGCGTGCGGCGCTCCTCCGTCCAGTCCCGCTGGCTATCCTCGCCGCGGCCTGTGGAGGCAGACCGTCAGATCCGCCGGAGCCTGCCCGCACCAGGTCGGCAGTCGCATACCCTCAGCCCCCGGCAGTGTTCCACGCAGAACCTGCAGGACCCGACACCCTGGAGATCTCATGGCAGACGAACGGCCCGGTGCTGGTCGAGTCGGTTTTCCTTCAGCCCGGCCGGGAGATCCTGCAGGGCGACACGGTGGCGCTCGGGAAGGATTCGCTCGTCGGCCTCCAGATCGAGATGGTGACCCTCCAGCTCTCGCTCGCGCGCGCCAGCGGCTCGTCGGAGTCGGAGATCTCGCGCCTCGAGGACAGGCTTGCGGATCTGGAGGCCGGATCGCGCCTGGCGCTGGTCGCTCCTGCGCCGGGCATCCTCGCCTGGACGTCCGCAGCTCCAGGCACTGCATGTCCCCCGGGAAAGCCCTGCGCTGGAATCGCCATGCTGCCGGAGAGCGTATTCGTGCTGCGGGCCCCGGAGGGAGCGCTCGTCCATGAGTGGCCGGAATCGGGCAACGGAGCTGCGCTGGTTCATGCCGCGAGGGACAGCGCCGTATATTCAGGAATCGCCGTGCCGGGAGGATTCGTATTCGACGGATCGCTGGGACTCCCTAGGGGGGCGATCCTGGACTCCGGGCTCGAGTCCTTCGTGATCTCCGCCGGGGGGGACACCATCGGGATAGAGCGGCTCTGCACGGCCGGAGAGAATGTGACCGTGATCCCCGAGGAGCCCCTGGACGGCGGTGTGCTCGTCTGGTCCGGAGGCATGGAGGAATGGAATGAGTGAGAAGAACCCCGCGCTCAGGTTCGAGACAGGCCTCGACTTCCGACCACTGCCCCGCGGAGTTCTGCAGGAGTTCGAGCGATGGAGGGAGGCGGGCAGGCTGGGCTTCATGGACCTGCCGGGGGACGGCGGCCTTCTCGAGGCCAGCCTCGAACTCGCGGAACTCCTGAGCCCGGAGATCGACACCGTCGTCATAGACGGCATAGGCGGCTCCGCTCTCGGCCCGAGGGCCCTTCTGTCTGCTTGCGGAACGAAGGGGAGGAGGGTGTTCATCGCGGACTCTCCCGACCCCCGGACCATCGAGGCAGTCAAGCGAGAGAGCGACCCCCGGAGGACCCTCCTCGCGGTAGTGACGAAATCTGGAGCGACCGCCGAGACTATGGCGGTGCTCCTCGACTTCTACGACTGGCTGCCGCCTGACATCCGAGACTCCAGGACGGTGGCCGTCACGGATCCTGTCAAGGGCGACCTCAGGAAGGCCGCTTCAGACAGGGGCTGGCACGCACTGCCGATCCCTCCCTTGGTCGGGGGGCGGTACAGCGTCCTGAGTCCGGTAGGGGTGTTCCCGGCCGCGCTCGCCGGCCTGGACTGCCGCGAGCTTCTCAGGGGGGCCGCCGCGGTCTCGGAGGACTTCCTGGCGAACGGTCCCTCCAGCCTCGCCTCGAGAATCGCAGCCTGTTACCTCGAGTTCTTCCGCTCCCACCCGGTCCATGTCTTCTTCGCCTATGCCGACTGCCTGTACGACACGGCGCTCTGGTTCGCCCAGCTCTGGGCCGAAAGCCTGGGGAAGCGCCTCGACATCTCGGGCCGCGAGATCCGCACCGGCCAGACTCCTCTCCCGTCGAGAGGGCCTGCCGACCAGCACTCGCTGGTGCAGCTCTTCATGGAGGGGCCACCCGACAAGTTCTTCACCTTCCTGTCCTGCGAGGACGGATCGGACGCCCTGCCCGGAGGCTTCGAGGGGTACCCCTCGATCGAGTGGCTCCAGGGGAGGACGATGGAGGAGCTGCGCAGCGCCGAAGCCCGCGCGACTGCCGCCGCTCTGTCCGAGAGAGGGCTTCCGGTCACCGCTCTTTCCCGCGAGGGAACCCCGTGCGAGGCCTTCTGCGGAGAGGTCTTCATGGCCTTGGAGATAGCCACCGTCCTGTGCGGGCTGGCGCTCGGAGTGGACCCGCTCGACCAGCCCGGTGTCGAGAGAGGCAAGATTTTGACTTTCAAAGAGATGGGGAGGCCCGGATACAGGTGATGCCGCTCCATCTCGCCGCCCTGGCTGCCCTCTCTGGAGCTTTCGAGCCCTCGGCGCAGGACCTCCTCGAGACCGGCCTCTGCTTCGAGTGGTCGGAGCTGCCGCTCCTCGGACCGACAGCCGTGCTCGTGGACGGCGAGCCCGGGCTGCTGTACGGAGAATGTCCGCTCCCGCCCTGGGGCTCGTTCTCGTCAGCCAGGGTGGTCGGCCCGCTGGATGCAGGCATCTGGGCGGGAGGGCGCTGGTCGCTGGAGTTCAAGACGGAGCAGATTCCCGACAGCAGCTTCGACAGCACGGTCGGACTTCTGGAGAACACCCGGGGCAGGAACCGGTACTCGGGATCGCTGAGGCGCCCCCTCCCGGGAGGGCTGGGCTTCTCTGCGGTGCTGGCGAGGGAGGACACGATATCTTCGCAGATGGTTCTCCTCGACGCCGGGCCTCTGGAGGCGGGCGGATGGTTCTGGCAGAGATCCACCGACGGCGGCGCGGCATGGCTGGCGGCGGTTGCAGGCGGCTTCAGGGGCAGGGCCGGGCTCGCGATGAGGAGGACCGGAGTCCACATGTGGGAGGCCAGGGCGGCGCAGGAAGCCTTTTCGGGCTTCCTGTCGGGCCAGCTCGCTGCATCCATCACCGGTTCGGACACCGTGGCCTCGGCCGGCGCCCACGTGAGGGTCTGCGCCGATGCAGGGCCTCTCGACCTCGTGGCGAGGATTGACGGCGCCTGGGCGCCCGACTCGCTGTCCGCCGGCTGGGCAGCGGGCCCTTCCGCAGTGGTCGCAGGGTTCTCTGTCTCCCTCTGCGTCAGAAAACCCCAGGGCACTGACGACATCGAGGGCATCCTGACTGCGGATCGAGGACTCGCGGGAGTCGAGGCCGTGCTCGACGACGGCGGCGCAGCCATGGGAGCCCACCTGCTGGGCCCTCTCTCTACGGCGGCATCGGTGCTCGCATCGGCGGACAGCACGCGCGTCGGCGCAACGGCATTGCCAGGAATGCGCTGGGGCTCCTCGGGATTCCTCAGGCTGGGAGGGAGGCTGGTCGCGGTTCACAGCGCGGACGAGGGATGGTCCGAGGCGCTGGATCTCATCTCGTCGTTCGACATAGGGGGGTTCTCACTGGTCGGTGCCGCGGAGGACGTTACGGACGACCAGGAGAGGAGATACAGCTACGGCATCACATGGTCCTTCAGCGACAGGCAGGGCTCGGCGGGGAGGGAGGGCAGAGGTGATGGAGGCGGGTGACGTCAGAATAGCCGTTCTTGCCTCCGGACGCGGCAGCAACTTCGAGGCGCTGTGCCGTGCGGACCTCGGCCCCGGAAGGGTGGTCCTGCTCGTCTGCGACCGCCCTGGAGCGCCCGTTGCGGAACTGGCTAGGCGACTCGGCGTGGAGGTGCTCGACCTCGACCCGGGCCCGAAGAGGACGGTTCTGTCCCCCGAGTGCGAGGAATGGCTCGCCTGCGACCTCGTGCGCAGGGGCACGGGACTCGTATGCCTCGCGGGGTTCATGAGGATGCTCAAGGGTCCCATGCTGTCGGCCTTCAGAGGCAGGATCATCAACGTCCATCCATCGCTCCTGCCGGCCTTCCCGGGCCTGGACTCCCAGAGGAGGGCCCTGGAGTACGGGGTCAAGGTCGCAGGCTGCACGGTACACTATGTGGACGAGGGGATGGACACGGGGCCGATAATCGCCCAGGCAGCCGTGGAGGTGCTGCAGGGGGACAGCCCCGAGGACCTCGCGGGCAGGATCCTCTCCAGGGAGCACGAGATCTTCCCAAGCGCCGTGCGGCTTCACTGCGAGGGGAGGCTCTCGATAGCAGGGCGGACGGTGTCCGTTAGGGACCCGTGAACCGGTATCCGATCCCGGGTTCGATTATATTCCCTCGAAGACGCGCTTCGAGCCTGTCTGGCGAGGCGCTGCGCAGCTCAGTGCGAGGGAGTCCTCGATGCATCAACTGATGCTCTGGCTGATGGTTTTCTCGACCTCCGGCGATCCGTGCCCGGCCGCTCCCGCTGTGCCGCTCACTGTGGACGGGCAGCGACTCCCGCCCGGCAGACTCTGCTTCCTCGCGATGCCGGGTGAGGCCGTTTCGCTCGAATGCCCGTCGGATTCGGCCTGCTGGGAGTTCTCGTGCGGCTCCCCAGGCGAGGCTTCCGGCTCGTCGGTGACCTGGACCGCGCCGAGGAGCCACGGCTTCGCGACCCTTCTGGTCCGATGCGAAGAGGAGGAGCAGGCCTACTCCGTGATCATCCCCGTCGAGAGCTCCAGATGGCGGACCGAGACCCTGAACTCATTCCCCATCGGCCTCTACGGCGACGGGAACGACCGCTCCAGCAATCCCGACTGCTTCATCGAGCTCACCCAGGCTTCCATGGGCCTCCGGATCTCCACCCACTTCACTCTCGGAGAGTTCCTAGGGCATGTCGAAGGCGCATTCCCGCAGTACATGGTCCTCGACCTCGCCCTTGTCGACAAGCTCGAGGCCGTCATCGAGGCGGTGGGGGCTTCGTATCTCGAGCCCGTGGACATCAACGTCATGAGCGGATTCCGCACGCCCCGCTACAACGCGGCCATCGGGAACGACACCGAATACAGCCTCCACCTCTACGGGAAGGCGGCCGACGTCTGGATCGAGGGCTGGCCGCCCAACAACCTGATGGACGACATCGACCGCAACAAGCGCGTCGATGTGTGGGACGCCGAATACCTCGTGGACGCGGTGAGACGCCTGGAGGCCGCCGGAGGCATCGCGGTAGGAGGGGCTTCGGCCTACAGATGGACGCCGCAGCACGGTCCGTTCGTTCACATCGATGTGAGGGGGAGGCCTGCAGCCTGGCAGACCCAGCGCAACCTCGTTCCCGATCCCGTCATCTAGGAGGTTCGAGACCTGGAAAGACAGAAGCTTGAGAGGGTCATCCTGCTCGGGGCCCTCTTCCTGAGCCTGGCCGCAGTGGCCGACCTGTCGCTCAGGCTGTCCAGGGAGCGTCGCGAGTGCTCGGCGATCGTATCCGATGCCGAGCGGGCCCTGGCCACCGTGGACACCCTGCGTGCGACAGGCTCGCTGCTCGCGGCGAGGTGGGATTCGCTGGAGAGATACAGGGCGGCCGTCGAGGAGCTGGAGGCCCGGATGACCGCGGACAGCGCGGCCAGTGGCTTCGACGGCTACTACCTGGTCATAGACACGGGACAGAACAGGTTCCAGCTCCGCTACGGCGACCTGCTGGTCAGGGCCGGGTACTGCGGGACCGGGAAGGGATGGACGTCGAACGACATGGGGCAGACCTGGGATTTCGCCACTCCCAGGGGGCTGCGGTACGTGCTGGAGAAGGGCACCAATCCCTACTGGTACAGGCCCGACTGGTACTGGCTCGAGCAGAACATGAGGCCGCCGACTCCCGACCAGGTCGTGCTGATACCCGAATCGCTGAGCTATGACGAGCAGATCACCTACTACAACGACTCGCTGACTCCCTCGGAGAGGGTCTATGTCCGCAGGGTCCCCGGCACCCTCGGGCGCTACGCGCTCGACCTCGGAGGCGGCGTTCTGCTGCATTACGGCACCGGCCGGGGCAGCAACGTCAGCCATGGATGCATCAGGCTCGGCTCGGCGGATCTCGAAGCCATCTACAGGACCCTGCCCATCGGGGCGCCTGTCCTGATCTACTAGGAGCGACGGATTGACCTCGACGCGTTCAGAGGCTCCGACGGGAGAGAGAGCAGCCCCGAGGTCCGCACTGGCCCTCGCAGCTCTCGCTGCTTCTGCGGCGCTCGCGCTGGTGCTCGCGCTGACCGGCGGAGAGCCTGCGCCCTCGACAGACGACGCTCCGCGAGCCATCGGCGCGGTAACGGTGCAGCCGGTGCCGGAAGAGATGAGGGCTGAGGTTCCGTCCGAGTGGGGACAGCCGAGGGCGCGCCCGTCGGCGGAGGGAGTCTGGGGGCCCGACGTATCCGAGCCGTTCGACACCCTGTGGCGGATATCCACCTCGATGGAGTTCTTCGCCGCACCTGCGATGCTCGATGGCAGGCTCTTCTTCGGGGGGAACGACGGCCTCTTCAGGGCTGTGGATGCGGTTTCGGGCGCCGAGCTCTGGTCCTATCCTACGGCATGCGGCCTTTCAGGAGAGGCTGCGGCCGAGCCCGGGGCGGTCTACTTCGGGGGCCAGGACGGGTATCTCTACGCCCTGGACACTGACGACGGCAGCAAGCTCTGGTCCGCCGGGCTGGGATACCACCTCTTCTCGGGCGCCGGCCTCCTGGGCGACTCGCTCGTGGTCGCAGGCAACTCCGACGGCTCCGTGGCCGCCCTCTCGAGAGACGACGGAGCCGTGGCATGGCACGATCAGCCGGGCGGGCTGATCCTGGGCCCTGCGATAGCGGACACGATAGCCGTCTTCACGTCCGAGGACGGGATGGTCTGCGCCTACGGGGTCTCTGGGAGAAGGCTCTGGCTCAGGGACTTCCCCGGCCTGGCGTCGCCTCCCTCTGCTGCCGGCGGCTCGGTCTTCGCAGCATTCTCCGACGGAACGGTCAGGAGGCTCGACATCCTCGACGGGACATCGCAGTGGGAGGTCGACGTCGCTCCGGGCCAGGCCAGGTGCACCATGTCCAGGCCGGTGATCTCCGGAGACAGGGTCGTGATAGGCACGTGCGACAGCCGCGTCCTGTGCCTGTCTGCGGAAGATGGAGAGGAGCTGTGGCAGGCGGTCCTGGAGAACTGGGTTCAGGTGCCCCCGGCGGTCGGTGACTCCACCGTCTATGCTGCCTGCGACGACAAGCGGCTCCATGTGCTCAGCCTGGATGACGGGTCGGCCGTCGACTCTCTCGAGCTTGGCGGCTACGCCGGCTCGGCGCCGCTTCTGGTGAACGGGACGCTCTATCTCGGCACCGCTGGCGGAGAGTTCTTCGCGTTCCGCGGAACCCCCAGGGGGGAAGCCGGAAGCTCCTCGCAGGGGAACTGATGGAGCAGGAAGCCGCCTTCGCGCACCCGCTGAAGATAGACCCACCCTGCGGCGACAGGATTCCGGCCGGCTATGCGGCCATCGCCGGCTTCGCCAACTCGGGGAAGTCCTCGCTTCTCAACGCCCTCACGGGCCGTGCCGTCTCGCCGGTGACTCCCCATCCAGGGACCACCCGCGTGCCTCTGTGCGGCCTCTGCGTCAGGCCGGGCAGCCAGATCTGCTTCGTCGACATGCCCCCGCTGGAGAGCTGCATCGGGCTTGATATGCTGGAGTGGATGGATGCCGCAGTCTTCGTGGCGAGCGCGAGGGACTTCGCCGAGAGGTCGGACAGCCCCGAACTGAAGCGCTTCATGCGAATCTTCGAGTCGAGACCCGTCGTGCTCGCCCTCAGCTTCTGCGACTACTTCCCCGGCAGGCTGCTCCCGGCACTGGTCTCCCAAGCCTCGGCGCTGGGCGATTTCCGGGCCGCAGTCGCTCTGTGCGCTCCTGTCGGCCAGGGAGTCACGGAGCTCGAGAGGGCTGTGGCTCTCCAGCTCCCCCTCAGAACGCGTCTGTTCCCGGAAGGCTGCAGCAGTCTCCACTCGGAGCGCTTCCTGGTATCGGAGGCTGTCAGGACCCAGCTCTTCAACGTGCTCCCGACTGAAATCGCCTCCGCAACAGCGGTCCAGGTGGAGGAGTTCTCCTTCCGGGACGGCAAGACATATGTGAGGGCCAACCTCCTCGTTGCCAGGCACTCGGGGAAGGGCGTCATCATAGGGAGGAAGGGGCAGACCCTCCAGAAGATCACCGAGCTCGTCGGGAGCGAGGCCGAGAAGCTGATAGGCCGGCGGGTCTTCCTCGACCTGTGGGTGAAGGTGCGCGAGTCCTGGCCCGAGAACAGGAGCGATCTGCTGGAGTTCGGCTATGTCTGCTGATGCCTGCAGGATCAGCCTCGACGCCTTCGAAGGCCCCCTCGACCTCCTGCTGTATCTCATAAAGCGTGACGAGCTCGACATCTACCAGATCGAGACGGCAGTCGTCGCAGAGCAGTATCTCGAATACATACGCAAGGCAATAGAGCTGGACCTCGACGTCGCCAGCGAGTACCTGGTAATGGCGGCAACCCTCACGAGCATGAAGAGCCGCGCCCTGCTTCCCGCCACGAGGGGGCAGGAGTCCGACGAGATGGGCGAGGCCGAGGCTCTCATGCGACAGCTCGTCCTCTACAAGGCCTTCAAGGAGATCGCGCAGGATCTGAGGGAGAGCGAAGACCTGTGGCGCAACGTCTTCCCATCGCCTGGCGAGAGGGAGCGATGGTCAGCGGAAGCCCCCCCGGTGCTCCCTGGCCAGTTGACGATCATAGACCTGCTCACGGCTCTCGAGGAGCTGTCGGCTCCTTCGGGCGGGCTGCCCGAGCAGAAGATCCCCCGGCCGGTGCTGACAGTCGCCGAGTGCATGGACGAGATGAGGGACAGGCTCCAGACCGGCATCTGGACAACCTTGTCGGCCTTCGTCGGAGGCGGTTTCGGGCGCAGCAGGATCGTCGGATTCTTCATCGCCGTGCTCGAGCTGGTGAGACTTGGCAGGCTCCTGCTGAGGCAGCGCTGTCCATTCGCCGACATAGAAATCAAGAGGACGGAGAACTGGTGATGCTCGACCGCCTATCCAGGGACATCGAAGCGCTCCTCTTCGCCACAGACAGGCCGCTTTCGGCAGACGAGCTGTGCGAGCTCACCGGGAGCGGGGAGGATTCCGTCACCCAGGCTCTCGACAGGCTGAAAGCCGCATTGGAGGAGGGTGGGCACTCCCTCGTCATAGCCGAGATAGCCGGCGGCTACAGGCTCATGACGGATGCCGCGCACGGCGAGACGGTCGCCCAGCTCTTCGAGGACAGGCGCCCCGGCAGGCTCACCAGGGCCGCCATAGAGACCCTGGCGGTGGTTGCCTACAACCAGCCCTGCACCAGGGCGGCCGTGGAGGCCATCCGGGGGGTCAACTGCGACAGCGCGCTCAAGTCGCTCCTCGAGAGGAACCTGATAAGGATCTGCGGAAGACAGGAGACCGTGGGAAGGCCGCTCACCTACGCAACCACCGACGACTTCCTCAGCTACTTCGGCCTGAGCGACATAGACCACCTGCCGAGGCGGCGGGAGATCGGGGAGATACTCTCGACTGGAATGCCCGCCGAGCAGGGTGCCGACCTCTTCGAAGAACAACAGGACTGAGGCGGAAGGCATCCGTCTGAACCGGTTCCTGGCCAGGGCCGGATGCGCTTCGCGGCGCGCGTGCGACTCCATGATCCACGACGGGCTCGTCACTGTGAACGGCGCCGTGGAGACCTCCCCCGGAAGGAGGATCCTCCCGGGCGACGAGGTCCGTCTGTCCGGCAGACGGGTGATCCTCTCGAGGACCGCAGTCTATGCGATGAACAAGCCCCTTGGCGTCGAGGTCACCCTGTCCTCAGGCCGGGGGGACGAATTCAGGGCGCTCTTGCGCGGAACGGCGCCGGGCTGCGTACCGGTGGGGCGGCTCGACATGAACACGGGCGGGCTTCTGATCCTGACGAACGACGGAGAGCTGTCGTACAGGCTGATGCATCCCCGCTACTCGGTCGAGAGGGAATACTTCCTGGAGGTTCCAGGGGGGACCTCGGTCGAAGCGGCGGCTGCACTGGGTGCAGGCGCCCGAATAGGCCCCGGGAGGCCCTGCATCCCGGCATCCTCCAGGCCCGTCGGATGCTCTACGGTATCCCTCGTGCTGACCTCGGGAAGGTACCACGAGGTGAGGAGGCTCGCCGAAGCCGTCGGAGTGGCTTTGCTGGGACTGGAGCGTGTCAGGTACGGCCCGGTAAGGCTCGGAAGGCTGCCGAGGCGTGCACTGCGCGAGCTGTCGCCTGACGAAAAGGCCGAACTGTACCGCTCGGTCGGTCTCGACGCCCCCGGTCAGGCTTGACTTCACTGCGCCGCAACGCGATAATGCGACCCATCTCGAAAGAGAGGACGTGAGCTTGACTGGCTGACGTAATCGCCATCGACGGTCCCGCCGCCTCGGGCAAGAGCACCACCGCCCGGCTGACGGCAGCCTCTCTGGGTTTCGACTATCTCGACACTGGAGCCATGTACCGCACGGCAGCGCTTCTTGCGCGTCGTTTGGGAGCATCCTTCGACGACGGTTCGGCGATCTCGAGGCTGATATCGCTTCACGAAATCTCGGTGAGAGGAGGGCGGGCCACGCTGGACGGAGAGGACGTCTCCGACGAGATCAGGCAGCCCTGGGCAGGGGAAGCGGCCAGCGTCGTCTCGACCTTCTCCGAGGTGCGCAGCGCCATGGTTGCCCTTCAGAGGCGCTTCGCCGAGTCCGGAAGCATCGTTGCGGAGGGCCGCGACATGGGGACGGTGGTCTTCCCCGGCGCGGTGCTCAAGGTGTATGTCATAGCTGATATTGCGATTAGGGCCGTCCGCAGATGCCGCGAAACCGCCCCTGCCGGGGTTCCCGACTTGGCAGCCCAGGTCGAGGCGCTCCTGAAGCGTGACAGGCGAGACCGGGAGCGTTCCGACAGTCCCCTCAGGCCAGCTCCCGGCGCGTGGTGGCTCGACACGACCCTCCTCGGAATACGGGAGCAGGTGGACATGGTGGTGGCTGAGTACAGGCGCCGGAGGGCGGAGCTTGGATGAGCGCTTCCTCCATAGGGCCACGTTCCTCGCGAGGCGGGTTTTCGAGGCTGTGTTCGGCCTGCGGGTCACGGGCTCGGAGAACATCCCGCCACACGGTGCTATATTGCTCGCCTGCAATCATATATCCGACTGGGATCCGCCTGTTCTCGGATGCGGTCTCAACCGGACCGTACACTTCATGGCGAAGAAGGAGCTGTTCAGGGGGAGGCTCATGTCGTACTTCTTCAGCCATCTCAACGCCTTCCCGCTTGACAGGCGGGGCATCGACAGGCAGGCAGTCAGGACCTGCCTCGACCTTCTCGCTAGAGGCTGTGCCGTGGCAGTGTTCCCGGAGGGCACTCGAAGCACGGACGGCCGCCAGCTCCAGCCGAGGCCTGGCATCGGGCTTCTCGCGGTCAGGAGCGGAGCCCCGATCCTGCCGGCGCGCATCTGCGGCACGGACAGGCTCCTTGATTCGATGCTCAGGAAGACGAGGTTCCGCGTGACCTTCGGAAGGACGATACCGCCTTCCGAGGTGGAGGTCTGCAGCAGAAGCGAGGGATACGCAGGTGTCGCCAGGCTCGTGATGAAACGCATCGCGGACCTCGGTGACGAACCGGGCCGGGAGGCCCGAATCGCAGAGAGGGAGCCGAATTGAAGGAGAAGGAGTACATAGTCGGCATGACCCCCGAGGAGGTCGAGCTCATCGAGGGTCTCGAGTACACTCCCGACGAGAGGCGCGTGCTCGAGAACTCGTACGACCGGACGCTCGGCACTACCGAGGTCAAGGTCGGCAGCATCGTGCCGGGCACGATCCTGCAGAGAGTGGGCAACGAGGTCATCGTGGACATCGGCTACAAGAGCGAGGGAGTCATACCTCTCGTGGAGTTCAGGGAGGGGGAGGAGGTCACCCCCGGGCTGCAGGTGGACGTCTTCATCGAAAGCCTCGAGGACATGGACGGCAGGGTGGCCGTCTCGAAGGAAAAGGCGCATTTTCACAAGGTCTGGACCGACATCAAGGCCGCCTACGACAACGGCTCGATCCTCAAGGGGACAGTCATCAAGAGGATCAAGGGCGGCCTGGTGGTGCGCATCATGGGCGTGGACGCCTTCCTCCCCGGCAGCCAGGTGGCGCTCAGGCAGGTGCCCAATCTCGAGAAGTTCATAGGTCAGACCCTCGAGTTCAGGGTGATAAAGCTCAACAAGCGACGCAGGAACATCGTCGTCAGCCGGCGCCAGGTTCTGGAGGAGGCCCGCTCCGAGCAGAAGGAAAAGCTCATCCGCGAGCTGGAGGAGGGCCAGGTGCGCACCGGCGTCATCAAGAACATCACCGACTTCGGCGCCTTCGTGGACCTCGGAGGAATAGACGGCCTGCTTCACATCACGGACATGAGCTGGGGGAGGGTGCGCCATCCATCCCAGATCGTCAACATAGGCGACGAGATCGAGGTCAAGGTGCTCAAGTTCGACAGGGAGCGCGAGAGGATCTCCCTGGGCATGAAGCAGCTCCAGCCGTTCCCCTGGGAAGGCGTGTCCGACAGGTATCCCAAGGGGATGATGGTCAAGGGAAAGGTCGCCAGCATCACCGATTACGGCGCCTTCGTCGAGCTGGAGCCCGGCGTCGAAGGTCTCATACACGTCTCCGAGATGTCGTGGACGAAGCACGTGCGGCATCCATCGAAGATCCTCAACGTCGGCGACGAGCTCGAGGCGGTGGTTCTGAACGTCAACGAGGAGGAGCGCAAGATCTCCTTGGGCCTCAAGCAGATCCAGGAAAACCCGTGGGACAGCATCGAAGAGCGCTTCCCCGTAGGTTCCATCGTCGAGGGCGTGGTGCGCAACCTCACGAACTTCGGCGCCTTCGTCCAGATCGAGGAGGGAATAGACGGGCTCGTGCACATCAGCGACATGAGCTGGACAAGGCGCGTCTCTCACCCGTCCGAAGTGCTCTCGAAGGGGGACAAGCTGCGGGTCGTTGTCCTGAGCATCGACAGGGAAAACCACAGGATCTCCCTGGGGCTCAAGCAGACCACGGACAATCCCTGGGATACGATGGACGCGCGCCTGCCGGAGGGCACCGAGGTCTCCGGCCAGGTGGTCCAGCTGCTCGAGCGCGGCGTGGTCGTCGACCTCGGCGAGAACATCGAGGGCTTCGTGCCGCTGAGCCAGCTCGGATGGGAGAATCTCGAGAATCCGGAGGAGGTTCTGAGGCCCGGAGACGAGCTTCCGCTGAGAGTCATCGAGATAGTGCCATCCAGCCGGCGTATAGTCCTCAGCGTGCGCAGCTACTTCAACGGCCGGCCCATGGAGGAGCTCAGCGAGTTCAGGGCGCGCTTTGAGGGGAGGCCGCCTCTCGAGAAGCCGGCGGCTCCTGAACCGGCTCCGTCAGCCGAGACGCAGGAAGAGGGCGGTGAGGCCGCCGGGGCCGAATCGTCCACTGACGAGCAGTAGCAGAGGACGGAATGGATCGCAAGGAGGGGGCGCCAGGGGCGCCCCCGCTCCCCGGAGCAGTCTGGGGAACGTGCACGGGATGCCGCCTCGCCGCGAGCGAAGCGGAGGAACTGCTTGCGAGGATTGCGGAGAACGGCGTTTCAGCGGCCTCTGGACCCTCGGAGGCGGATCTCGTGGTCGTAGGAACCTGTGCCGTCACAGCCCGCGCCCTCGCAGGCAGCAGGAAGCTCGTTGCCTCCTTGAGACGCTCCACCCAGGCCAGGATCGTCGTGACGGGATGCGCCGCCAGATACTCGCCCGGCACATTCGAGGGCTTTGAAGGGCTCGTTCTCGCCCCGCATCCAGATGACGTGCTCGAAGCCGCCGGCATCGAGCGCAGCGACGAGGACTTCTTCCATTGCGAGACAAGACCTTCGGGCTGGAGGACCCGCGCCCTTCTCAAGGTACAGGACGGGTGCGACAACCACTGCAGCTACTGCATGGTCCCGCTTGCCAGGGGGGCTGCGAGGAGCCTCGAGCAGGCGAAGGCGGTGGAATCCTTCGACAGGCTCGCGTCCTCAGGGTTCCGCGAGGTGGTGCTCACGGGAGTCGATCTCGCTTCGTGGGGCCGCGACCTTCCCGGGGCTCCCTGCCTCGCAGACCTGGTCGAGGCGCTTTCCGGCCGGGGCGCGAGGATCAGGCTCGGCTCGCTCGAACCGATGGGACTTTCGCACGAACTGGTCGCAAGGCTGGCCCGCGCAGGCGTCTGCCCCCATCTGCATCTTCCGCTGCAGAGCGCGTCGGACAGGGTGCTGCAGGCGATGGGAAGGCGCTTCACGCGCGCCAGGGCTCTGGAACTGGTCGAATGCCTGCTCGAAGCGTTCGATTCTCCAGCGATAGGCATGGACCTGATGGCGGGCTTCCTCGGGGAGGACAGCGCGGCATTCGAGGAGACCGTCGAGTTCGTGGAGTCAGCGCCGCTCGCCTATCTGCACATCTTCCCGTTCTCGCCGAGGCCCGGCACCGCGGCCTGGGGTGCTGCCCCGGGAGCGTCCGGCACGGAGCTGGCGGACAGGGTGCGCATCCTGTCCGGGCTGTCCGTGCGGAAGCGGATCGAGTACAGGGAGTCTCTTCTGGGAAGGGTGTCCGAGGTCCTGGTCGAGCGGAGGCACAGGTCAGGCAGGATGCTGGGTCTCACCGAGAGGTACGTTCCGGTCACAGTACCCGGCGACCTGGTGCCCGGCTCCGTCGCCAGCATGGAGCTTGCACGGGAGAACGTAGTATGGGACATGCGCTGACAGCGGCCCTTTCGCCCCGCGAGGGGGGCGGCATCCTCCTGGGGCTCACTGGCTCGAGCGGCTCAGGTCAGAGCACGGTCTCCAAAATCCTGGCGAAGAGCGGCTTCGAGATCTTCTCTCTCGACGAGGCGGGGCACAGGCTGCTGGAGAAGGGCCACGTGAAAAGGGCTGTCGCGGCACTCACCGGAGATCCTTCGCTGGCTTTCCTCGACGGCAGCTCCATCAGGAAGATCCTCCGAAGGAAGGCGTTCGACTCGCCTGACACGATGGCTGCCATCGAGAGCGCACTCCATCCCCGGATGTCTCGCTGGATGTCGCTCTGCAGCCATATCATCATGCAGTGCAATGGAAAAGCCGTTTTCGAGGGCGCTCTGTTCTTCGAGCTGGGAGGCGCCGCAGTAGTGGGCAGTGTGATAGTGATGGCAAGCGAGGAGCGTGACTGCATCGCCAGGATCATGGCGCGTGACGGTCTGGACGAGCATCGCGCAGCTCGAAGACTGGCGATGCAGATGCCCTTGACGGAGCGCCTCGAAAAGGCAGATTGGGTCATCCTGAACAGCGCCGGGACCTCGGAAGCTTCTTTGGGCATTCAGGCACTGGCGATAGTCGACTGTTTGTCCAGGGCCGAGAAGAATACACGGAGGAACGATGGTTCACAGGACTAGAAAGAGGTTGACGAAGACCGAGCTCAAGAGGGATCCGGTTGCAGAGAACCTTCAGAAAGCCTGGGACTTCACGCGTGAGCACATCAAGGAAGTCGCCATCGGATGCGTAGTTGCCGTAATCGCCATCCTCGTCGTCCAGACCCTTGCTGCAACCTCCAGACGACAGAACGAGCAGGCCATGGCTCGGTACATGCTGGTGGACCTGATGTACGAACAGGCCGAGCAGATGGCGGAGGCAGGCCAGGCCCAGCAGGCTACTTCGACTCTAATGCAGGCCTATCAGCTGGCCGTGGAGACATACGAGCAGAACCCGACGCGGCATTGGGGGCGCCGTGCGGCGGTTCTCTCGGCCAAGATAGGAATCATCCTGGGGCGCTACGACGAAGTCATCGAGCGGCTTCAGCAGATGCTTGCCAGCCACCCTGGCAGACTGGCCAAAGTCACTGCTGAACTTCATCTTGCAATCGCCCTGGAAACCAGGGGCGGCGAGGCTGATCTGCAGAATGCGAGGGAGCTGTACACCAGTCTCACAGCGGACAGCTCGGATTTCCCGATGGTGGCGGCCGAAGCCATGGACGGCCTTTCCCGGCTGTCCTGGCGGCAGGGTGACTTAGAAGGAGCGCGTTCCTGGCTCGAGCGAGCCCTGGCGATATCTCGGGACACGACAGATTTCATAGCCTATCAGCTCAACAGGATAGAATGGGCCGACGTGGAGCCGATGATCCTGCAGTGACAGACCTCAGAAGCAGGAGGGCTGGTTCGGAACGGACCGGCCCTGTGATTCCGGGGTGAAGAGTCTTATTCTCAATGTCCGATAAGAGATATTATGTAAAGTCGTGGATACTGATGCGGGGCTGGTCATTCCACGACATTTACATAATATCTTCGCTCGATGGTCCTGCCCCATGCTCCGCTGGGGCAGTTATTTTCTCAGCAGCAACGAAAATCTGATGCAGGGCTGATCTTTCCACGACATTTACATAGTATCTTCGCTCGATGGTCCTGCCCCATGCTCCGCTGGGGCAGTTATTTTCTCAGCAGCAACGAAAATCTGATGCAGGGCTGATCTTTCCACGACATTTACATAGTATCTTCGCTCGATGGTCCTGCCCCATGCTCCGCTGGGGCAGTTTCTTTCTCAGCAGCAACGAAAACTGATGCGGGGCTGATCTTTCCACGACATTTGCATAATATCTTCGCTCGATGGTCCTGCCCCATGCTTTGCTGGGACAGTTTCTTTCTCAGCAGCAACGAAAACAGGAAGACCTTTGCCTCAAGGATGCCGAACAAGACTCTGTGGGAGTCTCTAGACTTTCCCTTCGGGGAGCCCGGGGCGGGTCGCAACAAGATCCCTTGCTTCGGCGATGATCTCCAGGCAGGTCTTGCGGGCTTTCTCGAGCTCGGGCGGTCGCACCTCGTGCCCGGCCATCATCTGCTCGAGATCCTTCCAGTGGCGCAGCAGTCTGCGCTGGAGGATCTGTGATGCCCCCCGGTCCTCGAGCAGGTCGGCTATCCCGTCGGGCCCGAGAGGCTTGCTCTTTCCGGTGAGGATGCGGGAAAGCACGGCCTCGAACGCCGTGAGCAGCTCCTCTGCATCCGAGGCCTCCTCCGGGGAGGCAGCCCTTCCCCGGGTTCTGGCCCATCTGAAGAGAATCACCGCCCCCAGAAGCAGCGCAGCTCCGGCGGCGACGAAGACCTCCAGATAGCCTCTCCTCCTCGATCTAGTCGCCGGTGACACCGAGGCGTCGCAGATTTCGGGCGGGCTCTCCACGACCACGCTGCATGCCCGAATCGCAGCCATCCTGTATTCCCCCGAACGCGGGTCCAGCCAGGCGACGCTGTCGGGGCCTATCGTCACCATCCCGCTGTCGGAGGGCGAGAGGACCATGTCCCAGTACCTCCCGCAGCTGGTTTCCCGGCTGCAGACGGGCAGGAGACGAGCGGGACCTCCGACAGTGAGGCTGGGCGGCTCCTCCAGGTACGCCGCACCGGGCCCCGAGGCTGTCAGCCTCACCGGAACGTCCCTGCCACGGCACTGCTCCCCTGCCTCGATCTCGAAGAAGAGGCTGTCCGCAATGCCCATGAATCCCGCCGGCCTGCCCGAGTCCGGGAAGTCCGAAACGGTGACGAACATCGAATCGCTGAACACAGTGAGGTCGCCCCCCCCGCCTGTGCCCGAGAAGGGCTGGGCGATGGTGGTGACATCGGCCTGGAGTATCGGAAGCAGCAGCCGGCCCGGAGCAGACGCGGTGACTTCCAGCACGATGAACATGCCCCGCCTGGTCCCGTCCGGACGTCTCACCCAGTTCACCGCCTCCGGAGACTCCGCGACGATCGCGACACCGTTCGAGGGCGGCGTCCAGTAGCTCTCGATGCTCTTCACGAGCTGGGTGGTGCAGAGGCTGTACGCCACCCGGAACGGCACCCCGGGATAGAGCACGGGAGAGTCCACCTCAACTTCCATCCAGTTGCGCCTGCCGGCCCTCCTCCCCCGGTACGAGCCGCCCTGCACCGTGCCGCCTGTGACCACAAGGGTCTCCGCCGGCATCGAAACGTTTCCTGCTCCGGCCATCGTGACCCTGAATGGTCCTATCCACTGGCTCCCGGGCTCCAGCGCGATGAAGACCATCTGCAGGACGCAGTTCTGCTGAGTCGTTGTGACGCCGTTGAAGGTGGAGGAGCTGAAGCTCCTCATGGTACGGCTGGAGACGTACTGCAGACCGGGGCTGTAGTCGGGAGAGCACGACAGACCGGAACACGAGGGATCGCTCGAAGTGATCGTGACGAGGAACTGGTCGCCGCTGCGTACCGAATCGGGCAGCGATACCGTCACCCTGTCGGATTGACCGGCGAGCGAGAGCAGGAGAACGAGGGCTGCCCCAGAGATCACCAGTCGGGCCCTCCCCCGGCTCCGACCACCCGCCTCGCCTGCAGGCTGTCACTGACGGGCTCACCCTCCTCGACCATCTGAAGCAGCATCCTTGCCTGCTCCTCGGTCATCCCGGTGTAGGGATTCACCTGGCTCTCCTGCTGGTTCTGCTGATCCTGCTGGCTCTGCTGGTTCTGCTGATCCTGCTGGTTCTGCTGATCCTGCTGGCTCTGCTGGTTCTGCTGATCCTGCTGGTTCTGCTGATCCTGCTGGTTCTGCTGATCC
>CAZMTK010000001.1:210700-222844 GCA_964569245.1 uncultured bacterium | reverse complement strand
TCCTGCTGGTTCTGCTGATCCTGCTGGTTCTGCTGATCCTGCTGGTTCTGCTGATCCTGCTGGTTCTGCTGGTCCTGGCTCTCCTCGGGCTCGTGCATCGCCAGCCAGTTCAGCGCCGCCTCGAGATTCCGCCTGTCGCAATCGAACGAGGTGCCGTCCCTCAGAAGCTCGATCAGCTCGTCGGCGGATCGTCTGACTCCCGCGTAGTCCGAGCTGTCGATGGCCGCGGCGAGTCCTGCAGCCGCTCCGGCGGACGAGACAGAATCGGCCCAGCCTCCGGCAGGAACCGGCGGAATGGTGGACAGCACCGAATCCGCCTCCTGGTACGAACCGCCGCCGAAGAGTGCCGAGCCGAGATCGTAGCGTGCCTCGGGCACGTGCGGCATGCGGGAGGATATCTCCGAGAAAGCCTCCGCCGCCTGCTCCCACTGTCCTTCGGAGAGCATCGAGACGGCCTGTTCGTACAGCTCGAGCAGCGGGAGCCTGTCGGCTCCTGCTGCGAGCGCGGCTGCTAGAGCGAGGAGAAGCGTCATCTCCCCCTCCTCTCCAGCACCATTGCGAGGGCTGCGGCCGCGAGACCCGCCCCGAGGAAGTACTGGTAGCGCCTTCCCGATGAACCGCCGGCGACGCGCTCCGCCTTGATCTCTCTGCTTCCTTCGAGGAGCTCCGACAGGAGGCCGGCGAGGTCGCCTGTCTCGGACAGCCTCACGTAGAACCCTCCGGTGCGCTCCGCGAGCTCTCTGAGGGGAGCTTCCGCCAGGGCTGTTCTGACGGTGTCGCCCCGAAGGTCCGTGCGGAAGCCGCCTGCGCTGTCGGGAAGCGGAACGGAATCTGTCCCTCCCACCCCCACGGTCACTAGAACCAGCCCGGCTTCGCGCGCCGACTCCACTGCGCTCTCCAATGCGTAGTCATGGAAGCCCCCGTCGCTGAAGATCACACCGATGCGCGTCTCGAGATCCTCCTCTGGAAGCGACGCCAGCATCACATCGACCAGGTTGCCCAGCATGGTTCCGGGGGCCAGCGAGTTGCGGCTCCATGGCTCCGCGGGGAGGCGGCTCGCTATGAACTCCCTGTCCAGGGTTCCAGGCACGGCCAGCCGGGCCTGCCCTGAGAAGAGCACGAGACTGAATCTCACCCCGGGAAGCCTGTCCACGAGGTCGAGGATCTCCGATGCCGCCCTTCCCAGCCGGTTCGGCGCCTCGTCGAGGGAGGCCATGGAGGCCGACACGTCCAGAGCCACCGCGATGTTGTCCCCGCCGGTAGGTATGACGGCGTCGGACTCGCCCCACATCGGTCCGCTCAGCGAGAAGATCACGAGGGCCAGAGAAGCGCACCATACGGTCCTGGACAGGGTTCTCGGGGGCGGCGGCTGGATCTCGACCCTGTCCCAGAGGACAGGGCGCACGAAGAGGCGGAGGCGCTTCATCTCTTCCTCCAGCCAGCGCGACCGCAGCCACCACCACAGCGCCGGGAGGAAGAGCAGGAAAAGGGCGAACGGAGCTTCGAAGCGCATCAGTCGCCCACCACCTTCATGACCCGCCAGCGAAGCAGCTCGGACAGGACGAGGAGTACGAGGCCCGCTACCAGGAAGGGCATGAACAGGTCCCTGTAGACGAAGAGACCCTCTTCGGGGAGCGTGGACGCCTCCAGCGAGTCTATTGCAGAATAGACGTCCTGCAGGTCTTCCGGAGAACCAGCGTCGAAAAGCCGGCCGCCGGTGATGGACGCCACCTGAGAGAGCGTGGGGACATCAACTCCGTACATGTTGGACTCGGTGCCTATGGCGACCGTGTACACCCTCAGGCTGTCACCGTGGAGCGTTCTTATCGCCCGTGCCACGTCGGTGGGGCTCACCAGGCCGGCGTTGTCCATCCCGTCCGAGATGAGAATGATGACCCTGCGGGCCGTCTGCGAGTATTCGAGCCCCCTTGCCGCTACCGCCAGCCCCGCTCCTACGGCGGTCCCGTCGGGGAGGTTCCCGATGGACGCCTTGCTGACGAACCTGGAGAGCGTCGTGTGGTCCAGGGTGGGAGGGCAGAGCGAGAGTGGCTGGGCGGCGTACACCACGAGCCCGATCCTGTCCGTCGGCCGGCCTTCGATGAAGGAAAGCGCGGCTTCCTTCGCGGCGGCGAGGCGCGTCGGGGCGTAGTCGTCCGCGAGCATGCTGCCCGATACGTCGAGCGTGATGACTATGTCCACTCCCTCGCCCGCTTCCGGAAGCCTCTCGAAGCCGCTCTGCGGGCGGGCCAGTGCCACCGTGAGCAGCGTGATCGACACCCACAGAAGCGCCGAGGGAACGAACCTCGCATCGGACAGCGCTTCCCCCGAACCGAAGGGCCCGGTGAAGGCCTGTGCACGCTGGGTGGATCTCCGCGCGGCTGTGCGGACCGCAACGGCGATCACCGGCAGGATCAGCAGCGCGGGCCAGAAAGCCAGCCTCGTCACTTGAGCCACCTCTCGGCGGAATCGGCCATCGCGCGGATCAGCGCGCCCGCCTCGTCCCTCGTGGTGCCCCATCCGGCGTAGCGCTGCAGCGTCACCTCGCGGATCACCGACGAGAAGTCCTCGGCGAAGCGCTTCCAGTCGGGCCTGCCCTTCATCTCGGAGCCCATCTGGCGATACGTGAGGGCGCTGGTGTCCAGCCTGAACCTGGCCTCTACAAGAGCTCTCATGAGCCTGTCGATCTCGGTGAAGAGGGCCTTCCAGTCTCCTGCCGCCATTGCCGGGCAGTCGAGCAGCGCCCTCATCCTCGCCGGAAGAGCGGAGCCTGTCTCCATGCCGGGCGAGTCCGCGGCGGGGAGAGTCTTCCTGCGGCGCCTGGCGAGCACGAAGAGCGCCGCCAAGGCAGCGACAGCCGCCGCCCCGGCCAGAACGGGCGCCAGCAGGCTTCCGGGGGGTTCGCCCCACAGAAGCCAGAACCTGTGCGCCTCTAGGTAGTCCTCGGGGAATCCCGGAGGTATGACGAACGGCGCCGGCGCCGGGAACGGGCTCACAGCGTACGAGGTGTCCGGCATCGTCCTCTCTACCACTAGCAGCGGAGGGTCGAGGAGCAGGGTGTCGGAACCGTTCCACGCCCTTAGCGCAGGGAGGGCGATCGTGTCCAGCGCGAGCGGTACGAGCGTAATCTCGCCCCCGTTCTGCTCCAGAAGGGCCCAGGACGAGTCGGGCACCGCAGGCTCGACATCCCAGCCTGCGGGAGCCCCGTAGTCCACCACCGTGGCTGCACCGAGGCCTGCGGCCGAAAGGCCGGACGAGAGGCACAGCAGGGAAGCCGGCAGAGACAGCCGCATCAGTGGTGCCGCCTCCTCCTTCTCGTCTCGAAGAACCGCCTCAGAGGGAGGACCAGGTCGTCGGCGGTCGAGATGCTCACGAGATCGAAGGCGTTCTGCCTGCTGAGGGCCTCCCTCTCGGCCTGCAGGGCGGCTACGCGCGAGGCGAAGCCCTTCCTCCAGGAGCGGGAGCCGGTATCGACGAGCTGCACGCGGCCGGTCTCCGGATCCTTGAAGCGTATGCGGCCTATGGATGGAACGCTGAGCTCCCTGGGGTCGAAGACGTGTATCCCGACGAGGTCGTGCCTCGCGGAGGCTGCGCGCAGGAGCTTCGGCCTCCCCCAGGACCTGAAGTCGCTTATCAGGAAGATGAGAGCACGCCGGTGCAGGATCCTCCCCACTCTGGAGAGCGCCCTGTCGATGTCGGCCTGAGCCTGCCTGCCCCTGCTCTCAAGGACCTTCTGGACGACGACCATGGCATGGATCCTTCCCTTGTCGGGCGGAACGTATTCGATGATGTCGTCGGCGAAGGTCAGAAGTCCCACACGGTCGCCGTTGCGGACCGCAGCGAGGGCCAGAAGTGCAGCCACCTCGGCGACTCTCTCCTCCTTCGTGAGGCTGATCGAGCCGAACCTGAGGCTTCCCGAGAGGTCCAGCATGAGGAGCACCTGGAGCTCCCTCTCCTCGGTGAGGACCTTCACGAAGGGCGTGCCGGTGCGAGCAGTGACGTTCCAGTCTATGAGCCTTGTGTCGTCTCCCTCGTTGTAGGCCCTGAACTCGGAGAACTCCATGCCCTGTCCGCGGAAGATGGAGCGGTACTCGCCGCCGACAAGCTGCTCGACCAGTCGGCGCGTGCGGATCTCCAGCCGCCTTACGCGCCTGAACAGGCTGTGGACGTTCTCCATTGCGAAGGCCCGTCCGACCCGGCTACTTAACCGGAACCCGGCCCAGGATAGTCTTGACGACCTCCTCGACGCCGACCTGCTCGGCCTCCGCTTCGAAGGAGAGTATTATCCTGTGTCTGAGGACGTCTGGAGCGACCTGCTTCACTATGTCCGGAGTGACGTAGCCCTGACCCTCGAGGAGAGCCCTGGCCCTGCTGGCTGCCTGGAGGCAAAGAGTTCCGCGGGGGCTGGCGCCGTAGCTGATGAGATCGGCTATCTCCTGGAGGCCGGCCTGGCGCGGGAATCTCGTGGCAGTGACAATCCTCACCATGTATTCGAGCACGCTCCGCTCGACCACCACCTCGGCCGAAAGCCTCTGCAGCTCCATGAGCGTGTTCGGGTCCATTACGGCGGCGGCCCTGGGCGGCTCTGGCGCGCCCATCCTCTCGAGGATCGCGAGCTCCTCATCCGCCGACGGGTAGTCCACCTTGAGCTTCACGAGGAACCTGTCAACCTGGGCCTCCGGCAGCGGGTAGGTCCCCTCCTGCTCGATGGGATTCTGGGTGGCCATGACGAAGAAGGGCCTGGGAAGAGGGTGCGTTGTGCCGCCGAAGGTCACCTGTCTCTCCTGCATCGCCTCGAGAAGGGCGCTCTGGACCTTTGCCGGAGCTCTGTTTATCTCGTCGGCGAGCAGTATCTGGGTGAAGACAGGGCCCCTTCTCGCCTCGAAGGTCCCCTTCTCCGGCAGGAAGACCATCGTCCCCGTCAGATCGGCCGGGAGCAGGTCGGGCGTGAACTGGATTCTGGAGAACGAGGCGTCGAGGCACGAGGCGAGGGTTCTGGCGGCGAGGGTCTTCGCCAGGCCCGGCACGCCCTCGATAAGCGCATGCCCGTCGCAGAAGAGTGCCGTCAGAAGTCCCATCCGGAACTCCTCCTGCCCCACGATCACCCTGGAAAACTCGTCCCTGAGCCTCTCCACGAGAGTCTCTCTCTCGCGGATCGCCTTCTCGATCCTCTCAATGCGCTCCCTGGACATCGAGCCCCCTTCTCGCCTCTTCGATCTCCGAGCGGATCAAAGCCTCGTACTTCCTCATCTCCCCGGGATCGTCGGCCTCGAACCTCAGCACCAGGACGGGCTGGGTATTCGACGCCCTGACCAGTCCCCAGCCGTGCGGAAATTCAACCCTGACACCGTCTATGTCGGTCACTCTGAATCTTCCTGAGAGAGACCTGCGGATTCTATCCACGATCTCGAACTTCTGTTCCTCGGAGCACTCCTCCCTGATCTCGGGAGTCGAGTGCATGGGAGGAACTGTGTCCAGCAGCTCCGAGAGCCTCCTTCCGGACCTGGATACAAGCTCCAGGAGGCGGAGAGCCGCGTAGAGGGCGTCGTCATAGCCGTAGTATCTGTCCCGGAAGAAGATGTGGCCGCTCATCTCTCCGGCGAGCAGGGCTCCCTCCTTCGTCATGGCCTCCTTGATGATCGAATGCCCGGTAGGACACATGACCGGCCTGCCGCCTGCCTTCCCGACCTCCGAGAAGAAGACAGACGATGCCTTGACCTCCGACAGCACGGCAGCACCGGGATAGGTCTCCAGAAGAGATCTCGCCAGCAGCACCAGCGTCCGGTCTCCGAAGACCGTCCTGCCCCGGTCGTCCACCAGGCCCAGTCTGTCGGCATCACCGTCGAAGGCCATGCCCAGGTCCGCCCCCCGCTCCAGGACCTCGCGCTTGAGCGCGGAGAGGTTCTCCTCTACAGTGGGGTCGGGATGGTGGTTCGGAAAGCCGCCGTCCATCTCGCAGAAAAGCGGGACTACCCTGCATCCAAGCGCTTCCAGCACCCTGCAGGCGATGCCCCCTCCGGTACCGTTCCCGGCATCCACCACCACGGTGAAGGAGCGCTCGAAGGCGAATTCCGAAACGAGTCTCTCGGCATAGCGGTCGGCGACCGAGACACTGTCGACGGCGCATCGGTTCTGCATCTCCTCCGGTGCGGACTCGGCGATCTCCCTGATCTTCTGGATTTCGCCGTCGTGGAGCGTGTGCAGGCCCTTCATCAGCTTCAAGCCGTTGTAGGCCGGGGGATTGTGGCTTCCCGTTATCATGGCCGTCGCATCAGGCGAGAGGATGTGAGCAGCGAAATAGGTCATCGGGGTGGTCTGCACACCGAGGTCGAGCACGCGGCACCCCGCCGAGCACGCGCCGCCGGAGAACCACTCGAAGATCCGGCCCCCGGACAGCCTGCAGTCGCGACCCACCGCCAGGGTACCGGATTCGCCCCCGGCTAGCATGCCGGCCGCCCAACCGAGCCGAGTCACGGTGTCTGCGTCGAGATCCTCCGGGAAGAGGCCCCGGATGTCATACTTCCTGAATATAGCCCGGTTCAACCGCACCACCCTCTCCCGGCCCCGGACGCCTCTCCGCGACAGGCAGCGAAGCCGTGAACTGCCCTCTGTGCGAGCCCTCCAGGAGCCTCCCTCCGTGGGCGCCCAGTATCTGCCTCGCCAGCTCGGTGCCCAGGGCCGTGCCGGAGTCTTCGGTGTCGGAGGGCCCCCTGTGGTCGAGCACCAGCCTCGCATGGCCGTCCATGGCGCTGAGGTCCACCTGCAGGATGCTGCCCCTTCCTGCGTGTCTGACCGCCTCCTCGACCAGTGACTGCACGGCCTGACGGAGGTACCGCTCCTCGCCCAGCACGACTATCTCCGGATCTATAGCCGCAGCCAGAGAGACGCCCTTCTCGGCCAGCCTTCCTCCGGCGGACTGGACCACGTCCACGAGAAGGCCCTCAAGATCCACGACGTCGGCTACGACCCTGGCCTGGTCCCTCCCTGCCGGCAGGGTCTCCACGCTCGATATCTCCCCTATGAGGTTTATGAAGCTGCTTATGTTCTCGACCTCGTTGGACAGGAGCTGGAGCTGCTCCTTGACCCAGTCGGGACACTCGAAGGGCCTGCTGACCTCCTCCGCTGCAGTCCTTATGGATGCGAGGGGCTTGCGGAGGGCGGATCCGATCCTGGACAGGATCTCGGAGCGCAGCCTGTCTGCCTCGGCTATCTCGGCGCGCGCGGCCTCGAGCTCCTTTCCGGCGAGTTCGAGGCGCCTCCTGCAGTCGTTCAGCCGCCGCCGCATCCTGTCTGCGGCGAGAAGCGCCACGAGAAAGAAGAGCGATGCGAGCCAGAGTGGGACTTCAAACACCGGGATCCGTCCATTTCCCCGTGTCCAGAGCCTCCCAGAGCGCTGGCAGGGAGAAGCCGGCAGCTTCGATCCTCACCTGGCTGGCGATCTGTTCCGAGGGTATGTCCGTGGGCGGCCCGCCGATGACTATCAGCTGGGTGTCTCTCCACTCCTCCCGGAAGATCCCGGCGGGCGGGAAGCCGCCCTGGTATATGACTGTGTCAGCAGTAGCTACCAGGGCCGGTTCAGGAGAGTCGGACACCGGGCACCTGTAGCCGTACCTGTCGCTGAAGGCGGCTTGCAGTATCTCGAGCAGGGAGTCGTCCTCGACCACCAGAAGCGGCGGGATGCGGACACCCGATGCCCTCAGGAGGTTCCTGACCGCCATCTCCACCTCGGGCGCCGGGGCGTCCGGGGGGAGCCTCATCGAGAAGCGGCTCTTCGACCAGCCGGGATCGCCGCCCAAGAGAAGGAAGGGAAGGCCGGCGAGGACAGGGTCGTCTCCCAGGAGCGCCGCCACGCTGCGGGCGTCTATGGAGCCCAGCTCGGACTCCATTACCAGGAGGTGCGGACCCAGGCGTCTCGCGAGTGCCATGAGGTCGAAAGCGCCCCTGGCCGAGACGGGCATCAGCCCGAAATCGAGAAGCATCTCGCCGAGCATGCGCAGCACACCCGGTCTGGAAGCCCAGAATAGAACCGCAGGCCGCAGCGATGTCTCGGCGGTCCGGAACCCTCTGCCGGAGAGAATGGCCAGATTGGCTGACGAAACGAGAGCAGCGTCGTCGAAAGGCTTCACCAGAACCCAGTCCTTCCCCGATGGAACCTCGGAGAGAGTGATCACGGGAATCCCGCTGGTCTCCGGGAAGTCGCAAAGGTCGGACTTGAGGACCTCCGCCTCGGAATCTGTCAGGTAGTCGTCTATTATCACCAGATCAGGCCTCAGCTCGGCTGCCAGGGCCCTGAGATCCCTGCCCCCGGGAACCGGTACGACAGCATACCCGGCCCTCGTCACAAGGCAGCGCGGAATCAGATGGAGCATCGCCTCGTCGCTGGATGCGAGCAGCACGCACGTAGGGAGCGAGGAGAGCAGCGCCCGGTCCATCTTGAAAGCCATGCACGACCTGCAGCCGGTCCCGTCGAGACTGGCCCCCGCCCAGCACGGCCTTCCCGCCGAGTGTCTCCGGCGGCACATGCGGTCCGCCGCCGGAACTTCCGAGCCGGGCAGGGATGCCGGAACGCCTGTCAGGTCGGAGAACCTGTTGCCCCAGGAGGGAGAAAGAGTCAGGCGAAGCAGGCGCCCGCCGGAGGGCCGGGCCCGCCATGACAGCCTCCCCCCCATGGCCCTGGCCGCGCTTCCGACACGGCCCGCGCACGAAGGCTCACCCGAGCAGGAGCATGCTGCCTCGAGCCAGGCTGCTCTCTCGCCGAAGGATGCGGAGAGTATCACCTGCTCGCCCTGGAGCGAGGATGATATCGAGTCGAGGAGCATGTCGTTGACGCAGGACAGAAGGATCGCCCTGTCGGCCAGGACGTTTCCCCTGACCTCCGTCGCAGGGCAGAGGAGCGACACCCCCCTGGCCTGGGCGGACGGCCTGGCCACCCTCCAGGCCTGCCATGCGATGTCGGAGATGCCCACCGGTGTGAGCTTCGCACGCCTTCCCCTGCCGCTCCAGTGGGAGCCCCGAACGAGTCCGAGGAGGATCTCTCTCTGCTCTGAGGATATCCCCGAAAGGCTCCTGACGAGAGACGACAGCTCCTCCGCCAGCTCGACGCCGGGGACGCCCTCGGCAGATCCGAAGACGAGCAGCTCCTGGCCGCCGGTCAGCGTGATCGCCGCCGAAGCCGAGCGGCGGAGAGCGGAGGTCCGCGCCAGCCCCGCCTCGACGCCGGGGGTCAGATCCGGGTCGAGAAGGGCCATGGCGCCGTTGACCGCGAGAACGGAGCCGTCGGGGGAGACGATGCAGCAGGGAGGAACGATCCCTTCCGCGAGACGCCCCGCCTGCTCTCTATCCATGCATCAGTCCGCTGATCTTCAGCGCGAGATCGCCGGGGTTCGAAGCCGAGGCCAGCGCGTCCTCCTCGGAGATCATGCCCTTCTTGTAGAGCCTCGCGAGCTCCGAGTCCAGGGTGATCATGCCGTACTGAAGCCTGCCCCGCTCCATGGCGTCTGGCAGCTCCTTCTCGCGGCCACTGACCAGGATGAGGTCGCGAACCAGCGGGGTGACGACCAGCAGCTCGACCGCCGGGATGAGGCCGGGCCTGTCGACCCTCGATAGGAGCTTCATGGAGATCACGGCCTGCAGGACGCCGGAGAGCTGCGTGCGGATCTGCTGCTGCTGGTAGCCGGGGAACATGTCGATTATCCTGCAAACCGTGGCGGCGGCTCCCGATGTGTGCAGTGTACCCATGACGAGGTGTCCGGTCTCGCTTGCCACCAGTGCGGTCTCGAGCGTCTCCCTGTCGCGTATCTCCCCTATCAGGATGACGTCTGGATCCTCCCTGAACACGTTGTTGAGCGCCGTCGCCATTGACTGCGTGTCCTGGCCCAGTTCGCGCTGCGTAATGATGGAGTTCCTGTCCTGGAAGAGGAACTCGATCGGATCCTCGATCGTCACGATGTGCGCGCTTCGGTTCCTGTTGATGATCTCCGTCATGGCCGCCAGGGTGGTGGACTTGCCCGAACCGGTGGGTCCCGTGATGAGGATCAGTCCCCTCTTCAGCATCGCTATCTCGGACAGCTTGGCGGGGAGATTGAGATCCTTGATGTCCGGGATCTCCAGGGGGACGACCCTTATGGAGAGCTGAACCGCCCCCCTGGATCTGAAGATGTTCATCCTGAACCGCGAGAGGCCGCCGAGGCTGAACGCGAAGTCCACCTCGTTCCTGCGCTGGAACAGGCCTCTGTGCTCCTCGCTCATCAGCTCGAATGCTATCCTGAAGGTATCCTCCCGGCTGAGGGGCTCCTCCTGCAGCTTTCTGATCGTCCCGGCCACCCTGATGACCGGAGGGGAGTCCACCTTCAGATGGATGTCGCTGGCGCCTTCCGATATTGCCTTCTGAAGGATATCCCTGACATCGAGAGGCAAGGCCCACCCTCCTTCTGCATGCCCGAACCGTCAGCCAGTGCATGACGCAGGCAGGCAAGACTTTCGCGAAGTCGCCCAAGACGTCGCGTCCGTGACGGCCCGGTGCCCGTCACCTGCTGCCGGGGAGCCGGCTCCCCGGATGATGCTGCACGAGTTTTACTACAATCGCGCTTTCAGGGCAACCCTGAAATCCACCCGCGCTGCCGGCAGGGAGACCTGAACGGGAGGAACCGGGCTTCTGCCGGTGAAGCAGCACCTGGTCGCAGAAGGGAGTCTATTCCAGGTGGTCCTGGATCGTCGCGAGCACAGGGTCGATACGGGCCGCGGCCTTCCTCTCGGCCTCGGCCTGGCGCTTCCTGCCGGTGGCCTCGTACACCCGCGCGAGGTTGAGATGGAAGCCGACAAGCGAGGTCCCGTCCTTGCCGGCAATGCTGAGCCCCTTCTGGAACTGCTCCTCGGCCTCGTCGTAGCGCCCCATGTCGTGGAAGCAGCGCCCGAGCATCTCCCTGGCCCTCAGCCTGTGCTCCGGACTCTGGAGAACCTGGTTGAACTCAGCGATCGCTTCACGAAGCAGCCCCATCTCGCGGTAGGCTATGCCGAGGTCGTAGTGGGTCTGGTGGTCGTCCGGCGAAACAGCGTCACGAACACCCTCCTGGAACTCCTTCACGAGACCGGCGAGAGCTCGGGCCGAGTCCTGGTCGAACATCTTGTCTATATCGGCGAGGATGGAAGCGATGTCAGCGTAGTTCTCGAGATCGGCCGCGATACCAGGTCTGACGCCCTCCAGCAAGGAGGCAGCCATCCCGAAGCTCGGATCCGCCTGGACAGAGGCTTCCAGAGCAGCTACGGCCTCGTGGGGGCTGTCGTTCAGAAGGTAGGCGACAGCGAGCCGGTAGAGGGATCGGGCCTGGCCTTGGGGACCCAGCGAACTCCTTATCCTCACGAGCTCTCTGGCTGCGGCGAGGGACTCGGGGCATATGTCGAGCACGCCTTCGAGAAGCTCGAAGACCATCTTCTCCCTGCCGGTCGCTCGATAGATCTCGGCAGCCTTCAGATAGGCCTCGACAGCGCCGTAGAAATCGCTGACGTCGAGAAGCAGGTTTCCGAGCTCCACCCAGCCGAGGGCGTCCGCAGGGCTTCGTTCCAGCCTCCTCCTCATGTCCGCAACCTGGCGGGAGAGGGCCTCTCTGACCTGCCGGACCGAGACGAGCGACATCTCTACGAGCACGTCGCCGAGACGTCTGTATTCCTTCGAGGAAGCCTGCACCTCCAGCGCTCTCAGAACGTCGCTCGCCTTCAGCAGGCCGTCAGCCACGAAGTACTCGCCGAGACGCTTCCTCGGTCTGAAGTCCTCCTCCTCGGCTCCGGCCTCCTCCTCGACGAAGTCGGCAGATTCGAAGCCCGCCTGCTCGAGGGCAATCGAGGGCGCAGAGGGCTCGGCCAAGCGGGGCTGAGCGGTCTGCGGTCCTGCTGACTCCGCAGGTTCCGGTCTGCGCTTCTTGACCTTTCTGACTACCCGGCGGACCGGCTCGGGCCGGACCTGCGCCCGGGGCGCCAATTCATTCCCGGCCTCCACGGACGCAGGCGCCTGAGCTACTGGCTCCTCCTCCAACCGTGCCTCGCCATCCACGGGCAAGGGCGACACAGCCGGAGCAGAAAGCTCCTCTTCGGAAGCTGCCGGCTCCGCAGGCCCCGGATACTCCTCCTCCTCCGAGACCGCCGGCTCCGCAG
>CAZMTK010000001.1:0-210600 GCA_964569245.1 uncultured bacterium | reverse complement strand
CCCCGGATACTCCTCCTCCTCCGAGACCGCCGGCTCCGCAGGCCCCGGATACTCCTCCTCCGAGACCGCCGGCTCCTCTTCCTCCGCTGCGATCGAGCCCGACACTGTCTCGACAGGCTCTTCCCCGTCCTGATCCATCAGCACGGCCTCGAACGACCCGAGGTCGGGCGGTACCACAAGCTCCGCCGAGTCCTCCTGTTCGACAGCCGCTTCGGCCTGATCCGCTGCCTCCTCGCGAGCCGGTTCCTCGAGCTGCGTCCCGATGCCTTCCGCCGCCTCACCGTCCTCGGTACGCAAGCCGGAGGGCACTGCCGGCGCTTCGACGGCCGGGACGACGGGCGTGCCGGCTCCGGCCGCCTGCCCGGCTCTCAGGAGCGCACGGAGTTCGTCCAGCATCTGAACGAGCTTCTTGTGCTCGGGGAATCCGCGTTCAGCAGCCATGGATACGCAACGGTCGAGTATCCCCTCCTTGCGCTGGACGAACGCGGTCCTCGCGAGCCTGACCACCCAGCTCCTGTCCTCCGGATCGAGCTTCGTGAGGGATAGAAGCGAGTTCAGCACGTATTCTGCGCCCTTTTCGGGCTTGCTTCGCAGGTAGAGGATGTACTCGCGACGGGCCTGGTCGGGCTTGGACTGCTCCTCGAAGCAGACGCCCATCAGATAGTGCGCAAGCGCGTATTCAGGATCCGCCCTGAGAGCCTTCCTGCACACCGACAGGGCCACCATGTGCAGGCCGTCCTTCAGGTAGAGCTGGGACGCGCGGGCGAAGTTCTCGAGCGCTTCCTCCCGTCGCTTCAGCTTGAGGAGGACGTCTCCGATGCTGTTGAATATGGAGGCATCTTCAGGATCCTCCTTCAGGATCACCTCGAAGACGCGTAATGCATTGTCCAGCTTGCCCTTCTGGACAAGCTCGTGAGCCTTCTTGCGAAGCGCGATATCTACCATCTAGCCGCAGTGTCCGGAGTCGCCAAAGCCAGACCCCCAGCTTTCGAACCCCCTATACGTACCGTTAGAATATCTGGGAAGGCGAGATGATAGGGTATCCCCCTGTAGTCGTCGATATCCCACAGCGTGAAATCGGCGTCGAAGCCGGGCGCCAGCGCCCCCTTCCTGCCGCCCAGACCGAGGGACTCGGCGCCGTTGACGGTTGCCGAAACGAGAGCCTGCTCGACTGTCATCCTGCACCTGCAGACCGCGATGCTGAGGATCAGGGGCATGGACTCGGTGAAGCAGCTCCCGGGGTTGAAATCCGTGGCGAGCGCGACGGGCACTCCTGCAGCGAAGAACCTGCGGGCGTCCGGGAACTCCTTTCCGAGGAAGAAGGCGGTTCCAGGCAGCAGCGTCGCTACTGTCCCGCTCGAGGCCAGCGCTTTCAGGCCGTCGTCGGATGCCTGGAGGAGATGGTCGGCGCTCCTGGCCCGGACCTTCGAAGCTACGATGGCGCCGCCGCATTCCGTAAGCTCGTCGGCGTGGATCCTGGGCTCGAGCCCGAGATCCCGGGCTGCCTCGAGGAACCTCCTGCTCTGGTCGGCGTCGAATGCCCCCTTTTCGCAGAAGATGTCCGCGAACAGCGCGAGCCCGCGAGAGGCGACCACCGGGAGCACCTCCCCGATGACGAAGTCGAGGTATCCGTCGGAGTCTCCATGGAAGTCCGAAGGGACGGCATGCGGTCCCATGAACGTGGGGACGATCTTCTGCGGCCATTCACGGGCCACCTCTGCAAGCGTCTCGAGGCACGCCAGCTCGGTGTCCATGTCCAGCCCGTAGCCGCTCTTGGCCTCCACCGTAGTGGTCCCGTGCATGAGCATCCTGCCGAGGGCGGAGCGCAGGTTCCTCGAGATCTCCTCGCGCGATGCCATCCTTGTCGCGCAGACCGTGCTGGCGATCCCGCCGCCCGAGCTCGCGATCTCCTCGTAAGTGGCTCCTGCAGCCCTCTGTCCGAACTCCGCAGCCCTGGATCCCGCGAAGAGAGGATGAGTGTGCGAGTCCACGAATCCCGGAGCCACCACTCCGCCGGAGGCGTCGAGCACCTCCGCGCCGGGAGTCAGCGACACGGACCTTGCGGCTGAGTCCGTTCCGCCGACCCAGACCACCCTGCCGTTCATGGATGCGAGCGCGCCGTCGGCGACGACCGACAGCTCGGATGCCAGCCCTCCTCTGCGGGGTCCGGGAGGACCGGCGAGGGTGAGGAGCTGTCCTGCGTGTATGAGCAGGAAATCGGCCTGCGGCATGCGGGCCGGACTATTCTGGCAGCACGGAGACCACCCTGCGAGCCCCGGAGGTGTGGAACTTCACTCTTCCGTCGGCTGTCGCGAAAAGCGTGTAATCGGAGCCGAGCCCTACATTCCTTCCGGGGTGGATCGTGGTTCCCCTCTGCCTGGCGAGGATCGTGCCTGCCTTCACCAGGCTGCCCGCGGGAGCCTTCACTCCGAGGCACTTGCCGATGGTGTCCCTGCCGTTGCGGGAGCTGGATCCTGACTTCTTGTGGGCCATCGCTCTACCTCCGGAGCCGAATCTCGTCCAGGAGCGCACCCAGCTACGTGCCGGGCACGCTCCAGGCTATGCCTTCTCTGCAGCAGTTACTCGTTCTAGCGCCCAACCTCGGGCACGGGAGATAATATCGCACAACCGGGCTGCAGGCTCAAGCCCCTTTCGGGGGCATCCTCCCTCTACCTGTCCAGGACGAGAAGCCTGGAGGCGATCGCCCCTCTGGAGGACAGCCCGGCGACATAGACTCCGGACGGCAGCCTTGCGCCTTCGCTCGTCGTGAAATCCCATTGCAGCTCGACCGCCCCGGGGGGCAGATTCTCGTCGTAAACCATCCTGCCCGAGAGGTCGAAGACCTTCAGGAGACCGCCCTCGCCTGTCGAGCACGAGAATGTCACGGGACCCGTGGAAGGATTGGGCCGCACCTCCAGCGAGACGCAGCCGGACGGATCCCCTCCCGGACCTGGCGAGCCCTGGACGCCGAACACGAAGCTCACCTCGACCCTCTGCCCTGCTGCCACTGCGACGTCGTTCACGGTCTGCGGAGGGTATCCTGCGACGGTGGCGGTGACGCTGTAGGTTCCCGGGAGGGTCGGCTTCGCGTAATCACCCATCGTGACGTCGGTCCTGCAGAAGCGCAGCGGCTGCGAGTCGCCGCCGTCCCACATCGTGATCTGGAGGTTCGCGTCGAGGGGCTGTCCGAATCCGTCAGTGACGGTTCCCCAGATGCCCGAGACGGCGTTCTCGAAGAAATCGAGGATGGACATGTAGTGCTGGGCCGACACGCCGGGCCAGTCGGAGGCCTGCTTGTCGATGTGGACCTCGATCGTATGGTCGATTCCTCCGTACTCGCCGTAGCTCCAGTCGTTGACATCACCGGTTATCACGTACCACGCCCAGCCCTCGGTCACCCAGAAGCCGGGCACCTGGCAGAGGTCGGCGTATCTCTCCCCCATGTCGACTATGAGGAGCGTATCCTGGACCGCGGCGGAGCTGTAGTTCCAGACGTAGTTGAAGCAGGCCTCGCCTCCGTGCATCGAGAGGCTTGCGCAGAACGGGTTCTCGTAGGAGTTCTGCGCCGGCCAGGCGGTCATGGTCAGGTCACGGAGGGCGCACGTCTCGGGTTCGCTGAAGGGGCTCGAGCCCCCTCCCGCCCCAGGCTGCCACATGTAGCTGAGGTTCCTGTTCAGATCAACGCCGTGGGCGTTGTATCGGGAGTTGCTGCTGTATCCGTCGGGATTCATCACAGGGACGACCCAGGTTTCGGAGTTCTGCACCACGTACTGGCACATGGGACTCGTCTCCGAGAAGTCGGCCAGGTTGCGGAGGTAGTTCAGGGCGACCATCGCGCTGGTCTTCTCGTCGCCGTGGATGGCGGCGATGACTCTGAACTCGGGCTCGACCTCCTCCGCACCCACGTTGTCGGAGACCACGACTGCAAGGATCTGTCTGCCCTGGACCGTGGTGCCGACCTGTTCGAGGCGGCAGATGTCGGGATGGCGGGCCGTTATTGCCTCGAGAGTGTCGTAGAGCGCGTCGATCGAAGGATAGGGCACGAGGGGCTCCGGGGAGACGACGGGGATCGCGGCGAAGCCCATGCTCTCGAGCGCGTAGAGCCTGTCGTCGTCCACATAGAGTCTAGCCATGTCCCCGTGTACGCCCTCGATGTCGAAGCCATGCTCCTGGAACAGCTTCAGCTCCACCGGACCGACCGGACCCACGATGACCGAGCGCCATGATGCGGGTGAGAAGTCGAGCAGGAGCAACGCGAGAAGAGGAACTGGCGACATGCTGCCTCCAAGCCTTTCTGTACGGATATTCCCGGCTTCGGGAGATATCGGGCAGGCGGTCCAGCAGGTCAATACGCCCTGTGCGAACGCCCGGGCGGAGATTAGAATGGCTCGCGTCGGGGCGTGGCGCAGCCCGGTAGCGCACCTGCTTTGGGAGCAGGGGGTCGCCGGTTCAACTCCGGCCGCCCCGACCAATCAGCTCTGCCGCTGGCGCAACTCGGCGCTTCGCCGGATAACTCGCTGAGCCTTCCGGCGAGATGGCCCTCTGCCCGGAGCGAGGCGTGGCGACAGAACGGCAGCCGGGCGCCTCAATCCGCCGAGGGGGCCTCCCGCCAGACCTGATCGAAGGCCTTCTCCCAGGTCCTCTCCTCGGCAAGGGCTCGGGCCGCACGACCCATCGAGGATCTGAGCGCAGCATCCGCGCAGAGTGCGGCAAGGGCGTCCGTGAAGCTCCCTACGTCGCGCCCCCTGGTGACGAGACCTGTCTCGCCGTGGCGGACTATCTCCATGGGTCCGCCCATGTCGCTCACGACCGCAGGCACGCCGGAAGCCTGGGCCTCCAGAACGGAGTTGCCGAACGTGTCGGTGGTGCTGGGAAAGGCGAATATGTCGGCCGAGGCGTAGGCCCTGGAAAGGGCCTCGCCATCGAGTATGCCGCAGAAGCGCCCTCCCCTTTCCGACAGCCTTTGCGAGAGTTCGGGCTTCGATGGGCCGTCGCCGACTATGAACAGCTCGGCCTGGACGCCTCTTTCACGCAGCGCGATGAACGCGTCGGCCAGGATGTCCAGATCCTTCTCCCAGGAGATGCGTCCCACATAGACTATCCTCACCGCGTCCGAGGAGCTGCCGTACTTCTCGAAGAACCCCTCGTCCCTCCATTCCGGGGAGAACGCCCGTAGATCTATGCCCCTCGGGAAGATCGTCATGCTCCCGCCGGGGATGCCGAGGATCTCCAGTTCCCTCATGTAGTAGCGGCTCGGGACCATCACCAGATCGGTGGCCGAGTAGAACCACCCGACGGCCCATGCCGCGAACTCGCCGAGATGGCCGTCCTGGACTATCTGCCTTACGTGGCGCGGCAGGTCCGTGTGGTAGATGCCTACGGTGGGGATTCCGAGCAGCTTCGCCGCACCAAGCGATGCGATCCCTACCGGGCCGGGAGTAGAGATGTAGACGGTTTCGAAACCGCCCTCGTCGAGGAACCTCAGGAGATCGAGGAACGGAGGCAAGGACAGGGTCTTCGACTCGTAGTTAGGCACGGGGAACTCCCGGATGGGAGGGAAGTTGACCACCCAGCCCTCGAAGGTGAGAGGGCGCTTCTGGGAGGTCACCACGGCGAGACGACGCCCGCCGGCGGAAGCCATCTGGCTGAACTTCTGCAGAGTGCGGGAGACTCCGTTCAGGTCGTCTATGGTGTCGGTCACCCATGCCCGTGCCGCCTGCCGGGGAGGGTACTCCAGCCCCGGCAGCCCCCGCCTGTACTCCCTCATGGCCGCCCTCCCCTTCCTGACGGCCGAGTAGGCCATCGGATAGGGGGCGCCGAGGAGCGCGACCGGGATGAGGGCGGAGAACGCCTCCAGGGCGTCGAATATCCTCCCGTCGGCCATCCTCCCGAGTAGCAGGCCGCCGAACCTCTCGATGAGCCGGTTGGTAGTGCTGCTGAGGACCTGGAAGGTCTTCTCGTCTATTCCCTCGGTCTGCTGGGCGCCTCTGGCCCACAGGTCCCTGCCGACCTGGAGCAGCTCCTCCAGCAGGAAGGACTCGGGGCTCTGCTCCGAGCTCATCACCGCCCTGTGATAGACGGTGTGGAGGGCGTGGTCGAGGCGGTGCCAGAGCGTGGGCTCCTTGTGCGCGCCCGCTACGAAGAACCTGTCTGCCGCTGCGGAGGCGAACAGCGGAAGGCGCTTGGACAGCATCCTGTCCCTGTAGAAGGAGTAGGCGATCGAGTAGATGGAGTAGGCGGATCTGACGGCCCCCCCGCTCGCCCCTCCAGCCATCACCCTCCCCGCCCTAAGGCCGTCGAGGAAGGCCGATGCGGATGAGGCCCCAGGCACGCCGGTCCAGGTCTGCCCGATGAACCTTCCGCAGTGATCGTCGGATCCTCCAACGAAGCCGGCGAATTCCGGGTCTCCGCGAATAGCGCGAACCAGGACGGGGAGCCTCTCGGCCTCTACGGCCGGCCTGTGGCCGTTGAGCGTCTCGACCAGCGGAACCGATCTTACGATTCCCGCGAAGTCCTCGAGGCTCATCATCCCCCCGCCGGGGAACATCAGCGGGTGGGCGAAGGCGAATGGAAGGTTCCTGTCGCGAAGAAGCTCCACGAGTCCCTCGAAGGATCCCCTCTCCCTCGCTATGGCGTCGTGGTCCGACGGGGACAGCCCCCATACCAGGATGTGCAGCAGGGCCTTGCTTCCGTGCAGGTAGGTGCGCACCTCCTCGCCCGTGACGACTCCGGGGAGGTGAGCAATCTCCATGACGCCTTCCATGGTGTCTATGTCGGTTATCGTCACGAAGCTCATGCCGCGTTCCATGGCGCGCTCGTAGATCTGCTGGGGCGGCGTGAGGCTCTCAGGCGCCTGCATGGCGCGCAGGAACCAGTACTCCGACGCCCTGGACCTGACGGAATGGACGTGAAGATCGCACAGACCTGGCTTCATCGCGCCTCCATCGCCGGGTGATCCGAAGACCTAGCGTGCGATTATCGCCATCCCCTGGGGTCCGTCGCCAGACTGGAGCGAACCTTCGGGCCCTGCTGCGGAGAGCGACCAGAGATACACCGCGTCCTCGGGGAAGCACGTGAGGAGGAGCGTGTCCCCGAGCGCCACGAGGCCGTTCACGCAGTGCCCGGTGTCGTACTCCGCCAGAGAGCCGTCCTCCTGGTAGATGTAGAGCCCTCCGGAGGAGAATCCGTCGCCTGCGGCGAAGCCGGCTACCGTCTCGCCGCCAAGCACTGGAGAACCCCCGGTCGGGACGAGTGCCTCGACTTCCCCGGAGACCGGGTCGATGACCGATATGGCTCCGTCGTCCTTGTAGGTGCTGGACGCGGCGTGGACCATCCCGGTGGAAGGCATGTACCGCAGCCAGTAGGTGTTCTCGGGCGTGTCCACGAAGCCGAGGGAGTCGCCGCTCGCCGGATCGAGGATCGTGACGCCGCCGCACCCCGGCTCCGGCCAGTTGGAGTGGCTCACGAGCAGCCTTCCCGCCGCCAGCGCAATGCCGCTGGGGTTCGACCCGGCATCCATGTAGCGGAGCACCTCCCACGAACTCCTGTCCACGACCGCCACCTGTCCAGTCGTCAGGAGGCTGACGAAGACCTCCTCCTGGGAGGCGCAGGCGGCCCATGGATTGGAGCCCGGAGGCAGATCGACCGTGGCTGCGGCCCCCTCCCCCTCGATGTCGAACACCGTGATGCTCGACGGGGAGGAATTGACGGTGAGGAACATGCCGTCACCGAGAGCCAGGATGTCGTTGGGCACCTCTCCGGTGACGAACGCGCCGAGGATCAGGGTGCCGTCGGACGGAAAGTAGAGGTCCACGGTGAAACCGAGCCCGTCGAACCAGGCGACGGCATCGCCTTCGCCGGGCGTCCCAGGCCCGGAGGGTCCGTCGCTGCAGGCGAAGGCCATG
The DNA here is from genome assembly GCA_964569245.1 of uncultured bacterium. GTDB lineage: Bacteria > Fermentibacterota > Fermentibacteria > Fermentibacterales > Fermentibacteraceae > JAAYTY01. The sequence goes on along the minus strand of CAZMTK010000001.1, from coordinate 202,696 downwards.
GCGAGCAGGACGGACAGAGCTGCATGAAGTCCGGATCGAATCACGACTCCTCCTTCCAGTGGATCTCGATGCCGATGGTCCTCGATCTCCCAGGATAGCCGTAGCTCTCCTCGTATTCGATGTCCAGCAGGTTGGATGCCCGCACACCGGCGCCCCAGCCGCCGGCCCAGCCCGGATCCCAGTCCGCCGCCATGTCGACCAGCAGCCTAGGGTCGAGCCAGGAGGTGTTTGCAGCGTTCGTGTATCTCCGCCCGGTCCAGCCGGCGGCGGCTGCGAAGTCCAGATCTCCGGCGTCCATCGCGGCCGAGAAGCCCGCCGTGAGGCCAGGCCTGTACGGAAGCCTGCGTCCCGCGTTCACCGATCCTGGCGTTGCGTCCTCGGCCTCCATCAGGCTGATGGCCCCGACCATCTCCAGCAGCCCCGTCCGCACAGCCGCGGAGGCCTCGAGCCCTCTCCGATTCACGAAGGTCGTGTTGCACGGCCTCCACCTGCCGTCCGGGCACGGCTGCCAGGAGATGGCGTCTGCGTCCCGTGCCAGCCATCCGGCGAGCTCCAGTGCGAGAGAGCCGCAGAGACTCGAGGACAGGGCCGCCTCGACCTCCCGGCAGGTCTCGGGGACGAGGCCGGGATTGCCTTCGGCGAAGGCGTCCTCGGGCCAGTAGAGATCGTTGAAGGTCGGTCTGCGGAAGCCTCTCGCCGCAGTCAGCGAGGCAGTCAGGACGGAATCGTCCAGCAGGGGAAGCTCCGCTCCCAGCCTCGCTCCGGCCATGGCCCGGCCGCCAGGCTGCAGCTCGACACGCGCCGCCGCGTTGAACGACATTCCGGCGGAAGCGAGCGAGGCCCCGACCGACAGACCGGTTCGCAGCCTGTCGTGAGAGCCGGAAGCGGTGCTCGCGACCCTGTCCCAGGCCAGATCGGCGCCTGCCGAGCAGGCGGCAGGCCCGGCGCAGAACGCCCTCTCGATGGAGAAGTCGGCGACGCCGGAGGCGTGCCGGTCGTCTGCAGGAAGAGGCGTGAGGGAGGAATAGGTCATCACCGAGTTTCCGATGCCCGCTGCGACATCGAAGCCGGACGCGCGGGCCTCCCCCCAGATGTCGATCGAACCGAAGCCCCTCCTGCCTGTCGCCGGCGTGCTCCAGTCGGGCCCCTCTATCTCACCGGCGCCCGACGAAACGAGCAGCCCCGCCTTCACCGCACGTCCCCCGGCCGTCGCGAGCAGTGCACCCGTCCTCCCCTCCGACCCTCCGGCTCCTACAGTCCTCCTGAGCGAGGCTGCGAGGCCCAGAAGGCCGCCCGGCGAGAACCTGGAGAGCAGCCTGCCCCCTCCCCTGGAATCCATCCCGGCTTCGAACCGGGCCGGAGACGAGGGACCGGCGGGCTCGAGCACTGCTGCGCCCGACATCCCGCCGCCGGCCATGGCGGAGGTTCCGCCCCTGTCGAACGTCATGGAGGCGAACAGAGCGGGATCGGGGAAGGAGGAGGGCAGGCCGTCCATCGGGCTCTGGATGCTGTGCCTTCCCGCGAGCCAGCCGACCTGGGAAGCCTCCGATCCCCTTATGGACATCGAGAGGACGGGCACGGCCCCCCCGTACTCCCTGACGGCAAGGGACGCCACTCTGGCCTGCAGCGCTGGTGCGCCGAGAGCCGACAGCACGTCCAGGTCGCGTCCCTCCAGCCTTGTGGAGGACGGCCCAGCCGCAGGCGCGCCCGGAGCCTCGGCGGTCACCGTGATCACCACGGGCGAGCGCACTGAATCCCTCTCCAGGATGACCGTCTCGGCGTCTCCCGGGGCGCCCTCCCAGGGCAGGTACCCTGGAGCGCTGAGCATGACGGTGTCGGAGCCCGAGCTCTCGATCTCGAGCATGCCGTCCTCGCCGGAGAAGGCCGTGACGCCCGAGGGCCGGGCGACGGCGAGCGCACCCTCAACGGGGGAGCCCGAGGGATCGAGGATTCTCAGCCACGAGGAGAGGAGGGCGAGCAGTATTTCACTGTGCAGCGACAGCGGAGCCTCCGTTCTGCGGGCACGGAGGCGGCGCGGAGGTCCTCCCTTGAGCGGAGAGGACGATCCCCCACTTCACGCGGCGCAGTATCCTGACTCCCGGATCCTCCCTAGCCCGCCTTCCCGCCCTTCGCGGACAGTGGCCGTCGGGTTCGGTCCCCGGTCACAGTGGCGCCACCGCGGCGGATTCGCACCGCCTTCCTGCGCCCGCACGGGCGGGAAAATCGTTCAGGATGTCACGGCGGTCAATGGGCGGGATGAGGAGGCGGCCGGAAATCACTTCTCCGGACGGCCCAGAACTCCCTCGGCACGTCGCGCCCCCCGGCCCTCGCAAGAGCCTGGGAGATCGAATGGTCCATGTTGTTGTACCAGAAGGTGCCGCATCTCCCTATGGGTATCACTCCGTCGGGCAGGACGATGCTGTCGAGCCGCTCCCTGTAGTCGAGAGTGTAGAGGGGATAGCTCTCCGGGACTCTGAGAGCCCTGGTGAACAGCACGTCGCCTTGTCTGGCGGCCCCCACCCTCTCGAGATCCTCCAGCACCCGGGGCACCAGGGACTCCGGTTCGCTCCACTCATCGTCTAGGTTCGAACAGGTGATCTCGGCGATTATGCTCCCCGCACCAGCGGGAACGGTCGAGGCGGAGAATCTGGCAGGTATCGAGGTGCGGCTGAAGGAGATGTCCTGTTCCCCGAAGTAGCACCACTGATAGTCGCCAGCAGCCGGCCTCCTCAGCGCGACGCACACCAGGATGGTGTTGATGAATGACAGCCCGCTGCCGGGCGAGAGCCTGGTGATCGGAGCCGACCAGTACACGCGCTCCGCCTCTATTTCCTCGCCGGTGGAGAGACGGACGCCCGCCATCCGGGCTCCCTCCAGCAGAAGACCGTCCACTTCGGCGGCAGTCCTCACCGTCCCGCCCGCCGCTTCCACCCGTTTCACCAGCCTGTGCGAGAAATCGGCTATTCCGCCTCTGGAAGGATAGATGAAGGTCGTGGAGACCGGCCTCGGGAACAGCATGCCTCTGAGCAGGGCGTTCAGGCTGTCCGCCTTTACGCGCCTGTCGATCACCGCCCTGTCCACCCCGGCCGCGGCCCAGTCGACATGGAGGCTTGCGGCGGGCAGGCCCGTGAACTTGGAGGTATAGCCCTCGAAGAAGAAGGAGAACAGGTTCCTGCCGTATCTCGAGACGATGTGGTCGGCGAACGAGGTCGCGTCCCCGCGCCTCCTCCTGAAAAGCAGGTCGGGGATGCTCCCGATCAGCATGCCCGGGGGCAGCTTGGCCAGTCCCGGGAGCGAGAGCGGCCATGAATGGTATCTGCCTCCCAGATAGACGCTGCTCGCCCTGGGAATGACTTCGTACGAGCCGGCCAGGACATCCAGTACGAAGCCCTCGACGGCGCTGTCGGAGGTGTGGAACCTGTGCGGACCGATGTCGAAGATGAATCCGTCGATCTGGAAGGATCGCGCGAGGCCGCCCGGGGAGTTCTCCCTCTCGAGGACGAGCACCCTTCCGCCGGATGCGGCCAGCCGGTCGGCCAGAGTGAGCCCGGCGACGCCGGCGCCTACTATCACGTCGGGTTTCAGCCCGGTCACTCCCCTTCGATCCGGCCGGCGCGTCTTCCTGCGAACGGCAGGCACACCAGCATAAGCAGGACGGCCATGGCCATCCATATGAGATGCACGCCGAAGCCGGCGACTATCACCCTTTCGCCCGTGACGCCCGCCAGGGCGAATCCCGCGGCCCAGCCGGCCTCGGCCGTGCCGAGGCTGAATATGCCGTGTACCGGAACGGCCATGACAAGATCGGTCAGCGCTCCGGCCACGAAGGCCTGCCACACCGGAACGTCGAAGAGCCCCACCGAACGGGCCAGCAGAGCGAACATCGCCAGCTTGAGCGCCCATGCCGTCATGGAAAGGAGGGCGGCGCCCAGAAAGCGGCTCCGGCTGTGGCGCCACAGCCCGCTCGCGTCCCTCAGGCCGGAGAGGAAGCCCTCGATCCGGCCCCCTCCGCCAGCGAGACGCTCGACCGGCTTCTGCAGGGCGCCCAGTGCCGCGGGAAGCAGCGCGAGACCGGCAGCTCCGAGCACGAGGAGAGCGAGTGAGACTGCGACAGGCGCGCCGCCCAGCCCTCCGGCGACGGCTACGAAGACCAGCAGCCCCATGGAGCAGAGGTCGAGCAGCTTCGCCATTATGACCGCTGCGGCGCCGTGCCCGGCAGGAATGCCGGCGGAAGTCTTCAAGAGCCCCACCAGGGCGACGTCGGACAGCCTGACCGGGAGCATGTGGCCCAGCCCTGCATGGACGACGATGACAGGCAGGACCGTCCCGGTGGGGGCGCTCGAGCGGAACGCCAGGGCTCTCATCCTCCACGCCCTGACGAGGAGGCTCGCCGAATAGAGGACGCCGGCCGCGGCGACGAGCGCGGGCGAGGCGCCGGAGATCTCCCGCGCGATCGACGAGATTCGAGACGAGGCGGTGCGCGTGTCGGCGCCGAGCATGAGCCATGTCGCAGCGATGCCGGCCGCTACCGCCAGTGCGACCCTTGCGAGCCCGGGCATGCGTCTCAGATAGTTGTCCTTTCCCGGGTGCCCGAGGGCGCCCGATTCGGAAGCTGTAAGATAGGAGGCGGGCGCTCCCGTGCAAGCTCCCCCCGCTCTCGAGGTATGCGGCATCTCCAAGCGCTACGGAAGGCTCCAGGCGCTGCATCCCCTCGATCTGAGAGTTCCCCGCGGAACGATCTTCGCGCTGCTCGGCAGCAACGGGGCGGGGAAGACCACCTTCATGAAGGCCGTCCTGGGGCTCGTCTCCGCCGACTCCGGCCGGGCGCTCATCGAAGGCGTAGAGCATGCCAGGCCGGCTTCCAGGAAGGGCGTGCGATACTTCCCGGAGACCGTCAGGTTCGGATCCTGGGCCACACCTGCGTTCATGCATGCTCAGATCGAGAGGATCAGGCGTGAGTCCACGCACGAGGACCTGCTTTCGAGAGCCGGCCAGCTCGGTTGCACAGACCTCCTCAACAGACCCTTCGGCAGGATGTCGCACGGGCAGACAAGGCGTGCGGCTCTGGCGATAGCGACAGCAGGCCGCCCGTCGATGCTGTTTCTCGACGAGCCCTCCAACGGCCTCGATCCCGAAGGCAGGATGCTGGTGCGGGAGCTTCTGAGAGAGATGGCGGACTCGGGGACCACGATCGTCATCAATTCCCATCTCCTCGGCGAGGTCGAGGCGGTGTGCTCGATGGCCGCATTCCTCTCGAAGGGCCGGGTGGTCGCCTCCGGGAGCCTCGACGCCCTCATGCGCTACAAGGGGTCGGCGAGGATAGAGTCCTCCATGGCGGAAGCGCTGGCGGAGCGACTGACAAGCTCAGGCTACGAGGCGGCTGCCGCCGGGCCGGTCGTCACCGTTCCGCTTCCCGAGGGCCGCTCCTTCGCCGCACTGACGGCCGAGGTGGCGGGCTCGGGCATCCCCTTCACGCTGATAGAGCTCGCCAGGGAGAACCTCGAGGAGCTCTTCCTCAGGCTCTTGCACGACGAAGGAGGAGGGCCCGGATGAGGAACCTTCCTTCGCTCTTCTCCGTGAGCACGGCGCATCTTCTGCGCAGGAAGCTCGTGCTGTCCGCATTCGTCGTCTCCGCGGGGTTCCTCGCACTGTACTGGCTGGTGTGCAGCCAGATGTCGAAACAGAGCGGAGCAGGCATGCAGGCTGCCGACATGGCTCTGGGCGCCCTCTTCATGACCCTGCCCGGAGCTGCGACGCTGGCCTCGGCATTTGCGTTCATCCTCGGGAGTTCGGTGCTGCCGGACGAGATCCAGTCGGGCCGCGCCGCGTACTGGGCCGCCCTTCCGGTGTCACGGACCGAGATCTTCACAGGCTTCGGGCTGTCCAGTCTCGCGGCCTGCCTCTCGGTATCGCTGTTCCTCTTCGGGGGGATCGTCGGAATCACCCACGCCTGCCTGCCGTACGCGGAGACGTCCGTTCCGTCGGCTCTCGGCGCCTTCCTCCTCTGGCACGCGGTCCTCTGGTCCTCTATCACGCTCATGTCCCTGCTCGTTCACCGCATGGTGGCCATCATCATCTGCTTCAGCGCATGGGGCATCTCGACCTTTCTCGGGGGTCTCGTCCAGGTGGCTCGGGCGGTGCCCGAGGAGCCCGTGGCCAGGGCGATCGTCACCGCAGGCGGAGTCAGCGCGGTTGTCTATCCAGCCGACCAGGCGTTCAGGACCATGGTGTACGGGCTGCTTCCGGCGGGCGCAACCCTCGAGGATATGATGGCCTTCACCGGCGCGACCGCGTCCGCCCCCCTCTGGCAGATAGCCTGGGCCGCGCTGGCGGCGGTGCTCTTCACCGTGCTCGCATCCCGGCGCTTCTCAGGCATGGATCTCAGATAGGGAGCATCCTCCCGGCAGGTGCTCGATGCGCCTCCCCGCCTGCGGAATCCCGCGGAGGAGATCCCTGTCTAGAAGGGTATGCGGCCCTCCATGTGCGCCGCGAGGACCGAGATCATCATTCCGTGATCCTCCACGCCAGCGGCTTCGCGTACCGAGTGCATGGAGAGGGTGGGATCGCCGGCGTCGACCGTGGCGATCCCCAGCCTGCTGGAGATGATCGGGCCGATTGTACTGCCGCAGGGCATGTCGTTCCTGCTCACATAGCTCTGGACCGGCACTCCAACGGCCTTCGCGCACTCGGCGAAGTAGGCCGAGGTCTGCGGGCTGGTGGAGTACCTCTGCATCGAGTTCACCTTGACGACCGGGCCTGCGTTCAGCAGGGGTCTGTTCTCCCTGTCGAATCTGCCCTCGTAGCACGGATTGAAGGCGTGCGCGGCGTCGGCGGAGATCATGACGCTCCTGGGAATCGCCCTGAAGAGGCCCTCCCGACCCTCGGCGGCGCAGATGCGCTCGAGCGTGGCGTCCAGGAAGTTCGAAGCTGCTCCGGAAAACGTGGAAGAGCCCACCTCCTCGTTGTCGAAGATGCACGCCACGGCAGTGGAGGCCGGATTCCGGAGTCCGGCAAGGGAGCGCACCGCGGCGTGGGCCATGGCCAGGTTGTCTATCCTTCCGGAGAATATCATCTCCCCGACCAGGCCGCCGACGGCCGCTGGCTGGCAGTCCACCACGTGTCCGGCGAACCCTGCCAACCTGTCGGGGCGCTCCGAGCAGGCATCGGCGATCGCTTCTGCCAGCGAATCGGCGGTCACGCCCGAGAGCCCCAGCATCGGGCAGAGGTTCTCCTCCTTGTTGAAGGTGAAGCCCTCGTCGTTGACCCCCCTGTTGAGGTGCATGGCAGGCATCGAGATCCTGCAGACGGGACGGTTCATCCTCCATAGCCGGGGCTCCGGGGCTTCGCCCGGCCCGCCGAACCAGGCGGTTCCCGCGAGGGAGAGGTCCCTGTCGAACCAGGTCGCGATTATCGGCGAGCCGTATATCTCGACTCCCAGCATGGCGCTCGAGCCTCTCATCCTGACCGGAGAGGGCTTCAGCCTGAAGCCGGGGTAGTCAGTGTGGGCGCCGACGATCCTGAAGCCCGACTCCCACGGCGGGGAAGCCCCCGGCACCACGGCGATCAGGGAGCCCAGGCCCCTGGCGACATAGAAGGGTCTCGACGGAGCTCCGAGCCACCGCTCACGCTCGAAGAGCCTCTCGAAGCCGAGCCCGTCGAGCATCCGGGCCGCCTCCTCGACTGCGTGGGCGGATGTCGCGCTTGCGTCAAGGAATCTCATGAGTTCTGCAGCCGCAGATGGAAGCTCACGCATCCCAGGCTCCTTCCGGCCTTGCGGCCTCTCGCGCAGGCGCACGCTCCGGAGCTCGGCCGGCGCCTGCCCCCGGCGAGGTCAGGGACGAACCGGTGTCAAGCCTCTGTCTGACCTGGAACATGAACGCCTCCAGCCTGGAATCGTTGTCCGTGTCCGTCTGCCCGTCGAAAGCCAGATTCAGCCAGGGCAGTTCCGGACAGTCGCGCCTTATCCTCTTAGAGACGGCAGTGACGACAGTTCCGGGAAGGCAGGTGAAAGGAAGGACGTTCACGGCGCCTTCGATGGCGCCTCTCTTCGACAGGGCGACCGGCGCGCCGATGCAGAGGATAGCCTCTCCGCCGATGTTCTCCGGCATGTAGGGAGCTGCCGCTGCGAGGATCTCCCCTGCCCCTGGCTCCTCCCGACCGTCGAAGAGCTCGCGGAACGGCTTCTCCAGCCGGCGCCTCACGAATCGCATGAGAAGTCCCTTCATCCTTCCCGACAGCGCCCCGGCGATGTCCCCTGCAGCCATCGAGCGCCTTATGTAGCAGTGGTTCACGAATTCGAACCACTCCATGATGGATGTCGGCACGACCTCTCCTCCGAGATCCTCGATTCGGTCCGCCGTCCAGGAGTTCGCGAAGGGGTCGTTCCTTACGTAGATCTCGCCGAAGACCAGGATCCGGGGCCTCGCCGCTCCAGGTCCGAGCATCCGTCTCATGGCTTCGGCGGCATCCCGCATGACGGGGACCAGGGCGCCCCCGCTCTCCAGGGCCTTCTCGGCCCTGTCGAGGAATCCGCGGTGCATGCGCTCCAGAGCCGGAGGGTCGAGTGCGTAGGGCCTCACCCTGTGGAGCGCCTTCCTGAGGGTGTCCGCGGTCACAGCAGTCCTGAGGAGATCGATCTGGAAGCCGGGAGTGGTCAGATTGGACACGGAGCTGTAGGAGTCGCGAGAAGAGGATGTCACGACCGGAACGGAGCCGTAGCCCTCCCTCTCGAGGAGCATGCGGTGGTAGCTGCAGTACTGCCCGAACCGGCAGGGCCCCGATGCGGTTCCCATGAAGAAGGCGGTTCTCTCCGGATCGTTCGAGCGGAGGACCTTCAGCATGTTGCCGGAGGTGATGATGGCGGGATAGCATTCCCTGCCCGAGGTTGCGCCTCGGCCCAGCGAGACGGACTCGGCATCGGTTTCCGGCATGGCCTTCGCGTCGATGCCCCGTCTCCTTGCGGCGGCGGCGATCAGACGCGTCCCGTCTCCCAGACAGGGCACCCAGACGGTCCTGCCCTCCAGATCGCCTTCGCGGGTCTCGACGAGCCTCGCCGGGGCGGGAGAAGACGATCCGGGCCTGGACGAAAGGGAGTCGAGGAACGCCTCGCACCTGGTCACTATGCCGGCGTCCGCGGCGTGCTCGTCGGTCTCGATGGTCAGGTACGGCTTGTCGCCCATGATCTTCGCGAAGAAGTGAGCGATGAACGAGTCGGGCCCGCAGCCGAAGTTGGTGAGATATACGGCATGGAGCCGGGGATCCTCCCTCACGGCTATCGCCGCAGCGAGGATCTTCTGCCCATAGTGCCAGTACATGTTTGGATGCAGGGCGGCTGCCCTCTCGAGCGGCAGCTCCAGCATCTCTCCCGGGATGACGGTCACGCCGAGCATCGAGAGCCTGCTCGCCAGGCCGGCGCTCGCCATGGCGTCGCACCCGTTGTAGGGCCTGCTCACGACCGCCAGGGCTCTCTCGCCCTCCCTGAGCTCCGAGAGGGCCTTCCTGCCGGCCTCGAGCATGGAGGCCTCGAACCTCCGCTGGGCGGAGGCGGCTGCTTCCGCGGCCAGCCTCGCTTCGCGCGGCGGTACTCCGATAGCCGCCCCCAGGGATTCCATGGAGGAAGCCAGCCGCCTCGCCGGAGCGGACAGGTCCAGAACCGGCGAGAGGACCCTGGCTCTGCCGGCTCCCAGGCCGAGCCCGGCTTCCACTATCCACGGGGAGCCCTGCACGTACGGGCAGTTGTGGCTCTCCTGGAATCCCGCATTGGGGAACGCCCTCAGGATAGAGGGGAGGAAGACGAAGTCGGGCTTGAACCTCTCGACGAGGTCGAGCACATGCCCGTGGGCCAGCTTCACCGGGAAGCAGGTCTCGGCGGCGGTGCTCTCCACGCCGTCGTGCACGGTCGACGGGCTCGACGGCGCCGACAGCACCACCTCGAAGCCGCAGCCCTCGAAGAAGGCCCTGAAGAAGGGGAAGAACTCCCAGAACCAGAGAGCCCTGGGAATGCCCACCCGTCTGCGCCCGGTGCGTCCCTCCGGCTGCCTCCAGCCATCGAGCAGGATGCGCTCCCTCTCGGTGAACCAGTTCCTGCCTGCGGCAGGGGCTCCCGACTTCTGCTTCTCGTACTTCTCGCAGCGTCCTCCGTGCAGCAGCTTCCGGCCGTCGCCCAGAGTCACGCAGTGGATCTCGCAGGCGTTGCTGCATTGCCCGCAAGTGAAGCTCTCCTGGGTGTAGGAGGCCGACGAGATGTCGAAGCCCCTGAACCTGGAAGGCCCCGAGGGCTTCTCCTCCATGGCGAGCAGGGCCGCTCCGATGGCGCCTGTGACGTCGTTGTGAGGAGGGACCGTCACCTCCCTGCCCAGCACCGCCCTGAAGGCGGCGACGACGCCGGCGTTGTGCGCGGTACCTCCCTGGAAGAGGATCCTCTTCCCCACCCTGCGGTCGCCTACGACTCTGTGCAGATAGTTCTGGACGATGCTGTAGGAAAGGCCTCCGACGATGTTCTCGATGGCGGTTCCGGAGGCCTGGTGGGCCACCACGTCAGTCTCCATGAAGACGGTGCATCGCTCACCGAGGGCGGCCGGGGCGGGTGCCTCGACCGCAGCGGGCCCGAAATCGCGGATCGACAGACCGAGCCTCTCGGCCTGCTCCTCGAGGAAGGAGCCTGTTCCTGCGGCGCAGACCTTGTTCATCTCGAAATCGATCACACGTCCGGACTCGATCGAGATGTACTTCGAGTCCTGCCCGCCGATCTCGAAGACGGTGTCGACCGAGGGGTCCGCGGCGAGTGCGGCTCTTGCCTGGGCGGTGATCTCGTTCCTTATCAAGTCGGCCCCCACGAAGTCGCCGGTGAGATATCTCCCCGATCCCGTCACTCCGACCCCGAGCACCGGCCTGTCAACGCCGAGGAGCCCCGCCACTAGTCCGAGCCCCTTCTTGACGGCCTCGAGCGGGCGCCCTGCGGTCATGAGATACTCCCTGGCGGCGACCCTCCCGGCAGAGTCGAGAGCCACTACGTTGGTGCTTATGGAGCCCACGTCTATCCCCAGATAGACGGGTTCTCCGGGTTCGAGACGGTGGATGGCCGGCCTGGGCCGGGCGGAATGGTGCCTCGACAGGGGCGGATGCGTCCGGTTCGTCACCCTGGAGTCAGACATCTCGCCCGTTCTCTCGAGGAACCCGGCTCCGGGAGAACCTGCCTGTCCTTCCGATGCAGCGATGGCGGCCCCTGCCGCGGCAAGCGAGTGGAAGTGCCTCGGGACGGTGATCCCGCCGCAGGATCCGGCCAGCACCTCCCCGAAGGCCCGGACCATTCCCCTGTTGGCCGCCACGCCGCCGACGAAGCCCACCGGAGGTCTGAAATCCCTTCCGCCCGCTATCGTGCTCTTGAAGTTCCTGGCCACTGCGTGGCACAGGCCCGCGACTATGTCCTCGAGCGACGCCCCTACCTGCTGGAGGTGTATCATGTCGGACTTCGCGAAAACGCTGCACCTGCCCGCCACACGCGGAGGGCAGGCGCAGCGGGCGGCGAGCTCCCCCAGCGAGTGGGGATCGAGCCCGAGGCGAGCGGCCTGCTGGTCCAGGAAGGAGCCGGTCCCGGCTGCGCAGATGGAGTTCATGGCGAAATCGTCGAACGAGGAGCCCCGGCCGTCTCCCCTGAACAGCAGCAGCTTCGAGTCCTGCCCTCCCATCTCTATCACGGATCTCAGATCAGGATGGAAGCGCGTGACTGCAGCTGCCAGGGCTACCACCTCGTTTACGGGCTGCAGCCCGGCGGCTCCTGCGGCGAGCCTGGAGGCCGAGCCGGTGAAGCAGAGCTCCATGTCCTCCCAGCCCTCGACGGAAGATAGGAGGATCGCGAGGGCCTCGGCGGGCCTGCCCAGGTGCCTCCTGTACGCGGTCCTCTGAATCGCCCCGTCCTGCACCACCGCTATCTTGGTGCTGACCGAGCCCATGTCTATGCCTAGCCTTGCGACGGACATCGCTGTCGCTCCCCCTGTCGCTCCCGACTCCCGTCTCCGGCCTGCTGCCGGAGCGGGCATCCTGTCAGAAGCTGTATCTCAGAGTAGTTGATCCGTCGGCGAGATAGATGGAAATCCTGCCTGCGGCCGATGCGTTCGGCGGCATCTCCAGCGAGTCGGTCATCTCGTACTCCCCGCAGGAGTAGGACACGACGGCGCATCCCTGCTGCGGTATGGAGAGCCGGGTCGAGACGGCGTCCCCCGGCTCGATCCTGTCCCAGGATGCAGACAGGCTCCCGAAGGAGACCCTCACGTCCGTCAGATCCACCCCGAACTCGTTCACGACCTCGACCCTGGTCCCGCTGCCGCATCCGGTGCCGAGGACCGCCAGCAGTGCAAGGGAACAAAACGCGAGCTTCATTCGTTCTCCCATCGCAGAGATAGCCGGACGATTGCGGTGCAAGTATAATCTTCCGTCATGCCCCCGAGGAGGACGCTCCTGGTTCCACTCATTCTTCTCCCCTTGTTGGCTCTGCTGCTATGCCCCGGGACGGCTGCGGCATACGTCGGTCCCGGGGCAGGCTTCGGTCTTGCCGGTTCCCTCCTGGCGGTCCTGAACGCTCTTCTGGCGACAGCAGGCTCTCTGGCGGCCTGGCCGGTCCTGGCCGCTGTCGGCGCCGTACGGCGCTCCAGACGTCCGCTGAAGCCAGTCGCGAAGAGGGTGGTGGTGCTGGGCTTCGACGGCCTGTCGCCTGATCTGGTCTCCAGTCTGGCGTCCGAGGGCGAGCTGCCTGCGCTGGCTTCGCTTGCCTGCTCGATACGGATGGAGACGACAGTCCCTGGAATCTCCCCCGTGGCCTGGTCCACCTTCCAGACAGGAGTCGATCCCGGCGGTCACGGAATCTTCGACTTCCTGGCCCCTGACAGGCTGCGGTACCTGCCGAGGCTCTCCTCGGTGTCGACTTCGGGCACGACGCGGGGCCGGGCCCGGATCAGGCTCCTCCGCAGGAGCAGGCCCTTCTGGAGCTACCTGGGCCGCTACGGCCTGGGGGCCGTGGTGATAAGGGTGCCCGTCACCTACCCGCCCGAGAAGCTGTCCGGATCCATCCTGTCCGGGATGTGCGTCCCCGATCTGCGCGGCACCCAGGGCACCTACACGCTCTTCGGAGAAGGATCCGGAAGACGTCTCCCGGGCGGTGTCGAGGCTCCCCTCTCTTGCGTCTCGGACGGAGTCTGGAAGGCAGACCTCGAGGGTCCCCCGGGGATGAAGCCGGTCGCAGTCACCCTGCGGCGCAGTAACGGCGGATGGCTCCTGGGAGTGCAGGGGGCGTCCACAAGGCTGGAGCCGGGGCTGGCCTCGGGCTGGGTGTCGCTCCGGTTCGGCGGGAGGCTCCGCGGAGCTCGAGGGATAGCGAGCTTCCTTCTGAAGCTCTCCGAAGACGGCAAGCCCTCTCTCTACTGCACGGCCGTCCATCCGGACCCGTGGAGCCCGCCTGTCCCCATATCGCATCCGCCGCTCTACTCGAAGTATCTCGCCGGGCTTCTCGGTCCTTTCGCCACCATGGGACTGGCGGAGGACACATGGGCGCTGAGCAACTCGGCTATCGACGAGCAGTCGTTCCTCGACCAGTGCTGGAGGATCTTCGGCGAGAGACGCGCCATGCTGCTCGACGCCATGCGCTCGGTGTCCCGCGGGCTGGTTCTCTGCGTGATGGACACATCCGACAGGATTCAGCACATGTTCTGGAGGCAGGGTTCGGGGCCCGGTAGCGCGATAAGGGAGATGTACAGGAGGATGGACGCCATGCTGGCCGAGGTGCTCCGGATGCTGGGCGATGACGATCTCCTCATCGTCCTGTCGGACCACGGCTTCACATCCTTCGACTGGTGCGTGGACCTCAACAGGTGGCTCGTCGACAGCGGATTCATGACCCTCGAGGACGGCGTTCAGGAGGTCGAGGACTCCTTCAGGGGCGTCGACTGGTCCCGTACGGCCGCCTATTCGCTGGGGCTCGCCGGGATCTTCCTGAACCTGAAGGGCCGCGAGGCATCGGGAATCGTAGAGCCTGCAGAGGCTCCCGTCCTGGCCGACCGCATCGCCTCGGCGCTCCTGGATCTGAAGGGGCCCGACGGCTCTCCTGCCGTCCTTGCCGTCCACCGATCCTCCGATGTCTATCACGGACCCTATTCCGGGGACGCACCCGAGCTGATCGTCGGGATGAGAAGCGGCTTCAGGGCGGCCTGGAACAGCGCCACGGGGGGGATCGGCAGGCTTCAGGTCTATCGCAACGAGCTCGGATGGAGCGGCGATCACTGCCAGGACAGCAGCCTGGTCCCTGCTTTTCTTGGATCGAACAGGATGCTGGAGACCCGCGGAGCGACAATGGCCGACATGGCGCCCACCATTCTGTCCGCCCTCGGGATCAGGCCTCCCGCGCACATGAGAGGAAGAAGCCTGCTGGAGAGGGAGCGATGAACAGGCGCAGGTTCCTCGGAATGGCCGCAGGAGCGGTTGCTGCAGTTCCGCTGCTGTCATCCTGCGGTCGCTCTTCGCAGGACGGCACTCGCAGAGTCATCGTCATGGCCGTCGACGGAATGGACCCCGGCATGGTCGAGCGGCTCGCGAGCGACGGCCGACTTCCCAACCTCAGAACGCTGTCGGCGATGGGCGGCTGCTCCAGGCTCGCCACCACGCTGCCCCCGCAGAGCCCCGTCGCCTGGTCCTCCTTCATCACCGGGAAGGGGCCCGAGGTTCACGGAATCTTCGATTTCATCCACAGAAACCCGTCCGACCGCACCGCCCGCCTCTCGACCTCGGTCGTCGATCCCGGAGGGGGTTTCGTAAGTGCCGGGCGCTGGAGGATCCCGATCAGGGGGGCGCATCCGCGCCTCCTTAGACGGGGCGAACCCTTCTGGAAGCCCCTCACCGACGCCGGCATCCCGGTCTCCCTGATGAACCTGCCCGTGGACTTCCCCCCAGATTCAGCGCATGGAGCACGCGTTCTAACGGGTCTGGGAACCCCGGACATCACCGGCTCTCAGGGAAGCTTCTCCTTCTACACCGACGACCCCATGCAGGTCAGCGACGACACCGGCGGCGGCATCGTATCCGCCGTGAGGGACGACGGAAACGGAACCTACTTGATCCGCATCTACGGGCCCTGCAATACGTTCCTGGAGGGGGCTCCGCAGGCGAGCGTCGAGGCCGTGCTCACGGTGGACAGGGCTGCGCGCGGTGCCCTGATCGAGGTCTCAGGCGAGGCCGTCGTGCTGGCAGAGGGCGAATGGAGCAGGTGGGTCAGGATCCGCTTCGACCTCGTTCCGGGGCTGGCCTCGGTCAGGGCCATCGGGAGGTTCTGCCTGTGCCGTGTAGAACCGGCTCTGGAGCTCTACCTGTCCCCCCTCCAGATAGACCCGGTCGATCCCGCCATGCCGATCTCGTCGCCGGGATGGCTCTCGCGCGACCTCGCGATCGAGCTCGGGGCATTCTCGACGAAGGGGTTCCCCGAGGACACGAAGGCCCTCTCCCGGGGAGTTCTCAGCGACTCCGAGTACATGGATCAAGCCCTGCTCGTCCTCGAAGAGCAGGAGCGGCTGTTCCGCCACGGGCTGAACGCATTCAGGGAGGGGCTTGCCTTCCACTACTTCACTTCGCTCGACCTGAACATGCACGTGTTCTATCGTGCGATGGACTTTCTCAGCCCGGCGCCCCGGGTCGCCGGCGGAGCGGCCGGGTTCATCCCATACCTCTACGACAGGATCGATTCTCTCGTCGGCGAGGCGATGGGGCTCCTCGACCGGCGGACCGACCTGGTGGTGGTCTCCGACCATGGTTTCGCTCCGTTCAGGAGGCAGTTCGACATCAACACATGGCTGGCCGCATCGGGCTACATGTCGAGAGACCGGCGCACTCCCTCCCCGGCGCCGTTCGAAGGGGTGGACTGGAACGGCACTGCTGCCTACGGACTGGGCATCAACAGCCTGTACCTGAACCTGCGCGGAAGGGAGCAGGGAGGCTCGGTCGATCCGGCGGAGGCCGCCGGGCTCCTCGCCGGGCTCAAGGCGGACCTCGAGTCCGTGACCGACCCCCTCACAGGGCGCAGAGTCGTATCCTGCGCCCACGTCGTGGCAGACGAGATGCCCGGCCCCCTGCCCGAACATGCACCTGACATCATCGTGGGCTACGCCCCCGGCTACCGGGCCTCCTGGACCACTGCTCTTGGGGGGTTCGGGAGCGAAATCCTTTCGGACAACACCGACGCCTGGTCGGGCGACCACTGCATGGAGCCCTCCACGGTCCCAGGAGTGCTGGCTTCCAGTTGCGAGATAACCGTGAGCGACCCCCGTCTCGCCGATGTGGGCACCTCGGTAGCGGCCCTCCTCCTCGGAAGCGGCTCCGAGGGAAGACGGGTGCTGTCGTGAAGCTGCTTGCGGGGCTTCAGGCCTTCCTGGACTCCCTGTTCGATCTCGTCCTGCTGCCCCTCTCCCCGCTCGAGCCCGGCTTGCGCCTGGCGGTGCTGTCCCTCCTCGCGGGTGTCGCGGCAGGGACGGCGTTCTCTCTCGTCTCGCGCGACGCCAGGCTCCCGAGCCTCCGCAGGAGGATCCTCTCGCTGGGAATCGGCATGGCCCTCTCGATCTCGAGGCCTCCGCGAGTGATGGCCCTCGCTGCGAGGATGCTGTGGAGCAGCCTCCTCTACCTGCTCACTCTCTCTCTGCGGATGCTCCCGGCCGCACCGCTCTTCCTCGCGTTCTACGCCCAGGCCGGAGCGAGGTTCTCGTCGCGAGTGCCCGAGAGCGGCTCCGACGTGGTCGTGGAGTACTCGTCGGTGCCTCTGGAACCTCTCGTCGGTGCTATCGAGGGGGCCTCCCTGCGCGGCCCTGTCCTCCGCTTCGAGCGGCGCGGACTCGTGGCCTTCAGAGTGCTGGGCGCGTCGGGGAGGCTGATGATCGAGAGGCTCGTCGTGGATTTCGGAGGCGAGCCCGGACGGGTGGCAGCTTCGGGATTCGTCACCCGCCCGACCCTGAGGGCGCTCCTCGATCCTTCTACGAGGTGCGTTCCTGCCAGGCCCTGCGATCTGCCTGCAGGCGCTGTGTTCGGCATGGAGCCGGTCTACTACCGCGTCATGGGAGGCTGGTGGTCCTGGCTGGCCGTGTTTCTCGCGGTCTCCTCTGCGGGTGCCATGGCTGCAGGCGCCGCGCTGGGGGCGAAGGTCTGAACGGGAGAAGCCGCCGCAGTGCGGACTTCAGCCCATGTAGCCCAGGCCCTCCAGCTTTCTGCGGACCTCCTCCTCCGGTTCCTCCTCGCCTGGCGCCAGCCTGTCCAGCTCTCTCTCCAGGATGTGCGCCGCCATCTCGTCAGGTCCCGAATATCCCAGGGCCGAGGCCGCAGCGACGAGCCTGTCCCAGAAGGGCTTGTCGAATCTCAACCTGAGCGTCGGCATGTGCTCACAGCTCCGTCCGGATCACAGATAGCCCAGCCTCTCGAGCCTTTCACGTATCAGGGCCTCCTCCTCTTCGGAGAGGTCTGACTGCGGCGGCGGAACGAGCCCCCTGAGCTCGAGGTCCCTGAGCGCCGATTCAGGGTCCACGCCGTCGGGGCCGCCGATCTCGATCCAGGGCGGGCCGCCGGTCAGTCCCTCCGGCGCCGCACATGCCGCGACGGCGATGACGCCGTTCCTCGCGAGCATCATGGCTACCGCCGGGAGGTCTGCCCCGACCAGGCCCTGCGAGCCGGGGCGCAGGATCTCCATGCGGGCGCCCCTTCCGGCCAGCTCGCGCGCCAGGGCCTCCACGTCGGCCGAGGGGGCCCTCCCCATGAAGATCACGACGCTCATCTGGGCTCCCTGTCGCTCTTGGACCACTCCACGAGAAGACGCGCAACGCCGGGGCGGGTGAACTCCGGAGGAGGCTCTATTCCTGCGGAGAGCATCTCCCTGACCTTCCGGCCGGAAAGCACGACGCGCACCTCCTCTCCGTGCG
Organism: uncultured bacterium; assembly: GCA_964569245.1. Taxonomy (GTDB): domain Bacteria; phylum Fermentibacterota; class Fermentibacteria; order Fermentibacterales; family Fermentibacteraceae; genus JAAYTY01. The sequence continues at coordinate 184,760 of CAZMTK010000001.1, read as the reverse complement.
GACATGTCTTGGGCGAGGCCATTCCACCGCATTCCCTGCAGTAGAAGGCATGCTCGAATCTCAGCGGCACGATGCCCAGATCGCAGGGATCGAAGTCGTCGAAGATCCTCTGCGCATCGTAGGTCCCGTAGAAGGAGCCCACGCCGGCATGGTCTCGGCCGACAATGAAATGGCTGCACCCGTAGTTCTTCCTCATCAGGGCGTGAAGAACGGCCTCCCTGGGTCCTGCATACCTCATCGCAGCCGGGAACACGCTCATGACAACGCGGGTGCCGGGGTAGTAGCCCTCGAGGAGGATTTCGTAGCACTTCATCCTGACTTCCGCTGGAATGTCGTCGTCCTTCGTCTGGCCCACGAGTGGATGGAGCAGGAGACCGTCGACGATCTCCATGGCGCACTTCTGGATGTATTCATGCGCCCGGTGAACCGGATTGCGAGTCTGGAAGGCAGCCACGGTGTTCCAGCCCATGGCCCGGAACAGGACCCTCGTCTCCCTTGGATCCAGCCTCCTGTCGCAGAACGGCTCCTCCTCCCTCCGCCTGAAGGATGTCACGCGCCCGCCTATGTATCGTCCGGACAGGGATCGCAGATAGGCCACTCCCGGGTGCGTCGGGTCTGTCGTGCCGAGGCTCTTCGAGGCCTCTCTCTCCAGATCGGCGTCGAATACGTCCTCTATCTCGATCATGCCCTTCACTGAACCGGAGCAGTCCACCAGCGAAGCCGCATCACCCCGTCCCGGGCAGGGGCTCCCCGGCTTCAGCGACAGGGTGACCGGCATGCTCCATACGGGCCCGGAGGGGAGCCTCATGTCCTCGAGAACCGATTCGTATTCAGCCCTGCACATGAACCCCTCGAGAGGGCTCATCGCCCCGTTCCCTATCATCTCCAGATCGCAGGCTTCGCGCTCGTTGATCTCGATCGCGGGCAGGGATGCCGACTGCTCCGCGAGCTCTACGGCCCTCCGGCCCTCCACCTGCCTGTCCACCAGGCGTCCACCGTGCGCAGCGACGAGCATCACGTTCCCTTCAGGCTCTTCCGCCCGCCAGGTCCTCGGAGTGCGCCAGAGCCTTCCTGTAGGCGTCCGACACCGGGCCTGGCCGGCAGACGACAAGGACGGACAAAGGGGTATCGCAGGCGCGAAGATACTCCAGGATGGCTCTCGAAGCCACCTCGGCGGCCTCGACGGGCGGCCAGCCGAATGCTCCCGTGCCGATGGCGGGGAAGGCGACCGACCGGCATCCGAGGGCCGAGGCGAGCTCGAGGCTCCTCCTGTGGCAGGATGCGAGAAGGCGGTGCTCGTCCGAAGAGCCTCCGCGCCATACAGGCCCCACGGCATGGATGATCCACCTGGCGGGAAGCATGTAGGCACGGGTGGCCACGGCATCACCGGTCCGGCACCCGCCCAGCTTCCTGCATTCGGCGAGCAGTTCGGGACCAGCGGCCGAATGTATGGCGCCGTCCACTCCTCCTCCGCCCAGCAGGCTGCTGTTCGCGGCGTTCACAACGGCGTCGACGCGCATCTGCACGATGTCACCCTCGACGATCACAGGCATCTCCACGGCATCCCCCTTGCATCGGGGAAGGGCTTTCCCCATTTATCGCGACGGAGGTGATCATGCCCCCTGCCGCGCCAATCCTGGTCGAGTCCCTCTCGAAGAGCTACCCCTCGAAGTCGGGCTTCACGCGCTTCCCGGCCCTGACGAACCTGTCGTTCAGTCTCCAGGCCGGAGAGATACTCGGATTCCTCGGTCCAAACGGAGCGGGCAAGACCACTGCAATCAAATGCATTCTCGGACTCCTGAAGCCGACCTCCGGCAGAATATCGGTGACGGGGCACAGGCCGGGCTCGGCGGGGGCTCGCGCCGGTCTGGGCTATGTCCCCGAGAATCCCGACTATGACGACTCGCTCTCCCCTTCGGAGCTCCTGAGGCTTCTGGCCGCGATGCGGGGTTTCGACTCCAGCGAGCGCGCGACGGAGTCTCTGCTCGCCAGAGTCGGTCTCGCAGGCTGGGAGCACACCCGCATGAAGCGCTTCTCCAAGGGCATGAAGCAGCGGGCAGCTCTCGCGGCCGCCCTGATCGGCGCGCCCTCCCTGCTCATCATGGACGAGCCGACCGGCGGTCTCGATCCTGCCGCGAGGAAGGAGTTCAGGGACATAATACTCGAAGAGAACGCGCGAGGAGCCGCCATCCTGCTGTCCTCCCACATCCTCTCCGAGGTCGAGGCGGTCTGCGGCAGGGCGGTGATCCTGGCCCGGGGAAGGCTGGTGCGCGAGGGCTCCATGAACTCTCTCCTCTCCGTCGAGGATACATACAGGATCAGGGCGTCGTGCTCCGGCTCGCTTCTGGAGGAGGATGTACCGAGCGCGGCGCTCCAGTCCAGGATCGACTCGCTCAGAGCCTCGGGCTGCGAGATCGTCGAGATAGCCAGGAACTACGCCACTCTCGAGGAGGTCTTCCTCGCAGCCACCGGGAAGGATTCGGGATGAGGGGCGTCTACCATTTCGCGGTGATGACGCTCTACTCCCTGTTCCGGAGGCGTACCGTCTGGGGGGTGGCCATCCTCACCGCCCTGTCTCTGGCGGGCCTCGCCTCGATTCCCGCCTACGGGCTCTCTGGAGGAGGCAGGTTCACCGTGGACACGGGCCTGACCTCCATCGAGATCGGCAGCCTGGTGCTCGCCATCGTTCTCGCATCCGGAATCTTCCCGAAAGACAGGGATACGAGGATCGCCTTCCCCATCCTGGCCGCGCCCCTGTCGAGGACCCAGTACCTGCTGGGAAGATACATGGGCACCGCGCTGGTACAGATTGCCTTCATCGCCCTGTGGGGTGCAGGGCTGACAGCCATCATCGCGCTCAAGGGCTATCCGATGCCTTCCGGTCTCGGGGGAGCCGTGCTCCTCCTCGGAATAGAGGGGTGCTTCCTCCTCGCGGTGGTATTCTTCTTCAGCTTCTGGACGTCCCCGCCCCTGAACGCGCCGCTGACCATCCTCCTCTTCATCCTCTCACAGATGAGCGTCAGGGACTTCACAGGGCTACTGCCCGGAGCCGAGGGCCCCATGCGCCTCCTGAGGCTCCTCCTCCCCCACATGGACTCCTTCCACATCAAGGATCCCGTTACGCACGGCTTCGATGTGAGCCCCCTCTACATCCTGCTCGCCTCCCTGTACGGCCTCGCCTACACCGCCTTCATGCTCTCGCTCGCCCGTTCGGTGCTTCTGTCGAGGGATCTGAGGTGACAAGAGCCGGGCTTGTCGCAGTCATCGCAGCCGCGGCGGCGACCGGCATCTCGTGCGTCAGGAAGGCGGATTTCGACATCGAGGAGGTCGCGCCAGCGGAACACCTCGGCGAGGTCGGCGAGCACGACCATTCCGATGAGGCCGGCCACCACATGCAGGACCACGGCGCCGAGGGCGAGACCGACACCGGCATGCACATACATCCGGCAGGAAGCCGCAACCATGGAACCCAGTGGTTCTTCAACCAGCCATGGGCCGCCCCCTTCGTGTGGGGCAAGATTCTGCGCGACACTCTCGTGCTGGCGGCGCTCTCCGTCCTGGTGGCGGCCGCCTCGTCCTGGAGGCAGTCACGGAGACGCTGAGGTCCCTGCTGCCGGCAGCGGCGTGTCTGGCTCTCGCCGCTCTCGTCGGGAGCGGCCTGTCCGGTGCTGCGACGGACGGTTCCGAGACGCTCGATCTGGCGGAATCCGGCCTCTGGACTCTGAGGACGATGCTGGCGAGCTATCTGCTCGTGCAGATCGACAACTACCACCACATCTGGATCTACCAGGGCGGCGACTGGCGCAGGGACACCAACTACATGCAGCAGGTATGGCTGGTGTCGAAGCTGCGGCCCGACATCCCCGACAACTACAGCGACGGAGGATACCAGCTCGCCGTCAACCTCGGCATGGTGGAGGAGGGTCTCGAACTCCTGAGGCGGGGCATGGCGGAGTGCCCGGACGACCTCTCTCTCCGATGGTCCTATGCGACGGTAGCCTGGCAGACGGTCGGAAACGATCCGAGGCTGGTCCAGGAAGCCTGCTGGAGCTATCTGGACCTGTTGAGGAGACAGTCCGCCCCGCCGTGCTCGGAGGAGACCAACATCCTCAGGATCCTCGGCTGGATGTGCGAGGCCGACTCCGCAAGGATGAACTCGAGGAGGCTGGCGGATCTCTATTCGCGCAGAGCCGACAACTGCGCGCTCAGAAGGCGCCTCGCGTCCTTGGAGACTTCCTGAAGATCAGAACGTTGGGCTCGCGCGGCTCCTCCCACCAGTGGAACCCCCTTTCAAGGAACTCGTCGAGAAGCCGGCGATCGCCCCAGGGCAGGATGGCGCAGCAGTACTCCAGGCCCTGCATGCCTGCGGCTGCGAGGATCCCCTCCGCAGCGTCCGACGGGGTGGCGAGACCGGAGGAGCAGAGGGAGAAATCCTCCGTACCGGCCCTGTTGAAGAACTTCGCAGAGCCGTGCTGCCACACCTCGGCCTGCCCCTCGAGCCATTCCAGGGCTCCTGGGGTGTTCAGAGGGGGCTTCCAGGAGAAAGGGACGTGCCCCGCGTAGCAGGACAGGTCTCGAGGACAGAGCCCGGTGCAGCGTGCGACCGAGGCCGGGCAGCCCGGCCTCTGGATGCCGATTATCACGAATTCCTCAACGCTCTCGAATCCGGCCGCCTTCGAGATCGCGATGCTCCTCTCGTTCTTGTAGTAGGTGCAGAATTCGATGCAGGTCGCCTTCCCCTCTGCGACTATCCGCTCTGCCAGCCGAGTGACATGCGTCGAGAGCGCCTTGCCCCAGCCTCTGCCCTGGGCATCGGGATGGATCCTGAGGCCCTCCAGCCAGACGACCCCCCCGGGCATGCGGCTGAGCTTCGCGCATCCGACGACCCTCCCCTCGTGCTCCCCGACGAAGAACCCTCCCTCTTCGATCCAGCGGGGCGCTGCGTCCGAGAGATAGTCGTCGCCGTCCCAGGTCGCGGCCGAGATGGCATCGAGAGCCTGCAGGTCGGCCGGGGAGGCAGGTCTTATGGCGAACCCGTTCATCGCAAGCTCCAGGGAAGGGTTTACCCGGCCCCGCCCTTCTCGTAGCTTTGGGGCTGCGGCCGGCCGGCTCGAATATCAGTCTGCGGAGGGAATATGAACACTTCCGAGGTTTTCAAGGACTTCAAGCCGCTCGACAGCGGCAATTTCCAGTCCTTCTGCGAGCTGCGCAAGGTCAGGGCTGGAGAGATACTCGTGCGCCAGGGCGCGACCACAACGGAGTTCCATGTCGTCCTCTCGGGGAGCCTCCGCGTCGTGGACCAGAGGACGGGCGAGGACTTCTTCCTGGCCAGGCTGCTTCCTGGAGACGTCTTCGGCGAGATGTCCTTCCTGGACGGTTCGCCCAGGTCCGCCACGGTGGTCGCCGAGAGCGACTCCGAGGTGCTCACGATGAGCCGCTCGGGCTTCTGCCTTCTGATGACCGCGAATCCGCACCTTGGAACTCTCGTCCTCATCTACCTCGGCAGGATGATGGCCGGGAGGCTCAGGGTCACCGACGAGAAGATGGCCAGCATGGCCCACGAGAGGGACAACAGGGAGCTCTCGGAGCTCAGGAGGCTGATCTCCGGGATACGGATCTCCGCGCGGAGCACGGCCGACGAGGCCGACTCGGCGGGGGTTCTGTGAGCGGGCGGATCGAAGGGAGGGCCGCGTGACAGGGTCGATCAGGGTATTCCCCCAGCTCACTTCCGCGGAGGAGGAGGAGATCCTCTCGGAGTGCGAGAGGATCGTCGCCGCGGCTGGCACCCCCATCCTCCACAAGGGAGAGGGCGGAGGCGACCTCTACATAGTCGAGTCGGGGCTCTTCAAGGTCTATGAGGAGACTCCCGGCGACGATTTCGTGCTCGCCCTGCTCGATCCCGGCGACGTGTTCGGCGAGCTCTCCTTCCTGGACGGATCGCCCAGATCGGCTTCCGTGAGGGCGCAGAGCGACGGCTCGCTGCTGAGGCTCTCGCGGGGGGACTTCCCGAAGCTCGTTCTCAAGAACCCCTATACCGCCACGAGGCTCCTCTTCAGCCTCGCCTCCATAGTCTCCGCACGGCTCAGGAAGGCCGACGAGGCGCTGGCTGATCTGGCATGGGGCCAGCAGGATGCGAGCTGCGAGGAGCTGCACCAGATAGCGGCTGAGATGCACAGGGCTGTTTTCCAGGAGCTTACCGGGCTCGAGGCGGACTGAGGCTACAGAGGCAGACAGCCTCTCTCCGAGATCTTCTCGACCAGCGCCCTGATGGCGGCGGTCCTGTGACTCAGGGAGTTCTTCCGCTCCCGCCCGAGCTCGGCCAGAGTCAGCCCGGTGCCGGGGATCACGAACACCGGATCGTAGCCGAATCCGCCTGTGCCTCTGGGCCCTTCGGCTATCTCTCCCGCCAGCTCGCCGGCGGCGCAGATCTCGAAGCCCGAGGGAGTGCACAGCGCAGCTGCGGTGGCGAACACGGCACGGCGCGATTCGCCGGTCTCCCCTCTCATCACGCTGATAAGCTTCCTGACATTCTCTTCGTATCTGCAACCTGGCCCCGCGAACCTCGAGGAATAGACTCCGGGGCCGCCCCCGAGCGCCCTGACGAAGAGGCCGGTATCCTCTGCAATGCAGGGAATCCCCAGCGACGAGCAGAAGGCCCTCGCCTTCGCGAGAGCGTTCTCCTCCAGCGTGGCTCCGGCCTCTTCGACCTTCGGCATCTCCCCTGATGCAGGACAGGACGCTTCGATGCCCAGCGCTGCGAGAATCTCGAGCATCTCGGACGCCTTGTCTGGATTCGCGGTGGCTACCAGCAGCATTCTCAATCCCCCGAGGCCGCCTTCTGCACGGGGATTATCGCTTCCAGCACGGCACCTATCCCTGCAGCGGACATGGAGGCGACCTCCTCCAGCCCGCAGGGTTCCCCCTCGGCCGTGGCCTGCAGCTCGACGAGCTTCCCTGAAGCGGTGCACACCACGTTCATGTCGACAGAGGCCCTGGAATCCTCCTCGTAGCAGAGGTCGAGGAGCACCCTGCCCTCGACGAGCCCCAGGCTGACGCCTGCGACATATCCGTTCCAGGGGTCTGTTTCGAGATCGCCCCTCTCCACGAGACGCTTGATCGCCAGTCTCGCGGCGACAGCGCCGCCGGTGATGGAGGCCACCCTGGTGCCTCCGTCGGCGACCAGGACGTCGCAGTCCACCGTGATTGTCCTCTCACCGAGCCTGTCGAGCCTGACGGCCTGCCTCAGGCTGCGTCCTATCAGCCTCTGGATCTCCTGGGTCCGCCCCTTGACGCCTCCGCCTCTGTCCCGGCGGACGCGCTTGTTTCCGCTCCCGGGGATCATGTCGTATTCTGCGGTTATCCAGCCCGTGCCCCTGGATGGAAGAAAGGGGGGGACCCTGCTCTCGACCGTCGCGGAGCAGAGAACGCGCGTCTCGCCCCACGAGATCAGCACGCTGCCCTCGGGAGACGGCTGGTAGCCGGTCTCGATGGTTATCTCCCTGATCTCGCCGTCTTCGCGGCCGTCGATTCTCACGAGATGCCTCCAGTGCTACCTTGCTTCCCCGAGCTCCACCTGAGTCACGAGGGGGATCGACCGCCCGAGGAACCTCTGTGCTATCTCCTGGAACTTCAGCGGTATGTCGCTGACATAGAATCTGTATTCGGGGACGCCTCCCCGTGGGGAGTCCCTGCCGCTCTCCCCGAGCCGGCGGGCGACTTCAGCCGCTGCGGCCTCGGCCGAATCCACCAGTGCGACTCCGGAGCCGAGCACCCGGCCGAGCACGGGCTTCAGGAGGGGGTAATGGGTGCACCCCAGAACCAGCGTGTCGATCCCTTCGCTCTGAAGGGGCTTCATGTACTCCTCGACGACAAGGGTAGTTATCTCGTGATCGAGCCAGCCCTCCTCGACCAGCGGCACCAGCAGCGGACAGGGCTGGGCAACGACCGCCTTCACGCCTTCGATGCCTCTCAGGGCTTTCTGATAGGCGCCGCTCGAAATCGTCCCCAGCGTTCCGATGACCCCCACGACTCCGTTCCGGGTGGAACCGGCGGCCGCTCTGGCGCCCGGCTCTATCACTCCGATCACCGGTACGGGGCAGAACTCCTCGAGCGAGGGAAGACTCACCGAGGAGGCAGTGTTGCACGCCGCGACGATCATCTTGACGCCCTTCGACAGAAGGAACGAGGCAAGCTCCCTGGAGAACCTGATCACCGTATCGGGCGACTTGGACCCGTACGGCACCCTGGCGGTGTCGCCGAAATAGACGACCGACTCGCACGGCAGCTGGCGCTGGATCTCGCGGACGACCGTGAGGCCGCCTACTCCGGAGTCGAAGATGCCGATGGGAGCGATGCTCATGTCAGTCGAACGTGCCGGCTACCCCCCGCAGCGGAATGCCGTCGGGATAGCCTGAGACCGGCATGCCGGCCACGAGAACGAACATCCGGGTATAGCACACGAAACGTCCCTCGATGGTCCTCTTCAGGCCCTCGAAGTCGAGAGTCCCGTGAAGGTCCACGTACAGGGTGTCCATCCTGTTGAAGGTATAGACCTTCTCGATGTCGGCCTCCCCGGTTCCGCAGAGTGCGGCCCAGCTCCTCGTTACCAGGAGCGTCTCCAGGGGGATGTCCCTGGTGGAGGGTGCCTCCGGAAGCTCCGTCATCACGGCCTGGGAGGAGGCTGAGACGAACAGCGAGCAGGGCGTCGTATCCCAGGCGGACTCCGGACCCTCTCCGTTCAGCTGCCGCTCCGGTCTCGAAGTGGCTATGTCCGGGACCGAAGCCCCTCCGGACACCTGGACCGTGTCCGCCTGCAGGTCTTCGACGGGGTTCTCCGCCCCGAGCCGCCTGTTCGCGATCTTCATTCCTACAGAGAACAGGAGGGCCAGCAGGAGTATCACACCCAGTTCGACAAGGATCGGGCGTACCAGTCCGGCCTGCGGCCCGCGGCTCCCCCTCGACGATCTCACCAGCCCGAACCCCTCCCCATGGCGAACTCCTCTATGGCCGCAACAATAGCCCGGGCGGCCCTGAAGCGGAAGTCCAGGGACTCGAGCAGCGCCTCCTCGCGCGGGTTCGAAATGAAGGCCGTCTCCACGAGGATGGAGGGCATGAAGGCCCCTCTGAGGACATAGAAGCCCGCCTGCTTCACGCCCCTGTCGCGCCCGTCGGGCCACTCCCGGGACAGGTTCTGCTGTACGAGCGAGGCCAGCGCGCTGCTCTGGCTGAGGAATACGCTCTGAGCCATGTCGGCGAGAAGGAACGACAGCGCATCGCCCTGCGCCATGGGATCCGACGGGTCGTCGAGCTCTGCCGCCGCGTTCTCCATGGCCGACACGGCTCGTGCGTCGTCGGTCCTGGCGAGGCTGAGGAAGAAGGTCTCGAAGCCCCCTGCCTCCCTCCGCGTGGCCGCATTGCAGTGGATGCTCACGAAAAGGTCGGCCTGCTCCCGGTTGGCGATCCTCGTCCTCGCCGCCAGCGGAACGTATGAATCGTCGCTCCTGGTCAGGACGACCCTGACATTCGGCATACGCAGCGCCAGGAGGTCCCTCGTCAGCAGGGCGATCTCGAGCGTCCTGTCCTTCTCGAAGGTTCCGCAGGCTCCGACAGCGCCAGGATCGCGACCGCCATGCCCCGGATCGAGGACGACCACGTCGAAGTTCTCCAGCCACGGGGAGGGCTCGCCCTGGGAGAGCGCCTGCGCTATGGAAGAGTCGCTGTATACCCAGCCGGGCGTCTCGGGCTCGACCGGGGGGCCAGCCCAGTGGAGATCGGGGAACGGCAGCGGATCGGCTGCCCTCAGCATCACGAGGGTCACTAGACCGTCCGGCGAGGCGGCGAAGTCGACCGCTGTCACTGCAGGAGCGGCGATGCAGCTCAGCACCCTGCGATCCGGCGATACCCAGAGGGAATCTATCCAGAAGGGCGCCGAGCCCTCCACCGATCCGACGGGGATCCCGCAGATGATGTCCACCTGCATTCCGCGGGGCTCTACCTCGTGTTCGGCAGGAGAAGCGGAGCGGATCTCCAGCAGCGCACCGTCGGACCTGGCGATCACCCTCACACCGGCAGACCCTGGCTCCAGGGCTGCGGCGGCAGCCGCGAGGATGAGCATCGCGGTCAGTTGCGCCTCGATTTCATGGCGGCCTGCATCCTTCGCTCGTCATCCCTCTTCGCCATGTCGTCGCGCCTGTCGTGCTCGCGCTTGCCCCTGCAGAGCCCGAGCTGGACCTTGGCCCTGCCCCTCGAGAAATGAACGTCCAGCGGAACGAGAGTCAGGCCCCTCTCCTCCACACGCCTCCTCAGACGGAGGAGCTCCCGCCTGTGCGCGAGCAGCTTCCTCGGTCTGTGCGGGTCGTGGTTGTCCCGGGCCTGGGGATACTCTCCTATGTGCATCTGCACGACCCACAGCTCGCCATCGTCGTCGAACCGCGCATAGGAACCGGTCAGGGATATCCTCCCGTCCCGGATGGACTTGATCTCCGAGCCTGCAAGCACGATACCCACCTCGAGGCTCTCGATCACCTCGTAGTCGTGCCATGCCTTTCTGTTCCGCGCCGTGGTCTCCCTGGTCGTCATCGCCTTTCCATCCGCCGGTCATTGACGGAGGCACACGGCAGTCCTAGGATTCGGGGCCGCCCGGTGCCGAAGTGGCGGAACTGGCAGACGCGCTAGGTTCAGGACCTAGTAAGGGCAACCTTGTGGGGGTTCGACTCCCCCCTTCGGCACCACAAGTCCTCACCTGCCACGCATCAGGCCCTTCAAAGCATGGATGAACAGCGCCACCATGGCCAGCCCGGCCAGAACGCGCCCCATTCCGACGAGCAGGATCCCCATGCCGGCGCCGATACCGGAAACGTCCCCGGCACGAAGGCAGAGATCCAGGAGCACCCCTCCAGCGAGCACCGACCCAATCTGGCCCGACACGTTCGCGCTGGCTGCGTGCATCAGAAGGAAGTTGCTCCTGTCGGCCTCGCGGCCGAGCTGCTGGACCAGCCTCGCCGACATCGGGAAGGATGAGAGGCCTGCTGCCCCGATAAGCGGGTTGACCCTCATGCCGGCCAGCCTGAGCGCCTTCCCGAGCAGCACGCCGATCGCCGTGGAGATGACGAAGGCGAGAAGCCCCAGACCGAAGATGAGCAGCGTCTCGGCCCTGAGGAACACCTCGGCCTTCATGGTTGACCCCACAGCCAGCCCGAGGAAGAGCGTGACCAGTCCGGAGAGCGTCGTTCTGGCGGCGTTGGAGAGCGTGTCTGTGACTCCCGATGTCGCCAGCATGTTGCCGAACATCAGCATGCCGATGAGCGGGACGCTCATGGGGCTGAGGAGCCCAGCCAGAATCGTCAGGATGTACGGGAACATCTTCACGAGGAGCGGCGGCACGTCGCGCACTGTCGTGTCCATCCTTGCTTCGCGCTCGGCCTGCGTCGTCAGGAGCCTCATTATCGGAGGCTGGATGAGGGGCACCAGGGCCATGTACGAATAGGCCGCCAGTGTCACGGGCCCGAGGATCCTCGGTGCCAGCTGGGAGGTCACTACGATGGAGGTCGGACCGTCGGCCGTGCCTATCACGCCTATGGAAGCCGCTTCGAAGAGCTTGAAGCCCAGGAGCAGGGCCACGACCAGGCTGCCGAAGATGCCTATCTGGCCCGCCACCCCGAAGACGACGAGCCAGGGCCTCTCCATGAGCGGCTTGAAGTCCATCATCGCCCCGATGGATACGAAGACCAGCAGCGGAAACAGCTCGTTGGCAATGCCGTGTCTGTACAGGAGCGACAGGATCGAATGCTCGCCCCTCATCGGGGAGAAGGGCAGGTTCATCATCAGGATGCCCACCCCTATCGGGAGGAGGAGGAGGGGCTCGTACTTCTTCCGCATGGCGAAGAAGACCAGAAGCAGGCCGAAGAGGATCATCAGAGCCTCTCCGGGACCCGGGACGGCGATCATGTTCTCAGTCATGCCTGGGGCCTCCATCCCTCCATTCGGAGGGAAGCCTGGGATTCTTCCTGTCACGCTCGGACAGAACGGGGGAGACCGCCCCCCATTCTATGCCGAGGAGCGGATCGTCCCAGGCGATCCCGTGCTCGTCGGTCCCGTCGTAGAAGCGGTTCACCAGATAGACGACCACCGAGAGGTCGATCGCGAGATATCCGTGGGCCACTCCGGGCGGGATCAGGATTCCGCACGGGTCCGAAGGGGACAGCTCCATCACGCAGGTCTTCATCCAGGTCGGGCTGCCCGTCCTCAGGTCGGCCATCGCGGCTCTGATCCGGCCGGCGACGGGGAACCAGGCGTCCCACTGGTCCGTGTGGTAGTGGAGACCCCGCAGTACTCCCGGCAGGGAGACCGAGCAGTTCAACTGGCTGCTCTCTCCGAAGATGCCGGGCAGCCAGGAGGATCTGTACAGCTCGACGAACGAGCCCCTGGCATCCCTCGACGGTGAGAGTTCAAGCCGCTCGAGGCCGTCTATTCCACCCGCAGGCGTTCTTTCCAGTATCTTCTCCCGTGTTCCATGGCCGGTGCAGCCGTTCAAGCCCTCGCCGAGCCGTGGAAGCATACACAGCACCGCTCGGGCGGTGCAAACCTGCATGCGGATGGAGGCGGTGATGACGCGCAGAGAGAGGGCCGCTCTTGTCGCCGACGAGCTTTCCAGGTCCTATCCTGACGCCAGGTGCCTTCTCGATTTCGGAGGCGTGCCGTACAGGCTGCTCCTCTCGACGATCCTCTCGGCACAGACTACCGACGACTCCGTCAACAGAGTGACTCCACGCCTCTGGAGAGCCTTTCCGCGCCTGGAGGACCTGGCCGCGGCTCCCCCCGGGGAGGTCGAGAGGATAATCCACCCGCTCGGATTCTTCAGGAACAAGGCGAGGTCGGTCATAGGAGCGGCATGCTGGCTCCAGTCGAGGTCCGGAGGCCGCGTACCGGACACGATGGAGGAGCTCCTCGAAATCCCGGGGGTCGGAAGAAAGACCGCGAATGTCGTTCTTGGAACCATCTACGGGAAACCAGCGCTGATCGTGGATACCCATGTGAAGAGACTGTCTCTGAGGATGGGCTTCACTTCCTCCCAGGACCCCGACAGGATAGAGAAGGACCTCGAGAAGCTCATTCCTCCGGAGAGGCGCACCGCCTTCAGCCACCAGATGGGGTTCCACGGCAGGCGGGTGTGCACCGCGAGGTCACCCATGTGCGACGCCTGTGCGGTCTGCCGCATATGCCCGAGGAAGGGGCTGTAGAGGCGGCCGCACGGCCCTTCATGCGAAGCGGCTCCCGCCCGAGCGGGAGCCGCTTTCGCTCCGAGTCCGGAGAAGTCTAGTCCAGGTCGCCCAGGTCCACGTCCCAGGAGAATCCGGCATCGTCCACCCACACCTCCATGAGGGTGTAGGTGTCGTCGTCCTCGTCGACGCACTGGATGTCGTAGTAGTCGTTGGGAGTCACGTAGAAGGTGAAGGATTCGCCGGGGGACAGGACTTCGCTGCCCAGCCAGTCCTCGCCCCAGTCGCTGCTGGAGGAAGGGCTGCAGTAGATGTAGTAGATGGTGTAGCTGCCGAGCTCGTTGTTGATGGTCACCGGTGCCGAGCCGTAGTTGTATTCACCGGTGCTCCCGCCGTAGTTGTGCTCGCCGAGGTCGTCGAGGGTCACGTACCAGGAGTAGTAGCCCGAGACGGGGATGTTGTAGAGGATGTAATCGTCTCCGTCCTCGTCAACCAGCCTTATGTCATAGCTGCCGTTGGTTACGTCGAACTCCCAGGTCTCGCCGGGGGACATGACGTCGCTGCCCAGCCAGTCGTCTCCCCAGCTGTCGGAGGTGCTGGGCGAGATGTACACGTAGTAGATGGACCAGTTGCCTGTTCCGTTTGTGATCTCGATCGTCGCGGCGGAGAGCGGAGCCGCAGCGGCGAGTGCAAGGAGCGCGATAGCGAGTCTTGTCATGATTCCTCCGTTCTGCTGTTGGATGACCTGTACAGCGACAATCCTATGCTCTGCCTTCTCCCTGTCAAGGAGCCGTCAGCGGGGAGGACCCCGCCTTCCGAGCGGTTCGAAGCCCGTGCCGACCCTCCGGGAAGATCGTTCGCCATCTGTTTCGCGAGCGCCGCCCCTGCCTGCAGGAACCCCGAGCTACTGCCGAAGTGCGATCATGACGGACAGGCTGTCGTTCCTGATCGGTGTCAATGTATATTGCCGTTGAAGGGACGGCGGCTTGAGAGTCTTCTATGCCTCTACCGCCGGCGGAGTTCGCCGCGCGGTCTTCGACGTGATGGATGCAATGGGATGGGAGACGCTTCTGCCTCCCTCCGGCGACGTTCTGATCAAGGTCAATCTCACGTGGGATTACCTCAGACCGGGCGTCTGCACCGGACCGTGGGTGCTGGAGGCAGTTGCCGAGAGGTTCTCCGGGCGGTTCTCCAGGATATTCGTCGGCGAGTCGAGCCAGGTTCTCGTGGATGCTGCCAGGGCACTCGAAACCAGCGGTGTCGGTGCGGTCGTAAGGCGCCGGGGCCTGCTCTGGCACAACTTCTCCGAGAACGAGTGGCATGCCGTGGTGCACGGCGGACTGTCCTTCTCCATTCCGGCGATCTGCACCCGCATGCCGGTCGTCTCACTGCCGGTCGTGAAGACCCACTACAGGACCACGATCTCGGCCGCGCTCAAGAACCTCTACGGCTGCCTCGATGACAACAGGCACAACTACCATCACAGGCTGGCCGACTACCTGACCGCCGTCAACGAGTGCATACCCGTCGCATTCACAGTGGCGGACGGCACGGTGTCGCTCGAGGGCGACGGACCCAAGCCCGGCACTCCCGTTTACACCGGGTTCGTGGCAGGCTCCTCCGACAGGGTGGCCCTCGACGCCTCGCTGGCCCGCACGATGGGCTTCGATCCCGCTGGAATAGAGACGATCGTCCGCGCCGAGGGACGCGCGGGTACATCGTCGGGGCTCGAGGAGATCCCCCTCCCTCCTCTCGAGGCTGTTCGCCGGTTCGACTTCAAGCCGGCGAGGCCGAACTTCGTGGCTAGAATCGAAAGGGCTCTGCGCGGGGGCAGAAGCGGCGGACGCTCGGACGGTCCTCTCATGAAGCCCCTGAGACTGGGAGCCCGGCACTGGTACAGGTTCGCCTACCATCTCAAGGGCCAGCGCAGCGAGGCGCTGCGCTTCATCTCCCGCATCCCCTGCGGTGATCAGTGGCTGGGTCGGGAGGAGCCCAGATGAAGCTCTCGGGACAGCTCGCCATGGGCTTCGACGCCCTTCTCGGCTTTCTCGGAAGGCACAGGCCGGTCAACGTGATGGCATCGGTCACCGACCGGTGTCCCAGCAGATGCGCCTACTGCCGCATACCCGAGCGGAACAGGCCGGACCTCCCGACCGATCAATGGAAGCGCCTCTTCGACGAGATGGCCGAAGCGGGAACGAGGCGCATTGGCATCTGGGGGGGAGAGCCCCTGGTGCGGGACGACATCGTGGAGCTCTGCAGGCACGCCCGCTCCCTGGGGATCTACGTCAGCCTGGACTCGAACGGATACCTGCTCCCGGACAGGCTCGAAGTGCTGGAAGCAATCGACCATCTTGTGCTCGCATACGACGGGCCGCGGGAAGCCCACGACGCCAACCGCCAGCCGGGGAGTCACGACAGGGTCATGGCAGCCATGGAGGCGGCCTCTGGCAGAGTCCGCCTCTGGACCATCACTGTCCTGACTCGCAACAACATCCATCTGATAGAGGAGATCCTGGGAGTGGCGAGTGAGTACGGTTTCCTCGCGACCTTCCAGACCCTGCACCATAACGAGGAACTCGGCCGCAACCCGGAGGGCCTGATGCCCTCCCGAGAGGAGTACGCGAGAGCTTTCTCGAAACTGGCGGAGCTGAGGCGCACGGGTGCGCCTATAGCCAACTCTGCAAAGTACCTCGACAGCCTTGCGCGCTGGCCCGACCACCGTCGGACGACCTCGCCTCAAAGGCTCCACGGCGTGTCCTGCAGGGCCGGCGCCATGTACTGCAACATAGACGTGGACGGACGAGTGTACCCCTGCTCTCTCCTCATAGGCATGTATCCCGGAGCTATCAATGCGCTGGACGTGGGCTTCAGGAAGGCGTTCGAGGCAGCCTCCTCCCTGCCCTGCCAGGCATGCGTCGCCGGGTGCTATACCGAGTACAACTATCTGTACAGCCTCGACATGGGGGTCGCCCAGCAGTGGTTCAGCTCCGTGAGGGCGACCGACAGGGCCATGCGCGACGCCGCCCGGAGGCGCGGCCTCTAGCATTCCCGGGAGGCGGAAGCCTGTCCCGCTGCGAGCCGCTTGCAAGGCAAGATATTACCGGTTGAGCGCCGGCAGACCAGAGGGATGGAGGCGATGTTCACAGCCGAGACGACGGTTGCGCTTGCGGGAGTGCTGTTCCTTCAGCAGCCGGCCTTCTACCCTTCGGAGTATCTGTACGGCAGGTTCACAAACGGCACCGCCTTCACCTGGCGCGAGGCAGCCATACTCGATTCACCCGACCCCGGAGCCGACACGGTCCTCGTCGCAGGAAGGCGCAGCATCGTATTCATCGGAGGGGAGCCATCCGGGGTCTTCACCTGGAGGGGCATCCTGACGGAGTACTACCCCGTGGCATCGGGACTTGACAGGGGGATCGAGGGGTACCTGCCCGGAACGGACCTCGCCATGGCGGTGATCGACCTCGTCGAAGGCCCTCTGCTCATGTGCGTGCTGACAGGCTCCCCGGCGGGCGGGCAGGACTCGTTCACGGCGGCAGTGCTTGCTTTCGATCGCGAAGGCGGCCTGCTTGATTCGATCCAGGCGGTGGTGCCGGGAAGCAGCGGATCGGGCTCGAGCGTGTCATACGACTACGTGATCGGCTTCTCCGGAGCCCCGGTAGAATGTTTCGATGGGCTCGAGCAGGGCGTCTTCCTGTCCGCGATCTACGAGGCATGCGGAAGACCCTGGACGTCACATCTCATCGCATGGGACGGCGAGCGGCTCGTCTCGGGGCCCTCGACGGTAAGCGTCTCGGAATCAGGGTGCTGCCGTCATCTGGAGGACCTGCTGATGCCGGGCGAGCCAGGGAGCCGGCCCGGGCGGATACTCCTCACCGTCCGCGACGATGTCTGGGTCGACTCGCTGGAGCAGAGTGTCGTGACCGGGTGTGACACGACCGTCTTCATTTGGACGGGGGCGGAATTCGTCGAGGAGCCCGCCGACCGGCGGCAGCCCTGAAGCTCGGGCGGCCGCACGCCGCAGCCGCCGGGGCTGAGCATCCTCCGGGCGCCGCTTCAGCGCCTGTTTCGTGCCACTCTGAAGCCGATGTTGCTGAAACGGAGGTCGGGGGAGAAGCCCGTCCTGCCGGCCGAGCGTGCATATTCGGGAGGGTCTGCCCAGCTTCCCCCCCTCATGACCCTCTGGGTGCCCTCGGGGGACAGCCAGGCGCTGCCGTCCGACGGTGCGCCGCTGTATTCCGGGTGGTACCAGTCCTCGCACCATTCCGCCACGTTTCCGGCCATGTCGAAGAGGCCCCATGGATTCCTCAGCCTGTTCGCAATCGGCTGCACGGTCTGACGTGAGTTCGCACGGGTCCAGCAGTAGTCGCCTGAGGCCTCCGTGCCCCAGAAGTAGGGCGTGCATGTCCCGGCGCGGCAGGCATACTCCCACTCGGCCTCGGTGGGCAGACGGTAGAGGTGACCCGCGTCAATGTCGTTGAGTCTGGATATGAACTCCTGGCAGTCGGTCCACGATACGGAGTAGACGGGCATCCTCGCTCCCTCGCCGTAGCCGCTTGCGGGATCGGCTCCCATGACCTCCTGCCACATTCCCTGGGTCACTTCGGTGGTCATCAGCTCGAAGCCCCTGACAGTCACGGCATGCACCGGCCCCTCGTCCGAGAGACGGCCCTGCTCCGACTCCGGCGAGCCCATCTGGAAGCTCCCGGAAGGTATCCATGCGAACTCCATGTCTTCGACAGGCCCGTCGAAAAGATGGCCTGCGTCGGGCTCGCTGCCGCAGGAAACGAAAAGGAGCATCGCTGCAGTGTACGACAAGAGACCCGATCTGCGCATCTCGAACCCCCTCGGCTGCTTCAGCCATACGAACCGCCTCCGTCGCCCCGAACCGATGCACTACTGCAGCCGACGGCGGCAGGCCGGCCGGGATCCGCGCCGCCGTACAGCCGTCAGCCGTCCAGCTGGCCGAAGGCAGTCTCCGGGCATTCCCCGCAGACCGGACGCCGGAAACCGTCATCGGCTCCAGGCTCGAGTGCCCGATGCCGTCTTCGCGACGACCCGCCGGCAGAACCAGGGTGGATCTGCCCCGGCGCCGAGGGCCGCCCCTGGACCGACCGGGACGAAGGGACACGCACGAAGAAGGCTTGGATGGAACCCGGGCGCGACCCGGAGGAGCATGTCTCGGCGGCTCTTCGAAGCTAAGATGCGGGCTCGGAGCATCGCGGTCTAGCTCCGGTCTCTCAACCCGATTCAGCGTCTCCGGCCCCCGGCGTCCGGCGCGGTTCCAGGAACGCAGGAGGCAGACGGGCTTCTGGACGGCTATTCGCGTGTGCTTATAATTCGCCAATCCTTCTGTTCGGTATTCTGGCCGGCCGCTGCATGGGCGTGCTTTCCGCATGCGCCGAAAGGGATGTAGATGGACGATCTGATATATCTCGACAACTCTGCGACTTCGTTCCCGAAGCCGCAGGTGGTGTACGACTACATGAAGGAGTTCTACCAGTCCCACGGCGTCAGCCCCGGCAGGTCTGGATTCGACAAGGCCCTTGAGGCCGAAGAGGTCGTCCACTCGACCCGGAGGCTGCTTGCATCGCTCTTCAACGGCACCGACCCCAATCGCCTCACCTTCAACTACAACGCCACCGAGGCCCTCAACCGCATCATCTCGGGCATGGTCGCACCGGGAGACCACGTGGTCTCGACCAATCTCGAGCACAACTCCGTCCTCCGTCCCCTGAACCACCTGGCCCGGGACGGCGGCATCGAAGTCACGTACGTACCGTTCGACACCCACGGATACGTAGATCCTGACGACATCAGGAAGGCCTTCAGGAAGAACACGAAGCTCGTTGTGGTGAACCACTCCTCGAACATCATCGGGACTGTCCAGCCGATAGGCGAGATCGGCCGGGCGTGCAGAGAGGCCGGCGTGTACTTCGCTGTGGACGCCAGCCAGAGCGCGGGAGTGGTTCCGATAGATGTCCGGGCGATGAGCATAGACCTCCTGGCGTTCACGGGCCACAAGTGCCTCATGGGCCCGACCGGCACCGGAGGCTCCTACGTGGCCGAGGACGTACCCGTCAGATGCACCCTGTTCGGGGGAACGGGCGTCAGGTCTGCCCATCCCTACCACCTCGACGAGTTCCCCTACAGGATGGAATCCGGCACCATGAACACCGTCGGCGTAGCAGGACTCAGCGCAGGCGTAAGGTGGGTCGTCGAGCAGGGGATCGACAGGATCCACGACCGGGAGATCGAGCTCTGGGACAGGCTCCGCAGAGGCCTCCAGGCGATAGACGGCGTGATCACCTACTGCGCGGAGGATACGAAGAACCAGAATCCGGTACTCAGCATGAACATCGAGGGGCTCGAGGCCGGAGACGTGGGCACGATGCTCGACGTCGATCACGGCATCGCCACTCGCACGGGCCTCCAGTGCGCCCCTCTCGTCCACGCGCAGCTCGGAACGGACCGCATCCACGGGACCGTTCGCTTCAGCGTGGGCCCGTTCAACACGGAGGAGCACATAGAGAGGGCCATCGAAGCGGTCCGCGAGATCGCATCTCTCAGGCGACGGCGTCCTGGCAGCCTGGTCAGGCACTGACGGGGAGAGTGCGCATGGAAGTCATACTTGTGGACGGTGTGGAGCTCCACCTCGATGGAGACGGGTTCCTGCAGGATCCCCAGCTCTGGAGCGAGAGGGTCGCAGCGGAATTCGCGCGCATGGACGGCATCGAGGAGCTGGGGCCGAAGCACTGGGAGATGATCAGGTACATCCGCGAGTTCTGGGAGCAGTCCGACATGGCTCCGACAGTGCGGAGCCTCTGCAGGCAGACCGGGCTCAGACTGCAGGAGATCTATGCGCTGTTCCCCAAGGGTCCCGCGAGAGGAGCCTGCAGGATCGCCGGTCTCCCCAAGCCCGACGGCTGCGTCTAGCCAGGCTCGGAGCCTGCCGGCCGTCCCCGCCTTATCCGGGCCACCAGGCTCTCTCTCGGTATGGCGGATATCGACGCGACCTCGGCCGGATCGAATCCCATGCACACGGCGAGAAGCTGGCAGTAGTCGAAGACGGGGACCCCCCTTCCCGCCCCCTCCTTCCTGGCCAGCTCGACCTGCATCCTGTCGAGATGTTCGAGGCATGTTACGCACGACACCACGAAGGCCTCCGCGTCGGTCTCGCCGACCACGGCCCTCAGCTTCCTGAAGGCGAACTCGGAGGCGCCTGCGAAGCTGCCCTTCACGAAGCCTCCAGCCCCGCCGCAGCACTGCATCTCCCTGCTGTAGGTGCGCACAGAAGCCCCGAGAGCCTCCACGAGCTCGCGGAGCATCCGGGGTCTCCCCGAAGGGCTCTCGAAACCGACGGTCTCGCTCGGATACAGGGTGTGGCATGGATACTGCACGACAGCGCCGATGCCGTCCATGCGGAACGCGATCGAATCTGCGATCCTTTCAGGGCCGATTTCGCTGTACATCACGTCTATCACGTGGCGCACCTCCACGGTGCCGCGGAAGGTCCTGCCGGCCGTCGCCAGCAGCCGTTCGACCGCCTCCCTCCTGCGGTCGTCCTCGAGGAGCCTCTTCCTCGCCATCCTAAGCGAGCTGTAGCAGGAGCCGCACTCCGTGAGCATCGGGACGCCGAGTTCCTCGGCGATCGAGAAGTTCCAGGCGCTCACGGCGAGCGCCGCGTTCTCGTCGGCCGAGGGGAAGGTGCCGAATGCCGGACAGCATGCGCTGCCTTCCAGATCGACGAGCTCGACTCCCAGACGCGGCAGAGCGAGCCTCATCGCCCTCTCGACGTCGGGACGCACTGCAGGCACGTTGCAGCCCAGGAAGAGCCCGAATCTCACGTTCAGTCCCGGAACATGTAGTCGTTGTTCCTGACCAGGTCGGTCTCGCGCAGCATCCTTCTGAACCTCTCCATAAGCTCCGGGAACCTCGCTATCGTTGGAGGCACCTCCTCCAGCCCCAGAGCTCTCCTCTTCTCCCTCACGCTGTCCAGCGCCTGAGTGTGTCCCTTCTCGAAAACCTCGGCTGCCGCTGCCGGGATGTAGGATTCGTCTCTCGCCGCCTGCCACCTGCGGATCGCGAGACAGACCTCGAAGGGATGCACTCCCATCGGGCACATCTCCTCGCAGGCCGAGCAGGTCACGCAAAGCCAGGGCGTTTCGTCCTCCAGAAGACTCTCCTCCAGGCCCAGCAGAACCTTGCGAACGAGAGTGCGTATGAATAGGGGCGGCGAGCCCTCGGCGGCGGGGCAGCCCGAGACGCACGTGCTGCAGCTGAAGCAACGGCGGATGTCGCCGCAGCCGGAGGTGACCTCGCGCCAGAGATCGAAGTTCAGTCCCGTGGGATCCTGCATCGTCAATACTCCCGGGGCAGCCTCTCCAGCTCGGCCAGGCTGAAGACCGGCCCGTCAGTGCACACGTATCTTCCGCCTATGTTGCACCTGCCGCACTTGCCTATCCCGCACTTCATCTTCATCTCGAGAGATACGTACGTACGCTCCGGGGACAGCCCGAGCCCGGCCAGCACAGGGAGCGTGTGCCTGATCATCGCCGGAGGTCCGCAGACCAGAGCGGCCGTTGCGCCGGCTTCGATCTCCATGCTCCTGAGTGCGTCGGGCACTGTTCCGGTACGCCCTGTCCAGGCGTCGTCTCCGCGGTCAACGGTTACCAGCAGGCGCGGATCCCCCCTCCTGCTCCAATCCTCCAGGTCGTCCCTGTAGAGGAGGAGCCCGGGGCTCCTCGCCCCGTAGACCACGGTGACATCGCGGAAGCGGCTGCGGTTAGGAGGCTCGAGGACGAACCTGGCGAGGGCGCGCAGGGTGGAGAACCCGAACCCTCCTCCAGCCAGGAGCAGATTCCCGCCTTCCAGCTCCTTCATGGGGTAGCCGTTCCCGAAAGGGCCCCTGAGGCCGACGGGCTCCCCGGGCTCGAGGTGGTGAAGCGCCGTCGTGACCCGCCCCACCCGGCTGACCGTGAAATCCAGAAGGTCTCCATCGGCAGGAGACGACGCGATCCCGAACGGAGCCTCCCCCACGCCCAGGATGGAGAGCTCGGCGAACTGGCCCGGGAGGAAGCGGAAGACGCCTCTGTCGGCTGGCGACGCGAAGGAGAGGGTGAGAGTCCTTATCCCGCCGTCCTCGGTCTCGACCCTGTTCTTCACGACGGTCATGGGGATCGGGAGGTAGGGATTCATCGCTCCTCTCCTCCCCCTCCCTGGAACGAGGCCATCACTGCCCTGATGTCGAGATTGACGGGGCAGTCGGAGACGCACCTGCCGCATCCGACACAGCCGGGCATCCCGTACCTCTCGAGGCAGTAGCTGAACTTGTGCATGACTCGCTGCCGGTACCTCTCGACCGCCGACGGCCTGGGGTTGAAGCCCGAGGCCTGCTCCGTGAAGCACTGGAACTGGCAGGAATCCCATATCCTGCTCCGGACTCGCACTCCCGCCTTCTCCTCGTCGACGACATCGAAGCAGTGGCAGGTCGGACAGAGGAAGGTGCAGGCTCCGCATCCGATGCACTTCCGTGAGATGTCCTGCCAGAAGGGGTCCTCGAACGAGCTGTCGAGACGGCTCTTCAGGGCAGCGAGATCAGCGCAGATCCCCGCCGGAGCAGGTTCCCTACCCTGACCGGCTCCCGCCAGGTCCGCCTCCAGCCCGAGCTGCTCCGCCAGCAGGGCCCCCTTCTCGGTGATCGCATGCGCTATGCACCCGTCGCCGAGATCTTCCAGCATCACGTCGGAGCCCTCCGTGGAGAGCGGCCCGCCTCCGGTCCTTTCGCAGAAGCAGGTCTGGCGAGGGGCGACGCAGCCCATGGAGACGACGACGAGGGACTCGCGCCTCCTGATGTAGTAGGGATCAGGCTTGTCCTCTGCGCCGAAAACCCTGTCGAGGAAGGCGAAGGCACGGGCATCGCAGGGGCGCACCCCGAACAGAACCGTCGGACCTCTGTAGCCCGGGTCCGGAACAGCGCCGCTCTCGTCGCTGAGCGTGCCTGAGGACAGGAGCCTCTCGCACTGCGGGAAAACCAGTTGCTTTGGAGGGACTCCGGCGACGGCATGGTCGAGATACGCCTCTCCAGCCGATCCTATGCGATCGAACACGACTGACGGCCCGCGTCTAACAGGGGCGTACACCGCCGCGAAGGACAGCAGTCTCTCCACGAGCTCGGCTCTGCCGCGAAGTCGAGCCTTGTTCATTTCAGCTCCCGCACTCGCAGCTCCGCCCGCCTTCCGGCTCCAGCATGAAGTCCTCGGGATCGTCGGGAGAGAAGGTGGAGAGCGGCGACGGAGCCTCCGGGTCCATCCCGGGCCTGCAGCCGAAGCGCCTGAACACTTCCGCCGACATTCTGCGGTTCAGCAAGCCGAGGTCGACGCCCGTCGGACATGCTCTCTCGCACGCGCCGCACTCCACGCACCTTCCCGCGAGGTGCAGAGCGCGAACGAGGTGGAACGACATCGCGTCCACAGGATCGCCGCCCCTGCCCACCCACTGGGGAACGGAGTCGTCTGCGAAGCATCGAGCGCAGTAGCACATGGGGCAGACGTCTCTGCAAGCATTGCATCGGATGCATCGCTCCATCTCCGCATCCATCCTGGCGCGCCTCTGTCGAGCCGGGAGGGCTGCGAACTCGTCGACATCCCTGAATTGCGGGTGACCGTCCTGCGCAACCCTGCCGCCCACGGAAATGTCGCAGATCACGGGAGTCCTGGTACAGCACGACCGGCAGCTCCTGCACACGACCTCCTCGCGAGGGAGAGACACCAGGCTCCCGCCTGCGGTCACGAGAAGCCTGTCGCCGGACTCCTCCACGCCTGTTATCTCCACGTGCCCGGTCATCTCCTCGATCGCCGCTGGATCTGCCATCCCTTGGCAGGGCACTCCGATCACCACAATGTCGGAACGGCGGAGCTGGTTCTCCCTGACAAGCTCGACGATGGCCCGTGTATCGCAGGCCTTGGCCACGATGGCGGTCCTGCCCGGCCTCCCCCGCAGGAACCTTGCGAGGTTGAAGCTGCAGAAAGAGTTCCACACCAGCCGGTCCGCCTCGTCGGCAGTGCCGATGAAGCACGGGGCGGTGCGCATCGGGATCGAGCCCTTCTCGAACCCGATCACGCAGTCCGCCATGCCCCCTGCAAGCAGCCCGGCGGCCTGTTCCCTGACAGATGTCGCGATGGCGGAAGATTCCACTAGGTGATCCTCCTGCGCAGACAAGAGGACGGTCCAAGGGCTCGCACTCTCCTCGTCACGGCGTCCACGATCGAGGCGAATCTTCCCCCCTCGGACGCGGAAACCCAGGCGAAGCTCAGACGCGCCTCCTCGATGCCTGCGTGGTCGAGCAGGCACTTGAGCAGAGCGAACTTTCTGCGAGCGTGCATGTTGCCGCTCAGGTAATGGCAGTCGCCGGGATGGCATCCGCTCACCAGAACGCCGTCAGCTCCCTCCAGGAAGGCCGAGACGATGAAAAGAGGGCTTATCCTGCCTGCGCACGGGACGCGGACGATTCGCACCGAAGGAGGGTACTGGTGCCTGCCCACGCCTGCCGAGTCGGCCCCGGCATAGCTGCACCAGTTGCACAGGAAGGCCACTATGCCGGGCTCCCACCCGGTCTCTGCGGAGCCCGGGCCGTCTGTCATCCGCGGGCTTCTCCTGGTGCGCATGCACCGATCATCGCATGGATCTCCGCATCGGTGAAGCCGCCAAGGTCGGCTGCGCCGCTGCGGCAGGAGGATGCGCAGAGGCCGCAGCCCTTGCAGAGCGCTTCGTTGACCACCGCTCTGTGCTCCTCCTCGTCCATCTCGATGGCCTTGAACGGACAGAGCTGGGCGCACAGCCCGCACCCGCTGCACCTGGCTGCATCAATGACGCTCACGGTTCCGCCGGCCTCCATGGAGTCCCTGGAGAGGACCGATGCCGCCCTCGCCGCGGCAGCTTCGGCCTGGACGATGCTCTCGTCTATCGTCTTCGGGCCGTGGGCGAGGCCGCAGACGAACACGCCGTCCGTGGGGAAGTCGACGGGACGGAGCTTCGCATGGGCCTCCATGAAGAAGCCGTCCTCGTCGAGCGGCACCTTGAAGAGAGAGGCCAGCCTCCTGCTCGAGGCGGATGGGACGATGGCGACCGCCAGGCCTACGAGTTCTGCGTCTATCGTGAGCTTCCCGCCCAGGGCCAGGTCGGTCGTCGTGACCCTCAGTCCCGATCCCTCCTCTCGGTACGCCTGCTCGACGACCGGAGGATCTGCGGGATCGTACTGGAGGAAGCGCACACCGCGCTCCCTGGCTTCGAGATAGTACTTCTCGCGAAGGCCGTAGGTCCTGACGTCCCTGTAGAGGACGAATATCCGGACGCCGGGATTCCTGTCCAGCAGCTCCAGGGCGAGCTTGACCGTTTCGCCGCAGCAAGTCCTGCTGCACCATGGCCTCTCCGGTTCGCGAGAGCCAGCGCACTGGACGAAGACGACATTCCGGCACGAAGCTGCGACCGGGTCTCCCGCGGTCATCAGCTCCTCCAGCTCGGGCAGAGTGACAACGCCAGGGTGGCGACCGTAGAGGAACCCCGCCGGAGCGTGAGGTTCGGCCCCGGTGGCGATCACGGCAACGCCGTGGCTTATCTCCGCCGTGCTCCCGTCGGCCTCTTCCACCTCCGACCTGAAGCTGCCGACGAAACCGGACACGTCTGCGATATGCGCACCAAGGTGCAGGGTGATCGAGGGATCGTTCGAAACCCTCCCCGACAATGCCTTCACGAATTCCGCGATGTCCGAGCCCTCCAGCGTCGAGCGCAGTCTGAGAGCGTTTCCACCGAGCCTGCAGGAGCTCTCGACGAGGTGCACGCCGAAGCCCTGGTCTGCCAGTGCTGAGGCACAGACCATACCCGCGACGCCGCCGCCGATCACGAGAGCCGACCGCTCTATTCCGACGGACGTCTGCAGAAGCGGCTTCCTCAGCCTCGCCCTGGCAACCGACATCCGTACCAGGTCCATGGCCTTGGCGGTCGCCCTGCCGGGCTCGCCCTGGTGCACCCAGGAGCACTGGTCCCGGATGTTGGCCATCTCGAAGAGATGCCTGTTCAGCCCGGCCTCCCTGAGCGTCTCCTGGAAGAGTGATTCGTGAGTCCTCGGTGTGCAGGCGGCGACCACGACCCTGTTGAGTCCGTGCTCGGAGACGGCCTCCCTTATCATCCTCTGACTGTCCTGCGAACAGGTGAAGAGCGCCACTCCGGCGTACACCACGTTCGGGAGCCCTGCGGCGTACTCCCTCACAGCCTCGACGTCTATGACGCCTGAGATGTTGATGCCGCATCGGCATACGAACACGCCGATCCTCGGCCGGCTGCCCCCGACGGGCATCTCCGGCGGATAGGATCTGCTGCGAGTCAGGCTGTGCCGCGCGGGCGAGAGGAGGGCCGCCGCCTCGGATGCCGCTGCGCTCGCGCCCATCACGGTCTCCGGGATGTCCTTCGGACCGGTGAAGGCTCCCGCCGCGAACACCCCGGCCGCGGAAGTGACCACCGGGGAAAGGGCGCCGGTCACGCAGAAGCCGTGTTCGTCGAGTTCGATGCCGAGTCTCGCAGCGAGCTCACGGTTCGCAGAGCCCTGCACCATTCCAGTCGAGAGGACCACCAGGTCGAACAGCTCCTCGCGCACAGCGCCAGCCTCCGGATACCTCAGGATCAGGCTGCCCGAGGCATCCTGGAGAACGCGATGTATCTCCGACCTCACGAACCTCACGCCGTGCTCCGTCCGGGCACGGTCGCAGTACTTCTCGAAGCCTTTGCCGTGGGTTCTGATGTCTATGTGGAAGATGGTCGCCTCCAGGTCCGCGCAGCCGTGCTCGCGGGCCACCACCGCTTCCTTTATCGCGCCCGTGCAGCAGACCGATGAGCAGTATCCGTTGTTCACGCGGTGGATGTCCCTGGAGCCTACGCACTGTATCCACGCGATCCGGCGGGGCATCCTTCCGTCCGAGGGACGCCGGAGGTTCCCACGCGTTGGACCCGATGCGCTCAGCATTCTCTCGAACTCGATTCCCGTCATGACGTTGGGGAAGAGCCCGTATCCGTAGTTCGCCATGCGGCCGGCGTCGAAGGTCTCGAAACCCGGACAGGCTATCACTGCTCCGACATCCAGGCGGCGAGTGACCGGTCCCATGGATAGATCGACGGCTCCGGCAGCGCACTTTCTGGCGCAGAGGCCGCATCTCCTGCAGGCGCTCATGTCGATCTGGTAAGACGGAGGGTGGGCCTGCTCATAGAGGCGGTATATGGCCCTTCTCTCGCCGAGACCCCGGTTGAAGGCATCGGGAACTCTCACTGGGCATGCAACGGCGCACTCGCCGCATCCCGTGCACCTATCCATGTCAACGAACCTGGGCTTCTGCTCGACTGTCGCGGTGAATGCTCCGGGCGCTCCCTCCAGAGACAGGAGCTCTGAGTCGGTGAGAATCTCGATGTTCAGATGCCTGCCGCACTCCACGAGCTTGGGCGAGAGTATGCACATCGAGCAGTCGTTGGTAGGGAAGGTCTTGTCCAGCGACGCCATCGTTCCGCCTATGGCGCCCAGTCTCTCGAGGAGATGGACCCTGAACCCGGAATTCGCAAGGTCCAGAGAGGCCTGGATGCCGGCGACTCCGCCGCCCACTACGAGTACTGCACCTGTCGGGTCAGAAGGCTTCTTCGGCACCGCATGCTCCCCGATCGGACCTCGGATGGCGACCACCGGCCATTGCCGGCCGGAGCAGGAAACAGGACGTCCAGTCCAGGATTCGCGGATGCGGGGTGTCGCAGCCCCGCTGGCTCATCCTCAGATGGACGCGAGCATATTCCCCGGAATCGCACGAGGTCAATGAATCTACAGCGGCGCTCAGGAATTCGGGGCCTGGAAACGCGCGCGACACAGTGTCGGCAGGCACAGGTCACGGGTCGCGGGAGCGAGCGTCTCTGCCGCCGCTCTGTCGAAGCCTGGCCGAGCACCTCTTCGATTGAGGGCTGGAGAGCAGGGACGCCATGCGCTCGCATGAGATGCAGAAGCCTTCCGGCCCTGGGTTCTGGGGACGAGGCCGGCGGGAGGATCGGCTGCTGCGTGCGGGGAAAGGGCTTCCGCGAGCCTGGCCCGCGGAAGCCCGGACAGCGTGAAGAAGAAGGATCAGCCCTTGCTGTTGAACGAGATGCAGGTGACGGTCTTGTTGATGCCGGGGATGGCGCGTATCGCGTAGACGGCCTTCTTGAGTTCATCCACTGTCTCGGCCTCGACGAAGCAGATCACGTCGTGAAGGCCGGTGACGATGCTGCAGTGGCTCACGAACTTCTTCTTCGCTATCCCCGCCATCACCGCCTGCTCCTTGCCGGTGTCCACGTTGATGAGCAGATAGGCTCCGTGCTTCATTCCGTCCCTCCTTCTTGATTCCCCTGCTCTGTGCAGGCTGCCGGATCAATCAATGCACGCGCGGCTCCGGTGTCAATGACCGTCGGGCGTCTTCTTCGCTCGATGAACGATGCATTCGGGTCGACGGGCGGTGAGTGACGGCTCCTCGACAGATGCGGGAACGGAAGCCGCAGGTTGACTGCAGAGAGTCTTGACTGCCCCCAGGGGCTTTCATCGAGCCCCATCTGAAGCCTGCCGCGAGCTTCGGCGAAGTGATCGGCGATCGACGTCCACCCTGCTGTCCCGTCGCAGTACGGCAGAAATGACCTGTCGCACAGGACCGGAATGTCCTCGGGAACTGCGCGAATGCTCTGCAAACGGGCATGAGTGCAGGCAGCGCGGACGGGATACACCGCGCAGATGCCTCCCTGCGGGGGATTCCCGGGCCGTTCGCTGGATCGGCATGCCAAAGCTCCGCTGTTGGATCGGCGGCAGGACGCGGACAGTGTTCGAAATCGCAATTGCATATCGGCCCGCGTTCTTACGCGCGGGCCGACGCTGGTACCGGGGACGGGAGTTGAACCCGTACAGGCTATTCGCCCACCAGGCCCTCAACCTGGCGTGTCTGCCAATTCCACCACCCCGGCATTCTCTGACGCTAGATGACGGCGAGAAGGAACGATGTGGCCATGAAGACGCAGGCCAGAACGGTGGTGAGCTTCGACAGCATGGTCGCTGCCCCTCTCGTTCCGAACGAGGCTGCGAGGGCGCCGCCGCCGCCGAAGGCCCCCGAGAGCCCGTCCCCCTTCGCCTTCTGCATAAGAACCACTGCGATCAGCATTACGCATGTCAGCACGTGCAGAAACGTCAGAACGGCACTCATGCTTGCACAATCCTTCCGAGAGCGAACGCCGGCTTATATACACGCCTCTCCATTCCAGTGGCAACCCTGGACGTGGTCTTGACAGGCTGCCGCCAGCGACGCTTCTTCAAGATGGAACCCGGCGGAGGGAGGAATCTGGATGATCCCGGTTTTTTTGACGCTGACAGCCCTCTCGAGCTTCTTCCCGGCAGTGAGGACCGAGACGGGCGAGATGACCGACGGCAGCCTGGGAGCCATATCGTTCACCGAGCAGGACGGCATGTCGGACATCACCGCTGTGCCTACAGCCCCGCCCCCCGACCATACGCCTAGAAGCAGGGGCTACAGGGCCGAGCAGCTCTGGGTGGACAGGGCGCACCAGAACGCCATCGCCAACGAGACCTCGATCTCCGGCACCGGCCAGGGCATCTTCGCCGGCTGGTATCTCAACAACAAACGGGTCTCGAAGTACAACACCTTCGGCTCCGGCACCCCCCAGTGGACCTATCCGTGCCCGGAGGCCGGAGCCCAGTTCGACGTGGCTTCGACTTTCACCGGCATGCTCTCCGCATCCTGCTCGCTCATGCAGACTCATGTCTGGCAGAGTTCCGGATCGCAGCCTTCCGCGAGCTTCGAGACCGCGGTAGCCCAGGACATGATCGAGGTGGCCGGCTCCGACGTGCTGGTTTACGTGGACGCCGGCTACAACCTTGTCTGCCTCGACGAGTCCTCCGGCTGGTCGGTCCGCTGGGAAGTCCCGCTGCAGACTGTGGGAAACGGCATCTACGGAGTCGATATCTCGACTTCGGGCAGCCGCGTGCTGGTTTCTGCCTACGACCAGACTGCAGGCGCCCAGGTGTATAGCATGGCGGACGGCAGCCTGGTCGGTTCCGCGATGGGGAACTACGGCCAGACGAAGGCGGCCATCTCCGGTGACGGCAACAGGGTTGTAATAGGCAACTTCAACGGCCAGATCCGCTTGTACCAGTGGAGCGGCTCGGCCTGGACGGCGGCCGGCACGTTCGCCACCGGCGACAGCTGGGTGACCTCTGTGGGCATAAGCGACGACGGGCTCACCGCTGCCGGTGGCACCCTCGGTTTCAACCCTTACCGCGGCAAAGTGGTAGCCATCGACTGGCCTTCCTCGGGCTCCGCCTCCGTGATGTGGGAGTACAAGAACTACGGCGACTACGTGAGCTCGATAGACATCTGCGGCGACGGCTCTGTCATCGTTGCAGGGAGCTGGGGCACCTACAACGCCACCGGTGGCGACGTGTTCACCGCGCTGGACCGCACCGGAGCGGTCATCTTCAATCTGCTGGACGACATCGACGAGCCCGGCTCGATCTTCAGCGTGGACATCAGCGACGACGGCGGTTTCGCCACCTGCTCGGGCAAGGCAGT
Source organism: uncultured bacterium (assembly GCA_964569245.1). Lineage (GTDB taxonomy): Bacteria > Fermentibacterota > Fermentibacteria > Fermentibacterales > Fermentibacteraceae > JAAYTY01. The sequence continues at coordinate 153,907 of CAZMTK010000001.1, read as the reverse complement.
TCACGCCCGCCAGATGGGCAACGGCGGCGAAGTTTACGGAATCCAGATAATGGAGACACAGGCGCACGACGTGGGAGTGGTCGCGGTGGTTTCCCCCGCCGAGAACCAGCAGGTCGGCAACACCGTCACGCCGCAGGTGACCGTGGGCAACTTCGGGCAGTCGTCCGAGAGCTTCCCGGTGAGCGCCGAGATATACGAATCCGAAGGGGGAACTGTGATCTGGACGGGAACCGCCAGCGTGAACGCGCTGGCGCCGGGTTCCAGCACCAATGTCACCTTCCCGAGCTGGACGGTGCCCGAGTACGGGAGCTGGGTGTTCGCGGTTGCCACCGAGCTGTCCGGCGACGGCTATCCGGCCAACGACAGCACTGCTGTGCTGGTCAGGGCATACCACGACGCCGAGGCGGTTTCGATACTCTGCCCGTACGCCGAGAACACGTACAACATGCAGATGACGCCCATGGTGAAGGTTAAGAACTCCGGAACCTACACTGATGCGATCAGCGTCCATCTGGTGATCACCGGAGCGGGCGGCACGGTGTACGACCAGACCACGAACACCTCGGCTCTCGCGCCAGGCGTACTGGCGACCGTATCGATGCCGCCGTGGACTCCGGGCCAGGTCGGCGACTACTCCGCTGAGCTGACCGTATCGGTTGCGGACGACTACGATCCGGACAACAACACGGCCGGCCTGCCCTTCTTCCAGATCGTCTACGAGATAATCTACGAGGATGGCGGCTGGGAGTCTTACTACTGGGTTGGAAGCCTCGACGACGACATGTTCGCGACCCGCTTCACGCCCACCATCTCCCCCCCCTTCACCGCGACGCAGTTCAGGGTGTACGTCAACTCCACGGAACCCTTCAGCTGGGGGGCGCTCTGCCCGGACAACGGCTCCGGGATGCCCGACATCGAGAATCCCCTCTACTATGTCGAGAACATATCCGCTTCCTCGGTTCCCGGCTGGCTGGTGGTGCCCATGAACGTCGAGCTGACGACAGGGGGAGACCTGTGGTTCGTCACCCACTGGCCCGACGCGAAGGCGCTGGGCGTTGGAACGGACACGGACCTGCCGCGTGCGAACAGGAGCTGGTGGCACAACAAGGCGCAGGGTTGGAACAACGTCACCTATGCGGACTGGTCGTTCAGGCTGACGCTCATGCCTCCTACCGGGGCTCCGGGCGGCCAGGGCGCACCGGCATCGTTCGCGCTTGGCCTGCCGGTTCCGAACCCCTCCGACGGGCACTTCTCAGTCAGCGTTTCAGTTCCGTCGGCGGACGCTCCGTTCCGGCTGGCCGTGTACGACCTGAGCGGCAGGTGCCTGAGGGTGCTGAACGAGGGCACCGCCTCTCCCGGCGAGTCGGTCCTTTCCTGGGACGGCGCTGCCGCTGACGGGATGCCTGCTCCCTCAGGTGTGTACTTCGTGCGTCTGGAGGCTCCCGGAGCTGTCGAATCAGCCAAGGTGGTCCTGATCCGGTAGCTCCATCTGAATTGCCTGTGCATGCGGGGCGGGCTCAGGCCCGCCCCGCCGGTATCCGGATGCATTCGCCCGAAAGACGGCGGGGCGTCAGCTGCGCCCTGGGTCACGGCATCCTCTGGATGAGATGCGAGCGTCCTTCAAGCAGCCGGAGGCGGTCGCAGACGGATTCAGGAACGCGGGTTTCTCAAGCTTCTTCAACCTGAAACCGGGCGAGGACGGCTGCGCGGTCGAGGTTCCGGCCTGGGCAGGCCGTGCGGCAGGTGCCGACGTCCCGGTGCAGGACGACATCCTCCGGTTTCAGGCGGTGGAGGCGGACGAGCCCCCTCAGAAGCCTGCCCAGGGAGCCGAGCTGTGCGGCCGTGGGCTCCGAGTCTTCGAAGTTGCCCACGAGGCATATGCCCAGTGAATCGGCGTTTCCGCCCTTCGCGTGAGCCCCGCGCGCCCACGAGGGCCTGCCCTCTTCCACTTCGCCGTCTCCGGAGTACGTGCCGTTCCCGATCACATAGTGGTAGCCCACGTCGATCCAGCCGTTGAGCCCCCTGTGCAGCAGCCGGAAGAGCCTGACGCAGCCGTCCGGCGTCGCCGAATGGTGCACGACTATCCGGCGCACGTCCTCCAGAGGCTCGTAGGAATCCCGGGGAGGGGGTTCCGCAAGCTCCCTGCATCGAGCCTCCGTGAAGTCCTGCGGCAGGGATTCGGTGACGGAGCGCAGCCAATCCAGGAGCGACGCGGGCAGAGGAGGGACCGAGGCGGGCGCCCCCAGCGACATCAGCCCTCCAATGGCTTGCGGCTGGTCAGCGCGAGATCGCCCAGGCGCGTCCTGGCTGACAGCCTCGGGCCGCCAGACCCCATCGCTCCTCGGATGGAGCCGTGGCCTGCCTCGGGCGAGTTCAGCCCCAGTTCGCGAGCCGAGACCCTCCCCCTGCCGGTTGCGGCGTCCACGAAGAGAGAAGCGTCAGGAGGCAGTGAGACCTCTATCGATCCCGTAACCGCGGAGATGGAGGCTCCCGACACGGGAATGGAGCCGATCTCGGCCCTTATGTCGCCCAGCGTGGTCGAGATGGACGAGACCGCGCAAGGTCCGATGGTGTCTATCCTGCCGTTCCTTGACTGCAGGTCCAGAGGACCGCAGGGTGCGCTGCACCTTATGAAGCCGTTGCAGGTCATCGCTTTCACAGGACATCCCAGGCCGTCCACGATGATGCTGCCGTTCAGCGTCTCGACCAGCAGGCTGTCGAGATGGCCGGGAAGCTCCATCTCCAGGTCCGCCGCTGCAGGTACCCGGCTGCAGCAGTAACGGCACTTCACCACGTATTCGCTGCCGGTCTCGAGATGCACCTCGATGAAGCGGGAGCGTGGAAGCTCGGGAGAATCCTCGCGAACGGCGGCGACGCGCACCAAGGTTCCGGACCCCCTCCTGCAGAGAATGGAGCCGTTGGTGCATCGCACGATGAGCCGCGTCTCCCGCGGGATCTCGAACGAAGACTCAGTCCTGTGCAGTGCCATCGAGGTCCTCCATGGAAGCCCTCCGCATCTCTCCCGGCCAGTCCGGGCGGAATCGCCTAGCGCCCGCTCCAGTCACGTCCTCGAGGGACTGACGACGGGATAGCCCTCAACGGAGCCCGTCACGACGGGAACGATGTCGAAGACGTCCGTTCGAAGACAGAACTCCAGATCTCCAGAAGGCGCCCCGGGCCTGTCCCCGGCGAGAAAGACCCCCGCAGCCCTGGAACGCCGCGCCTTTGCAAGATGAGGAGCAGGGTCAGGCGTCGTGCCTCCGGCGAGGATCTGCTCCAGATAGTCGCCGAAAGCCTCGTCCTCCTGTCCGGCCTCCATCCCCTCCCTGCCCATGCAGACGATGCTGATCTCGGCGGGCTTGCGGGCAGAGATGAATCTGGCCACCGCGGATGCGTTCAGGAAGACACCTGCCACGACAGGGTCGCCCCCTGCCCTGACCGCTCTGACGAGTCCCTGCGACCCGGCGCTGGTCGTATGGACCAGCGTCCGTCCTGCGAGAACTCTCGACCCGAGCTCGACCGGGGAATTCGCGAGGTCGAATCCGGCAAGCGGCAGCCCTCCCCTCTCCCCCGAGAGCAGGCTTCCCGGGATCGCCCCGGCCACCGTGCGAGCGGCATCCAGGTCGTCGACCGCTATCACCCGCTCGACCCCCATCGAAAAGGCGGCGCACAGGAAGGAGCCAGACCTCAGAACATCGACTACCACAGTGAAGCCGGAGGCCGAATCCGCCCCTTCAATGAGGCCGAGACGACGTATGCGGGGATGCACGATGCTAGCCGAGCGCCTCGATGAAGGACAGCACCTCGTCGAGGTCGGGGAGCTCCGGGATTTCGTAGACCTTCAGGAAGAGAGCCCTCCCATCGGCGTCGAGCAGCAGGTTCGCGCGCTCGGAGAAGCCCTCGGCCTGCCTGAACAGACCCAGGCTGGCGGCGTATCCGCCGTGCGGCCAGAAATCGGAGAGGATCCGCAGCTTCGAGATACCTATCTCTCTGCTCCAGGCATGCTTGGCCGGCCAGGCGTCGACGCTGAGGCCGAGAGGGACGGTATTCAGAGAGGCAAGCCTGTCGTGCGCCGCTTCCAGGGCCTGCATCTGCCTGGTGCAGACCGGCGTGAACGCAAGGGGGTGGAAGGACAGGAGGACTCTGCCGCCTCTGAGGGAAGACAGGGACAGTGGATCCCTGTGCTGGTCCTGCAGGGTGAAATCCGGCGCAACGTCACCTGCGGCTATGCGGCTCATGTTCGTCCTCCCTCGTCGGCTGTCATCGCCCGATCTCGGCCAGCGCCTCAAGCACCGAGGATCTCAGCGCTTCCTCCGTGCCGGGCTCGAACCCTCTCCTCGCGAGTCTTACCCTCCCGTCTCCGCCGATCACGTAGAACGTCGGTATGGCAGTGACCAGATAGAGGTCGGCCACGGAGTCAGCGCCTGTGAGGATCGGATACGTGACACCCAGGTCTTCCATGAACGACACGGGATCGCCGTTCTCCCAGACGTTCAGGCCGAACACCTTCACGGGGCGTCCTGCCATCTCCTCGTGGAGGGCCTGGAGGGACGGGATGGCGGCTGCGCACGGCCCGCACCAGGTCGCCCAGAAGTCCAGCACTACAACCGTGTCACGAAGTCCGGAAAGGTTCACTACCTCGCCGGCGGCAGATGTCAGCGACCAGTCGGGGGCCGGGGCGCCCGCTTCGAGGACGGCCCTGTACACCTCCACCTTGAACGAGTCGTCGGGTGCCGTGAGAACCAGGTCGGCAGGATCCATGCCCACCCCAGGCTGAAGGTTGGAGAGCTCCAGGACCTGTGCGCCCGAGACGGCGCCAGTCGGGTCGTACCGCTCCACTCTACGGGGAAGCGCGTCGGCGACGCCGAAGTGCCATCTGGCCCGGCCGGCTCCGTCGGCATACACGACATAGACGACGTCGCACTCGGTTCCGCCGACAGTGTCGATGCCTTCGTATCTCAGCGTGTCTGCGGCCATCTCCGCCTGGAAGGGTCCCCCGATCACGAACTCCATCATCGCGGCGGTGGCTGTCGGCTGGAGGATGTCCTCGCCGCCCTCGGATATCAGGCCGCTCACGAGGTACCCCGAGGACATGTCCAGCATCCAGGCGGTTTCGGAATCCGTTGTGAAGGTGAGATCGGGAGTCGCCTGGCCGGACTCGAGAGTGTCGGGAAGGAAATGCACGAACATCAGAGGCGGGCCGCCGCCGGGCCCCTTCTCAAGGATCGCGCTTCCGCTGAAGGGCGCCAGCCCTTCGAGCTCCCCGGTGCCGTAGAACGAGAAGTCGTACGCGACCGAGCGAACCGAGGAAGCAGCGGAATCAGCCCTGGAGACTATTTCGAGCGCTTTCGCACTGCCGCCCTCTCCAGGGGAGGAGCCTCCGGAAGGAGCGCCGCAGGCCGTGATCAGCGCAGCCAGGAAAGGAGCCAGCCTCTTCACTTGCACCTCCAGGCCGGAACCGGGCGCCGGAACGACCGGCGCCCGGAACGAACGGCCGACAGGAGACTAATGCGCTACCACGAATCTGCGGAAGTCGGCCATGCCGTTTCCCGAAGCGCGCAGGAAGAACACCCCGTCGGGCAGATCGCTTGTGTCGATCATGAACGACTGGGTTCCGCCCGAGCACTGCGACTCCTGCGATGAGACGAGCCTGCCCGCCATGTCGAGGACCGCCAGCTCGACGGTCATCTCGCCGGGAACCGAGAGCGCAGCCTCGATCATCAGCGACGCCGGGTTGGGTCCCATCGAAAGGATGCCGAGGGGGTCGTGGACGGGATTCCACTGGCCCTCACCCGCTCCGGTTGGCCCCAGAGGCTCGGCCAGATAGGCTATCGTGGCGATCGCCCCCTTCGCGCAGTTGGTTCCGAACGGGAAGTAGCTCATGTAGTTGGAGAGGATGTCGCTGGTCTGGTGGTAGTACGGGTTGCTGTAGACCTCGTGCTCGATGCCCAGCACTGCCGTGTAGCCTTCGTTCCAGAAGGATGCGTGATCGCTCGCCGTGAGACCGGGATTGTACTCGGGCAGGACGTTCAGAGCCGGTACGTAAGTATCGCAGATCGCGTCCAGCGCAAGCCCGAGACCGGTGGACTGGGAGTTGTAGGGCACCCAGAAAACGTCTTCTCCAGGCGGGCCGTAGAGGATCATGTCCAGGTTGACTACGCCGAGAATGTCGTCGCCGGCAGAGCTGGCCTGGCTTGCGTAGTAGGCGCTGCCGTAGAGGCCCTGCTCCTCACCGCCGAAGCACAGGAATCTGATCGTGTACTTGAAGTTATAGGCTGACATCACCCTGGCGGCCTCGACCACGGCAGCCGATCCGCTGGCATTGTCGTCCGCGCCGGGCGCATTCGAGTACGGGCTCGGGGAGGTGCAGTCCAAATGACCGCAGATGATGTAGATCTTGTCCGGATAGGTCAGCCCCGGCTTCTCGGCCACCACGTTCTCGCAATCGTACGATCCCATGCTGAAGTACTGGAGCTCGGCGTCGATCCCGTACCCTTCGATCGTGTCGCGCACCCAGGCGGCGGCTGTGTCGTAGCTGTCCGTGCTCGAGTAGCGTGTTCCGTAGTTCTGCAGATTCTGTATGAATCCCTGGAATCCGGCCTGGCTGACCGCCGCCACGATGTCGGCGACGTAGTCGTCATAGCCGCGCATCGGCGGCAGGACAGCCTGCGCTCGGTCCAGATCCATCCTGCGGAGTGGCTGGACCAGGAGGAGGCCCCTTCCGAGGAACGGCTCGGGGAGCTGCCCGGTCAGCCTGACCAGGGCGATGCCGTCGCGCTGCAGCAGAACGGGGCCGAGCTCGGCAGCTGAGAAAGCGCCTTCCGGATCGGAGATGTGCGCGATGACGTAGTCATCGGGCGTCTCGAAGGAAGCGTCGATCAGCTTCGCGAAGCGAAGCCCGCCCATCGCTTCAGGGCGCGCCGAGACCAGCATGAAGTCGGTGGCGATGTAGTAGACAGCCGAGCTTGCCAGCCATGGCTCGCCGGCGACATCCCTGTAGTCGGCTTCGACCATATAGAGGCAGTCGGAAGCCAATGTCGAACCCGAAAGCGCCAGCGCCAGGATGACGTATTTCATAGCCGCCTCTCCCTTGAAGACGTGTTCCCTGCCTCCACGGGCCTTTCATCGATAGAATAACGCACCGTTCGGCATCCTGCAATCTTCGATCTGTGCAACACATGCACCTGATCAAGGTTCCCGGGGCGGCTCCCGGGAAACCCATGCCCGGCATCGGACGGCGGCATTGCCGGACAGGATCCCGCCCGTCACCCGATGACCGCAGCACGCCGTCATCTTCCCCGGAAGGAGGTGCGCCACACGCTCCACATCACCGGGACTGCCAGAGAGGCATTCGAGCCAGCCCGGAGGGCACCCGCGGCGCAAGGATCGCCCTCCTCCTCGAGCAGTGCAGCCTGGCTTTCGACTAACCATTCGTCAGGGCACGCCGGGATGCCCGGCTCGCACCCCGATGCCGTCCTGCGGAAGCCCGCCCGTTCGAAGGATTCCTCGACTTCGACGCGAGATCGAAGATGGAGCCCGCCTGCCGCGAGCGACTCACGGAGCAGATCAGGAAGGGGGCTCTCTGGAACGGCCGAGGCGCACGACCAGTCGTATTCGGCCAGCACTGCAGCCGTTCCCCTGCCACATCCCGGAAGCGCCTTCCTGACCCGTGCCAGGAAGCGCGGCAGATCCTCGGCATGCATGAGAAAATGGTGGAAGAGGTAGATGTCGGCCCGGGGCAGCCTCGCTTCCAGAGCATCCGCTTCGACGAACTCCACTCGGCCGGGACATCGCCTCGCGGCCTCAGCGAGCAGATATGGATCGCAGTCGATGCCCGTCACGCCGGCATTCGTCAGCGAGGCGATCTCGCCGAGAACGAGCCCGGTTCCGCAGCCCGCTTCCACGATCCTCCCCGCCGAGCGAAGCGGGAGCATGGAGTACACCCTTGCGCGAAGACAGGACGTCCATGCCGCCTGTCTCTCCAGGAAGGACGAGAAGCCCGCTGTCTTCAGGGATTCGACAGCATGTCGGGACAGCTCACGGTCTCCCCGGCTGCATCGAGAGGACAGCCGCCGCCGCACAGATCGAACTCGCTGCAGCTCCTGCACGCTGCATCAACCCAGTCGCGCTCGCGCAGCGAGCGCATCAGCCCGCAGTCGTAGATGTCGGCCCAAGAATCTTCGAGGATGCTGCCGGCGCTGCGGTAGTAGCTCTGGCATGGAATGACCGTGCCGTCCGGCTCGATGCATACGTTGTACTGCCCGGCGGTGCAGCGCTTCGGTCCGAGACCGAGCTCCACCGGATCGAGCTCGCAGTATCTTGTCGGGGAGTACCATATCAGTCTCATCCCGCGCTGCGTCGCTCTTCCGCGGAGCCTCTCCAGTAGCAGCTTCAGGTCGGAAGGAGCGAGCCCGAAGCCGCCCTCCGAGGCTCTCCCGCTTCTGATCACGGAGTTGAACGCCATGGCCTCGAGCCCGAGGCCCGCGGCGAAGTCCACGGTCGCCTCGAGGGTGTCGCGGTTGGCTTCGGTGATGGTGGTGTTCGTGATGGTGTAGATTCCGCGCTCCAGGCAGTTCCGAACGGCCTGGACGGTCGCGGCGTGCGATTCGGTTCGGGTCATGGCGTCGTGGACGGATGGATCGTGTGACTCCAGGGTTACCTGAACATAGTCCAGGCCGGCATCATCCAGGCGAGCCAGGTATCCTGCGTCGGCCAGCCTCACTCCGTTCGTGAGGAGCCCCGACACCATGCCAAGGGACTCGGCGTGGGCCACGAGGTCGGGCAGGTCTTCCCTCAGGGTGGCCTCTCCTCCGGTGAAGGCTACATGCGGAACTCCGGCGTCCCAGAGCCTTCCCAGGATCTTCCTCCAGGACTCCGTGTCGAGCTCCTTCCCGCCGCGCTCCTTGTCGTTGTAGCAGTGGCTGCAGTCAGCGTTGCACCTGTATGTGATCGCGAGATCGGCCCTGTAAGGCGCCGAAACCGGAGTGCGGAAGGGCTCTATCCTCTCCAGCCCGAGAAAGGTCACGGGGCAGACCGGTTCGTCGGCGAGGAGACACTCGAGCGTCCTCTGGAACTCCTCCCAGTCGGCCTTCAGAACCGATCTGGAGATCCTGTAGCGCCTGGCAAGGGTCTTCACCGCCTCGGCGGGCGTCGAGCCGGTGAGGTGCAGCCAGGCGAAGTCGCAGGCAGTCGAGTTGAGGTGCAGGATCTTCGAGGCGTCTATCACCAGTATGCCGCTGCCGTCGCACTCGGTTCTCAGGTGGACCCGTTTCCCGCGCAGGCCGCCCTCGGGCCTGAAATGATGAAGCCCCGTGGGAGCCAGCGGCCCCGGCTTCCGGAAGAACCTGCCGATCCCCAGCCTCATCGCCCGCCTCCGGCGCAGGCGCATGCACAACCTGCGCATGCGCATGCACATGCACACCCGCCCCCGGTCCGCATGCCCGAATGGCTGCTGACAGGAATCGGGTTGGTCACTGCGGTCACGGTCGAGGTGAATCCGTCGACGTTTCCCAGCAGCGAGGAGGCCGTGCTCTCGAATCTCGAAGCGACATCGGCGCAGAACTGCTGGATGTTCATGCCCTGGCCGGCGGGGAAGGCCGGCATGTACGAGCCGCCCAGCCTCGCGGGGTACAGGACAAGGCCGCGGAGCTCCGGAAACTCGTCGAGACGCTTCTCCACCCTGTCCTCCAGAAGGAGCCACGGCAGCTGCTCGGCGACTACCGCCTCGATTCCCTCCACACCCGCCGAAGCCCGGACCTGCTTCCAGGCCTCGGTCATGATGGACCTGTAATACTCGCGGGTCTCCTTCACCGAGAAGCCCTTCATCCTGTTCTCCACGTCCCTGACGAGCGCTACGAAGGCGTCCCTGACCTGCGCCATGTCGAGGGCTTCCCTTCCCGCCTTTCCGACGCGGATTGCCTTGAGGATCGCCGTCTCGTAATCCAGGAGCCCCTCGATGCCGGGACGGGCGGAGGTGAAGACCGGCCTGCCGGAGGAAGTGTCCAGAACCGCAGCACCTTTCCGAACAAGACCGTAGATGATGAGCATCAGTATCCTGTCGAGCTTCTGACCGAAAAGGATGCCCACCTGCGGAACGGTGAGCCCTCGCTTGATGCCGACCCCCTCGACGCCGATGGAAGGCTTGATGTACTGGAGCCTGCGGTTCCTGGACTGAATCGCCGTCAGGAGAATGATCCCGGCGAAGAAGCTCAAGGCGCCCGTCGGACAGATGCAGGGCATCCAGTCGCCGATGTCGCCGCCGCCCCCCGAGGCACGCGTTCCCGAGACGTTCAGGTAGGGTGCGGTCTTGGCTATCGGCCCGCTTATCAGCGATGCGGGGAAAGAGACGCCGACCATGTGGGCCGACGACATCCTCCGCACTGACTGCCACTCGTAGACGATCCTGCCCTCGTTCGTCCTCCATGCTCTCGTGAAGGGCACTTCGTGGTAGCGAACGGAGGCGGAGTCGGCTCCTGGAGGGAACTGCAACCGGAGGGTCATGCGGGTTTCGCCCTCCAGCAGAGATGCGTCGAACCACGTGGGAGTGAACTCCAGAGATGCGTAGCCCGGCTGCGAGGGGTCCGCATACACAAGCCCCGGGTTGGCTCCCGAGAGGGTGAAGACGCCTGTCTCTCCGGGCTCGATGCTGAAGCCCCCGAGATGCACCTCCACGCCCACCGGGATGTACGTGGAGACTCGTATGTCGTTCAGGGGGTGCCCGTCCACGGCGGCGGCCACCGATTCGAGCTCGTATGACGATGTGGGGAAGCCGATGTCCACGATGTCGATCTCGTGCGCTCCCGGACGGCACGAGAACTCGATCTCGTAGTAGATGAGGAGAGTCCCGTCGGTTTCGATGGAGGCGTTGCAGTCCAGCCTGGGTATCTCGAAGGAGTAGTCGGCAGCTTCGGCCGGAACAGCGAGGAAAGACAGCAGCGCCGCCGCGAGAAGGGTTCTCACCATCTCGGCTTCTCCTCGATCTGGTACTCCGCTCTGCAGTAGGGGCAAGAGATGAAGACTGCGCCAGCCCTTACGGAAACGTTCTGAGCGGACAGCGCCCCTCCGCACTTAGCGCACTTCATCTCCTCGAGGTGCACGTCACCGGACAGGTCTATCCTCTGGGCGGGCGCCCCTCCTCCGCCCTGCACGGCTGACTTCCTGACGAACACCAGCAGGAACGCCCCGGCCGCGATCATGACAGCGCCGACCACCAGCCTCGAGACTGTGTTTCCGGCGCCTGAGGCCACGAGGAACACCAGACCCAGCATGACGAGTCCGACAGAGAGAACGAGAGCAATCAGCTTCAGCATGCCATCCTCCCTGGAGGGAAAACTAATCTTTCGAGCCCGCCGCGGGAAGCGTAGAAGAAGAGGCCCCGCCGCTGGCGCGGAGGGGCCTCGTGAAGGCCGGCCCCGGGAACGCTAGGAGATCACTCCATGCTTCCTGCCCACCTTGATGAAGGCTTCGATCGCCCTGTCTATATGAGCCTTCGAGTGGGCGGCGGAGAGCTGGACCCGTATGCGCGACTGGCCCATGGCCACGACCGGGTAGAAGAACCCGACGACGTAGATGCCCTCCTCGAGCATGTCCCTGGCGAAGGCTTGCGCGACGGGAGCGTCGTGGGGAGTGAACTTCCTGAACATTATCGGGACTATCGGGTGGTCTCCCTTGATGATGTCGAAGCCCGCCCTCGTCATCCTCCTGCGGAAGTACTTCTGGTTCCTCTCGAGCTTGTCGCGAAGCCTCGTAGTGGAGGAGAGGAGCTCGAGCACCTTGAGAGTGCCGCCGACCACGCTGGGCGAGAGGGTGTTGCTGAAGAGGTAGGGCCTCGAGACCTGGCGCAGCCACTCGATCATCACCCTGCGCCCGCTCGTGCAACCGCCGCTCGCACCGCCGAGAGCCTTGCCGAAGGTCGTAGTGATCAGGTCAACCCTGTCCATCACGCCGAAGTACTCATGGGTGCCGCGGCCGGTCTTCCCGATGAAGCCCGATGCATGGCTGTCGTCGACCATCACCAGCGCGTCGTACCTGTCGGCAAGCTCGCAGATCCTGTCCAGCGGCGCGAGATCTCCGTTCATGCTGAAGACGCCGTCGGTGGCGATCATCCGGTACTTGCAGCCCCTCACCTCCTCGCTCTGGAGGATCCTCTCGAGTCCGGGGAGCGTCTTGCCGTCGAACTCGTACTCGCCGGAGCCCATCTGGGTGTGGGCGTAGACATAGCGTTTGGCCTTGCAGAGCCGTACGCCGTCTATGATGGAGGCGTGGTTGAGCTGGTCTGCGATTATCGCGCAGTCCTGGTCCAGGAACGGCTCGAACACGCCGCCGTTGGCGTCGAAGCATGCGACATAGAGTATGGTATCCTCGGTGCCGAGGAATTCGCTGACCTTCCTCTCTAGCTGCTTGTGTATGTCCTGGGTGCCGCAGATGAAGCGCACGCTCGAGAGGCCGTAGCCCCTGTGGCGGATCATCTCTCTTGCGGCCTTCAGGACCTCCCTGTGGCTCGACAGGCCGAGGTAGTTGTTCGCGCAGAAGTTCAGCACCTTCCTCCCGCCCACCTCGATCTCGGCGCCCTGATGGGACTCGATGATGCGCTCCTCCTTGTAGAGTCCCCTGCTTTTCCTGTCTTCGATCTGCTTCTCGAGATCGGCGAGAATTCTCCTCGACATGACGCTCCGCCTTTCGCCGGGGCGGGCTCAGAGCGGCCGCTCCGGTCATTTGGTTGTTGACGAGGCACGATGAACAGACTAGGTAATCTAAGGCTCCGGACCGGCGCGGGGGAGTATCGCGCTAGAAGTGGCGCCAGTCCGACTGCCCGTATTCAAGAACTGCTTCCAGCGCCTCCTCCTGCAGAACGAGCTTCTCCTCGGGGGAAAGAGAAGGGTCGCAGCAATAGCCGACTCCGACGGGGCTCTGCCCGGTCACTGCGGCGTACATGGTGCACACCGTGAGATAGGTCCCGGCCTGGCTCGGGTGGCTGCCGTCCGCCTCGTACAGGTCGAGGCCCGGCGCCGCGCGTCTCACTCCTGCCCAGGCGAGCCCAACCGGGGAAACCATGCCGTCCGTCAGGGCTCCCGCATGCGAGTAGGCGCAGTCCAGAGGTCCTGTCATGGAGGGGTCGTACTCCCTGGCCCAGGTCATGAAGAAGCCCGGTCTGGCTCCAGCCTCCTCGATCGCATCTGCCAGAAGCGAGGCATACTCCCACATCAGGGCGGGGTTCTCGATCGGCCTGGTGCTCTGCTCCTGCAGGATCACGAGGTCCCAGCCCCGGGCGATCATGTCGAGGCAGGATGGGTCTCCGTAGTGGTCCTCCAGGGTATAGCCGCCCACAGCGTACATTCCCGCAGTGACATCCCACTCCGGATCGGCGGAGGAGCAGAACTCTGTGAAGATGCTGTCCAGCCCTCCGTTGGCGAACGTGTAGCTGTTGCCCACGAAGAGTATGGAGTCAGGCCGGTCGGGGATTCCCTGATTCCCGGCCTCGACCTCGATGTCGAACTCGCCCGGATTCCTGTGGTAGCGGGCGCGAAGACCCAGTGGGAGGGCCTCGAGGCCCTGCATGTCGAGCCCCGCCCAGCCCGAGGCCAGGTCCGGCCCCTGTTCCGACTCCCTCAGAAAGACCGACAAGGCCGGGCTTCCCGGCTCGAATCCGCCCACCAGCGTGTCGGTTACGTCTCCGTCGAGCAGCACTTCGAACCCGGCGCAGCCGAACCCGTCGGACAGGATGCCGCAGCAATAGCCGGCCTCGACGCCGAGGGCCGACATGGACCTCACCGAGACCGAGACATCCAGGGACACGAACTCGGGCTCCTCGGGGCTCGAGCCGCAGGAAAGAGCATGAATCGCGGCGGCGGCAGCGATGAGCCTCTTCAGAGACACCTCCTTCTGGCGCAACTCTGACGGGTATGTCCGCCCCGGTCAACTCAGGGCAGAAGCGAGGGGCTTCGGTCACCGGGGCGGGCGCCGGGGTTGACGGACGGCGACGGAGTCTGCAGAACGGCCCTCATGAAGGCATTCCGAACTCCTCGATCGGGTCTGCCGGCAGCTCTTGCGGTCGCTGCCGCATCTGCCGCCCTGGTTGTCGCGTCGGGCATGATTCCACCGATGGACGACACCTACATACACCTCGTCTACGGGAGGAGCCTCCTCTCTTCAAACCCCCTATGCTTCAACGAGGGCCGGCCTTCCTCGGGCTTCACGAGCCCGCTCTGGCTTCTCCCGTCGGCTCTGGCTTCGACGGCGGCCGGCAGCGCCCCGGCTGCTCTGATGACCCTCTCGGTGCTCTGCGCATGCACGGCGCTCCTTCTGGGAGGCGCATCTGCATGGCCGGTCCTGCTGACTGGGCCGTTCCTGTTCCATGCTTCGAGCGGGATGGAGACCGCGCTCGCATGCCTCTTCCTGGCGCTGGTGTGGAGGACCCTGGCCAGTCCGCCGTCCCCCCTTCGCGACGGGATGCTGGCTGCCGGCGCCCTTCTCGCCCGACCGGAGCTCGCGGTGCTCGCGCCGCTTGTGCTGGTCAGGCACCGGAAGGGTGGAATCCGCGGGGCGGCCCTGGCTCTCGCGCCTGCCGCAGCGGCCTCGGCGCTGTGGATCGTCTGGAACCTGCATGCCGCCGGAAGACCCCTCCCGACGACCTTCTACGCTAAGCAGACAGCCTTCCCTCCATCCGCAGCAGAACTGGTCTCACTGGCATGGAGGCTCGCCGCGACGGCGCCGCTGGTCATGCCAGCGGCAGCAGCCGGAATGCTCTCCCTCGCCAGGCGGAGGAGACCGGAAGCCTTCGCGGCGCCCCTCCTCCTTGCCGCCGCGCTCGCCACTCAGCCGAATCCGTGGTTCCAGCTCCGCTACTACGTCCCGGCGCTCTTCGCGGCAGGCCTCACCGCCTCGGCCTGGCTGGAGGGGCTGACGGACAGGGTCCGGGGCATCTCCAGACTCGCGCTCCTCGCCTCCTCCCTCCCCGCGGTGCTCTGGTTCGCCGGACTCCGTCTGCGGGCATCGGAGGATGTGATGCACATAGACATCCTCCCGGCCGGGTTCGTCGCCTCCGTGGCCGCTCCGGACGAGACAGTCGCATCGGCGGACATAGGGGCGATGAAGTGGCTGACAGGACTCGAAGTGCTGGATCTGGACGGTTTGGCTACCCCCGAGAGGCTTCCGGGGCCGGGAAGAGCCGGATGGCCCTGGATAGCGTGCAGAGCCGACTGGCTGGTGGCATTCCCGGACCAGTACGCGGATCTCCTCGTCGAGGCTGACGGACGGGCCGTCTTCACTGCCGGGTTCCGAAGTCCGGCTGGAGTCGTCTGCGGCTCCGATTCCGTTGCCGTGTGGAGAGTCGCGGACTAGTCGAAGGCAAGAACCGGCCGCCTGGCGAACCGCTGCTGGGCGAGGGCCGCGTGGTCCGGGTAGAGCCATCTGTAGATGCGGTAGTTCCAGAAGACCTTTTCGGCGTACAGCCGGGTCTCGTTGAAGGTTATCCTCGCGAAGAACAGGTCGTCCGGAAGGGTGGACGCCCCCCAGCGGCCTGCGGCGTTGTGCGGACCTCCGTTGTATGCGGCGAGGAGCTGGACGACTCCGGGCATCCCGGCTGCGACACCGGACAGGTAGCACAGCCCGTAGTCGAGCGAGACAGCCGGCTCGTAGAGCCTGTCCGGAGAGTAGTCGTCCCAGCCCATCTCCTCTGCGACCATCTCCGAAGTGCTGGGTATCATCTGAATCAGGCCCCTGGCCCCGGCCGGCGAATGGCACGAGGGCTGGAACATGCTCTCCTGCCTCATGATGCTCCATGTCAGAAGCGGGTCGAAGCCGTAGCGGGAGCTCGCGGCGAACACCTGGTCGGGCCATGCTTCGGGGTACCGCAGCATCCACACCTCCCTCGGCCACGGTCCTGGCATCCTCGAAGCAAGCCTCCAGCCCGATGTCGGCATCCGCTCCCAGATTCCGTGGTCAAGATAGAACTGCGCGAGGAACTCCGCCCCCCCAGCCGCGGTTTCGGCCATCCTCAGCTCGCCGATTCCCCAGCGGCGCAGTCCTGCATCGATCAGCACGAGAGCGGCCCTCATCTGCGACGTGGTGCTGCAGGGAGCGATCCCTCCGGAGATCATCCACTCCGAGAGCGACGACCCCGCAGCTTCCGGCAGCGGCGGACCGATGCCGAGCAGAAGCCGCGCGAATTCGGCCGGAAGAGTCTCGGGCGACTCGTCTGCGAGGCGCCGCAGAGTGTCCGCACCGGCCGGGTCGTTCATCCTGCGCAGCATCACCGCCCCCAGCAGATAGCGCGCCGACGGTGCATAGACGCTCGACGGGAAGGAGCGCAGGAATGCCCGGAGCTCCTCGGCCGCGCCGGGATACCGTCCGGTCTCGATGAGGGCGAGACACGCGAAGAAGTGAGAGTCGTCGGCTGTGACGTTCGAGGGATACTCCGCTGCGGTTCTCCTGAACTGAGGGAGCGCCTCCTCCCACCTGCCCTGCTCTGCGAGGATGCTCCCCCTGAACCAGGGGATGTTCCCCCGTCTCGGGCTTGCGGGCCACCTGGCCTCCAGCTCGGAGAGAAGGGCGAGCCCGGAATCGGGAAGGCCGGATCTGGCGATGTCGAGGGCCAGGTTCGAAAGCGCCTGTTCGGCATCCGGACCGGAGGGCCACCGTTCGAGATAGCATCCGAGGAGATCGCATGCCTCGCCGTAGAACCCCAGCCTGTCGCGAGTGCGTCCGGCCAGGTACACGCAGCGCGCGGCGGGCGCCGCCGAAGCCGTCGCGAGCTCGAACAGCTCGTTCCACAGACCGCCCGAATAGAGAGCGTCGGCCAGCCGCGAAGCCCTCGCCGAGTCCTCGAGAAGACCCTCGCGCAGGAGGAGCCACGATGTCCTGTGGATGTCTCCTGCGGGCCACAGCCTGATGGAGCTTTCGAGAGCGCCTTGCCAGTCGTCGATGCCGTTCGCTAGACGCCATGCTCCCAGAGCCCGGTACATCCGGCTCTGGAGCACGCTGTCCGAGGCGAATCTCAGCCTCTGTGCCGTGGCACCCTGCAGATCGCCCTCGAGCAGCATGAGCCTGTACCTGAGGAGTTCGACCTCCGGCTGGACGGACGGGCAGAGTCCGCAGGACTCGGCTATGGACAATGCCTCGGCTGCTTCGGCCGGCCTGCCGTGCTTGCACAGCGAATCGGCCGCCAGGAGGGCCGCGTAGCCCGTCAGGATGGAGCGGCGCGACTGTGCGACAGACCTTATCGAGGGCCATGCGGCGGTTCCGCCCGCCTTCGCCGCCAGAACCATCCCGAGGCTGTCGGAAGCGTCCTCCAGGAGGATCAGCGCGGAGGATGAATCGCGCTCTTCGGCGAGCCTGCACGCCGCGATGGCGTCAGCCCGGCGAACGGGATCCCCGGGCTCCCTGAGCGAGGCGGCTGCGGAATACAGCCGAGCAGCCCCGCCGGCGTCCCCGGAAGCCTCGAGGAGTGCGGCCTGCTCCTCGAAGGATCCCGGGCCGGCAGAAAGGCTGGGTACGCCCCCCTCGATGCTCCCCAGGCGCGCGCAAGAGAGCGCGAGGGCTGCGAGGACGGCTTCCAGCCGCCTCAACTCTTCTCCGTGTACCTCGCCAGCTCCGCCTCGAGGTCCGGATTGCCGGGAATGGCCGTCGAGACCTTCTGAAGAAGGGCGGCTGCCTCGGCGTGCCTGCCCTGGGCGGTGAGCGCCCTCGCATAGGCTATGGTGACCCTTGCCGAGGGAGGCGTCTCGTCGAGGAACCTGCGCAGGAAGTCGAGCGTCTCCTGCGGCCTGCCCGCCTTGATCAGCAGCACGCCCAGGCCCGAGAGGGCCGGCTTCAGGTCAGGGGCGAGAGAGAGCGCCTTTCTGAAGCACACCTCTGCGCCCTCGACGTCCTCGAGCGAAGACCTCACGTGGCCGAGGTTCGTCCACAGCTCGGGACGGTCCGGCTCGAGGGCCACCGCCTTCTCCAGGGCCGAGGCGGCATCGGTGAAGCGGCCGTCGTTGAAGGAGTGGATGGCCTCGTTGTTGAGGTCCTCGACCTGTTCGCGCAGCAGCTGGTCGCGATGGACCTGGAGGAGGTCGGTCATCTTCTCGAGGGCCTGCTTCTGTTCGCCTGCGGAGGAGTCGAGCAGATCCTTCATGGAATCAAGCGTTCTTCCATGGGCGTCGAGCGAGCCGCTCACGGCTTCCATCACACCTGCGGATCTCTCCTCCAGCTTCGCCATCCTGCCCTCGAGGGCCTCGCGCATCCTCTCGACCGACTGAGGGAAGCCGGAAACCGTGGAGGCGACCGAGTCGAGCTTGCCGGCTATGGATGCAGCCCCGTCCCTGCCTGCCGCTGACACGGCGGAAACCACCGCCTCGGAGGCAGCGGAGACCTGTTCCCTGAGCTCCGTGAGCGCGGAGAGAGCCTTCCCTGACGGCTCGGAAGAGGAGACTATGACCTTCTCGAGTCCGGATACCGCCCCGGACAGCGATGTCAGTTTTTCCTCGAGAGCCTTCAAAGCGGCAGACAGATCCTGCCTGCCCGATTCCATGCGGTTGCCCAGATCGTCCGCAGCCGATCTGAAGGCGGCATCTACCCGTCCTGCGATCTCCTTCGATGAGATGCCGATGTCGGTCCGCACGGCGGCGACTGTCTCCTCCAGCAGGGCCGTGCCGCCCTTCTCGACGACCGATGTCACCGCGGCATGAATGGAGTCGAGCCTGCCCCCCATCTCGGAGATGCTCGTCGAGACGGCCTCGGCCGCCGTCCTCACCGTCTCTTCGAACGTCCTGGACGACGCGGCCGACGATGCGGCGATCTCGCTCCTCAGACCGCTCACCGCTTCGACGACCCGCGACGACGGATCCCCGGCAGAAAGCGCGGCGATCGCCTTCTCCAGAGCTTCCAGCTTCTCCTGATGGGCCTTCAGCAAGCCGGCCGTCTCTTCTGCGGCTTTCGCAACGGAGCCGGTGATGCTCTCACCGACGCGGGCCAGGGAGGCGTCGATCGCGCCTGCGGCGGATCCCGCGGCGGATTCCAGTCCCGCCTTCACGGCGTTCATGTCCAGCCCCGGAGCGGAGGTGGACGCAGTTGCGGAAACCGCGGAGAGGGCTTCCTGGATGGTCTCGAGGCGCTTCTCGATGGCACCCAGCTTGTCAATGCCCGCTTCGAACCCTGTCACGGGGGCCGGCGGTATCGAGAGAACGCCGAGTATGGCCGACAGCTTCTCCTCGATGGAGGCCAGGCTCGCTGCAGCCTGCTCCGCTCCCGGTGCGGCCATGCTGTCTGCCGGCCCGCCGGGCTGCGCGTCGAATCGAAGGGGGGCGGACAGGAGGCAGGCAATCTTGTCGAGCTTCTCGATCATCGCACCTGAGAACCGCCCGTCCAGAGCGTCGAGCCTTTCGCTCATCTTCTTCGTCTGGTCGGCAAGCTGCCTCACGAGCTGGCCGATGCCGATCAGAAGCTGATCGGTCGTGACGGAGGCGGTGGATCCGCTCTTGTCGTTCTCGCTCATCGCCGGTCCTTCCCGTCCTAGACTGAGGAAATGATGCCAAGCCCGGTGCCGCCGCGCCTCCTGCCGATGACTACGCGTGCGAGCTCGCCGGGATGCCTCGATTCCATGTACTTCTCCACCGCCCCGGCATCGAGAGCGTACCCCGCTTCGTCGAGGGCCCAGTGCACCCTTCTGATGAACAGGGGCCTGCGCGTGGTGCGGTATGCCTCCAGCCAGGAGGATATCGCCGCGTTGCGACGGCCCATGCGCCAGAGCGCGTACGCTCTCAGGTCGAGCGCCTCGTCGTCGCCTGCATCGGCCAGGGATTCGAAGGCCTCGGCGAACCTCCCGGCGTAGACCAGGCTGCGCGCACGGGCCTGCCCGGTGGGAGCGGATTCTGCTCTGTGGTGCTCGATCGCGCTCATGACATGCCCCAGCACGTCGTCGCGGCCGGACGCCAGGGCGACCTCCGAAGCCTCGGCCCTGAGTCCCGCAGCGAGGAGCATCTTCACGAACTCCTCCTCGGGGGGCCTGTCCCCCTTCTTCCAGCGTTCGAAGCAGTACGAGGCGATCTCCACGAGTCTGGGCCTGGTGCCGTCCCTGCCCATGAGGAGCTTGCCGAATTCGAATGCCCTCGCGGCATCCACGCCGCTGGCGAGGACCGCTCCGGCTGCGGACGCGAGCTCTTCGGTGGGGCTGTCGGCCAGACCCTCCACCATGGCGCCGTCCAGAGCCTGCTGTATCACTGACGGGTCCCGCACCGAGTCCCAGAAGACCTTCCTGGACGCGCGTCCCTCCAGCGCTGCCAGGAGGAGCTTCTCTCCGGCCGAGGTCTTCCAGGCTCCGATCCCGTCGCGCGCGAGCAGGCTGAGAACCTGGATCGCCCTGTCCTCCATGCCGCCGGCGTCGAGCACCCCCGCGAGGAACGTCATGGCCTCTCCGTCGGTCTCCGCGCGCCAGGAGCCTATGGCGAGCTCGGCCACGGGAGCGCTGACGGGAACGGTGAGGTTCTGTCTGCGCCTCATCACGTCTGCGAATCCAGTCGCATTGGCGGTGGCGAGGAAGCAGAGCGCCCTGAGTCCGGGGCCGTTGTTCTTCCTGCCGGCGATCTGCCTTGCGATCTGGGGTTCCATGAGAACGGCCTTCGTGAGCAGCGTCTCGGGGTCCGCCTGGAGGTGGTACCTGTCGGACAGCTCGGCTGCGAAGAAGAGGCACTGTCCCAGATGCCTCTCGCTTCCGACCCTCTCGCACAGGGCGCATATCTCGCCTGCGCGGCCTGGATCGATCTCGAGGGCCATCCCCGCATACCTGCGGAGCCTCTCGGGCTCGCCCTCCAGCGCCGCCGTCCTGACGAGCAGGAGGGGAGCCTCGACGAGACCCGAGTTCGAGGATGCGAGGTCCTCCAGCATCTGGGTCACCCCGGGCATCCCGAGAACCGGTTCGAGCACGCCTACGGCGTCGCGAGCCCTGCCCTCGGTCGAGAAGGCCGTTGCCAGCATCCTCCTCGCAAGAGCCTCGCTGCTCCCGGCTTCGTGCAGCACTGATTCCAGCACGCCTGCGGCGAGAGAGCTGGTCCTCCTGTCCTCGACGGCCGGAGCCACGACCCTCAGTGCGGTTTCGATGCTGCCTTCCGAGACGAGCCTGCAGAAGTCGGCCAGCCCCGTGAGAGCGGGATCTACGATGCCGGTGTCAGTTGCAGCTGCGCCGGCGAGAGCGACCTTGCCCTCGGCCAGGAATGCCCTCAGGCGGAACAGAACCTCGGCAGGCCTGTCGCCCCAGGAGAGCTTCGAGACGAGATCCATCCTCCAGGACTGGGAGCCCTTCGTCCTTAGAATGATGTCGGCTACGGTCTTCGCAGCGCCGGATGACGCGAAGATCGCCAGCAGGCGGCCCAGGTCGAGCCGGCCAAGGGCCTCGTCGGGCAGGATCGCTATCTGCTCGGCTATCCTGCCGACGAGTGAGGGGTCGGACGAAGCCTGGGCCAGAGACTCCTCGGCGAGCTCGTACTCCGAGACCGCGAGCGCGGCGAGGCCGGTGAGCATGTGCTCGAAGGGGCTGCCCGGCCTGAAGCCGGAGGAGACGAGGTCCCTCGCGCGGGTCCTGTGCAGGCCGGCCTGTTCGATCTCATGCAGTCCCTCCGGGGGAATGTGGTCTCCCTGGAGCATGAGGGAGAACCAGTCGGATGCGGCCTCGCCCTCGCGCCCGGCGGCACCTCTCATGGAGGCCCTCATGCGCCTGAGTCCGGGATGGCTGTTCATGAGGCTGTCGAACCTGCTCAGGACCTGGACTATGTCCTCCCTGGACTTCCTGTCCTTCCTCTCCTGCAGATGCTTCATGGTCACGGCGGACTCGGACTCGCGCCCTCTGACCAGCATGACCACCGCAAGCAGAGTGAGGATCTCGGCGCTGTTCTTGTCCTTGAGGAGGAGCTTCTGTATCTGCGCCTGGACCCATTCCGGGTCTGGCACGACCATCCTGCAGAGAGCTTCGACCGCTTCCGTGACCGACCCGTTCTCCACCATGAGGGCTGCGAGCTGTCTGGCGATGGAGTTATCCCTGTCGATGCCGGAGGCGAGGAAGTCGCCTGCTGTTTCGGCTATCGGGGAGGACGAGGCGTCCGGCTTCTCGAAGGACTTCTCGAGTGCGTCGAGCGCCGCCGTATTCTCTCCCCTTGCCTTCTTGAAGCGTGCCAGGAGGAGGAAGGGTCTAGCGCTGTCGGACGCCCTGGTGGCGAGATCCTTCACTGCAGCGTCAATCTCGGCTCCGAGCTCGCCCTCGACCACGAGCTTCTCCAGCTCCCTCGCTGCCGCGTCGAATCTCCCGGCGGCGGCCAGGAGTCTCGCGAAGTAGATGCGTCCACGGGAGCTGAGGTCCAGAGGCAGGAGATCCCTCTCCACGATGGAGACGGCCTGGGTCACTATCTCCTCGGGAGCGTCGAAGAGCTCCGGAATGTTCCTCAGGGCCAGCTCCACATTTTCCGCGGCGAGATACACGCGCACCAGGTAGAGGACTGCCAGCGGAGCCCTGTCGCCCTTCCGGGTGCCGATCCATTCGACGATAGCCGGAATCCGGTCATCGGGCCTGGCCGAGCGCTGGGCCGCACGCAGGAGCGCATCGAGGGCGTCGTTTTCCCTGCCGCGCCTGTAAAGGGCCAGCGAATAGCTGATGAACCTGTCGATGTCGCCCTCGAGGAGACGGTCGGCGGCGAACCTGTCGGCGTTCCTCGCACTGGACTCGAGACTCTCGAAAAGCCTGGCCTCGGTGGCTCTGTCAACCTTGCTGACGACTTCGAGAGCACCGTTGAAGTCCCTCTGACGGAGCTTGACCTGCCACAGCGTGCGGAGCAGCTCGAAGGACCTGGGGAAGTCAGCCTGGCGCTCCTCGAGGAGCCGCATGATGGGCCCTGCAAGATCCCTGTGGGCCCTTATGATCTCTTCTCCCGCCCTCGCAGCGAGATCGGGATAGGCGATGTCCATGAGATAGGCCACCAGCTCCCTCGCGATCTCGGGGCTCTCGATGAGGGTCTTGAGCTCCTGCTCGACGCGAGTGGCCGCCTGGTCCACGGCACCGGCGTCCGAGAGCGCCTTGATGCTCCTGAAAAGCTTCCTCTGCCTGCTCTCGAAGATTGCCATGTTGCGTCACTCCACCCTTATGACGAGCACCTGGCCCGGTCTGAGTGAGCTGCCGGTCAAGCCGTTAAGCCTCTGTATCTCCTCGACGGTCGTACCATAACGAATGGCGAGGTCCCAGAGGGTGTCGCCGCTCACGACTGTATGGGTCACGCCGTCCTGGCCGGCACGCACGGCGGAGACCGGATCTTCAGATGCCGGGGCGGGCGCACATCCCCTCAGAAGGAGGCGCTGTCCCGGATGGATGAGCGCGTCCCTCGAGATGTCGTTCCATTCGGCGACTTCCCTGGAGCTTGCGCCCACCGAGGCGCCGATCCCGCTGAGCGTGTCTCCGCTTCGAACCGTATAGTAATACCAACCTTCGGAATCGCCGGAAAGGGCGTTGACCGGCATCTCATCCGGCTCCGGCAGCGACAGCAGAGCGCCGACTTCGAGCACGCGCCCCGGGTTCGCCGCCCTGAGCTCCGCCTCCGTGACGTTCAGGATCTCCGCCACACCGCTCCAGGAATCGCCCTCGCGGACCGTGTAGTGCGAGCCGTCCATGCTCCAGGCCACCTCGAACGCGCGCCCGGATATCTCCGAGGGCACGACGAGCTCCCAGCCCTCCCCGGATGCCGGCGTCCTCTCCCTGAGGTACGACCTGTTCAAGGAGACGATGGAGTCCGGATGAATGCCGCACTCGGCGGCAAGCACCCTGAGGTCCGTGGAGGGAGGCACCCAGATGATCGCCAGGGCGTCGTCGTTCTCGGAGACCTGTCTGTATGCGGACAGCGCCGATGCGAATCTCGGCACGAAGAGCATCGTCTCCGGCGGGAGGTCGAGCGACACGAACGCCGAATCGCCTCTCGACACGGCCCTGGACATCGTGCCCTCGCCGCAGTTGTATGCGGCCAGCGCCAGGGTCCAGCTTCCGAACACGTCCCTGAGATATCTGAGCAGCCTCGCAGCGGCCCTGGTGGACGCGGGCCACGAGTAGCGCTCGTCCACCTCGGAGTCCATCCTCAGGTCGAAGTTCCTGGCGGTGCCCCTCATGAACTGCCACGGGCCGGCGGCGCCCATCGGCGAGCTGCACGCCACGTTGTAGTCGCTCTCGATCCAGGGCAGGGCCGCGAACTCGACAGGCACCCCCTCCTCAGCGAGCACGCGCTCGAGGAGTCTGCGAAGCCCGCTGCGGGCAGGAAAGCGCCCGGGAGTGTAGTTGACGTCGCTTCGCGAGGCGAGCCCTTCCGGAAGATCCCAGATTCCGCGAGGTACTGCCGGAGGCGCAGTTCCGCCGAAGCAGCCGGGCTGGAAGCCGGGCTCGATCGAGAGCTGAGGCCGGTCTACCCCGGAGTGCGCGAAATTGGTTATTCTGGCGCCCGAGCAGGAGGCGAGCGCGACGACCGACGAGAGCAGCGCCAGCCGACTTCTGTGGAGGAATCGGAGGACCGCCGGATGTCCATGACCGCGGGTGTCGTCGGTGCGACCGGACTCGTGGGGCGCGAGATGACAGCGACCCTCGAAAGGCTCATGCCGGGGAGGATAGACCGTTTCCTTCCCTTCGCGTCCGACGGGTCCGCAGGCAGGACTGTGGAGTTCGAGGGACGCCCGGTCAGCGTTCTGCCCCTTGACCCGGGCTCCATCCCCGAAGGGGCCTGGCTGCTCGGCGCAACCTCGGCAGCCGTGGCTTCCGAGTGGGTTCCGGAGGCCCTGCACCGCGGAGCGGTCGTCATAGACAACTCCTCCCGCTTCAGGATGGATCCCGCGGTGCCGCTCGTCGTGCCCGAGGTCAATCCGGAGACCATACCCGCCGGCTGCAGGCTCGTCGCCAACCCCAACTGCTCCACTATCCAGCTCGCAGTAGTCCTTGCGCCTCTCCTCGACCTCGCCGAGATAGAATGGGCTGCGGTGAGCACCTATCAGAGCGTCTCCGGCGCCGGAAGTCCCGCCCTGGATGAGCTCGATGCCCAGGAGGAGGGCCGCTCCACCCTCCCGAGGGAGGGCTGGTTCCACGAGAACATCCTTACATCCGTAGGAGAGGACTGCGGAGGAGCCTGGTGCGAGGAGGAGATCAAGCTCATGAACGAGACCTCCAGAATCCTCGGCAGGCGTTTCCCGATCTTCGCAGCGTGTGCCAGGGTGCCGGTGAGGGTCGGGCACACCGAGTCCGTGACCGTTCGATTCGCATCCGAAGTGGATGCAGTCGAGGCCGTCCGCCGCCTCGGTAGCGCTCCCGGGGTCGCCGTGTCCGCTGCCGGCGCGGCCCCGGTGACCGTCGCGGGAACGGACGCGGTGGTGGCCGGGAGGGTCAGGAATCACCCTTCCGACGCCAGGGTCCTCCAGCTCTGGATCACGGCCGACAATATCAGGAAGGGGGCTGCGCTCAACGCAGTCCAGATACTCCGGCTCATGGCCGGGGATGCGGCCAGATAGCGCCTTCGACTCCACCCCAGCCTCACATCCCCCGGGCTTGCGTACGGCGGCGGCGCTTCCGCACCGCCGCCGCAATGTAGCCGGGGAAGCCTCTAGAGGTCCAGATCGTCGTCGACGAGGTCGAAATCCTCGTCGAGAGTCTCCTCCTCGTCCAGCGAGCTCCCGCAGTTCTCGCAGAAGAGCTTCTGTGGAGGGTTGACATGTCCGCAGGACGGGCACTTGGCGCCTTCGCCCTCCTCCTCCTCGAGCTCCTCCTCCAGCTCGATCTCCTCGATCTCCGGCTCGGGCGGCGAAGGGGTCGAAGGCGCCGCCGCGGCAGCCTTCTTCCCGGTCGGGGCCGCGGCAGCCTTTCCGCGTGCGCCGGTGGCCTCGTCCACGTCCTTCAGCACCTTGTTGAGATCGCCGAGCTCCGACCGAAGCCGCTCGAGCTCGGCGGCCGTCGCGTCGCGTGCGCTCCTGGCCTCGTCGAGCTCCGCACGGAAGGCGTTGTCGTTGGCGTCGAACTCCTTCAGCTTTGCCCTTACGTGCAGCTCGTCTACGTGGTCGGACTCCTCCTGGTGGAGCTTCTCCTTCTTCCCTATCTCCTCGCGAAGGCTCGCCACCTTGCTCTCGAGAGTGCCCCGCTCCTTGGAGATCTCGCTTATCACGGCGGAAAGCTGATCGTCGTAGTCCTGCCTGATGCGCTTGTAGACCCTGTCGTTGGTCTCCGCCTTCAGCTTCTCGAGATTTCCGAGCCTGTCGGCAAGCTCGGTCCGCCTTGCGAGCAACTCCTGTATCCTGTCCTCAAGGACATCCGCCATGTTGTCTCCCTTCGAGGAACTGCGGTCACTCTTCCTGACGGCGCTCAAGCCTGCTCTTCTCTTCTCCTGCCGCAACCATCTGCGGCAGTGTAGTCAACAAACTTTTCAGGGCCTTGTCAAGCTCTCGAGCAGATCCGCCATGGCCATGTAGGGGTCCGCGCCGGTCTTCAGGCGCTGATCGGTGCGGGCGAAGGACTCGGCGGCCCGCGCAGCGCTTCCCCACCTCCTTGCCGAAGCAGCGCCGGAGAGCTTCCTGGCGGCCGATCCGGGCAGCCCCGTCGCCTTTTCCACCGCCGCAGCAGTCTGCCCGGCCTCCAGCATGGCCCTCGCGGACTCCGCACGCTGCCACTGGCGGAAGAGGAACGCGAGGAGTCCGACTGGCTCCTCGCCCGCGGCGAGGAGCCTCCAGCAGTCAGCCAGGGACCTCTCGAACCTCCCCTCCATGACGCTGTCGGACATGTCGAAGACGTCGGCGTCAGCGGCGGCGGACAGGAGCGAGGCGACCTCGGCGGCGCCCGGCCTCCTGCCGCCGAGATACCCCGCGCACCTGTCCACGGCTTCTGCGAGCCTGGACAGGCTGCCTGCGGCATAGGCCACGAGCATCGATCTGACCTCCCCGGAAGCCTGGAGTCCCGCCTCCCTGCACAGGCGGTCGCACCAGCGCGGAAAGTCTCTCTCGAAGGGCTCCCAGCACACATAGGAGACGCAGTGCTGGTCGAGTCTGGCATTGAAGCCCGACTTCAGCGAGGTATCAGACGTCTCCACCAGGATCGAATCCTCCCTCGGAGCACCGATGATCTCTACGATTTCGGCCTTGAGCTGCTGGGAGGCGCGGTCGGCGTCGGGCAGCCTGATGATCCTGCCGGGCGCGAAGAGCGACCTCGAGGAGACCGTCCTGGCCAGGAGGCCGGACTGGAGGTCTTCGACAGCGATCGAGAGGTGCTCGAATCCCAGTTCGCCTTCGAAGCGCCGCCTTATGGCCGCCCTCAGCCTCGAGGCCTGATACTGCTCCGTTCCGCAGATGAGGAACGACGCGCCGGGGGCGGATCGGGACACCTCCGCCTCGAATCCGTCGAATCCGGCTATTCTCACTGCATTCCGACTCCCGGGGCTTGCAGCCCTACCCGTCCCCCCTTATTGTTCCGCGACATTCGCATCAAACACTGGGGGACACGCAATGCTGACCTGGTTCAGAGACAAGGCGAAGATATTCCTGATCGCGATCATTGTCACTTTCGTCCTCCTGATCTTCGTCCAGTGGGGAACGGGTCAGCTGAACACACGGAGGGACTACACGGGCGCCGTGGCGCGGATAGAGGGGCGTGAGATCGCCCCCGCCGAGTACGACGACTACTTCACCCTCGCCTATCAGCGCCACGAGAGCGCCATGATGTCGGCCGGCGATCCCTCGCCGTCACAGGAGCTCACCGCGATGGCCGGAGTCATCGAGGAGGAGGCCTGGGAGGACATGATCAACTCCGAGCTCGAGCGCCTCTATCTCGACGATCTCGGCTGGCCTGAAGCCGGTGCGAGGGAAGCCCTGGCGCTCATGCTGGTCCAGCTCGAGCTCATGGGCGTCGAGGACTCCAAGGCCTACCTGTCGGAAATGCAGCGGATGCCGGGATTCCCGGCGCAGCTCCAGCAGGTTGTCAGGCAGCTCCGCTTCGCCGCATTCCCGGCAGCGACGAGGCTGCAGAACATGGCGTCCAGGGAGGAGGTGGAATACCTCATCTCGGAGCGCTACATGCCGATCTCCGCCAGGTATATCATCTTCTCGAGCACCCCCCCCATTCCAGGCGAGGATGACCTGAGGGCTTTCTACGACTCGCATCAGGAGCTCTTCACGACACCGCCCTTCGGGATACTGAGGTTCGCAGCAGTGTCCGTGCTCCCCGACAGCAGCGACATCCTGAGGGCGATGTCGGCCGTCGATTCGCTGGCCTTCAACAGGGCCTCTCCTCCCGACACCGTCGTCCTGACGAGGGAGAACTTCCTCCTGTTCACCATGTCCGACACCCTTCCCGCCGCCGGGGAGACGACCCGGCCGTTCGTCGCGCCCTCCCTGCGGGGAGGCTACCTGCAGGCCTGCCACGTCGTCTCGGTGCTCTCCATTGATCCGTCCTCGGATGGAAGGAGTTCACTGGACACGATCAGCATCGCCCACTGGGAGACGGCGGTCCTGCCCGGACTGGAGGCGCTCAGATGGACCCAGTACGCGGTAGAGGACAACCTGACCGGCCTGCTGGCCGGCGAGATACCGTGGAGCGACTCGCTGACGATCGCCGACTGGGGCACGATCAGGATCGAGGAGGGCTCCCCCCTCAACTCGAGCCTGCCTCCCGCCATGGTCGCGTTCGCTCTGGACACTGTCTGGACAGACTCGATAGGACCCGTGTTCTTCTCTCCGTCCTTCCAGGGGGGATACCCGGCGCTGATCGCGGCGAAGAAGCTCGACGGAAGCACAGAGAGCGTCACGATGTCCTACGAGGAGGCGGCGACCACGGGCACCCTGCTCATCACTGCATACTCAGCCATACAGGCCGAGTCGTCGCTCGCCGTCGCAGGCCGCGAGATGCAGAGGATGGTGGATCTCGGGCTGACCCTCGGGGCGTATGCCGAGGTGGAATCTCTGCCTCTGCAGTCAACGCCCGAGTTCACGGTGTCTTCGGTCAGACAGGCCGCTGCCAGCGATCCGGACGCCTACGGAGGCATCCTCTGCAGCCTCGATTTCGCTCTGGACGCGCTGGTCGCGCCCCTCATGACCCCGATGGGCCCCTACCGGACAGGAGCTTCGGCAGTGGTGGCGGAAGTGACCGTCAGGAATCAGCTTCCCATGCCGGGTGATCCGGCGGTGCTGTCTCCCGTGTACCTGAGCACGCAGGCAGCCCACAGCTTCGGCCTCATAGGCGACTTCCTGGCCCTCCTGAGACGCCGCTCCGAAGTCGAAGATCTGCGCGAGGAATACATGGCGGCGATGGACTCCCTGCGGAGCCAGCGACCGCCGGACCTGCCTGCGGGATACTAGCAGAGCGCGGGCGCTGCGAGGCTGGCTAGTCCCCCATCCGCCTGTCCCTGTAGAGCAGGAAGAGGAAGAAGGGACCCCCTGCGAGGGCCATGACTATGCCTATGGGTATCTCGGCGGGGCTCGCTACGATTCTCGACACCACGTCGGCGAAGAGGAGGAGAACCATGCCTCCCACTGCCGAGGCCGGCACCAGCGTCCTGTAATCCGAGCCGGACAGCCTCCTCATCGCGTGAGGCACTATCAGCCCCACGAATCCCACGGGTCCGACAGCCCCTACCGTGGCGCCCGCCAGCAGGCTCGCGGCCAGGATCAGGACGTTCCTCTCGAGACCCACCCGGACCCCTCTGGCCGCTGCGAGGTCCGAGCCCATCGCGAGCTGGTTCAGCGTCCCTGTCCTGAATGCGACGATGGATGCGCCGACAAGCGCGATAGGAAGCAGGAACAGCGGCACGGTAGAGTCCACCGCCGAGAGATCCCCCATCATCCATCTCACTATCTCGACAAGCCTGGATGCCGGACTGAAGTACTCGAAGAGAAGCAGCACCGAAGCGCCCATCAGGTTCACCGTGGCCCCGGCGAGGAGGATCCTGGCCGCATCCCCTCCCCCTCCGCCCCGGGATATGAGCCACACGGCCAGTGCAGCCGCCAGAGCGCCCCCGAATCCTGCGGACACGGACAGGATGAGAGGCGCAGCCGGGTGGAAGATTATCAGTGAACCGGCAGCCAGACCTGCGCCAGCCGAGATGCCGAGGGTGTAGGGCGTCGCCAGCTCGTTCCGCAGCAGAGCCTGGAGAACGCAACCCGAGACGGCCAGGGAGCCCCCGGCGAGCAAGGCCAGGGCTGCTCTGGGAAGCCTCAGCCTGAGGATTATCCACGCATCCGCGTTCCTGACCGGACCCACGGACAGAGACAGGGCTATGCCGGTCGCCAGGAGGATCAGAAGGACAGGCCAGACGAGTCTGCGCCCTGCCCGGCTCATCGTCCGGTCTCCGCCGAGAGCTGCACCGACCAGCCCCCGCCCGGGCTCCTCGCTACGTCGAGGGGTATGCCGAAGACCCCTCCGAGCAGCTCCGGCGTGCAGACCTCATCGGGGGGGCCGAACGCCGCCATCCTCCCTTCAGCGACCACCAGCACCCTGTCGACGAAGCGGAGGGCCGTGTTCAGCTCGTGCGTGCTCGCCAGGACCGTCACGCCTCTCGTGCCGAGGGTGTGGAGCAGATTCCACAGGTCGGCCTGGTGTCTGAAGTCCAGCGAGGAGCCGGGTTCGTCCAGCAGGAGCACGGAGGGCTGCTGGGCTATCGCCGAAGCGAGCATCACGAGCCGCCTCTCGCCCCCCGACAGCTCGCAGAAGGCCCGTCCACGGACGTGCTCCACTCCAGCCAGAGTCATCGCCTCGAGGGCGATGGAGAGATCCCGGCTCGAGTCGCCCTCCCATGCCGCCCTGTGCGGGTGCCTCCCGAGCAGCACTGTCTCCAGGGCGGTCAGCCTCGAGACATGGCTGTACTCCTGGGGGAGGAACGACATGAGACGGGCTCTCTCAAGCCTGGATAGCGCTCTCGAGTCCATCCCGCACACCGACACGAAGCCCTCCACCACCGGGCCGATGTCGAGTATCCCTCTGAGCAGGGTGCTCTTGCCTGCACCGTTGGGGCCGATCATTGCGCAGACCTCCCCCCTGTCCAGGCCGAAGGAGAGGCCTTCGAGGACGGGCGGCGAGCCGCCGTACCGGACAGACACAGAATCGAGCTCTAGAGAACGCAGGAAGCGATCCTCCTTGCGGTCGAGGCCATGGAGGCCCCCGGGACCAGCAGATCCTTCCCGAACGCGCAGTGCACCCTTTCCCGCGGATACCCGAAAGACTCCCAGAAGGCCGTCTCCTCCTCCGTCACTCTCAGGCTGTCCCTCGCCGACTGGGGCAGCAGCATCACTATGTGGTCGGGTGACATCTCCAGCACGCCCTCTACGGAAACCGACGGATAGGTTCCCGAGGGCGGCGCCAGCAGGTCCAATCCCATCCTCGCTGCCATGTCGCCGAGGAAGGTCTCCCTTCCGGAGACCGTCATGCTGCCGGAGCCCGGGTCGTGCCAGACTACGATGACGAGGGACACCGATTCGGGTCCGGCCAGAGCTCCGATCGAGTCGAGAACGCTCTCCGTGCGCTCCCGCAGCCACGAAAGGTCCGTTCCGTACCTGGAGTCTATCGAGTCCATCGCTGCGAACACGTCGTCGATCCTGTCGAAGCTGTAGGTGAAGAGAGGGACTCCCAGGGAGGAGGCCAGGGAGGAGAGCTCCCTGCTGCAGCCTGCGACGTGGATGGATGTCGGCTCCAGCGATGCGACGACTTCGAGGGACGGATCGAGATAGCCGCCGACGTCGGCCGGAGCGGTACATCCCGGAGCCGGCGAGCTGTACCTGTCCAGGCCGACGATCCTGTCTCCCAGACCGCCCTGGTACATGAGCTGGGCGAGGGAGGGCCCGAATACGACCAGCCTGTCGTCCCCGGCTGCCGGAGCGCGGTCGGTGCAGCCGAAGGCGGCCAAGGCCGAGAGGGCGAGAACTCGCCTGAGAAGACTCACAGTGCGCACCCCGGCTCCATGAGGAGCCTGATCCTGAGCTTGCGCAGAGCACCCGACTCCAGCTGCCGGACCCTCTCGGCCGTGACTCCTAGAATCCCGCCGATCTCTGCGAGCGAGCGGGGCGGCTCGGTTCCCAGGCCGAACCTGAGCTCTATCGTCGTCCTCTCCCGCGCACTCAGCACTTCGAGAGCGCTGCGGACCACGGACCTCCGGTATTTCTCCTGCGCCTCCGACTCCGGTGACGGGAACGGTTCGCGCTCCTGCGCGAATGAGGCGGCGGAGAATGGAGTGCCGTCCGCGTCGAGTTCGACATATGCAGACTCCATCCCGACGAGGGTTTCGAGGGCACCCGTGCCCATTCCGAGCTTCCCGGCAAGTTCGTCTCGCGACGGAGGCCTCCCGAGGCTCTCGAACAGCTCCGCCTCTGCTCTTCGCATCGCGCAGAGCTTCTGCATCGAGTCCCTCGGCATCCTGAGCAGCCGCCCTCCCTCCAGCAGGGCTCTCGAAATGGAATGCCTGATCCACCAGACCGAATAGGTGGAGAACCTGTAGCCGAGCTGGGGATCGAACCTCCTCACCGCCGACATCAGACCCTCGCAGCCCGCCTGGATCAGATCCATCTCCTCCAGTGCAGACATCGAGCAGTAGCGCCTGGCGAACTTCACTGCCAGCCTGAGATTCGCCTCGACTATTCTCTCGAGGACCGATCTGTGGAGATCCAGAGCGTCCCTCAGCGCTCCGGCACCGGATGCGCGGGTGGCAGCCATAGTTTCTACGCCGGCCCATCTGAGCCCCACAGCCGCCGCCGTCCTCCTGTTCGGGCCGCAGGCCTCGAGCTCCGCAACCGCCGCCTCCAGCTCGGACCTCCTGCCGGCGGGAAGCCGGCC
The DNA here is from genome assembly GCA_964569245.1 of uncultured bacterium. Lineage (GTDB taxonomy): Bacteria > Fermentibacterota > Fermentibacteria > Fermentibacterales > Fermentibacteraceae > JAAYTY01. The sequence goes on along the minus strand of CAZMTK010000001.1, from coordinate 121,125 downwards.
GTTCTCCAGCGCCCAATAGCGCTCGTCGAGCAGCCCGCCGGATGCGGGCTCCCCCCGGGCGAGAGCGCGCATTCCTGTCACGAGCTCCGCCCGGGCAGGGCGGGTCTCCCACAGAGCCTTCAATATGGACATGCGTGCGAACTGCAGGTCTTCGAGGAGGGACGCCTCGAGCTCCGGGGTCATCCTCGGCAGGCCGTCCATGAGACGATAGAACAGGGTGGCGGAGGAGAGGTCGTTCACCCGTCCTCCCGATTCCGCAGCTTGGCGTCTATGAGACTTATCGAGCGAAGGATCGCTTTCCTGTCCTCGGGGCTCCCGCCTGGGAGCGCGGCCTTGAGTTCGGCCCTCCTCTTCTGAAGCCTCGCCCTCTCCACGCTCCTTCGTACCGTGACCGCATCCTCAGCCGAGAAGGTTCCGCTCTCGGCGAAGAGCCTCGAGGCGAGCGAGGCCAGCCCGGGAGACATGAGACCGGGGACCACTCTCGCAAGCCCCTCCCCTGCCTGCCTTCGGATCTCCTCCAGCAGGTCTCTGGCCTCCGCTGACTGGAAGTCGCCGGGCTCGAGGAACGCGAGGAGGTCTCCGTCTATTCCGCCCTCTCCCAGCATCACCGCCTTGAGCGCAGTGCACTCGAAGGGCCCCGGAGCCCCGGCGGAAGTGCGTTTGTCCGCCGTCTGCGGCGAGGCGGGCTCCATCGCCGAGGCGATGGAGGCCGGCGAGTAGCCGGTGGACTCGGAGATGCGCCTGACCATCGTTTCGCGGACTACGGGGTCGGGCGAGAGCGCGGCCAGCCTTGCGAGCCTGTGAAGGGCCGTCACCCCGCGACCCGATCTCTCGAGCGCAGCCCACCCTCCCGCGAGCAGGAGGGCGAAGCCGACCGGGTCCAGAGGAGCCGACATCCTCTCGACGAAGGCGTCCGGTCCGCGCCGGGAGACGAACTCGTCGGGGTCTTCCCCGCCTTCCAGAGCCATTACGGCCGGATAGCACTTCTGGGCAAGGAGCACTTCGACTGCCTTCATGGCGGCCTTGCGGCCCGGCTGGTCGCCGTCGAAGCAGACGAGCACGCCGGAGGCCAGCGAGGAGAGCTGGCGGGCCTGGGATGGCGTCAGAGCGGTGCCGCAGGTCGCTACGACGAAGTGTAGCCCTGCTTCGTACAGCCTTGCATGGTCGAAGTAGCCTTCTACGAGTATCACTGTGTCGGACTCCCTGGCGGGCAGCCTGGCGTCGTGGAAGCCGTAGAGGAGGTCGCCCTTGCTGTAGACCGGCGTGTCGGGGCCGTTGAGGTACTTCGGGGTCGCCGTGCCCAGGGTCCTCCCTCCGAAGCTGGCGACCCGCCCCCTCCTGTCCCTTATCGGGAAAAGGATTCTCTCGCGGAACCTGTCGTAGACCGTTCTGCCGTCCTCCGCGCGAACGGCCAGGCCGGAATCCACAATTGCCGACAGGGCGTATCCCGCCCTCTGCAGGTGCCTTACCAGCGCGTTTCCGCCGGGAGCCCAGCCGATGCCGAGGGCGTCGACGGTCGAGACCGAAAGCGCTCTGGAAGACAGGTATTCGCGGGCCTGAGCCCCTTCGCGGCCCTTCAGCGCCGAACGATAGAATGCCTGCGCCTCGGCCAGCACCTTCCTGAGGGGCTCGCCGGGATCGGGCGAGGAGTCCCTGGAGACGTCGATGCCGTACTCCTGTGCGAGTTCCGCCACGGCGTCGGGGAATGGAATGCCCAGATAGCTCATCAGGAAGCTGAACACGTCGCCTCCTGCCCCGCACCCGAAGCAATGATATGTCTGTCTCTCGGGAGAGACGAAGAAGGACGGGGTCTTCTCCCTGTGGAAGGGGCACAGGCCCTTCAGGCTCCTGCCCGCCCTGGAGAGGGACACGAACCTGCCCACCACCGAAACGATGTCCGCAGCCTCCCTGATCCTCTCGACCGCAGCGGACGATATCCTGCCCGATCCGCCCGTCATTGGGGGCCGTTCCGCAGGATCGCCACTGTCACGCCAGTACCGCCCTCGGAGGGCTCTCCGGGAGAGCTGGACGAGATGCGCCTGTCCCTTCTCAGATAGTCAGCAACGGCCTTCATCAGCACTCCCCGGCCCTTGCCGTGGATGATCCTGATCCGGCCGAGGCCCGAAGCGATGCAGGCGTCGATGCGCTCGTCGAGCTCCGCGACTGCCTCCTGCGCCGTCATGCCTCGGAGGTCGAGATCTCCTTCGGGAGGCGCGACGTTCCACTCAGGGAGCCGCTCGGCCTCTCCCCCCGCAGGCTCTGTCCTTCTCAGCTCCGAGAGGGGCCTTTCGAGAGAGATGCCGCCCAGAGCAACGAGCGCCGAGTCTCCCCTGATCTCCAGAACGGTCCCTGTTCCACGCCACCCCTCGACCGATACGCAGTCTCCGGGCGAGACGCAGGGGCGAGCCGGCCGGTATTCTACCGGCGGACGATTCGGCGCTTCAGGAACGAGACTCCTCAAGCCCCTGATCTCCTCCCTGGCCTCGCGCCTTTCATCGGGGGTGGCCCTGCCCATCTTCGTGAGAAGGAAGTCGGCTCTGGAGTTGGCCTTCCTGACGGCCTCCTCCATCTCGGCCTTCATCCTGCAGAGGATCCCCTCCGACTCTCTGTCGTGATCCGCCAGACGTCTCTCCAGCTCGTCTGCGAGTCTGGCGGCATCTTCCAGGCGCCTCGCGAGATCCTCGCGCTCGGCGCGCAGGGCGCCGACCTCGGCAGTCAGCTGGGATATGAGGGCGTCCAGTCTGAAGGAATCCCCGGAGAGCTGCCTAGCCCTGGAGATGACCGCTTCAGGAAAGCCCATCCTCGACGCTATCTCGAGTGTGAACGACGAGCCCGGCACGCCCGGCCTGAAGCGGTAGTCCGGACTCAGGGAGACCTCCTCGAAGTTCATGGAGGAGTTCAGGAAGCCTTCGTGCGACGAGGCGAGGGACTTCAGCTGGCCCAGATGGGTCGTCACCACCGCCCTCGCGCCGGCTGCAGCGACGGCCTCCAGAACGGCGGCTGCGAGAGCCGCTCCGGTCTGGGGATCGGTGCCTGCGGCCGGCTCGTCGATCAGCACCAGAGTTCCCGGACCGCAGCTCCCGAGGATCCCGAGATCCTCCTCGAGCCTCGCCGAGTAGGTGCTGAGCTTATCGACGAGGGACTGCCTGTCTCCTATCGAGACCATGATCGAATCGAAGAACGGCATGGTCGATCCCTGCGCGGCTGCGACCCCCAGGCCGGACTGGGCAGAAGCTACTGCGAGGCCGACCGACTTCAGCATGACGCTCTTCCCCCCTGCATTCGGCCCGCTGATGACGAGCACCCTCCAGGATTGTGGGAGGACGAAGTCGTTCGCAACGACCTCGCCTCGCGGGATGAGGGGATGCCTCAGCTCTAGGAGAGACATCGGACCCTCCTGAGGGAATACCGTACCCGCCGAGGCGGCGTATCTGGCCCTAGCCCAGCAGGCGTCCAGCCCGGCTGCCGCCTCCACGGCAGCTTCGAGCGGACCGGTCTGCTCACGAAGGAGGGCAGTGGCATCACGAAGTATCCTCCTCTGCTCCTGCTGCAGGTCCAGGACCGCCTCCTGAAGCAGGTTCCCCTCCTCCGTCAGCGACTGGGGCTCGATGAAGAGGGTGCCGCCAGAATCGGACCTGTCGTGGACGATTCCCGGGACGCTCGACCTCTTCGAGGATAGAACGGGAAGCACGAACCTCCCGTTGCGCAGCGTGGGGGGCATGTCCCTCAGGGCGCCCTCGCCTCCGAGGGAGCGGGCCAGCCCCTCGAGCTTGCGGTGGAGGGAGTCGCGTATCCGCTCGACTCTCCTGCACAGGGTGCGCAGGGCGGGGCTCGCATCCGGGGACACGTCGCCCTCGGGGGTGACGATGTCGGTCAGCCGGGCTCCAAGCCTGCCGAGGTCGGGGAGTTCCGCGAGACGCCCAGCCAGGAACGGGGTCTCGATCCCCGCCGTGGAAACGGCCCCGATGAAGCCGGAAAGGGCGACCAGCGCTTCGCCGGCCCTCCTGAGGCGGGCCGGCTCGGCGCAGACTGCGCCCGATGAGACCAGCTCGAAGGCATCTGCGAGATCGTCCGCGCAGCCGGGCGGGAGGGCCACCCCGGCAGCCGAGAGAGCCTGCGCATCCAGAGTCTCCCCAGCGAGCCGGGCAGATTCCTCCCGTGTCCACCCCGGGCGGAGGGAGAGCACCCTCTCCCTCCCGACCCGGCTGCCTGCCAGCGACGCCACCGACTCGAGCAGGCGGTCGAACTCCAGTCGGCCTGTCCAGCCGCTCACAGACCGTCCCGCCGACCGTCAGCCGCCATGCCTGAAGTTCCTGGAGCCGGCCAGGCTCTTCAGGAGCTTCTTCTCCTCGCCGCTCAGCTTCCTCGGCACGAAGACGCCGACAGCCACCTTCAGATCGCCCCTGCCCCGGCCGCGCAATCTTCCCATGCCCTCGCCCCTGATCGAAACCACGTCTCCGGGCTGGGTGCCCGCGGGTATCTCGAGCTCCTTCGTGCCTCCGCCGGGGAGCGGAACCTCGATCCGGGTGCCCAGGGCTGCTTCCGGAAACGACAGCAATACGTCGAACACGAGGTCGTCACCGGCCCTTCTGAAGCGGCCGTAGTCGACTCCGGCCACCAGGACCGAGAGGTCTCCCGGGAGAGCTCCCCCCGGCTGGTTGCCCTGCCCCCTCAGCCTGAGAACGTGCCCCTCGGCGATCCCGGCGGGTATCTCGACCGATATGGTCCGGTCCACGGCTCTCGATCCAGTCCCCCTGCAAGACCTGCACTCGCTGACGGCCACCCTGCCCGAGCCGCGGCATGCACCGCAGGAATCCACCGTCGTGAAGGTTCCAAGAAGGGTCCTCCTGCTCGTCCTGACCCTCCCGTGCCCGGAACACGCTTCGCAGGTCCTGTGCCCTGCGGATGCGTCGGCTCCGGTGCCTCCGCAGTCCCTGCACGGCTCGATGCGACGGACCCTGAGCTCGCGGCTGGCCCCGAGGGCGGCCTCGGCGAGGCCCAGCTCGACCCGCATCTCGATGTCGTCGCCTCTGGCTGTCCTGCCCCTGCCCTGCTGATAGCCTCCGAATCCGAAGTTCTCCATGAAGGAGCGTATCGCGTCGTCCAGCCCGAAGCCTCCGAAGAGGTCGGAGAGATCCGGCACTCCGTCGGCAGTTCCGTAACGGTCGAATCGGGCCCTCTTTTCGGGATCGCTCAGGATCTCGTATGCGAGGGTGATCTCCTTGAAGCGCTCCTCGGAATTCCTGTCACCCGGGTTCCGGTCGGGATGGTGCTCCAGGGCCAGCTTGCGGTAGGCTTTCTTGATGTCCTCCAAAGTCGCGTCACGCGGCACTCCGAGGACCTCGTACGGGTTCCTGGATGTCATTGCAGTCCTGCGATGCGATTCGAAAACCGCGGCACCGGGTCCGAGCCCGCCGTCATCGCCGTGCGGGCCGGTCCCAGCCGCTAGTCAGCGTCGGGATCCTCCTCGAGGACGTAGATGTTCTCGTCGCCCGAGGAATCCCCTGACGCACTCCCGCCGGACGGAGCGCTCCTGTCCAGCACTTCGAGGAGCCTCGCCACCTGTGAGACCAGCTCGGACGTCCTCGCCGTCTCCTTGGCTATCTTGGTCCTGTCGCTCCCGTCGCGAACCTGCCTGAGCCCCACAAGGGCGTTGTCCAGCTCCTCCCAAGACTCCCTCTCGAGCTTCTTCATGGCCGTCTCGAGGACCTTGCTGGCGTCGTAGATCACCTGGTCGGCCGCGTTCCTGGCCTCGACGAGCTTCATGCGCGTCCTGTCGAGCTCGGCATTGGCCTCGGCCTCCTGCATGAGCTTGCGGATCTCCTCCTCGCTGAGGCCGCCGGAGGAGTTCACGCGCATGCCCTGAGCCCTCCCGGTCACGGCGTCCTTCGCCGCTACGCTCAGAATCCCGTTGGCGTCGATCTCGAAGGAGACCTCGATCCTGGGCGTGCCCCTCCTCGCCGGGGGTATTCCCACCAGCTCGAACCTGCCCAGGCTGCGGTTGCCCTCGGCCAGCTCCCTCTCCCCCTGCAGCACGTGAATGCTCACTACCTGCTGGTTGTCGACCGCGGTGGAGAACATCCTGCTGCGCTTGATGGGTATGGGGGTGTTCCTCTCGACGATCGGGGCCATGACTCCGCCCAGCGTCTCGACTCCCAGGGTCAGGGGGGTGACGTCGAGCAGGACGAGATCCTTCCGGGCTCCGGTGATGACGGCGGCCTCCACAGCCGCTCCTATGCCGACCACCTCGTCGGGATTGACGCTGTGCGCGGGCTTCTGTCGGAAGATGTCCTCGACAGTCTTGCGTACCATTGGGATGCGTGTGGAGCCGCCCACCAGGAGCACGTGGTCTATGTCCTCGGCCTTCAGCCCCGCATCCGCCAGGGCCTTCTCGCAGGGCTCGGAGGTCATCCTCACGAGGTCTTCTATGAGGCTCTCGAGGAGACCTCTCGTCAGACTCATCTCCAGATGACGGGGCCCCGATTCGTCGGAGGCGATGAACGGGAGGTTTATCGCCGCCTCGAGCGTCGTGGAGAGCTCGCATTTCGCCCTTTCGGCGGCTTCGCGTATCCTCTGCAGGGAGACGGGATCGCGGCTGAGGTCGAGCCCCTGGGTGTTCTGGAACTCCTTCAGGATCCAGTCCACCAGGCGGGCGTCGAAGTCGTCGCCTCCGAGATGGGTGTTGCCGCTGGTGGCCTTCACCTCGAAGATCCCGTTCACGACCTGCAGGATGCTTATGTCGAAGGTGCCCCCGCCCAGATCGTACACGGCCAGCCTCTTGCGCTCGTTGGGCTCCATGAAGGCCAGTGCGGCAGCCGTAGGCTCGTTGAGGACTCGCTTCACCTCGAAGCCGGCGATCCTTCCGGCGGCCTTCGTGGCCTCGCGCTGAACCTCGTTGAAATATGCCGGCACGGTGATGACCGCCTCGGTCACCTGGTCGCCCAGGAACTCCTCGGCCCTGGCCTTCATCCGCTGCAGGATCATCGCCGAGATCTCCGGAGGGGAGTACTCCCTTTCGAAGACCTTCACGACGGCGTCCCCCCTGTCGTTCGGCTTGATCTCGTAGGCCACGTTGAGTCGCTCGGACACCACCTCTTCGTACTTGCGGCCCATGAGGCGCTTGACGCTGGAGATGGTGTTCCTGGGATTGGTGATGGCCTGGCGCTTGGCGACCAGCCCGACCAGCCTCTCTCCCTTCGCAGTGAAGCCGACGACAGAAGGCATCACCCGCAGCCCCTCGCCGGAGGGGATGACGACTATCTCGCCGCCCTCCGCGACCGCCATGCACGAATTCGTCGTGCCGAGATCTATCCCGACAGCTCTACCCAAGTGGACAACCCTCCAGGGCTATCGCCGGATCTTGAGGGAACCCCACGTAGCCGGCGCGAAGCCTATCACACCCGGATCGATCTGGTAGACGTGCGCGTCCATCTCGTACTCGGTGACCCACAGGTACTGCCCGTCGAACGCAAGATCCTGCGTCGACTCGGAGGGGCTGAGGAAGTACTGCACCGGCACCGGGTCGCCGGGGATCATGCGGTAGATCAGGTTGGACCCTACGAAGGACACCCAGAGGTAGGCGCCGTCGTACACGAGTCCGAGCGTTCCGTTGGCACCGGAAGGGATGAAGTAGTCGAGGATGGCGCCGGTCGCCGGGTCGAGCTCGTACACCACGTTGTTGCTCTGGCTGCAGTTCCAGAGGTGGGAAGAGATCCATGCCAGCCCCTCGCTCGAACCGATGCTGGGCGAGGGGATCGTGGAAACGACGGAGCCGCCGGGAAGGGAGAGCTTGTAGATGCTCGGAGGGGAACAGGACCAGAGGTATGTCCCGTCCCAGGTGAGACCGGTCAGCGCATCGTTCGACCCGGGGCCGGAGAACGAGGAGAGCACGGCTCCGTCCTCGGGGTTGATCTGGTAGATCATGTGGGTCGCGTCGCTCGTGATGTAGAGCGAGCCTCCTATCCACGTCAGCCCGTCGGGATTTCCGGCGGGTGCCGGGATGACCTTGAGAACGTCCCCGGCGTCGGCGAGGCAGAGGGACGCAGCTATCGCAAGAACAAGCAGGTGCTTCATCGTCATGTGACCCCCGGGTTCGCTACACTCGACCGAAAGTAGTGCCGACCGATTGCGCTGTCAACTTCGACAGGCTTCTCGAGAGCGGCGGGAAGGCAATTCCTGTCTCCAGTATCACCGCCGACACCAGACGGGCCGGCGTGACATCGAATGCGGGGTTGTGCACCTCGGCGCGGGGAGGCGCCAGAATGCGCCTGCCAAGCCTCCGGATCTCGTCTCCTCCTCGCATCTCGACGGGGATCGAGCTCCCGTCGGGACAGTGTGGGTCGAATGTCGAGACGGGGGCCGCGATGTAGAACGGAACGCCTGCCTCTGCGGCGGCAAGGGCCAGGGGGTACGTTCCGATCTTGTTGGCGGTATCTCCGTTGCGCGCAATCCTGTCCGCGCCCGTGACCACGGCGTCCACGGCCCCTGAACTCAGGAGCGATGCCGCCGCGGAGTCCGGCAGGACCGTGACCGGTATGCCCGCCCTGGACAGCTCCCAGGCCGTCAGCCTGGAACCCTGGAGGAGCGGCCTGGTCTCGTCGGCGTACACCCTTTCGAGCAGCCCGCGGGAATGAGCCTCGAACAGGATGGCGAGGGCGGTTCCCAGACCGCCCGTGGCCAGCCCGCCCGCATTGCAGTGTGTGAGCACCCTCGCGCCGCCGGGCAGCAGGCCGGCGCCAAGCCTGCCGATCGTCCTGGAGGCCTCGAGATCCTCCTCGTGCATCCTCCTCGCGGATGCGAGAAGAGCCTCGACGGCCTGATCCCTGGAGCGGCAGGATGCCAGCACCCCTCTCTGGACTTCGATCGCATGGAAGAGGTTGACTGCGGTCGGCCTGGTGCGCGCCAGGAGGTCCAGCCCCCTGGAGACGGCCGCACGGAACCCCCTGCCGCGCGGCGCCTCCAGCGCTGCGAGCACGGCTCCGTATCCGGCTGCTATCCCTATGGCCGGAGCGCCACGGACCGCCAGCGTAGTTATCGCATCGGCGAGCCGGGCCACAGTCCGGCACCTGAGGAACACCGTCCTGCCGGGCAGGAGCCTCTGATCGATCAGAACGACTGCGTCGCCCCCCCAGGAGACGGTGGGCACGGGCTGCACCGTCCCGATTGTCACCGCACGGTCTCCCCTCCCAGCATCGCCAGCAGGATGTCCAGTATGTCGGCAGGCTCCATCATCCGCCCCGCTCCGGATGAGCCGCAAGCCAGCAGACCGTGAACGGGGCCGGCAAATACCACGCCCCGCTCGCAGAGCCTCGAGACGTTCTCCCTCACCGCTGGGTGCTCCCACATCCGCGTGTTCATGGATGGGGCGACGAGGACCCTGCACTCGCAGGCGAGTGCCGTCGTGGAAAGGAGATCGTCGGCGATCCCGGCGGCGAGCTTGCCGAGGAAGTTCGCGGTGGCGGGCGCGACGACGAGCGCGGCAGCTCCTTCCGAGAGGGTGATGTGCGGAATGGGGTCGCCGGGCTGCTCCTCGAACTGGAGCGTGCGGACCGGTCTGCCGGTCACGCAGGCGAGCTGGAGCGGCGTCACCAGGCGGCATGCTCCGGGTGTGAGGACACCGTCCACGTCGTAGCCCGCCTTCCTTATCAGGGAGGCCAGGGCGACACCCTTGTACGCAGCGGCGCTGGATGTTATACCGAGCACTATTCTGCCTTTCGAGCTCACTTTCCGTTCCTCCGGCATACTTCCGCGATCCCGTCGAGCGTCAGGCTCGGGATCACCCTGAATCCGGACCGGCACAGCGGCGCCAGCCCGGGCGCCCATCCTCCCGTCGCGAGCAGCGCCGGGCTCCCACCGAGATTCTCGGACAGCAGCTCGGCCATCCTGTCGGCGGCTCCGGCGGCACCCAGCAGCACTCCGGACTTCACCGCCTCCGAGGTCGACCTGCCCAGTGCGCGCTCAGGCAGGTCCAGGTCCACGGGGCTGAGCTTCTCGGCCTTGCGGAACAGCTCCGCAGCGGCTGTTCCGACACCCGGGGCTATCGCTCCGCCCAGGTAGGCGCCTCTCGAGTCTATCACGTCGAACGTTGTCGCGGTCCCGAAATCCGCCACTATCGCCGGAGAGCACCCCATCGAGACCGCGGCCACGGCGTTCGATATCCTGTCGGCGCCGAGCTCCAGAGGAGATGGATACTCGATGACCAGCCCCGCGGTCGAGGGTGTGACCTCGAGAGGCTCGGCCGAGAGCCATTCGGCGCTCGCAAGGGAAACGACGTGCCTGAGCCTGGGAACCACGCAGGCGAAGCCCACCGAGGCTGGACCGGAGAGGCCGGAGCTCGAGAGCAGGACGTGGAGGGCGGCTCCGAGGTCGTCGGAGGTCCAGTGCCTGGTCCTGAGCCTCCAGCTCCTGACCAGCGTCCGGTCGTCGTACCAGCCGACGGCGGTCTTCGTGTTGCCGATGTCGAGAACCAGCCTTTTCATGGAGCCTCCCAGTCCATCGCGAGATCGGCGGCGGGTGCGGAGTGGGTCAGGGCGCCTATCGAGACGCCGTTCACGCCTGCTCCGGCATAGAGCCCGGCGTTCTCCACGGTGATTCCGCCGCTGGCCTCGACGTAGCATCTGCCTGCAACCCTCCGCACCGCCTCGGCGACCGTCTCCGGAGGCATGTTGTCGAGGAGGACCCTGTCCGGATGGAGACCGAGGACGGCTTCCATCTGGTCGAGCGAGTCCACTTCGATCTCAACCGGTACGCCGGACTCCCTGGCCCTGCGCACGGCCTCAGCCAGAGCAGCGGGCCCGCCCGCCGCGGCGACGTGGTTGTCCTTGAACATAGCCATCGAGGCGAGGTCGAACCTGTGATTGGCGCCTCCGCCGCATCGGACGGCGTACCGCTCGAGAACCCTCATCCCGGGGGTTGTCTTCCTGGTGTCGAGAACCTCGACCCCAGTCCCCGCAACCGCCTCGACGAAGCGTCGGGTCTGCGTGGCGACGCCGCTGAGCCTGCACAGCAGGTTGAGGGCCAGCCGCTCGCCCCTGAGCAGCGCTCCCAGAGGTCCGGCGACCCTTCCCGCCCGTTCCCCGGGACTCATGCGGGATCCATCCTGCGCCATCCTCTCGACCGAGACGCCGGGGAAGCGAAGGTACACCGACTCGACGGCCCGCCATCCGCAGAGGACCAGATCCTCCCGGGCGACTACGGAGGCGACGGCCGGCGAGCAGGAGAGCGCGCCAAGCGCTCCCGTAGCCGCGTCGTGGAGGGCGGCATCCTCCTCCAGGCCGTCCGAGACGCATCTTTCCAGGACACCGTCGAGATCTCTCCAGTCCGTCACGGCTTTGCACCTCCGCACCGGTCGCAGTTCACCCGCATCAGCTCGCCGGAAGCCATGACGCCCTCCACGGCCACCTCGTTCAGCGGAGCCTCCAGGGGACTTGCCGAGAGCAGTGCCATGTCTGCGGGTCTTCCGGGACCCAGCGGGGCCGCCAGGTCGTGGAAGCCGGAGATGCGGGCGGCGCCGAGGGTATAGGCCTCCAAGGCCTCGCTCATCGTGAGCCCGAGCCCGGGATCGGGGTGCCTGACGGCTCCCGGGAGCCCGTAAAGGGGCCCGAAGGGCATCCCGTCGCTGCCGAAGCCCAGATGGAATCCGGCCCTGCGGACAGGACCGAAGGGATTGAGCCTTCTCGCCCTCGCCTGGCCGAGCCTGCTCTCGTACATGCCTCCCGCCTGCTGCCATCTCGCGACGAAGTTGGGCTGCATCGAGAAGAGGTGGACACCCCTGTCCCAGCCTCCGGGCCAGGCCGCAAGAAGCTCCTCGGCGTGCTCCACCCTTATCCTGGCTCCCTCCCTCCGAGGGGCTCCGTCCAGCGCGGCCGTCCCGGCTCTGTCAAGCAGGCGGAGAGCCCTGCCTCCTATCGCGTGGACCGCCGGAACGAGCCCCGCCCTCCAGCAGCCCGAGAGCAGGTCGGCGAGCTCGCCCTCCCCTGCCGCTTCGAGGGGTGCAGAGCCGTCGTCGAAAGGCTCGTCCATCGCGGCTGTGCGCGCTCCGATCGCGCCGTCGAGGAATATCTTCATTCCGCTGACGCCGGCTTCCTTGGCCAGGGCGATCCGTTCCTCCAGATCCTCTCTGAAGACGCTGATCGCTGTCCGCAGGAGCCCGGTGCCTGCCGAGCAGTATGTCTCCAGGTGCCTGCCGGGCTCCATTGTCGAAACCGCTGTCACTCCGCATTCGAGGGCTCTTCCGACGGCGGCCGAGAGCGCCGAGCGCAGAGTCTCCGGGCCTGGCGGGAAGGCGGAGTCGAAGGCCAGCACCGGCCTCTCGACGAGCAAGGGGCCCGGCCCTCCCGGATCTAGGCCCGCGCCTCCGATCAGCGAGAGCGCGGCGCTGTTCACGAGCGCTGCGTGGCCGCACACCCGGCGCAGGAAGACCGGCCCGCCCCCGAAGGCGGCGTCCATCTCCTCCAGGGTCGGTAGATCCTCCGGGGACCATGCCGAGTCGTCCCACTTCTCCCCCCTCAGGAACTCTCCGTCGGGCGGCGAATGGCTGCAGGAGAGCCAGTCGAGCAGATCATCCTTCGAACGAGTCCACGAGAGATCAGCGAAGACCGTCTCGAATCCGAGCCAGAGCAGGTGGCAGTGCGCATCCACGAAGGAGGGCATCGCGAAATCGAAGTCCCAGGGGCCGTCGGAGGGTTCCAGGGACTCGACACGGCCCCGCCCGAAGCGGACCAAGCAGCCGTCGAGCACCTGTTCGCGCAGGCCGGTCCACAGGCGTCGGACGCGAAGACAGGACACTAGCGGGCTCCAGTTCGCTGCGAATCTCTGCGTGCCCGGCATTCCGGGCGGACGCCCTCCGTGCTCAAGAGAGATCCGCCCCCGACCTATCCGGCATCTCCATGCCCGTCCTCCGGCGAAGCGGGCTCCCCGGCGAGCAGCCTGTCGATTCGCCTCTGGTGCTCCTCTGCGTCTCTTATCATCACTTCCAGCACGTCGCTCTTTATCTCGAGCTCCAGGAACGTGAACGTCCTGTCCTGGCGCCTCTCGACGCTGACGACTCTGCCGGGGATCTCGCCGAGTATGGCTCCCCCCTGGGCCGGCATGGTCACCATCTCCCTCGTTCCCGAGTCCTCGATTATCAGATCCCTGGCCTCGATGCTCGTGATGTCCATCTTCCTCAGCGGGAACCAGGCTTTCACTATGATCGAGCTGTTCTCCCTGAGGTCGATGTTGCCCGGGTAGCGAACGTCGATGACCTGCCTCCTTACGAGGAGGCCGAGCTCCGGAGTGTACTCCTCGGCCCTGTTCCGTCCGCTGGTCTTGGCCTTCAGCAGCGCATGGTCGGCCATCACGATGAGCTCCGCGCCCTTGACGTCCCTGCCGGTGCTGCAGACGCCGGCGGAGATCGTGACGCCCAGCCGGACCGGCTCCCCGCTCCCGCCTGCGGCAGCTCGGGCCACGGAGGGATCGCGGGGCTCGAGGAGGAGGGGCGATCCGGAGACCGCGGAGACCAGCCGCCAGGCCATCGCGAGCCCCTCGGACGAGCTCGTGTTGAACAAGAGAACGGTGATCTCCTCGCCTCCGTACCTGTAGGCCTCGCCCCTCGAGAAGACCGAGCTCCTGATGAGGCCTGCCACGTGCCCCAGCACCCTGTCTCCCACGCTGTGGCCCCAGGAGTCGTTGAACCTCTTGAAGTGGTCGATGTCTATCATCACGGCGCAGAGCGGGAGGTGCCTCGCCCCCATCTCTGCCAGCAGCACCGGCAGATGCCTGTCCAGCACGCTCCTCGGGGGCAGCGACGTCACCTTGTCGAGCTCGCCGTCGTACGGCAGCCTGACCTCGCCTCTGTGTTCCTTCTCCATTCCCTCTCGCCTGTGAAACCCGGAGTACACCCGGATACTCGGCAAAGCGGAAGATAAGGCATGCTGGACGCGGGGTCAGCACTCCGGCTGCGGCGTTGACGGCCGCGGTGCGGGTGGCTAGGCTTCGACCGCCGGATGTTCGCGCACATTGACGGGAGGAGGAGGGAAGTACACATGTCTAGACTGCTGACCCTGGCGGCCCTGGCTCTGATCGCTCTCTCTGCCTGCGGCTACAGCGCCGAGCAGAAGGCCGTCAGATCGGCCTATCTGGAAGTGGTCGACGCCCTGGAGAGCGGAGACTACGGCAGGACCTACGACTGCTTCAGCTCCAACACGCGCTCGCTTCTCGACGACCTGGCTGCGGCACTCGCCTACTACGGCACTCCAATGGGAGACGACGGGCGGGAGCTGCTGGCTACGATGCTCGAAGGGGTCGACATGACCGGCCTCTCCAGAGACATCAGGTCCATAAGAGTATCGGGTTCTTCGGCATCGGTCGTCACGCAGACCGAGGACGGCGACGAGACGCTCGAGTTCGTCCTGGAGGAGGGTGCCTGGAAGCTCGACTTCGAGGACCTGATTACGGACGCTCTGAACGAGGGGATGGCTGGGTCCGGCATCACCGTTGACGACCTCCTGGCATACAACGTGGACGCAGGTGCGGCTGGCATGGACGTCTCCGCCGGCACGGGCTCCGCACCTGTGAGAATCACCAACGGCCTCGGGAGCTGGGACGTCTGGTACGCCTATGTAAGCGCGTCTTCGCAGTCGGACTGGGGCGAGGACAGGCTGGGCTCGAGCATCCTGTCCCCCGGCGGCGTTCTCACCGTCTGGGTGGATCCCGGAACCTACGACATCATGGTCGAGGACGAGGACGGCGACACGTACACCAGAAGCGGGGTGACGGTCGGCGCCGCCGGTTACGACTGGGAGGTCACCCTGTCGGACATGGACTGACCCCTTGCGATCTCCGGGGCTCCCCGACCGGGGAGCCCCGTGAATCATGCCCGGGCTATGGACTTTCGACCGCGTCTTGACGATAATCGCTTCCAACATCCTGGGAGCGGGTGTGGTTTCCTGAACACAAACGGTTGCAGTGCAACCATTCCGGAGGGGCAAATGAGGAAGCTCGCATTTCTCGCCACCGCCGCGGTGATCCTGGCGGTCGTCGGCTGCGACAAGGCGGTCCCCGTCACCGTCTTGAACGATACGGGCGATTACGACCTGGTTGACATCTACATCTACCCGGCCGGGCAGGTCAGCCGGGGCGAGGACCTCCAGCTCACCGACCTGGCTCCGGGAGAGGCCTCCGTCTTCAGGTTCGTGCCGGGCACCTACAACATCCTCGTCATCGACGAGTTCGATGACAGCTACATATTCGACGGTGTGACGATCCCCGCCGGGGGCGACACGATCCGCGTGACCTATGACGACTGGGATTCCGGCCGCAACAACACAGGGGACGGCCACATTCCCCTGGTGATCGAGAACGCGCTGGAAGACTACGAGATCTACTACCTCTACGTCAGCCCCTCCAGCTCGGGCGAGTGGGGCGATGACGTTCTCGCCGACGCAGGGATCTTCTCGATCTGGACCGACGAGACCCTCACGGTCTGGCTCGAGCCCGGGACCTACGACGTACAGGCTGTCGACGACTACGGCTACACCTTCACATACGAGAACGTGGAGATCACCGAGTCAGCCGGCGCTACCATCCGGGTCAAGGAAGAGGACATCGACACCCCCCGCACCGAGACGGCAGGGAGCCTCAGCGTGGGCACCGGCACCGCCCCCGTGAACATCACCAACGGTCTCGGCAGCTATGACATCTGGTACGCATATGTCGATCCCTCCGACAGCCCGGGGGGCGACGACCGCCTAGGCTCCGAGATCCTCGAGCCCGGGAGCACGCTCACGGTCTGGGTCGACCCCGGCACCTACGACATCATGGTCGAGGACGTGGACGGCGACACCTACACTCTCTGGGGCGTAGAGGTCGGCGCCGAGGGCTACGACTGGGAGGTCACCCTCTCCGACATGGACTGAGGGTTCGCAGGCTCGGAGAACCGCTCGGGCCCCCGGGAGACCGGGGGCCCTTTATCGTCGGCATTCCGCCTGCTGGACGTACGGCTCAGGCGAACGTCGGGATGGCCGTCCGGACCTGTCCTGCGGAAGAATCGAGTCCGCGGGGCATGCCGCTCCGCTTCGCCTGCCGCATCGCCACAGGACAGCCAGACGAGGAGGTCGTGCCTCCGAGCCATGATTCCCGTGACTGGCACCCTCCTCATCCGCCTGTCGTCGAGCGCTCCATGTGGCGTGGCATCCTCCTGACGAAGAACAGGTTGACCAGCGCCACCACCGACGCCAGAACGAAAACCGACCAGGTCCCGACGGTCACCCAGAGAATGCCCGCACCTGCCGGAACGGTCATGGACACCGCGTGGTCGATCGTGCCGCCCAGACCGAGAGTGGGCACCATGTCCTCCCTCGCGAGAAGGATCCTCGAGAGGTAGGTCGTTCGAGCCATCGCCAGCGAGAACAGCAGCTCGTCCAGCACATAGAGCCCGTAGAGGGTGAAGACCGCGGCCACCGGCTCCAGCACGGAGGGGGCGGCCGCGTAGGAGACGCACATGAGGAAGACCAGCAGCGACTCCCACGTCAGCACCGTGCGCTCGCCGAACTTGTCGATCAGGTTGCCGAACAGAGGCTTGGAGAAGAGGCCGGCGCCTGCGGAGACACCCATCGCCAGCGCAAGCTCCGGTGCGCGCTGGCCGTAGGCGCTCACGAGCAGCCAGGGAGCGAAAGTGAGGAATATCTGCTTCCTCGCCCCGAAGAGGACCGCCAGGACATAGTAAAGCCTGTACTCCCTCCTCACGACGAACTTCCTGGTTCTGACCCTGCCGGGATCGGAATGCTCCAGCCTCACGAGCCCCCTGCAAAGGAGCGCGCCTCCTGCCAGGAGCGCGGCCGAAGACCAGAAGACCTCGGAGTAGCCGAGCCGTGCCAGATCCATCACCAGCCATACCGAGACGGTGCCCAGGATGAGCCCCAGCGACCTCGAAGCGCCGACGCTGCCCAGCACCGCACCCCTCCGGGACTCTCCGGCCAGATCCATTGCCATGGCGTCACGAAGGGGCACGAAGAGGTGCATGGAGGCCGACCAGACGATCATCATCGCGACGAACCAGGGGAACGAGGCTCCCGCGGCCGCTAGCCCCGCGAAGCTCGCCGCGCCGGCCCAGAACGACAGGGTCATCGACCTGGCCCGCCCCAGCCCGGAGAGAGCCGACAGCATCAGCACCTGCAGGAATCCCGGCAGCTCGCGCGGCGTCTCGAGGGCTCCCCTCACGTCACCCCCGACCCGGAGTACGTTGCAGAGGAAATCGGGCATGACCGAGCTGAAGACATTTCCGGCGGCGCTCATGAGCGCCGCAGCAGCGAGCAGCCTGAACATCCCCGGAGTGTGGTCCAGCAGTTCCCGGAAAGGCCTTCCTGCTCTCAACCGGGCCCCCATTCCCGTTCCGGGGAGCCGCCCGGCCGGCGCCGGCGGCAGACCACCCGCCGGTTCCGCAAGGATGCATATTCCGCGGGCGGAGCGGAAGAGCCCGCAGAGCCGGGAGGAGCTGCATGGAGATCACAGGTGCGCTGGGCAGGACCTGCGAGAGGTCGGTCGCCGTGGGTCCGTCGAACGTCGCTTCTGCGGTCGGGAGCGGCGGAGTCGAGGTCTTCTCCACTCCCTCCATGGTTGCCCTCATGGAGATGGCCGCTCGCGACGCGGTGCAGGGCCTCCTTCCGGAGGGATGGACCACGGTGGGGACCTCGCTGGATGTTCGCCACGCGGCAGCCACGCCGGCCGGCGAGACGGTCACGGCGATGGCGGAGCTCGTGGAGGTCGAAGGACGGAGGCTGAGGTTCCGGGTCACCGCCAGCGACCGCTGGGGAACTGTCGGCGAAGGGACGCACGAGCGCTTCGCAGTGGATCTCGAGAAGTTCATCGCGAAGGTCGCGGAGAGATGCAGGAAGCACGAAGGGAAGGGGACCGTCGATGTCTGAGCCGCGTCTGCGGAGCGAAGTGCCCGAGGAGGACACCTGGAACCTGGAAACCATCTACCCCTCTCCCTCCGACTGGGAGGCCGATTTCGAAGGCACCTCCGGCTTCGCCGCGGAGTTCTCGAGGCGGGCGGGCACTCTGGGCAGCTCCCCGGAAGCCCTCCTGGGAGCCGTCCGCGAGATGCTCGACCAGCAGAGAAGGCTGGAGAAGCTCTACAACTACGCCTCGATGCGCGAGGACGAGGATCTGTCGAACCCCGTCTTCAGCGCGATGAGCTCCCGGATGCGGGCGAGGATGGCCGAGGTGTCGGCGGCGCATTCCTTCTTCGTCCCCGAGCTCCTCTCTCTCGATGCCTCGATGCTGGAGAACTGGCTCGAGCGCCCCGAGCTCGCCATCTACGCCTCCTGGCTTCGGGAGATCCTCCGCAGGCGCCCGCACGTTCTCAGCAGCCCCGAGGAGAGGATTCTGGCCATGTCCTCGGAGGTCACCGGCTTCTTTTCGGACTCCTACGGCAAGCTCTGCAACGTGGACATGCCGGCGAGGCTCCCGGCGATCCTCGATTCCGAGGGAGCCGAGACCAGGCTGACGAACTCGAACCTCGTCCCCCTGCTCGAGAGCCGCGATCCCAGGGTGAGGAGGGAAGCGTTCCTCGGATACTACGGGGAGCTTTCGGGGAACCTGGCCACCGCAGCCTCTCTTCTCGAGGGCCATGCCAGGACCCAGGTGATGCACGCCCGCCTCAGGGGGCATCCCTCGGCGCTCGAGGCCTCCCTTTTCGGAGACGATGTCGGGAAGCCCGTGTACGAGTCCCTGATAGCGGCCGTCCGGAAGAGCCTTCCCCTGATGCACAGGTACTATGCGCTCAAGAAGAGGATCCTGGGGCTCGAGACTATGCGCATCTACGACCTGTACCTTCCATCGGTGAACGAGCCCGAGAGACGCTACACCTTCGAGGAGGCCGCCGGGCTGACCCTCGAGGCGGTGAAGCTACTCGGAGACGAGTATGCCGACATCCTTCGCACCGGCTTCGCCTCGCGCTGGGTGGACAGGTACGAGAACCGCGGCAAGAGGTCCGGAGCCTATTCGGGCGGCGGATACGACACCATGCCCTTCATACTCCACAACTTCACGGGCACCCTCGACTCCGTGTTCACGCTGGCGCACGAGGCCGGCCACTCGATGCACAGCTTCATGTCCAGGAGGAGACAGCCCTATCACACTTCGGACTACAGGATCATCCTCGCCGAGGTGGCCTCGACTCTCAACGAGATCCTCCTCCAGGAGCTCCTCGTCGGCCGCGCGGAAAGCCCTCGGGCTCGAGCATTCCTGCTCGACAGGATGGTGAACGACTTCCGCACCACCGTCTTCAGACAGACCATGTTCGCGGAGTTCGAGTGGATGCTGCACAGGGAGATAGAGGAGGGCGGCGCCCTCACTCCCGGGATGCTTTCGGACAGATATCTGGAGCTGGTGAGGGAGTACCACGGCAGCGCCTTCGACCTGGAGGGCGACAGCAGGCTGATCGCCTGTGAGTGGGCGCGCATTCCGCACTTCTTCTACAACTTCTACGTCTACAAGTACGCCACCGGACTCGCTTCAGCGGTGACCATCGCCAGGCGGATAATCGAGGGCCGGCAGGGCGCTCTCGAAGCGTATCTCGAATTCCTGGCCTCAGGCAGCAGCCGGCCGCCCCTGGAGCTCCTGGCCGCGGCCGGGGTGGATCTCGCGACACCCGAGCCCGTCGGCAGGGCGCTGGCCTGGCTCGACGAGATCGTGACCGAGCTGGAGGAGATGGAAAACCGCTAGTCGGGGCGGCACGACTTCCTGAACCCGGAGGGGATGCGGCATCCCCGGCGGGAGTCAGCACCCGCGAGGAGATCCAGCGCTCTGGAGAGTTCACGCACATCCACGGCGGTGTCGAAGCACTCCCCGTTCGGAAGCTCGTTCAGCTGGCCCCAGATGCGAAGGGGCCAGGCGTCGAGGATCCCGGAGCAGAGGTCTCTCGCACAGGCCACGGCGACGACCAGGTCGGGCTTCACGCGTTCCAGGGCCTTCCTTGCGAGAGTGCCTCCGGTAGCCACGGCCACCGACATGCCCCTCTCACCCGCCAGCGAGAGCAGGGCTGCCATGTCGCACCGCCCGCACCTCCGGCACGCACAGGGGTCGTGAACCAGGCGTATCGTGCACTCGTGGCTCTGCAGGCAGTGCGGCAGGAGGAGAAGGATCCTGGAGGGTGGCGGCGAAAGCGGCGCCTCTCGGGCGACCAGCGCATTGTTGAGCGCGACGACCATTCTCTCCGGACCGAGACGGTCATCCTTGCGGGGCGGGACGATCCTCAAGGCACCGTGGGAGATCCTGCCCATGACGAGAAGCGGTCTGCGCCAGCCAAACGTAAGCGACATCAGCGCAAGCGACTGGATAAGGACTATGAGCCCCAGAGCCGAGCAGGCTCCCGCCACAGGGCCGGAGACCGAGCCGGAGAGCACCGAGATGATCGCGGCAGGCGGCAGGGAGGCGAGCGCAAGCCCGGAATGGAAGAGTCCTGCACCCTCACGGAGGCGCATCCATGTCCTCCCCGTCCAGCGGCCCGTAGCCTGCGGCGAAGGCCTGGCCGCTCATTGTCCTCCTCGACTCGGGCCGCACTTCTAGAAGCTCCAGCGCGCCGCTGCCGCAGGACACCGAAACTGCACCCCCGCAAACCGAGATCCTGCCCGGAGGACCCTGCGACCGGGCTATGGATGCCCTGCACACCTCTATCCGCCTGCCCCTGAAAAGGGCGAGGGCGCCAGGCTCGGGCTGCAGAGCCCTGACACGCCTCTCGAGAACTTCTGCCGGCAGGCTCCAGCTCAGCCATCGGTCGGCAGGCGGCAAGAAAGGGGCATGAACGCCTTCTACGGGCTGGGGACATGGCATAATCTTGTTGTTCAAATATTCTTTTAATACTGAACTTACTTTCTGGGACGCTATTGAGGATAGCCTCTGTGTAAGCGAGCCGCAGGTGTCGTCAGGTCTCATCTCGTGCGGTATGGCTGACAGGATCGGGCCGGTGTCCCAGCCTTCGTCAGTCAGCATGAATGTGACACCGGTCTCTCTGTCGCCGTTCAGGATCGCCCATGCGACCGGGGATGGCCCCCTGTACCGTGGCAGAAGGGAGGGGTGCACGTTCACGACTCCCTTGGCGGGTAGAGCCAGCATCCAGGTGGGAATGCGCAGCCCGAAGTCGGCGGACACGGCTACGGCGGCATGCATGCCGCCGAGCCTCCTCCTCGCCTCGTCGCCGAGCCTTGCTGTCTTGAAGACCTCGATGCCCAGCTCCGAGGCTGCGGCGGCGACGGGCGACTCCCTGCTCGCCAGCCCCCTTCCGGCCCTCGCATCCGGCCTGGTGACGACGCATTCCACGCTCCATGCGCCATCGGATGCCAGCGCCTGCAGCAGGGGTACGGCGAAGAAGCCGCTTCCGAGGAAGATCAGAACGTCTCCGCGCCCGGTCTCAGGCACGTCTGTCGGGCTCGTTCCCAGCGGCCTCGGCCATTGCTTCCAGCCTCCTCCGCAGGAGCCGCCTCCTGAGGGCGCCCAGCCTGTCCACGAAGAGGATGCCGTCGAGATGGTCGTTCTCGTGCTGGGCCGCCCGGGCCGCCATTCCTCCGAGGTCGAGCTCGAAGCGGACTCCCTTCTCGTCTGTCGCCGAGACCCTGCAGCGCGACGGGCGGCTCACCTCCTCGTACAGACCGGGGACGCTCAGGCACCCCTCCTCGATGCGGCAGGAGGGGCCGTATGGCTCCGTCACAGGGTTTACGAACACCCTGTGTCCCGAGGTGTCGAGGCTCGACGAGTCCAGGATGAAGACCCTGACGTTCTCTCCCGCCTGGGGAGCCGCGAGGCCGAGACCCCGCTCGGCGGCCAGCAGCCGTTCCATCTCGATCACCAGCTCCATCAGGGACCCGTTGCCGCCGGAGAGGTCGAATGGCCGGGAGACCCGCCTGAGAACGGGCGAACCGATGACCTCGATGCAGCGGGAGCGGGTCATTCGCCTTCGGGATGCCTGTCCAGAGCGACGATGGCGGACCTGTCGAAATCCACCTTGACGCCGTCCGCCACCCGGAGCGTCACGATGTCGCCCTTGACCGCCGAGATCACCCCGTGGATGCCCCCCGTGGTCACCACCCTGTCGTCCTTCTTCAGACCGTCACGCATCCTTCGGAGCTCCTTCTGCTGCTTCTGCTGGGGCCGGATCATCAGGAAGTAGATGATCCCGACCATCAGGACGATGGGGATGTAGCTCTCTATGCCGCCCCCTCCGCAGGGCGACATCGGAGCCTGTGTGGTCGCGGTGCTGTCCTGGAGGGTCAGGGCCGACACTATCATCGCATGCAGGGAATGGATCATCGAACTTCCTCCCGTCAACGTCTGGGCCTGGGCATGGAGCTCTTCAGGCCGATCCAGCTGCCTATGACCCCGACGGACCCGCCGAGGACGAGGACCCCGGCCACCCATCTCGGAGGCAGGAACACGTGCGTCACTGACGCCGATACCGCGAGGGAGGCCGCCAGGGTCATGACCAGGCCCCCAAGCGAGCCGGCAAGGCCGGTCAGCAGCCCCTCCAGCAGGAAAGGCGTCCTGAGGAACCAGTCAGGGGCTCCGCACACGCTCATTATCTCCACGGTGAGGGCGCGCCGTGCGACCGCAAGTCTCACCGTGTTTGCCACGACCAGCGAGATGCTCGCGAGGAGCACCAGCCCCGCGAACAGGTCGAGCCTGTGCAGCGCGTCGACCACCTCTGTAAGCCCGGGGAGGTAGCTCTCTCCCCAGACTGCGTCCGATACCCCGGCCAGGCTGCGCATGGTCCTTGCGAGATCCGACATCCGCTCGTCCGTCCGGTACTCCTCGTACAGCGAAACCTGGAGGGACGCAGGCAGAGTGAAGTCTTCTCCGAGGAGGTCGAGCAGGTCGGCCTTGTCGGGCAGTTCGGCCCTGAAGACCCGCTCCGCCTCCTGCGGGGAGACATAGTACACCGAGGACACGCCCTCCATGCCCGATACGAGGTCGGCCATGGCCCTGGCCTCAGGTTCGGAGACGGACCTGTCGAGGAACAGCTCTATGCCTATCGACTCCTGCTCCTGCCTCAGGATGCTCCGCACGTTCCAGGTTATCACGAGGAAGGTGTCGAATACCACGAACGAGAGGCTGATCATGAGCAGGGTGAGGGCGACGGACGCCTGCTTGCCCCTGAGGTTCAGCCAGGTCTCCCTCAGCACGGACATCACGAGGTGGAGCATCAGACCTCGCCTCCCCGCCAGTCGCCGGGGCTGACCAGCCGGCCCTGTCGCAGGAAGACGAACCTGGCCCTTCCGGGCGGCACGCGTCTCGGATCGTGGGTGGCCATGATGACGGCCGTGCCGCCCTTGTTGATCTCGAGGAGGAGATCGATCACGTGCCTCGACACCTCCGGATCCAGGTTGCCCGTTGGCTCGTCGGCCAGAAGGAGGACGGGGTGTGCCACCATCGCTCTCGCGACCGCGACCCTCTGCTGCTCCCCTCCTGACAGCTCGTGCGGAAGGGCCGCCCTCCTGTGGCTGAGCCCCATCTCGGCGAGGAGGGCGAAAACCCTCTTCCTGACCGTGGCGGGAGAGGATCCGGAAACCTGCAGGGGCAGGGCGACGTTGTCGAACACCGTCCTGTCCGGGAGCAGCCTGAAATCCTGGAAGACCACTCCGATCTTCCTGCGCAGAAGCGCATAGTCGGGGGGACGCATCCTGTCCGATCCGAACCCTGCGACCTCCACCCGCCCCCTCGACGGGAGATCGCCCATCCACACCAGCCTGAGGATCGTGGTCTTCCCCGCCCCGCTGGGCCCCGAAAGGACCACGAATTCGCCGTTCTCCACCCCGAAGCTGACTCCGTCTATCGCGGGCCAGTCTCCATAGCTCCTGCTGACCGAGTCGAATTCTACGAGCATCAGTCCCGTTCTCCGCCGAGAACCCTCAGATACTCGCAGCGCCTGCTCTTCGGCACGCTGCCCGGTCCAGGTATCGCCAGCACTTCGAATCTCGCGGTCCTGCCGTCGGGAAATGAGAGTTCGATCTCGTCGCCAGGCGCCACTTCCGAGGACGGCTTCGCCTCCCTGCCGTTGATCAGCGCGAAACCGCCGCTGCAGGCTCTCCTCGCAGTCTCTCTCGACTTGAGGAGACCGGTCGCCCTTGCGAAGATGTCAATCCTCATACCGGGGGCGGACTACCGTCACGAAGCTGCTCAGCGAATCCACCAGGCCTTCGACTGCGTGTTCGTAGGCGATGCTCCGCACCAGCTCCGACAGGAATGTCCGGTCATAGCCCGACCAGTCGATGCGGAGAGAGTCGTCGAGGAGGGTGAAGATGGCCGCCGCCGTGCCCTCCTGGACGGGTACGGGCCCGCACAGACCTCCGGCAGGAAGCCCGGAGAGAGCCGGCGCCGCCTCCGGAAGCATCCGCTCGACGAACACCACCCCGAGATCTCCGCCTCGGCCCCTCGTCAGGGGGTCGGCGCTGTGCCTTCGTGCCGCTTCGTCGAAGGACAGGAGTCCCAGAGAGATGGAATCGGCGACAGACGAGGCGGCGTCCATCGTCCGCTGGAGGTCGGCTGCGTCGGGCGACACGATGCGGAGTATGTGATGCGCCTGCATGGAGCCGGATTCCGAGCGCGAGTCGAGCCTGGCGATGTGCACGCCGTAGGGTGTTCTGAAGGGGGTCGAGACCTCGCCGGGGGCAAGTCCCGAGAGGGCCGACTCGAAGCCGGGTGTCATGTCGCCGGGCGAGAATTCGCCAAGGTCGCCGCCCGCAGCGGCCGATCCCGGATCCTCGGACCAGACCCTGGCGAGATCCTCGAAGCTCTCCCCCGCCAGGATGCGGGACCGCAGGGACCAGAGCAGCTGCTCCTCCTCCCGGGACGCGCTGTCCGACGGCAGGACCTGGAACAGGATCCACCCGAGGTGGCGGGGCATCAGCTCCTCCTCGAGCAGATCCCGGTTCGACTGCAGGTACGCTGCCGGGTCGGCAGGCATTGCTCTGATCTCTCTCCCGGCATGATCGGAGACGAACCGCTGCGCTGCCTGCTGGTCTCCGATGAACTCGCCCAGGCGGGTCCTGTACTCGCCCATGGTCATACCGGTGGAAGCCAGCGCGGCCAGGAGCTGCTCCTCGCCGCCGAGCCCGGCTTCGATCT
Organism: uncultured bacterium; assembly: GCA_964569245.1. GTDB lineage: Bacteria > Fermentibacterota > Fermentibacteria > Fermentibacterales > Fermentibacteraceae > JAAYTY01. Next base: position 96,027 of record CAZMTK010000001.1, on the reverse strand, counting down.
CTGCGAGCCTCTCCCTCACCATGACATCCAGCTCGGCCGGAGAAGGGTAGTAGCCTGCCGACCTCGCCGACTCGACTATGACCAGCTCGCCGATGATCTCGTCCAGGGCCTTCTCGTAGGAGGGGTCTCCCGGGGCGGCGCCGGTGGCGGCTCCGCTCTCGGCCAGCCTCGACAGGACATCGGAATGCAGGACGGGGCGGTCGGCCACCACGGCCACCACCCTGTCCGCCAGCCCGGGGCTGAAGACAAGAGCCAGAAGCAGGAGCATCAAGGAAGGATCCCTTCGTTCGAGTGGCATACCCGGCCCTGTCTCGCCTGGGCGAGGAGGTTCTCCACCGTATCCCTCCTGCGCTGCTCGAGGAAGACCTGCTGCAGGCTGGCGACGACACGCGCGGTGTCCGTCAGGGGTCTGGTCTCGGTCACGAGGAAGATGTGCCAGCCGAGATCGGACTCTATGACTTCGGAGAGCCCCTCGAGCCTTCCTATCTCGTCGGGCAGGCCCCTTCCCGTCAGCTCGCCGCCGACCAGAAAGCCCATGTCGCCTCCCAGAGCGGCCTTCTGACCCAGGGAGACGTTCTCGGCCGTCACCTGGAAGCCCTGCCCTGCGGCAAGCCTCGCACGGAGGGAGTCCGCGACCAGGCTGTCCGCGACCAGCATCTCGAAATAATGTCTCTCGACCAAGTACAGGGCGGGATCGGTCTGCATCATCCTCAGCATCTCATCGTACCCGGGAGGCACGGTCCGGGCGAGCTCGGAGGCAAGGAGGGCGTCTCTCAGGCACAGCTGGCGGGCTCTGCGCATCGCGAAGCCCGTCATGACGGGGTTCTCCAGCCCTCTTTCCACGGCAAGCTGGGCGAGCAGCTCGTCCTCGATCCATGCATCGAGAGCTCCCGGAGAGCCGCCGGATAGCAGGAACTCCTCCCTGCCGAGAACCTCTTCGCCGACGACGGCCAGCGTGTCAAGAACCCGGGGAGCGCCATCCGTCCCGTCTTCCGGTGATGTCCGCCCGCCCGTCAGCACGTACCCGCCCGCGATCACCGCGAGCGCCAGCGCAGCTGCTGCGGCGGCCAATGCGGGGAAGGACTTCTCTTCAGTTCCCTGCGTGTTCAAGCAGCCTCTCCGGATAGATGGTCACGACATGGGCAGCCTGGAGCGAGTCCAGGACGTCCATCAGAGCCCTTTCCTGCGCGGCTGACGTCAGCTCCATGCCTGCGAGCTGAACGATCTCCGAATCGGTCGGCACCGGCGTGATCTGCCTGGTTTCGAGCAGCTTGATCACATGGTACCCCATCGAGGTGTGCACCACTCCGCTCATGCTCCCCGGCGAGAGAGCGAAGGCCGCCTCTTCGAACTCGATGACCGCATCGCCCCTCCTCAGCCAGCCCAGGTCTCCCCCGTCGGCGGCGCTGGGGCAGATCGAGTAGGTCTGTGCAAGCGTCTCGAAGCTCTCCCCGCTCTGAAGACGAGAGAGGATGGACTGTGCGAGGTCGGCCTGGGGCACGAGGATGTGCCTCGCATGTATCTCTATGAGATATGAGGGCTTCCATGTCGCGACATAGTTCTCGACCTGCATGCGGGACACGGTTATGTCGCCGGTAATCCGCGAGAGGTAGGCCTCCAGGAGGATCTGTCTGACCGCCTGATCGATGTACGCCGAAACCTCGGGATCCGAGTCGAGGCCGGCCTCCTTCGCGGCTGTCACTATGAGCTGTTCCCTGACCCAGCTCATCAGCACATCCTCGGCCTCCGCCGCGCTCGAGAGGCCCAGTGACGCCACGTTGCCCTCTCCGCCTATCATCGCCACCAGCTGCTCCCATGTGAGGGCAGCGTCGTCGACCGAAGCCAGCACCTCCGCGCGCAGCGGGGAGGCGAGCACGGAGACGGCCAGTACGATCCATGCCGGTCTAAGCATCGCGAGTCTCCAATCCTTCATCAGTAGGTTCCTCCCCACGGATCGACCGACTCGACCGCAGTGCTGTCGATCTCTACGCTGAAATGAGACCTCAGTTCCGATATGTAGGCCCTGTAAGACTCCACCAGGGCCTCCCTCCCCGCCCATCCCTCCAGAAGGGGCCAGATCTCCGCCGGATCGGCGGTGCCTGCAGGCACCACCGAGACCACTTCGAAATAGGCCGACAGATTCTCCACCGAGGCCGGCACGGGACCCGTCACCACGCCTTCGGAAGCCGAGAACACGGCCTCCGCCAGCGATCCGAATGCCTCCGGCGGCTGCGGAGGCGTGGGAAGGGGGCTGCCGTCGGGGCCTGCAGGAGCCCAGCCAGCCACCTCTTCGAATCCATCCGCCGCGCCCAGTGAATCCGCGATCTCCGATGGAACGTAGGCGATCAGGACCGACCTCCTCTCGGGGACCTGCAGATCGTCCCTGTGGCGCTCGAAGAACGACATCACCGACGAGCTGTCCGGCGGAGTCAGGGTCTCCAGGACGTTCCTGCGCAGCATGTGCTCCACGCGGGCCATCACGGCGACTTCGGAGGTGTCGGGATCCAGTCCTGAAGCCCTTCCCATGCCCGCTTCCCATCGCCTCTGCGCCAGCCCGACAAGGTAGAACCACAGGTCCACGCCCGGCCCGGCTGGACCCGGAGACGGTGCTGCCAGGCTCTGCAGCTCCGGCGGCACCCCATCGAAGAAGGCGGAGGGTCTCACCTCTCGGAACAGGAGCGCCACGCCAGCGGCGTCAATCGAGCCGCCGTTCCATTCGACGAGCACGCCGCCGGCATCTCCGGGCTCCGGCGGGGGCAGCGTGTAGCGACCGTCCTCCCCGACTGTCATGGTCCGTGAAAGGGCTTCTATCGCCGGGCTCGAGGGCCTGATCCCGCTCTCCCTCCTGAGGAGGGACTCGAATGCCAGCATGTCAGCCGCCCCCGGGGGGAGGCTCTCGGTGAGCTGTTCGCCCAGACTCAGCTCGGCCGCCGCCCATGCACCGTACATCGGGAACACTGACGGTCCGCTGCCTTCGAGCGGCAGAAGGACGCCGGCCAGGTCAGGCGGCAGGGCGAACAGCGGTCCCTCCAGGACACGGTAGCTGCTGCCGCCTGCGGACCAGGGAGCGAGAGAGGTGACGGACGGCGGCGACCAGTCGGCCGATCCCCATTCTGAAGCGCACCGCGCAGCAGCAGCGCTGTCGGGCACCAGCACGATTCTCAGCCTCGCCTGTCTCGTGATAGCGTCCGCGTCCGTCTCCGCGGTATCCCTGAATGCGGAGAACGCGGTCTGGCGCCATCTGTCGGCGAGCCAGGCATCCTCGTACAGGGCTGTCCAGAATGAGGCCCCTGTCGTGTCCTCGCAGGCGAGAGACATCTCGAGGATCTTCTTCGTCACGAGCCGGTCCAGCAGCTCGGCCCGCCCCCCGGGCTCCAGAACCCTGACCTGCTCGGCGGGAGCGAGCATGCAGAAGGCCTTCACGAAATCGTCTCTTGTGATCTCGCTGTCGCCGACCTCGGCCAGTACGCCGCGCCTCCCTCCGCACGAGGAGACGAGCCACAGCGCGGTCAGGGCCGCCCAGGCGAAGTATGACCTCATTCCGTCCCTCACCTCTTGCTTTTGTTGGACTGATCGGGTTTTATACAGTTTCAGGCCAGCCTGCGCAATGCATCGGCCAATCTTCCCGGCAGGCCTCCTGGCTCCATTCCGGATCCCAGCGGAAGCGAGACGACCACCCTGCCGGTCCTCTCCACTCTGATTCCGGCCCCCGGCCAGCCGCCCAGACCGGCTTCAACTCGCGATACAGAGCTTCCCGGCACCAGCACGATCCGGAACAGCCTTGCCGATGCGTTCACCTCCTCGACACCGGCCGCGGCGGCAAGGAGGCGGATCCTGGCTCTCTCGACGCAGTTGGATGCCGGTGCGGGCAGTTCGCCGAACCTGTCCCTCACGAATGACTTCCAGTCCTCGATATCGCTCTCGGCGAGGGCGCTCCACAGGATCCGGTAGAGCCTCACTCTCTCGACGATGTCGGGCATGTAGTCTTCCGGAAGGAAGGACTCCCCCGGGATCTCGACCCTCACCTGCAGCGCCGAGGCAGGCCGGCTCCCCCTCAGCAGAGCGGCTTCCTCCCGGATCAGATCCTCGAACAGGGAGTACCCGATCGACTCGATGTGACCATGCTGTCTTGCGCCGAGGAGCTCCCCGGCGCCCCTGATCTCCAGATCCCTCATTGCTACATGCCACCCCGACCCGAGCTCGGTGAACCTCTGGATGGATTCCAGGCGGTTCCTGCCCTCCGGACCGAGAGCTCCCGGCCCGGCGGGCCTGATGAGGTAGCAGTAGGCCCTGTGGTAGCTCCTTCCCACCCTTCCCCTGAGCTGGTAGAGGTCCGCCATCCCGAAGGTGTGAGCTTCGTCGATGAAGATGGTGTTCACTCTGGGGAGGTCGAGGCCGGACTCGATGATGGCTGTGGAGAGGAGCATGTCGAACTCCCCCTCCATGAAGGCGTGCATCACGTTTTCGAGATCCTCGGACCTCATCCTCCCGTGCGCCGTGCATATCCTGACATCCGGCAGAAAGCCCAGGAGCTCTCTGCGCACCTCTTCCATGGTGTTGATCCTGTTGTGGACAAAGAAGATCTGCCCCTCTCGCTCGAGTTCCCTCTCCACGGCCTTGCGTATGAGAGCCGGGGTCCATTCGATCAGCTCCGTGTGGATGGGATAGCGGTCCCTCGGGGGAGTGGCGATGATCGAGATGTCCTGGAAGCCCGAGAGCGCCATGTGAAGGGTTCTCGGGATTGGAGTGGCTGTCATCGCGAGCGTGTCCACGGAGGATTTCAGCTCACGGATGCACTCCTTCTGGCGGACTCCGAACCGGTGCTCCTCGTCAATCACCAGGAGCCCCAGCCTGTCGAATCTAACGTCCTTCTGCAGCAGCCTGTGCGTTCCCACGACTATGTCCACGGAGCCGTCGGCCAGCCCGTCCAGTATGCGCCTCTGTTCGGAGGGGCTCTGGAACCTGCTCAGGCATTCGACGTTCACGGGAAATTCCGCCATCCTGTCCCGGAATGTCTGGAAGTGCTGCTCAGCCAGGATGGTGGTGGGGGCCAGCACGGCCACCTGGCGGCCTGAATCGGCGACTCTGAAGGCAGCCCTCAGCGCCACTTCGGTCTTGCCGTAGCCGACGTCTCCGCAGATCAGCCTGTCCATGGGCCTCTCCGACTGAAGGTCCTGTCTGACCATGGCGATGGCAGCCGCCTGGTCTGGCGTCTCTTCGAACGGAAATGTCTCCTCGAGCGCCTGCATGAGCGGGCCGGGCGGACCTGGGGGAGGTCTCCTCGCCGAACGCCTCTCCGAATAGATGACGGCCAGCCGGCCGGCGATCTCCCTAGCTCTGCCCCTCGCCCTCGTGACCCGAGAGGTCCAGAATCCTGTCCCGATCCTGTCCAGCTCGGGACGGGACTCGCCGGGGGTCATGTACCTGTGGATCACCCCTATCTCGCTCGACGGGACGAGAAGCCTGTCGCCCCCGGCATACTCGATCGCCAGGCAGTCGAGGATCTCGTCGCCGGTGACCACTCTCTCCAGCCCTCTGAAGATTCCTATCCCGTACTGCCTGTGGACTACGAATGCTCCGGGAGACAGGTCGTCGGGACCTGTCACGGCCTCTCCGCCTCTGAACCGTCTCACGACTCCGGGACGTTTCCTCCCCGAGAGGAGCCTCCTCTCGGCGAGTACGACAAGGCCCTGCTCCGGCATCCGGAAGCCCTCGGATATGGACATGATCTCCAGGTCGAGGTCCATGCCTGGAGGAACGAGGCTTTCGAAGGCCTCCTTCTCGGCTCTCGAATCGCAGGCTATCCCTATTCTGAATCCGCGGCCAAGCCATTCCCCGAACTGCCTGACCATCTCCTCGGGATGTCCCAGGAAGCTCTCCTGCGGGAGCGTGTGGTAGAACGCATCCACGTCCCCCCGGGGCATCAGTGCCGCCTCCACGACCCGCTCGCACGCGTCGAGGCGCAGCATGGTCTCTCCCGGGAGTGAGAACTGGTCTGCAGGGCCGAAGGGAAGCGAATCCGGAAACCCTTCGGTCTGCCTGCTCCAGGCCTCCTCGAGCGACTCGGCAACCCTCGCCGGCTCCACGAGGATCAGCGTGCCTATCGAGGCCAGGTAGTCCGGCAGCGAGGCGAGCTTCTCGTAGAACAGGGGGAGCATGTGCTCGAGACCGGGCAGCGAGTTGGAGGTGATCATCCTGGAGGCGAGAGGGTGCTCGGGCGGGAGGAGCGAGATGGCCCTGTCCCAGTGCCCGTGGTCGAGGAAGGCTTCACGGGCCGGCAGCAGAACGGCCGAGGGCACTTCCCGAATGCTCCGCTGCGTGCGAATGTCGAAGAGCCTTATGGATTCCGCTTCGTCGCCGAAGAACTCGATCCTCACAGGGTTGTCCATCCCGAAGGTCCCGGCGTCGACAACCCCTCCCCTCCTGGCCCACCTCCCCTGTTCGGAGACGCTGTCCTCCCTCGAGTAGCCCGCGGCCGTGAACCACGCCTCGAGCTCGTCCATGCTCAGCCTCATGCCCCTGTAGATCCGCAGAGTCCGGAAGGATTCGGGCGGGGGCAGCTTCTTCACGAGGGCCTGAGCAGGAACCACGACGACGGTCCCGGGGCTTGCCGAGAGCAGTCCGGCGAGACATTCGACCCTGTCGGCGATGACGCTCGGATGGGCCGGCTCCCCTTCCCAGGGAAGAGTCTCGTAGTCGGGGAAGAACAGCACTCCGCTCAGGAGGGCTCTGAGGTCGTCCCTCATGGCCTCTGCCTCGCGAAGCGAGGGAAGGACCACCAGGGTCGGCCCGGCCAGCCTGTGCATCGCGGCAGCGGCAATGGCGAGGGACGAGCCGCAGAGGCCTCCCACGGTCGTCCGTGCCCGCGAGCTGACCGCATCCAGCAGTGAAGAGAAGACCGAATCCCAGTGGAGATCGTCGGTGAGCCAGGGCGAACCGGAAGCGCTCCTCTCGGACACCTCTGCCCCGGCCCGTTCCCTAGTCTCCGGAGGCCGGCATGGGCAGGTCGCGCCCCGCCGACCTCGACCAGGCATCCTCCAGGATCGGAAGGAAGCTCTGGAACGCCTCTAGCTCGGAACCTTCGAGCGATGCGACAGGGGGAAGGATCTCGGTGGCGGGGTTCACGTAGGAGCCCAGCCTCTTCATCTCGAAGTGGACGTGCGGCCCCGTGGACAGCCCGGTGCTGCCCACGTACCCGATGATGTCGCCCTGCCTCACATAGGAGCCCACGCTCTGTCCGCGCGCGAAGGAGGACATGTGACCGTAACCGGTCTCGTAACCGTTCGCGTGCCTTATCCTCACGATGTTGCCGTATCCGCCCTGGTACTGCCTGAGAGTTATCACGCCGTCGCCGACGGCGTAGATCTCGGTTCCGGCAGGCGCGGCGTAGTCTATGCCGTTGTGGGCCCGGCTGTATCCCAGAACGGGGTGCATCCTGGAGCTGGAGAAGCCCGAGCTTATCCTGCCGAAGGGAACAGGCATGCGGAGGAACATGGTCCTCAGGGAGGCACCGTCCCTGTGGTAGAAGTCGAGCACCTCGGCTCCGTCTGTGGAGCCTTCCGGCACGTGGTAGAACGGGAATGCTTCGGCAAGTCCGCCGGATGCGAACTCGTACTTGGCAGCCAGTATGCGCCGGAAGCCGGTCTCGCCCGATTCCGGGTATCTTACCTCCTCGAGGAGCAGCCAGACCCTGTCGCCTGTTCTGACGTCGTGATAGAAGTCGATGTCGTAGGCGAAGAGACGGTCAGTCAGCTCGTGCTGCAGCTCCGACACGTATGCGAAGGCCCGCGAGGAGTCCCGCGAGGTCGCCACGGTACCCGAAGGGGTGAGATCGGCGGGGAGCGCGCCCGACCAGAGGCATTCCCACACCGTGGACCCGACCTCGCATGTCACTGCGCGCATCCTGAGCCATTCCTGCTGTCTCACGAAGCCCCAGGACGCAGGGCAGCCCCCGGGGTCGAGGCATATCCGGTAGAAGCCCCTCCTTCCACGGGGCGCGGCCCTGACCTCGACCAGATTCCCACGGCAGTACACGGCCTCGACGGTATCGCCCTGGTGCTGCACTCTCCATGCGAGGCTGTCCTGCAGCACGGCGCAGCACGCGAGGTAGCGATCTCCTGTGATGCCGACCTCCCTCAGCGCCCCGCCGAGAAACCCCTCTCCTATGATGGCCGACCTGACAGAAAGGGTGTCCGCGAGAATCTCGCCCAGTGAGTCCACCAGATGGCGGAGCAGGGCCACGTCCTCGCAAAGGAGCCACGGGGGGTCGGCCCTCCTGACGGGGGGCTTCATGAATATGGCCGTGATCAGCACGGCCGCCGCGATGGAGAGGATGGCTCTCCTCCTGGTCCTACTCCGCAGAGCCGCCTCCCCGAGCGCCATCCAAGGGTCCGGAGGCCTGGTCCGTGCAGGAGAGGCACGAGAAGAGCCTGTCGCCGCAGTCCCCCAGCCCGGGGCGGATGTACCAGCGGGAGTCAAGCTCCCGGTCGACGGACGCAGTTATCACGACCACGTCTCCGAGTCTTCTCACGGCATCCACACCCTCGGGGGCCGCAACGATGGAGACGACCGTCACCTGACCGGCGCCCCGCTTCCGGAGAAACCTGACGATGCTCTCCGCGGTTCCTCCGGTTGCCAGCATCGGGTCCAGGACGACTGCTCTGCGTCCGGCGGCGTCTGGAACCGAGTCATAGTACCAGACGGGTTCTGCGGTGCTCTCGTTCCTCCTCACTGCAGCGAATCCCACCGGCGAGTCCGGAAGCAGATCCCTGAACGGGTCGAGCAGGGCCAGCCCCGCGCGGAGGACTACTATCAGAACCGGAGGGTCGCAGCAGACCTCTCCCAGCATCTCCTCCAGCGGAGTCTGGATGACCAGCGGCGAGGTCCTCAGGCCGCGCGTGGCCTCGGTCGCCAGGATGAATCCGAGCGATCTGGCATGCCTCGAGAACTCTGATGGAGGCGTCCGCCGGTCGCGCAGTCTCGTCAACAGATCCCTCGCGACCGGGTGATCTATCTCGATTATCATGCGTTCTCCCGGTGAAGAACCGCTCCAGCCGTCCCTTCATTGACAACATACCCAAGCAGGCGTACTGTCACCAGACTCCGGAAGGGGGCTCGACCCATGGATGTGCTCAGGACGCTGAGCGAGAGAGGTCTGGTGTACCAGCTCACCGACGAGGAGGAGCTGCGCTCGAGGCTCTCGGACTCCGCGCTCTCCTTCTACGTGGGGTTCGACGCCACGGCGGAGAGCCTCCATCTCGGACACCTCGTGCCTCTCATGGCAGCCTCCTGGCTGCAGCGCGCCGGCCACAGGCCCCTTGTCGTGGTGGGCGGAGCCACTGCACTCATAGGAGATCCGTCAGGCCGCAGCTCGGAGAGAAGGATCGAGTCGCTGGAGCGGGTCGGGGCCTGGGCCGGCTCGATCGGTGCCCAGCTTCTCAGGTTCCTCGACTTCGGACCCGGCAGAGCGGAGCTTCTCGACAACTCCTCATGGCTGTCGGGACTGGACTACATCTCGTTTCTGAGGGACATCGGCAGGCATTTCAGCGTGAACAGGATGCTTGCAGCCGAGTCGGTGAAGGCGAGGCTCGAAAAAGGGCTGTCGTTCCTCGAGTTCAGCTACATGCTTCTGCAGGCCTATGACTTCCTCTGGCTGTACCGGAACAGGGGATGCACACTCCAGATCGGCGGGGCGGACCAGTGGGGAAACATCCTGGCCGGCATGGAGCTCATCAGGAGGGTCGATGGCGCCGACGCCTTCGGGATGACCTGCCCGCTGGTCACCACCTCCACAGGCGAGAAGATGAGCAAGTCCATGCCGGGAGGCGCGGTCTGGCTTGACCCCTCGCTGACCAGCCCGTTCGACTACTACCAGTTCTGGATGAACGTGGACGACAGGGATGCCATCTTCTTCCTCAAGCTGTACACCTTCCTCCCGATGACCGAGATCGAGGCGCTCGCCTCCCTCTCCGGGAGCGACCTGCGGAAGGCGAAGCGGAAACTGGCATTCGAGGCTACGGCCATCGCACATGGCCGGGGGGAGGCGGAAAGGGCCGAATCGGCATCGCTGGCCCTGTTCGGAGGGGGCGGAGACGACTCCTCAGTCCCGACCACGGTCCTGCCTGCCTCGTCTCTCTCCAGCGGGCTCACGTGGCTCGACCTGTTCGTACGCACCGGGCTGTGCCCCAGCAGGAGCGAGGTGCGGAGACTCGCCGGGCAGAACGGTCTGTATTCCTGGGGCGGCAGGGTCGAGACACCCGAAGCCCCCGTCAGAGAATCCGACCTGCGCGACGGAGCGGTTCTCCTGAGGGCCGGCAAGAAGCGATACCACAGGGTGGTCTTCGAATAGAAGGGGCCGGGACGCAGGCGACGTCCCGGCTCGATTGGCGCAAGCGGCTCTGCTACCGGCTGGAGCCCGAGCTTCCTCCCGAGCCGCCCGAGGTCCTTCCCCCTGAAGAGCCGCCGGAGCCCGACCTTCCAGTGCCGCCTCCGGAAGACCCGCTCGAGCCCGAAGAGGATCGAAGCGAGGAGACCTCGTCTTCGAGGTCTCCGAGCCTGTCTTCCAGACTGTCGAGAGCGGCCGACATGCCGTCAAGCTCCTCCGAAAGGGATGAGATTCCGGACGAAACCGTCCCCAGACTGTCCGACTGCGCAACGATCGCCAGACGGACCTCGTCCATCGATGTCTTCAGATCGTCCACGGCCTCCAGGGCCTCGGAGATGTCCAGCCCTGCCTCAGGGTTCACCTCGACTCCGGAGGCCAGCAGCTGACCTTCGATGGCCGAGATGCGGGCCTCGAGATCCACGAGCTGTTCGGGGTCTATCTGTTCGGCCCTGGATGCCGCCTCCTCCAGGGATTCGATGCGGTCTGAAACGCCCTCGATCTTCTGGTCTATCTCGTCCAGGCCGGGAATGCTGCATCCGACGACGAAGAGGAGGACGCAGGCTGCGAAAAGGCATCTCATGTCTCAGGACCTCCTTCAGTCTTCCGAGAGGATCTCGGCGGTATAGGCGAAGATCTCGATGTCCGGGCTGGAGCGCCATGCGTCCGGCTGCAGGCCGGCCTTCATGCAGGTGTGCGAGAGGAGCTCCTCCCTGTTCCAGCCCTCCTCGGCGGCGACCTGCGGCAGCAGGGTCCCCGCGCTGCGGCCGAGACGGACGTAGACGCCGTGAGTGCCGGGCAGGACAGCGTCCGGAGAGCATCTCTCCATCGGTCCGAGGACGGAGATCTCTATCCTCGTTCCGGGCACTTCCCCGGGTCTGAGAGGGAAGAACCTCGGGTCCTCCACTGCCGCGGCCGCCGCCATCCTCACGACGGTGCGGCCCAGCGACCCCAGCCCGGAGAAGCTCCCTATGCACCCCCTCAGCGATCCGTCGGCGCGGTTCTTGAGTGTCACGAACGCTCCGGCGTCCAGGTCGGCAGCGCCGCCGGTCGGCGGGTCGGGGAGCCTTTCCCCGGAAGCCGCAGCCTCCACCGACCTCCTCGCCGCAGCAAGAAGGCGAGCGGCGTCTCCCTCCGCTATCATCCGCTTCAACTGCGTCGCACCACGCCCGCCATGTAGCCGACGACAGCCGTGGCATCGCCGGATGTCGAGGCGGAGGTGTCGTAGGCCACCAGCTCGGTGCTGAACATGCCGTCGTCCGAGGCGGCCCAGTGGAGGAGGGTCATCACGGGACCCGCCCCGCAGGCTTCGGCGCTGCCGGATCTGATCAGGGACTCCATCATGGAAGGGTCGCGGGCTTCGAACGCCTCGATGAACCTGCGATCCATCTCCTCGGCGGTCTCGATGGGGTGGTAGTGTGAAAGGTCGCTGGATGCCACGACGAGAGTGCCGCCCTCGTCGGGAGGCGCGACCTCCAGGAGAGCCTGGGCAAGCCTGGCCGAGAAGGCCGAGGTGGCGGTTCCCTGGACGATCGTGACTATCCTGGCCTCGGGCCATCTGACCTGCACGAAGGGCACCTGCACCTCCTCGGCATGCTCCCATGCGTGCGCGGACGGCTCGAACCCGAAGCCCCTCGTCTGCAGTCCCGACACTACGAAGGAATCGGTCCTGGCAAGGCCCAGCGGCGTCTCGTAGGCGTCGCCCGCGAACACCGAGGCCCCCGAGACCGGCACCCTGTGGCACGGCGAGATGATGACGACAGTCCTGACGTCTTCAGGAGCCATCGCCCAGGCGCGTCCGGCGGTCCTCCCGGAGTAGACGTACCCGGCATGCGGGCAGACCAGTCCCGCTACCGAGCCGTCAGGGGCTCCCCCCGCGTCGGCCAGGAACCCTGTGACCTGCGACCTGAGAGCCGAGGGGTCGGCTGGATAGAACATGCCGGCTACTGCTGGCCTCCTGCTCACTGCGCGCCTCCGCTCCAGCCGGGGAGATCGTCCATTCCGTACAGCCCGGGGCCTCGGCCGCACACGAACCGGGCGGCGGCGAGCGCGCCCAGCGCGAAGGTCCTCCTCCCGGACGCGCTGTGGGCGAGGAGCAGGCGCTCTCCGTCGCCGAGGAGGTGCACCTCGTGGTCCCCGGCCACATCCCCTCCCCTCACTGAATGGATTCCCACCTCCTGCGCTCTCCGAGGCCCCATGGCTCCCTCCCTGCCGTACACGGGCTCCGGCTGGAAGGGTCTGGAGGCCGACCAGCTCTCAACCAGGCGCAGGGCCGTTCCGCTCGGACTGTCGCGCTTCAGCCGGTGGTGGAACTCGACCACCTCGAGATCGTATCCCGGTCCGAGCAGACGAGCCGCCTCGGACAGCAGCCTGGCAAGCACGTAGATCCCCCTGCTCATGTTCGGAGAGTAGAAGACCGCCCTGTCTGCGGACCAGGACTCCAGCATGGCCTTCTCGCGCGCGGAGAGACCGGTTGTTCCGCTGACCAGTGCGGCACGCGTCCCCTTCAGCATCACACCGAGAGCTTCCAGCGCAACGGGCGCAGAGAAGTCCACGACAACGTCCACACCTTCCGGAAGAGGGTCTCCCGGCCTGAGGCACGGGCCTTCCGCGTCGTAGCAGGCAGCCACCTCGAAATCGCCAGCCATGACAGCCTCAGCCCTTACGGCCCTGCCCATCCTGCCCTCGCTGCCGAAGACGGCGAGCGCTATCACGCAACTCCTGCCGCTGCCATGGCCTCCTGCAGCCTGGGCACGAGCGACTGGCTCATCGCCGTCAGAGGGAGGCGCAGCTCGCCTCCGATCCTTCCCATCAGCTCGAGCGCCTTCTTGACGGGAATAGGGTTCGTCTCGAGGAACAGAGCTCCGAAGAGGGGATGGAGCCTGTCGTTGAGCCTCCTGGCTCCATCGAGGTCCGAGCGGAGCGCCTTCCTGACCATCCCGGCGACCGCGGCAGGTGCGACGTTGGAGGCCACGGATACGACACCCGTCGCCCCGAGAGCGATCTGGGCGAGCGCCAGAGCGTCGTCTCCGCTGAGAACTGCGACAGGCGACAGAGCCCTTATCGCGGTGACCCTCTCCGCCGCTCCGGCGGCGTCCTTGATGGCGCACACGAGAGGATGCCCGGCGATGCGGGCCACGGTTTCCGGGGACATGTTCGTTCCTGTCCTGCCTGGGACGTTGTAGGCCATGACAGGGATGCCGGCTGCGTCCGCCACGGCGGAATAGTGCGCCTCGAGACCGGCCGGAGTCGGCTTGTTGTAGTAGGGTGTGATCACGAGGAGCCCCGCCACTCCGAGCCCGGCCACGGCTCTCGCGAGATCTACGGTTGCTGCAGTGTCGTTCTTGCCGGCGCCCCCTATCACGGGCACCCTTCCCGAGGCGGCTTCCAGGACGGTCTCGACAACGGAGAGGTGCTCTTCGCGCGACAGGGTTGCGGCCTCTCCTGTGCATCCGCAGGCCACAAGCCCGTCGATGCCCTCGGAGACCTGCCAGTCCACGAGGGCCCTCAGGGCGGCGTGATCCACCTGCCCGTTTCTGAACGGCGTGACGATCGCCGTCCAGGTCCCGGAGAAGCGGGGAGGTGCGCTGGTCACTTCCTCTCCAGCATCCCCATGAGCGGCTTGAGCAGCTCGATCGGCAGCGGGAAGATGGTGGTGGAGTTGTTCTCGGCGGCGATCTCCGTGAGGGTCTGGAGGTAGCGGAGCTGGAGTGCTATCGGGTGCTGTCCGATGACGTCCGCCGCATCGGCCAGCTTCTGGGAGGCCTGGAACTCGGCCTCGGCCAGGATGATCTTCGCCCTGCGGTCCCTCTCGGCCTCGGCCTGGCGGGCCATCACCCTGCGCATCTCCTCGGGCAGGTCGACGTGCTTGGTCTCCACCAGGGTCACCTTGATGCCCCACGGATCTGTCAGCCTGTCCAGGATGCTCTGGAGCTGGTTGTTGATCTGCTCCCTGTTCGAGAGCAGCTCGTCCAGCGCGACTTCGCCCAGGACGCTCCTGAGAGTGGTCTGGCCGAGCTGGCTGGTGGCATAGTGGTAATTCTCCACCTCCACCACCGCCTTCACGGCGTCGAACACACGGAAGTAGACGACCGCATTCACCTTGACTGAGACATTGTCCCTGGTGATCACGTCCTGGGGAGGCACATCCATCGTGATCACCCTGAGGTCCACCCTCTTCATCTGGTCGATGATCGGCCAGACGATGATCAGCCCCGGGCCCTTGACGCCGATGACCTTGCCGAGGCGGAAGATGACACCCCTCTGGTACTCCCGGAGCACCCTGAAGGCCGACAGCATGATGATTCCGAAGATTATGAGCAGAATGACTGCGAGCGGTCCCATAGAATCCCTCCTAGGGTCTCGAGAAGCCCGGCGTCGAACCGGACCGCATCACTTGGCCTCAACGGGCTCGACGATCAGAACCATGTCATCCACGCCGGTCACGCGGACCTCCATGCCGGGCGCCAGCCTGTGGCTGCTGCGGCACCACCAGAGCTCTCCGCGGACCTCCACCGTCCAGCGCTCCCTGAAGGAGGGCCCGGACGTGACGACCCCTGTCAGGCCTGTCATGCCCTCCCTGCCCGACAGCGCGGGCCTCCTGAGGGCCTTCCAGCCCAGCCAGGCCAGGAACACCGCCATGACCGCGCCCGCCACGATCAGCCCAGTCGCGATGGTGTATGTCTCGAAGCCGAACATCAGCTACATCCTCCAGTCCGAGGGGCTCTCGACGCCCTTGAGCTTGAGCTGGAGGGCGGTCGGGTTCGACGATGCGGCGAGAGCCGTGGCTTCGTCTATGCGGCCTTCGGCCAGCAGGCGCAGCAGCGCCATGTCGAAGCTCTGCATGCCGTACTGCGTGCCGCTGGACTCGATGACGTCCCTTATCATGTGTGTCTTCGCGGGATCGATGATGCAGTTCTGGATAAGCGCGGTATGCACCATGACCTCGGCCGCCAGCACGAGCCCCCTCCCCGACTTCTCGGGCAGCAGACGCTGGCTGATGACCGCCCGGAGCAGGCCGCCGAGCTGGGTTCGCACCTGCTTCTGCTGGTGCGGCGGGAACATGTCAATGATCCTGTTGATGCTCTCCGGTGCGTCGGAAGTGTGCAGCGTGCTGAGGACGAGGTGTCCAGTCTCGGCGCCGGTGAGAGCGACCGCGGCGCTTACCGAGTCCCTCATCTCGCCGATGAGTATGACGTCGGGGTCCTGGCGGAATACGGAGCGCAGCGCCGACGCCCAGCTCTCGGTGTCGATCCCCACCTCGCGCTGGCAGACGCTCGAGCTCCTGTCCCTGTGCAGGAATTCTATCGGATCCTCGATCGAGACGATGTGGCTCCTGTTGTTCTCGTTGATGTAGTCGATCATGGCGGCGAGAGTGGTGGACTTGCCGCTTCCGGTAGCCCCCGTGACAAGAACGAGCCCCCGGGGCTCCAGCGCTATCTGCTTTACGATCGGAGGCAGGCCCAAATCGTCGATCGCGGGGATGTCGAACGGTATCCTCCGCATGACTATGGCCGGCGTGCCCCTCTGCTTGAAGACGTTGATGCGGAACCTGGCCTTGCCGGGAAGGGAGTGCGCGAGGTCTATCTCGCTGCCTTCGTTGAAGGCCGCAAGCTGTGCGGGGGTCATGATCTCGCTCACGAGCTGCTGAACGTGCTCGTTCTGGAGGGGCCCCAGACCCGGGGCCGGCACTATGAATCCGCCCTTCCTCAGAAGCGGAGGGCTGCCGGCCTTGAAATGGATGTCGCTGACATCCTCGTCGAGAAGCATCGAGAGGAGCCGGTCAATCCCCTTCTGCTCTGCCATACAGCCTCTCCCTGAGAGCATGGGCGCGTACCGCGTCCGGCGTAAGATACCGGGTGGCCCCCCCCCGGGCAAACCTCTCACGCAGCTCTGTCGAAGACACGTGGAGCCCCGGGAACTCGAATATCTCCACTCTGGCCAGAGCCGCCGGGGCGGCCATCGCCGAGCTCCAGCCGGGCCTCGTGCCCGCGGCGAACCGGGCCAGGTCGAGCAGTCGCGGATAGTCCTTCCAGGAGGGCATCTCGACCAGGCTGTCCATCCCCATCAGGAAGGTGACTGCCCCGAAGCGCGAGGAAGCCAGATCGAGGAGGTCGCAGGTGTAGGACGAACCGGCCTCCGCCTCCAGGTCCGAGGCCTCGAAGGCGGCGTTGCCGCTGATCGCCAGGCCGAGCATCGTCATGCGCTGCTCGAACGGGCTGACGGCGATTCCCGGCTTGTGCGGAGGGGTGCGTGAGGGAACGAAGATGACACGCTCCAGCCCGAACCTCAGCCTGGCCTCCTCCCCCAGCAGCAGATGGCCGAAATGGGGGGGATCGAATGTGCCTCCGAGCAGGCCCGTCATCTCGACGACGCCCGGTCCAGCCCTTCCAGGGCACGCTCCATGCGTTCTGCGTCGAGGTCGCACTCGTCGATGGCGCGCTGATAGGAGGTCCTCGCTGCGAAACCGTTCCCGCTCTTCAGATAGGCGTCGCCCATCGAGATCAGAATGTCCGCCCTGCAGCCGAGCCCTCCATAGCTGTCCAGTGCATTGCGGTAGTAGAGGATGGCCGCATCGAACAGGCCGCGCCTCGCATAGAACTGCCCTACGAAGAGCGCCCTTCTCGCGAGATTCGCATGGCAGCTGTCCCTGAGCGACCGAGCTTCCGGAGCGAGCACGGAGCCCGGAAACAGGTCGTCGAAGGTGTCCAGCTCGTTCACCGCGTCCAGAACGGGTGACTGGTCCCTCCTGTAGTCCCTCCTCTGCTCCCAGAACACCAGCGCCAGCTGCAGCTGGGCGTCGTCCGCCAGTGAGCTTCTCGGGAAGTCGCTCGTTATCCGGCGCAGGTTGAACTCGGCGTCGGCCCATTCCCTCTGTTGGAACGCCGACAGCGCCAGCCGCCATAGATAGAGGTCGGTGTCGGAGGCGCCGGGGTAGCTGAACAAGAGCTCTGTGTAGAGCATCTGCGACTCGCGCCAGTCACCCTCTTCGAATGCGGCCGAGGCCAGCGCTTCGATCTCGGTCCTGGGGAGGCCCGTCGAGTCGTAGGCCCGGCCGCAGGCACAGAACAGCACCGCAGCGGCCGTGATCGCAGGAGCAATGTCTCTTGGCACTTTCCTCCCTGTCCCGCCAGGCGGGCTACGGTATGAGGTACATGAGGGAGTCACGCTTTGCAGCAGCGATCTCCGCGGCCGGCGACGAGAGCCCCGGGGCGGCTGCACAGGCGGAGCGGTACCATTCCAGAGCCTCGTCCGGCCGGCCGGATGCCTCGGCCATGAGTCCCAGCATCAGGGCGGCCTCCACCCTGTCGCCTGCGAAGTCCGAAGCCCAGACCTCGCTCAGCTTCTCCCTCGCGAGGGAGCTCATCCCCCTGGCCAGGTCCTCGCGCGCCAGCTCGAGCAGCAGCCTCATCCTCCGCTCGCGCATCGATGGGTCGATTCCTCCGGAGCGGTCGAGCTCGGTGAGAACCTCGAGCTCCTCCGCACGCCTGTCGGTGAGCGGCAGGAGCCACGCCTTGGCAAGGAGAACACCGTCTCTGAGGTCGGTTCTGGTCATCGGCACCCTGTCGAGCTCCACGAGGCTGCGCTCCGCCGCGGCGGCCAGAATGCTGTCGCCCGCCCGGGTCATCGCCAGCGAATCCGGCAGCCCGGCCACAAGGGCGATGTGCCTCGAGGCGTACGCACCCCGGAAAAGCCATTCCTCCTCGAACATGCCGTCCATTCCGCCGAATGCGAGTGCGCTGTCGAAGGCAGCGTAGGCCTGGAGCGAATCCCTGTCCCTCGCGAACTCCCAGCCCAGCCTGCGCCAGAGCTCCCCGAGCTCTCCTCCCGCCTCGGAAGTCGTGTCGGCGGAGATCGCGCACAGCGCGGAGAGCGCCTTCTGCCTGAGCAGCCGGCTCCTCTCAGCCCCGCAGGCCAGGAGCGCGGTGCGGGCGTATTCCAGACGGAGTCCCGGAGGAACCGCGTCCATCCCCGAGAAGGCTTCCTCGTAGAGAGCCAGCGCCTCCACGAAATGCCCCGACTGGGCCAGCACCCTGGCTTCCTCGAGCGTATCCGATCCGGCATCAGAGCAGGCGGCCGCCAGCATCGCAGCGGCTGCGACGAGGACCGGCCGGCACTTTCGGAGGATCATTCGGCCCTGCTGGAATAGAAGAGGTAGATGAGGCTGGCCACCACGCCAGTGACCACTACTGGCTCCAGTATGCCTCCGCCGGACTGCGACGGGGTGCCACCGGTGAGCCAGGTCTCCCCCGAGGCTCCCTGGAGTCTCGCGAGATCCGATGCGTGGATCCTGTCGCTGCGAGAGGCCCCCGAGCGCACCGAGTAGACGACCGCTCCAGAAACGTCCACTATCTCCGTGGAGAGCTCGCAGACCGCCCTCCTGTCTATGCGCCTGGGACCTATCAGCCAGGCTCTTCCGGCACCGGCAAGCGTCACGGCGAGCTCCATGGGCCTCACGCGGACGATGACCGAGGACCCTCCATCGGCACGGGGGGAGTCGGCCACGAGAAAGCCCGAGGCTTCCAGAACCGCTGTCGCGCACTGCTCGACCAGCCAGCCGCCCTCGTGGTCGCCCTCGATCTGGACGGTCAGCATTTCTCCGGTGGGGACTCCAAGGGCTCCGGGAAGCGCAAGGCAGGCTTCGGTCACGGCCTCCTCGACCATCTCGAGGTTGGTCGGAGGGTCGACAGCCGCAGTCAGGGCGGCTGCGATGAGCATCGTCAGCATCTGTGCACCTCATTCCTCGCGATGTTCCACTGGGTCTTGCGAAGGGAACGATTCTCCACGGCGCAGTCGCGTGTCAATTCCCGGGTGGCACCTCCGTGACGAACAGGTCCGGTCCGGCGCAGCCCTCGACGAGCGCGTCCACACGTGTTCCGGCCTTGCTGGCCCTTTCGAAGACACAGGCGCCGTCGACCTCGGGGGCATCCCACAGGGAGTGCCCCGAGAACGGCTCGTCCACGAGGACTGATATCCGCCTTCCCAGAAGCCTGACGGCCCAGGCCAGCGAAGCGTCGGCCGCGATTCCGCCAAGGGCGGCCAGGCGCAGGCAGGTCTCGTCGCTGGAAGGAACCGGCCCCCCTCGGGAATGTTCGATCGTGCCCTCCTCTGGCGAGTACCGGAAGGCCACCAGGGTCTTCAGCGGACCTGCGCTTCTCAGGAATCCCGACAGCTCATTGAAATCGGAGTCCTCCTCGCCGGGATAGCCCGTCATCACCGTGATCCTGAGCGCGATCTCGCGCGGCGAGGCGGCGACGCGATCCACGAGTCTCTCCAGATCGGCCCTGGAATACGGCCGGCCCATCCTTCCGAGGATGCGGTCGGAGGCGTGCTGGACCGGCAGGTCGAGCCATGGCATGACGTTCTCGTGATCCTCGATGAGGTCCACGATGTTCCCGGGCACGTGCGCAGGATGCAGGTAATAGATCCTGAACCAGATGTCTCGCCACCTGTCGGAGAGCTTCTCCACCAGCTCCGTCAGGCCGGTCGTGCCCGATCTCCACATCCCGCTGTCCTGGGCTACTATCCCGATCTCCAGCGCGCCCTGGTCGGCCAGCTCGCCCACCCTAGCGGACACGGTCTCCATGCTCTCGGGAGTGAAGCCGCCCCTGATGCCGGGAATCGTGCAGTAGGCGCAGCGATTGTCGCAGCCATCGGCTATCTTCACGAAACGGCACGGCCCGGGTCGGGCCCTGGCCAGCGGCCGCCTGCCGGCTGGAAGGCCCAGCCAGCGAGCCACTTCGCGCTCAGCGGCAGGACCCGCCACCAGATCGAAGTCCTCCAGCCCTCCGGACCCGTCGTCGCGGAACCTCCCCGGTAGGCACCCGGTCAGTGCAAGGCGCCTGCCGGGTCTTCCGGCCTTCCATTCGAGCGCGGCTGCCACGGCTTCCATGGACTCCTCCACCGCGGGGGCGATGAACGCGCAGGTGTTGATCAGAACCATGTCTGCACGCGACGGGGAGTCCACGAGGACCCAGCCGGCGCTCGCGAACAGCCCCGAGTAGACCTCGGAGTCGTACTCGTTCTTCGGACAGCCCAGCGTTCTGACGAAGAGCCGGGGCAAGTCAGTATCCGCCGGGCCTGATCGTCTCGTAGCCGGAGGGAACGGTCAGCGAGAACGAGCCGGGCGGGCACCTCTCAGATATCGTCACGCCGGACAGGGTCCAGGTCGTCGAGTTGCCGTTCACGTCCGTGGTGGAGAGCGAGACAGGAAGGCTGTCCCCGGCGGTGAACCGCAACTCCATCGCCGAAATGCCCTCCCCGAGATCGCCCTCCAGCCGCACCGCCACCGTGTCGCCGGCGGTGCAGCTGGAAACGACGAGGGATTCGTCCCGTGCGTGGTCGAGGAAGCTCATGAAGCCGCAGGAGGAGCCCTCCGAGTTCACGATCACCTGCTTCGCGGAGTGCTCTATCGTGTACAGGGTCGCCCCGTCGAAGCCCGTCTCGCGCGACACTGGCGAGGAATAGACGAACAGGAACATGTCGGGGAAGGCCAGGCTCATGCGCCCGGTGGACGTCTCCGTCTCCCTTGTGAGAGCCCAGAAGTCGGTCTGGACGAAGTCGGCCTCCAGGAAGGCGGCAGACTCCAGCCTGGCGAGAAGCGGGTCGGCCGGGGAGGAGGCGACAGCGGAGGTCGCGAGGATGATCGCCGCGATCACTGCAGGAGCTGGCTCTGGACCGGGGCCGGTGCGGCGGGAGAGACCACCGCGTCGGTGCCGATCACTATCACGACTCCGGTGTGACCCGGAACGATGGAGGAGGTGATCCCTCCGCCCGGCTGCACCGGGACCGTCGCGGGGCTGGTGAGCCAGCTCTCCAGGGAATCGGCCACCAGGGCTGCCTCGGCGTCGAGGCCCTCGGGGTAGAGGACGACCGTGATGTCAGGGGCCCCCTCGTCCTGTGCGGTTACGACCGTGAATCCCCTGGCCTGCAGAGCCGCCGCGATCCTCCCGAGCCTCGGCGCGTTCGCCGGCAGGGATACGACCGCGACTGGGACTCGTGTCGGGGAAACGGTCAGAACGGTGTCGGGCAGCGCTCCGCCGAGGTCCTGCTCGATCCTCCGAAGCGCCAGCCCGGCCTCGGCAGCCAGCGGGGAGGACGGGAACCGGTCGAGAAAGGCGCAGAACTCTTCACGAGCCCTCGACAGGCACCCTCTGAAGTAGAGCTGGGAGGCGCGCCCGAAGAGCTCGGTCTCTCCGTCGCCCCTGAGCAGTCCGTCTGCTCCGGTCCTCCCGCCCCCGCAGGCGGCTGCAGTCAGCAGAAGGAGGACCAGGACCAGAGGCGCATTCCTTCTTTCAGTCATCGCGAACCTCCCCGGCATCCCCGCTGTCCAGGAGCACCTCGCGCGGCTTGCTGCCCTTGAACGGCCCGATCGATCCCTCGGCCTCGAGCATCCCGATCAGCCTCACGGCTCTGGGATAGCCGACACCCAGCCTGGTCTGCAGGAGGGTGACCGAGGCGCTCCTCTGCCTCCTGACCACCTCTCTGGCCTTCGGCAGCAGCTCGTCGCATTTTAGCTCGTCCTCCTGGAGCGTGTTCCCGTCTTCGCCGCCGGGCATCACGAATTCGGGCTTCACCTGGAGCGCCTGCTCCGTCCAGAAATCCGCGATGTTCTGAGCCTCCTGACTGGTGACGAAGGAGCCGTGGACTCTCACCGGCTCGACCGTTCCGGCCCCCAGGAAGAGCATGTCGCCCTTGCCCAGCAGCTTCTCGGCGCCGTTCATGTCCAGGATCGTGCGGGAGTCCGTCTTGGACTGCACCATGAAGGCTATTCTGGAGGGGAAGTTGGCCTTTATCACCCCCGTGATCACGTCCACAGAAGGCCTCTGGGTGGCGACCACGAGGTGGATGCCGGTGGAGCGGGCCATCTGAGCCAGCCTCTCGATGGGCTCCTCGACCTCCTTCCTCGCCACCAGGAAGAGGTCGTGGAGCTCGTCCACGACGAGAACGACGTAGGGCATCCGCTCGTCCTCCGAGGGCATGGCGGCGTTGTGCTCGGCGATGTTCCTGAACCCGCCCCTCTGCAGCCTCAGGAGCCTGGACTCCATCTCCGCGACCAGTCTCTCCAGCAGGAACTTCGCCTTCCGGGCGTCGGTGACGACCTCGGAGTAGAGGTGGGGAATGCTCGTGAACGCCGTCATCTCGTTCTTCTTGGGATCTATGAGGGCCAGCCTGACCTGCCATGGCGAGAGCTTCATCAGCAGTGTGCAGATGAAGCTGAACATGAAGTTCGTCTTTCCCGACCCGGTCGTGCCCGCCACCAGCAGGTGCGGCATGTCGCAGAGATCGACAAGGAAGGGGGTTCCCTCGGCCCTTTTCCCGAGAGCGATCGGGAGCTTCTGGTCAGTGACAGACTCGAGGATCTCCCTCAGGAGGACGGTCTGCCTCTCCCTGTTCGGAACCTCCACACCGACCGCGTCCTTGCCGGGGATGGGCGCCAGGATCCTTATCCTCTGAGCCTTCAGCGCCAGCGCGAGGTCGTCGGAGAGGCTCAGGATGCTGTTGACCTTCACTCCGCTCCCCGGCCTGACCTCGAACCTCGTGAGCACGGGCCCGGGGCTGGACTGGAC
The DNA here is from genome assembly GCA_964569245.1 of uncultured bacterium. GTDB lineage: Bacteria > Fermentibacterota > Fermentibacteria > Fermentibacterales > Fermentibacteraceae > JAAYTY01. The sequence goes on along the minus strand of CAZMTK010000001.1, from coordinate 73,077 downwards.
GACCTCGCACTCGATCCCGAACTCAGCCAGCTTGCTCTTGATGATCCTGGATGTCTCCTCCAGGTCCTGGAGCCGGACGGAATGCCTGTGGGGGGAAGGCCCGTGGAGGATGTCCATGTCGGGAAGCTGGTATCTGTGCACCGCAGCTTCCCCTCGAGGCGGCTTCCTCTCGGAAGCCGCAGCCGACTCGCCCCCAGGGGCGGAGCCTGCGCCCGTCTGCGGGGGCTCGACGGCGGCGGGGGGTGGAGCCGGGGCATCCGCTGTTCCGGGCGAGGCGGGGGGCGTCGCGAGAGGTGCGGGCTCCTCGTCCCTGCCGAAGCCCGGCACCATGGGAGGCTCGCACCCGACGGGCCGCTCCCTGACCCACGGATTGCCACCGGCGCCAACGAAGGATGGGGCATCCGTTCCGGCAGCTTCCTCGACCGTCTGCTCGACGGGCTGCGCGGTTCCCAACGGGCTCTTCCGCCCTTCAGGCTCCGGGAGCTCCCTTCGAGCCCTCCTTTCCTCTCTCAAGCGCGATGCGGCCTTGGAGGCGGTCCTGCCCATCTCGAAGAGATCGCCCGCGAGATCCCACCCGGTGAAGATCACCAGGGAGGTGACGAAGCAGGCCGAGAGAACCAGATAGGAGATCACCGGGCCGACGAGCCAGGAGAGCGCCTCGCCGGCCCTCCCGGCTGCGAGGCCTCCCGGCCCGTATGTCAGGAGCGGGGCTTCCGGAGAGAAGGGAGCGACGCGAGGGAAGAGGCCGAACCTGCCTCCCGCCATGTCGACCATGGCGGAGAGGAAGTAGAGGTTTACCGCTCCTCCGAGGAGAACGGTGAACATGCCCCTCGGCGAGCGGGAGCTGAGGCAGCGGATGGCGGCGGCTCCCGAGAACAGGGGCAGGAAGTAGGACAGCAGGCCGGCCGAATGGTAGAGCGCACCCCTGGCGTAGAGGGAGGCGCGTCCCCACGGAGGGAGGATCAGCAGGGCCAGCGTGGCAAGCGCGAAGAGGGCGAGGGCGATGAATAGGACGCTCCTGGGACTGCCTCGACCCGGCCTCTTCCCCCTGCCCCTGCGAGGCGTGCGGCCCCTTGTCATACGGACCTCACGGAGTTTCCAGCCCCGTCCCTGGGAGCGACCGGATCGGGCATGGGAACGCCGTCGACGAGGAACCTGTAGGTGATGATCTGCCCCGCCGGCAGCATGATCTCCGTGACCCAGCTTCCGTCGGGAAGACGCTGCATCGGATTCGCGGTCTCGTCCCAGTTGTTGAACCCGCCCACCACCGAGACCCGGGAGGCCGAGGCGCCGCCGGGGAACACGAAGACCGTTCTGGCGCTAGGCGAGAGAGAGGCATGAACTGCTTCGCGAAGGCGGTTGTACGGCCTGAAGACGGGGCGCATCCTGGGAGGGATGTCGATGAGCCCCTCCCCTCTCGGATCCCTGGCCCTGCGTCGGCATGCAGGCTTAGCCTCGAAGCAGCCGAATCCCCTGAGATAGATGCTCTCGCCCTCGCAGAGCTTCTCCTCCATCACGCGGAGGATGCAGTCCAGAGCCGCTCCGGCATCCCTGCGGGAAAGGCCCGTCCTTATGGCCACCTCCCTCGCAAGATCCTCCCTCGTCATCCGGCACGGCCTCCCGTAGAGCTATCTCCCCATCTCATGAGCTTTCACGGGCAATCATCGCGGCCTTCGGCGTACTGTCAACCCCGCCCTGCCGCTCTCCCCCTTCGGGCTGCTCTGACTATCTCGGCGGCGCACTCCGCCATTGACAGCCCTGTGATGTCTATGCGGTTCGGCAGGGATTCGTAGTGGGCCGCCCGCCTCTCGAGGAGATCTTCGAGCGCTGAGACGTCGGCGGCCAGGGGACGGCCCCCGGCGAGTCTCTCGGAGAGGACTTCCCTGCTTGCCGTGAGTGTCACGACAGTCGCGGCAGCGAGAGCCAGCCGGAGCGAGCTCTCCCTGAGGAGAGACCCTCCTCCGAGGGCAACGAGGCAGGGCGGCCTCGCGGCGATGCATTCGGCGAGGGCGGCGGCCTCTGCGTCCCTGAACGCCTTCTCGCCGAGCTTCGCGAACGCCTCCTCCACCGTGCAGCCCAGGGCGGCCTCCACGACCCGGTCTAGGTCCAGGAACGGCATTCCCAGCTCGGCGGCGGCGATCCTGCCGCAGGCTGTCTTGCCGGAGAAGGGCGGGCCGGCCACCAGAACGGGGAGGCCCGGGAGGACAGGGTTCGACATGGCCTACATGGCCTCCGCGGCTTCCTCCAGCCCCGCCCTGCGTATCGTATCGCGAGCGTGCTCCAGACTTACGAAGAATCTCTCGGTGTACAGCGCATAGTCCCCTCTCACGGATGCCGGGGTCATGTTCACCGTTATGACGTTCGCGCCTGCGTCGAAGCAGGCGAGCTGGCCTCCGGGTCTGAGCCTCTCGAAAGTGCTGGTCGCCGGGATCAGCGTACGCCCCAGCAGGATCCTCATGGCCGCTATGAACCTGAGTCCCAGGTCCACGCATCCGGCCGGAGACGATTCGAGAGGGGTGCCGGCGGCGGGAAGGAAGACTGACACGCTCGACATGTCCACGTCCAGGTCCCTGAGCAGCAGCAGGTCTTCGACGAGGCTCCGGACAGTCTGGCCGGGAAGCCCTAGCAGCGGTCCCGAGCCTATGCCATAGCCGTGCCTCTTGAGCGTCTTCAGCCATTCGATCCTGCCCGAAAGCGACAGGCCGGGCTTCATTCTCTCGAAGAGCCGGGGATCCGAGGTTTCGTGCTTGAGAATGAACTTGCTGGCACCGGCCTCCCGCCACATGTCCAGAGCGTCCTCGTCGCTCGCCCCGACGCAGAGGAGCACGGTCATTCCCATGCCGTGGATCGCCCGGATGATCCCGGCGAGCCAACCGGGATCGCAGTCCTCGCTCTCCGCCGACTGGAGGAAGAACGTCCTTATGCCCGCCCGGTACGCCGATGCTGCGGCATCCACGATCCTGTCGGCGTCGAGAGTGAACCTCTCGATGCCCGTGTTGTCCCTCCTCATGCCGCAGTACAGGCAGTTGCACCTGCACCTGTTAGAGAACTCGATGACGGCTCTCACGAATGCTCTGGAGCCGAAGTGCTCGCGTCTCACTTCCTTCGCAGCGGAGAACAGGGCCAGGGCCTCGTCCTCGCCCGAGAGGAGCATGGCTTCGAGCCCGGATCTCGACGTGTCGAAACGGTCCGTCATCGGCATGGGCCGCGGCTCCTTCCGATTGCCTGCATAGCTGCGGACGTGTCCGGCCAGGTTCCCGTCCAGAGGGCGAAGGCGAGTGCGGCCTGCTCGACGAGCATCCTCTCCCCGGTCACGACCCTGCAGGAGAGGCTCGCGAGGCTGTTCCGCCATCGCCAGCCGGGGTTGTAGTTGAGATCGAGGAAGAGCCCGCCGGCGAGGGCCTCCCGTCTTACCGGGAAGGCGTCTCCGTCATCCCATCCGAGGGGGGTCGCGTTCACGACGGTGAAGCCGGGGCATCCGGCAATCCACTCCTCGGCCGATCCGATCGGCGCGGCCTGCTGGAGGCGGCAGCGCGTGAGATCGCGGCAGAACACACGGTGCTCGAGACCCCTGGAGGAGAGCGCCAGGGATACCGCTGCGGCCGCACCTCCGCAGCCTATGACAGCGAAGGGCGGTTCGGCGCCGACGGCTTCCACCGTCGCCAGGAATCCTCCGCAGTCCGTGTTGTGCCCGGCCCACCCGTCCGGGGATCTCACGAGGGTGTTCACGGCATGGGCTGCGGAGGCCTCGGAGGCCAGGGATCTGCAGAATGCCGGCACCGTCGTCTTGTGCGGCATCGTTACGCTGATTCCGTCGAAGCCGGAGAGAAAGAGCTCGGAGAGGTTGCCGCCGAGGCGTCCGGGAGGCACCGGCAGGATGTGGAACGAGCCCTGCAGCCCCGCAGAGCGCAGCAAGGCGAGGTGCACGGCCGGCGAGAGCGTCCGGGCCAGCGGCCAGCCCGTGACTCCCAGGCGGAAGGATCCCTCAGGACTCATGCCTGCCTCCGCGCAAGCTCCTGTATGCCCTGAAGAGGGTTGCGGAGAGCCCCTTCGGCTCCAGGAACACAGGGGGCAGGAAGCTCGCCGGAGCGAGGCCGCCGGCCTCCATCTCGGAAGCCAGGCGCGAATGCGCATAGACCCTCACGGTCCCGATGTTGACGAACGTCCTGCTCCATCCGAGCTGCAGCCTCGCGCGGAGCATGAACGCGACCTTCAGGAGCAGCGCTGCAAGCCCTTCTCCCGGATTCCCTGCGAAGAAGTTCACTCCCACGGAGAGACCTGCCCGCCTCGCGGCCCTGACCCTGGACCAGAGGATCCCGGGGTCGTCCCTCTTGCCGAGGAGGCGCATTCCCCTTCTCGTAATGGCATCAGGCGAAAAGTCCACCTTCACAGCCCCCGCCGCGACCATGAGAGCGAGATCCTCGTCCGTCACCCCGGTGTCGAGCCAGGCTCCCCACGAAAGTCCCGGCGGATCGTCCGCGAGCGCTCTCACGAGATCCCTGAAGTAGCTCGCCGGCGCGTTGAACACCGAATCCACGAACTGGAAGCTGCCCGCTCCCGTCCTGGCGACGGCCCGAATGTCTTCGAGCACGGCCCGGACCGGACGCATTCTGAAGACCGGACCGCCGAGAAAGGAATAGGTGCAGTAGGTGCATCCGAAGGCGCATCCCCGTCTTGACTGCACTCCTATCCCGAAGCCCTTCTCGTATCGCTTCGCATCGAGAATGTCGTAGCGGGGCGGCGAGATCGAGTCCAGGTCCGCCCGGGGAGCCTCGATCAGGGGGGGCTCCGGAAGAGAGCCTTCGGAGATGCGGGAAAGCACTTCAGGAAAAGCCTCCTCCCCCTCCCCGGAGATGCCTACGTCTATCCTGGGATGCCTGGCCATCAGCTCGCGGGCATAGATGGAGAATCCCGGTCCTCCGACGACGACGGTTCCGGGAAAGCCGGCGAGACGGGCGAGGATCTCCTCGAACGGACTCAGATACGACCAGGTGGAGGGCCACGAGCTGTCGTCGATGTTTCGGAGGGAGATGGCGACTACGTCGGGCCGGCGCGAGCGCACGGCGCACGCCACCGACTCCGTTCCGTCCAGCGACGGATCCACTGCGGAGATGTCGAAGCGATCGAGCTGGCCGGCCAGGAAGGCAAGCCCCAGAGGGAACACGGGCTGCTCCCTGCGGCCCGTCGGCGACTGCACGAGCAGGACCTTCAGATCTCCTCCGCTCCTCGGATTGCCGTTTCGTTGACTATAATCATAAAATGCTGGGACTGCTGTGCCTCATGCTCGCGTCGCCCTCTGCGCCTGCCGGGGCTCCACCCCCTCATCCGGACGGTCAGAGGCGCTCCGAGCTCGACTCCCTCGCCTCCGTGATCCTCGATCTCGGTTTCATTCCGTCGGGAGGACGCCTGCTGGTTCTCTCCGCGCTGTGCGGATGGCCGGCGCGCACCACGTCCGTTTCCTTCACCTCGGGCACCGAGCGATGGGTTGGGGGGTTCTCCGGGGCGGGAGACTCGTGGGGATTCTCCGGCCTGCCTGGCGGCCAGGGCGTGCTGGTTACCTCTCTCGCGCCGTCATGCGTCCCGCGCGGTCTTCCCCTGGAGGTCGACCAGGGCTGCCGGACGGGCTTCTCGCTGGAATCGTCGCTCGATCCGGCATCTCTCACGCTGTCCGCAGCATCTCCTGGAGACAGCGTCTTCGTTCTCGCCCCCGACGGCGCCGGTCGCTATGTCCTCTATGCCAGGGAGAGGGGTGTCTACTGGATCGAGGCATCGAACGTCACGCAATCGGGCCCCGAAGTGGTGATGCTCCTCCCGCTCCTTTCGGGAGTCACAGTGCAGGATGCCCTCGGACCGTGCAGGGGCATGCGGGAGCCTCCCGCCGAGACCCTTGACGAGGTCGCGTCGGCATTCGACTCGATAAGGTCGCTGCACGGCCTCCAGCGTGCATGCCGCTCTGCCGCTCTCGACAGCATCGCCGGATGCAGGGCGTCCGACATCGCCATTGCCGGTCGCGTAAGCCACTTCGGCCTCGACTCGATCGCCCTGCCTGATGGGCTGCCGGTGGCAGAGAACATCGGCCGAGGTCGGACCCTCTCGGAAGCCCTCTCGATGATCCTCACCAGCCCGGCCCATCTCTCGTCCTGTCTCTCGCCGCGATGGGAGGCTTCTGGATGGGGCGCCCGCGTGCAGATCGAAAGGGACGGCTGGCAGGTCGTTCTCGTGAGCATCATGTGCGAAGGGACGCCCTGATTGCGAGTCAGGATGCTGCCCGCCGTCACGCTGGCTGCGTCGGCGGCCTTCGGAGCGGCAGTCATCTCCGGTGCGGATTCATGGCTGCCCATGCTTTCCGCCTTCGTTTTCTCGGTCATCCTGAGGGCCTTTCCCTGCTGGCAGGAGAACGGCTTCAGAGGAACGCTCGACGCAGTGCCGCGTCTCCTGATGCTCTCGATCGCTCCGCTCCCCGGCCTGGCGGCCGGAATCCTCTCGATCTCAGCGGGAGAGTCCCTTGCGGCGCTCTTCGGGCAGGGGGTTCGCAGGAGGCTGGAGCCTCTCTTCCTTGTCCTGGCATTTCTTCCGGCCGTCCCGCTGGCCCTGGCACCGACCGGAGGACTCCTCTGGAACGCGGCATCCCTCGTCGTCCTGCATGCCGGACCCGCCGCAGCGGATTCCCTCGCGGCAGGCCGGAAGCCGGGGAGACGCTTCATCCTCGCCGAGTCGCTGCTCCTCGCAGCCGCCGCGCCTGCGGCGTGGCTGATGCTCGAGGCGACGGCTCTACACGGCATGCCGGGGACGGTCATGGTCTCGATGCCCCTCGCCGCGTTCACCGCGATCGCGACAGTGAGGCAGAAGAACCTGCGGGAATATCGGGAGCGCACGACCGGCACGGCCGTTCAGAACACGCTCTCCGCGGAACTCTCGGCCTCCAGATCCACCCCGGAGTTCATGGGGATCCTGGCCGGCTATCTCTGCGCAGATGCCGACATGGACCTCGTTCTGCTGACCAGGCAGTCCGCAGGACCGGGTTGGGTGGGCTGGACCGTGTCCTCCCAGCTCGTCCTGTCCGAGGACGAGGCGGACGGCGCCGGAGGCGTCGAGTGGAACGAACTGAGGCACGGAGTCTCGATGAGAGGCATCCAGGGCTGCCTTCTCGGCCTTTCCCAGTCGAACGACATGGTCCTGTTCGCGTCTGGAGAGGCATGGAGGACGCTCCGCTCCATGGACTTCGAGCTCAGGGGCAATCTGGTTTCGCTGATCAGCCACTCTTGGCAGGCCGTAGGCAACTCCATGACCATAGACGAGGCCTTCATAGCAGCGGCGATTATGCTTGCCAGGCTGGCCGATTCGAAGGACGACTACACGCACGGGCATTCTCTGAGAGTCGCGAGGCTCTCGGACAGGCTCGGCCGCAGGCTGGGGCTCTCCCCGGCGAGGCTCAGAACGCTCAGGGTCGGAGCCCTGCTGCACGACCTCGGAAAGGTGGCGATCCCGACCGAGATCCTCACCAAGCGCGGTCTGCTGACCCGAGACGAGCGGACCATCATCGAGAAGCATCCGTCCGAGGGGGCCAGGATACTCGGAGCCCTGAAGGGATACGACGAGGTCAGGGCCATCGTAAGCTGCCATCACGAGAGGCTCGACGGAAAGGGTTATCCGGGGAGGCTGTTCAGCCGGGACATACCGTTCCTCGCGCGCATCGTCGCCGTCGCAGACACCTTCGACGCAATAACCTCGCGCAGGTCCTACAGGGCCGATGCCGACCAGAAGACCGCGCTCGAGGCCATCAGAGCCGCCAGTGGAATGCAGTTCGACGCCAAGGTAGTCGAGGCGCTGGAGGAGATGCTGCATGCAGCTTCCGGGGATGCCTGACAGGGCGGACGGCGGTCGGCTGGCGGGAAGGCCCGGCGTCCCGCAGGAGAGCGAGCTAACACTCTTCCAGGTGGCGCTCTGGATTCTCTTCGGGCTGTCCTTCCCCGATCCCGCAGCAGCCTTCCACGAGCAGTTCGAGCCGATGCTGCTGGTAGCTGCATGGGCCGGAACTGCCGTACTTGCCGCATTCTCGTTCCTGACGTCCTCCGGCATGACCATCTCGCTTCTCCCGTGCCTGCAGGTGATGTTCGCCATAATGGGCTTCACGAGGCTGATGGAGATCGCCTGGACGGTGTCCGTGTTCGCCGGGACCATGGCATTCTCGACAAGGACCGGGAGCGAGGCGCCCGAGAGCGCGAAGCGCTCCGTGAGGGCCGCCCTGGTTTCATGGGCTTCTCTCAGGGCGGCGGCCTTCGTCTGCGGGAGAATCCATTCCGGAGGATTCGGCTCGCTGGCAGATACGATTCCTGTCGCTGTTGCGGGGATGGCGGCAGTCCAGATCCTGACGACGGTGCTGCGAGGAGCGGGCACGACGGGCCGATATCTGGAGCTCGACCTCTCCGCCAGGCGCACCGCACACAAGGTTCTGATGCCGCTCCTGTTCTGCCCCCTGATCCTCCCCGCCGTCTGGAGGCTGACCGGAAGCGAGGCTGGAGTCAAGTCTGGATCGCTTCCGACTCTTCTCGCGGGTGTCGCATCTCTCGTTGCGGCGCAGACGGCGATGACCGGCCTGCTCGAGAAGTCGAAGTGGTCCCAGGGGAGGGCGCTGCTCTCCGAGAGGGCCATGGCGAGGCTCTCGCAGAAGCTCGCCGTTGCCTCTTCCACGCTGCAGGCCATGCAGGCTCTCGCGAGAGAGGCATTCTCGGTGCTGCATCCCTCGCTCATCAGGGTGACCTGGGGCGGCATCTCGGTGACATGCCCCGCCGGCTTTCCCACGCCGGAGGGGCGCCCCCTGAGGAAGTCTGGACGGAGCGGCCTCCTCATCGACCTGTGGCCCAATCCTTCGACCATCCTCGACTCTGCAAGGGTGGATTCCTTCGTTTCGCAGACCGAGACCGCCCTGCAGAGCCTCGAGCTCAGGCTGAGCGTAGACAGGGAGGCCTGGCAGTGCATGGAGGCGATGGTCTACTCCCTGGACAGGTCCGACCACAGGCTGGCCGGCCACAGCAAGAGGGTCGCCAGGCTGGCCCTGGAGACTGGGAGGAGGATGAGCCTCCAGGCGGGGCTCCTGGACAGCCTCAGGATGTCGGCCCTTCTGCACCATGTGGCTCCGCTGGTCCTGTCCGAGAAGCAGGACGAGGATCTGGCGAGGGGCGACGTCTCCCTCACCAGGTTCAGGCTGCCGGACGATGCGCTCGCGGGCGTAACCGGCCTTTCGGAGCACTTCGACGGTACAGGGCTCCCATCGGGGCTCAAGGGCGAGAGCATTCCCATCCAGGCGAGGATACTCGCCGTCGCCGACGAGTATGTGACCGAGCTCGAGAGGGGCGGCCCCGCCTCGGCAGCCGGAGCGCTCAGGATGCGCTCGGGCACCCTGTACGACCCGGTAATCGTCGAGGCAGTGCTGGACATGCTGAACCAGGGCTTCGAGGCCTAGAGCGGGCGCCGGCGGACCGCTCCCCGCCGTCCGATCCGGATGCCTCCGGACGCGGGAGGCGGCGCCGGAGCGCCGCCTCGCCTCTCGTGGAGATTCGTCCTACCTGTGGTCGATCGTCAGCGTACCGTCGCTGTAGTCGGGGAACGAGTCCACCGCCGCCTCGATGAGGATCCCGTAGACGTAGTACACTCCCTCGGGCACGGCTGAGCAGTTCCACTTGTAGCTGCCGGTCGGATTCGGCGACGGGACCCCGGATGCGATGGGGACGAGGCCGGCGGAGGGGATGGTGTCGGTGTCGTAGAAGAGGTCGATTGTCCTGTTCGCCGGTCCTTCCGACATCCACTCTATCTGGAACTCGGCATCGGCGATGGCGCCGCCGGGGTTCGGCTCCGTTATGAAGAGCCAGAGCGGATCCCGGTTGATGTAGAGCTTCCCGTCGCTGTAGTCGGCCGTGGTGTTCGCGCCGTCGGAGAGCACGGCATAGATGTAGTACTCGCCCTCGGGCGTTGCGCTGCAGTCCCATACGTACTGGAACTGGCTGTAGACGATGTCGCTCGCGATCGGGACCAGCCCGGAGCCGGGGTTCGTGTCGGTGTCGTAGTAGAGGTCCACCGTCGAACCGGACGGCGCACCGGCGGCCCAGGCTATCGTGTACTCGTCCTCGGCCGAGGCGCCCCAGGGCGGAGGCGACGTGACGATGATGTAGAAGTAGGAGTGGCTTACGGTCAGCGGGCCGTCGCTGTAGTCGCCCGCCCATTCGTCGGTGGCCGGGTCGTAGATCATTCCGTACACGTAGTAGGTTCCATCGGCCACCTGGGCCGTGTTCCAGAGGTAGCTCCCCGAGTTCGAGAGCTCCGATGCTATTGTCCACATCTGGGACGGGTTCAGGTCCTCGTCGTAGTAGAGATCCACCACGCTCGAAGGCCCACCCTCCGCAGTCCAAAGCACGGTATAGCTGGAATCTGCGGTGGCTCCCCCCGCCGGCGGGGCCGTTACGGTCATGGAGTAGAGGCTGTGGTCTATGGTCAGGGTGCCCTCGCTCCATGCCGCTCCGCTTCCCCTGCCCGGGAGCCTCGGGAGACCGCGGCTGCCGTCGTACACCAGTCCGTAGATGTAGTAAGTGCCTTCCGGGACGTTGGTCGTGACCCAGTAGTAGGAACCCGTGTTCGGTGCGTCGGGCACGATCAGCTCAACCGATCCGCCGGGCTCGGTCGAAGTGCCGTAGTACAGCGCGACATGGGCCGAGGGCGGGGCGCTGGTGTCCCACTCGAGGGTATAGCTGTCGTTCGCGACGGCACCGGACGGCGGAGGCGCAGTGAAGCTGAAGGTGTACTCGCTCTCGTGCGTGATGTTCAGCGGTCCGTCGCTCCAGTCGCCGCCTGGCCCCTTGTTCTCGCCGACGACCGCATAGACGAACCAGGAGCCCTCCTCGACCATGGAGCAGTCCCAGAGGTACTCGCCCGTGTTGGGGACGTTCATGGCTGCGGTGTAGAGCTCTGTGGCCGTGGTGTCCGCGGCATAGAAGATGTCGACGGTCTCGTTGCCGGGGGCGTCCGTGACCCAGGTCACGGTGTAGGATTCGTCTGCGGTCGCGCCTCCTGCTGGCGGGTTTGTCACGGTGAGAGTGTAGGGGTTGTCGTGCACTATGGTCAGGGTTCCGTCGCTGTAGTCCGTGGCGCTGGCTCTGGCGCCCAGGAGCCTCACCAGCGAGACTCCCCTGCTCCCCGTGCTTATCACGCCATAGACGAAGTATTCTCCCGCGGGCACCGTGGAGCAGTTCCAGGTGTAGTACCCGTCGTCGGGCAGACCCGTCTGGATGAGGGTGAGCCCGACGGAAGGAACGGTGTCGGTGTCGTAGAACAGGTCCACGGTGGCGCCTGCCGGGGCTATGCTGTTCCACTCGATGGTGAAGACCATGTCCGCCTGATCGCCTTCGGCCGAGGGCTCCGTGATCTCGATCTCGGGGGTCAGGCCGCCGTGATCCAGCGTGAGCACGCCCTGGCTGTAGTCCGAGGCCGTGGCTACGCCGGTCTCTTCGGCGACGGCGTAGATGTAGTAGCTGCCGTCGGGCACGGCCTGGCAGATCCAGTTGTAGCTTCCGGTGTCGTCTAGCCCGCCGACAATGGCCACCAGGCCCGACGACGGATCAGTGTCGGTGTCGTAGTAGAGATCTATCGTCGCATCTCCGAACTCCACCGTCGCCCACTCGATGACGAAGGAGGCGTCGGCGGTGTCGCCCTGCGCGGGGGGGGTGAGCACGTATATGTCGGGGCCAGAGGAGGTGACGGTTAGCATTCCGTCGCTGTAGTCGGATGCGGCGGAGCCGCCGGAGCTCGCGACCGCCCTTACGTAGTACGCGCCGGGCAGTACTCCTGAGCAGTCCCAGGAGTAGCTGCCCGCCATGGCATCGAGCCCGGATGCGATCAGGACGAGACCCGACGACGGGTTCTGGTCAGTGTCGTATGCGAGGGTCAGCGTTCCGGAGCTCGCCCCGGAGATCTGCCACTGCACGACATACACGGAGTCGGCTGACGCGCCGGCGGCGGGCGGCTGGGTCACCGTCACGGTGAGCCCGGCCGGCCCGCCCGGCTCGTCGCCGCAGGACAGAGCGAGCAGAAGCGCTGTCGCCGGAATCAGCCTGCGGTGGATGCGGTTCATTCCCTCGGCTCCTCCTATCTCGCCGCTGTCCTGCGGGGATCGTCCTGGGACCTCACGGGAAGCACGGCTTCGGGCACCGCAGGCGCCATCTGATCCTCCGGGACCTCCTCGGGAGCGAAGAACAAGACCGGATTCCCGCCCGAGTTGTTGAGAGGTGTGGTGATGGGCGGCAGATAGACCGAGCTGGAGAACGCCTTGATGCTGTCTACGTTCCAGCCCCCGTAGTCGGGCAGGGAGGGGTTCGCCCACATCCTCCACCTGAAGACCACGGTGTTGTCCGTGCATCGCGGCGGCACCAGCGAATGCCAGTAGTTCAGGTGGGGGTTCATGTAGATCCGGGTCATCCACCAGTTCGCCGACGATCCGCTCCAGCTTCCGAGCAGCCTCCAGGTCGTGTCCGCTATCGTAGTCGCGAAGGGGGCGGCTTCGAGATAGCCGGTGTCGTACCCGGCCTGGGTGCGGATGCAGTTCATGAACTGGATGTAGTAGTAGGGGGCCGCCGCGTCGTTGAACTCCACCGGCGGAGAGATCAGAGCGTTGTGCAGGTTGTTCTCGTAGTAGGTGTCCCATGGAGAGACGGTCGACATGTCGTTGCCGGCCGACCTGGTGCCGTACGCCGCCGCAGCAGGGTCGCCCACGCCGGGGGGCGTCGACCAGCCGAACCAGTCGGCGAATTCGGATGACGGGAAGTACCAGATGATCTGCGGCCAGTCGGGTCCGACCCTGAACCTGGTGTAGTCGACGTTCCAGCCGTCCATGGAGCCCGAGCCCTGCGTGCCGTAGGTGAACCTGAACTTCACGGTCATGCCCGCATAGTCGGATATGTCGAACACGCAGAACTGCCAGTTGCTCCCCGGGGAAACGCCGGTCCATCCCGGCTCGTTGTCGAGCGCGGGCACCGCGGCGGTGTAGTACCCCCAGTACGGCACCACGAGATCCCAGGTGCCGGTGTTCGAGTTCCAGATCTTCACGTTGCATCCGTCGCCGGCGGCCCACGCGTACTTGTGGAAGAACGCGAAGGAAAGCCTGGTTCCGGGAGCGTACGCCGCGAGGCTGTAGGACGGACTCTCTATGTAGGCTCTAGTGGGGGTTGCCGTATAGGGGCCGCCCTCGTTCACGGACCAGCACCAGAACGTGTTGGGGAGCGGGTAGTGGTCGTGCTGGGAGGGCACCCACTGGTTGACGGTGTAGCCCGGGACCGGGGCATCCGTCCAGCCCGGGACTATCCAGCGGCCCTCCTGCTCGATCGTGATGTTGTCCACCTGTATGCCGTCGTTGGGCATCGCGTCGTTCCCGTACTCCACCCATGCGATGGGGAACGGGTTTGCGAACGGCCGTCCGTGAACGACAGAAGCCGAGTCGAGGTCCACGAACTGCTCGTACCAGGTGTTGGAAGCCCAGGCAGCGGGCGTTGACCTGAGCTTCTGCGTGAAGAGAGTATCCGCAAGCTGGACGGAGGAGACCGAGATGTTGTCGAAGGAAATGCCGTCGTTCCCGGTGGAGCTGACGGTCCTGTCGTTGTCGTACTGGGCGAGGAGGATCCTGAAGTTGGACCAGTCGTAGCCTGCGGGCACCGCTGCGTCCAGGTCTATGGTGACCGGCGTCCAGGTGCCCGCGGGGCCCAGGACCAGGTTCTGGTACCAGACCGGGGTGCCGGTTATGCCGCCGGCGCCGGCCAGGCCGATGAAGTCTCCCGTGGGGCCGCCGTTGTACTCCTCGCCCCTGCTGCAGACGTACATCTTGAGCTGGAGGTTCGTGAGAGCCGAGTAGGGTGACAGGTTCATGGTCCACATCGCGCGGTTGTGGCTGGCGTAGCCGTCGCGCCTGGAGTCCATGTTGAGGTACTTGTTGTTGGCGCCGTATGGATAGAGGTTGGTAACGATGATGTTGCCGTAGGTGTCGGTCCAGTAGGTCCAGGTGTTCCTGGAGTTGCCGTCGTTCGCGAACGATTCGAAGTTCTGGGAGAAGATGGGGCTCTCGATCTCGTTCTGGTAGGTCGGGAAGAATACGCCGTCCTCCGTGTTCCAGCCCTCGTTCGTGTGTCTCCACCAGAAATGGAGCCTGAGGTTCACGCCGCCCGCGGCGAACTCGGCCATGTCGACGTTCCAGACGCCCGCGGTCTTCACGTAGGCGCCCGGGCCGCTCCTGTCGAGGGCCATGACGTACTGGCCCTCCTGTGCGGTGGGAGTGAGGAGGCGCCGGCCGCGGCCGGCAGGGTCCGACCTGTTCACGTACCACAGGCTGGACCAGGACGAGGCCGCCTCGAAGGTCTCCCAGCGAATTGGGTCCCAGCCGATTGTAGCCTCGATGTAGTCCTGGTTGAACAGAGTGGAGGCGTTCTCCCAGTTCTCGTCGAAGAAGTGGGTGTTCCTTGAGCCGCCGTTGCCGAGCCCGCCGGGCAGAGTGCCCGCAGCGGCTCCGGAGAGCATCAGATTGGGGGGCGTGACCGTGCCGGTCATGCGCGAGTCTCCGCCTCCGGTCGTGGAGTGCACTCTGTAGGATATGCTGCGGATGAGGTCGCGCCCCGCCTGCGTGGAGAGCTCCTCGGCGGAGAGCTCTTCGCCGCTCGCGTCGAAGTAGGCGAGCTCGAACTCCGCCAGCGCGCTGTTGGAGGCGACAGGATTTCCGGCCGCATCCACCGCGGAGACGGAGCCGTTTTCGGCGGCGGAGACAGTGATGGTGTCCTCGGGCCCGAAGAGCTGGGGCCTGGTGGAGTTGGCGACGAAGGTCACCGCCTCCCGCTCGGCCACGAGAATCGGGTGCCATTCACCGGGGGGAGCCACGGTAGTGAACCCCGCGGTCTGGAGGAGACCGTCGAGCTGGTTGGCCACCACTCTAGCATCGGTTTGGGCTGCATTAGCTTCCGTAATCCTCCTGGCGGCGCTGCTCCCGCTGTGGAAGAAAAGGAAGACAGCCGCGAGGATCACGCCGATCACGGCGATGACTATCGCCAGCTCGGCCATCGTGAAACCCGCTCTCCTCTTCATCTTTCCTCACCTCTCGACATCGGGTTGTTCCCTGAGGCCTTCTCCTTGAAGTCAGAACATATTGTCATCCATATACCTCTCGCCATAATCGGGATCTCCGTCCCACGAGGTCATCCTCCAGCGCTCCAGGCACGGGAAGAACGGCGGATGATAGGAGCCGTAGCCCTCGTCCCAGGAGACGGCGATGTCGTACCCCGAAAGCGGCGTTCCCACCGTGCCCATCCGCTTCTGAAGAAGCCCGCCTGTGATGTTCAGGGCCCAGCCGCCGCTCCCCGAGAGCGGAGACTCGGCCTGGAGACAGCCAGTCGGGCAGGCGACGAAGGCGCTTATCGTCAGATGCCTGTTCGTATCTATGTTCCAGGGCCAGTTCCAGTCGGGCGTTCCGACCTCGTCGGGATCCTCCGCTATCCAGATGCCGGCCATGGAGACGACGGCGAAGGGCGCGCCGTTGCTGGCGCCGCTGGACGAGACCGGGCCCATTATGTAGAGCGGCCCGCTGGAGACCAGCGTGAGGGGTCTCGCGATCTGCCTGATGGACTTGATGTAGACCGGCGAGAATCCCGACTGGAGATAGACGATGCTCCTCCCCTCCAGGCTCAGTGTGTCGGGGGTCTCGAGAGGGTCGTCCCGCCAGACCACTCTGTCTCCGTCGAGCAGGACCCTCCTGGCCCCCCTTATCACCGACCCCTGGGCGTAGGCCTCGGCGTCCAGTCCGCCGAACCAGTCGCGAAGGCGCTGGAAACTCACGCTGTCGGCCGACGCGCTCCAGTAGGGCTTGCCCTGCCTGTGCCGCATGTACGGCCTCACCCATACCCGGCTTCCCTCTGGATGGGGCTCGTCGCACCGGCCGGCGTCGCAGAAGTAGAAACCGCCCGCGCCGGTTGTGGTGGCGGACGCCACCCAGGGGTCCTCGGAGGAGTCGGGGGAAACGCTGGAGAAGTGGATCGGCCCGTTGGAGTGGAGCGCTCCGCCGAGGCGGCATCCGTCCTCCAGGAATCCCGACGGCACACCGTCGTCCGTGAGAAGCGCGAACATCGAGGGATACTCCGGGCATGCGCGGACGCAGACGTCACGGACCACGCCGCGGGACATGCCGCGAGCGCGGATCTCCACGGCCCCTATGCGGAGGGGCAGGTCGTTCTGGTCCGACGGATCTATGACGACCCACACCTGGTCTCCCGAGGGAAGGCTCATCCACTGGGCGGAGTCTCCGGGCATGCTGAAAGGCAGGGAACCGGCCGGAACGGTGCTCTCGAGCTCGAGTGTGTGCATGGCGAGGCTCACTCCGGCCTCGGCAGCCATCTCGGCCCTCACCCTGTTCTGGTTGTAGCGCCAGTGCGCGCTGTTGCTCTGGAAGATCACGTACACGGCCGTTACGAGGATGGCAAGCACGCCTCCCAGCACCACGGCCATCGCGAGCACCGCGCCTCTTTCCGATCCCGGTCCCCTGCCCGGCTTCATGCTTCTAGTACCTGTTCCAGAAGATGTTCTCCTCGTTCAGATCCGGCCTCTCCTCCCAGAAGACGGTGTCCCAGCGACCCGTCTGCGGGAAGAAGGGCGGATGCATCGAGAGCAGCCTGATGTCGTAGAAGATCGAGGTCAGGTATCCCCCGAAGTTCCCGGGGCCGTAGTACACGGTCGTGTAGCCCTCGGTGTCCACTATGTAGCCGCCCATGATCATGAAGTCCGCGGCAGGATAGGGAAGCCAGTACTGGACTGCGTGGAAGTCCCCGTCGAGGACCATGACCACGCAGTCGTATTCCACGTCGGCGTTGGTGACGGACTTCCACGGGTCCGGCCACGGGTCGGGGCTGCCGGTGCAGTCGGGATCCGAGGCTATGATGAAATCACCGTACACGGACAGCAGCCCCAGCATGATGTCGTTGTCGGGATCCTCGATGTCGCGGTTGTAGTACTGCAGGGGACCGAAGGCTACGATGCTGCCGTTCGTGCCGATGGTGAGCCCCATGTTCAGCCCGTTGGGGCTCGTCGGGGTCGTGCCGCTGACATAGGGCGGCATGCTCTTTATGAAGATCTGGTCGCCTGCGTTGTTGTCGATCCACACCACCGGGTTGGCAAGCCCGCCGATGTAGAAGTCCTGCTCCGCCGCAACGCTCGAGGTTTTGACTATCAGCGTGTCGTTCTTGATGATGATGCGGGTGCCGCTGGGCAGGGCGCCGTTGGGGAAGTAGAGGCCGCCTGCGATCGCGGCGTCCCTGGCGTCCTGCCAGTTCACCTCGCCCGGCCCGAACGGTATCGGGTCGACACCCAGGCACCAGTACGGCTCTCCCAGCACCATGCGCTCGTCGGGCTGCACCGACAGGTTGGCATAGATCGGGCTGGACTGCGGGTTGGAGGCGGCACCCGTGGAGTAGTAGTAGAAGTCGCTGGCCAGCTCGAATGTGTAGAACCAGATGTCGTCGTCGCTCGAGGCGCTTCCGCTCCACATGCAGATGGGGCCGTTCGCGAAGAACGGGCCGTCGAACCTGTAGCCGTCGCCGTAGAACCCGCCGAGGGGAGGCTGGTTCAGGAACGTCGCGAACCTGGCGAAGTTCTCGGGGATGACCATGGTCTCGACGCCGTAGGTGTAGTCGGCATCGGGCGCCTGCTCCATTCCGAGCGCCCTGATGCCATAGGCGTTACCCTCCGCCACGCTGGCGTTGTCGCTGTCCGGGTCCACGACCACCATGACCAGCCCCATGTCGTCGCCGGGCATCTCGTACCAGCCCGAATCGGGAGGCTGGGGTATGAAGAGGCGCGTCGTGTCCCCCCCGGGGACCGACGCACCTCCGATGATCATGTGCACTGCGAGGTTGCACCCGCCCTCGGCGGTGTAGCGAGCCTGCAGGCGCTCCTCGTTCCATTCCTGCGAAGTGATGTTCGTCTGCGACAGCATGTACACCGCCGCGGCCAGGATGGAGAGGACGAATATGCAGATCACCACCAGGGCCAGCGCGACCCCTCTTTCTCCGTGGTGGCTCATCTCCCCACCTCCTTTACAGCGGCGTGGCGAAGAACTGGATGTTGTCCAGGTTCCAGCCGCCGCGCTCCAGCCAGAAGCCGGAGAACAGGTAGTACCTTATGTAGTAGTAGGCCTTGCCGGCGGTCCAGGCGTCCTGGAACTCGCTGGTCAGGTCCACCATCTCGTTCTCCCACAGGTCCTGGTTCTCTCCGACGTAGGTCCGCACCTCGAGCCAGTCGGGAGAGTTCGGGACCGGCGGGGTCTGATCGTCGTCGAAGGCGATGAAGACCGAGGCGAAGTCGTTGCCGGCCAGCCTCACGCACCTGTCGTAGAACACCCTCACGCTGTCGTACATGCCGCTCGGCGGCATGGCGTATGCGGGCGAGACGAGCCAGGCGTTCTCGTCGGCGAAGTAGAAGCCGTCGACCGTCAGGTCGTTCCCGGCGATGTTCATGCCGTTTTCCGGCGTGAGGGGCGGATCTACGGTCAGGATCATCGGCGTGCCGATCTCCCAGTCGTCGTTCTGGCCGCCGTGGGTCCAGACTCCGCCCGAGCCCTCGGTGCCCAGCTCGGCGGCTGTGTAGATCATCTCCACGTCGCTGTAGACGAAGCTGTTGTTCAGAGGAATCTCGTCCTGCTGGAATGCTCCGGCGTCCGGGATGAGGATGCCGGTCGTCGTGTTCACCTTGATGTTCGGCCTGCGATTGTGCGGGTTCAGGAACGTCGGGTCTCCCGAGGAGCTCTCGGCCCAGCGGCACACCCCGGTCGCGTCGTCGCACATCCAGCTTATCGGCGAGCCCGACCAGGCGGCGTCGTGCTGCTCTATCTTGATGAAGAGGCTCTGCCCCGGCGGCAGCAGGAACGGCGTGTCGAGGGTCAGGGTCTTCCAGCCGGAGGAGTTGACGCCGAGGTTCCCGTTGGTCACCACGTGAGTCATGGCCGCCTTGTTCCATTCGCCGCTTCCGGGGAAGCTGGTCTCCGCGCCGGAGGCCATCCATACGTCGAAGCTGTAGTTCCACGGCGCGGGAACGCTCGCCGCCTCGAAGTCAATCGAGGAGACCACGTAGCCCGTTGCCATCCCGTAGACCCTGAAGTTGTCGAGGAACCAGCCCGAGTTCTGTGTGGCTGCGTCGGCCCCGAACACGAACCTGAACCGCACGGTGTGTCCGATGTAGGGCGTGAGGTCGGCCGTCTCGGTCTTCCATCCGCTGCTCCCGGTGAAGAGCGGGATGCCTGCTCCGCCGGGGTATGAGACGGGGGAGGAGTCGTCGTAGTCGAGCCCCGAGGAAGGCATCATGACGGTCCAAGCCCCGCCGTCCACGGATATCTGCACGTACCCGCCGTCGTTCCCGTACTGCGTGGCGTAGGAGTGCGTGAACTGGAGAGCCGGGTCCTGGATGTCCGCGGGTATCGCCACCTCGGGAGACTGCAGCCAGGCGTACTGGCTGTTCGAGTACTGGGCCCCCGAAGCCTGCTGCATGGCCCAGCAGTGTCCCATGACAGGGGCGATGATCTTGGGGTTCCAGTCGTCGGTCGCGCCGAATCCCGGCATCGGGCCGTGGGTCCATCCAGGCACCGACAGCACGTTGACGATCCTGCCGATCGTCACGTCGTCCCACTGGCGCCCGCCGGTGGGCACCGGTGCGTTGCCGTACTGGCTCAGCCAGATCTGGTAGTTCGCGTTGAACGGATAGCTGTAGGCCTGGGCGGCGTCGTCCAGGTCTATGTGCACCCATTCCCAGGCGTTGGTCGAGTTGGGCAGTCCGAACCTCGTGTAGAGCGTGTCTCCGGGAACCGTCACCGTCACGTTGTCGATCGAGATCCCGTCGTTGCCCGTGAAGGTCGTCGCCTGCTGGGATCCATACTGCCCGAACAGGATGTAGATAGGGTCGGGAAGCGGCGCAGGCGTGAAGGTCACCGACCTGCTGTGCCAGAGCGTATTGTCGTAGGAGCCGGGGGCCAGGTCCTGCAGCACGTTCACGGCCCCGTCTATGACGCCGGTGCTGTTCCAGCCCACGAAGTCGCCAGCCGCTCCCGCGTTGCTCTCGTCGGCGTGGTCGTGGAACCTGAAGCTCAGCATGAGGGGCGTTCCTGCGGGAACGCCGGTGGTGCTGACCTCTGCCATCATCCTGTTTCTCGCGAACTGGCCCGCGGTCCGGGTGTCGAAGCAGACGAACTGCCCGGTGCTGCTCCAGCCGTAGGAAGTGGGGATGATGCGATAGCGCCCGTAGAGATCGCCCCAGAACTGCATGTCGCCCGGGGCGTTCGCCATGCCCTCGAACCCCTCGAAGAAGAGCGTGTCGGCGCTGCCGGGGCCCGTGAAGAAGAAGCCGTCGCTTGCGTCGGGCGCCCCCTCGTAGCTCCTGCACCTCGCGGAGAGCACGAGCTCGTCGGTCAGCATGTTGTAGGCCGACAGGTCCACCGTCAGCCTGGCGAGCCCGCGGGTGCCGGCGCCGGCGACGGCCCGATCCTCCTGCAGGCAGTCGTCGGTCGTGTTCACGAAGACCCTTCCGCCCCCGAGGGGCGCGAACAGCCAGCTCAGGACCGTGCCGTCAGTGAACGGTTCGTAATAGATCGGAACCGTGTCGGGCGTCATGGTCGGATTGATCGGGTCCTGCCAGAGGGTGATCTCCTGCGAGCCCACGCCGGGCCCCTCGAAGTCCTCCAGAGTCGTTATCGGGTCGCCCTGGTTCGAGGGAGGCTCGGCCGCAGCCCAGAAGATCACGTTCTGGAAGGTGGTCCAGCCCAGTACGCTGGTGTACTCGGATGCGTCGTAGCCGCTGAAGTGTATGCGCTTGTCGGCATTCGAAGTGTAGGCGTTGCAGACGGCTGCGGCATAGGTGGAGTCGTCAGCAGTGCCTGCGAAGATCACGGTGGTGTCGCCTGCCGCCGGGCTGGTGAGGATGGACTGCCTGCCGGCGGAGACCATGCTGTACACCGAATAGGTCGTGCTGGGCAGGTTGTACGTGACCGGGTGCCAGTTCCAGTAGAACGGGTTGCAGGTCATCTGCGTCAGTCCGGTCTCCAGCTCGCCCGCGCCCATTCCGAACAGGTCCACCGCATCCTGCGCGTCCATCGTGACGATGGGGACCGGGAGGCTCTGGAAGAACGCGGGGTTGGCGTGGCTGCCTCCCTCGAGATGCCTGAGGAGCACCAGCACAACGTCGGTGTAGTCGTAGGTGTAGAGCTGCTCGTCGGTGAGAATGGTCACGGTGAAGCCGAGCCACTGGAGGCGGTTGATCATCAGCTGCTCGTCCTCGGTGGGGTCCTGGATCTGGCCGACCCCCCTCACGTTGACGACGATGATCCCGTCCATGGGGCTGGGCGGGAAGAAGGCCGGGTTGATCTCGTGGTTCAGCCCGAGGTTGCGGGGAGAGATCGTGGTGTGGAGGACCGTCTGATAGACGTCCTCGCCCACGGTGTCGGCCAGCATGAGGTCTATCCTCACGTGGCGGATGAGGTCGCGCGCGGCCTCGTCGTGAGGGAACGGGATGACGTTGGCGTTCTGGTCGAGGAACTCGTAGTCCAGGTCGAAGATGTTCTCCCCCACGAGCTGGACCTTCCCGGAGTTGTCCGCTATGCGGACGTGTCCGTCGCCCTCGAGCCAGATGTTCCTGTAGTCGGTGTTGTTGAGGCTGCGGAACGGGTCGAAGTCGGCGTAGAACGAGAGCGAGTCGGGGTCGGTGTACGCCATAGGGTGCCACTCGTCGTTCTCCCAGCCTCCGTACGGCATGTACCCGGCCCAGATGATCTCGTTCGTCATGCGGTCGAGGGTCATCCGGCCCGAGATGTCCAGCTCGTTCTGTCTTCTCGCGAACTGGAAGTGCTCGGTGCTGCTGACGAACAGCATGAACACGCCCGCCATGATCACCGTGAGGACCACGATGACTATCGTGACCTCGACGAGGCTCATGCCGAGAAGGGAACAGGTTCGCTTCTTCATTTCCACCACCCGCCTAGAACACTGTACTTAGTGAAAGCGAATCCGTGCCGTTTGCCCCGGTCCAGACAACGTAGCAGCGTATCATCCTCGCCTTGGAGAGGTTCGGGAACGGCGAGGAAACCGTGATGTAGCGATCGAACTTGTCGAAGCTGACGGGACCCGTTGTCCCGTCTGGGATCGTGTTCATGTCAAGGGTCCTCATCTCCTCGATCCCCTGGCGGGCGAGCTCAAGGGCCCTGGTCTTGTCGTCCATGACGTCCGACTGGTCGATCAGGTATCCGAAGAAGAACCCTACTCCCACTATCAGAATGGCGAGGATCACGCTGGCCAGCAGGACCTCGACAAGCGTGAACCCGCCCCCCCTGGAAGACGCTGTCCGCATCAATCTCCTCCCGCCGTCTGATAGAACTTCCTCGAAAGCTCCACTGACCCCCCGCCGGGAACGGCCACCGAGACTCTGAGCTGCCTCTCCCCGGGCGAGGTCTCCGACACCTCTGTTGCGAGCAGGAACCTGCGACCTCCGGATTCGACGACCCTCTCGCTCCGGCCGACTCCGGGATAGCATCCGGGTTCGCCGAACGAGGACGCCTCCGCTGCCGCTATCACGAGTGCATCGCGCCGGAGCGACATCGCGGACTGCCCTCTGAAGAACAGCCAGACCGCAGTCGAGAGGGCTCCAAGCACGACCACGAGGACAGCCGATGAAACGGCCGCCTCCACCAGGGTGAAACCACTTCCGCGAGGACTCTTCATGCGTCCTCCCTGTAAAGCCTCGCCGCCCCGGAGGCGCTTCGGAACTCGGAGAACGTCACACGGCCGGACAGCACCTGCCTGCCGTCAGCCTCCAGAGTCGTGAGTCTCCAGGCGTGCGATGCCCCGGGCCCGTCGGCCGGATCGAGCACTGCAGACCAGACGCCGTCTCCGCGGAGGATGAAGTCCGCCATGCCGCCGTCTATGTCCAGCACCGCTTCGAGGGAGCCCCCCAGCTCGGCGACGGGCCTGCCTGACGAGGTGTAGAGCGCTGCCTCCCCGTTCATCTCGCCGGCGACGAATCCGCCGCTGCCTGAGAGCCTTCCCTCCCAGGGCAGGGCCAGGGCTCCTCCGCCTGCAAGGCACGAGAACCTGCCATCCTCGAAGGACCTCCAGACCGTGATGCCCGCAGGAGTGCTCCATCTCACGGCGAGCCCGACGGCTCCGCCGAGGTCGCCCCATGCCCCCGGAGCGGCCCCGGGGCATGTGTCGCCAAGGAGCGTTCCGCTCGAGGACAGGAGCACCGAGACCCGGTTCCGTGCGATCCAGCAGATGTCCTCGGAGCCGTCGCCGTCCCAGTCGCCCCGCAGGATGTCGAGCACCTGCTCTGGAGCCCCGCTGTCGCAGGCGCACAGAGAAGCCTCGGCCGGCCAGATCGAACCCCCTGTCACCACCGGGCAGGTTCCCGGGGGCGAATGGAGCTCCAGAACCTCGCCGGACGGGAGGAATACGACAGCCGGGCAGGATTCGCCCGACAGGATGAGAACCGGCTGGTTGCCGGCCGTCCCCGCCTCCATCCTTGTGAATCCCTCCAGCGAGGGGATCGCGGTAGGAACGCCGACGACCGATCCGTCTGCGCCGACCAGGAAGGCCGTCACGCCGGCAGGACCTTCGGAGGCGGCTGCGAGAAGACGGCCGGAGTCACGGCCGAATCCGGCCGTGAGCCAGGCGCCGGATGCCTCGCAGACGACTACCGGCGAGCCCGACAGCGGTTCGCCTTCGTGCTGATCGAACTCCCAGGCTTCGAGGCGCCCGTCGCGGACGCCGGCCAGAACAATGGTGCCGCTCGATTCGACGGGCGTGAAGCCTTCGAATCCGGAGCCGGTCGAGAGGGCTACGCTGACCGGCGGCAGCTCGGTCGAAGACTCGTAGGAGATCCGTGTCGTCTGTCCCGCCAGGAAGAGGTATCCGTCCCCGTTCTCGAACGGAACCCTCCCGGAGGACATCATCGCTTCGATCATGTCCCCGGCGCTGGCCTGAGACAGGCGCGCCTGAGCGACGCTCTCTCTTCGGGCCTGCTCGACGGTCATGCGATTGACGTAGCCGAGCAGGAGGGCGACCGAAAGGGCGACCACCGACGAGGCGGCAAGGACGATGACGAGCGCGGCCCCGGCTTCGCCCCTTCTGCGGGAGTGCGCCGACGATTCCTGCGGCCTGCGCTTCGTGCTTCTCATGCAAGAAGAGAGAAGCAAGTATCCTGCCAGATAAATCAACAAAATTATCAGAGAAATACTGCTATGGATGTACAACGGCGGTGGGTTCCTGTGAATCGCCTTTCGCATCGGGTGAAATGTCCTGCAGGATTCGTGATCCCGTCGTCGAGTCGAATCGAGGCGCAGCACGGCAGAGCCGTCGCAAGGCCGTCCCGCCCGAAGGCGGGATCTCGAGAGAGCGCGACACCTTCCTCCCGGGCTTCCCCGCGGCTCCGCCGCGGACCCGCCGTCGGGAACAGGTTCCGGCCGGGCCGGAACCTACGACACCTGCAAGGTGCGGGATCTCCCGACTCACGGAAGGCAGTAGAGCTTCCCTGGGCGCTGTACCACTCTTCCTGCGAGCTCGAGATCCAGGAGGACGGAGTGCAGCTCCGGCGCGCTCATGGCGAGGGCCCTGGCGAGCCGGTCGAAATGGACCGGGCCTTCGGAGAGGAGAGCGATGATTCCTGCGCCGCCGTTCGGAGCGGGCGGAGCGCCCGCCTGCTCCCTTGAGGGGCGTGCCAGGCCCAGGGTGTCGAGTATGTCCTCGACGCACGTGACGACTCCTGCCCCGTCCCGTATGAGCCTGTTCGTGCCCGTGGCGCCGCGCCGGGAGATCTCGCCGGGGACCGCAAGGACGTCCCTGCCCTGCTCCAGCGCCGCGTCCACCGTTATCATCGTCCCGCTCCTCTCCCCCGCCTCGACAACCACCACTGCCCTCGAGAAGCCGCTTATCAGCCTGTTGCGCCTCGGGAAGTTGAAGGCGTCCGGAGGCGTCCCCGGGGGATGCTCCGTGACGGCCACCCCCTGCCCGGCGATCCGTTCGAGGAGCGGGGCGTGCTCGCGCGGATACGGTACGTCCAGTCCGCTGCCCAGCACGGCCATCGTCATCCCGCCGCCCTCCAGGCAGCCCCTGTGGGCCTCCCCGTCTATTCCCCTCGCGAGGCCGCTCACGACTCTTACGCCCGCCGCTCCCAGGCTCCTCGACAGTGATCTTGCCACTCCAAGACCGTAGGGCGAACCCCTCCTGGAGCCGATGACGGCGACGGCGGGACCGTCCAGGAAGCGTGCGAGATCGCCCCTGTAGAACAGGAGCGGAGGAGGGTCGGGAATCGAGCAGAGCACGGGGGGATAGTCAGGGGCGCCGGTCCATGTGGCGCGGGCTCCCGTCGAGGCCAGGACGCCTGCCATGGCGGAGACGGCTTCGCCGTCGGGACGCCCTCCAGGAAGAGCCTCCCCCAGGGCGCAGGCGCATCCGTGCGGTCCGAGGCTCTGGAGCAGAGACCTCAGGAGGGCTCTGCCTGCTCCCCTCCACGAGGCGCACTCGACCGCCTCTGAGAGGAGCGCCTCGCCTCCGCTACGGCCCTCGAGAGCCTTTCCAGGAATTCCTCGACCCCCTCGCCGGTTGCGGCACTTACGGCGATTGCGCCATCCGGAAGACGAGCGAGAATAGCCCTGCGGCTGTCTTCGGTCAACAGATCCGCCTTGGAAAGCAGGAAAATGCTGCTTCGCGACGGCAGGATGACGGAATAGGCATCGAGCTCCCTGCGCAGGATGTCGAGCTGGACCTCCGGAGGAGCGTCGAGGTCCGGAGCGACAACGAAGACAAGGAGAGAGGTCCTCTCGGCATGCCTCAGGAAGCGGAGTCCCAGCCCCGCTCCAGCCGATGCGCCCTCAACCAGGCCCGGAAGGTCGGCCAGGACGAAGCTGAAGCCTCTTGCCCTCTCGATCACTCCGAGGCAGGGGTGCAGCGTGGTGAAGGGATACCCGCCGATCCTCGGCCTGGCCCTCGAAACCTTCGAGAGGAGAGTGGACTTCCCCGCGTTCGGGAGCCCCAGCAGTCCGGCGTCCGCGATGAGCTTCAGGTCCAGCGCGATCCTGCGGCTCTCCCCGGGCCTGCCGCGCGTCGCGAATCTGGGAGCCTGCCTCCGCGAGGACTTGAATCTGGCGTTCCCGTGACCGGGAGCCCCGCCCTTCGCAACGACCAGCTCGACTCCCTCAGCGGAGAGGTCGCCCAGCTCCTGCCCGGAGTCGAGGTCCGTGACAATCGTTCCAGGAGGTACCGGCAGGATCGAGTCCTCCCCGGAGCGGCCGGTCCTCTGGTTCGGGCCGCCGGGGTGACCGTCGCCCGCCTTGAACAGTGTCCCGGATGGAAAATCAGCCAGGGTCGCCAGATTGGTATCCACTCTGAGAATCACGTCCCCGCCCTTTCCACCATCCCCGCCGCTGGGCCCCCCGCGGGGCACGAAGGCTTCCCTCCTGAAGGCGACGATTCCGTCGCCCCCTCTTCCGCCGGAAACCCTTATCACGAGCCTGTCGACGAACCTGCTCTCCAAGCCCAGGGCCCTCCCAGAGGCGATGCCGCCCGCAGGAATGAATCCCGCGGGCGGCGAAGCGGCGATCCGGCGAGCTACTGGCTGTAGCGCCTGACCCTGTCGATCTTCTCTTCGCAGAGGGCGATCGCGTTATTGGCGGCTGAAATCATCTCCTGCGCCTGACCGCTGCGGTATCCCGTCACCTGCGACAGGTAGGAGATGGCGGTCTGGAGGTCTGATATCGCCGATTCCCAGACAGGTATGTTTCCGGTCACCAGGTCGGGGACCTGAGCGCCCCTGGTTCCCGCCTGGTAGTAGAAGGCGCCTACCATGAAGTTGGCTACGGGATCGTTCGGATAGGCGCTCCTGAGGCGGCTGAACACCTGCTGCATGGAGCCGTACTGGCCCGTATCCCTGTACACGGTGGCGAGAAGGAGGTAGGCCTGCCTGTCACCGCTTCTCGAGATTATGCCCTCGAGTCTCTGTATGGCGCTGCTCGAGCGACCCGCCCGGGCTTCCAGCTGGGCGGTGTACAGGGCGAGCTGGGTATTGTCCGGATCGCCCTCCAGGACGACTATGGCGTTGTCTGCAGCGTCGGTGTGTCTCCCGACCTCGCTGTAGGCGCTCACGAGCTTCAGGCGCAGGTTCGTGAAGTCGGGATGGACCTGGAGCACCTGCTCGAGGTGCGGGATGGCGTCCGCCTCGCGGCCCACCTCGATGTACAGAAGCCCCAGCGCATACCTTGCCTGCAGGTTCTGCGGATTCTGGGAAAGCGCAGATTCGAAGCTCGCAACGGCCTGTTCGATCATGCCGAGGGCGTTGTATGCAGAGGCGAGTCCGACATAGGCCTGCGCATTGTCGGGATCGGCCTGTATCGCCCTGTCGAAGAAGTCCCTGGCGGTCCCGGGGTCGCCGGTCGAGAGGAGCACGTTGCCCACGCCCGCGAGAGCCTCGGAGTTGTTCGGCTCGACTGCGAGAATCTCATCATAGATTGCTCGCGCCCTGTCCACGGAGTCCACCTCGCTGCGCATGTATATCGAGGCGAGCTGGAGCCTGGCCTCGGTGAGGCGCGGATCCACCTGCAGGGCCTGCCTGAGCGAGGCTATCGCCATGGGCCAGTTCTCGACGCTCATGTGATACTCGGCCATCTGCAGCGCAGACCTGGCCCTCGCACCCACCTCCTCGCCGGCGGATGCGACCATCACCCCGGCTGCGGAGGACACCGATGCCGCATCCTTCGCGGCCTCGATCTGCGGCGGCGAGATGGTGCTGCCGGATGACACGACTCCGATGTTCCAGCTGATGGAATAGGTTCCTGCTCCGGTCGGGGCGATGAACCCGAAAAGTATGAGGTCGGCGCCCGCCGCCGCCGCCGCCTGCGACGCGATGTCGGGCGGAACTCCGTACTGCAGGTCGGAGCTCGCGAACCCGAGGTCGGAGAATGCGTCGGCGATGTCGCCATCGTCCACCAGAGCGTAGTCGGGCGAGGCGTTGAAGCCTCTCTCAAGCTCGTCGTGCAGCTTGCTGCTTATCCAGCGGGAGTCGGAATCGCAGTAGCCGAACTGGACCAGCGCGACATTCACGGGTCCGTCGGCGCCTCCGCCTCCCGAAGCCACGGCCTGGCTGCATGCGAGAGAGGCGATGCACAGGCCGATGAGGCTGAGCCTAGTCAATGGAACCTCCTCTCGGGATCTGCGGCATGGAGCTCTTGCGATACATGGAAACGGAATATTGCCCGCCGCGGCTTCCTCCACAACCTCCTCTACCCTTCGATCCAGAGGATGTTGCGGAGCGCCGTACCGTCTCTTCGATAGGAATGGAAGAGGTCGGGCCGGCACCTGGTGCACTCGGCGATCGACAGGACAGGGCACGACAGCCCGGCATCGCACAGTCTGGCCAGTGCCTCGGCCATGAGGTCGAGCCTCCCCGGTGGATGCAGACCGGGCCCGGCGCTGCTCCCGGACGAGGTCAGGCGGACATCCTCGGCGACTTCGTAGCATTCGCGGCAGATGCAGGGCCCTGCTGCCAGGATTCTGGGCTCCGCAGGGAATGCCTCGGCGAAACGCTCGACGATTCCGGATGCGAGCCCCCTCCACCCCGCATGAGCCATGCCGAGCCATCCCGGCCCGGCCGCCGCCAGCGGCAGGCAGTCGGCCACCCTCAGGCCCGGGCTGCCGCACCCGACGGTAGTGATCAGAGCATCGCCCTCGTCGCCTGGAGCCGGGTTCCTGAGCACCACGGCTCCGTGGACCTGGGCCGGGAAGACCACTCCCGAAACCTCCCGAGGGGATGCCCCGCACCTGCCCCGGACTCTCAGAAGGCCCCCGCCGGGCAGTGCGATGTCGGCGCGTCCTCCCGGGTCCCAGTGCACCTCCGCAATCTCCACGCGGATGCTCACGGCGCCTCCAGGCATTCGCGCCTCGCGAATTCCAGGGCCTCGTCCTCGTCCACCTGCCGGAAGGCCGGCAGCGACCTTGCGATGACCGATCCGTAGGAGGAGGTCCTGATGCGCCTGTCGAGGATTACGAGCACACCCCTGTCGGAATCGGATCTTATGAGTCTCCCTACGCCCTGCCTGAGACGGATCACCGCCCCGGGGAGCGAAAGCTCCCGGAAGGAGCTGCCGCCACGCTCCTCGATCCTGAGCATCCTCGCCGACACGAGAGGATGGCCCGGGGAGGAGAAGGGAAGCCTGTCTATCACGAGGGCCTGCAGCGTGCTGCCCGGCAGGTCCACCCCCTCCCAGAAGGACGCTGTCGCGAGGATGATCCCGCGCGGGTCGTCCCTGAAGCAGGCAAGAATCCTGGAGCGGGTCATCTCCCCCTGGACGAGGACGCGGACTCCTCGAGCCGGGTCGCGCCTGGCTGCCTCGGCGGCGAGTGCGAGATTCCTGTTGCTGGTGAACAGCGCCATCGTTCTGCCCCCCAGTATGCCGGCCAGCCTCGAGGCCCAGGTCCAGGCCGCCTGCGAAAGGGCCTCGTGGTCGTCCGGTTCGGGCAGATCCTCAGGAACGGCTATGACGGCCTGGTTCGCGTAGTCGAAGGGGCTGCCGAAATCCACGGCGGACCGGGGCTCCTCTACGCCCAGCCTCGACGCCGTATAGGCGAAGCTGCCAGCGACGGAGAGCGTTGCCGAGGTGAGTATGGTCGTCTCGAACCTGGAATAGACGGCGCTCCTGATCGCTTCGCCGAGGTCCAGGGGGACCACTCGAATGCGGGCGCACCGGCCCGCGGGTTCCGCGAAGAAGCAGTTGTCTCCGCGCGATGCGGTCCTGACGGCTGCGACGGCTGCGGCGACGGCTGAGGATGCCGTGGCGGCGGCCTCCATGCCTTCCTCGCCGGAGAGCTCGGACGCGAGCGCCGAGCACCCGCTGGAGATCTCCTCGAGCAGAGCGTCGTGCTCGTCGGGATCCCAGGTCACCGCATCCGCGACCGGTGC
Source organism: uncultured bacterium (assembly GCA_964569245.1). Taxonomy (GTDB): domain Bacteria; phylum Fermentibacterota; class Fermentibacteria; order Fermentibacterales; family Fermentibacteraceae; genus JAAYTY01. The sequence goes on along the minus strand of CAZMTK010000001.1, from coordinate 43,089 downwards.
GCAGACACGCTCGACTGCATCCTGGACACTGCGCACCCTCTCGAGGAGATCCCCCTTGCGAAGAGGGCCGGCATCGCTGAAGGCGATTCCGTCGTAGAGCGGCATCAGCACCTGGGGGGAGAGGGAGGGGCCGAGACACTCGGCCGCTGCATCCTCCAGCCTGTGGGCCTCGTCGGCGACGAGAACCTCGGCCTCCGGCACCAGCTCGCCGGTGCACACCCCGGAGAGGAGCAGATGGTGGTTGAGGACGAGGAGGTCGGCCTTCCTCGCCTCGGCGCGCGCCTTCTGGAAATGGCAGGAGGACCTGTGCGGACAGGACTGCGCCAGACAGTCGAACGGGTCCGACCTCAAGTGGATCCAGACCTCCGGGTCGGGCTCCTTCTCGAGCTCGGAGACGTCGCCGGTCGAAGTCTTCGAGACCCACTCGTCCAGGGCTCGTCCGAGCGCACCGGATCTGCCTGCCAGCCACTTCCGCAGGCATACGTAGTTGTTCCGACCCTTGAGGAGAGCTGTCGAGGCTCCGGTTCCGAGGGCGGCCCTCACCGCGGGGATGTCCTTCTCGAAGAGCTGATCCTGCAGTGTCTTTGTCGCAGTGGAAACGATGACCCTGCGCCCGCTTGCAAGAGAGGGGACGAGGTAGGCCAGGCTCTTTCCCACTCCGGTTCCGGCTTCGAGCATGTGCACTCCGCCGGTCTCCATGGCCGAAGCCACAGCCCGTGCCATCTCGAGCTGACGGGGCCGCTTCCTGTATCCCGCGATCCGCTCGAGCGCTCCGCCCTCGAAAGCAGCCCGCGTCGCCTCGGGGAGGAACCCCGTCATGAGCCCGCCCTGGACGTTCGGAAATCCCTGAGATGGATCCTCAGCGAGCGGACTCCTCTCCACTCCTCCGAGCGCAGGCAGTAGGCGATCTCGATAGGCCCCTCGGGCGGCCTCCTGTCCCCGAGGCCGAAGCCGATCGCCCTCAGCCTGCAGCTTCCCGCCTGCAGCACGGCCTGCGCATGCTTTCCGCCTGCGGTGGTCCGCCATTCCAGCGGGACCACCGGACCGGTTATCCACACCGGCTCCTCGTTCCCCTCGCCGAAAGGCTCCAGCAGAGAGATGTCGTCGGCGGTCCCGATGCCGATCTCGTCCGACTCCAGCCGGCCGTCCAGGAAGAGGACGGGGCCCGGCGGGCCTCCGGGCAGCAGCTTCTCGACCTCGATCCTGAGACGCAGGGCGATATCGTCGAAATTGCTCATCGTGAATCCCAGACCGGCGGCCGAGGCGTGTCCCCCGAACTCGACGAGGAGATCGGACACCCTGGCGAGCAGCTCGTTGATCGCGAGCCCGGGCACGCTCCTGGCCGAGCCCCTCGCGAAACCATCGTCGTCCACGGCGGAGAGGATCACCGGCTTGCCGAGATCGCCCGCCAGCCTCGACGCGGCGATTCCTACGACCCCCCTGTGCCATCTCCTGCTAGCGAGGAACACGATCGGCGCATCAGGATCGGCGGCGGCCAGCGCTGCGGCCTCCTCGGACACCATCCGGTCCAGGTCGCGCCTGCGGGCGTTGAGAACGTCCATCCTTCCGCATATGGCCCGGATCTCTTCGGGGTCGGAGCTCGTGAGGAGCCTGACGGCATCCAGCGGGTCGCCGACCCTGCCCGCCGCGTTTAGCCTCGGACCGATCCTGAAGGCGACGTCCGAGGCGGACAGCGGGCCGGGCGTGAGTCCCGCGGCCGAGGCGAGGGCCGTGAGCCCCCGGACAGCGCCATTCGCGAGAGCTTCCAGGCCGCACCTCGCGATGACCCTGTTGTCACCCTTGAGCGGCACGACGTCGCAGATGGTCCCCACGCTTGCCAGTGCGAGTGCGGCGGGAGCGATTTCCTCCTCGGATCCGGATGCCTCTGCGAGTCCGAGGGCCAGTTTCAGCGCCAGGCCCGAGCCGCTGAGATCGGACCAGGGCTCCTGCACCCCGTGCAGCTTGGGATCCACGATCACGGATGCGGGCGGAACAGGGCCGGCCGGATCGTGATGATCGGTGACAACTGTCTCCACGCCGCAGGCTTCCAGCGCCGCAATCTCATCGCAGGCCGATATGCCGCAGTCGACGGTCAGGAGCATGCCGGCCTTGACAGCACTGCAGACGCCGGCAGCGCTGCTTCCAAGACCGTAGCCGTCGGACAGGCGGTGTGGAACGTGCACCACGGCATCGCCGCCGGCGGCCCTCACGGCGAGCGCCGCGCAGGCCGCCGCAGTCAGTCCGTCGGCATCGTAGTCGCCCCACACCAGAACCCGCCTCGACTGCCTGGCAGCTTCCAGAACTGCTTCGACAGCCCTCTCCATCCCGGGAACGGCGTTCCAGGGCGAGAGGTCTGAGATGGAGGGATGCAGGAACCTGTGGAAGTCGGGGGGATCCAATCCCCTTCTGTAAAGCAGACAGGCCACGGGCGCAGTTAGCCCGTGTCCAGCCGGCTCACATTGCGATCCGGGCGGTCTGGGGGCCGGTCGAGCCAGCCATCTCTTCCTCAACGCACCTCCAGGGAGGCGGCAGGGCCGGGCTGTAAGCCGGGTTCTGTACCCCGCTCGCGAAAGAGCGGGGCGGCGGCCATCCATCTAGGATCCGGGTCGCCCCGGACCTCCAGCGGCCGACCCGGAGGTAAGGGGGAGCGGGCAACCCCCCGTTCCTCTCGGAACTCCCTCCCTACTTGGCCTTGCACCGGGCGAGGTTTGCCGTGCGGCTGCGGTTGCCCGCAGCCCGGTGGGCTCTTACCCCACCTTTTCACCCTTGCCGTCCCGCAGGGGGCGGCGGTTTCCTTTCTGTGGCACTCTCTCACCGTTGCCGGTGCCGGGTGTTGCCCGGCGCCCTGCCCTTCGGTGCCCGGACTTTCCTCCCTCTCGCGAGGGCGGCCGCCCGCCCGGCCCTGCCGTCTCCTGTTCTATACAACTTCAGTCCTGTTCTGCGGTTCCCCTCCTGCGACAACGTATCTGCCGCAGATCGGGCAGTTGTATGTCGCCCCAGTCTCGATCTCGACCGCATGCTGGGGCGGGACGTGCGTCAGACAGCCCCCGCAGGCCCCTCGAGTGAGATGGACGACCGCGTTGAGCTTTCCAGAGGCCCGGAGCTGCTCGTACTTGCGGAGCAGCCGTATGTTGACATCCGGCACCAGGGCAGCCCTGCGGCTCTCCAGATCGCGAAGCGCCCTCTCTAGCTCCTCCGCCCGCTGCTCCAGAAGCTGCTTCTTCCTCTGAACCCTCTCCACGCTCCTGTCGAGTTTTCTCTTCGCAGCCTCCAGACCGGCCTTCTCATCGTCCTCTGCATACATCAGTTCGATCACCCTTATGTCGATCGCATCGATGGCCTGTTTGAGGAACTCGATCTGGGCCGTCATCGCCCTGTATTCCTCGTTCGTTCGGAGACTGCCCTGCCGGGTCTTGTAATCCGCCATCCTGGCCTTGGCTTCGGATCGCTCTCTCTCGCAGGCGGCCTGGGCCTCCCTGATCTCAGAGAGCCTCTTCTCGGCTCCGGTGTACTCATCGCTGGCGGACGACATCTCCTGGTCGGCGATGGCCATCTCGCCCGGGATGCGCGCCAGATCAGTCCTGGTCCTGTCTATCGCGCTGTCCAGAGTCTGGAGTTCGAAAAGCATCCTCAGCCCGCCGGTTCCGCTGCCGGGGCTCTCCTCGCCGGTCTTCAAAGGGTGCTCCATCGTCCTCCTCGGGCTCGAATGAAAAGCGGGGTGCGCCTTGAGGCGCACCCCGCGGGCAGATCCGGATTTCCGCCCGGGGTCAACTCTGCCCCGGCGGCGCACTGGACGCCCCTGATGCGTGGTGGGCGGGACAGGATTCGAACCTGCGACCCCAAACGTGTGAAGCTTGTGCTCTAGCCAGCTGAGCTACCCGCCCCTCGATTCTGGTGGGCCCACCTGGACTCGAACCAGGGACCGACCGGTTATGAGCCGGTGGCTCTAGCCAACTGAGCTATGGGCCCGTTGAAAAGGCATAGTATGGAAGACGCCGCGGAGTTGTCAAGAAGGAGCGACGTGCGTTGACCAGGCCCGCCGGAGCCGGGTACATTCCCGCAGGGCCGGAGTGGCGGAACGGCAGACGCGGCGGACTCAAAATCCGCTGTCCGAGAGGGCGTGAGGGTTCGAGTCCCTCCTCCGGCACCACGAGCGTTTCTGTCGGACAGAAACGCTCAGCACGGCAGTCGTTTCCGCCCCGGCAACGACGAGAGGGCCGAAGACGATCCATTTCCTGTCATGGTCTCTCGCACGTCTGCTTCGCGGACAGTGCCGGCGACGCAGTCGGTTCCGCATGTGCCGGAACCGACGGGGTGCGACCGGTTCGATACAAGTCGGGCCTGGGGCACCACGCCGGTTTCCGCTTGTGAGAGAAGCGAGCAGCCCGAATCCGGCTCGTTCGCGCCCGGTGCTGGCTGCAGCCTCTCTACCTGCCCCTGGCCAGCAGCCTGGAGACGGCGTCGGCGAGATCATTGATCGACAGCGGCTTCTGGACGGTGGCCATGGGGCCGGGAGCATATCCGTCGGGAGGAGCCTGTCCCGGCTCGTGTAGCAGTATGAAGGGAACACCGGGAAGAACCCCGGAAACCATCGTGAGTTCGTCGTGGATTGTCGCAGGATGGTCGGCCAGGACAAGCACCGGACGCTTCCGCGCTGCAGAGACCACTCCGAGCACCTCGGTCATCGAAGCCCCTGAAACCACATCGAAGCCCAGCATGGCCAGCATTCCGGCATCCGCTTCCCTAGCCCCCTCCCCCGGTTCCACGAGCATCACGACTGGCTTTCCCGTGAATGTCTGAGACTGGCGGGCTTTCGCCTCGTCGCGGCAAGGGGCGGTCTCCTGCCTCGTCGGCCTGCCCTTGACGACGGATTCCATCTGCGAGTCGAGCAGCAGGCTGATCACTACGCGCCTGCCGCCGGCATCCGCATGGGTCGAGAAGAGCCGGCACGAGACCCGGGCCCCGGTGGTGTCCTTGACTACGGCGATGGAGGCGCGGGGGCTGGCCCTGCTGCCGGACGAGTAGTCAACGACTAGGTCCACCCCGGCATCCGTGGGGGTCTTCCCGAGTATGTCCTGTCGCTTCACCCCGAAAAGCGCAAGTGCCGCCTCGTTCAGCTCGAGGACTCTTCCGGAGGAGGCCTCGGTGATCATCACGGGAAGAGGCAGGCTGCGCAGGATGGTGTTCTGCCCCTCCATGTCCGCCTCGAAGGCCAGCCCCGCGACGTCGTCTCCAGCCGGTTTCGCACCGTTCTCGGGACGCTCGGAATCCTCCCTGTTCACAGCTCACCTCCGTCTTTCACCAGCGCCGGCGCCGGCGCCCCGGCGTTCCAGCCAGGATCAGCCCGGCAACGAATCCCCCAATGTGGGCATACCACGCTATATCACCTCCCGAGCCCGAGCTGACAACCTGCAGCAGGAACCATACTCCGAGGAAGATCGCTGCGGGTATCCGCACGAACTGGATGTAAAGGAAGAACGGCACCAGGGTGATGACCCTCGCGCCCGGGAACAGCCTCATGTAGGCGCCCATCACCCCCGAGATCGCTCCTGAAGCTCCTATCATCGGAATGGTCGAGGACGGATCGGAGGCGATGTGGACGGCGGAGGAGCAGAGCCCGCAGACCAGGTAGAAGAGCAGGAAGCGGACGCGGCCCATCCAGTCCTCGACATTGTCCCCGAATATCCACAGGAACCACATGTTGCCTGCCAGATGCATCAGGCCTCCATGCAGGAACATGCACGTGATCAGGGTGAACAGGGGGGGCACGTCCTGTCGCGGCGGCGCCTGCCTGACGCCTGCTGCGTGCCAGGCCGGCGTCTTCACTGCGGGGGGCTCCTCAAGCCCCAGCCCGGCGGTGACGAGGCGTGGCACGGCTCCGAAGCCCTCCACCGCACGTTCGAGCCCTCCGGACGCCGAGAGCAGGAAGACCGCGATGTTAAGGGCTATGAGAAGCCTCGTGACGACGGGTGCGCGTCCCACCGGGTTCTCATCCCTTATCGGAATCACTCTCCGCACCCCCCTCCCGCCTCTTCGACAGCAGGTTCCTCAGCGTCAGGGAAACGGCCTCCGAAGCTGCCATCCTGATCTCCACGCGCGGATGCCTCAGAAGTCTCCTGAGCCATCCGGGTCTGGCGCTCCCGGATCCGGCCACAGCCCTCAGGATGGAGGCCGCTGCCGACGCGGAAACCGGCCCGCCCGACATGATTCGCCTCGTGAAGCCGACGACCTCGGCCTCCCGGAGATCCACCCTCCTGGCCTCGATCAGCCCCGCGAGGATTTCGAAGCTTCTCCCGCCCAGGGTGCAGAGCCAGTCTCCGATCCTCGATCGCAGAATCCGGCCGGGCTGCCCCGGGAAGCGCGACAAGCAGGAGAGCGCCGGCTCGACGAACCTCCCTGAGTCCACCACGGCGGTACAAGCCCCCTCGAGCTGAGCAGCGGCTGAAATGCGCGAAGGATCGACGGAATCGAGGGCGGAGCAGGCAAGCGGGTCCAGAAGGCGGACGTGTGCGGCAAGCTCGAGTATCGCGGCCTCGCCGCCGGACGAGGCCAGCGCCCTCCAGAACCACGGATCGCGCCTCATGGCCGGATCGCAGGACGCAAGCAGCGCATCTCCGGCCTCCCTCGATCCGAGCCGGGCAAGGCCCTCCATGGCGGCCGAAGCCTCCCGCTCCCTGTCGAGCTCCGTCCTCCCCCCTGCTCCTGACGAGGCCGCCTCCAAGAGCCTTTCAGCCGCACCCTCGGCCCCGACCGCCCCCAGACCCCTCAGCGCGGCCCTCCTGACCCACGTGCTCCTGTCGCCAGCCGCAGCGTGGAGAAGAGGCCCGGCCTGGGCCCCCATCGTCTGCGGAAGCGCCTCGACCGCCATGGTGCGCACGTGGGGGCTCGGATCCAGGAGCGACTCCCTCACCGCCTCCGCTCCGGCGGGTCCCGCAATCCTGCCCAGCGCCGCCGCGGCGCTCTTTCGAATCCCGGGTGCGAGCGACATGTCGGCGAGAATCCTCCTCAACGGCTCCTCCATGGACGGGTTCCTGGAAACTCCGCAGGCCTCGATGAACGCCTTGAGGTCGTCCTCGGAGAGGAGCCCCGTCTCCAGCGAGCGCGCCGCCCAGCGGGGGATGTCCTCGAGAGGGGGCGCCGCCTCCCAGGGGCGGGCAGGGGGCGACTGACCCTTCAGGCGCTTCTTCTCCTCTCCGGCCCTCCCCGCCAGCTCTACCGCGTTCCGGCAGCCTGAGCCGGTCAGGGTTACGCAGCAGGTGTCGAGAAAGCCGAACGACCTGTACACGCCGTCCCTGTCGAGCGCCTCTATACCCCCTGCAGCCCTGTCCCGCTCTCCGTACAGAGAGAGCACCTCCCGCCGGAATCTCGCCCTGGCCGCCTCGAGACCCGATATGAACCTCTCTCCCGAGCCAACGGCCACGAAGTCGTCTCCTCCGACGTGACCCACGAAGAAGCCGGGAAGACAGGATGAGAGGCACAGCGCCAGAAGGCGTATCGCCGCATCGCCGGCTTCGAAGCCGCAGTAGTCGTTGAAAGGCTTGAAATCGGCTATGTCCAGGTAGGCTGCTGTCCCGGACCCGGCGACCACCTCCCTCTCCAGAACGGAGGCGATCTCTTCGTTTCCCGGCAGCCCGGTCAGGGGGCTGGCCCCGCGTGAGGACTCAATTCTCGAGGCCAGTCTGGAGGCTATCCCCAGCGCGGTCTCGACCGGGGTGCCCGGGGGAACGAGGCCCCATGCGCCGAGCTCCACCCAGAGAGCTGCGGCGGAGCCCCCGGAATACGCTATCCAAGGAATGCCGCCTGCGAGGAGCCTCCTGTGGTCCTCCCCCAGATCGCAAGGGGAGCCGAAGCCTTCGAACACGAGCGCGGAAGGGCTTCCAGGGGAGGGCTCCCAGGGCTCGTCAGCCCTGATCAGCGCCGGAGGATTCGAACTCGGCGACACCGCTCCTCCATGTCAGAGCACCTGCGACAGACCGCCCCGCCGCATCCCTGGGCCCGAGGATCGCCTCGACTATGCCGGCCGTATCTATCAGGCCCTCGGGCTGGCCGTCGGGCCCGAGCACTACGCCGGCATGGGCTCCGGCGCGCTTCAGCTCGTAGAGGACACTGCCGAGAACGGCCCTCCTGTCGAAGTAGGGCAGCCCCTCGGTCAGCGTGGCGAGATCCCTCGCTGCCGGAGCTCTGAGGAGCTTCGTGGTCCTGACGCAGCCGAGCAGGGCTCTGCTTCCCGGCTCGAAGACGAGCAGAAACCTGGCGCCGGCTTCAAGCGCCGTCTCCAGTACTCTGCCTCTGCTCATGGACAGGTCCACCGCGGGATATGAATCGAGAGGCTTCATGCGGCTGGAAGCAGTGACCGAACCGAGCTGGAGCACCCTTTCCGCCTCTCTGCCCGCCTCCCGCCCCTCGGATGCGAGGTAGGTCCTGACCTCCTCCCTGCTCTCGAAGTACCTTGGATCATCCCTGCTCCGCACAACCAGCCGCGGAATCCACCCGGCTACCATGCAGAGGGGCAGAAGCGCCGTCCTGACGGCGAGAACGAAGGGCGCCGCGAAGTCCACGACCGAGTCGCGCCACTCGAAGGCCAGTCTCTTGGGGATCACTTCGGCGAAGACGAGTATGAAGGCCGCGGTGGCGATGGCGAATACCGGCTCCGCCCAGCCGCCCGCGAGCCTGGAGGCGAGCCTCTCGGCGAGATTCGTCGCCAGGACCATCCCGACATTGGTGCCGACCAGCGTTGTCGTCAGGTACAAGCCCGGCTTCGCGAGGAGGTCGGATGTCATCCTCGAGAGCCGGCGCCCCTCCCTCGACCTGCCCAGCGCCCTTATCCTGCTCGCTGACATGAAGGCGGTCTCGCTCCCGCTGCAGAGAGCGGTGAAGAGGCATGCTGCGAGGAAGGCCGGCACCAGGACCGTCATGGCTCCTCCTCGCTCCCCGCCGCGTTCTCAACGTGGATCAGGGCGATCCTCGGTCCCGACGACTCCAGGACGGTCATTTTCAGGCCGCATCCGACCACGTTCTCGCCGGGTCTGGGGATCCTCCCGGTCAGCTCCTGCACGAGACCTGCGCAGGTCTCGGCATGGCGCGCCGCAGGGGCGGTCCCTGTAAGCTTCTCCAGCATCTCCAGCCTCAGGCTGCCGGGTACGACGAATCCCCTGCCCCTTCTCGTCACGCCCTCGGGAAGGTCCTTCGAGCCCGAAAGGGAGTGGAACACCGCGAACTCCAGGATGTCGTCCACCGTCACCAGGCCTGCCCAGTCGCCGTACTCGTCGAAAACCGCGCCCAGGGGGTCGGTGCTTCCGCGGAGCTCGTCCAGCACGCGATCGAGCGGGGCGTTCTCCGGGAAGCAGGAGATGTGCCTCACTGGAACGGCCTCCAGGTTCCGGGCCAGGAGATCCCTCGAGTCGACGAAACCGGCCACCCTGTCGCCAGGCCCGTCGAGAAGAGGATACCTCGTGTACTCCGTGGAGGACACGACCTCGAGCATCCTCTCGCGCGACCACCCGGCCCGGAGCACCGCGACGTCGGACCGCGGAATCATGGCCTCTCGGCACTGGCTCTCGCCGAGCTTGATGAGAGAGACGGTCACCCTGGCTTCGGTGCCGAGCACGCCCTCGTCGCGCCCCAGCTCCAGGAGGGAGATTATCTCGTTCTCCGAGAGCGGCCTGCTCCTCCCGCCGCCTCCGGTGAGCCTGACCGAAGCGTCGGAGATCCTGGCCATGAGCCAAGAGAATGGACCGAGGATCGTGACCGCGACCGAGACCGGCGCCGATATCCTGCGACTGATCTCGACCGCATTGGCCTTGGCGAAGACCTTCGGAGTGATCTCTCCCAAGACGAGGAGGACAAGGGTCATGAGCAGCACGCCCGTCGCCAGGCCCATTCCGCCAGGCAGGAGGCTGTGCTGGATGGCTGCCCCCACGCTCGACGCCATCACGTTCACGAAGGTGTTCCCGACGAGTATCGCGGACAGCAGCCTGTCGGGGTTTGCGAGCAGCTTCAGAGCGCCGGGCCCGCCCTGGAGCTTCTCCAGTCTGGATCTTTCCACCGGGTTGAGCGAGAAGAAGGCGGTCTCGGTGCCGCTGAAGAAGGCCGAGAGACAGAGCAGGGCGACCAGCAGGACGAAGTTCAGCGCCTGCCTCCCTGCTCCTCTTCCCCGGTGCCCGAGGGGCCGGTGATGGAGAAGTCCTGCTCCAGAGTCTTCCAGAAGTAGCCCCTGCTGGAGTACGTCGGCTCGATCCTCGCCACGAGCCTGTAGGCCCCTCCGGGAAGCCTCCTGCCGCTCACATCGGTGCCGTCCCACGAGCATTCGAATGCTCCGCCGGGAGCCCTGCCGTTGTGAACGGTCCTCACTACCACGCCGTCGTCGTCCTCGACCTGGGCGAGGACGTTCGACGGCTCGGTGAGCCAGCCCGTCAGCTCGAAGCCGTGGGCGAGCGCAGTGAAGTCTATGTCCAGCAGGTCGGTGCCGATCCAGAAGTACCTCGCCCCCTTGCGCTCGGCCACGAAGATCTGCCCGTATCTGCGCCAGATGGCCAGACCGGTGGGGTGGTCGAGCTCGCGGTCGCCGGTTCCGGGTGACCCGAAGCTGGCGAGGTGGCGAAGATTCCTGTCGAACTTGTGGATCATGCAGGCGGCGCTGTCGCTGACCCAGATGCTGCCGTAGTAGTCGATGACCGGATAGTTGAAGACGGAGCCCCCGCAGTCCGATGGCACTGCCTCTCCGGTGACCGCTCCGTCCTCCAGCGTCACGAGGCGGCTTCCGTCACCGCAGACCACGGCAGCGAACCTGTCGTCGGCGTCGTGGTCCCATCTCCCGCCACCGTACACCGCGATCCCGGTCGGGCGCTCGAGGGGGATGACTTCGGGCATGGTGTCCGATGGAGAGGAGAACACCAGGACCGCACCGGCAGCCCTGTCGGTGGCCCAGATCTCCCCGCTCGAAGAGAGCGCGACCCCCCAGGGCTCGACCAGCCCGTGCGTCATCAGCCTCACAGGCGATAGCCTCGCGTCCGCCCGCCGGAGGCACACGAGACGCCGGTTGCCGGTGTCGGCGACGACCACCCTTCCATCGGGGTCTGCAGCGATCCCGTGCGGCGAGGAGAGCTGGTCACGGGCGCTGCCCTCGCCTCCGTACAGGCCCAGCGTGAACATCGTAGCATTGTAGATGACGTGCCCGCTTCCGCTGTTCACTCCGTAGACGGCCAGCTCGTCGTCGTCGGACTCGCCCTGGCTGTCCCATGCCGAGAGCTTCACGCAGGCGAGCCCCTGGGGATCGTCGAACCTCACCAGCCCTCCCAGGAGTATCGCGAGCTGGTCTTCCCCGGCCCTGTAGATCCCCATGCAGTGACCGTAGGGGGGGAACACGAGAGTGCCGGGTTCCGGCGGCTCGAGAGTGAATCCAGCCGCGAAGGCCGTCAGCATAGCCGTCCAGGTCATATCAGACGCCTCCGGTCGGGCCGGCCTGCGCTGCGCCCCCCCGGCGAAGCGCCTGCACGCATCTTCCGCTCATCTGAAGTAGTTTTCGTAGATCCAGGCAGATCGCATGACGAGCTTCGCATAGTTCCTCGTCTCTCTGAAGGTTATCTGTTCGATGAACATCTCCGGGTCCGCAGGCGAATAGGAGTGGCTGTCCCTCCATCGCGAGGCATTGCCCGGGCCGGCGTTGTATGCCGCGAGGAACAGGGCCGGCTCTCCCCCGAAGTTCCGGTACTGTCTGTCTATGTAGAGCGAACCGTATCTGACCGACTTCTCGGGGTCGAAGAAGTCGCGTTCCTCCAGCCTGGGGAGACCGTGCCACCTCGCCACGTCGGCGGCCGTGCCTGGCATGAGCTGGATGAGCCCTCGCGCCCCTGCGCCGGAGACGACTCTCCTGTCGAAGGAGCTCTCCTCCCTCATTATCCCGGTGAGCATCCAGGGCTCGACGAGCAGGCTCTCGGAAGCCCTTGCCGCGAGATCCAGATAGGGCGCAGGGAAGTAGTACGGAACGAGCGAGTCGGGAAGCCTGCCTGCCCCGGATGATCTGAGCCGTCCGTCAAGGCGGGTCATCAGCAGAATGCAGGCCCTGTGCTCGCCGAGCAGGGAGAGCGCGGCCGCCCTTGCGCCGGGATCGGGGAGGAGGTCGGCCTGGAGCATCTCCACGGCCATTCGGGCCCTGCCGGACCCGGCCAGCTCCAGTGCTGCGGACAGGCAGCCCGGGCCTTCCAGGTCGATCCAGCCTACGGGAAAGTCGGTTCTCGGCCCCCTGGACATGCGGGCGGCACCCAGAATGCCGTAGAACTCCCATGGATGGGCGGATGCCACCGAATCGAGCAGGTCGGCAGCGTCGCCTGTCCTGCCGCAGGCGGCGGCATACCTTGCCCTCCAGTAGAGCATCTCGTCCTCGAGCCAGCCTCCAGGCCATTCCGTGCATCCGGCAGCCCACAGTGAATCCGCTCTGCGGGCCTGTCCCGACATGAAGAGGCAGAACCCGCCTCTCCAGTAGCACGTCTCGTCGGATCCGGGCTTCCCGCAGGCGCCGAGAGAGGCCAGGTAAGCCCCGGCGGCCTCCGCCCACATCTGCTCGGAATCGTAGTAGCGGCCCGCCAGGCTTCCGGCCTCGGCCGCCATGGGGTGGTCGGGATAGCGCGAGGAGAATGCGGAATACGAGGCCCATGCCTCGGAAGCACGGCCGAGTGCCCTCAGGGCCCGGGCCTCGAACAGCGCCGTGCGCGCCGCCAGGCTCTCGGGGCCGGTTCCCCCGAGCGAAGCGCAGGCCGCCAGAAGCTCCGAGTCTCTCCCGGAGCTGCGCAGGAGAGCCAGCCGGGCGCCGGCCCGGAAGACGGAGTCGGCCGAGCGGGAGACCATCCATTCGGCCTCCCTCGACAGCCCGGCAGCCACGAGGGCGTCGAGCACCCTCCACGAGGAGCCCCATGACGAAGGCTCGTACTTCAGCAGCAGCCTGGCTGCATCGCCCGACGCCCCTGGGACAGAATCGAGGCACCATTCGCAGAAGCGCTCGTCTATCCGGCCGCTGGCCTCCATCCTCGCCAGCCTGAGGACGGCCACGCTTGCCGCTCCGCAGGACGCCTCGAGCGAGTCCACTGCGGCATCCCACCATGTCCCCCCGGATCTGGCAGTCGTCATCAGGTCGCGCGACAGCCTCTCGAGAAGGGACGGAAACAGCCTGGCGTCGACCGCGCCGGCCTTGAACTGGTCGGGCCTGAGCTCGCCCGGCCCGGCGGCCATGATGCGGACATACCTCCCGGCGGCATCCGAGGGAGCGGGAACCACCGTGCCGGCGGGAAGGCGGGAGCCGTCGAACGAGGCGAGATACAGCCTGAGGAGAACGTCTTCGGGAGGCGCCGATGCCAGCGCCGAGTCGGCCAGCCCCGCAAGGTCCAGCGCGGAGACCCGCCACCCCGTCAGCCTCCTGCCGGATGTACGTTCCAGGCTGTCCACGAGGGAGACGAACTCCAGCTCCCTGCCGCAGCCGTGATACAGCCCCAGAAGGCGGTACAGCGCCTCTTCGGACCTGGCGCGGCTGCCGTCGAGGATTTCCAGGAGGATGGAGCGAGCCTCCTCGAAGCGTCCCCGGAGGGCCAGGGAGTCTGCGAGGTGCAGCTCCGACCTGGAGGCTGTCGATGCGGCCGAGACTGCTAGGAGCATGAGCAGCGTACGGAGCATCAGTGCCTGAAGTGCCTCCTGCCTGTGAATACCATCGCGATGTTCGCCTCGTCGGCGGCTGAGATCGAATCGGCGTCCCTTATCGAACCCCCTGGCTGGACGATGGCGGTGATTCCGGCGCCGGCAGCCATGTCCACGCAGTCGCGGAAGGGGAGGAATCCATCGCTCGCCATGACCGCACCCCGCGCATCCAGCCCGGCCCTGCCGATCCTCCTGAGGGCCAGATCGAGGCTCTCTACGCGGTTCATCTGCCCGGCACCGACGCCGAGAGCTCCCGCCCCGTCAGCCACAACGATCGCGTTGCTCCTCACCGCCCGGCAGATCGTCCAGCCTATGTCCAGAGCCTCCATCTCGCCTGAAGTCGGCTGCCTCCTGGTCTTCACCTCGCCCGGCAGCTCCCCGGCAGTGGATGTGTCCGGCTCCTGCACCAGCAGCGCCCCCCATATACTCCTGATCCTGGCTTCCTGTTCGAAGCCCGCGGGAACCGCCATCACGCGTATCTTCCTTCGCTTGGAGAGCACATCCAGAGCATCGTCCGAAAAGCCGGGAGCGAGCAGCAGCTCGAGGAACAGGCCCTTGAGCCTTTCTGCGAGAGGGCGGTCCACCTCCGAGCTGATCGCGAGCACACCGCCGTAGGGGGAAACCCTGTCCGCCCTCCATGCCGCTTCGAATGCCTCGAGGGGGCTCCCGCCAAGACCGGCCCCGCAGGGATTGCCATGCTTGAGGAGAACTGCGGCGACTCCTCTTCTCGAGAGGTCCCTTGCGAGATCCCAGGCGGCATCGGCGTCGAGGTAGTTGTTGTAGCTGAGGGTCTCGCCGACGAGCAGCCTGGCTGACCCGAAGCCCACGGCCGGCGAGGAGAAGTGCACACAGGCGGCCTGGTGGGGGTTCTCCCCGTACCTCAGACCCGCGGACAGACCTCTCTCCAGGGATGTGGAGATGCCCAGGTCGTACCTGGACGTGGCATCGAACGCCCGGGCGGCCATGCCTCTCCTCCAGTCGTCGCTGTCGAGTCCCTTCTCCAGGGTCTCCGCAACGAGGGGAAAGCTCCAGGCTCCGGGCGCTACGATCACGTGTCTCCAGTTCTTCGCCGCGGCGCGGACCAGCGAAGGCCCCCCGATGTCGATGAGCTCGGCAAGCCTTCCGTCGTCTGGAGGCAGGCCGGCAGCGTCGCTGAAGGGATAGAAGTCCACCGCCACGAGGTCGATGAGCGTCCTGCCCTGCCGGCGCATCTCCTCGCGATCCTCCCCGGCGGCCAGTATCGCGGAGTAGAGGTCGGGATGGAGCGTCTTCACCCTGCCTCCGAGCAGGGAGACGATGCCTGTGATGCTCTCGGTGGGAACCACGGGAAGTCCGGCGGCACTCAGGTGCTCCGCGGTGCCTCCGGAAGCGAGGAGCTTCCAGCCCATCCGGACGAGCGAGGAGGCGAACGCCTGGACGCCGGTCTTGTCGAAGCAGCTCAGCAGGGCGTAGCTATCCATTTCTGGCGAACCATCCCCTGGCGTCGAAGAACGGTATCGGACGCCGCTTGTGCTCGCTCCAGCCCATCAGATCCCTGATGCGCTCCGAAGCCTGAGCCGACACTGTGCCTCCCTCGTGGAAGGTCCTGATCTCGTAGTACGACACGCGCATCTCGCCCTCGTCGGTCTGTCCCTCCCAGAGACCAGCCGAGGGCGGCTTCTCGATGATCCTGCGGGGGATTCCCAGCTCGGCGGCGAGCTTGAGAACCTCGTCCTTGTAAAGCCTGGCAAGCGGCATGATGTCGGCAGCGCCGTCGCCCCACTTCGTGGAGTACCCCACGAGATACTCCGAATAGTTGCCCGTCCCCACGACGAGCCTTCCGCCGGAGTGCGCGTACAGGGCTGTCATCCTGAGCCTCGGCTTGATGTTCGCACGCGCCATGACGTCGTCGGGCTGGAGCAGGCACGCAGCCAGCATCTCGCGGTAGGCGCCGTCGAGCGGGATCTCGACCAGATCCACTCCTATGGTGTCGGCCGTCAGGATGGCGTCCTCCCTGTCCTGCAGCCGGCTCTCGATGGGCATGTAGAGACAGAGTGTGGATTCCTCGCCGAGGGTTCTCGCACAGAGGGCCGCCGCAACCGCCGAGTCAACTCCTCCGCTCAGGCCGAGGACCACGCCGTCGAGCCCGGCGGTTCTCACCTCCGAAGCTATCCATGCAGAGACGGCGTCGGCCAGCCTGGAATAGGTGTCGTCCATCACATCACCTCCGGCCGGGTGCTGGACCCAGCGTGAGCTGTCTGAGGCCCGGATCGGACTCGATCACGACGACCTCCACAGGAGCTCCGGCCCTGACCCTCCTCCTCTGGTCGGCTCGCATCAGCCTGTCCGGAACAAGCCCGTCCACAGGGAGGTCAGCCAGCCTCACGAAACATCCGAAATCGTGCACACCGCTGACCACCCCCCTGAACACCATGCCCTTCCTGCTGCGGAGGTGCACCAGCGCCATCAGCTCGACGCACTCGCGCTCGGCATCCTCCGCAGTCTGTTCTTGAGCGCTGCACGTCTCCGCCAGCCCGGGAACGGCCTCTGGAGCGGGAGAGCCTTCCTCCACTGCGGAGAGAGCCCTGTGGACCCACAGGTCCGGGTATCTGCGTATCGGGCTGGTGAAGTGGGTGTAGCTCCTCAGCGCCAGACCGAAGTGACCGAGATCCTCGGCCATGTATACTGCCTTCTGCAGCGACCGCAGAACGGCCTCCCGGACGAGCGGGAAGACCGGAAGACCGGCGGAGTCGGCGAGCATCCTGGACAGGTCCGAGCCGCGCAGCTCCCTGGCCCGGGGCAGGGCGATCCCGAGCTCCGAGAGCTCCGCCCTGAGCCGGGTTGCGGAATCCCGCCCGGGCTCGCCGTGGACACGATAGAGGACTCCGAGGCCCAGCCACGAGCAGTGCTCGGCCACGGCCCTGTTGGCCTCGACCATGAAATTCTCGATCAGCCGGTGCGACTCGTCGTCGGGAACCCTTTCGAAGCGTTCCGGCTCTCCCGACGGCCCGAAGTGTATCCGGTACTCGTCGCTGCCGAGGTCGAGCGCGCCACGACGCCTCCTGTCCTCGTCCAGCAGCCTTGACAGAGCGGTCATCGCAGAGAGCGCTTCCTCAACCCCGGCTGAAGGATGGCCTTCTCCCCGCATGCACGAGAAGGCCTCCTCGTAGGTCAGGCGGGCCCTCGACCTGATAACCGTCCTCGCGATGCGGTAGCCGGTTCTGGCGCCCCTGCCGTCGTATTCGAGAAACACGCTCCTAGCGAGCCGATCTTCTCCCTGCACCAGGCTGCAGGCGCCTGCGGAGAGGCTCATCGGGAGCATCGGAATGACCCGGTCAGGCAGATACACGCTGGTGCCGCGAAGCCTGGCTTCGGAATCGAGGGGGCCGCCGGAGCGGACGTAGGCAGCCACGTCGGAGATATGCACACCCAGCTCGAAGCCGTCCCCCCGCCTCGAGATCGAGACCGCGTCGTCGAAGTCCCTAGCATCGACTGGATCTATGGTGATGCAGAACAGGCCTCTGGCGTCATCCCTCCCGGCGGCGTCCACAGGCCTCCGTGCAGATTCGTCCGCCTCCCGCAGTGCCTCCTCGGGGAATGCTTCAGACAGGCCGTAGTCCTTCACTACGATGGAAATGGCGGTCGACGAAGCGAGCCCGCTCCCGAGCGACTCCTCGTACTCCAGCGACGGCCTGCCGCCCTCGCCTGAGAACCTGCCCCAGGCTACGGATCCCTCCACCGCGGCGCCGGGAGGAAGGCCGACTATCGGCAGCCCTCTCGGAAGAGCCGGATCCATCGGGTCGAGCACCCAGCCGGCCCCGGCCCTTCGCAGCACTCCTCCGCAGCCCTTCCTGCTCCTCGAGAGAACGGCTGCGACGACGCCCCTCCGCCTGAGCGGGCCGTCCGAACCGGTGATCCTCACCATCACCACGTCGCCGTCCATCCCTCCGCCGAGGCCGCCCCTTCCTACGGCGACCCTGTCGCTCGAGGTCGCCACGGAAGCCTGGCCGGAGGCTCTCACACGCAGGATGCCCTTTTCCAGGCCGACAGCTCCTGGAAGGGCGAACCTCCCCCTCGGGAGAGGCCACAGAAGGCCGCTGGCGACCATCCCCTCGACGACTTCAGAGGCGTTCTCCAGCGCGGCTCCGGACGCTATCTCGCGCAACGTCAGCCTCGCCAGCGGCTTCCGCTCGAAGAGCGACAGGACGGCCGACTCGAGCGGAGACAGGCCCTCGTCCCTCGCGCGGTGGATCATCCGCGAGGCCCGGCAGGCGGAGGCCCGCCGCGGAAGTCCAGGGAATCGAGGAGGCTCATTCCCCCCACAGACACGAAACAGAGCCTCCGAGGTCGCCCAGCGAGTTCACGGCGATCCGGAACCCTTCGCGCGCAGCGACCGACGCGGCTCCGATCAGAAGCGAAGGCACGAGCGCGAGCCCGGGAAGCCCCGGAGCCTCCGTGTCCGGCCTCTCCCAGGATACCAGGATACCGGACGCCCCGAACCGGCCCACGGTCAGCCTGCCAGCCCCCCTGAGCCGGAGAAGCGCGACGGTGACCATCGCGACCGCCACGGACACCGCTCCGGGCGGATGCCCGTGCCCGCTCTCGGAAGGGTCTCCGGGCCTGCTCTCCAGCGTCACGGCCCTCCCACGCACGAGATCGGCCATTGCCACCGCGGTCGTGAAAGGATCGCTCTTCGGTCCGGGCTGGCTCTGCCCGGGCGACCTGAGGGCCGACAGGCTCTCCAGGTAGCTCCTCACCTCCCCGGCCGATTTCCTCGCAGCCTTCATCTTGAGAACCGACTTCTCCGAGCCGGAAGGATAGATCGCCGCGAGCTCCAGGTTGCCCACCAGCCCGACCAGCCTGTTTCCCAGATTGTGCAGGATCAAGGGCAGCGAGAGCCCGATGCAAGAGGACTCGAGTTCCGAGGCCGAGGGGCGCAGCCTCCCGGGAGGTCTTGCTGCGAGCTCGCAGAGAAGCGAGCGGTCCATCGGGCCTGCGGCTCCCAGGTGGAGGCCGGGGGCATCGGAGTCGAGGCCCGGAGATGTCGAGACGACCACGGGCATGACGCAGCCAGCGAGGGCGCGAACCTGCTCCACATCGCTTGGCGCGGCCAGAACGGGCTCCATGACGCCGGGTCTCGGCGCGAAGGACCTTTCCGGGTCTGCGATCTCGATCTGCAGGCCGCCTGCGTCCCATGCCGCCGCAGTGGATGCGACTCCTCCGGTCGCCCGGAGCACCACAGCCGGATTCACGCGTACCTTCCGCGGGAGGACCTCACGAGGGGCACGAACCTCACGAATTCGCCGGTCTCCATCTCCCAGCCTTCTCCTCTTCTCGTCACCCGCACGAGCCTCTGCACGCCCTCCCCGACAGGGACGACCATCCTGCCGCCATCGGAGAGCTGCGAGATCAGCTCCTCTGGAACCGAGGGCGGAGCGGCAGAAACGATGATCCCCTCGTAAGGGGCTGCGGGAGGCCATCCGCCGTAACCGTCGGCGCATATTATCCTCACGCCTTCCAGGAGCCCGGCCTCCTCCAGAGCCCTTCTCGCGGAAGCGGCAAGGGAGGGTCTCAGCTCCACGCTGACCACGTCCATGCCCATCGCTCCCAGCAGGGCGGTCTGGTATCCCGACCCGGTGCCTATCTCCAGCACCCTGTGTCCGGGTCGCAGCCTGGTCATGTTGATCATGAGGGCGATGATGAAGGGCTGGGAGATGGTCTGACCGCTGCCGATGGGAACGGGGAAGTCTCCGTAGGCGCTTCTCGCGTCGACGCCGGGAACGAAGACATGGCGTGGGACCTTCTCCATGGCGGCCAGCAGGAGGGGGTCCCTTATGCCCCTGGCCGCGATCTGCCCCTCCACCATGGCGCTCCTGAGACGCAAGTGATCCTCAGCCGCCATGAACCTCGCCCTTCCTCAGCCTTCTCCGCGCCTCGCGCCACCGCTCCAGCCTCTCGGCTATCGCCTGCTCGCGCCCCGACGGGATCGGACGGTAGATCACAGGCTCGCCCAGCTCGTCGGGGAGGTTGGGATGCGACACGAGTCCGCCGGGCATGTCGTGTGCGTACTGGTAGCCGTCTCCGTATCCGAGGTCCTTCATCAGGGAAGTGGGGGCGTTCCGCAGATGCAGGGGGACAGGGAGGCTGCCCCTGTCTCTCGCCAGCTCTCGTGCGGCTTCCCAGGCGGTGTAGGCCGAGTTCGAGCGGGGGGCGACGGCCAGGTAGATGGCTGCCTCGGCCAGCGCGAGCTCCCCCTCTGGGGAGCCCAGGAAGCGGTACGAATCAGCCGCCCTCATGGCTATCGTCAGCGCTCCCGGATCTGCGAGACCGATGTCCTCGCTAGCGAACCTGATCATCCTCCTGGCTATGTACAGCGGGTCCTCCCCGCTCTCGATCATCCTTGCAAGCCAGTAGAGGGATGCGTCGGGGTCGCCCGAGCGCAGCGACTTGTGCAGGGCGCTGATGAGATTGTAGTGCTCCTCGCCGGCCTTGTCGTAGCGAAGCATCGCCTTCCTCACAAGCGAGGCCGCAGCGTCCTCGTCCAGGGCTGCGCCGCGGCCGGAGGAGCCCGCCGCCATCTCCAGCAGGTTGAGCGCCCTCCTGGCGTCACCGTCCGAGCAGCGGGCGATCACGGACAGGGCTCCGGGCTCGACCCTCACGCCGAAGCGCTCCGTGAAGAGGGTGCTCTCCGCGGCCCTGGCCAGGAGGCGCTCAATGCTCTCGAGGGAGAGCGGCCTGAGAACATGTACGCTGCAGCGGCTCAGGAGCGGGGCGTTGATCTCGAACGACGGATTCTCCGTGGTGGCGCCGACCAGCCGAATCGTCCCGTTCTCCACATGCGGCAGGAAGGCGTCCTGCTGAGCCCGGTTGAACCTGTGGATCTCGTCCACGAAGAGGAGCGTGCCCCTGCCCGAAGACCTCAGCCTGGAGGCCTCCTCGACTATCTGTCTGACGAGAGGTATGCCCCCTGTCACCGCGCTGAACCGGACGAAGACCTCGCTCGTGTGCCCTGCCACGAGCAGGGCGAGCGTGGTCTTCCCCGAGCCTGGCGGGCCCCAGAGTATGAAGGAGCCCAGCGCACCGGCCTCCAGCGCCCTGCGGAAGGGCGCATCGCGGGAGAGAAGGTGCTCCTGGCCGGCGACTTCGTCCAGGCTGGCCGGCCTCAGAGCCTCGGCCAGCGGCACGGGGGCTCCTGCAGTCTCGCCGTCCGACATCCGTCCCATCGAGTGGAGTATAGCCAAGCAGGTGACGCTCGTGAAGGAAGAGGGCCCGGCTCCGCCGGGCCCTCGGTTCTCCGGTGACCGGGGACTGGACTACCTTGTTCCCGGTCGCACTCCGCCGGGCTGCTGGAGCGCCGGCTGGGACTGGGCCTGGGCCATCATCATCTGGAGGAACTGCGCTGCGTCGATCGTCTGCACAGGCGCGCCCGGAAGCAGGTTCTCGGCACCGTCCATTCCGAAGTCCCTGACCTCGAGCACGTGCGTCTCGCCCTCCTCGGTCGAGGTGAAGGTCGCCCTGGCGAGAGGTAGTATGGGCAGCTCGGTCGAGAAGCTGATCTCGATTCTGCCCTTCTCGTGGTCCATCGAGAAGGTAGTGCAGTGGACGGTGGAGCCCCCGACCGCGACGGTGCCCTGCTCGATTGAGAACTCGGACTCCTCCATCATCGTCCGCAGGCTGTCCATCTGGCCGGCCTGGGCGTTCATATCCATCCCCGACTCCATCTGGGCGATGAACGAGGGGTCCTGGACCATGGACTGGACCACGGCAGGCACCCCGCTGAGGTCGAACGCCATTATCTGGCCGCCCTGGTCGAGCTTCACCATCTTGAGCGCGGAGAGGAAGGAGATCATCCTCTCGATTCCCTCGGGGTCCGTGAGCATGGACCGGGTGTCCTGGTACTGGTCGACCCACGCGGCGGGATCCTCGATGATCTCGTTCATCATGCCGGTGTAGCCCTCCATGGAGCTGGCGATGATCTCGGGATCCACGAGGATCTGGAAGACTGCCTGCTGCTCGCCGGGCACCTCTACCTGGATCCATGCGCAGTCGGCACCCTGGAAGGTCTCCTCGGCCACTGCGGAAATCGTCACCACTCCGGGCTCGGCATCCACGCCGTAGGAGATCCACTGCCCGACCTCGAGTTCCGGGGTTTCCAGCACCAACTCCACTGCCTGTCCGGCTCCGGCTTCCTGTCCTGCTCCGGCATCGCCGGACGAGCCGCCTTCGCTGCCCTCCTCCGCTGCCGGCTTCTCGCCGCAGCCGAGGAGGGAGATGGAGAGAGCACCGAGAAGCACGAACAGCGTCCTGAACATGAGTCTCATCCTTCCTTAATGCGGCGGAACGGCCGCAGGTGCACCGGCTGCGAACGCGCCGGCGCCGTATTCTTCTAAAAGAACCATTGCAGGGCTTGTGGTCAAGCCTTCATTCCTCTCCGTGCACCTCCACAATCCATCGGACAGGCCAGCCCAGATTCTCGAGCCTGCGGCGGCCGCCCAGGAACTCCAGGTTGATGACGAAGGCGGCTCCGGCCACCCTTCCCCCGTCCCTCTCGACAAGCCGTCCGGCAGCGGCCGCAGAGCCCCCGGTCGCCACCAGGTCGTCCACGATCAGGACCCTGCCCCCGGCAGGCACCGAGCCGCAGTGCATCTCGACCCTTCCGCTCCCGTACTCAAGCTCGTAGTCCTCGCCGATCTTCTCTGCTGGAAGCTTGCCCGGCTTCCTCACGAGCACGAGGGGAAGGCGCCTTCTGGCGCTGAGCACCGCCCCGAACACGAATCCCCTCGACTCGATGCTCGCCACGGCATCGAACGCGATTCCCTCCAGCCTCTCCTCGAGGAGGTCCACCGTGTCGGCAAGGGCTCCGGGGGCAGTGAGAACGGTCGTGATGTCCTTGAAGACCACCGGCGGGGCCGGGAAGCCCGGGACGTTCCTTATGAGCCTCTCGAGCTGTTCTGGCGTCAGCATGGCCGTCCTCCCTGTCTGCTCATGACGAATCGAACCGCCTCCTCCGGCGTCCCAGCCTCCGTGACGCCGGGGACGGACGCCCACGATCCGAAGGCGCAGACAGGCCTTCCGGCGTCGAGAGCGAATGCCACCTCGGAGAGGGTCCCGTACCTGCCCCCCACGGCCACCAGCGCGATGCCCGCCAGGGCAACGATCCTGTTCCGCGCGGAACCGATCCCGGTGGGGATGGCGATCTTCACGAACCTGTTCGCTTCGGCCGGGTCCGAACCCGGCAGTATGCCTACAGTCGTGCCTCCGGCTTCGACGGCGCCCCTGCAGACGGCCTCCATCACGCCCCCCCCGCCCCCGCAGACGACGGAGAAGCCAGCCCTTGCCAGAAGGCCTCCGAGCTCGAATGCAAAGGCGGCATCCCCGGGCGGGGCGTCCGGGGAGCCTGCGACGGAGACGGGGACGAACCTCGGCATTCCGGCATCGCCGGAACGCAGGGCACGCTCAGGGCAGGACATCTTCCTCCATCCTGCGCCGGCAGCGGAAGTCTCGCGACCTCGAAGGCGCCTTATCTCCGAAGGCATGTGGTCGGGGCGAGAGGATTCGAACCTCCGACCTCCTGGTCCCGAACCAGGCGCGCTGAACCGGACTGCGCTACGCCCCGACGGCTGACGAATCTAGCCCGAACGCTCGACAGGGGTCAACTCCCGACGACGAACCGGAGACCCGCCAGCGCCCCTGTCATGACCAGCGTCACTACGGCTCCTGCGCCCGCCACGCCGAGCAGTATCGAGGGCAGCGCCAGCCTCTCGGGTATCCCGAAGAGATAGGCCGCCACGCAGCCGGTCCATGCGCCGGTCATGGGCAGCGGCACGGCCACGAACAGGGCCAGCCCCAGAGCCTCGTACCTCTCGATGCTCGATCCCGCCCTCCTCCTGGCCCTCGCGAAGAGCCTGTCGAAGAACCTCTCGAACAGGCGCCAGCGGGACAGGAAACGGCTGACGGGGCCGAGGAGCCGCAACACGAACGGGACCGGGAGCATGTTCCCTGCCACGGCGAGGAGGTAGGTCTGCCACCAGGGCCACGCCCACGCGTCCTTCATCACGGTGAAGGCGATGGGTATGCTCGCACGGAGCTCGGTGATGGGCATGGCGGAGAGGGTTATCATCTGGAGCCAGCCGGGCATCCAGGCGAGTTTCGAGAGGATCCACTCACCCATTCCAGCCCGACCTTCCGGTCAGGGGCACGAAGACGCAGGGAAACTCCTGCTGCAGCTTCCTGGGAGCGCCTCTCTCGATCGTCCACACCTCGAATCTCTGGGATTCCCGGGTTCCCACGGGTATGCCGAGTCTTCCCCCCTCGGCGAGCTGTCCGAAGAGAGCCTGGGGCACGGCGGGCGCACCCGCGCTGCACACGATGCAGTCGTAGGGAGCGTGCCTCGGCCATCCGTCGCTTCCGTCTCCGTAGGAGATGCTGACGTTGGTTATCCCGAGCGAGAGGAGAACCCTCCTGGAATGGTGTACGAGATCGAGCATCAGCTCGAGCCCGTACACCTTCCTGCATATCCTGGAGGCCACGGCAGCGAGATATCCGCTCCCCGTGCCGATCTCGAGCATGGTGCTGCCGGGTGAGGGATCCACGGCAGAGAGCATGGACAGGACGGTGGCCGGCTGGCTTATCGTCTGCCCGCGGCCTATGGGAAGCGAGCAGTCCGAGTACGCCCTGTGCCAGAGGGGTTTCTCGACGAACAAGTGCCGGGGGATCTCGTTCATGGCGCTCAGGACTGCAGCCGACGGGGGGAAGGGGGCGTTCGAGGAGAGCCTCTCGACCATCTCCCTGCGCGGCTTCGAATAGTCTGTCATGACATGGAGTCGCCAGGCTCGCGGCCAGGCTCGGCCCTCCTGCACGGACCCGTGCATCCATGGAAAAGCTGGTCGGGGCGACTGGATTCGAACCAGCGACCCCTTGAACCCCATTCAAGTGCGCTACCGGACTGCGCCACGCCCCGACCGGCCGCAGAAACTATGTCGAAAGGCCGCTTCCGTCAACAGCCATCGGGTCCCTGTCGAGCATCGAAATGATGTCTCTGAGCTCGGCGCAGACCTCGTCCAGGACAGAGGAGCCGGGAGGATCGCCCCCGGGGATATCCAGCTCCATCTGGTCGATCTCCTGCGTGCGGCGTATCTCCTCCAGCTTCTGTCTCGCACCGTCAACGGTGAATCTCTCGTCGTAGAGGAGCTTCTTGATCTGCCTTATCAGCTCCAGGTCTCTCGGACGATATATCCTGTTGCCTGCCTGATTCTTGCCAGGCTTGAGCATGGGGAACGCAGTCTCCCAGTAGCGGAGGACGTGGGGCTTGAGATCGGTCATCTCGCAGATCTCGCTGATCGAGTAGTAGAGCCTCTCACCGTCTCTTGCCGGCATCCTTCTTCCCCCCGCCCGACCCCAGGGGCTGCTTCAGCCTGGCCACGAGCTTCTTGAGCGGCGAGTCCCCCCCTCCGAGCTGCCTCTCCACCTCCAGCAGGTCCTTCCTGGCCTGCTCGTCGTCCTCGTTCCAGGAGAGGGCGTCCTTCAGCGCCTGCCTGGCCTTCTGCCACTGCTTGCCCTTCATGTACATCCTGCCGAGGAGCAGATGGTTGTCGGAGTTGAAGTACTCCACCTCGCACGCGACCTTGAGGTGCTCGGCGGCTTCGCGGAATCTCATCATTCCCGCAGATGCCCTGGCGAGAGCCCTGCGGAGGTTCGGCTGCCTCGGATAGCGCGACAGCATTCGCTGCAGGAGGTCTGCGGCCTGCCAGAAGTTGCCTTGCTCGCACAGCCTGTCGGCCTGCCTGATGACTCGCTTGACAGTGTCGTCGAGTCTCTGCGCGGCTCCTGCCCTGGGCTCCTCCCTCTCCGTCTCCGCAGCCGTAGCTGCCGCAGCCGGCTTCGCAGTCTCGGAAGCCGGGCGGGGAGCCGGCTGTTCATGGAAGGAGAAGTCCTGGCGCTTGAAGGCGCCACTGGCGAGGTTCCTGTCGTACTCCTTTCGGAGGAGCGGCGAGCTGAGGGTCTGGAAAGCCTCGTTGATCAGCATGAAGCGGGCGGTGGCTTCATCGCCGCCGCCCGCCACGTCCGGGTGCAGCTTCCGTGCGAGATCGAAGTAGGCCCTCTCTATGTCCTCCTGCGTGGCATCGTTCCTGACGCCGAGGACGTGATAGTAGTCTCCCCTCTGCGAAGCCGCACCCTGCATCCAGTCTACCTCAGCAGCGTGAAGAGCATTCGGCTCGACACACCGCTGCAGGATGCCCTCACGGAGTAGACTCCCGAGGGGAGGTCTTCGGGCAGGAGGAACGACACCGTGTTGTCACCGGGTCTGAGGCCTGCGGTGCCCAGCTCGGAGACGACCCTGCCGGCGATGTCCAGGACGGTGATCTCGACCCCCTGCGCCGACGGAACGGTGAGGGAGAAGCTCGCCTGGCCGGTCACCGGATTCGGGCACACGGGGCCCATGGCGAAAACTCCGGGCACCTCGGAGCCGGACTCCTCCTCCACGCCGACGAACTGCGGCGCGTTGAAGCAGAGCCACTTGTTCATGTAGCGGCACTCTGCACAGAGGTTCGCGATGAGGGTCGTGTCGCTCTGGCCTCCCCAGAAGCCGTTGTCGTCCACCTCGGGGGTGAAGGCCATCATCTTCGGATGCCCGGAGCCGGCGTAGCTCCAATCGACCCCGTCGCCGTTCGCGTTGTATCCCAGGACGTCTCCGCACTGCCCGTGGGAGTAGCCGTTGTACTGGGTCATCGCGGAGCTCCACGAGGCGTAGGTCGCCTCGTCCGGCGTGTTGCTGTTGTTGTAGCCGAAGGGGCGCAGCAGGTAGCCGCCGTAGGAGTGGTAGTGCATGCCCGCGATGGGCTGGATGCTGTTGATGAAGTTCTGGATGGCCTGGGTCTCGGGCTCGCTGGCCGCGCTGGGGCCGCGGTAGGTCTCGTCATACGGATCGGGGCTCGAGCCGTAGTCGTCGTAGCCCCACATGTAGGCGAAGTTGCGGTTGAGGTCCACTCCGTCGGGAGGGCTCTGGTTCTTGCGGATCATGCCCCCTGCGGGGTTGCAGTTCAGGATGTAGCTGTCGATGTTGACGATGGGCACGAAGTACACCCTGGTGTGGTCGAGTATCCATGTGGCCATCGTGTCGCTGCCGTAGCTCGTCGCCAGCCAGTTCGCGAAGTCGATCAGCACGGAGGTGCCGATGGGCTCGCGGGCGTGGACCATGGCGGTGAAGAGCAGGGCGGGCTTGTAGCCCCCGGCGCTGCTGGTCATCATGACCATGTTGATGGACCTGCCCTGAACCGTCGTGCCGATCGAGACCGGTGTGTCGACGAGGTCGGAGTGGGCGGCGGCGAAGGTGGCCCAGAAGGCGTTGTTCTCCTCCCAGCTGTAGTAGTACCCGGCGTTTCCCCGGTTCTCGCCAAGCAGCATGCCCCATTCGAGCGGGAGAACCTCGGTGCGGGAGGAATAGAGGGCGGCCCTGTCGGTCTCCCTGTCGGGGAGGCAGATGTCGATCCAGCCCTCCCTGAGGTTGGCGGCGGCGATGTCTACGTCATCCGCCAGCAGGACCTCGACAGTCGATGGAACGGCGTCGTAGAGCCGCACCAGCCTTTCGGCGGACGCGGGCAGGACGATCGCGAGCGCGAGCATCGCAAGAACCAGATGCTTCATTCCCCGATCCTTCCTTCAGTTGACATCCCGACCTCTGAAGCTCAGATTCCGGGTTCTGAGCGTGAAAACAACCAGGAACCGAGGCGGTTCCCGCACAGCCTTCAGCAGTTATTCTGTGAAAGGAGCCATTCCTTGGCAAGGAGCGCCGGATCGGAGAAGAGCCGCCGCAGGGACGAGGCCAGGCACGCTGTCGTGCGAAGCGAGATGCGCGCGCTGCGCACCGCCGTCAAGAAGGTGCGCGAGGCTTCCACGCCCGAGGAGAAGCAGGAGGCATGGAAGGCAGCCCAGAGTATCATCGATGTCGCCGGTCGGAAGAGAATCATCCACCGCAACAAGGCGGCGCGCATGAAGAGCAGGCTAACCCCCCGCTAGCGGGTCCGACATCGGCCGCCGCTCGAGCCCGGAGGGCCTGAGGCCCCCGGGCTCAGTTCCTTTCTATGAGGCTCGTGCCGTCGGGCAGATCGCGCACCGAGTAGCCGGCCTCCGCCAGAATCCGGCGCATCTCGTCGGTCTCCTGGAAGAGCCTGCTGCGGCGCAGCGCCGACCGGGCGAGACCCAGCGCCTCGACCAGCTTCTCCCGTCCGGCGTCGCTGGAGTCCCCCCGGTCCTCCCGCCGTGCGATGCCCAGAACGCCGCCGCAGAGCTCCTCGACCAGGTCGCCGAGGAGCGAGGCGTCTCCCTTTCCGGCCCCTCCGTCCAGCATCGAGTTGGCGGAACGCACGAAATCGAAGACGGCGGCCAGCGCCCCGGGAGTGTCCAGGTCGTCGTCCATGCGCTCCCTGAACGAGCGGGTAAGCGAAGCCGCGAGTTCTGCGGCCGAGTCGCTCCGGGTTCCCTCTCCCGCTGCTCTCGAGAGGCGGGCCCTCAGCTCCGAGAGCCGCTCGAACGCGCTCCTGGCTGAACGCAGACCCTCCTCGGTGAAGTCCAGCGGGCTTCGGTAGTGGCTCCTGAGTACATAGAGCCGCACCACGGCTGGGTCGAACCTCGTGAAGATCTCCTTCAGAGTGACGAAGTTGCCCAGGCTCTTCCCCATCTTGCGGCCGTCCACCGTCACCATGTTGTTGTGGAGCCAGAACCTGGCGAACGGTCTGCCGGTGGCTGCCTCGCTCTGCGCCACCTCGCACTCGTGGTGGGGGAAGATGTTCTCGAGCCCCCCTCCGTGCACGTCGATAGTCTCACCGAGATACCTCATGGCCATCGCCGAGCATTCGAGGTGCCAGCCGGGGTAGCCCCACCCCCAGGGAGAGCGCCATCTCAGGATGTGCCCTCCGTCGGCCTTCTTCCAGAGCGCGAAGTCGAGCGGATCCCGCTTCCCTTCCTGCACCTCGACTCTGGCGCCGGCGAGGAGCTCGTCCGGTCTCCTGCCCGACAGCTTTCCGTATCCGGGGAACGACCTGACGGAGTAGTACACGCACCCGCCGGACCTGTAGGCGTGCCCGCGCGAGAGAAGCGACCGGACGAGCTCGATCTGCTCCGGGATGTGGCCGGAGGCCCTGGGTGCGATGTCAGGCCTCAGGTTTCCGAGCGCATCCATGTCCTCGAAGTACGAACGGGTGTATCTCTCTGCGAGCTCCAGCGGCTCGACCCTCTCGAGTGCCGCCTGCCGCTGTATCTTGTCCTCTCCGAACTCCGAGTTCTCCGAGAGGTGCCCCACGTCAGTGATGTTCTGGACGTAGCGTACGGCGAAGCCGGTGTGCCTGAGGTACCTCACCAGCACGTCGAACGACACGTAGCTCTTCGCATGGCCGAGGTGGCTGTCGCCGTACACCGTGGGCCCGCAGACGTAGATCCCCGCCCTGGCGGGATCGAGCGGCACGAACTCCTCCAGACGCCCGCCCATGCTGTTGCGGAGCTTCATTCCGCGCCGCCGAAGTAGTCCATGCCCATGGCGCTCCTGACTTTCTCGATGGTGGCCTCGCCCTCCCGGCGCGCCCTTTCCGTGCCGGCCCCGAGTATCTCGTCGAGGAGGCCCGGCTTCGAATACAGGGCCCTGCGCTCGCGCATCGGCTCCAGAATGCCTTCGAGCACCTGGAGCAGACGCTTCTTGCAGGCCACGCAGCCGATGGCCCCGGCCCTGCACATCTCGACGGTGTTCCCGTACTCCTCCTGGTTGAACGCGTCGTGGTAGGAGCAGATGGTGCAGATCTCGGGGTGCCCGGGGTCGGTCTTGTGGATCCTTGCCGGGTCGGTGACCGCGTTCATGACCTTCTCGGCCACGCGGGACGGCTCGTCGCTCAGGTAGATGCAGTTGCCGAGCGACTTCGACATCTTGGCCTGGCCGTCGAGGCCGACCAGCCTCGGAACCCGGCTCACCATGGCCTCGGGTTCGGGAAACACGCTGGAATACAGCTCGTTGAAGCGCCTGGCGACGAAACGGGTCATCTCGATGTGCGGAAGCTGGTCCTCTCCCACGGGGACCAGATCGGCCCTGCAGAAGAGAATGTCCGCAGCCTGGCTCACGGGATAGCCGAGGAAGCCGTATGTCATGTCGGTGTAGCCGTAGGAGCCGGCCTCGGTCTTTATCGTGGGGTTGTGCCTGAGCCTGCTGACCGTCACGAACATCGAGAAGAAGACTGTGAGCTCTGCGATCTGGGGGACGAGGCTCTGGATGAAGATGGAGGCCTTCCCCGGGTCGAGTCCTGCGGCCAGGTTGTCCAGAGCCACCTGTCTGACGTCCTCCGCCAGCCTCTCGGGCTTGTCGAAGTTCGTGGTCAGCGCCTGCACGTCCGCGATGATGATGAAGGTGTCGTACTCCTCCTGCAGGAGGACCCTGTTCTGGAGCGAGCCGACGAAGTGCCCGAGATGGAGCGGCCCCGTCGGCCTGTCGCCAGTTAGTATCCTCTTCTTCACTTCGCCTCCGCCCGGGGGGTGACGATGGTCACGGTGTCGGACTCTCTGAAGCCGCCAAGGTCTATCTCGCCCCTTCTCGTGTCGAGTATCGAATAGATGCGCCTGACCAGAGGGGCGAGCCTGGGGCAGATCTCCGCGTATCCCGAAAGGTACCTCATCGTCCTCGGCAGGTCGGCCAGGTAGTCCTCCCTCTCGTAGGCCCTGAACTGGAAGGCGAACGTTCCGGCCGCCTTGAGGCTCCTCTGGCACGCGCATGATGCCACCCTGAACATGTTGGACCGTCCGGAGGCCTGCACGAACCTCCTCGCCATCGGCTCCCACTCGGGGCCGACGTCAACGTAGCTGTCCCGCAGCAGGCTGACAAGATCGTATTCGATGGGGCCGAAACGGGCATCCTGCCAGTCCACCATCACGAGACGCCCGTCGTGAACCATCAGGTTGGCGCTGTGGTAGTCCCTGTGGCAGAAGACCCTGGGTCCTTCGGCGACCGAGGCGCAGAGCTCCCTGAACAGCGCCTGCAGTCCTGCGACCTCCTCGGCCGGCACGGCCAGGAGCCGGAAGAAGAGGTGTTCCAGAGTATGGTCGAGCTCGGCGGCGAAGAAGTTGGCCGTGAAGTGCCTCCTTCCGGCGATGGACTCGGCGCAGGCCCTCATGGTCAGCTCCCTCTGCATCCTCTCGACGATGTAGAGCGCCTCTTCCAGGTAGCCCTCGTAGGACGCCCTGTCCAGGTCGAGGAGCCTGGTGTCGTGCAGGTCCTCCATCACGGCCCAGCCTGCGGGCGCATCCGAGCAGACGATCCCCGGAACGGGGAAGCCGTGCGCGGAGAGCAGTCCGTTGATGTCGAGCCAGCTCTCGATGGGGATTCTTCCGCTGTCCATGGCCACGAAGCTGCCGGAGGGTGTGGAGATCCTGCAGAAGACCCTCCTGGAGGCGTCACCGGCCATCATCTCGAGGCTTTCCACGGGGCCGACCCTGGCCTCGATCCACTGTCGGAAGAGGGGCGATATCTCTGGACTCCTCACGCGCCGCCCCTCCTTTCCATCCAGGGGAGCACCGACCGCTCCAGCACTCCGCCGAGAAGGGCGGAGCCGTCGAGCATGACCGAGTCCCTGACCACCGCCCCGGAAGCCACTCTGCAGCCCCTCCCCACGAACCAGCGGCCCTCCAGCACGGCGCCCTCCTCTATCACGGCCCCCTCCCGGACCACCGGGGGTCTCGAGAGCAGATTCACCCGGTATGCCTCCGCATCACCCGTGTCCAGCCACTCCCCGGATGCGTCGAAGGCCTCGAGCCGCATGCCCGCAGCCGAGCAGAAGGCGGCAAGACCGGAGAAGAGGCCCTCGTTCCTGTGCCGCACAGCCGCCTCGAGCACCTTCCGCCCCATGACGCTGAACCCCCAGTAGTGCCTGGGGCTGCCCGAAGACGAGGGGAAACCCCCGCCGGGAGAAACTCCGACCTGACGGTAGCCTCCACAGGGCGGCATGGCGCCCAGAGCCGCCGTCCAGTCCGCTCCGCGCTCCAGGTGGCGGCCTGCGAAGGCCGCGAAGTCGAGATCTGTCACGGCGTCCGTGTTGCATACGAGCCAGTCTCCTCCGCCGGACACCTCGGCGAGCCTCGCGAGGGTGCCGCACACCCCGAGGGGTCTCTCCTCGAACATCAGGGCGCACTCCATTCCCGTGCTGCGCTCTATCTCCTCGATCACCAGATCGGGACACCTGGAGGCGTTGGCGGCAATCCTGGCCGGGTCAGCTCGCATGCAGGCGGCGGCAAGGCGGCCCAGCACGGTCGTCCCCTCCCAGGGCAGCAGCGATTTGGGGCGCAGGATCGAAAGCGGCTCGGCTCTCCTGCCCAGCCCGGCCGTCAGGAGGAGTACGCCTTCGAGACGCCTTCCAGGACCGTCAGCCGTAGATCTTCGGCCTGTTGCAGTCGCAGAGCTTGACCCGCCTGCGCTGGGGACGCCAGTTGCCTCTCTCGTCGGTGAGGGATGCGTACAGCACCACGGGCTGCTTCTCCTTGC
The DNA here is from genome assembly GCA_964569245.1 of uncultured bacterium. Taxonomy (GTDB): domain Bacteria; phylum Fermentibacterota; class Fermentibacteria; order Fermentibacterales; family Fermentibacteraceae; genus JAAYTY01. Next base: position 10,916 of record CAZMTK010000001.1, on the reverse strand, counting down.
CGCAGACCGGGCAGAGCTCGCGGTGGATCGTCCTGGCCTCGTGCGCCAGCTTGGCTGCGAATGTGCGTTCCTTCTTGGGCATCAGTTCCCGTCCTTTGCGCACATAGATGGCACCCGTCCGGCGGCGGACATGACCTCGTCCATGAATCGCCTGTCTCCGTCCAGCTCGAAGACCGCGAGCGCCGTTTCCATGATCGCCTGGATTCCCCGCCTGACCTGGAGCGGGCTTCTCCTGCCCGGAGAGGCCCACCAGAACGGGCACGAGTATAGCATCCTGTCGGCCAGCGCTGCAACTCTTTCCGAGCCGGAGGCCCTGGCTGCCGACAGAACGGGCATGAGGAGAGCCCTCAGCGCCGCATGGTCCGGGCAGTCGGGGTCGTCCCAGAGAGGCCAGGGCTTGCCGGCGGCCATGTCCTCGGGCGTGGTGGACCACGAGCCGGGCGGCACTTCGGCCTCGCGTGCCGGGAACGCCCCGGCTATGCCCGAAAGAGTGTCCAGAACGGCGCCTGCGCGGTTGCATGCGAGGCTGTCCAGGAAGGGCTCGAGGAAGGTCTCTACCGCGCCTTTCCGGTGGTGCCCGAAGGTTTCTCCGTCCATCGCCACGACGATATAGGCGTCCCTGTCGGGGCCCGCCCATGCATCAAGCCCTCGAACCATGTCGGAGGCGACTTCGTCCCCCCGCCCTCCGTGGAAGGCTATCCTGTTGCTCCAGAAGTTGCTCCTGAGGAGCACCCCGATCCCGCGGCACGAAGGAACCCAGTCGAAAGGCGCTTCCCTCCCCGAAGCAACCCAGGGGAGGTCGTCAGCCACGGCCCATTCGAAGCCGAGACCCGCCAGACGGCCGAGGACTTCCGGGCTCACCGCCATCTCTGGCGGGAAGAAGCCCCGCGGGGCAAAGGACGGACCTAGGAGCCTTCCGTTCCCCAGGGTGTTCAGGGCGATCTGCCTGTCCATCTCGGCTTCCGGGATGAGCGGGAGCACGGGGTGGAACGCTCCGGAGCCCGTGAACTCGACGCCCACTGCCCGCGTCAGTTCGTCCAGAGTGGCAGAGCCGGCCTCCGAGAGCTGCTCGGTCAGCGAGTAGTTCATGTTCAGCGTGACCTTGGCCCCGGTCCGGGCCAGAAGCGATGCGACGGGGCGGTAGCACTCGGCGTCTATCCGCTCGACCACGGACCTGTCCTGCGTCGGCGGCTGGTAGATGTGCAGCAGAAGACCTATTCTCTTCATTCTTCCTCCAGGAGCAGCCTGACGACGCTTCCGGGCTCCGCGCCCAAGAGAGCGGAAGCCCTGCCGCCCCCGACGGCGAGCTCCATGTAGCCGCTGCTTCCCTCGATCAGAGCCGGGATTCCACACGAGTCGGCGTACGTCGAAGAGAGTAAGATCTCGAGCATACGGCCTCCGGCTTCGATCCGGACGGGCCTGCCGGACCCCAGGTCGGCCCTGCGAAGCCACAGGATGACGTTCCCGAACCGGTCGACCGATGCGACACCGGTCTCGATGCCTCCGGGCACGACGACGGGCGGCAGCCGCGGAAGCCTCTCCACGCCGCGGGGGTCGGACCTCGAGGCTCCAGGTGGCGCACAGCCCTCGGTCATCGCCATCGCAAGGGAGGGTGCGAAGAGGTCTCTGCCATGGAAGGTGCTGGAGGCGCCGCGGGGTACGGGGAGCTCGAAGGCGTCGTCGAGATCGAGCCAGCCGAGGAGGCCGTTGTCGGGGCCGCAGATCCAGGAGCCGCAAGAACGGCAGAGCATCGCCCTCCTGCAGGTTCCCACGCCGGGATCCACAACTGCGAGAACTCCGGAACCCGCCGGAAGACGGGGGAGGGCCACGTGCAGGTGGAAGGCGGCCGAGCGGATGTCGCCCGGAGGTATCTCGTGAGTCAGGTCAACCAGCGCCAGGTCCGCCCCCGCGGCCATGAGAAGCGCGGCCTTCATCTGCGCAACGTACGTGTCGGTCGTGCCGAAGTCGGACAGGAGGAAGACGCAGCGCACTATCTCCTCCTGATCACCACTAGCGTCTGGTCGTCGGACCTCGGCGCTCCTGCCGAGTGCCTGTTGACCGCCTCGAGGATCCTGAGGATCATCTGCCTGGCCGATAGGTCGCGGAAGCTCACAGCCAGCTCGACTAGAGCCATCAGACCCAGCTCGGAGTCGGAAGTGTCCTTGGCCTCGGAGATCCCGTCGGTGTACAGAAGCAGGACGTCCGCCGCCTCGAGGCGGACTATCCCCGGCGAGTACCTCGCCTCGGAGCTGGCGCCCAGGAGGAGTCCGCCCTCCGTCAGCAGCTTGGTCTGCCCCTCCCTCTTCACGAGGACGGGAGGGTTGTGGCCGGCGTTGACGTAGGTGAGCGTGCCCGTCCGCGTGTTGAGCACGCCATAGAACAGCCCCACGAGGCTCGTCGCCTCCCCGGCCTCGCAGAGGGACTCGTTCACCTGCCTGATGATCTCGGCGATGGAGTAGATGTTCCTCACCCTCGCGGCCAGACTGCCCTTCAGGGCAGCCATCGTCAGCGCGGCGGGGATGCCCTTGCCGGAGACGTCGCCGACGGCGAAGCCGAGATTGTCCTCCGGCAGCGGGAAGAAGTCGTAGTAGTCGCCCCCTATCTCTCTTGCAGGGCTGTAGTAGAACTCGATGTCATAGGACTCCAGCCGGGGTGGGGAGTCCGGCAGGAACTCCTTCTGGATCTCCCTGGCTGTGCTCAGCTCGTCGATGATGGTCGCACCGGAGGTCCCCCTGTCGAGCAGAAGGTCCGGCAGCCTCTTCCTGACGGCCTCGGCCGATATGAGGCCTGGTGTCGCAGTCACCAGCCTGGCAGTCTCGATCCTGGTCTTCTCGTCGGGGTCCGAAAGGAGCTCGGAGACCAGCTCGGGCGCACCCGGATCCGAGAGCAGGTCGGAATACTCCTTCAGCATGGCTGCGATCTCCCTGTGCACGCCGGGGGAGGGGTCGGAGAGCATCCGGGAAAGCCGCTGGAGCTTTGCCGGAGCCGGGAGCGTCACCGATTCCACCACCCCCCAGAGAGTGCGCGACCTGACGGATGGCTCGGGATCCGACAGGAGCCTCTCGAGCGCCTCGGAACCCTGGGTGGAAAGGCCTGGCGCGAGCTTTCCGATCGCCTCGCCGGCGACCGCTCGAACGGACCTCTCGGAGTCCGATGCGAGGACGGGCAGGACCCAGTCCAGGTCTCCGTCCGCCACGCCCTGCTTGAGCATCGCCCTCGCTAGCGAGGAGCGGACCAGGGGCGACTCGTCCTCCAGCATCCGCCCGACCAGCTCCAAGCCCTCGCCGTCGAAGAGGTCGAGGTTCCAGATGACGAACCAGGCCAGCCTCGATCTCTCCTCCGGAGTGCCCGTTCCCGTGATCGACCGCGAGACTTCGAGGGCCGTCTCGGCAAGGTCCCACCTCGCGCGTCCTATGAGCTGGCTGAGCGCCTCCCTGCCGCTGTACGCCTCCGCCGTCAGCACCGACCTGACCAGGCTGGACCTGCGGGCCGGCTCGAATGAGCTGAAGTACCTGAGGACAAGCGAGGCGAAGTTCATGTCTCCGGCGATCCTGTCCGAGACCAGGCTCCAAAGCTTCTGCGACTCCTCCGCCGTCAGCCACGAGTAGTTCATGAGCAGACAGAGTACGACCGCTGTCCTGTCCTCCTCCTCGAGGTTCGAGACTAGGGCCCTTCTTACGTCCATGTCGAAGTACCTGAGGCGTCCTCCGACCTGCCTGGCCACGAGGCCCCTGCCCCCGGGGGGCATCCTGTCCAGTATCACCCAGAGGAGGTCGGTGAACTCGGTGGAGAACTCCTCGGTCTCCCTTGTCAGGAGCCCCCATGCGAGGCTTCTGAGTATCCTGCCGTCGCCTTCCGATAGAGCCTCGTCCACGACGGCCATCTCGTCCCGGTTCAGCCTGGGGAACCTTCCGCCCAGATAGACCATGGCCTGGGTTCTCACCCTGATGGACGGATCGTGGATCAGGCGGGCGCAGTACCCCCCGGGATCCTCCGTGCCGCCCCACATCGCTATCCCTCTCATGAGCGATGCCCTTACGTCGGGGACCGGATCCCTGGAGAGGGCGTCGAGGATGGCGGCCATGCGGGCGTCCGACCTGGCCCAGAGGGAGGCGCAGACCTCTGCCAGCGCACGGCGCCTGTCCGGAGAGTCGTCCGCGGCTATGGACTCGGCGAGACTCAGCAGGGGGTCGTCTGCATGCTTCGGACTGCGCAGGAGGACGGTCAGGGTGTCGAGAAGGATGCCGTGATCCTGCTCCCTCGCGGTGGAGTGGAGAAGGGTCGCCCTGTCCTCGTCCGAGAGGGAGCGGTAGAAGTGGGCGAGCACGATCCCGGCCTTCCTGACTCGAGGCTCGGGCGAGTTCAGCAGCTCGTCTCCGAGCGCGTGTATGACCCTGCTCCGCTTCCTCACGAGCTCCTCGAACACCTCGTCTATGGCCGCCATGAGCAGGGCGTCCCCCGCAACGATGTTCATCTCCCCGGCTATGCGCACACGCCTGAACGGCGCCTCGCCGCGAGATGCGAAGGACCCCTCGTACATCTCCTCCAGATCGCGGGCCGAGGGGAAGCGCCTCCTCTCCAGGATGCTCAGCCTCTCCCACAGCCCGGAGAGGGACGCCTTGAACATGCTCTCGGGGATGACGGGATCGAACGCGGCCAGGAGGACGTGCTCGGCGAGATCGAGCGGGTCGAGCTTCAGCAGCCTCCTTCGCGCCGACCTGCCCTGCTCGAGCCTCCAGCCGCGCTTCTCGGAGGGTCCGGGCAGGGTGACGTGCGCGTCGCCGTAGGTCTCGAAGATGGCTTCTATGCGGGGCGAGGACGATGCCAGGACGAGGCGCCTCCTCGACTCGGTGGCCCTTATCATGAGCGATAGCGCAACTGTCCAGACGTAGCTCGACCAGAGGTCCGTGAACCTCCTCAGCGTGTCGAGGTCGAAGAAGACCGCGCAGTCCTCGGGTCCGGTGAGCAGGGACTCCACGGCGGTGGAGTCCAGGTCTGCGGAGATCACCTCCACCGGGTTCAAGCCCTCGTCGGACGCCCTGGAGAGCAGGTACCGCGCCAGTGTGGTCTTCCCCGAGCCGAGCGGGCCGCTGAGACATACGAATCCGCGCCTCATCAGCACGTCCTCGGCGAGTTCCAGGCTCCGCGAATCTATCTTGTCCTCGTCCACGGGGCCGTAGCTTGCGAGCAGGTCGTCGCCCGACGGAAAGGGCGAAGAGTCCCTCTCTACCTGCCTCAGCCATCTCTGCAGCGGGCCGGATGCGATCGCGCGGGCATCCTGCGCCGTTGTGAAGACCCACCAGGAGCCCCACTCCCTGAGGCGGGAGTAGATGCTGTCGGCGGTCGAGGGCTCTCCCAGACATAGCCCCGCGATCGGGACGGCCCTGCGGAAGCTGCTGAAGAAGACGCGGCGCATGCGGTCGGACGGCTCCAGGTTGAAGAGCATGACCACCGCGTCTGCCTGGTCGTCGGGACCGACGAGCCTGATGCCGTCGGCCCACGACGGAGGCGACATGCGCTCAAGGTCGCTTCTGAGGATGTCGTCGAGTCCGCTGGGGAAGGCTCGGCTCTCGACGGCCAGGTGAAGCCTGAGCCTGTCCAAGTCAGGTGAGCGGCCAGACCAGAGTGGCCTGGGTTCTCCCGTCCTCGGTGAGGCCGAACTCGACCCACCTGGCGAGATTCCTCGCTATCAGGATGCCGCGGCCCCTGTCGGAGAAGATCTCCTCGCCCTCGGCCGGCTTGTAGCCGATCTGCTCGCGGGGGACCCACCTCCCCTGGTCCTCCACCTGTATCTGCAGTCGGCCCGGGAGGGCCTCCATGCGAATCGTTACGGGCTTGTCCCCGTCCATTCCGTTCCCGTGCTCCATGCCGTTCTTCACGATCTCTATGACCGCTATCGAAAGGGAGGTCAGCTCGTCGTCCTCGACTCCGGCGATGGCACCGACTCTCTCCACGAACACCTGCAGGGGCTCCAGGAAGACCTCCAGGCTCGGAACGCTTACTACTATCGGCTTCACGCCTTGTCCTGGAAGCTGGCGAGGGCCTCGGTCTCGCTGTGGAAGGTATCGAAGACGGTGATGAGCTTCGTTATGATGAAGAGTTCGTGGATCTTCTTCGTTGCGTTGAGGATCTTCATCTCGCCGCCGGCCCTGCGGATGGTGGTGTGCCCTGAGACGATCACTCCGAGGCCGGAGCTGTCCATCCAGGAGACGTCCCCGAGGTCCAGCAGGACTTTCTTGTGCCTGTCCTGGTTCACGGTGTTCTGGAAGGCAGTCTTCAGCCCCACGAGCTCGGGGCCGCTGATGAGCTTTCCACTCAGCTTGATGATCGTAACGCCGTCCTTGATGCTCTCCTGGATCTTCAAGGCTGAACCTCCCGTCAGATTCTTCCGCCGTGTACGCGGGGATATTCGCAATGGCCGGGCGGGTGTAAAGGCCCGCTGCTCAGGTGCAGAGGAGGAAGTCGGCCCCCTCCTCGAAGCCCATTCCGGTGAGCGCAGATGTTATCTCCTCGCGCGCTCCGCGGGACCTCACGCAGACAAGTACAGGGATGCCCCTCATGCCGGGCAGACTCTCCGGAGGCACCACGGGCCGGCCCCGGACAGTGCCGCCGATCCTCCTCGGGTTCACGTCAACGAAGGCTTCCACGGAGAAGCCCTCTCGTGACAGCATGTCGGAGAACCTTCTGCCCCAGGGGCCTGCGCCCCAGAGGAGCACTCTGCTGCGCCCCTGCACCAGTGGAGCCCGGCCTATGTAGCGGGCCTTGAGGGAGAAGAAGGCGTCCGTAGAGTAGCGATCGCTCGTCCTGGAGAGCCTGTCGGGCCTCTCGCGCCAGTCGAGGAGAACCTCGGGAACCTTCCGGAACCTCGTCCCTCTGGACCAGAGCCTGAGCCAGAGCTCGTAGTCCTCGGGGAAGGGGCCGTCGGAGTATCCGCCCGCATCCAGAACCGTGTCCCTCGCGAAGAACGCTGTCGGGTGCGGAACGGGGCTCTCGACGAACATCGCCTTCTCTATCTCCTCGTGCAGTACAAGGGAGTTGACCCATTCCTCGTAGAGGCGCCAGCCCTCGGCCACCTCGCCTGTGCATCGCACCAGGCACGATACAACGGTTTCCGAACCCAGCGAGCGGGCCAGCCCGAGCTGGGCCTCCAGCCTGCGAGGGTGGCACTCGTCGTCTGCGTCGAGACGTGCGATCCACACTCCCCTCGCCAGGGCGATGGCGTGGTTGAGCGAGGCAGCTATTCCCGGAGACGGCGTCGAGACAAGCCTGAACCTCCGGTCCTGCGACGCGAACGAGGCGGCGATGGACGCACCGCCGTCGGACGAGCCGTCGTCCACCATCAGGACCTCGAAGTCCTCTAGTGTCTGCGAGCGCAGCGATTCGAGAGCTCCGCCGATCCACGGCTCCGCGTCCCTGAACGGCAGGGCTACGGATATCTCAGGGCTGCGCGAGCCTCGCGAGGGCACCTTCCAGCTCCGCAGGATCCCTGACGGGGCGGCCGCATGCGCCTCCATAGCAGGGCTGGGCATAGGGTAGGCCGTCGAGCGGGAGGAACAGCGCAGCTGCGGCGGAGCTGTCCTCGGGCACGGAAGGATCGAAGAAAGCCACGTTGTCGCTGCCCGCGAGCCGGACGGCCTCCGCCTCCAGGGCCAGGGCCAGGCTGTCCGACCTGCCGCCGACGACATTCACATGGACTCTCCCTTCGCTCGGGGTTGGCGTCGAGTACAGTCCTGCTCCTGCAGCCGAGGCCGCCGCCAGCCGCCCGGCGAACCAGCCGACGTCCCTCGCGCCCACTGCGCGGGCGGACTCCATTCCATCGGGGTCCAGAACGATCGTCACGGGTACTGCGTCGGGCAGGCCGTACCTCTCCGAGACGGCCGAGGCGTCCTCCGCATCCAGCCATATCACCGTCAGCCCCGTGTTCGCCGTTTCGAGGAAACGCCTGACCTCTTCCAGCGAGGGATCTCCGATGGAGACCGCGAGGACGACCGCCCCGTCTCCTGCCGAGTCGGCCGCCGCCTCGACCAGAGGGAGCTCAGCGACGCACGGGTTGCACCATGTCGCCCAGAAGTTCAGGAGGACCGGCCTGCCCGACGCAGCGGCAAGCGCGCTGTCCAGCGCACCGAGGCCCTGGAGGAGCGTCCAGTCCCCTCCTCCCTCCGCCCGGCTGTACATGGCGAGATGTCTGAACACGGGCACCAGGAGCAGTGCGAGGAGCGGGATCCAGAGCAGGCGCGAGAGAGACCGGCTCATCCTGCAGGGCCGTTCCTTATCGCGGAGACAGGGCAGGCGGGGATGCACCTGCCGCACCTGATGCAGCTCGAGGAGGACGGATCCCGCCAGATCTCGATTTCCACGGGGCAGACCTCCCTGCACTTGCCGCAGCGGATGCAGGACCGGTCCACAGTCATCCGGAAGAGGGACACCCGTCCGGCGAGCCCCCAGGCTGCACCGAGGGGGCACAGCGTCCTGCAGAACGGTCTGCTGGTGGTGACGGACCACAGGATCACAAGCACCGCGATCGCCGACTTCCAGGCGAAGATGAAGCCCAGCCTGAGAGTCTCGCCGCCTTCCCATGCGGCGAAGGGCCAGCCGCCGGTCACGGTCCCGGCGGGGCAGACGGCCTTGCAGAACCAGGGATCGCCCGGCAGCCCGGGCCCCGGCCTCAGAAGGACCGGCAGCCCCGCGACGAACACGGCGAGAACGGCGAATCTCGCCCTCTCCAGGCCTCCTGGAAGGCGGAGGCGCGGGGCGGGAATCATGTGGAGGAGGTCCTGGAGCAGGCCGAACGGGCAGATGTGCGAACAGGCGAATCGGCCTGCGAGGAATCCTACCACGAGGATCGAGCCGAGCACGGCGAGAGCGGTAGTGGCTTCTGCGCCGCCCAGTGCGCCCAGCAAGGGACCCGGCGATGCGAGGAGGCTCTGGAGGGAGCCCAGCGGACAGGAGGCGATGCTGGAAGGACAGCTGTAGCACTGCAGGCCCGGGAAGCAGGCGACCTTCGTCGGGCCGGTGTAGATGCCCTTCTCGACCCAGCCCTGCAGCCAGGCGTTGGCCGCCAGAGCGGAGGAAAGCTGCACTAGGCGCTGGCGGAGCGCAATCATGCCCGCCCTGGTCATCCCACTCCGATGCACTCGAGGCATATCGTCACGGCCTTGCGGAGGATGAGAGAGGGATCGCCGGCCAGGTACCCGGCTGCGATCATCGCCGTCGAGACGGCGATGAGCACGATCGACACGATGCGCCTCGGGGATGCTCTCATACTTGAAGCTCCGGATCGCGGGTATCGGCTGTCCTGGAGGCGGCGAGCGGATTCGAACCGCTGAATGACGGATTTGCAATCCGCTGCCTTACCACTTGGCTACGCCGCCCCGGACTTTCGAGTCGCGAAAATACGCCCGCCGGCCCCCCAGGTCCACCCTCCCCTGGCCGGCATCAGGTTGAAGATGCTTGAGAAACCCGCTCAATCCGCTGCCAGGCAGGGTGGAGAAATCTCGCAACCCTGCTCTGCGCTGCAGCTTCCATCCGCCCGATCCGGGCTTGTCGGAACCGCTGCGGAAGCAGGCCGCCCCTTCGCTGTCACCTTGCGAGCACGAGCTTGACGGCAGGCCTTCCGTTGCGTGGGACGAGGCAGTAGACGCCCTGGGGGAGCTCCGGCACAGGTGTCCACTCGCCCGGGATGTCGAGGCTGGCTACGACTCTCCCTGCGAGATCCAGAACCGTCGCCTGATCCGGATCGCCCCGTATGCTGCAGCAGACCGTGAAAGGATTGGGAGACACGGAGAGCGCGTTCCCGGAAGGCTGTTCTGGCGGGCAGCCCGACGGCTCCCAGCGGATTTCGACCAGATACATGGCCGGGTCGTACTGGAGAGAGTCGCCGTAGCAGAACTGGAAGTTCCACTCCGAGGTGTCTCCATGCTGGAACCGCTCGAGGAGAGCTGTCGTGTACAGCCTGGCGATCTCCTGCTGGGCGGCGCGCGAGATGGTCGGTTCGCCGTCGAACATCTCCTCGAGCCAGGTCGAGTAGTCCATGAAGTAGCAGTGGCTGGCCCCTTCGATCACGGCGAAGGCGCCAGGGGCCGGCATGTCGGCCCACACCTGCGAATGCACGTCCTGCCAGGGTACGATGCCGTCCTCGGTGCCCTCGAGGATCAGCTTGGGCGCGATGACGTCGGCGCCCCAGCATTCGGGGTCGGACTGGGGGCCGCTGAACGACACGACGGCTCTGAGAGTGTCACCCAGGGCTGGGCCGAACAGGTCGGCCGCGAGGACCGACAGGCTGCCTCCCATGCTGTGCCCGACAAGCGACCAGTTGTCCCTGTCGATGCGGCCCTCCAGCACATGCCCGCTCTGCCCGCCGAGAGCGGCAGCGTATCTCGCGGACATCACGAGGCAGTTCGCCCTCCTGTCGTGTTCGGGGTTGAAGAGGGGATTGGAGATCGTGGGCAGGGCAACTACGTATCCCCAGGAAGCCAGGTGGCGGCAGTAGCTGTAGTAATGGTCTATCGAGAGATTCCATCCGTGTCCGAACGCCACTACCGGGCACTGACCGGCCCCGGGGGGCACGGCCCCTGACTGCCACGGGAAATAGATGAGAGAGGCGGTCATCGTCTCCCCCTGGCCGGGTATGTCGCAGAAGAGAGAATCGTACCCCCACGGTCCGGGCAAGGCGTAGTCCGGCCCCTGGGCCCATGATGCGAACGAGATGAGAAGAGCAATGACGCCGATCAGCATGAGAGAATTCACAGCTATCCCCCTGCCAGATGTCACCGGTCCATGGCACAGCAGCGAGAATATCCTGACTCAGGTGGTTCCAGGGCAAGGGATTCGGTCAGATCCGAATCAGCACCGCAGGCCGGTCTCCCTCGAGGCACCGCTCCGAGCTGCAGTATGGAATGAATTTGGAGCGGGACGCC